>NZ_JACJVP010000045.1:0-9732 GCF_014212125.1 Cohnella nanjingensis
GGTTCTGTGCAATGCCATTGATGTAAACTACCTACATCGCGCGTTTCCGCATAGTAGCGTTCGAAGAGTACGCAGACTACCTGCATCGGCATTAGCTTCCCTTGTTCCCCGGACGATGCTTCGCAGCCCCCGGCGTTTTCTTTCGCGGCGCGCGATCATATTTCTCTCTATCAACTCATAGCATAGTTAATAGATTGAGGGACAAGGGGAGAAGACCGATGCAGCAGAAGACGAAAATGACGTTCCGCTTCGACGGCGCCAAGCCCCGGGAGACGACGCAGCAACGCCCTTCCGTGCAGGAGAAAGTCCAGGACGCTTGGGGGGGCTTCCCGCATCCGGCGCAGCCGCACGGACAAGAAACGCAAACGCAAACGGAAACGCGAATGGACGGGCGGGAAGAGCCGCGCAAGGCGGAAGCGATGGATGCGTGGCACAGCCCTTACCAAGACGATATTCACGCGCTGGAAGAGATCATCCGCCGTTCGGATCCTTATCCGCAAGCGCAGGCAGAGCAACCGGCGGGCGGAGCTTCCGCTTCGCGCCAATCGGAGGACCGTTCTCCGCAGACGCCTCTTGCGGACGCCAATTCGAATCGAGACTCCCGCATGCCTTCGGCGCATGCGGAGATGGCGGGGGCGCGCGCGCAGCTAACGCAGCAAGCGCCGAACGCGGCGCCGATCCGCCGCGGCATGGCCGCGATGCATCGGGCGCCCGCCGTCCGCGCCGAGTCGCAAGCGCCGGCTCGGCGATCCGGCCTTGGGCGCGGCGAGCCGGCGCCGGCCGCGCGTCCGAACGAACGCGCATCGAACGCGCAGCCGGACGTCTATCGCAGCGCACTGGCGCCGGATCGCCGCAGTACGCATTCGCAGGCTCCGGGCAGCGACCCGGGGCTGGACCTCCGCGGCGCGACCGCGCCCGATCGTCGCGGCGGCTTCGGCAAGCCGTCCGCGCCCGAGAAGGACCGCCGCTCCGGCGCTTCCGAGACGTTCGAGGCGCCTCCGCTCGCGAGCTCTAATCTGCCGCCCGAGCTCTACCGGCCGCAGCCGGGCGGCAGCGCGCCGCAAGGACGCAAGTCCGTCACGGGATTCAGCGCGCCAGCCTCGCTTAGGGGACAGACGCACGCGAACCGGGACGGCCTATCCGTCTACCCCGAATCGACGTTTGCGGACCTTCCGGAGGAAGACGGCTATAGGCCGGAGATCGATCCGGCCGTCGACGAACCTGCGAATCACGGTTGGATGTCCTCCGCTTATCTACGCCGCCGCGAAGGCCCATCCTGGCTGCGCATCTTCGTATCCGTCGCGGGCGCGATTGTCACAGGGGCGATATTCGGCTACCTGGCGCTGTCGCTGTTCACCGGAGAGCCGTTGTTCCCCGGCAAGTCTTCGGGGGCGGATACGCCCGTCAACGCAGGCGTTCAGCCGCCGGCCGACGCTCCGCAGACGGCCGGGGAGGCGTCTCCGGCGTCCGCATCGACGGCGAGCGCGGGCGCGAAGGACGCGGATCCTGCCTCCGGCGCCGAGCCGGCGCAGGGGACCGTCTCCGCCGTCGCGCCGGCGTCCGCCTACTATTTGCTCCAATACGGCGTATTCGGCACGCAGGCCAGCATGAACGACGCCGTGAAGGAGCTGGCCGGCAAGGGGCTGCCCGCCGCTTCGGATACGACCGACGGCTTCCGCGTCTACGCCGGGATCGCGGCTACCCGCGAGGAAGCGGCCGCGCTCGCCAAGACGATGGCGGGAACGGAAGTATACGTCAAAACGCTGGAGAATCAG
Source organism: Cohnella nanjingensis (assembly GCF_014212125.1). Lineage (GTDB taxonomy): Bacteria > Bacillota > Bacilli > Paenibacillales > Paenibacillaceae > Cohnella > Cohnella nanjingensis. The sequence goes on from NZ_JACJVP010000045.1 coordinate 1,776, forward strand.
CCGCTGGATCTGGCGGACAATGCCCAAGCCGCGCGTTGGGCGACTTATCTCAAGACGGGCGACGCCTTGACGGCGCGCTTGGCGGACCTCGCCTCGAACGCCCTGCTGCAGGAGAAGGCGCAGGCGCTGCCCGCGGAGGAAGTCCAAGCGATGGAGCTGACGTACGCCGCTTGGCAGAAGGCCGCGCAAGACCTTCAGGCCTGGGCCGGGGCTTCCAAGACGGAAGCCGAGTCGCACGCGGCGCTGCTGGCGGCCGCGGCGAAGGAGCTGCGCGACCACGCGGGCTCGCCGACCCAGGCTTCGCTCCGCAAAGTCCAGACCGGCGCCCTGCAGGCCGCGCTCGCCGCCAACCGGATTCGGCTCGATCTGCAGCTCGGCAGCGGCCGTTAATAGGACGACAGACCCGACAGCCCCCGCCCTTGGGGCTGTCTTTTCTTTGCGCATTGTGCAGGCTGACCAGGCCACGTATAATAGAGAAACAAGTGTCAAAAAACGGCGGGTGACGTTGAATCGTGAAGAAAAACGGATGGGTCTTGCTCTTGTTTTTGTTCCTAGGCATTCTTGGAGGGGCGCTTTTGGCCCATTGGCTCGAGGCCGTTCCGGGATTGGGGTTCCTGACCCGAACCGTGAAGGTGCATTGGTCTCCTTCCGCCGATCTGCTGGTGCTCGTCTACAACATTAACATCGCGCTCAACATCAGCCTCCTGAGCCTCGTCGGGGCTGTCGTCGCGATCTGGCTGTACCGCAAAATGTAGAGGTCCGTTGGGTGAACTTTTGGGGAGGCTGAATCGTCTATGCAAGATGCGGTTGGGCGATGGTCTCGATTACGTTACATAAGCGTGCTTGTTTCCGGGAATAGCTTGCATAGGCAGCCATTCCCAGAAATAGGTTGCATGGCCGTCAAGGCGGAAAATGGAGGGTGGTGGAATGATTCGGTCGCTTATACTTGCTTCGTCATCCCCGCGAAGGAAAGAGCTTCTTCAAGGGTTGAACTTGCCTTTTCAAACGCATCCCAGCGAAGAGGACGAGTCGGTTCCGACGGGAACGGCGCCCCGAGAAATGGTGGAAATGCTTTCATTAAGAAAGGCGAAATCGGTTGCTTCCCTTTACGGCGAAGGTCTCGTGATCGGTTCGGACACCATCGTCGTCTGCGATCGTCTCATTCTGGGCAAACCCCGGGATGAAGACGACTCCGCTCGCATGTTGTCTTTGATCCAAGGAAGATCGCACTTCGTCTACACCGGCGTAGCGATCGTCGAGGCCGGAACGGGACGTTCCAGCGTCGCGCATAGCAAGACCGAGGTTTTCGTAAAGCCCATGGACAAGGATAAGATCCGCAGATACATCCAAACGGGCGAGCCCAACGACAAGGCGGGCAGCTATGCCATCCAAGGCATCGGGGCGACGTTGGTCGAGAAGATCGACGGCGACTACTTCACGGTCGTCGGACTGCCGGTCGGCTTGCTCGCCGAAATGCTCGAGAAGTACGGCATATCCGTTATATAGCATCATCGCCGCGACTCGATACGCCTCGTTCGGCATCGCATGCGCTTGAGCCGCCGCCAGCCGACATTCGTTCCTACCGCCCGACGACCGAAGTCCATACCCGCATCCGACGCGGAGATCCGAAACGAGGAAACGGGATGGAACAACGGTCTTATCTGCTGAAGGAAGTGCCGACGGAGGAACGGCCGCGGGAGCGGATGCAGCGGCACGGCCCCGCCGCGCTCAGCCATGCCGAACTGCTGGCGATTCTGCTGCGGACCGGCTCGCGCGCCGAGTCGGCGGTGCATCTGGCGCAGCGCATCCTGAACGAGAACGGCGGGCTGCGCTGGCTGGCCGGGCGAAGTTGGGACGAGCTGATCCACATTCGCGGCATCGGTCCGGCCAAGGCGATCGAGCTGCAAGCCGCGGTCGAACTGGGCAGACGCGTCGCTAGATCGCGCCTTCCGGAGATGCCGCGCATATCCCGGCCCCAAGACGCCGCGGACCTGCTGATGGAGGAGCTGCGCCACCTGCGCGAGGAACACTTCGTCGTGCTGTTCCTGAACACGAAGAACCAGGTCGTCGGCCGCGAGACGCTCTCGATCGGCAGCCTGAACGCGTCCGTCGTGCATCCGCGCGAAGTGTTCCGCGCCGCTATCCGCCGCAGCAGCGCTTCGATTCTATGCGCGCACAATCATCCGAGCGGGGATCCGACGCCAAGCCCCGAAGACCTCCAGCTGACGCGCCGGCTGTCCGAAGCCGGAGAGCTCATCGGGATCGAGCTCCTCGACCATTTGGTAATAGGTGACAATCGCTATGTGAGTTTGAAGGAACTGGGCTCCTTGTAATATAATAAATAAGATTGTCCCAACAGGAGGTAGCATAAGATGCTTGGAGGATTTACACGCGATCTGGGAATCGACCTGGGTACCGCGAACACACTCGTATACGTCAAAGGAAAAGGAATCGTCGTCAGGGAACCGTCCGTGGTTGCCCTTCGTACCGATACGAAAAAAATCGAAGCCGTGGGCGAAGCCGCCAAGAAAATGATCGGCCGTACGCCCGGCAATATCCGGGCCATCCGTCCGATGAAGGACGGCGTGATCGCCGACTTCGAGACGACGGCTACGATGATCAAGTACTTTCTGAACCGCGCGCAGAAGCAGCGCTCCTTCCCGCCCCGCCATCCGAACGTGATGGTCTGCGTGCCGTCCGGCATCACCGCCGTCGAGAAGCGGGCCGTCGAGGACGCCGCGAAGCAAGCCGGGGCCCGCGAAGCGGTCACGATCGAAGAGCCGTTCGCGGCCGCGATCGGCGCCGACCTGCCCGTATGGGAGCCGACGGGCAGCATGGTCGTCGACATCGGCGGCGGCACGACCGAAGTCGCCGTCATCTCGCTCGGAGGCATCGTGACGAGCCGTTCGATCCGCGTGGCGGGCGACGAGATGGACGAGTCGATCATGCAGTACATCAAGCGCTTCTACAACCTGATGATCGGCGAACGCACGAGCGAGCAGCTCAAGATGGAGATCGGGTCGGCGCTGCCGCTCGACAAGATGGAATCGATCGAGATCCGCGGACGCGATCTCGTGTCCGGTCTGCCGAAGACGCTGGCCATCACGTCGGACGAGATTACGGAAGCGTTGTCCGATACGGTGAACGCGATCGTGGACGCCGTCAAGGTGACGCTGGAGAAGTGCCCGCCCGAGCTGTCCGCGGACATCATGGACCGGGGCATCGTCCTGACGGGCGGCGGCGCGCTGCTGCGCAACCTGGACAAGCTGCTCGCGCGCGAGACCGGCATGCCGGTCATCGTCGCCGAGAACCCGTTGGATTGCGTCGCGATCGGCACCGGCAGAGCGCTCGAGAACATTCATCTCTTCAAATCGAAAGGATCCCGCTCTGGCCGTTAAGGAAGCGGGCGGCCGGAGTCCGGCGGCACATCAAAAGCGGGTGATCGGTTATATTTAAACTTTTCGGCAACAAACGGCTGTTCATTCTCATGATCGGGCTGATCCTCTTCATCGCCATCATGGGATACACCTTGCGGCGGAGCGGCGCCACCTGGCCCGAACGCTTCGTGAACGATGCGTTCGGGACCGTTCAAGGCGCTCTGTACCGGCCGGTCGGAGCGGTTGCGGAGTTTTTCCGCGACCTCGGCCGGCTTTCCGACGTCTACAAAGAAAACGAAGTGCTGAAGCAGACAGTGGCCCGCTACACGCAGGACCGGGTCCGCTACAACAAGATCGAGAGCGACAACAAGCGTTATGAAGAACTGCTTCATTTTACCGAAACGCAAAAGCAATTTTATAATTATAAATATCTGTTCGCCCAGGTCATCGCGAGCAGCACGAACCCGTACGACAAGACGATCAAAATCCTGCTCGGCTCCCGGGACGGCATCAAGGAACGGATGGCGGTCATCACGGCGGACGGACTGGTCGGTCTTGTCAGCTCGGTCTCCGAGTTCACCTCGACCGTCATGCCGATCACCGAGATGGACCCCGCTTCGCCGGACGTGATCTCGATCTCGGCGACGATCTCGGGCAAGGAAGATTCCGCCTTCGGGATCATCGAGTACAACAAGGAGAACGGCGTGCTCCAGATGAGCAAGATCGACGAGAACGCGAAGGTCGAGAAGGGCGATACGGTCGTGACGGCGGGGAAGGGGAACCTCCTGCCGAAGGGCCTGATCATCGGGACCGTGCTGTCCAACCAGGTTGGCGACTACGGGCTGACCCACACGGCGACGATCCAGCCCGCCGCCAAGTTCGACCATCTGTACGAAGTCATGGTCGTCGTCGCGCCGGATCCTGACAATCCATGATGACGATGCGCATGAACCGGACCATCGTCGTGACGCTGGCGCTGCTCCTCCTGCAGACCGCCGTCATTCCCTGGCTGATTCCGTCCGCTTGGAGCGACCGCCTGCTGCCGCATCTGCCGTTCGTCATGACGGTGTTCGTCGCCATGTTCGCCGGCAGGCACCGCGGCTTTCTGTTCGGCCTCGGCTTCGGCCTGCTGGAGGACACGCTGTCCTACGGCCATATGATCGGCGCCTACGCGTTCGGCATGGCGCTGTTCGGGTACCTCATCGGCTTGGCCGCCGAGCAGCGGAGCAGCCGCACGCTGGCGCTCCTGCTGGTGACGGTAGGGATCGGCAGCGGGTTGCTGGATTTGCTCGTCTATTTCATCTACAAGCTGTTTCTCTTAACGCATCTCCCGATCGCTTACGTGGTCTACTGGCAAGTCGTGCCCACCTTGCTGCTCCAGACGTTCGCGGGTCTTCTGCTCTATCTCCCGGTGCGGCGCTGGTTCGTCAAGAATGTCGCAGCCGCCAAGGAAGAGGCCAACGCGTGAGCACGGACGCTCGCGCAGCGTCGCTTGCGCGGCCGGATTTGGATCGGCCGGCAGGAATTCGGCCCCGTCTAACCGAATTTGATAGAGGTGGGAGGGGCGAATGCAGGTGAACGGCAAATCGTCGATAACGATCAAAGGCGTCAAAGAAGGTCTCGTATTCATCCTCGACGACCGGTGCGAATTCGTCACGCTGCTCGACGAGCTTCACGCGAAGCTGGACAAGCACGAGCAGCAGCTCGCCGGACCGCTGGTCCACGTCTACGTCAAGCTCGGTTCCCGGCAGCTGGACGAAGAGGACAAGGAGCGCGTCCGCTCGATCATCCGCAAGCAGGGCAACTTCCTGGTGCAGACGATCGAGAGCGACCCTGTACCGGAGGAAGCGGCGGATTATGCCTCTTATCAGCTCCATACGGTCTCCGGCATGGTCCGTTCGGGCCAGACGTTGGCGCACGAAGGTCATTTGCTGCTGCTCGGCGACGTCAATCCGGGCGGGACGGTCCGCTGCACCGGCGACATCTATATTATGGGCGCGCTGCGCGGGACGGCGCACGCCGGCTGCGCGGGGCATGAGGAAGCGATCATCGCGGCTTCGCTCATGAAGCCGACGCAGCTGCGGATCGCGGAAGTCATCAGCCGGCCGCCGGACGAATGGGCTTCGGCCGAGCCGTGGATGGAATACGCTTATTTGCGCGACGGCGCGATGCAGATGGACAAGATGTCGCATCTGCACCATAATCGCAACAAAGTTCTGCAGGTCAAAGGAGTGTAGCGCGATGGGAGAAGCGATCGTCGTAACATCCGGCAAAGGCGGGGTCGGCAAGACGACCACATCGGCGAATGTCGGTACCGCGCTGGCTTTGATGGGAAAAAAAGTATGTCTGGTCGACACCGATATCGGCTTGCGCAATCTCGACGTCGTCATGGGTCTCGAGAACCGCATCATCTACGACCTGATCGACGTGGCCGAGGGACGCTGCCGGATCAACCAGGCGCTGATCAAGGACAAGCGCTTCGACGAACTGTACATGCTGCCCGCGGCGCAGACCAAAGACAAGAACGATATCTCGCCGGAGCAGGTCCGCAAGATCATCGAGGACCTGAAGCCGGATTTCGATTATGTCATTATCGATTGCCCCGCGGGGATCGAGCAGGGATTCCGCAACGCGATCGCGGGCGCGGACCAGGCGATCGTCGTGACGACGCCGGAGAACGCCGCCGTGCGCGACGCGGACCGGGTGATCGGCCTGCTCGAGAAGACGCAGATCGCGCCTCCCAAGCTTATCATTAACCGGATCCGCCCGAACCTGCTGCGCAGCGGCGACATGCTGGAGGTCGACGATATTTGCCAGGTGCTGGCGATCGACTTGATCGGCATCGTGCCGGACGACGAGATCGTGATCAAGGCGGCGAACCAAGGCGAACCGACGGTCATGAATCCTTCTTCGCGCGCTTCCATCGCCTATCGGAACGTGGCGCGCCGCATACTCGGCGAGACGGTGCCGCTCATGCATCTGGACGAGAAGAGCGGCATGTTCCGGCGGGTCCGCAAGTTTCTCGGAATGGGATGATCCCGCTTGCTAAACAGACTGAAGAAAATAGACTTGCTCATGGTGCTCATCCTCGTCCTGTTCATGGGGATCAGCACGCTGCTCGTCCGAAGCGCGACTTATTATACCGAAGGGTATTCGAATAAGGACATCCAGACGCTGATCTTCTACGGGGCCGGATTCGCGGCCATCCTGCTGATCACCCTGTTCGATTACCGGCTGCTGCTGAAGACTTGGTACGTCTGGTACGGCATCGGACTGATTCTGCTCGTGGCCGTCTATCTGTTCGCGGAGCCGATCAACGGCGCGAAGAGCTGGTTCAGATTCGGCAGCTTCCTGTTCCAGCCGGCGGAGATCATGAAGATCTTCTTGATCCTGGCGGTGACCGTGCTCATGGGACGAAGGCAGGGAGATCCTCTGTCCATGCGCAAGGACGTCCTCCTGATCGCGGCGGTCGCGTTCGTGCCGTTCCTGCTCGTCATGATCCAGCCCGATCTTGGCAACGCGATGATCTACGTCTTCATCGTGCTCGGGATGCTGTGGATCGGCAACGTGCGATACTCGTACGTGCTGATCGGGCTGGCCGTCGTCGTCGGCGGGGTCGTGCTGTTCGTGAGCCTGTTCAATACGTACAACGCCGATATCAAGGACTACTTGACGAAGCACGAAAAGGCGCACTGGTATCAGCGGATCAACACGTTTATCCACCCGGAAGAAGCTTCGATGGACGACAAGCGCCAGGTCGAATACGCCAAGATCGCGATCGGTTCCGGCGGTCTCGCCGGGGACGGCTACATGCAGGGCGAATCGAAGAACCGCAAGTTCATTCCCTATACGTACTCCGATTCCATCTTCGTCGTCGTCGGCGAGGAGTTCGGTTTCCAAGGCGCGGCCGTGCTGCTCCTGCTCTACTTCGTCTTCATCTACCGGATGATTCTGATCGCCTATCAGTGTTACGATAGGCGAGGCTCCTTCATCATCATCGGCATCGCGTCCATGATGGTGTTCCAGATCTTCCAGAACATCGGCATGATGATCGGCGTCATGCCTCTGACCGGCATCACGCTGCCGTTCGTCAGCTATGGCGGCACGTCGCTGCTCCTGAACATGATGTCGATCGGTTTGATCTTCAGCATCCGGGCGCACCAGGAGAAATACACGATCGATACGTAACGCCGGCTCGGCCGGCGCGTTTGAAGGCTGTCCCAAAGCGGAATCGTCCGCAAGGGTCGGCCTTTTTTTTCATGAAAATGGGTTTTGGCCATTATCGCTGTCAGGGCTTACACACCAAATAATCGTACGGAATATTCGTCTTCGGTTGGGCAAAGGTCGCCCGGATTTCATCGGCTGGGGCGCTATCCGGTGGCTCTCGCCGTGGTGCTTGATAGTGGTTCTTGATGGTGGTGCTTTCTCGTGGTGGCTGCTTCCCAATAAATTGTAATCATACAACTTATTTGCCTCCTATCAGCGGAAAAGAGGCATTTACTTGCAAAAGTACCACTTATTCAGTAGAAAATCGAAAAGTGATCAAAAAATGGGCGATATAGTTGTACGTTTACAACTTA
>NZ_JACJVP010000045.1:9841-124256 GCF_014212125.1 Cohnella nanjingensis
TGTCCGCTTACCGCCAAATAAAAATCCGATAGGCCATGTAGATATTATCGTTGCAGCTCGTAAAGGCCGGATTCGCCGCAGTGCGATCCTTTTAGCCTGTCGCAACTTTTCATAAGAGCCTGTGAACTGGTAAGGTCATGCGTGTTTTTTGCCGTCGACCCGGAAGGCGCCGGCGAAGGAGACGAGGTTGGTCTAAATGCGGCGGACGCGCCATATCGTGGTAGAAAGGAAGGACAAGGGAGGAGAAAGGCGATGCCCGTGCGAAAAAGCGCCCGCGGCCGTGGGCCGGAACATAACGAGCCTGTATCCGTCCGTCGGCATTTGCAACCGAACGACCGTCCTGCGGTCCGGACGTTGGACGCGGTTGAGAACGATCCGGAGCTGTGGTGGAAGGAACGCCAGCGCCTCCAGCGGGAGAACGGGGGAGATTGGGACCGGATCGGCGGCATTGGCGGCATAGGCGGCATTGGAGGAGGTAACGGCGGGGTCTTGCGGAGCGGCGGCGCGCCGTCCTACGGCCAAGAGCGGACAAGCGGCGGGACGGGCATCGAAGCGGCGGATCGGCAACCGTCGCACGGCTCCGGGCCATCGGGCACGTTGTCCGGTCTCCCGCACGCGACGGATCGCGCCCCCCGGCTAGCCCCCTGGTACGGCGAGACGAACGGGCGGAACGGAGGCGGCTCCGGTCCGGAGCTCTCCCCCTGGCCGATGCCGATCCGCAGGCTCGCGCGCGGATTCCTCATTCGGACCGTGCTGGCGCTGCTCTTGTTCGCCGGCGCCTGGGGCTGGTTCCGGCTCGCGCTGCCGGGGAGCGACGCCGCCCAGACGTGGCTGTCCCAGGCGGTCACGCGCGATATGGACTTCGCCGCGGCGGAGGCTTGGTACGAGAAGACGTTCGGCGGCTCGCCGTCGTTCCTGCCCGCGTTCCGGCACACCTCGGACGCGGAAGCCGTCAGCGCGGAGTGGAGCCGGGAAGAGACGGTGCCGCCCGTCGAAGGCCGCGTGCTCGAGACGTTCGCGCAGAGCGGGAGCGGCGTGCGGCTCGCCGCGCTCGCCGGAAGCCCGGTGGTCGCCGTCCATACGGGCCGGGTGACGCAGGTGACGCTCGACGCGGGCGGCCTCGCGACCATCCTCGTCCAGCATGCGAACCGGGTCGTGACCGTCTACGGGAGCGTGAGCGAACCGGACGTGAAGCCGAACGATTGGGTGGAGGCGGGGCAGGCGCTGGGGACGCTCGCGCCCGCTTCCGGCAAGCCGGGCGGCGAAGGCCTGCTCTTCTTCGCCGTCAAGCAGAACGGCAAAACGTTGGATCCGGCGGAAGTGGTGCCCTTTGATTAGAATCCGGGGCATCGTCTTCCGCCTTCATCCGCTTTTCGTCCTCTTGATGCTGCTATCCGTCCTGACGGGCCGGTTCGCGGAGATCGGGACGCTGTTCAGCATCGTCCTGCTGCACGAGCTCGGCCATCTCTTGATGGCGCTGCGGTTCGGCTGGACGGTGAGGGAGGTGAAGCTGCTCCCGTTCGGCGGCGTGCTCGAGGTCGAGGAAGCGGGCTCCGTGCCGGCCAAGGAAGAAGTATTGGTCGCGCTCGCCGGTCCGCTGCAGAACGCGGCGCTGGCCGGTTTGGCCTGGCTCTTCGGACAAGCCGGGCTCGTCGACCCGTTGTGGACCGGCGACTTCATCGCGGCCAACGCGCTGATCGCGCTGTTCAACCTGCTGCCCATTCTGCCGCTGGACGGCGGCCGGATGCTGCAAGCCGGGTTCAGCCTTCATATCCCGTACCACAGGACGCTGCTGTGGAGCGCGAGGATCAGCCTCCTGTTCAGCTTCGCGGTCGTCTGCGCGGCCATGTACCCGCTGACGCGAGGCGGGCTTCTTCATCTGAACCTGCTGGTCATCGGCCTGTTCCTGTGCGCTTCGAATTGGACCTATCTGCGGAACGTCCCCTTCGTCTTCCTGCGGTTTCTCGTTCACCGGGCGAAGCGCTCGGAGGCGCGCATCGACGGCGGCACGCTCGCCCAGCCGATCGTCGTCTCCGACCAGAGACCGCTGTCCTCGGTCGTCCGGCTGCTCATGAAGGAACGCTACCATCTTGTCTACGTGATGAACCGGGGCAGCGTCTCGCGCGTCGTTCCCGAGGGGAAACTGATCGACGGTTTTCTCGGGAGTTTGACAAACGGACATGCGGATTTGCGGTTTTTCATGTAGAATAGCAAGTAAAAGGCGGATTCGCCGCCATTGAAAGCGGGCGAGACGTTTTTATCGTAGGTCAAACAGATCGGAATAGGCGTCAACACTTATTCCTTCTGCATGACTGAAAAAGTCTCGCGACGGGAGGTAGGCATGAAGCAGCTCTTCGTTCACTGCGTCCGCAACGTGACACAATCGGCGCTGCTCGAGAACGGCAGATTGACCGAGTTCAGCGTCGAACGATCGGAAGGGACATCCCTGGTCGGCAATCTCTACATCGGGCGCGTCGTGAACGTGCTGCCGGGCATGCAGGCGGCGTTCGTCGATATCGGATTGCCCAAGAACGCGTTCCTCTACGTGGACGACGTCCTCCATCCCCACCTGGACCGTCAGCCCAAGACGAAGCCCTCCATCGCGGACCTCCTGAAGCCGGGCGACCAGCGCGTCGTCCAGATCATGAAGGAGCCGCTCGGCGGCAAAGGCGCCCGCGTCACCACCCACTACTCCCTGCCGGGCCGCTGCCTGGTGTACATGCCGCATGCCGACTACGTCGGCGTCTCCAAGAAGATCGAGCAGGAACAGGAACGCGCCCGGCTGAAGCAGCTGGCCGACGAGCTGCGCGAGCCCGGCGAAGGCCTTATTCTCCGGACGAACGCGGAGGGCGAGCCGCGCGAATCGCTCGCCGAAGACTTGGCCGCGCTGCGGCGGGTCTGGCGCGACATCGCGAAGAGGGGAGACCGGGAGGAAGCGCCCGCGGCGCTCCACCGGGACTTCGGACTCGTGCAGCGCACGGTGCGGGACGTGTTCACGCCCGAGATCGAAGAGCTCGTCGTCGACAACCCGAAGGCGTACGAAGAGGCGCGCGCGTATCTGCGGCAGACGGCGCCGACGCTGGAAGGCCGGGTGCGGCTGCATGCCGACGGAGCGCCGATCTTCGAACGGTTCGGCATCAAGCAGCAGATCGACAAGGCGTTCCAGCCCCGCGTCTCGCTGGAGAGCGGCGGCTATCTCGTCTGGGATCAGACCGAGGCGCTGACCGTGATCGACGTGAACACCGGCAAGTACACGGGTTCCGTCGACCTCGAGGAGACGGTATTCCGCACGAATCTGGAAGCCGCGACAGAGATCGCCCGTCTGCTGCGCCTGCGCGACGTCGGCGGCATCGTCATTGTCGACTTCATCGACATGGACACCGACGAGCATCGCCAGCAGGTGGTGCAGCGTCTCGAGGCGACCATCCGCCGCGATCGGACCAAGTGCCAGGTCGTCGGTTGGACAAGGCTGGGCTTGCTCGAGATTACCCGCAAGAAGACGCGGGCAGACGTGATGAGCTACTTTTACGACACGTGCGCTTCCTGCAAGGGCAAGGGCAAGATCTACGTGCGTTGACGCGGAGTCCTCCCGCGTCCCGGCGTATGCGCTGCGCGCCGCAAATAAGGTTTGTATTCATCGGGCGAGTATGATAAACTACCATAGTGCGTGCAATGGGCTCATCCCCGAGATTGCAGGCTACAACCGCACTCCACCGGGTTTGGAAGATCGGCGCTGTCCTGGCGTAACGCGAAGCTGCGACATCCGGCACCCCATGAGGCGAGTCTTAGACACGAGGAGGTGCACAATATGTACGCGATTATCGAAACCGGCGGCAAGCAATACAAGGTCCAAGCGGGCGACGTGATCTTCGTGGAGAAACTCTCCGCCAGCGAAGGCGACAGCGTGAAGTTCGACAAGGTCCTGGCCGTATCCAATGACAAAGGCTTCGTATCCGGCACGCCGCTTCTGGCTGGCGCATCCGTAACGGGCAAAGTCGAGAAGCACGTTAAAGGTGAGAAAATCATCGTTTTCCACTATAAACCGAAGAAAAACGAGCGCAAGAAGCAAGGTCATCGTCAGCCGTACACGAAAGTGACGATCGAATCCATCCAGGCTTAAGCGGGACGCCCAGATGATTACGATCACGATCTATCGGGACCAAGACGAGCGGATCAAGCGGTTCTCCGTCACCGGACACGCGAAGTACGACGACCCCGGCAAGGACATCGTCTGCGCGGGCGTGTCGGCCGTAACGGTCGGCGCGGTCAACGCCATCGAGAAGCTGACGGGCATCGTCCCAGACGCCGAGATGAAGTCGGGCTTTCTGTCGGCCAGCATGCCGGAGAGCGGAGAGACGCACCGCAACGAACAGCTTCAGCTCCTGCTCGCGGGCATGGTCGTCGCGCTTGAATCGATCGCGGATCAATACGGCAAGCACGTGAGAATCAAGCATACTCTCGCATAGAAGGAGGTTGACACCCATGTTGAAACTGAATCTTCAGTTGTTCGCTTCCAAGAAGGGCGTAGGCTCGACGAAGAACGGACGCGACAGCCAATCGAAGCGCCTCGGCGTGAAGCGGGCTGACGGCCAAGCCGTCACCGGCGGCACGATCCTCGTGCGCCAACGCGGCACGAAGATCCATCCGGGCAACAACGTCGGCATCGGCAAAGACGACACGTTGTTCGCGAAAGTGGAAGGCGTCGTGAAGTTCGAGCGCTGGGGACGCGATCGCAAGAAAGTGAGCGTCTATCCGGTCGAGCAAGCGCCTGTCGCTGCCGCTCTCGAAGCTTAATCCGTCATCCAGAACCCCGGCCAGCGAAGTGGCCGGGGTTTTTGCACGATTCGGGGAGGTGTCGGGTTCTCCCTCCTCCCGCCGAACCGTCTCCGATCCGCGCGGGACAGGCCTCGAACCGGTACGAACGCGCCGGAGCGGCTAGGCAAGCGCGCCATGATCGGATTCATGCTTAAGCACTAAAATCGTCTATCCGACAACCAAACGGCGCGGTTCGTGATATACTGGCGGGGATTGGCGGCAGGAACCGGAACCGGCTTGAGTCGGGAACGAACGAAACGGGGAAGCTTAATCATGTCTGGGAAAAACACCCTATGGCGGCTTGGAGCGGCAATCTCGCTGCTGGCGCCCGCGGCATGCGTCTTCGCATGGCGGGACCAGGTCTGGCCTCTGGCGCTGTTCGTCCTGTGGACCGCGGCCGCGGGCGGCGCGTGGCTCGCGGCGGAACGCCGCGCCGAACGGGCCAAGACGGAGCGGATGCTCGCGCGGGCGCAGCGGTCCGCGATCGAGACGCTGAGCCACCATCGGCACGATTGGATGAACGAACTGCAAATCTTGTACGGTTATCTGCGTCTGCAGAAGCTCGATAAAGCCGTGGCGATCGTGGACAGAATAAGGGAACGGATGGACCAGGACAGCCGGATCTCCCGCCTCGGGAGCGCGGAGCTGGCGTCCTACGTGCTGTCGTTCCGCACGATGTGCGACACGCTGCGTCTCGACGTATCGGTCGAGGACGGCGTCCAACTGGACAAGGAAGACCCGCTCGCCGAAGCGTTCGCGCAGTCGGTCATCGGGCTCATTAACGCATTCCGCTTTCGGGCCGTCGCGTCTTACGGCGAGCAGAACGTGCTCGCTCTGCGAATCTCGGGCGGCGCGGAGGCGCTGCGGGTCGAAGCGGCCTACCAAGGCGAGCTGGCTGCGGAAGACAGCCTTGCGCAAGACGTAACGAAAGTATTGGACGGACGGGGACGATGGGAAGCGGAGCGCGATACGGCCGGGGTCGAAGGGCCGGGAACGGCCCGCCGGTTCGCCCTCACGTTCGACGCCGGACGGAAATGAGAGTGATCGCATCATGTTTGTAGACAAGGCGAAGATCTATGTTAAAGGCGGCGACGGCGGGGACGGACTCGTCGCGTTCCGCAGAGAATTGTACGTGCCGGAAGGCGGACCCGCGGGCGGCGACGGCGGCCACGGCGGAGACGTGGTCTTCCGGGTGGACGAGGGCCTGCGCACGTTGATGGACTTCCGGTACCAGAAGCACTTCAAGGCGCCGCGCGGCGAGAAGGGACGCAACAAGTCCCAGCACGGCGCCAACGCGGACGACATGATCGTGCGGGTGCCGCCGGGGACGATCGTCTACGACGACGACACCGGCGAGATGGTCGCCGATCTGACGCAGCACGGCCAAGCCGTCGTGATCGCGAAGGGCGGACGCGGCGGACGCGGCAACACCCGGTTCAAGAGTTCGGTCAACACCGCGCCGGCCATCGCCGAGAACGGCGAAGAAGGGCAAGAGCGCTGGGTGACGCTGGAGCTGAAGGTGATGGCGGACGTCGGGCTCGTCGGCTTCCCGAGCGTCGGCAAGTCGACGCTGCTGTCGGTCGTATCGGGCGCTAGGCCGAAGATCGGCGCGTACCACTTCACGACGCTCACGCCGAACCTAGGCGTGGTGGAGCTCGGCGACGACCGGAGCTTCGTGATGGCGGACTTGCCGGGCTTGATCGAGGGCGCGCATACCGGCGTCGGCCTCGGACATGAATTCCTCCGGCACGTCGAGCGTACCCGGATCATCCTCCACGTCGTGGACCTGTCCGGCATGGAGGGGCGCGATCCGTTCGACGATTGGGTCAAGATCAACGAAGAGCTGAAGCTCTACAACGCCCGATTGGCCGAGCGTCCGCAGATCGTCGCGGCGAACAAGATGGACATGCCGGAGTCGGAAGAGAATCTGGCGGCATTCCGGGACAAGCTGGCCGAAGTCCGCCCGGACATCGCCGTCCTGCCCATCTCCTCGCTCACGCGTCAAGGCGTGCCCGAGCTGCTGTACCGGGTGGCGGAGCTGCTCGAGTCGCTGCCCGATCCGGCGGAGATCGCCGAACAGCAGGCGCAGGATGAAGCGGAGGCCGAAGGCGTCGTCTACCGGATGGAGCCGCGCGAAGAGCACGAGTTCACGATCTCCCGCGACAACGAGGTGTACGTCGTGGAGAGCGAATCGATCGAACGTCTGCTGCGGCGCACGCAGTTCGGCTCGTACGAGGCGGTTATGCGGTTCGCGCGCATTCTGCGCAAGATCGGCGTGGACGCGGAGCTTCGCAAGCGGGGCGCCAAGGACGGCAACACGATCCGCATCGGGGAGTTCGAATTCGAGTTCTTCGAGGGCGGCTCGGACGACTACTTGTACGAGGAAGAATAAGCGTCGCGCGCTACGAACCGACCCTTCGCGGGGTCGGTTTTTTGATGAAGCCGACAGGGACGCGTCTCGCTCCGGGATCGGTCATTGCGGGGAAATGACTATTGCCGCCTGGCGTTGCTTCCGTTATAATGTCCACTATATACACACAAACGTCTTTCTTGGGAGGACGGAAGATGGCGGAGCGCTATTACGTCGTCCGCGAGGATCTGCTGCCCGAAGGCATGCTCAAGACCGAGCAGGCGAAGGAGCTCCTGCGCCGGGGCGATGCGGCCACCGTGCACGAGGCGGCGGAGAAGGTCGGCTTAAGCCGGAGCGCCTTCTACAAGTACAAGGACGGCGTCTATCTCCTCGAGCAGGCGGCAAGGGAGCGCATCGCGACCCTGTCGCTCGACCTGGAGCACCGTTCGGGCGTCCTGTCCAAGGTGCTCGGCGCGCTCGCGGTGAACGAAGGGAACGTATTGACCATCTCGCAGTCGATTCCGTTGCAGGGCATGGCGAACGTGGTCGTCACGATCGACACGTCCACGCTGAACGGAACGTTGACCGAGTTGCTGGAGAAGCTCAAGGCGCTCGACGGCGTCAAGCGAACGACCGTGGTGGGGCGCAGTTGACCGCCCGGGCAAGGCCGACTAGTAGGAAGCGGAGGAGAACAGACATGAAGCCGGTGAAAGTGGGATTGATGGGATTAGGAACGGTCGGCACGGGCGTCGTCCGGATCGTCGAAGGACACCAGGAGGATCTGCAAGGGCAGGTCGCTTCCCCGATCGTCATCTCTAAGATATTGGTCAAGGACCGCGCCAAGGCGCGCAGCATATCCGTGGACCATGGCAAGCTGACGGAGGATCCGTGGGAGATCGTGCGCGATCCGGAGATCGACGTCGTCGTCGAGGTCATGGGCGGCATCGGCAGCACGAAGGAGATTATGCTCGAAGCGCTGGAGCGGGGCAAGCACATCGTCACCGCGAACAAGGATCTGATGGCGATGCACGGGCCGGAGATTCTCGCGAAGGCGAAGGAGAAAGGCTGCGACGTCTTCTATGAAGCGAGCGTAGCCGGCGGCATTCCGATCATCCGGACGCTCATCGAGGGCTTCTCGTCGGACCGCATCACGAAGATCATGGGGATCGTCAACGGGACGACCAACTATATTCTGACCAAGATGAGCCAGGAAGGCGCCGCGTATGCCGACGTCCTGAAGGAAGCGCAAGCGCTCGGCTATGCCGAGTCCGATCCGACCTCCGACGTCGAGGGATTGGACGCCGCCCGCAAGATGACGATTCTCGCCACGATCGGCTTCCGGGCCAACGTATCGCTCGAGGATGTCGACGTTAAAGGCATCTCCTCGGTGACGCAAGAAGATATCCAGTACGCGCACCAGCTCGGCTACGAGGTCAAGTTGCTGGGCATCGCCGAGCGGCAGGACGACTTCATCAGCGTCAGCGTCCAGCCGACGATGGTGAAGCGCGGCCATCCGATCGCCTCCGTGAACGGCGTGTTCAACGCGGTATACGTTCACGGCGAAGCGGTCGGGGAGACGATGTTCTACGGACCGGGCGCCGGCGAGCTGCCGACCGCGACTTCGGTCGTCGCCGACCTCGTGGCGGTCGTGAAGAACATGAAGCTCGGCGTCAACGGGCGCCAGGCTTCGGTCTCCTACAAGGAGAAAAAGCTGAAGACCGACGAGCAGATCGCCTCCAAGTACTTCCTGCTGCTGCACGTCGAAGACCGCGCGGGCGTCCTGATGCAGATCGCGCAAGTCTTCTCTCAATACGACGTCAGCATCGAATCCGTCATGCAGCCGGCGACGCCGGGGCAGAAGGGCGCCGAGCTCATCATCTCGACGCACGCGGTCAGCAAGGCGTCCATGAACGAAGTGTTGAAGGCGTTCGCGGAGCTGTCTTCCGTGCAGACGATCAAGAGCGTCTACCGGGTCGAAGGCTGACGGCGCGCCCTCCGCGGCGGACGTCCCGAACCGAATAGCATGGCGATAACGGAAGGAGTTCCACGATGAGCAACGAACGAATGAGCGCCGCGGACGCGGGAGGAACGGAAGCGGCCGTCCTCCGCGACCGCGTCGTGGCAAAAGTGCCGGCCAGCACGGCGAATCTCGGACCGGGCTTCGACACGCTCGGCATGGCGCTGTCTCTGTACGAATGGATCGATCTGCGGCCGGCCGCCGAGACGACGATCACGCTGTACGGCGATAACCTCGAAGGCGTTCCGCGGGACAAGTCCAATCTCGTCTACGAGGTGGCGCAAGCGGTGTTCGCGCGCGCGGGCCGCGAGGTGCCGGAGCTGGCGATCGGCATCCGCAGCGACATCCCGCTGACGCGGGGGCTCGGCAGCAGCGCTTCGGCCATCGTCGGCGCGCTGGTCGCCGCGAACGCGCTGATCGGCGATCCGCTCTCCGCGGATACGCTGTTCCAGATGGCGACGGCGCTGGAGAACCACCCCGATAACGTCGGAGCCTCCCTCTTCGGCGGCATCGTCGCCGCCGCTTGGGACGGCTCCCGCGCGGAAGCCGTCCGCTTCGATCCGCCGGCCGGGCTGGCGGCGCTCGTCGCGATCCCGGCCTTCGAGCTGTCGACGAAGCATGCGCGGAACGTGCTGCCCCGGGAAGTGCCGTTAGGCGATGCCGTTTTCAACGTGGCTCACGGCGCGCTGCTGACCGCGGCGCTCGCCACCGGGCGGCTGGACGTGCTGAAGCACGCGCTGCGGGATAGGCTTCACCAACCGTATCGCGCGGCGCTCGTTCCCGGCATGGAGACGATCCTCCGCGAAGCGCCCGATCACGGCGCGCTCGGCGCGGTGCTGTCCGGCGCGGGTCCGACGCTGCTCTTGCTCGCGGAAGCGGGCGCGGGCCGGCCCGGCGAGCTGGAGCGGTTCGTCACGGAAGTCATGGCAGCCGAGGGCATCGCCGTGTCGCTGCGCTGGCTGGAGCCGTGCCTGGACGGTCCGGAGGTGCGGGCGATCAGCGTCCATGAGCCGGATTACGGCCGCGAGCCGCATCAGGTGCTGGCGGCGCGCGGGCGAGAGGTGCGCGCATGACGAAGCTGCCTTCCGCCGCCGCGCTGCCGAGGGGTACGTTTTCCGACGAAGCCGCGCGTTACTTTTTCCGCGGGGAGCCCGTGAACCTCGTGTATCATAAGATGATCGCGGACGTCTTCAAGTCTACCGTCAACGGCCGCACGGACTGGAGCGTTATCCCGATCGAGAATACGATCGACGGCTCGGTCAGCCTGCATACCGATTGGCTGGTCCACGAGGTGGAGCTGCCCATTCGGGCGGAATGGGTATTCCCCGCCATTCAGAACCTGGTCGGGCGCGCCGACGAGCTCGCCGCCGAAGGCGGCGCGGGCTGGGATCCTGCGCGGATCGTCAAGGTCATCAGCCATCCGGTGGCGATGGCCCAGTGCTACGAGTTCCTGCGGTCGCGCATTCCGCATGCGGAGCTCGAGACGCTGAGCAGCACCGCCGAAGCGATCCGGACGGTCGGCGAGAATCCCGGACGGGGCTGGGCTGCGATCGGCACGAAGACGGCCGCCGCGGATAACGGACTGGACGTCCTGGAAGAAGCGGTCACCGATCATGACAACAATTACACCCGCTTCCTGCTCGTCGGCCATCGGGCCTACGAATCCGAGACGGCGACGCGACACAAGACGAGCGTCCTGATCACGCTGCCGGAGGATTACCCGGGCGCGCTCCATCAAGTGCTGGCTGCCTTCTCCTGGCGGCGCATCAACCTGTCGAGGATCGAGTCCCGCCCGACGAAGAAGAAGCTAGGCAGTTATTATTTCTGGATTGACATCGACATGTCTTTGGACACGGTGCTGCTGCCCGCGGCCATCGCCGAGATCGAAGCGATCGGCTGTCAGGTGCGCATTCTCGGATCGTATCCCAGCTTTCCTTTCGAAGGATAATACGTTCGGAGGTGCCATTATCGCATGGCGGAGCAATGGATTTATCTAAACGGAGAATACGTCAGCAAAGAAAACGCCAAAATCTCGGTGTACGATCACGGATTTCTGTACGGAGACGGCATCTTCGAGGGCATCCGGATCTACGGGGGGAACATTTTCCGCTGCAAGGAGCATCTCGACCGGCTGTACGACTCGGCCAAGTCGATCATGCTGGACATCCCGCTCACGCGCGAAGAGATGCAGGGTGCGCTCGTCGGGACGATCCGCAAGAACGGACTCCGCGACGGCTACATCCGGCTCGTCGTCTCGCGCGGTCCCGGCAATCTCGGACTGGACCCGCTGCGCTGTCCCGCGGCCTACGTCGTCATCATCGTCGAGCAGCTCTCCATCTATCCGGAGGATGCGTACCGTGACGGCTTGCGATCCGTCTCCGTCAGCCCCAGGCGGAATCTGCCCGACGCGCTGAACCCGAAGATCAAGTCGCTGAATTATCTCAACAACGTGCTCGTCAAGATCCAGTCCAATCAAGCGGGCGTAGGCGAAGCGATCATGCTGAACGCCCAGGGCTACGTGGCCGAAGGATCGAGCGACAACATCTTCGTCGTGAAGCGCGGCGTCGTCTACACGCCGCCTTGCTACATCGGCGCGCTCGAAGGCATCACGCGCGGCGCGATCATGGAGCTGTGCGAGCGGCTCGGCTACAAGCTCAAAGAAGAGCCGTTCACGCTGCATGACGTGTACGCGGCGGACGAGGTGTTCTTCACAGGCACGGCTGCGGAAGTGATCGCGGTACGCGAAGTGGACGGCCGCGCGATCGGCGAAGGCCGCGCGGGACCGGTCACGACGCGCTTGCTCGCGGAGTTCCGCAAGCTGGTGACCGTCGACGGCGTGAAGGTTTACGAATAAGAGGCGAGGCGAAGAGGCGTTCCCGATGCGGAACGCCTCTTTTTCTTGGGCGGCCGCAGATCCGCGTGGCGCCGTATGCCAGGCCGGCGGGAGACGGAACGGGGGACGGAAGCAAGCGGACAAACGCGGGGAAAAGCGGGCCGCCAAGACACGGAACGTTTGCCCAGCTTTTTTTGCCGCAGGGATGTCAAACGCCTAACTCCTGCATAGGATGTAGGGATTGCGCGAGGGCGATCGCCCGCACGTGAAGTCTAGCCATCAGGAGGGAACCGAGTGAAGATCCATATCGTCAAAAGCGGGGATACGCTGTATCTTCTGGCCAAGAAGTACGGCGTTCCGCTGGAAGAGCTGGTCGCGGCCAATCCGGAGCTCGCGAATCCGAACGAGATCTCGGTCGGAACGAAGATCAAGATACCGATGCCGGCCAAACCGGCGTACGAGGTCGCGCACCAACACACGGTACAGCAAGGCGACACGCTGTGGAAGCTGTCCAAAGCCTGGGGAATTCCGCTGGCGGATATGATCGCCGCGAACCCGCAGTTGAAAAATCCGAACGCGCTCCTGACCGGGGAAGTCGTCAATATTCCGAAGCTCCCGGTTGCCGAAGCGGGAACGTCAACCGCGGAGCAAGGCGCCGCAGGACAGGGAATGCACGTCGAGAGCGTACACCATGCCGCCCACCATCATGCCAATGTAGGACATCATGGCGGCCACCATCATGCCAATGAAGGACATCATGGCGGCCACCTCGTAGGCCATATCGGCGGCATCGCGTCGAAAGTTCACGACACGGTCACCGGCTGGCTGCCGACCAATAAGCCTCACACCGGGGTGAAGCCGGGCACGAACGTCAAACCGAGCACGGAGGTCAAGCCGATCACGGAAGTCAAACCGAGCACGGAAGTCAAACCGAGTACCGAAGTGAAGCCGATCACGGAAGTGAAGCCGATCACGGAAGTGAAGCCGATCACGGAAGTCAAACCGAGCCCGGAAGTGAAGCTGGAAATGGAGATCGAAGTGGAGGTGCCGCCTGCGCCGATCCTGCCGGCGCCGAAGCCGACGTATCCCGTCACCCTGCCCAAGCCGACGCACCATGGCTATCCGACGCATCACGGCTATCCGACGCATCACGGCTATCCGACGCAACAGGCCGAATACGGCGAGAATATCGATCTGTTCAAGCAGTTCCCGGTTCCGGCGGTCGAAGCCATGGCTCAGCCTGCCGCATCGCACTACGGCTACGCGCCGGAGGCCGTCTCGCCGGCCGCCATGCACGGCTATGGCCACAGTTACGGCTATGAGCAACCGACCCAAGTCTCTCCCGCATCCGCTGGAGGGTATGGATACGGATACGGCCAGAGCCCGACGCAAGTCTCTCCCGCGTCCACGGCGAGCTATGGATACGGGTACGGTCAAAGCCCGACGCAGGTGTCTCCAGCTGCCGCCGCAGGCCAAGGTTACGGATACGAAAGCCCGACCCAAGTCTCCCCGGCGTCCACTTCGAGTCATGGATATGGCTACGAAGCGCCCACCCAGGTCTCGCCAGTCTCCACGGCTCCCGGCTATCCGGTCGTGTCCCCCGCGCAAACCGGGCCGTCATACGGCTATCCTGCGCACGGCATGCCGGGTATCGGCGGCCTGGGCGACACGAACATCGGCGGCATCCCGGGCTCGATCGGCGGCTTAGGCCATACGAATATCGGCGGCATTCCGGGCTCGCTCGGCGGACTGGGACCTACGAATATCGGCGGCATCCCGGGCTACCCGGCCTCGCTCGGCGGACTGGGACCTACGAATATCGGCGGCATCCCGGGCTACCCGGCCTCGCTCGGCGGACTGGGTCCTACGCACATCGGCGGCATCCCGGGCTATCCGGCTTCGCTCGGCGGACTGGGCGACACGCACATCGGCGGCATCGGGGCGCTGCCCATCCAACCGATCGGCTGGCCGGGCGGAGAGTGCCATCCTTGCGCCGGAACGCCGGTCTATCCGACGGCCGTATCGCCGGCGGCGACAGGGATGCCTGAGTCGGCATACGGCACGGCCGTATCCCCTGCCTCCATGGGACCGAGCGGTTACGGCACGGCCGTATCGCCGGCCTCCATGGGACCGAGCGGTTACGGCACGGCCGTATCGCCGGCCTCCATGGGACCGAGCGGTTACGGCACGGCCGTATCGCCGGCCTCCATGGGACCGAGCGGCTACGGCACGGCCGTATCGCCTGCCTCCATGGGACCGAGCGGTTACGGCACGGCCGTATCGCCTGCCTCTATGGGGCCGAGCGGTTACGGCACGGCCGTATCGCCTGCCTCCACCGGCATGGAGGCCTACGCGCAGCCGTATGGCTATTCGCACCAGCCCTATGGCTATGACGGCCGCGTTCAAGGCTACGGCTATGCAGGACCTTACTACGGAGGCGGCTACCCGGTAAGCGGCTATCCGGATGCTTCGCAGCCGCAGGACGACGATCAGGATGAGCGTTCGGCCGTCGATGCGGACCCGGCGCCTGCCGCCTCGGCATCCAAGAAGGCGACGGTGTCCAAAGTAAAGGCGAAGCCGAAAGCCCGCGCCTCGGCTCCGCGTCGCAAGGAAAGCCTTCCATGGATCAAATGGTAATCCCTGACGCATAGCGCCGAATCCCCTGGGCAACAATAGGAAAAAAGCAAAGAAGGGGATTGCGGTGTTCGGTTTTCGCATCAAAGAGCTGAAAAAACGACTCAAACGCCACCGTCGCCCGATACTGACGTTAGGAATATGGACGGCCGCCGTATTGACGGCGGTCGTCGCCCTCGCCCTGGCGGTCCAGCAGTCGGGAACCCGGCCCGCGGAGACGTCTCCTGACGGAGACGTCGCTTCGCTTGCATGGTCGGACAACCTCTCCGTCTCGTTCGATCCGCCGACTTCCGCGCGCGGTCTGACGCTCGCCGCGCTCGCGAGCAAAGGCGGCGACGTGGAAGTGGTGCTGCACCGCGCCTATCTGTGCGGCGACGAGACCCGCAAGCTCGGACGGTTCACGACGGCGGAAGCGATCGAGCTGCTCAAAGCCCATCGGGAGTGGACCGCTTCGTTTGATCGCGCGGGCCGGGTCGTCATGGAGGAGGCGATCGACGATCTGTCGCCGATCTGCCGCGAGACCGCTTATATCGGATTGGACCGCGACGGCAATTTGTCGTTGTTCGACGGACCGCCGCGCAAGGAGAAGGTCATCCGCACCTTTTTCCAACTGGACGTCAAATCGCTCGAGAGCGGCATGTCCAAGGAGCGGATGCGCGAGCTGACGGAGGGCATCCGCGTGACCGATCGCGCGGCCTACAATCACGTGCTGACCCGATACGGCGATTATGCCTTGAACCGGGCGCAGGGCGTCATGAAGCGGACTGAATAGTCTTGCCGGCGCACAAGAGGCAGATGGAGAAAGTTGGCGGGCGGATTTCGAGGCGTTTTGCGGTTTTCGGACCGGAAGGCGCCTTTTTGGCGTTGAACGGGACGCATCGGCGACGGAGGTTCAAGTTCAGGCTTGGGAAGCTCGAATTGCTTGGAAACGTGGAAGATGGAGAGTTGAGATCGCCAGTTCGCATACTCCGCACATTCGCCACCCCAGCTCGCCGACCGCAAATGTAAGTAAATTATTACCGCACATTAGCCGCCCCAACACACCTTCCGCAAATGTAGGTAAATTATTACCGCACATTCGCCACCCCAGCTCGCAATTCGCAAATGTAGGTAATTTAATTCCGCACATTCGCCGCACAAACACGCCATCCGCAGATGTAGGTAGTTTATTTCCGCACATTCGCCGCCCCAGCTCGCCATCCGCAAATGTAGGTAATTTATTACCACACATTAGCCACCCCAACACACCTTCCGCAAATGTAGGTAAATTATTTCCGCACATTCGGCGCCCCAGCTTGCCCAGCGCCCTTTTTCCTGCCAGCCGCCAAAGTAGACTCATAGAATCTCGCTTGTCCACTCGCCATTCGCCAATTCGCACTCCCAATCCTGCTGCATGCCGGTTCGCAGGATTAGTTGGCCGCCGTGTTCGGTTTCTGTTCTCATCCCTACGATCATTTGGTATAATCAAGTAGGCTGTTTGATTCGATAACAAGAGAGCGGGGTTCTGCATGCGCGTATTGGGTATCGACCCCGGCATCGCGATTATGGGATTCGGATTCGTGGACAAGATCGGGCACCGTCTCGTCCCCGTGCAATATGGGAGCATCCAGACGGCCGCCCACACGGCGCAGGACCAGCGCCTGGTTCAGATATACGAAGCGTCCTGCCAACTGCTGGACCAATACCGGCCGGAGACGATCGCGGTGGAGAAGCTTTTCTTCAACAAGAACGTCACCAACGCGTTCAGCGTCGGACAGGCCCGCGGCGTCCTGCTGCTGGCGGCGGCGCAGCGCGGCATTCCGATCGGCGAGTATACGCCGATGCAGGTGAAGCAGGCGGTCGTCGGTTACGGCGGCGCGGAGAAGAAGCAAGTGCAGGAGATGGTCAAGCGGCTGCTGAAGCTGTCCGCCGTGCCGAAGCCTGACGACGTGGCCGACGCGCTCGCCGTGGCGATCTGTCATGCGCACTCCGTCGGGTTGAACGAGAGAATGAACGGAGTGACGCGATCTTGATCGATTATCTGAAGGGGCGCGTAGCCCATATTGAGATGGAGTACGTCGTGCTGGACGTGCGCGATATCGGGTATCGGGTGTTCACGCCCAATCCGTACGCGCTTGCCCGGAGCGAAGAGCCGGTGCAATTATTCATTCATCATCACGTCCGCGAGGACGCGATCCAGCTGTTCGGATTCACCACGCGGGAGGAGCAGGGACTGTTCCGCAAGCTGCTGGACGTATCCGGCATCGGGCCCCGGGTGGCGCTCGGCGTGCTTGCGGGCGGTCGGCCGGAGACGGTCGCCGCCGCGATCCAGCAGGAGAACCTGACGTTCCTGACCAAGCTCCCGGGCATCGGGAAGAAGACGGCCCAGCGGATGATCCTCGACTTGAAGGACAAGCTCGGCGCATACGACGACCGGATGCACGGCATCTCGCTCGTGGCTCCGGCGAGCCAGCTCATGATGGCGGAGGAGGAATCCTCGTCCTGGACGACGGCTCGCGAGGCGCTCGCCGGACTCGGCTATCGGGACGCGGAGCTGGATCGCGCCTGGCTCGCGCTCCGGGACAAGGTCAAGCCCGACGAGTCGCCGGACGCGCTGATGAAGATGGCGCTGCAGCAGTTGTTCCAAGGTTAACGAATGGGAGCGGGAGAGGGGGCCGTACGGGTGGAAGACCGGATCGTGACCGCTCATTTGATGGTAGAGGACGGGCAGGCGGAATTCAGCCTGCGCCCGCGGTACCTGGCGGAGTATATCGGCCAAGCGCAAGTCAAGGAAAATATGAAGATCTATATCGAAGCGGCGAAGCTGCGCCAGGAGGCGCTCGACCATGTCCTGCTGTACGGGCCGCCCGGCCTGGGCAAGACGACGCTGTCCAATATTATCGCCAACGAGCTGGGCGTCAGCATCCGCACGACCAGCGGTCCGGCGATCGAACGTCCGGGCGACCTGGCGGCGATCCTGTCGAACCTGCAGGAGAACGACGTGCTGTTCATCGACGAGATTCACCGCCTGCACCGCACGGTCGAGGAAGTGCTGTATCCCGCGATGGAGGACTTCGCGTTGGACTTCGTCATCGGCAAAGGGCCCAGCGCCCGTTCCGTCCGGCTCGACCTGCCGAAGTTCACGCTGATCGGCGCGACGACCCGGGCGGGACTGCTGTCCGCGCCGCTGCGCGACCGGTTCGGCGTCGTGAACCGGTTGGAGTTCTATACGGAGGACGAGCTGGCGTACATCGTCTCCCGGACGTCGGATCTGCTGAACGTCGGCATTCTCGGCGAAGCGTCGCGGGAGATCGCGCGGCGCGCCCGGGGGACGCCGCGGATCGCGAACCGGCTGCTGAAGCGGGTGCGCGACCACGCCCAAGTGCGCGGAGACGGCATCATCACCGAGCAGTTGGCGCGCGAAGCGCTCGAGCGCATCCAGGTCGATCCGATGGGGCTCGACGCGATCGACCACAAGATGCTGCACGCGATGATCCAGAGCTTCCGCGGGGGACCTGTCGGCGTGGACACGATCGCCGCCTCGATCGGCGAGGAGAGCCAGACGATCGAGGACGTGTACGAGCCGTACCTGATGCAGATCGGCTTCCTGCAGCGGACGCCCCGGGGGCGCATCGTCACGCACGCCGCCTATCGGCATCTGGGACTTCCCGTTCCGGAGCAGCCTTGAGACCGGAAGGCGCCGCGCGGCGATCCGAGTTGACCGTCGTCTACGACGGCGAGTGCAACCTGTGTCTGGCCACCGTCGCCAAGCTGAAGCGGCTGCGCACGAATTCGGAGATCCGGTACGTGACGCTCCAATCGCTCGCGGACGGTTCGACGGCGGCTTGGCCGGCGATCGCGGACGTGCCCGAAGACCGGCTGGCCGCCCAGCTTCACGTGACGGACGAGGCAGGCGGCGTATACGGCGGCTCGGAAGCCGTCATGCGGCTGCTGCGGGACGTGCCGTCGCTGCGCTGGCTGGGCGTCCTGGGAAGCCTGCCCGGCATGAGGAATGTCAGCCGCGCGCTGTACAAGCGCATCGCCAGATATCGCTATCGTTTGTTCGGCAAGACCCCTACCTGCGCGGACGGCGTTTGCCGGCCGCCGGAGACTAAACGGAACGACGGAGGGAATACATAATGACTTTGATCCACCGCCGCAAGCGGCTC
Organism: Cohnella nanjingensis; assembly: GCF_014212125.1. Taxonomy (GTDB): domain Bacteria; phylum Bacillota; class Bacilli; order Paenibacillales; family Paenibacillaceae; genus Cohnella; species Cohnella nanjingensis. Next base: position 28,639 of record NZ_JACJVP010000045.1, read on the forward strand.
GCCGCCGCGATGCTCGCGGCGCTCGCCTTGACGACGGCCAGCGCACCCGTCTACGGAGCCGTCTCGGTCCCCGACCAGATCCGCGTCGCACTTTTTCTGGATTTAGGAACGAAGTATCAAGCCACGACGCCGTCCGTGACGCTCGTATCCGCGGGCGGCCTGTCCATGTCTTGGGGAGCCGGCGGGTCCTTCTCCGCGCCGGGCGGCACGGCCCGCTTCGCCGTGGACGGCTACCGGGCCGTGGTCCTCGAGACGTCGGATCAGGCCGCGGCCACGAACGCGCTGAAGAAGATCCAAGCCTCCTCCAAGGCGGGGTTCATCACCAAGCTGAGCAAGAAAGGAAAGACGGTTTATCAAGTGTACGAGGGCGGCTTCGCGACGGCGGCGCTCGCCAAGTCGGCGCTCTCGAAGTGGACGAGCGCCGGCGTCGCAGGCGGCGCCGCAACGCTGACGCCGGCCTTCGTCGGCGGACCGTTCGCCGTCGAAGCGGGCCCGTATGCCAGTCTCTCCGAAGCGGCGGCCGCGGCCGAGCAGATCGGGAACGTCGGCCTGGACGCGTTCGCGGCGGTTAAGCCTGCCCCGGGCGGCGTCGACTATGTCGTCCGAATCGGACAAGCCGCCGACGCCGGGGAACAGAGCAGCCTCCTCCAAGAGGCGTCCGCAGCCGGCTTCTCCGTAAGCAGGCCTTCCCCGAACGACCCGTACGCGGTCATTCGCAACGACGTCACGGCGAGCGCTTCCGGCGCGGCGGTACCGCTGTACGCGATGCCGGCGGGCGCCGACGGCGCGCTGCTGGCCGCTCCGGCCGGCGATACGGCGATCCAAGTCGTCGAGCGCAGCAAGCGCACCTATCGCGGCGGCATGGAGATCAGCGTGCTGAACAACAACCTGGCCGTCGTGAACGTCGTCGGCCTCGAGCAATATTTGTACGCCGTCGTCGGGACGGAAGTCCCCGCGACTTGGCCGGTCGAAGCGCAGAAGGCGCAGGCCGTAGCCGCGCGCTCCTATGCGCTGTCCATGGGCAATCAGTATCAGGTCGCGCAGGTCGTCGATTCGACCTATAGTCAAGCCTACAACGGGATCTCCGCGGAGAATCCGGGCTCCATCGCGGGCGTGCAGGCGACGGCGGGCGAAGTCATGACTTCCGGCGGGAAGATCATCAACGCCGTCTTCTCCGCCAACGCGGGCGGCATTACGGCCGATCCCGTCGAGATCTGGGGCAACGCGACGCCTTACCTTGCCAGCGCGGCGCAGAGTCCGGACGACGGGCCGCAGCAAGGCAAGCCGGATTGGTACCGGGTCGCGCTCGATACCGGCGAGGTCGGATATATCCGCAGCGACATGGCCGCCGATCAGGGGCAGAAGAACGCCGCGGGCCTAAAAGTGCTGCAGGTAACGGCTAGCGACGTGGCGATCCGTAAGATTCCGCTCGTTCAGAACGACGTCAATCCGATCGCGCGCGTCAGCACAGGAACGACAGTCGTCCTGCTGGACAAAGTGCCGGAATATACGAATTACAGCTGGATCGAAGGGCCGTATACAGGGGAGCAGCTGCTGACGACCCTCAACGGCAAGCTCGGGGCCGGCAACAAAATTCAAGGTCCGCTCCAGACGCTGGAGGTGTCCGAGAGCGGAGCGTCCGGCAGGGCAATCCGGCTGGCGGCGAACGGCAATCCCGTCGCGACGACCGGCGACAACCTCCGCAGCGCGCTGGGCGGCATTAAGAGCACGCTGTTCCAGATCGAAGAGACCGGCCGCTTCACCGTGCTGGGCGCAAACGGCGCCAAGCGGGAGCTGCCCGTCCAATCGGGTCCGCTCCAGGTGCTGGGCGCGAACGGCAGCACGCGTTCGTTCGACGCGGGCAACGCGCTGGTCTTGAGCGGGAACGGCCAAGTCCGTGCCGTGACGTCGCAGCCGCAGTTCATCATTAGCGGCAAGGGTTACGGCCACGGGTTGGGCATGTCGCAATGGGGCGCCAAGGCGATGGCCGACCAAGGGTATGACTATCAAACGATTCTGAAATACTATTACAAGAACGTAGCGCTGGAGAAGGATGGCAACGGATGAACGTAAGCGATTATGACTTTGAATTGCCGGAGCGGCTGATCGCGCAGACTCCGCTGTCCGACCGGACGGCTTCGCGTCTGCTCGTCCTGCACCGGGACAACGGAGCGGTCGAACACCGCTCCTTTCGAGATTTGAAGGAATATCTGCAGCCCGGCGATACGCTGGTCTTGAACGATACGAAGGTGATTCCCGCCAGGTTGTTCGGGACGAAGGCCGATACGGGCGCCAAGGTCGAGCTGCTGCTCCTCAAAAACGTCGAAGGCGACGTCTGGGAAGCGCTCGTCCGTCCTGGCAAGAAGATCCGCAAAGGAACGACGTTGTCCTTCGGCGGCTCCGATCCCGAATCTTCGGAAAAGATGAAACCATTGCTTACGGCAACCGTAGAAGAAGAAGGCGAGATGGGCGCCAGGCTCATCCGCTTTGCCTATGAGGGCATCTTCAACGAATTGCTGGACCGGCTCGGCGAGATGCCGCTGCCTCCCTATATAAAGGAAAGATTAGACGATCGGGATCGGTATCAGACCGTATATGCCCGACATGAAGGGTCCGCCGCGGCGCCTACCGCGGGGCTTCATTTTACGGACGGCTTCCTGGAAGAGCTCGCAGCATGGGGCGTCCGAATCTGCCGCGTGACGCTGCATGTCGGCCTGGGCACGTTCCGGCCCGTCGCGGTCGAGAACGTACTGGAGCATCGGATGCACGAGGAGTGGTACTCCGTCAGTCCCGAGAGCGCGGAGCTGCTGAACCGGGCGCGGTCGGAAGGCGGGCGCGTCGTCGCGGTCGGCACCACTTCGGCGCGGACGCTCGAGACGATCGGCGGACGGTTCGGAGACGGGAAGATCGAAGCCTGCAGCGGATGGACGGACATCTTCATCTACCCGGGCTACGCCTTCCGGCTCGTGAGCGCGCTGCTCACGAACTTCCATCTGCCGAAGTCGACGCTGGTCATGCTCGTCAGCGCGCTGGCCGGACGCGAAGCGACGCTGTCGGCTTATCGCGAGGCGGTCGGCCGCGAATACCGTTTCTTCAGCTTCGGCGACGCCATGTTCATCACCTAAGAAGGGATCGATACCCGTACCATGTCCGCCATTCGATACGAATTGATCAAGACCTGCGCCCAGACGGGCGCGCGCTTGGGCCGCGTGCATACGCCTCACGGCGTCATCGACACCCCGACATTTATGCCCGTCGGGACGCAAGCGACCGTGAAGGGCATCAGCCCCGAAGAGCTAAAGGAACTGAACGCGCAGATCATCCTAAGCAACACATACCATCTGTTCCTCCGGCCGGGCCATGAACTCGTCCGCGCGGCGGGCGGTCTGCACAAGATGATGAATTGGGACCGTCCGATCCTTACGGACAGCGGCGGCTTTCAGGTGTTTTCGCTCGCCGAGATGCGCAAGATCACGGAAGAGGGCGTAACGTTCCGTTCCCACCTGAACGGCGACAAGCTGTTCCTCTCCCCCGAAGTCGCGACGGGCGTGCAGAACGCGCTCGGCTCGGATATCATGATGGCGTTCGACGAGTGCCCGCCGTACCCGGCCGAGTACGAATACGTCAAGCAATCCACCGAGCGGACGAGCCGCTGGGCGGAACGCTGCCTGAAGGCGCACGCCCGTCCGAACGACCAGGGGCTGTTCGCCATCGTCCAGGGCGGCATGCACAAAGACCTGCGCGCGCAGAGCGCGGCGGATTTGACTTCCCTGGATTTTCCGGGGTATGCTATTGGGGGTCTGAGCGTAGGCGAATCCAAAGAGATCATGTACGAGGTGCTGGAACATACCGTTCCGCTGCTGCCGAGTCGCAAGCCCCGCTATCTCATGGGCGTCGGATCGCCGGACGCGCTCGTGGAAGGCAGCATCCGCGGCGTCGACATGTTCGACTGCGTCCTGCCGACCCGGATCGCCCGCAACGGCACGACGATGACGAGCCAAGGACGGCTGGTCGTCAAGAACGCCAAGTTCGCGGAGGACTTCGGTCCGATCGATCCCGAATGCGATTGCTACGCTTGCCGGAACTATTCCCGCGCCTACATTCGCCATTTGATCCGCGCCGACGAGATGTTCGGACTGCGGCTGACGACGATTCACAATCTGCATTTCCTCGTCCATCTGATGTCGCAAGTCAGACAAGCCATCCGGGATGACCGTTTGGGCGACTTCCGCGACGAATTCTTCGAGAAATACGGCATGGCCCATAACGAAAGTGGATTCTAACGAAAGGGGGGATATTCAATGCAATATTTGGCTGAAAGCGGAGGCGGAAGCAACTTGTTGGTGACGTTGTTGCCGTTCGTGCTCATGTTCGTCATCTTCTACTTCCTGCTGATTCGCCCGCAACAGAAGAAATCCAAAGACCGCAACTCCATGCTTCGGGCCCTCAAAAAAGGGGATAAGGTGACGACGATCGGCGGTCTCCACGGGTCGATCGACCAGATCACCGACGACACGATCGTGCTGAAGGTCAACGACGTGACGAAGCTGACGTTCGAACGTTCCGCGATCAACAACGTCACGGCGCGCTCCACGGAGAAGACCGAAGGAGAGGCTTAATCTCCAGGGATTTTACCGGCGCGAAACGCCAAGAAGGCTGCCCTTACCCCAAAGTTAGAGGGGAGAGGACAGCCTTTTTTTGTGCGTTTCCGGACGATTAGCCGGTGGAACGGGAAGAGACGATCTTCGCCCGCAGCGCGCGGTCCTCCTCCGGCAAGTCAGCTCGGTTCGCCCACCCGCCGACCGTCCAGCCGATCGCGGCAGCCGCAAAGGCTAAAGCGAGACCGGCCAGCATATCGGTCGCCCAATGGATGCCGAGGTAGAAGATCGAGAACAGGATGACGCCCGCATGGATCCAAGCCAGCGTCGCCCAACGCCGATTGCCCGACCGGGACGCGAGCAGCGCCGTCGTCACGGAGATCGAAGTGTGCAGGCTGGGGAAGCAATTGTCGAGACCGGACAGCCGCCGGTATTGCGTCTCGAATTCGGGGTAGACGTCCGGCACCAGGAATCGAATCTGCGGCGCGGCTAGCCAGGCTTCGTTCACCGGGATGAGCAGGAAGAACGGCATCGCGACCAGATAGTTGAGCAGCAGGGCCGTGCAGAACGCATAGTACAGCCTCTTGTTCCGGGCGCACGTATAGATCGCGATCGAAGCGATCATGAACGATTGAAAGAGCACGAGATAGAACAAGGCGCAGATCCGCGTGAGCGCGGGCGATTCCAGCAGCCGCTGCAGCCGGCCTTGCCAAGCGCCTTCCCACCCGGTCAGCGCGGCGGTCAGATCCCGTGGCTCGGGAAAGAGCGCCTCCAGCTGCAGCTCGTACTTGTTAAGCAGGAGAATGGCCAGCATGGCCAAAAAGAACGTCAAATATCTCGGCGACGCGACGAGCGTGCGCAGCCACGTGCCGGCGGCCGAGAGCGGCCCGCGCCCTGAGCCGAGCCAGGTCAGCAAAGCGACGGCGACGGCCGTAAGCGCCGAGATCGTCGTCATGGAGTGTATGACAATCAATCCTTACGTCCCCCTAAGATTAGCTTTCTCTAGTTGCAATATGCCCTAAATTGCGGCAGCCTAGTATATCGCAACGGTCGGGAGGCGCTTCGTCATGAAATTTGGGGTGCGAACGCCAGAAATTCCCGAACTCGAGCATTTTTCTTGAATAGCCGGATTGAAACCGAGTACGATAGCTTTATGAACATCAACCGTTTGACTGGATGGAAGAGGTGCAGAGATGACAAGCTATCATGTACTCGAGATCACGTATGACTATAACGGACAAAAACAAGCCATCTGCCCGACCCTTCTTCAAGATGCAAGCGAAACGATTCTGATCGACTGCGGTTATCCCGATTTTCTGCCTTTGCTTGGAGAGGCGGCTAAGCGGTATAAGGTTCCGCTTGAATCCATTACCAAGTTGATCGTCACGCATCATGATATGGACCATATCGGTTCGCTCGCTGCCTTGAAGCGGGCGTACCCGCATATCGAAATCATCGCGCATGAGCTGGACACGCCGTATATCGATGGGACGAAAAAGGCGTTGCGTCTGCAACAGGCGGAATCTACTTTTGACGCATTGCCGGATGAAGCCAAGCCGCAAGCGGAACAGTTTATACGACTTGTTGCGTCGATCGAGCCGGTTCCAGTCGATCGGACGGTCTGCCACGGCGAGCGGCTCCCTTGGTGCGGCGGCATCGACATCGTTCACACGCCGGGACATTTGCCTGGACATATGTCGTTGTATCTCCCTGCCAGCAAGACGTTAATCGCAGGAGACGCGGTCGTCATCGAACAAGGCCGATTGAATATCGCCAATGCTTCCTTTGCTTGGGATTTGGGAGAGGCGGTCCGATCCGTTCAGCGCTTGCTCGAGTACGACATAGATCAGATCATTTGTTATCATGGAGGCTTATTCCGCGGCGACGTGAGGCAAGCGCTTCGGCATCTCATTCATGCCTATACGTCTTGAGTGGTCCCGCTTGCGACAAGCGCAGGAGATCGCTTGATGAAAAAAACAGCGGCGGGCGACGACATGAGGTCATGTCGTCATCCGCCGCTGCTTGTTGAATCGGACCCTTCGTGACGGCCTTATCTTTTGCCGCCGGCAGAAGAGGAGCTCCCCGTGTTCACGCCCAGCATGCCCCCGAACGCGCCGGCGAGCAGCGTGACGAGCGCGAGCAGCGGAATGCGGGAGGACCAGTCGATGTCCTGGGACAGGAAGCCGATAATGACCACCAAGATGACGTAGAGCAAACCCGTCATGGCGCCGATATACCATCCGCGCTTGCCGGAACGCCGAGCCGAGGTGAAGCCGCCCGCGAGCGAAGCCGCGCCGTGGGTGCCGTAGACCCAAGGCAGGACGTTGGATTCGGACAATGACGAGCTATAGAGCATGAGAGACAGCAGAAGCGTGCCTGCGCCCAGCCAGATGATCGACCAGACGATGCCGGACAGCAAGGGGGAGGTAATGCGGAAGCCAGAGACGCGCGGAATCGGATTCATCGGCATGCACTCCTTCACGTAAAAAGCATTTTGTACATTGTATGGGCTTGTTCGGACGGGTAGTACAAGACGGTTTGCCATTTTTTCCGCATCGTGGCGTTGCATGAGCGCGAATAAGGGCGGTGACACTACAATCGCATGCACGACCTTGGCGAGAAGAGAAGACAGGGGAGGGACCTCTCGTGGAACTGGCGGCGATTCTGTCGCGCACGCTGCTGATGTACTTCTTCGTGTTCCTCATCTTAAGATTGATGGGCAAGCGCGAGATCGGCAAGCTGTCCGTCTTCGATATGGTAATCTCCATCATGCTGGCCGAGATCGCGGTCATCTCCATCGAAAGTCCCGACCGCGCGCTCTGGGCCACGCTCGCGCCGATGGCGTTGCTCGTCCTCATCCAGTTGACGATCTCCCGCTTCACCTTGAAGAGCCGCCGCTTGCGCCTGTGGTTCGACGGTCAGCCCAGCGTCATCATCAGCCGCGGCCATCTGAACTGGGAAGAGATGAAGCGGCAGCGCTACAGCCTGGACGACCTGCTGATGCAGCTTCGCGAGAACAAGGTAGACAACGTCGGCCAAGTGGAGCTGGCCGTCCTCGAATCCAGCGGCAAGCTGTCCGTGTTGCCCAGAGACCGCGAGCCTGCGAGCGACGAAGAAGCATCTGACCGATCGGAGAACGGCGCTTTCTCCACGCGCGATAGGGAGTCGGCTGCCGGACCGGAGCGCGGCGACGCCGCGAAGGAAGTTCCGCCGGATCCGCCGCGCGTCCGCTTCGAATTGCTGCCGCTGCCGCTTATCCTCGACGGCGAAGTGCAGGAGGAGAACCTGGGCAAGGCGGGCAAGAATCTCTTATGGCTGAAGCAAGAGCTGCGGCAGCGGGGGGTTAAGGACGTCAGGCAAGTTTTTTTCTGCAGCATCGACCATCGGGGCAAGCTCTACGTCGACCGGAAGCGGTAATTACCGGAACAGGCGGCCCAGGATCGGCACACGGGCGACGTCATGGCGGTCGATCAGCTTGAATGCGATCAAAATGAGCAGGTAGACGACGATGGCGGCGAGCGAGGCGGCGGTCAGATCGAATGCCTGCCCCGGCAGCAGGTCTTGGTTCCAAATCCACAGCGCGACCGCCCCCATCACGATCATCGCCGCCCCCACCTTCAGGAAGTCCGTCGGCAAGAGGCGGAAACCCGTCAAGCGAGCGACGCTGATCCAATGCAGCAGCGTGACGAGCGCCATATTCACCGAGATCGCGATCACCGCGCCCTTGATGCCGAGCTCCGGGCGCGACGCCAGCTGGATGATCAGCACGAGCTTGACCATCGCGCCCGCGAACGTGTTGAATAGCGCCGTGCCGGGTCGGTTCAGCGCTTGCAGCGCGGCTTGTAGCGGGGCTTGCATATAGAGGAAGACGGCGACGGGCGCGAGCCAGCCGAGCATCGTCCCGACCGATGCGTCGTTATAGAGCATCGCGCAGAGCGGATCGGCGAACAGCGCCATCAGGACGACGAACGGCGCGCCGGTCACGACCGCGAGCCGCATGGATTGATGCAGCCGCTTCTGGATGGCGGCCCAGTCGTTCTTGGCGGCGGCTTCGGAGAGAGAGGGCACGAGCGAGGTGGCGAGCGAGAACGTAAGCGTGCCGGGCAGGAGGATCAAGGGGATCGCCATGCCCTGCAAGGCGCCGTACTGCGCCGTGGCGGCCGCACCCGTCAAGCCGGCGAGCACGAGGCTCCGCGTCGTGAGGATCGACTCGAGCAGGTAGGAGAGCGATCCGATCATCCGGCTGCCCGTCACGGGCAGCGCCAACCCGAGCAGCCCGCGGGATAGCTTCCGAGAGGCGGCAGCGTCGGCTTGGCCGGCGTCCGACCCGTCACCGGCGGTCTCCGAGCGGCCGCTCGGTTCTCGCCGAACCTGCGTCCACAGGACGAGGAGGCCTGCCAACTCGCCCGCGCCCGTCCCGATCATGGCGCCGGCGGCGGCAGCTTCGAGTCCGTAAGGCAGCAGCAGGTAGGCGAGCGTAAGCGTAAGTACGATTCGGACGATCGTCTCGACCGTCTGAGAGATGGCAGTCGGGATCATGTTCTGCTTGCCCTGGAAATATCCGCGCCAGACCGACGATACGGCCACGAGCGGGAGCACGGGGATGATGGCGAGGAAGGCGAGATGGACCCGCGCGTCCGTCATCACGCTGGACGAGATCCAATCGGCCAGGACGAGGCAAGCGACCGCGGCGGTGACGCTGACCGCCAGCGCGATCGACATGGCGATGCGCAGCACTTTGCGCGCTTCGCCCGACCGGCCGCGGGAGTCGGCCTCCGCGACCATCTTGGCGACCGCCAGCGGCAGACCGCCGGTGATCACGGTGAGCAGCACGATCAGGAACGGGAAGACCAGCTGAATGAGACCGACGCCTTCGGCGCCGATCAGGCGGGGCAGCGCGATGCGCGGGACGAATCCCAGCAGGCGATTGACTAACCCCGCGGCCAGGAGGATCATGGCCCCTTGGATGAAGGTTTGTTTGCGAACGGACACGGTCATCCCTCTTTTTGGGTACAGGCTTATTTCACAGCTTATGCGAGGTTTGTCCGGCCTCATGACAAGCAGGGTCCGAATTCGCGCGGGAACGTGCAGGAATATCGGGAGAAGGCGGAGAAGTCATATAGTCCGAAGCATGGATGCGAACCGGCAATCGGCGATCGCGGCGGCAACGAGAGGAGGAACAAGCGCGTGACAGACCGGGAAGATGAAGAACGGACGATCGAGGCAGCGGAGTTGGACCGGACGATCGAGCAACTCTGCGAGAGCAAAGCGGAGGAGTTCCGGCTGATCGGGTACGATCAAGTGAGCGGACCGGACGTATGGGAGTGCGTCAGCGACAAGTACCACAAGAACGGCACCCCTCCGCTGCACGCGATCGTGAACGATATTTTATCTCTGAAGGTGACGCAGTTCATGAACTTCATCACCTTGAGCATGTACCGAGGGGAGAAGCGGCGCTAGTCCGGACGCGAAGCCGTCCAGCGGCGCTCCGCCCCGTTAACGGCGGCCGGCCTGCGAGAGTCGAAGACTTGCGGGACCGGCTTTTTGATCTGTCCCGACCGGCGCCGCGCTGCGCGTTCCGGTTCGCCGGCGAAGGAAATCAATCGCGCCCGAGGCGCCCGAAAGGCAGGCTTGTCGGCCTGTTTTCGGGGCGTTCCCGGGTTTTTCGACAAATTGACTTCCTTTTGAGCGCGTAGGTATAATAGGAACATTGAGAATCGAAAGGGGTCGGCATTACAACATGAACCGTATGCTCGCTTTCGTGCTCGTGGTACTCGTATCGTTCGGGGTTATCGCATGGACTAGCCCCGGATTGCTGCACGAGACCAAGCTCGGGCTCGATTTGAAAGGCGGCTTTGAGATTTTGTATGAAGCTTCCCCGCTGTCGGGCGAAGGCCAAGTCTCCAAGGACTCTCTGATCAAGACGGCGGAGAGCATCGAGAAGCGCGTCAACAGTACAGGAATTACGGAGCCTGAAGTTACGACCGAAGGTAAGAATCGGATCCGCGTCAAGATTGCGGGGGCAGCGAACGAGGAAGAGGTTCGCACGATGCTGAAAAAGCCCGCAAGCTTAACCTTCCGAAGCGCGGAAGGCTGCAAGTCGGATACGGACTACTGCAAGATCGAATTGAACGGCAACGAGTTCGTCGAGGGTGCCGCCAAGGTGGAGTACAATAACCTGCGTGAGCCTCTCGTCGCGATCAAGGTGAAGGACAAGAAGAAGTTCGAAGAGATCTCCTCGCGCCTTTCAAGCTCAGTTCCAAAGCAGCGGCTGGCGATCTACCTGGACGAAGATCTGCTCTCCGATCCGGTCGTCCAGTCGACCTTCACGGACGGCAATGCCGTCATCTCGGGTCAGTCGACGCCGGCTGCCGCGAAGGCGCTCGCCGATACGATCAACCTCGGAGCCCTTCCGCTGAAGCTGACCGAGAAGTACACGCAGAGCGTCGGGGCGACGCTGGGACAGAAATCGCTGGAGGAGACGCTGCTCGCGGGCGGCATCGCTTCCGTCATGATCTTGCTCTTCATGCTGATCTTTTATCGGCTGCCCGGCCTCGTAGCGAACATCTGTCTGATCGTGTTCGTCTGGCTCCTGCTTGCCGTATTCTGGCTCATGCACGCGACCTTGACGCTGCCCGGCATCGCCGCGTTCGTGCTCGGAATCGGGATCGCCGTCGACTCGAACATCATCACGGCCGAGCGGATCAAGGACGAGATTCGGACCGGCAAGAGCATCCCTTCCTCGCTCCGCGCGGGGAACAAGAACAGCTTCCGCACGATCATCGACGCCCACATTACGAACATCATCGCCGGGGGCGTGCTGTACTTCATCGGCCAAGGCTCCGTCAAAGGCTTCGCCGTCGTGCTGCTGGCGAGTATCATCCTTAACATCCTGACGAACATCTTCCTGCCGCGCTTCTTCATGCATCTGATCGTGAAGAGCGGCAAGTTCAACAAAATTTCCTATTATGGCGTAAAGGAGAGTGAGATCCGTGCGCTATAAGTTCCATGACTTCGACTTCATGAAGTGGAGTAAGCCCTTCATGGTGGCGTCCATCGTCATCGTGCTGGTCGGGATCCTCTCGCTCTCCATCTTCGGGCTCAATTACGGGATCGACTTCCAAGCGGGCACCTCGGTCGACATCAGCGTCACCAAACCGGTGGACGATGCCAAGGTCAAGCAATTCCTTCAAGACGAGAACTTAGGCGACTATACGCCGACGATCGCCGCCGAGCGCATCTCCGTCCGGTTCAAGCACGCGTTGACCGAGGTAGAGCAAGCGAAGCTGGAGAACGACTTCAAGAAGCAGTTCGACGAGAAAGCGTCATTCGAGAAAAACATCGTAGACGTAGATATCGCCAAGGAGCAGCAGGTCAACGCGCTGCGGGGTATCCTGATCGCCAGCCTCGGCATTATCATCTACATCGCCATCCGCTTCGAATGGCGGTTCGCGCTGGCCTCGGTCATCGCGCTGCTCTATGACGCCTTTATCGTCATCACGCTGTTCTCGATCTTCCGGCTGGAAGTCAACCTGCCGTTCATCGTAGCGGTGCTGACGATCATCGGCTACTCGATCAACGATACCGTCGTTATCTTCGACCGGATCCGCGAGAACCTGCGCTTCGCCAAGATCAAGTCCGAAGCGGATCTCGCGAAGGTCGTCAACGACAGTATTCTGCAGACGCTAACCCGTTCCATCAACACCGTCGTCACGGTCGCATTCGCCGCCCTGTGCTTGTACATCTTCGGCAGCGAATCGATCAAGATGTTCTCCCTTGCCATGATCTTCGGTCTGATCAGCGGCGCGTACTCTTCCATCTTCATCGCGAGCCCGCTGTGGTTCTGGATGAAGCGGAGAGCGAAGCCGAACAAGCCGGTCAAGGCGCAAACCGCCACTTGATCCGGCAACGATAAGAGGTGGATTTTGAATGACGGAATATCGGACCGTTCACGTCGAGCACGGCGTCAAGGTATCCCTCTGGGGACTGCTCGGGCTGTCGGTCTGCAAGGCCGCGGCGGGTTGGCTCACCGGCAGCAAGGCGCTCATGGCGGATGCTTGCCACTCCGCGGCGGACTTTGCCGGCGCGGCAACTTCTTACATGCAGCTGCGGGGAGCCGGCCGTCCCGTTCGCGCGGCGGAAGACCGCCAATCGTCCGAAGCGGTCATCGCCGTCGTGCTGTCGGCGCTCTTGCTGCTCGCGGGGCTCGAAATGGGACTGTCGTCGCTGCGCGCGATCGCGTCCGGCGAGGACCGGGCGCCGGGATGGGGCGCGGTCGTCGTCATCGCGGCGGGCATGGGCGTACGGGAAGGCCTCGTGCGCTACAAACGTCGGCATGACGCCAAGCTCGGCATCCGGACGGAGACGACGCGCGCCGACCGCTCCGACGTGTTCGCCTCGCTGACGGCGCTCGTCGGCACGGCAGGCGCCGTCACCGGCGGCCTGCTCGACATGCCCGTCCTGTACGTGCTCGATCCCGCAGCCGGACTCGTCGTCGGCGTGTTCGTCATCCGCATGGGCTTCCGCCAAGCGTCCTCGGCCATCCGGGCCGCGGAGCGCCGGGGGAAGGACGAAGTGGATGTGCAGACGCTGCTGGAGGCGGTACAGCGGGTCGACGGCGTCGTCGCGGTCGACGAGCTGAGAGCCAGAGAGCAAGGTCATTACGTCATCGTCGAGGTCGTCATTCGGGTCAATCCCCGGATTACGGTATTCGAAGGCCACGATATCGCGCTCCGGGTGCGGCGGCAGCTGACGAAGCGGTTCCTGCACGTGTCGGATGCGAGCATCCATGTGGAGCCTTACGATCCCGGGTATCCGTACAAATCCAATCATCACGAAGAAGAGGTCTCCACGCTGCTCCAATGACGAACGGACGCCGCCGCTTGCCGGCGGCGTCCCCGTCGTCGGGAACGCGTAATCGCCATTCGCACACTCCGCCGCCAGGCGGAGTTGTTGTTTGCAAGGGGCTGCAAGCCCGGGGCGGGAGAGCGAACGAAGACTCGCATGCGGGCTTGCGGGCACGATCAGCGTTATTATGAGGTGAGGAGGAGACGTCTTGAGGCAGAAATACCGTTGGACGATATCGGAGGCGGACGAGCGAGCGGCCGCCGGCCTTGCGGCCGCGATCGGCGTGCCGCCCCTGGTTGGCCGGCTGCTCGTCGCGCGCGGCCTGACGGAGCCGGAGGCGGCCAGAAGCTTCCTCTCGGCGGGGCCGGAACAGTTCCACGATCCGTTCTTGATGAAAGGGATGGCGGCCGCGGCCGCGCGCATCCGCCGGGCGATCGACGAGGGCGAGCACATCCGGGTGTACGGCGATTACGACGCGGACGGCGTCACCTCGACCGCGCTCATGACGCGGCTGCTCCGCAAGCTCGGCGCCCGATTCGACACCTATATTCCGCATCGCAGCCGGGAAGGCTACGGCCTGAACGTCGGGGCGATCGATCTGGCGGCCGAGGCGGGCGTGCAGCTGCTGATCACCGTGGACAACGGGATCAGCGCGGTCGATCAGATCGCCTACGCGAAGGAGAGGGGCATCGACGTCGTCGTGACGGACCATCACGAGGCGCCGCCGACGCTGCCCGACGCGGCGGTGGCTTTGGTCAATCCGAAGCAGCCCGATTGTACATATCCGTTCAAGGGACTGTCCGGCGCCGGCGTCGCGTTCAAGCTGGCGCACGCGCTGCTCGGCGAGCCCGATCTCAGTCTGGCCGATCTCGCGGCCATCGGCATCGTCGCGGACTTGATGCCGCTGACCGGGGAGAACCGCGCGATCGTGAAGCTGGGGCTGGCCGAGATGAACCGGCGCCCGTCGCCGGGCGTCAAGGCGCTCTCCGCGGTCTGCGGCGCCGAGCCGGGCCGGCTCTCCAGCGGCCGGATCGCCTTCGGGCTCGCGCCCCGTCTGAATGCGGGCGGGCGCCTGGCCGAGGCCGACGGCGCGGTGCGGCTCCTCGTCGCGGAGGACGACGAAGAGGCCGAACGCCTCGCGCTCTCGCTCGATCAGCTGAACCAGGAGCGGCAGCAGCTCGTCGACGACACCCTGTTGGAAGCGGAAGCGGCTTGGCAGTGGCGCGTAGCGGCGAACGGCGGGATGCCGCTCCCCGTCATCGTGCTGGCCGGCGAAGGGTGGAATGCCGGCATCGCCGGTCTCGTCGCCTCGAAGCTGGTCGAGCGGTACTATCGGCCGACGGTCATCCTGGCGCACGATCCCGAGACCGGGAAGTGCAAAGGTTCGGCCCGCTCGATCGACGGCTTCGATCTGTACGCCGCGCTGCGCGAATGCGCGGACGAGATGGAGCACTTCGGCGGTCACCAGGCGGCGGCGGGGATGACGATCCGCATGGACCGGGTCCCGTCGCTCGAGACGAAGCTGGCGGCATTGGCGGAGGCATGGCTGTCGCCCGAAGATTGGACGCCGAAGAAAAAAGCCGACCTCCTCTGCGAGGCCTCGGAGCTGACGCTCGAGGCGGCCGAGCAGTTGACCGCCCTGGAGCCTTACGGCAACGGCAATCCGACGCCCCGGCTCGTCCTGCGGGAAGCGGCGGTCGCCGATGCCAAGTCGATGGGCAAGGAAGGCAAGCATCTGCGCGCGCTGCTCGCCCAGAGCGGCCGGCGGATCGAAGCGGTCGGGTTCGGGTTCGGCGAGGAGGCCGGCAGGCTCGGCGGGAGCGGTACGGTCGACGTGCTGGGAGAGCTGGCGATCAACGAATGGAACGGCAGCCGCCGCGTGCAGTTCATGCTGCAAGACTGGCGTCCCGCCTCGCTGCCCGTGCTCGACCGCAGGCAGGAGCGCGACTGGGTGGAAGCCGTCCGCGCGCTGGCGGACGCGGCGCCGCTGTTCGTCTTGAGCGCCTCAGGGCAGGCGATCGCGCGCCTCGAGAAGGCCGCGGTCGGAACGAGCGGCGCCGCGCTCTACGCGGAAGGCGAACAGTTCGCGTCCCGCAAGGCGGAACAAGCGGAAGAGACGCCGCCCTACGCGCGCGGGAGCGGCGGCGCGAGACTCGCGCTCGTCGGCCTGCCTGACGGGGCGGAAGCGCTGGACGGACTGCGTCTGGCGCTGCAGGGCTGCGCCCCGCTCGAAGAGATTCATCTGTTCGTCGAGGATAGCCGGAGCGCAGCCGAAGATGCGGCGCGATTCGCCCTGCCGACGCGGGAACAATTCGGCGAGGTTTACGCCATGTTCCGCCGCCAGTCGAATTGGATCGACGCGCCGGACGGCTTCCTGCGACAGGTGGCCGACCGGACGGGCTGGCCGCTCGCCGCGGTGCGGATGATGCAGGAGATTTTCGACGAGCTCGGATTTTTGAAGATGAACCGGTCTTCCGTGCAGGTCGTCGCGAACCCGCCCCGCCGGCCGCTCGACGAATCCGAACGCTACCGCAAGGCGCAGCGGCGGGCCGAAGCCGCAGCTTTGGCGGAGATGAGCTTCCCGAATCTGCAAGCTTGGCTGCGTCAACTGGCGAACGCTTAAGCGTAGCATGACGGCGGGAACAAGTGTATAATGCATTTCGTACAGTCATTTGGAGGAGAGGATCGCATCTCATGGATTTCAAAGATTATATTCGCGTCATACCCGATTTCCCGCAGCCGGGCATCCGGTTCAAGGATATCACGACGCTGCTCAATAACGGCAAGGTATATCAGGCGGCGATCGACGCGCTGAAGGAACGGGTCCAAGGATGGGACATCGACGTCGTGGCGGGTCCGGAAGCGCGCGGCTTCGTCGTCGGCGCTCCGCTGGCGCTGGCGCTCGGCGTCGGCTTCGTCCCGATCCGCAAGTCCGGCAAGCTCCCGGGGGAGACCGTCGAGGCCGGATATGACCTGGAGTACGGCAAAGACAAACTGGCCGTGCACAAGGATGCGATTCTGCCCGGACAGAAGGTGCTCATCGCGGACGACCTGCTGGCGACGGGCGGTACGATCGCGACGACGATCAACCTTCTGAACCAGCTCGGCGGCGAGATTGCCGGAGCGGCTTTCCTGATCGAGCTCGGCTATTTGAACGGACGCGAGAAGCTGAACGGCATCGACGTCGTGTCTCTGGTTACCTATTAATCTCCCTCAGGCGATGACAGCCGGATTCCCTAACGCGGGGGATCCGGCTTTTTGGCTTTGCGGGGAACCGCCGGACGATCGGCTGACGCGAGGAGGCTGCGAGGCCGCAGCGGGAATGTCGAACGTCAGGAAGACAGGAAGAGAGGAAGGGTTCAGCCGATTTTCAGTTTCGTTTCAGCCGCGTTTCAGCCTGGGGAACGATAATAGAGCCATCAGACGCATATGACCGAAGAAGGAGCGCACGAGCCATGAACCCGATCAAGGGCATCCGCGTCCTCGTCGTGGACGATGAACCGAATATCCTGCAATTTCTCGAGCTGGGGCTGTTGAACGAAGGCTTCGAGGTGAAGACGGCGCCGGACGGCATGGCGGCACTGACGATGATCCCGCAGTTCCGGCCGCACGTGGCGATTCTGGATGTGATGATGCCGGGCATCGACGGCTTCGAGGTGTGCCGCATGCTGAAGAAATCGGAGAACGTCGCCATCATCATGCTGACCGCGAAGGACGAGGTGGACGACCGGGTCAAAGGGCTGATGCTCGGCGCGGACGACTATATGGTCAAGCCGTTCAGCTTCGAGGAGCTGCTCGCGCGCATCCATGCGCGGGTGCGGAACCAGTTCCCGATGCTGGCGGGCGAAGCTTCGTTCGGACCGTTCCGAATCGAAGACCGGCGCAAGGAGATTCAGCTCGAGGGGCGCGTGCTGGAGCTCTCCCCGACCGAGTACGAGCTGCTGAAGTTCCTCGTCGTCAACCACGGGATCGTCATGAGCAAGGCGTTGATTCTGGAAAAAGTATGGGGCTACGACTTCGGCGGCGACGAGAATATCGTGGAAGTGTATATCCGTTCGCTCCGCGAAAAGCTGGGCGATCGGGAGCATCGGCTGATCCGCACGCTCCGCGGCGCCGGCTATCGGGTCGATCTGCCATGAAGCGGGGCTGGCGCGTTCGGAGGCCGGACAAGCGCACCGTCCCGTCAGGCGCGTCGCTGCGGGGGTCTCTGCGGCTGCAGCTGCTGTCCCGCTCGCTCCTCGTGCTCGCGGTGCTGCTCGTGTTCATCGGCTTGTTCCAATACGTCCTCATGCGCAAATTCACCTATGAGAACAAAGCGTCCGCGCTGCAGGGCCAGCTCCTCTCGCTGCCGCCGGAGGTCTGGCGGGACAAGGGATTTCGCCCGCCGCGCGGGGCGGTGGGCAGCGGCGCCGCGGGCAGCGGGGCGCTAAGCGCGAGCTGGTGGTTGGGCAACGGAACATTCGCGGGGCGTGGCCTGTTCGGCGAGAGTGCCGAAGGCGGGATGCCGGCTAGCGGCGCATCGGCGAGCGGGAACACGTCTGGCGGTGGATCGGTGAATGGGAGTACGGCAGGCGGCGGATCGGCGGATGGGAACGCGGCAGGCGGTGGATCTGTGGATGGTAAAGCGGCAGGCGGTGGATCTGCGGATGGGAACGCGGCAGGCAATGAATCGCCGGCCGTCGAAGGCCAAGTCGCTTGGCCTGGGCGATCTACACGTTCTCTGATCATCCCCGATACGGCGGTGGCCGTGATCTCTACGGACTTGACCTTCACCGCCGTGTCGGAATGGGCGAATGGGATGACGCCGCCGAAGTTGACCGACGCCCAGTACGAGGAGGCGTTGAAGCGCGCCGGAGCCGTGAACCGGAAAAAAGAAGAGACCGACTATCATATCGCGAAGGATGACCAAGGCCGGGAGCAGTTGGTCGTCCTAAGACCGCTCGGGGCTGCGGGGCGCGCCCAAGGCCTCGTCCAGATCAGCACGGGGACGGCCTCGCTTAAGGACGCGCTGAACAAGCAGCTGCTGCTGTTCGTCTGTTTGGCCGTACTTGCGCTGGCGGCCGGACTCATCACGCTGCTGGCCGTGCTTCGCCGCACGTTGTCGCCGTTGTCCGAGCTGGTCGACCGCGTGGAGCGTATCGACGCGGGCAATCTGGATGAGCGATTCCCGGCGACGCCGATTCCGAGCGAGATCGGACGCTTGTCCGCCTCTCTGGGCGGCATGCTGGACCGATTGAATTCCTCCTTCGAAGCCGAGAAGGAAGCGAAGGAGCAGATGCGGCAGTTCGTTGCCGACGCTTCGCACGAGCTGCGAACGCCGCTCACCTCGATTCACGGCTTCCTGGAAGTGCTGCTGCGCGGCGCGTCCAGCCGGCCCGAGCAACTGGAGAAGGCGCTGCGCAGCATGTACGGCGAGTCGGAACGGCTGAAGAAGCTGGTAGAAGATCTGCTCGCGTTGGCAAAGCTGGACCGCGCGGAAAGTCTGAAGGCCAGCGAAGGCGAGCTGAGCGAGACTGTGCGCGAGATGGAGCCGCAGCTGCGCATGCTTGCCGGCAACCGGCAAGTGGATTTTCAGCTGCAGCACGGGTTGCGGTGCCGCTATGACGCCTACAAGATCAAGCAGGTCATCCTGAATTTGTTCCATAACGCGGTTCAGCATACCGATGCGGCGACCGGTTCGATCAAGCTGTCGCTCGACCGTGCGGAAGGCGGGGTGCGGCTCGCGGTAAGCGATAACGGGACTGGGATCGAGGCCGTTCATCTGCCCCACGTCTTCGACCGGTTCTACCGCAGCGACTCCTCCCGGACGCGCAAGTACGGCGGCTCGGGATTGGGGCTGTCCATCTCGCGGGCGATCGCGGAGGCGCACGGCGGGACGATCGAAGCGCGCAGCGAACCGGGGCGGGAGACGGTATTCACGATCATTCTGCCTTTCTGAGTGCGATGAATCGCGAAGAGAGGAGCAAAGCTTGCTTGAAGTCGATGAGACTTTGAGCGAGCTTTTTTGTTTTTGTAGCAGGTGCCTATATGAAGGGGCATAAGACCGCAGCAACAGGTTGCGGCGCCTTATTCACTCACCCGAGCCTCGATAGCCGAAAATAAGGCGGGAAAACCGCCTTATTCACTCACATGAGCCCGACATCCGAAAATAAGGCGGGAAAACCGCCTTATTCACTCACACGAGCCTCGACAGTCGCGAATAAGGCGGAAAAACCGCCTTACGCTCGCCCACAAACCCCCACGGTCGCGAATAAGGCGGAAAACCCGCCTTACTCGCATCACCTTTCAGCCTCAGCCCACCTCACCAGCCTTTGACTAACCCCGACTAGCCCATCCCCACCCCTAGCAAACGAAAATAACCAGCTATCATTAGAGCCCTTTTCTCGAGGACGAGAAGATTCCGGCTTGCGAAACGATCCCCGCGTTTTCAGCTAACGTTCAGCTTACGCTCAAGCAACGCTCAGGCCCGGTTAAGGCACGTTTCAGACCCGGTTGATATAGTTCCACCTAGAGAGAGAAACCTACTGAGGAGTTGAGTGAGTGCCATGACAATGACAGAGCCGACTAAGCGCAAGCGCGCGGATATTACGCTCGCGGCGATCGCTTTGTTATCCGCTTTTTTGAACGCATACAACATCTGGCTGGATCAGACCGGCAACGCCTATTACACGGCTGCGGTCACCAGCATGCTGCAGAACTTCCACGCATTCTTCTACGCCTCGCTCGATTCGGTCGGGTTCGTTACGGTAGACAAGCCGCCGGTGACGTTCTGGGTTCAGACCGCCAGCGCTTATCTGTTCGGCGTTCACGGCTGGAGCGTCATCCTGCCCCAGGCCCTCGCGGGGATCGGTTCCGTACTCCTGCTGTACGCGATGGTCCGGCCGACTTACGGCCTGACGGCCGCACGGCTGGCTGCGCTAGCTATGGCTTGCACCCCGATCGCGGTCGCGGTGGCGCGGACCAACAACGTCGATGCGCTGCTGGTCTTCACGCTGCTGCTGGCCGCGTGGATGCTGCTGCGCGGCGCGCGAAGCGGCCAGTGGGGCTGGGCGCTCGGCGCGTTCGCGATGATCGGCGTGGCGTTCAACGAGAAGATGCTCCAAGCTTACATGGTGCTGCCCGCGTTCTATTTGTTCTACGTCCTCGCTTACCGGATGCAGCGCAAGAAAAAAATCGTCGTCCTGACGGGCGCAACGGCCGTCATGGTCGTCCTCTCGCTCTCTTGGGCGCTCGCCGTAGACCTTACTGCGAAGGACAGCCGGCCGTATATCGGCAGCAGTCAGACGAACTCCGTCATGGAGCTGGCTTTCGGCTACAACGGCATCTCCCGGCTGACGGGCAACGGATCGGGCGTGCCGGGCGGCGGGGGCAACCGAGGCGGCGGTGGAGGATGGCCCGGCGGCACGATGTCCGGCGACGGACGCGGGGACGCGGCCTTCGGCGACGGGCAAGGCCGCGACGGCACGGCTTATGGCAACGGGCAAGGACGGGGCGTCGGCCGCGGAAACGCAGCCGCAGCCGCTGCTAACGGGCAAAATCAGGGCTCCGCAAATGCATCAGGTACCGGAGATGGCCAAGCCGCACCCGGAATGAATGACAACGCGGACGCGATGGTGCCGGACGACGGCATGGGCGGGAATTCATCGTCGCCGGACGGCGTCACGGGCGGCACGGGCGGAAATGCGGCAGCCCCGGATGGCGGCATGAACGGCAACTTCCCGGGCGGCGCGCCTCCGAGCTTCGAAGGCGGCGGACAGCGTGGAGGCGCGGGCGGCGCGTTCAACACCGGCAAAGCCGGGCCGCTCCGGCTGTTCCAGTCGGCGCTCTCGGGTCAGATTAGCTGGCTGCTGCCGTTCGCCTTCCTCTCGGCGGTCGGGCTGCTCGCCGGCGTTCGCAGACGCCAGCCGCTGACCGACAAACAGCGGATGACGCTCTTCTGGCTGGCTTGGCTGCTGCCGGGCATGGTGTTCTTCAGCATCGCCGGGTTCTTCCATTCTTACTACCTCATCATGTTGGCGCCGCCGATCGCCGCGCTCTTCGGCGCCGGTTGGAATGAGCTGCGGGAGCACCATCGCGCCAAGCGCGGCTGGCTGGCCTATCTGTTCCCCGGCGCGATCGCGGCGTCGGCGGCCTATCAGATCTACATTCTGTCTCCCTACGCGTCCGAGATCGGCCGAGGCTGGATCGTCGCCGTCGGATTGCTGGGCGTCGGATCCGCGCTGGTGCTGGCCGCGCCGGTCCTGCGGCCCCCGCTGGTTCGCGCCGCGGCCGTCTGCGGTCTGCTCGGGCTGATGATCGCCCCGCTCTATTGGTCGGCGACGCCGCTGCTGTACGGCGGCAACAGCATGATTCCGAGCGCCGGTCCCGATCTGAACCGGTCCGCCGGACGGGGAGCGGACAGCTTCGGCGGCATGAACGGAGCCGGCGCCGCACTCCCCGCGTTCACCTTCGGCCAAGGGGCGCAGGGCGGACGAGGCGGCGAGAGCGGCAGCGTGAACGAAGCACTCTATGCGTACCTGACGCAGAACAACACGGGCGAGCCTTACCTGTTCGCGACGTCCAACGTCAATACGGCCGAATCCTACATCATCAAGACCGGCAAGGCGGTCATGGCGATGGGCGGCTTCAGCGGCAGCGATCCGATCTTGACGGTCGATAAAGTCAAGCAACTGGTCGCCGACGGCAAGGTGAAGTATTTCCTGCTCTCGGACGGCGGCTTCGGCGGCTTCGGCGGCGGACCGGGCGGCGGCTCGTCCGAAGCGACGGCGTGGATTAAGGAAAACGGCAAGCTCATCGACGCGTCGGCCTGGCAGTCTGCGGACGCAAGCGCTGCGGATGCCGCGGACGGCTTGGACGGCGGAGGGCGAATGGGAGGCAATCTCTCCTTGTACCTGGTACAGAATCCATGATCCGAACGGACGAGCGCACCGAATCATCTGCGATTCGGAACGCCGTCTGACTCGGAACGAACGCAATCTGCAAGAGAAAGGACGGCGAGTCACCATGAATGCAGAGACGAAATACTCGATCGTCGTGCCCGTGTACAACGAAGAAGCGGTCATTCACGACACGTATCGGGAGTTGAAGGCGGTCATGGACGGGATCGGCGAACGTTATGAGCTGGTCTTCGTCAACGACGGCAGTCGGGATCGGACCGCCGACATCCTGAAAGGCTACGCCGAGCGCGACCGCGACGTGAAGCTGATCGATTTCTCCCGCAACTTCGGGCATCAGATCGCCATTACGGCGGGCATGGACTATGCGTCCGGCGAAGCCGTCGTCGTCATCGACGCGGACTTGCAGGACCCGCCTTCGCTCATTCCCCGGATGATCGCCAAGTGGCGGGAAGGCTACGACGTCGTATACGCCAAACGGACCGCGCGCAAGGGGGAGACGGCGTTCAAGCGATGGACGGCGCACGCCTTCTATCGCCTCCTCCAGGCGACGGCGGACGTCGACATCCCCGTGGATACCGGAGACTTTCGGCTGCTGGACCGCAGGGTGTGCGAGGAATTGCGGCGTCTCCCCGAGAAAAACCGGTACGTGCGCGGCCTCGTCAGCTGGGTCGGATTCCGGCAGACCTCAGTGGAATATGTCCGGGATGAGCGCTTGGCCGGCGAGACGCAGTATCCGCTGCGGAAGATGCTGAAGCTAAGTCTGGACGGGATGACTTCCTTCTCGTCCAAGCCGCTGAAGCTGTCTACGACGGCCGGCTTGCTGCTGATGGGCGCGGGCATCCTCTACGCCCTCATCGAGCTGGGCGCGATCTCGTTCGGAGGCGCTTCGTTCTCCGGCTGGCAGACGGTGATCGTCCTGCAACTGCTGTTCACCGGCTTTCTGCTAGCGGCGATCGGCATGGCGGGCGAATATATCGGCCGCATCTACGATGAGGCCAAAGGAAGGCCGCTCTATATCGTGCGGGAATGCTACGGTCTCCCCGAGCGGGCGGCGAATGCGGCGAAGCGGGTCGGATAGACGCGAGGGAACCGATTTTTGCTACCAAACGACAAGGAGGAGGCAGCCAATGAAGACGAGAATCCGCAAAGCCGTCATCCCGGCCGCGGGACTCGGAACGAGGTTCCTGCCGGCGACCAAAGCCCAGCCAAAGGAGATGCTGCCGATCGTCGACAAGCCCGCCATCCAATACATCGTAGAGGAAGCGGTGCAGTCGGGCATCGAGAGCGTCATCATCGTTACGGGCCGCAACAAGAAAGCGATCGAGGATCACTTCGACAAGTCCGTCGAACTGGAGCAGTCCCTGTTGGAGAAGAACAAACTGGACCTGCTGCGGGAGTTGAGGGCGATCGAAGAGATGGCCAATATCCACTATATCCGGCAAAAGGAGCCGCTCGGGCTCGGCCACGCCGTCCTGTGCGCGCAGCAATTCATCGGCAACGAGCCGTTCGCAGTCCTGCTCGGCGACGATATCCTCGTATCCGAACCGCCGGCCTTGCGACAGCTCATTCATGCGCACGAGGTTCATGGCCAAGCCGTCGTCGGCGTCCGCCGGGTACCGGCGGCAGAGACGGGCAAGTACGGGATCGTGGCGGCTTCCGATTGGCAGGACGGAATCGGGCGCGTACGCGATCTCATCGAGAAGCCGGCGCCCGAAGAGGCGCCGTCCGACGTGGCGGTCATGGGGCGGTATATTCTGCATCCTTCGATCTTTCCGGTTCTGGCCGCTTTGGAGCGCGGGACCGGCGGCGAATACCAACTGACGGACGCGCTGCGCAAGGTTTGTCGGGAAGAAGGGCTCATGGCGCTGGAGCTCGAAGGCGACCGTTACGATATCGGAGACAAGTTCGGCTATATCCAGGCGATCGTCGAGATGGGGCTTCGGCGTCCGGAGCTGCGGCAGACGTTGATCTCGTATATGCGCAAGGCGCTGGCGGCGACGGAGAGCGCCGCGGAAGCGCGGATTTGGCGGGCGGCCCGCTGATCGGACCGGCGACTCCTTGAACGAAAGGAAGCGTCTGGACCGTATCGGCTAACGTATACATGATGCTTTGGGGGATGAGAAGGATGAGGAAGTGGATCGTATGGATCGTCGTGGTCTGTCTGGCGGCAGCCGGCGGCGGCGGATATTGGTGGTACTCGAGCAAGGACACGAAAGCGGCGACCAACGGCCCGACGTTTACGCAGTCAAGAGTGACCAAAGGGACGATCACCCAGACCGTGTCGGGCAGCGGCGCCGTCGCCGTGAGCGAGACGGAGACGATCAAAGTGTCGGAGAACGCCACGGTCGCTCAGGTGAAGGTCACCGCGGGCGCGACGGTCAAGAAGGGCGCGGTGCTCGCGACCTTCAAGGGGCAAGACGTCAGCTTGAACGTCAGCAAGGCCAAGCTGAATCTGGAGCAGCAGCAGATGCAGCTCAAGCAGGCGCAGGACAAATGGAAGTCGTTGGCCGCTTCCGAAGCCGCTCAGTCGGATATCGACGCCGCGGTCATGAGCATCAAGTCCGCGCAGCTCAATATCGAGCAGACCCAGCTAGAGATCGCGGACTACCAGACGAAGGCCAAAGCGCCGGATCCGATCGTCGCGCCGATCGACGGGACGCTGACCGAAGTGAACGTCAAGGCGGGCGACAGCGTCTCCCCGCAGCTGGAGGCGTTCAAGATCGTGAATTACGACAAGCTCGATATCCAGATCTCGGCCGACGAGCTGGATATCTCCAAGGTGAAGCAAGGCCAGACCGCGAATATTACGCTGGACGCGCTCAGCGGCGAGACGTTCACGGGCAAAGTGACCGATGTGGCGAAGGAGGGCACCTCGTCCAACGGCGTCGCGACCTTCCCCGTGACGGTAGCGCTGGATAAGACCGATAACGTCCTGCCGGGCATGAACGGAGACGTGGAGATCGTCATCCAGTCCAAGGAGAATGCGCTGACGATCCCGATCGAAGCGGTGATGCAGATGGGGGGCAAATACTTCGTCCGGCTGCCGAGCGACGGCCAGAGCACGGGCGCCGGCGACACGAGCGGCGCCTCCGGAGGCTCAGGCGCGGGGACGGAGAAAAGCCAGGCGGGCGCGGATGCCGGTGCCGCGAACGCACCGAACGGCAATGCCGGCGCGGGTGCCGTCCCGAACGGCAATGCCAACGGCGGCAATGGAACCGGCGACGAGGCAGGCGGCGCAGCGCCGCCAATCGGAGGGAACGGCGCCGGCGCGCCGAGCGGATACCAGGGCGCGCCGGGCGGCCAAGGACAAGGTCAAAGCGGCTACGGCGCCGCAGGCGGGAACTTCCGCCGCAGCGGCCAGGGCGGCTACGGGGGCAGCGGCGGAAGCTATGCCGCAGGCACCGGCAGCGCTCGACGCGCAGGCCAAGGCGGGTATGGCGGCGCGGGCTTCGGCGCGGGCGCGGCGGTCTCATCCGCCGACTTCAAGCTGCAGGAGATTACGGTTGGCATCACGACCGATACCCGCATCGAAGCGCTGACCGGCCTCACCGAAGGACAGACGGTGCTCATCCCCGTGACGGTGACCTCCACCAGCACGCGCCAGCAGCAGACCGGCTTCGGCGGCATGGGCGGCATGGGCAACTTCGGCGGAGGCGGCTTCGCAGGCGGCGGCTTCACGGGCGGGGCCGACCGGGCGGGAACCATCCGCACCGGATCGGCCGGCGGCGCGGGAGGTCGATGACATGCATGCATCCATACCCGCGCCTCTGATCGCGATGAACGGCGTCTACAAGACGTACACGCTCGCCGGAGAGACGCTGAACGCGCTCGACGATATCTCGCTGACGGTGGCCAAGGGCGACTTTATGGCGATCGTCGGCCCTTCCGGATCCGGCAAGTCCACGCTCATGAACGTGCTGGGCTGCCTGGATACGCCGACCCGCGGCCAGTATCTGCTGGACGGCGCCGAGATCGGGAAGCTAAGCGACAACAAGCTGGCGAATATCCGGAACAACAAGATCGGGTTTATCTTCCAAAGCTTTCACCTGCTCCCCCGCTTGTCGGCCATCGACAATGTCGAGCTGCCGCTCATCTATCGCGGAATCTCGGGCAAGGAGCGGCATGCGATGGCGAAGGAGGCGCTGCAGAAGGTCGGCCTCGGCGAGCGGATGCGGCATATGCCGAACCAGCTGTCCGGCGGACAGCAGCAGCGGGTCGCCATCGCGAGGGCGCTCGCCGGCCGGCCGCCGCTGCTGCTGGCCGACGAACCGACGGGCGCGCTAGATAGCAAGACGAGCCAGGACGTGATTGAACTGCTGAAGGCGCTGAACGAAGAAGGCAACACCATCGTGCTCATCACGCACGATCCCAAAGTCGCGGGGCAGGCGAAGCGGGTGGTACGCATTCAGGACGGCCAGCTGTCCGAAGAGAGGAGTGCGGCGTCGTGAAGCTGACCCAAGGCGTCAAGATGGCATGGATCAGCGTGCGCGCCCAGCCGCTTCGCACGTTGCTGACCGTGCTCGGCATCCTGATCGGCGTAGCGTCGGTCACGATCATGGTCGCCATCGGCAACGGCACCTCGGAGCAGGTCAAGAGCCAGCTTCAAGGGCTGGGCACGAATATGCTGACGGTCAACGTCGTCGGGCGAGGCGCCGTGACCAGCATCAAAGCGGACGACGTGAAGGGGCTGACGGAGGTGTCGAACGTCTCCTCGTACGCGCCGAACATCAGCGGCAACGTGACGGCCAAGGCCGGCGTGAAGACGTATTCGGCGACCGTGAACGCGACGACGCCCGCGTTCATGGACATCCGGGATTACAAACTGGCGCAAGGCCGTTCGCTCATGGATATCGACGGCGCCTTCAAGCA
Organism: Cohnella nanjingensis; assembly: GCF_014212125.1. Lineage (GTDB taxonomy): Bacteria > Bacillota > Bacilli > Paenibacillales > Paenibacillaceae > Cohnella > Cohnella nanjingensis. The sequence goes on from NZ_JACJVP010000045.1 coordinate 55,850, forward strand.
GAAGGTGGCGGTCATCGGCTCGGAAGTCGTAACCGAACTGCAGCTTAGCAATCCGGTCGGGAGTAAGATCTCGCTGAACGGTACGCCGTACAAGATCGTCGGCGTGCTCGCTTCGAAGGGCAGCACGACGAACGGCTCCAACGACAACGTCGTCCTCGTGCCGCTCGAGACCGCCCGCGTCGTGTTGAAGACCGACGCCATCCGGACGATCTACGTGCAGGTCGACAGCGAGAAGAACGTCGATCGGGTGCAGACGGCGCTCGAAGCCAAGCTGCAGCAGTTTTTCCGGGGTGACGAGAACAGCTACAACGTCTTCAATCAGCAGGATCTGCTGGAGACGATCACGTCCGTCTCGACCTCGGTCTCGACGCTGCTGACCTACGTCGCCGCGATCTCGCTCCTCGTCGGCGGCATCGGCGTCATGAACATGATGCTCGTCTCGGTGACCGAGCGGACGCGGGAGATCGGCATCCGCAAGTCGCTCGGCGCCAAGCAGCGCGACATCCTGTTCCAGTTCCTCGTCGAAGCGTCGATCATCGGCGGGTTGGGCGGGATTGCGGGCGTCGCCGTGGGTGCCGGCGGTTCGAAGTTCGTCGGCAAGCTGATGCAGTCGCCCGCCTCCCCGTCATGGGAGATCATGACGATCGCGGTGGTGTTCTCGATGGGGGTCGGCGTGCTGTTCGGATTCCTCCCCGCGCGGCGGGCGTCCCGGCTTCATCCGGTGGAGGCGCTCCGGCAATAGCGCTTGCGGACCGAATATTTCCTAGGCAATTGGACGGACAAGGGCGGGCGCAGCAGCCGGCACCGGGAGAATCTAAACCCGGCCGGCGGCGGCCGGCCCTTTTTTGCTCGTCGAACTTTGACGGCTTACCGGTCCGACCTTGTTGCTCGTACAACCCTTTGCGTTCGACAGCATTCGGCATCGGCCGTTCGCGCGAAGACTTGGTCTTCATTGCGCGCCGATGGCTCCGTTCCGGCCCCGGCCGGGCGTTTCGGACAGCCGCGCACGGTTGACGTTTGCCGGCGCCTAGAGGCATAATGGAAGGAATACTTTACGATTCGCGGCCGGATACGGACGGACGCTTCCGCCGTCGGAAAGGAACATGGCATGGGCATGGAGCAGCTGCTCGAGAAAGCTTCGACATACATGAAAGAACAAGATCTGCAGCGCGTGAGCGAAGCGTACGAATACGCCGAAGAGGCCCATCGCGGCCAACTGCGGAAATCCGGCGAGCCCTACATTCTGCATCCGCTGGCGGTCGCCGAGATGCTGGTGCAGATGCAGATGGACGTCGTCACCGTGATGGCGGCGCTGCTTCATGACGTCGTGGAGGACACGAACGTCACGGTGGAGGACGTTAAGGAACGCTTCGGCGAGACGATCGCGGGCCTGGTCGACGGCCTCACCAAGCTGGAGAAGATTCAGTTCCGTTCCAAGGAAGAACAGCAGAACGAGAACTACCGCAAGATGTTCGTGGCGATGGCCAACGATATCCGCGTCATCCTCATCAAGCTCGCGGACCGGCTGCACAACATGCGGACGCTGAAGTTCCAGTCCGAGGAGAGCCAGCGCCGGATCGCGCACGAGACGCTGGAGATCTACTGTCCGATCGCCCACCGGCTCGGGATCAGCGCGATCAAGTGGGAGATGGAGGATATCGCCCTGCGGTTCCTGAACCCGCAGCAGTACTACCGGATCGCCAATCTGATGAAGAAAAAGCGGACGGAGCGGGAGCAGTACATCGACGACCTGATCGGCCGGATCCGCGAGAAGCTCGAAGAGATGGGCATCCAAGGCGATATCTCCGGCCGTCCCAAGCATATCTACAGCATCTTCAAGAAGATGACGATGCGCAACAAGCAGTTCAACGAGATCTACGACCTGCTCGCCATCCGGATTCTGGTCGACAACGTCAAGGACTGCTACGCCACGCTCGGCATCATCCATACGCTCTGGAAGCCGATGCCCGGACGGTTCAAGGACTACATCGCCATGCCGAAGGCGAACATGTACCAGTCGCTGCATACGACGGTCGTCGGCCCGACGGGCGAGCCGACCGAAGTGCAGATCCGCACTTGGGACATGCACCGCACGAGCGAATACGGGATCGCGGCCCACTGGGCCTACAAGGAAGGCAAGGACACCGGCGTCGTGCAGGGCACGTTTCGCGACAAGATGAACTGGTTCCGCGAGATCATCGAGCTGCAGCAGGAGACCCGGGACGCCGCCGAGTTCATGGAGTCGCTCAAGATGGACTTCTTCACCGACCTCGTCTTCGTCTTCACGCCGAAGGGCGAGGTGTTCGAGCTGCCCGCCGGCTCGGTGCCGCTCGACTTCGCTTACCGCGTGCATACCGAGGTCGGCAACCGGACGATCGGCGCCAAGGTCAACGGCCGCATCGTGCCGCTCGACCACAAGCTGAAGACGGGCGACATCGTCGAGATCCTGACCTCCAAGCACTCCTACGGCCCGAGCCAGGACTGGCTCAAGATCGCCCAATCCTCCCACGCCCGGAGCAAGATCAAGGCGTGGTTCAAAAAGGAGAAGCGCGAGGAGAACGTGGCCAAGGGCTGGGACGCCGTCGAGCGCGAGCTGAAGCGTCTCGCCCTCGAGCCCTCGGATTGGATGAGCGACGACAAGCTGCAGGAAGTGGCGCGCAAGTTCACCTTCAACGACGTCGAGGACATGATGTCCGCGATCGGCTTCGGCGGCATCACGGCGGCGCAGATCGTCACGCGGCTGACCGAGAAGCTCCGCAAGGAAGCCGAGGAAGCGCAGCAGATCCAGCTTACCAGCGAGGTCAAGGAGATGAAAGCGCCGGCGTCGCCGGAGAAGCGCACGCGGCCATCCCACGGGGTCAAGGTCAAAGGCGTCGACAACCTGCTCGTCCGGTTCGCGCGCTGCTGCAACCCGGTGCCGGGCGACGACATCATCGGCTATATTACGCGGGGGCGCGGCGTATCGGTGCACCGCTCCGACTGTCCGAACCTGCCGACCGCGTCGGAAGGGGAGGAAGCGGCCCGGGTAATCGAGGTCGAATGGGCGGAGTCGGTCGAGGCGAGCTACAGCGTCGAGATCGAGATTCTGGGCCACGACCGCAGGGGGCTGTTGAACGAAGTGCTACAGGCGGTCTCCGAGAGCAAGACGAACATCGCCGCCGTGTCCGGCCGTTCGGACCGCAACAAGGTCGCGATCATGCATCTGACGATTCTGATCCGCAACAAGGAGCATCTGCAATCCGTCGTCGACAAGATCAAGCGGGTGAAGGATATCTTCTCCGTGCAGCGGCTCATGCAATAGCATTCATAGGGAGTTGACGATTCAAGTGAAAGTCGTATTGCAACGGGTATCCGAATCGCGCGTGCGCGTAAACGGAGAGTCGGTCGGAGAGATCGGACCGGGCTTGATGCTGCTGGTCGGCATCGGCCAGGAGGACGGGGAAGCGGACGTCGCCTGGATGGCCGACAAGGTAGCGGGTCTGCGCATCTTCGAAGATGGCGACGGCAAGATGAATCTGTCGGTGACGGAAGCGGGCGGGGACATACTGTCGGTGTCCCAGTTCACGCTGTACGGCGATTGCCGCAAAGGCCGGCGCCCGAACTTCATGGCGGCCGCCAAGCCGGAGGCCGCGAACGCGCTGTACGAGCGCTTCAATGCGCTGCTGCGCGAAGCGGACCTCAAGGTGGAGACCGGCGTGTTCGGCGCGATGATGGAAGTCTCGCTCGTGAACGACGGTCCCGTGACGCTCGTTCTGGACAGCAAGCAGTAAAGGCTTCGGCGCCTTTTCGATTATCGGGCGAAACGTTGCCGGCGCAGACGGATCGGAGTAGGTTAAGAGCCATTTAGACGATCCGATCCGCCGAAGCAGGTCAGACGCAGGCTGTTCGCGAAGGCGGGCGGGTTAGCGAACGGGCCGGGTGGCTACACTATTGTCGAACGCTCCATGATGGAAAGGAGTCGACAAAGGATGCGGCAATCCGGCAAAGAATCGAAGCAACAACGAATGACGCGGGCAAGCCTGTCTCCCGAACGACGGGAATCTCTCGCTTTTCGCCCGGACGAAGAATTCGCGGACGAACTGGGGCGCGGGCCGGGAGCCGGCGGCATGAACGGCAGGCGCCACCCGCCCGGAGGCAGGGGATAGCTTCCTCCCTCCCGCCCCTGCGGGGCTCCGCGCGAAGCGCGGGGAGGCGGGGCGCGCGCCTGCGGGCGAGCAGAGAGGAAGGAGCGAAAGTTCGATGCATATTCATCTAATCGCGGCCGATTCTTCCTTTGAACGGTCGCTTTCTCACATTGTGCCTCTCTTTTACGAGGAGCCGAAGGTTACATTCTCTTCATCCGAGGACGCTGAAGCCGATCTCGAGATTCGGCTGACGGTAGAGGATGGCCCCGGCGAGGTTCGGGCGGAAGCCGCGCTCCGGGTAAAAGCAAACGCTGCGGTGCCGGCCGGAAGCGCTGACGAAGAGGCAGAATCCGCCGTCCCTCGGCGGATCGCGAAGCATCGTCAGGCTTATCCGGCCGATGCGGCGCATGAAGAGCGTCGCAGGCTGGTGAAGCTGACGCTGAGCCGCGCGCTGGTCGACGCGCTGCAGCAGGAGACCGGCATCGTGCAGCCCTGGGGCATCCTGACGGGCGTGCGGCCGACCAAGCTGCTGCACGACAGCCTGCGCCGGGGCCGAGGCCGCGAGGAAGCGCGCCGCGCGCTGCGGGAAGACTATCTCGTCGCGGAAGAGAAGATCGCGCTCATGGAGCGGATCGTGGACCGGCAGCTGACGGCGCTCCCGGACCTGTACGATCTCCGCAACGAAGTGAGCGTCTATATCGGCATTCCTTTCTGTCCGACCAAGTGCGCTTATTGCACGTTCCCCGCCTACGATATCAACGGCCGCCAAGGCTCGGTCGGCGGCTTCCTGTACGGCCTTCACCACGAGGTACGCGTCATCGGCCGATGGCTGAAGGACAACGGCGTGAAGGTCACGACGATCTACTACGGCGGCGGCACGCCGACCAGTATCACGGCCGAGGAGATGGACGCGCTGTACGCCGAGATGGCCGCTTCGTTCCCCGACGCGAGCCAGGTGCGGGAAGTAACGGTCGAAGCGGGCCGTCCCGATACGATCACGCCGGAGAAGCTGGCCGTCCTGCGCAAGTGGAACATCGACCGCATCAGCATCAATCCGCAATCGTACATCCAGGAGACGCTCGACCTGATCGGACGCCATCATACAGTGCAGGAGACGATCGACAAGTTCCGGCTGTCGCGCAGCGAGGGCATGAACAATATCAATATGGACTTGATCATCGGCCTTCCGGGAGAGGGCCCCGCGGAGTTCGCGCATACGCTCGCCGAGACGGAGAAGCTGCTGCCCGAATCGCTGACCGTGCACACGCTCTCGTTCAAGCGGGCGTCCGAGATGACCCAGCATCGCGGCGAGGCCAAGTACAAGGTCGCGACGCGCGAGGAGATCGGCACGATGATGGCGGAAGCGGTCGCTTGGACCGACGCGCACGGCTACGCGCCTTATTATCTGTACCGTCAGAAAAATATCCTCGGCAATCTGGAGAACGTGGGCTATTCTTTTGCCGGCCAGGAGAGTCTCTACAATATCCTCATCATCGAGGAGATGCAGACGATCGTCGGCCTCGGCTGCGGCGCCACCAGCAAGTGGGTGGATGCGTCGACGGGCGCCATAACGCGGCTGGCCAATCCGAAGGAGCCGAAGGCGTATATCGATACCTACGAGAAGTATACCGAGGCCAAGCTGGAGGCGCTGGAGCGCTGGAAGGCTTCCAGAACGACGTCCTGAACGAGGAAAGCCAGACTTGGAGAGCGCTTCCTTTTTTGTAATGAAACTGTAACCTAAGCTTCATCTATCTTTAAAACTAACCGTCTATTATAGACGGTGACCCCCTTTTTTCAATATATTTTCAATTTGACCTGTCGGAATGATCGGCAGGTTATTTTCTTGGCGCCAGGGGGCGGCCGCGGGGCGGATTGACATGGGCCTTGGCGGCGTATTATAATATGGAACAATTGTAATCAGCCAATCGATTCGATGACGGGAACGAGTACTCCGGCCCCACGTCTCCAGAGAGGAAAGCCTTCAGGCTGCAAGCTTTCCGCCGATGACCGGACGAACGACCTCCCCGAGAACCTCGCGCGAACGGCTGCCGCATGCCGGCAGCGCCAGTAGCGACGGGGCGTCCGTCGGGCGTTAACCGAATGAAGCGCGATCGCGCGCGGCCGGATAGGCGGCGCAAGGCGATCGAATGACGGGTGGCACCGCGGGAGCAGGAGACAGGCTCTCGTCCCCGACTGCAGAGATGCGGTTGAGGACGGGGGCTTTTTTTGCGTACCGGAAAAGGCTCCGTGTTAACTCGCGGGGATCAGCCGCCCGCACAGGGATATGAAGCGTAGAAAGGGTGGGGACAGATGGCCTTTCAAAAACCGCCGGGCACGCAGGACGTGCTCCCGGGCAATGCCGAATTGTGGCAGTTCGTCGAGAAGACCGCCAGAGAAGTATGCCGGCGCTACCGCTTCCGCGAGATCCGCACGCCGATCTTCGAAGCGACCGATCTGTTCAAGCGCGGCGTAGGCGAGACGACCGATATCGTCGAGAAAGAAATGTATACGTTCGAGGACCGGGGACACCGCAGCATGACCTTGCGTCCCGAGGGGACGGCCGGCGTCGTCCGCGCCTACGTCGAGAACAAGCTATACGGCGAACCCGACATCTCGAAGCTGTATTACATCGGCCCGATGTTCCGGTATGAGCGCGCGCAGGCGGGCCGCTACCGGCAATTCCATCAATTCGGCGTCGAGGCGATCGGATCGGAGGATCCGGCGCTGGATGCCGAAGTCATCGCGCTCGGCTACGCCTTCTACAAGGAAGTCGGGCTGCGCGACGTGACGGTCGAGGTCAACTCGGTCGGCACGCCGGAGGTGCGCGCGGCGTTCCGCGCGAAGCTGTTGGACTTCCTGCTGCCGATGAAGGAGAGTTTGTGCAAGGACTGCCAGGCGCGCATGGAGCGCAATCCGCTGCGGGTGCTCGATTGCAAGATCGACCAAGGCAAGTTCGACGGCGCTCCGTCGATCCTGGACAGCCTGGACGAGGCCTGCGAGACGCACTTCTCGCGGGTGCGCGAATACCTGGACGCGATGAAGATCCCGTACCGGATCAATCCGCGTCTCGTCCGCGGCCTCGACTACTACACGCACACCGCGTTCGAGTACAAGGCGCAGGGCATCGGCGCGATCGATACGATCGGCGGCGGCGGCCGCTACAACGGCCTCGTGGCGGACATCGGCGGGGATGACCGTCCCGGCGTCGGCCTCGGCCTCGGCTTGGAGCGCACGCTGCTCCTCCTGGAGAGCCAGGACGCCAAGCCGGCCGCAGACGCGTCCGTCGACGTCTACCTCATCGCGTTGGGCGAGCGCGCGGAACGCGCGGCGCCGGGTCTCGCGCAGGCATGGCGGGATGCGGGACTCGCGGTGGAGATGGACTATCAAGGCCGCAAGATGAAGGCGCTGTTCAAAGCCGCCGAACGCGCGGGAGCCCGCTACGCGGCCATCCTCGGCGACGACGAGCTGGATCGCGGAGAGATCGCGCTCAAGGAGCTGTCCACGCAAGCGCAGCGCCAAGTGCCGCTCGCCGAGCTGGCGGAGACGGTTCGTGCGCTCATTAACGAATAGGAAAAGGGGACAAACAAGATGATGCTCAAAACGCATGACGGCGGTAAATTAACGAAAGATCAGGTCGGCCAGACGGTCGTCCTCAACGGATGGGTGCAAGGCTGGCGCGACTTCGGCGGCATTCTGTTCATCGACTTGCGCGATCGCAGCGGCATCGTGCAGATCGTCTTCAATCCGGACTTCTCCGGCTCCGCGCTGGAGCTGGGCAGCCGCGCCCGCAACGAGTACGTGCTGGCGGTGAAGGGCAAGGTCGTCGAACGCGACGCGGAGACGTACAACCCGAACCTCGCCACGGGCGAGATCGAAGTGCAAGTCGAGGAAGTCGAGATCGTCAATACAGCCAAGACGCCTCCGTTCCCGATCGAAGACGGCGTCGAAGTGGACGAATCGCTCCGCCTCAAATACCGCTACCTGGATCTGCGGCGCCCTGAGATGCAGAAGACGCTGTGGCTGCGCTCCAAGGCAACAAAAGTATTCCGCGACTTCCTGGACGACAACGGCTTCATCGACGTCGAGACGCCGATCCTGACGCTCAGCACGCCCGAAGGCGCGCGGGACTACCTCGTGCCGAGCCGCGTGCATCCAGGCGAATTCTTCGCGCTGCCGCAATCGCCGCAGCTATTCAAGCAGCTGCTCATGGTCGGCGGCCTTGAGCGTTACTACCAAGTCGCGCGCTGCTTCCGCGATGAAGACCTTCGTGCCGACCGCCAGCCGGAATTCACGCAGGTGGACATCGAGACGTCGTTCCTCTCCCAAGAGCAGCTGCTCGCGATGATGGAAGAGCTCATGGCGCGCCTGTTCCGCGAGACGATCGGCGCGGAGATCCCTACGCCGTTCCAACGGCTTACCTACCATGACGCCATCCACAAGTACGGCTCCGACAAGCCGGACCTGCGCTTCGGCCTCGAGATCGAAGACGTGACCGATATCGTCAAGAGCAGCGACGTCAAGGTGTTCGCCTCCGTCGCCGGCGCAGGCGGCGTCGTCAAGGCGCTCAACGCCAAAGGCTGCGCCAGCTGGAGCCGCAAGGAGCTGGACGATCTCCAGCCGTTCGCGGCCCGCTACGGCGGCAAAGGCATCGCCTGGATCACCGTGAAGGACGGCGAGTGGAAGGGACCGATCGTCAAGTTCTTCAAGCCGGAAGAGATCGCCGCCCTTACCGAACGTCTGGGCGTGGAAGAAGGCGACCTGCTCTGCTTCTCCGCCGACAAGCTGAAGACGGCCGCCGACGTCATGGGCAACCTGCGTCTGAAGGTCGGCAAGGATCTGGGCCTTATCGACAACAGCAAGTACAAGTTCCTCTGGGTCGTCGACTTCCCGCTGCTCGGCTGGGACGAGGAAGGCAAGCGCTGGGTGGCCGAGCATCATCCGTTCACCCGTCCGCGCGAGGAAGATCTGCCGCTGTTCGATACCGATCCGGGCGCGATCCGCGCGCAAGCGTACGACATCGTGCTGAACGGCTACGAAGTCGGCGGCGGCTCGATGCGGATCTACCGCCGCGACGTGCAGGAGAAGATGTTCCAAGCGCTCGGTTTCTCGCTCGAGGAAGCCAAGGAGAAGTTCGGCTTCTTCATGGACGCCTTCGAGTACGGCACGCCGCCGCACGGCGGCATCGCGTTCGGTCTGGACCGGCTTGTCATGCTGCTCACCGGCCGCACCAACCTGCGCGAGACGATCGCGTTCCCGAAGACGGCCAGCGCGACCGACCTGCTGAGCGACGCGCCGTCGGCCGTCACCGAACGCCAGCTCGAGGATCTGCACATCCGACTGTCCGCCAAAGCGATCGCCGCGCAAGCCAAGGCCGCCGCGCCGTCCGACAATACCGACGCGGCAGAGCCGGCTGCGCAATCCTGAGCGGTATCTGACACCTGAATGACGGCATGCCCCGCCCGCATGGCCGCTGCCGCGCCGGCTGGCGCGGAGCGGCCTTCGCGGAGCGGGGCATGTTGTCCATTACGAGAGAAGGACGGTTGAACCTATGTTGCACCAGTTCTCCAGAACGGAGCTCGCGATCGGCCCCGAGGGGCTGGATATTCTGAAGGGCAGCACCGTCGCGGTGCTCGGCATCGGCGGCGTCGGCGGGATCGCGGCCGAAGCGCTGGCGCGGTCGGGCATCGGCCGGATCATCCTGATCGACAAGGACGTCGTCGATATCACGAACGTGAACCGGCAGATCCACGCGCTGACGACGACGGTCGGCCAGCCGAAGGCCGAGCTGATGCGGGAGCGCATCAAGCTCATCAACCCGGACTGCGACGCGATCGCGCTCCGGATGTTCTATACGGAGGAGACGTACGAGGAGCTGTTCAAATATCCGCTCGACTACGTGATCGACGCCTCCGACACGATCTCGTACAAGATCCATCTCATCAAGCAGTGCCTGGAACGGAAGATCCCGATCATCTCCAGCATGGGCGCGGCGAACAAGATGGATCCGAGCCGGTTCCAGGTCGCGGACATCTCCAAGACGACCGTCGACCCGATCGCCCGGGTGATCCGTACGAAGCTGCGCAAGGAAGGCATCAAGAAAGGCGTTAAAGTCGTCTTCTCGACGGAAGAGCCCATCAAGCCGCTCGAAGACGTCACGCAGCGGATCGTGCCCGACACCGCGCCCAAAGAGATCCGCAAAGCCCAGCAGCCGCCTTCCAGCAACGCCTTCGTCCCGCCCGTCGCCGGTCTCATCATGGTCAGCGTCGTCTTCCGGGAACTGCTGGAGCGGGGCAAAGCCGCCTCTTCGACCTAAGCGCGAAGGAACGGCGGGTCTCCGCCAAATCTGTGCTTCTGTCCCTGTCACTCCGCGATTGTCCTTCATACACTAGACCATCCCTGCGATTCTGGAGGTGTAGTGCAAATGAGCAGACTGTCTAGAGCGAGCATCCGCGGCGGCAAGCACGGATCGGGCAAACGCCGTCGCAAATCCAAGCGCGTCCCGGCCGGCGCAGAGGCCGAAGAACACGAGCATCGTAGCGGAGGGTGGGGACGACTTCCGGGGCTGGACTGGGAAAAGGATTCGATCCTGCGCCTGGACGGCTTCGGTCCGCTGGATCCCGCCGAATGGTCGATCGGACCGATCGAACCGATGGGCGCCCTCGCATCCGGGCGCCCGGCCGGCGAGGAAGCCCATTCGGGCGCTCCGCGGCGCCGCGGACGTTCCCGTGCGACCGGCCCCCGTACCTACGGTCGGAGAAGATAAGACGACTTCCGCGCGTTCCGGCGCTGCAACCGCCCTTCGGGGCGGTTTTGTTTTGGTTGGGGGAACGCGTCCGCGGGGCTCGTCCAACCCATCGCACGGGCCTCAGCGGGAACCGGCGAAGGGTTGACCGCCGTGACATTCGCCGTTTCCGCGTTTGCCTGCCGGGCATACGTTGGTAAGGCGTTAATCACGACTGCCATCCCACGAAGGGCGGAAGATCGGCATGAACATCCCCGTAAGAAACCTCCTGATCGCTGAATCGGAAGCCGAGAAGATGGAGCGGAATCTGTGGAAGGACCAATATGCAAGCGGCTCATTGAGCACGAACGGGGATACGGTCCCCGTCCAGATCCGATATCGGGGCGGACATACGCGGGAGTATCCCAAACGCTCCTATGAAGTCGTCCGTCAAGGACAGACGTTTCATTACAATGCCGAGTTCGACGATCCTTCGATGATCCGCAACGCCTTGTCGTTCTGGTTCATCGAACGGCTGGGGCTGCCGAGTCCCCGCACGAAGCATGTGCTCCTGGTCCGCAACGGCGTCCCGCTCGGGATCTACCTGGAGATCGAAGCGGTGGAACGGGGGTTTTTCCGCCGCAGGGGCATCGGGACGCGCTCGCTGTTCTACGGGGTCAACGAACAGGCCGACTTTCGCATGCCATCGACCGATAATCCGCTAATCGGCTACGAGCATCAATACGGAGGCCAAGAGGAGAAGAAGCGCTTGGCGGCATTCATCAAAGGGATGCATCTTCAAAAGCGCGCCCGTTCCGCCGCCTTCCTGAGCCGGCATCTGGACGTCGACAATTATTTGAAGTGGCTGGCCGGAGCCGTCCTGACCGGCAACTACGACGGTTTCGAGCAGAACTACGCCATCTACCGGCACCGCGCGAGCGGCAAGTGGAGAATGGTGCCGTGGGATTACGAGGGGACGTGGGGCCGCAATTGCTACGGACGGATCGTCAGCAGCGACTTGGTGGCCGTCACCGGGTATAACCATTTGACCGACAAGCTCTTGGAGCGCAAGGCCAACGGGCAGCGGTACAAGGCGATCCTCAAGCGGGCGCTCGCGACCGGGTTCGCGGAGAAGCAGATCATGCCCGTGGCCGCCGAGCTGCACGGGAGCATCGCCCCTTATTATAGAAGGGATGTCTCGCGCAAATGGACGTACTCCGAATTTCAGGGCGAATTGAGCGTCATCCGCGACTATATCGGGGAACGAAGGGCGATCATCGCTCGGGCGATCAAGCGAATGTAGCAGCCGAATGCGGAACGTACGTTCCTCTCTTCTTTCTGTCGGGTCCCGATTCTGCTATGATGGGAGAAAGGAAAGGACGGGAGAACGATGGATTTGTTCAGCTTCGGCGAGGAGTCGCAGCCGAGGGCCAGGCTGCTGGCCGACCGCATGCGGCCGGAATCGTTAGACGAATATATCGGTCAGGAACATATCGTAGGTCCGGGCAAGCTGCTCCGGCGCGCGATCGAGGGAGACGCCGTGACGTCGATCCTGCTGTTCGGTCCGCCGGGATCCGGGAAGACGACGCTCGCCCACATCATCTCGAAGCGGACCGAAGGGGACTTCGTCCGTCTGAACGCGGTCGACGCCTCCGTGAAGGACGTCCGCGACGTCATCGAGCAGGCCGAACGGAACAAGAGCATGTACGGACGCAAGACGATCCTCTTTCTCGACGAGGTGCACCGCTTCAACAGCGCGCGGCAGGACGCCCTGCTGCCGGCCGTCGAGAAGGGGATCATCGTCTTCATCGGCGCGACGACGGAGAACCCATACCATTCGGTCAACGGGGCGCTGTTGTCGCGCTCCACGCTGTTCCGGCTGAACGCGCTGACGAAGGAGCATTCGCTCCTCGCGATGCGGCGGGCGCTCGCCGATCCGGCGAAGGGGCTGGCCTTCATGAAGCTGCGGGTAGAGGAAGAGGCGCTCGCGCATATCGCGGCCATGGCGAACGGCGACATCCGCCGCGCGCTCACGGCGCTCGAGCTCGCGGCGGTGACGACGCCGTCGGAGCCCGACGGCTCGGTCGTCGTGACGCTCGAGATCGCCGAAGAGTCGATCCGCCAACCGACCGTGCAGGCGGACGAGTCCACCCAGTACGACGTGCTGTCCGCCTTCCACAAGAGTATCCGGGGGTCGAGCGACGCCGCTTTGTATTGGTTTCTGTACGCGGTCGAGAAGCTGGGGATGGATCCGATGACGTTCCTGCGCCGCCTCACGGTCGCTTGCAGCGAGGATATCGGCCTTGCGAATCCGCAAGCGATGGTGCAGGCGGTGAGCGCGATGGAGGCCTACCATCGGATCGGCTGGCCCGAAGCGAAGTATATCGTCGCCCAAGCGATTCTGTTCGCGGTCGAGAGTCCGAAGTCCAACGCCGTCGCCGTCGCGATCGGGAAGATCATGGCGTCGTTCGAGGAGACGAAGTCGGCCGAGGTGCCGCTTCATTTGCGCGATGGGCACTACGGCGGGGCGAAGAAGCTCGGGCACGTCGGCTACCGCTATCCGCACGACTATCCGGGGCACTACGTGGAACAGCAGTATTTGCCGGACAAGCTGAAGGATCGGTCGTTCTACGAGGCGACCGCTCAGGGCATGGAGGACCGGATTCGCCAGAATCAGGACAAGCGCAAGCGGACGAAGGCGCGCGGAGACAGCTAGCGGGCACGGCGAGTACAGGCTGATGGGGTCAGTCAACGCCGTTAAAGGCGCTAAATTCGGAATATGAGGCCGTTCCGGCCAAAAATCCGCATCGAAATCGGGTGGAGGCGAATACAGATGGATACTACGGCCGATTACGGCCCGAACCGCCGTTTGACGCTAGGGGGCAAAACGTCTAAGCTAGAATAAAGCGAGGAGTTTCAACATTTTACCATATTTTATCTGCGTGACACTAAAGGAGGTGCACCTACTTTCCGCTCGGGAAGTAGGGACGATTTGGACGGTGACCCTTTTCCGCTAGTCGTGAACTTGGTCTTGGTATTGCTGCTTGTGTTTCTGAACGGCTTCTTCGTGGCGGCCGAATTCGCGATGGTCAAGGTGCGCGGAACCCGCATCGACACGTTGGTGCAGGAAGGAAACAAGCGGGCGCGCTATGCCTCTCACCTGACGAACCATCTCGACGCGTATCTATCCGCCTGCCAACTGGGCATTACGCTGGCGTCCCTAGGCCTCGGCTGGATCGGGGAACCGGCGGTCGCAGACGTGCTCACCCCGCTGTTCTCGTCCCTGCATCTGCCGGAGAGCTGGATTCATCCTCTATCCTTCGTGATTGCCTTCACGTTCATTACCGTCCTGCATATCGTGCTGGGCGAGCTTGCGCCGAAGACGTTCGCCATCCGCCAGGCGGAGACGATCACGCTCTGGACGGCCGCGCCGCTCGTGCTGTTCCGCAAGATCATGAGCCCGTTCATCTGGCTCCTGAACGGGTTGGCCAACCAGCTGCTGAAGGTATTCGGCATCGCGCCGGCATCGGAGTCCTCCTCCGCCCACACCGAAGAGGAGATCCGCATCCTGATGAAGGAGAGCCACAAGAGCGGCCTGATCGACAATACGGAGCTCACGCTGGTGGACAATATCTTCGAATTCGCGGAGACCAACTCCCGCGAGATCATGATCCCGCGAACCGAGATGATCTGCCTCTACGGCAACCTCTCGTTCGAAGACAACAAGGCGATCGCCCTGAAGGAGATGCATACGCGATATCCGGTATGCGACAACGACAAGGACAACATCATCGGCTTCGTCCACATCAAAGACCTGCTCAAAGTATCCGATAATACCATTCACGATATTCGCGATCTGCTCCGTCCGATGACGACCGTACCGGAGAGCATGCCGATCAGCGCCCTGCTGAAGCTCATGCAGAAGAGGAAGACCCAAATCGCCATCCTCATCGACGAATACGGCGGTACGGCCGGCCTCGTGACGTTGGAGGACATCATGGAAGAGATCGTAGGCGAGATTCAAGACGAATTCGACGAAGAGCGTCCGGATGTGGAGCGCAGGGACGAACGCACTTACTCGATCAGCGGCATGATGCTGATCGAAGAGGTGAACAGCTTCTTCGGGCTCGATATCCCTACGGATGATTACGATACGATCGGCGGCTGGATGTACTCCCAGATCGAGATTCCGCCGAAGAAGTACCAGACGGTCGAGCACGAGGGCGGCATTCGCTTCGTCATCGAAGAGACGGACCATCTTCGGGTATCCCGCATCTCCGTCATCCGGGAGGAGCCCGTCGACTGGGAAGAGCCGCAAGCCGCTTCCGGCTAATCAGTCAGATCCGGGGCGATTAGGATCGACTTGGAGATTTTCCCTCTGCATCACTCCTTTTCGCGTCATGCTATTCTATCTTAGTCAGGCGGTTCCGCGCGCAGCATCAGCGCCATTCGGGACCGCCTTTTTCGTATGGTGCTGATTCAGCAAACGTCATTCGTGAAAAACCAATTATTACCACGCGCCAGCGGTTCATAATCGCTCCATTTTCCTTTTGCACGATATCCCATTCACTCAGGAAATTCCTTTCCTCATTTTTTTCTTGACAAGAGATCGAATGTTCTTCATACTCGAAATAGGAACAAATGTTCTTGTTTGGAGGAATCGAAGTGTACATCCAGCTCCGCGAAGTCGAGGAGACGTACCAGACGGAAGAAGCTTGCGCGCTTGCGTTATTTCGAGCGAAGTGGCCGAGCGGCTTTCGTTGCCCGATATGCGCACACCCGGATTACTACCTCATCCGCACGCGACAGCATCCGCTATTTGAATGCCGACATTGTACGCACCAGACTTCGCTGATCGCCGGCACCATCATGGAATGTACGCGGACGCCGCTTTGCAAATGGTTCCAAGCCATGCAACTCATGTCCCTTGGCGTGAGCGCGACAGAATTGATGGAACGGATTTGCGTGACGTACAAGACGGCCTGGCTGATCAATCACAAACTGCGTCACGCCATGATGCATGCCAACGGGCGCGTCCTGCTAGCAGCCCATATTCATATACAAAACGACATGTACACGGGCTCTCCTTACCTTTCCAGTCTCGTTCCGCACGAGAAGGATCAGCCAATTATCGCGGGCGCGGAGATGGATGACGAAGGGAAAGTCGAGAAGATCGTGATGAGGCAAGTTGGACGCGGTTTCTGCAGGTCCCGCTTTCCGGATCGTGCTGCAGGAGAGCATTTTGCAACGCAGCATGTGGCTTCGAACCCTATTTCGGTGGTGATTACGCCGCGTCCATCGAAGCAATATTGCGTTGCGCTTGCCCTCATGTGCCGGCAAGCTTTTCGCTGGCTCAGCGCCACCTTCCGAGGGATAGGAGCCAAGCACCTGCAAGCCTATTTGGATGAATTCTGTTATCGTACCAACCTGTCCGCCGGCAAAAGAGAGTTGATGGACAATCTTCCGGCACTCTGTGCGCAGACCATAACCATTACCTATCGACAGTTGACCCGACGCAAGCCATTTTCACATCCCGCCGGTGATTTCCATACGCCGCAACGAATCGCTAACGGCAGAGCTGTCGCGTAATGCCCTCCATTACTTCATGAAAGCTCGATATTTGAGCATCTGCCCATATGAGAAATCCTCAAACGAATGTGAATAACCACACAAGTGTAACGCTGTGAACTCCTGAAAAAATGCCTTATGTATGGGTCTGAGATTAAAGCCTGATCTTACGATTTCGAACGATTCTTGTTCGAGATATTCTGTATGCATACGCACGATAGGCCGATCCCACGAGTACACTAGAGCGAACACGAGCGCACCTAGCGCACCTGAGCGAAGGGGATTTCGTGCAAAGGAGCTATTCGGTAGAAGTCAGCCCGATAGTCGTACGATGTCGTACATAGACTTAGTAGTACGCGTTGCAGTAACGATGTAGGTGCACATTCAAGGAACTTTTCTCATAACGGTCGCAGAAACGCTTGCTTCCTGAGCGAAAGGGATATCGTGCAAAAGGAGGAAATGAAGAGTAGCCCCCCACTCACGAAGAGCTACTCTTGTAGGCTAATTCAATGAAGCGCGCCGGAAGTGGACGAAGAGAAAGCCGACGGCGGCCGCTAGGGCGAAGCCCGATCCGAGGCGGAACACCGCGGCGAATCCGAAGGCGTCGTAGAGCCATCCGCCCATCGTGCCTGCGATCAGGCCGGCGATGCCGGTCCAGACGACGCCGAACAGCGCTTGGCCGGAGGAGCGGAAGTCGTCGGTGATGATCGACTGCAGGTAGCGCAGCGCGGTGATGTAGTAGATGCCGAACGTCACGCTATGCATCGTCTGGATGACGACGAACCAGGCCGGCTCGTGAATGAAGCTCAGCAAGCCCAGTCGCACCATATAGAGGGCGCTCGCCAGCGCTAGCAGCGGAATCTCCTTGAAGCGGTGGCCGAACTTGGCCAAGAGGAAGAAGATCGGAATCTCGCTGGCCGCCGAAGCGAGCCAGGCGCCGCCGATGAGCGAGTCGCTGGCGCCCAGCTGCCGCATGGCGACGGCCAGGAAGCCTTCGTTCATCCGGTGGGCGACGGAGACGAGCGCGACCAGCCCGAAGAAGATGAGGGTCTCCTTGCGCCGGAGGATCGTCCACAGGCCGCCGAACTGAAACTTGCCCATCTTCGTCTGGAAGTCCGCGATGAGCAGCGAGAACGTCAGCGAGATCAGCACCGTGCCCAGCGCCAGCCATAGCGTCCAGTCGGAGCCGATCTGCTTGAGCAGGAGGCCGAAGAGGAGCGAGCACAAGGCAAACCCGAGCGACCCGAACATCCGGATGGAGGGGAAGCTGCGGTTCATGCGGCTGGCCGCGAGCAGCGTCATGCTGTCCATCATCGAATTGACGGGCGTCTGGAACAGGTAGAAGAGCGCCATCAGCACCGCGATCGGCGTGAATTCGCGCTGAGGCAGCAGCAAGGCGAGCGCGATCAGCTGGCCTAGGAAGATCAGGTTCAAGACGCGGCGCAGGCCGCGGGACTTGTCGCTGGCGATGCCGGCGAGCAGGTTGGCGAAGATGGACAGCATCGGTCCGATCGAGTAGACGGCTCCGATCTGCAGCTTGGTGAAGCCGATATCGTCGAAGTAGAGCGGGAAGAAGGTGACGATCAACGCTTGCGTCGCGTAATTGGCGAAATGCAGGGTGCGAAGCAGGCCGAGCTGCATCGCGTTCCGGTTCGTGTTTTTCATGCGTCCAATTCTCCTGTAGAGGTTCTGCGCCCGGCATTCCAGCCTTCGAGCTTCAACGTGCGTCTATAGAGCCAAGCAAGCAGCGCCAGCTCCGCGACGATGCCGCCGGACTGGGAGAGCGATCCGAGCGTGCCCGTCCAACTCGGAATGGCCAGCGTCAAGGTCACGATCAAGACGGTCGTCAGGATGGCGTTCGCCGTCTGCGAGCCGAACATCAGCTTCGTCTGTCCCCGGGAGAGGATCACCCCGTTCAGCGTGTCCAGCCACGGGTAGACGAGAACGAACGGGATGAATCCGCGCAGCGCGTGGATACTGGCGTCGAGCAGGCGGTCCTCTACGCCGATCAGATGGACGAGCATCCAGGGGCCGGCCGGCGTGAACGCGAGCGTCGAGACGAGGATCGCCGGGGTGAAACCCATGAGCAGGACGAACCGCCTCACCTGTCCCGGGTCGGTCCGGTAGAATTGCAGGGCGATCTGGTGGAAATAAGTAAAAAAACCCAAGCACAGGTTCATCATGCTGCCTGCCACGGCATACGACGAGATGGCGAGCGTGCCGTGGTCGGAATGCCCGAGCAGCGCGTTCAGAATGGGCGGAACCCACACCACGATGAACGAGGAGAAAAGCAGCGGGCTATAGAAAGTCAGAATCTGCTTCGGCCGCTCCACCTCGCAGTCGGGCGAGCGCTCGGGCAGCTTGCGCGCGAGGCTGCGGCCTTCCATCCAGCTGATCGCGGCTTCGATCATCATGCCGAACACGAAGATAACCGCGCCTTGCTGGGAGCTGGTCACCCCTTGGTGAATGATATATTGCGAGAGCAGGAACATGCCCGCCAGCCGGAAGACCATGCCGATCGTCAGCCAGCGCGTGCGCATCTTATAGATAATGACGCCTTGGAACAGGCAGCGGATGCCGGAGAAGATGCTGAGGAACATCAGGACGTGATAGACGTTGACCGCCGCATCCGCCACTTCCGCCTCCGCGCCGTAGACGCCTCGGAATACCCAATGCCCGACGGGCGTGTAGGCGATCATGCCGCCGAAGACGAGCGAGCCGCCGAAGACGATGAAGGCGACCTTCAGGATCGCGCGGTACGAGACGCGGTCCCGCACGAGGGCGGAGCAGGTCTCCCGGAACAGCACCGCCGGCCGCTCGGTGACGGAGAGCAGGCTCATGGCGGTCGCGTAGCCGGCGATGATCAGCTCCGGGTTGTCGGCCCGGGCGAGCGTGCCGTTGATGATGACGTGGGACAAGTTGATCAGCAGGGCGGAGACGCCGAGCGGGATGAAAAACAGAAAAAGACGCGCAAGCGTGACCGGTTCGCGATGTGCCGACAATGAAGTTCATCTCCCTTACTTCGTACTCGGCTATTATAGCAGGTCTGATCCTTGCGGAGGGCGGTTTTTAATTCTTTTTAACTGGATTTAGCTTGGTCGAAATGATAAATTAGAGATTGAAGCAACGCGCGAGGATTGAATAGGAGATTTTCGGTGAAAAATGAGAGTTGGTTGCTGGACCAGTTCGTTTCTGACGAACGACTCGGCATCGACCTGCCGCGGCTTAGCGTGCCATGGGAGCAATGCAGCCCGGAGCGGCAAGCCGCCGTCATCGCCCGATGGGAAATCATCCGGGGGCAGATCCCGGACGTCATCCTCCGCACGGAAGCGGTCATACGGGCGAAGCAGGGCGCGTTGTACGAGGAAGAGGACTTCGAGGCCGCCTGCCGATTGAACGGAGAGATCGCGGAGCTCGCGAGCCGGATCAACGATCTGCAGATCTGGTATCGCACCCAACAGGATATGGAAGATGAGACCAAGCGTCACAGCTGAGTGTCGCGAAGCAGGTGGAGGTACCGCTGTGATGGACTACGATTTGTTGGCGGGTCGTTCCCCCCGCGGACCCTTCTCGCTCATGGTCCGTGTGTATAAGTATATATTGCCGGGCGTGAAGGAAGCGCTGGGCGGCTGGCGGAAGATCGCGGAGGCGATCCCCGACCCGGAGCTTCGCAAGCAGGCGCTGGACAGCATGACCGCGAAGGAGTTCCACTGCATCGGCGGCGCCGTGTACGCGGCCGCGAACCTGGAGCGGCGCGACGTGCTTATCCCGCTGATCGTGGCGCTGCAGACGATCAGCGACTATCTGGACAACCTGTGCGACCGGAGCACCTCGCTCGATCCGGACGACTTCAGGCTGCTGCATCAGAGCATGCTCGACGCCGTGACGCCGGGCGCGCCGATCGCCAATTATTACGCCTTGCGCGCGGAGCAGGACGACGGCGGCTACCTGGGCCTCCTCGTCCGGCGGTGCCAGACGTGCGCGGCGCGCCTGCCCTCCTACGCGCAGGTGCAGCCGTACGTGCGGGAGCTCGTCTCGCTGTACGGCGACTTGCAAGTCTACAAGCACATTTCGCACGACCGGCGCGAGCGGGAACTGCTCGCCTGGTGGGAGACGCACGCGCACGCCTATCCGGGCCTCATGTGGAACGAGTTCGCGGCCGCCACGGGATCGACGTTGGGCATGTTCATGCTGTTCCTGGCCGCGAGCGACGAGTCTCTCCCGGCGAAGATCGGCAAGGAGATCCGGGAGTCGTACTTCCCGTCGATCAACGGGCTGCACATCCTGCTCGACTATCTGATCGACCAGGCGGAGGACGCCGTGGGCGGCGACTTGAACTTCTGCAGCTACTACGACAGCCAGGAAGAGCTGGACGACCGGCTGCAGCGCATGGTAGGCGCCGCCCGCAGCTCGGCCGACCGGCTGCCGTTCTCGCGGTTCCACCGGATGATCGTCGAAGGACTGGTCGCGCTGTACCTGTCCGATCCGAAGGTGAAGGGGCAGCAGAGCGTCCGCCGGACGGCCCGGCTGCTGATGAAGGGAAGCCCATGGACAAGGGTGTTTTTCTGGCTGAACAGCCATCTGATACGCAAAGCGATGTAAAGGGGAAGAATGGGATGAGCGCAGTAAACAAGATTGCCGTACTGACGAGCGGCGGGGATTCGCAAGGAATGAACGCGGCGGTTCGCGCCGTCGTGCGGAGCGCGCTGTATCGCGGTCTGGAAGTGTACGGAGTGCAACGGGGCTACCAAGGCCTCTTGAACGAAGATCTGCGTCAGATGGATCTGCGGAGCGTCGGCGATATCATTCAACGCGGCGGCACGATTC
This sequence comes from Cohnella nanjingensis, assembly GCF_014212125.1. Taxonomy (GTDB): domain Bacteria; phylum Bacillota; class Bacilli; order Paenibacillales; family Paenibacillaceae; genus Cohnella; species Cohnella nanjingensis. Next base: position 77,090 of record NZ_JACJVP010000045.1, read on the forward strand.
TGCAGACCGCCCGCTGCAAGGAGTTCCTGACGCCCGAAGGCCAGCAGCGGGGCGCCGAGGTGCTGCGCAAGCACGGCATCGACGGTCTCGTCGTGATCGGCGGCGACGGCTCCTACCAAGGGGCGAACAAGCTCAGCAAGCTCGGCATTAAGACGATGGGGCTGCCGGGCACGATCGACAACGACATTCCGTTCACGGACTTCACGATCGGCTTCGATACGGCGACGAGCATCGTCGTCGACGCGATTAACAAGCTCCGCGACACGATGACGTCGCACGAGCGGTCCTCGGTGGTCGAGGTCATGGGACGCCACTGCGGGGACATCGCGCTGTACGCGGGACTGGCGAGCGGCGCCGAATCGATCCTCGTGCCCGAAGTGCCGTTCGATATCCGCGAGATCTCCCAGCGTATGAAGGAGAACTTTCAGAACGGCAAGCGCCACAGTATCGTGCTCGTGGCCGAGGGCGTCGGCCGCGGCGAGGACATCGCCCGCGACATTACCGCGCACAGCGGCATCGAGCCGCGGGTGACGGTGCTCGGGCACATCCAGCGCGGCGGCGCGCCGACGCACAACGACCGCGTCCTCGCGAGCCAACTCGGCGACTTCGCGGTGCAGCAGCTGGAGGCGGGCGATTCCGGCAAGGCGTGCGGCATCGTTCGCGGCGAGCTCGTGACGACCGACATCGACAAGGTCGTCTCCTCCAAGAAGGCCTTCAACATGGATCTGTACAATCTCGCGATCCGGTTGGCCCAATAACATGTACCTCTACAAACTGGAAGCCGTCATCGGAGATCGTACCGTCACGCTCATCGTGATGGGCGATTCGGACCGCGACGTCCTGGAAAACGCGGAGGTTCACATCGAGAAGCACTTCGTCGGCAAGCAAGACGTCCGCGAGATCGTGCTGCTCGAGAAGCGCCGCGCCGTCAAGGGCGCCGCATACGTCATCGAATAGAAGGTCGAACGAGCGGGGCCGCGAATTTTTTGCGCGGCCCCGTTGACTTTTCCATACTTTACATACTATATTATATGTAAAGTTTGAAAAAGGAGCGGATCCGAATGCGAATCGCAATCGTAACCGGCGCCAATCATCGCGCCTCCGCAAGTACCCGTCTCGCGCGCTACGCGGGCCGGCTGCTGGCCGAATCCGGACATCTAGTCCAAGTCTTCGATCTCTACGAGCATCCGCTCCCGATCTTCTCCCCCGAAGCGGAGGACGTGACGGAGAGCGTCGTCCGTCTGCGGCAGACGGTCGCAGGCGCGGACGCGGTGCTGCTCTCGACGCCTGAGTACCACGGCAGCCTGTCCGGCGCGTTGAAGAACGCCCTGGACTATCTAGGCAGCGACCACTTCGACGGCAAGCTGGCGCTCGCCTTGAGCGCGTCCGGCGGCGCCGTGGGCGTGAGCGCGCTGACCCAGCTGCAAATCATCGTGCGGAATCTCCACGGCATCAATTGCCCGGAGTGGATCTCCATAGGCGGCGATCAGCGGGCATTCGACGAGGAGGGGAATCCGTTGAACGCAGCCGTTCAGAAGCGGGTGGAACGCGTGCTGGACTACTTCGTCGGCATGGCCGAGCGGCTGCGCCCGCTGCCAAGCGGCGCAACGCGGTGAACGAAGTCATCCCGAATAAGCGAAGAGCGGCTGGACCGGGGCACCCGGTCCAGCCGCTCTCGCGAATGGGAGGAAGAATTCAATAGTCCACGCCGGGCGTATACTTGTTGCCGGCATTCCATAGCAAGTACTCGTTAACGCCGCTGTCGGCCAACGCTTTGATCTGCGCCTTCACTTCCGCGGCGCCGTACTTCGTGTAATGGCCCTTGCCGAGCCAGCTTGCCGTAAAGTCCTGAATCCACGGCCGGATAAGCGGCTTGTCCGCCCCTAGCGCGTTCAGCTTCTTGTGGGTGTCGTCCATGGCGCCCTTGATGGTCGCGTAAGGCGCCAAGTCGGGGTTGGCTTGCTTGAACCAGCCGGCGCTGTAATGGCTCGGGTAGATCATCGGGCTAATGACGTTGACCGCGGACGAGATCTTGACGAAGTCTTGTCCGATCCCTTCGGCCGCGGGCACCGACGCGGCGTAGCCGAAGATGTCTACGGATACGCGCACGCCGAGCGGCGCCAACTGCTCCTGCGCGTACTTGACGAAGCCGGCCACGACGTCGACGCGGCTGTCCGCGGTTTTCGTGAACTTGAGGTCGTCGGCCTTCTTCTCGAAGCCTTCCGGGAACCGGACGTAGTCGAACTGAATCTCCTTGAACCCGAGCTTGGCGGCTTCCTTCGCGATAGCGATGTTGTAGTCCCAGACCTCCTTGCGGTACGGATTGACGAAGCTGTCCCCTTTGCCGTTCGACCAGAGGGTGCCGTCCTTCTTTACGTAGGACAGATCGGGGTGCTTCTTGGCCAACACCGTGTCTTTGAATACGACGATTCGCGCGATCGGATATACCTCGTGCTTCTTCAAGGTCTCCATCAGGCCGCCGATGTCCTTGATGAACGGCTGCGGCGTGCCGAGCTTCTGGAGCTCCGGGTTGTCCGTCTTGTAGGTTATGTACCCGTTGTCGTCCTTGATGTCGATAACCATGGCATTGAGCGCGGTCTTGTCCACCAGGTCGAGCAGCGTGGCCATGCGCTGCCCTCCGGCGCTGTAGGCGGTGACGTAGACGCCCTTCACGCCGGGGGCGTCGGGCTGCGGATCGCGGGGCGGGGGGCCGTCGGCGGGCTTGTCCGTGCCGGTCGGCGTCGGCTTCCCGGTGCCGGCTCCGCCTTGCGTTCCTTCCGCCTGTCGAATCTCGTGCGTCGTCAGCTTCCAAACTTTTCCCAGATCGGTCGGATGTTCTTCCTGCGCGCCGTATGTAGCCGAGCGGAGCAGGAGGAGCAACGCGATTAGTGCTTCCATCATAATCTCTCCCCGTAAACTCTTACAACCCGATTATAAACGAGTTCAAACAGAGGAGACAGGGGTATTTTGTAGGATATTGGAGGAAAAACGCGAGGTCTGCCAGCGGCTTCGCGGCGCGTTCGCAGCGCCTATTTCTTCCGGAACTCGCCGATGACGTCGACGGTCTGCACGACGTTCACGAAAGCCCTCGGATCCACGGTGCGGATCAGCTTGCGCAGCTCGGACAGTTCGTAGCGGGACGTGACGGTCATGAGCATGTCCCGCTCCTCGCTCGTGAACGCGCCTTTGGTCTTCAGAATCGTGACGCCGCGCGGCATCTTCAGCAGTTCCGCCGCCAGCTCCTCGGTCCGGTTCGTGACGATAAACGCGGTAACCTTGCGATGCGGGGTGTGGACGACATCAATCACTTTTCCCGTTAGGAAGATCGCGAGCATAGAATAGAGCGCGGCATCCCAATTGCCGTTCAACAACCCCAAGGCGACGACCACGCTGCCGTTGAGCGCGAAGATCAGCAGGCCGACCGGCAAGTCGCGCCGCCGCGAGATGATCGAGGCGACGATGTCGAACCCGCCGGAGGAGCCGCCGAATCGAAGCGCCGCCGCCGTGCCCGTCCCGATCAGCACGCCGCCGAAGACGGCCGCGAGCAGCCGCTCGTCGGTGAAGGCGCGCACAGGGATTACCTGCATCAAAGCGGACGCGGCCAATACGGAGACGATGCTGTATACGATAAATCGCCGACCGAGTTCGCGCCACCCCCACATGAGAACGGGGATGTTTAGCGCAAGATAAAGAATGCCGATGTTCCACCCCGTCGCATAACCGATGAGCATGGCCACGCCAGACAGTCCGCCGCTGATTAGCTGTTCCGGAATCAGCAGCAGTTGGAATCCGCAAGCGACGATGGCCGATCCCGCGATCATGATGCCGATATGAACCGCATCCGTCGCTTTGACGCGCATCAGAAACACCCCCGTGAACAGGTTGCCGGCATTGCCGTTTGCGGTTATCGTTCCCTGCGTTTCCAAGGCCATGCGATGAAGCTGGAGTTTGTCGCGGTTTATGTGTTATAATGATCTGTATATTTTTTTGGAAGCCGTTAGTTGATGGCCCGGCACCGTTAGTTGATGGCCCCATACACAGAAGGAGTATGAAACCAATTTGAGTAAATTCACGGATTTCGGTTTGGAGACAGACGTTCTTCAAGCCATTTCGCAACTGGGGTACGAAGATGCGACCCCGATCCAAAGCCAAGCGATTCCTGTTGCCCTTAGCGGACGCGATATGATCGGCCAGGCCCAGACGGGTACCGGCAAGACGGCCGCATTTGGGATTCCACTAGTTAGCAAGATCGCAGCCTCCGAAGACCGCATCGTGACCCTCGTCATGACGCCTACGCGCGAACTTGCCATTCAAGTCGCAGAAGAGATCGAGAAGCTCGGCCGCTTCAAAGGCCTGCGTTCCCTGGCCATCTATGGCGGCCAAGACATCGGGCGACAGATCCGCGGCCTGCGCCGCAAGCCGCAGATCATCATCGGCACCCCCGGACGGCTGCTCGACCATATCAACCGCAAGACCATCCGCCTGGACGACGTTCAGACGGTCGTCCTGGACGAAGCCGACGAGATGCTGGACATGGGCTTCATGGACGACATCCAGTCGATTCTGAAGCTCGTGCCGGAAGAGCGCCAGACGCTCCTGTTCTCGGCGACGATGCCGGCGAACATCCAGAAGCTCGCTCAGCAGTTCCTGCGGAACCCGGAGCACATCTCCGTCATTCCGAAGACGTCCACGACGAGCAGCTCGATCCAGCAATTTTATATCGAAGTGCAGGAACGGATGAAGTTCGACGGCCTCTGCCGGCTGCTCGACATGGAGCCGCCGGAGCTCGCCATCATCTTCGGCCGGACGAAGCGCCGCGTAGCGGAACTGTCCGAAGCCCTTATGAAGCGCGGCTATGCGGCTGACGGACTCCACGGGGACCTGTCGCAGAACCAACGCGACGCCGTCATGCGCAAGTTCCGCGACGGCAGCATCGCCGTGCTGGTCGCGACGGACGTCGCCGCCCGCGGTCTCGACGTCTCCGGCGTGACGCACGTCATCAACTTCGACCTGCCCCAAGATCCGGAGAGCTACACGCACCGCATCGGCCGTACGGGCCGCGCGGGCAAGGAAGGCACGGCATGGTCGTTCGTGACCCATCGCGAATCCGATCACCTGCACTTCATCGAGCGGGTTACGCGCTTCCGCATCGTGAAGAAGGCGCTGCCGACGACCGCCGAAGCGATCGAAGGCAAGCAGCGCGTCATCGCCGACCGCCTGCTCGAAGCCCTCGGCAGCGAAGGCGAAGGCGATATCGCGCCATTCAAAGGCATCGCTTCGCAGCTTCTCGAGCAGCACGACTCCGTCGATCTCCTCTCCGCGGCCATTAAGCTGCTGGCGGGCGACAAGAAGGACGTCAACGTCGAATTGACCCCGGAAGACCCGATCCGCTCGAAGAAGCGCAAGTTCGACGGACGCGGCGGCAGCGGAGGCGGCTACGGCGGTCAGCGCCGGAGCGGCGGCTACGGCTCCTCCAGCGGACGCGGCGGCTACAGCGGCGGCGGTCAAGGCCGCAGCGGCTACGGCGGTCAAGGCGGACGCGGCAGCTATAGCGGCAGCGGCGGAAGCGGCGGCAATCGCCGGCCCTACGGCAGCGACGACAACCGCGGACGCCGGGAAGACAGCTGGCGCGACGGCGGCACCCGCGGCGGCGGCCGCACCGAACGCCGGGACGATTCCCGCAGCACCCGGTCCCACAACGAAGACTTCGTGAACATCTAATCGCTGACTCTTCACGGCGGCATATGGTGCGCGCGGCTTAGGCCGTGCCGCACCTTCCGCTGTAATCAGGAGGAATTCCCATGGAAATGCGCGGCATGATGGGCGGGTTCTACAAGATCTCGGAATGGATCATGCGCTTGTCCGTAACGAACGTGCTATGGGTACTGACTTCTCTGCCGGTCTGGTACTTGTTGATCCTGCTTTTGAGAGCGTCTACAACGGACGAGTTTGTCGCGATGATCGTTCCGATCTGCATTCTGCTTCCCTTTACTTGGTTCCCTTCGACTGCCGCGATGTTCTCCGTGGCCCGGAAGTGGGTCATGGGCGATACGGACGTTCCGCTCCTCAAGACGTTCTTCCGCAGCTACAAGCAGAACTACCTGCAGGCGATGCTGGGCGGTCTGCTCTACGCGGCCATCTTCGCGGTGCTGATCGTCGATTACCAAGTGTACTTGAAGCGCATTCCGAACCTGGGCGTGCTGTCGATTTTGTTCCTAGCGCTCATGGTGCTGCTGATCATTTCGCTGTTCCAGTTTTTCTCGCTGCTGTCGCATTTTCATATGAAGACGCTTCAGTTGATCAAGAATGCCGTCATCCTCACGATCGGACGTCCGCTCCGCTCGCTGTCTACGGCGATCGTCAGCGCCTTCGTCGTGTACATCAGCCTTAGGTTCACGTTCCTGATCCCGTTTTTCATGGGCAGCATCATCGCGGTGTTCGCGTTCTACAACTTCTATCTCACCGTTCAGAAGATGCAGTTCGCCGCCCAATCGGACGAGGAGCAACTGCCGATCGAGGATTCGCCGACGAAGGACGAGGAGCAGCCCTCCAAGCGCTGATTCCCTCGGCCGGCAAGTCTCGTCGCGCATCATCCGGGGATCGCGCAGCGTTCGGTTTACTTTTGCCGTCGGCCTGTTTATAATGGGTATCATCCTGCCATGTTCGTTACGACGACACCTTGTTTTGAACCAATGCTGTTTCTTAGGGAGTCTCACATTGCCGCGCGGCTGGCATGCCTTCGAAAGGGGAAGTCAAAAGCAACGCTGCGGACACCCACCTGCGAGAGCGGGTTCAGAAACAAGCACGTCGAACGGCATAGGCGGGTTTTTTCCTGAAATGGCTTTAATCCCCGGGACAGGCATGGTATGATTGTAGATAGCGCATTGTCACCCGGAGGGAGAGAACGTATTTTGCTGAAGCGAATACTCGTCGGATTGTTTCGCAGCCAAGAACATACGGGCGACAAGGCGAAGGATCCGAAGTTGAAATCCCATTATTACCGATTGTCTAAAGACAGAGCCTTCGAAGAAGTGGGCTCCGTTCTGAAGAAAATGCAAGGCTATCGCGTGCTTCACGAAGTGCCGAACATCGGCGAACTCGTCTTGGAGAAGAAGACGATGGCCGGCAGAACGATGGACATCACGGTGCAGATCGTCGGTACCGGCCCAGGCACGTCCGCGGTCGATATCTACTCGGCATCCCGCGGCTCGCTCGGAGATCTTGGCGCGAACTACCGCGTCATTCAGGAGATCTACGCGGTGCTGGACAAGAAGCTGTCCTCGTACAAGCAGTAACTTCCATTACATCGATAAATAAAAAAAGCGAGGATAGGCGCTGGGCCTGCCTCGCTTTTGTTGCATGTTCGGTCGTTGTGCGGTATGGATTACAGCAGGTTCCGCACGGCGGAGACGGCCGCTTCGTAATCCGGATGCTCGGTCATTTCCTTCAGCACTTCGACGTAGGCGATCTTGTCGTTCGCGTCGAGGACGAAGATGGAGCGAAGATCGAGGCCGAATTCCTTGATCAGGACGCCGTAGGCTTTGCCGAAGTTGTTGTCCTTGTAGTCGGACAGCATGACCACGCGGTCGACGCCGGCGGCGCCGCACCAGCGGGCTTGGGCGAACGGAAGATCCGCGCTGACCGTCAGGACGATGACGCCGTCGCCGAGCTTGGAGGCTTCCTCGTTGAAGCGGCGGGTTTGCGCGTCGCAGACGCCCGTGTCGATGGACGGCACGACGCTAATGAGTTTGACCTTGCCTGCATAATCTTGAAGAGAGACCGTTTCCAACAGGTTCTTGTTCAATTGGAAATCCGGCGCTTGGTCGCCGGCTTTCAATTCCGGTCCGATCAGCGTAATGGGATTGCCTTTGAACGTAGCTACGTTCGAGCGTTCTTGGCTCATGCGTACATACCTCCTTACAAGATTGGACTTGCCGTAAATAATTATAAGGTCCGGATTCGCGCTTGTCCAATTTACGCCAATCAGAAAATGCAGAAGCGAGGAGTGACTGGCCGATTGATTTTCCTGCGATACGAGAGTTTTAGGCAGTACTTGCGGCTATACCCGGTTACGGCGCTGCTCCTGGCGGCCAATATCGTCATGTTCGGCATCGAGCTGGCGAACGGCGGGCCGGGCGACGTCATGACGCTGCTGCGTCTCGGAGCGATCACCAACGTACCTGAATACGATCAGCTGTGGCGTTATGTCGCGGCCTTGTTCCTGCACGGCAGTTGGGAGCATATCGTGTTCAATCTGTTTGCGCTGTTCGTATTCGCGCCGCCGCTCGAGCGGATCTTCGGTCATTGGCGCTACGGGCTCTTCTACCTGGCATCCGGCGTACTGGGCAATGCGGCGGCTGTCTTCCTGGCCCGCGGCGAGTGGATCGGCGTAGGGGCGTCCAGCGCCATCTACGGCATCTACGGCGCGTACCTCTTTATCACGCTGTTCCAGCGTCATATGCTGGACGCGGGTTCGCGCACGACCGTGTACGGGATTCTGGCGGTGGGGCTGATCACGTCTTTCCTGATTCCGCACATCGGCTATTGGGCGCATATCGGAGGCCTGGCGGCCGGATTCTTGTTGTACGGGGCGATGGGCCGCCGTAATCTGAACCGTTGACCCCGCAGCATATGGAGAGAAGGAGGCTCGGCGCGTGGAGCTGAGACAATTGCAATACTTCGTGCAGGTCGCGCGTCTGCAGCATGTGACGAAGGCCGCCGAGGAGCTGCATGTCGCCCAATCGGCGGTGAGCCGCCAGATTCACCGGCTCGAAGAGGAGCTCGGCGTCCGGCTGTTCATGCAGCGCGGCCGCAACGTTCAGCTCACGCCGGTCGGCCAGCTGTTCCTGAAGCGGGCGGAGACGATCCTGCTGGACCTGGAACGCGCGGTGACGGAGATTCACGAGTTCCTGGACCCGGAAGTCGGAGAGATCCGGATCGGCTTCCCGCACAGTCTGGGCATTCATCTCATCCCCCAAGTCATCGCGTCCTTCCGGAAACTGCATCCCAATGTCAAATTCCGTTTCCGCCAAGGAATGTATCCTTCTTTGATCCGGGACGTGGTGGAGGCGGAGATCGACCTGGCGTTCATCTCGCCGTTCCCCGAACGGCATGAGCAGGTGACCGGCGAGGTGGTGCTCACGGAGGATCTGTACGCGATCCTGCCGCCGAACCATGCGCTCGCCAAGGAAGACTCGATCCATCTGAACCAGCTGAAGGACGATACGTTCGTTCTGTTCAGCAACGGCTACTCGTTGCGTCCGCTCGTTTGGGACGCCTGCCGGGCCGCCGGCTTCGTGCCGCAGATCGGCTTCGAGGGGGAGGAGACGGATACGATCCGCGGCCTCGTGGCGGCCGGCATGGGCGTTAGCCTGCTGCCCGAGATGGCGCTGTATCATACGGGCTCCATCATGCCCGCGATCGTTCGCATCAGAGAGCCTCACGTGACCCGGACGATCGGGCTCATCCGTCGGGCGGGGGAGAAGCCCTCCACGGTCGTTCAGCTGTTCCACGCGTACCTTATCGATTACTTCAAGAACCATTACAAAGCCTGGTGAACGCTAGCGCGAAGCGCTGGACGTCTCCCGTTAGGCCAACAAAAGGCCGGCCGTTCGCAGCGGATCAAGATGCTGCGAACGGCCGGCCTTATTTGATTTCGCCCATGCGGGACGAAGATTAGTCGCGGTTGCTGTTCGTGAAGATCAGGATATAGCGGATCAGCTCGAGCAGGGACAGGAGCGCGGCCGCGACGTACGTGAGAGCCGCCGCGTTCAGCACTTTGGCGACGCCGCGTTCCTCGTGGTTGCTGATGAATCCTTCGGAGACCATCAGTTCGCGCGCGCGGTTGCTGGCGTTGAATTCAACCGGCAGCGTGACGAGCTGGAAGGCGACCGCCGCGGCGAAGAAGATGACGCCGAGGCCGATCAGGTTCGTCGCGGCGAACAGGATGCCGGCGATGAACAGGAACGGCGCGAGGCCGGAAGCGAAGCGCACGACCGGGAACATCCGGTGGCGCAGGACAAGCATCGGATAATGCTGCTGATGCTGAATGGCGTGGCCGACTTCATGGCAGGCGACGGAGACGGCCGAGATCGATTGCTCGTAGTAGACCGGCTCGGACAACCGGACCACCCGGTGAACCGGATCGTAATGGTCCGATAGCGCGCCGGGCACCGGTTCGATCGGGATGTCGTGAAGGCCGTTGCGGTCCAGCATGCGTCGGGCGGCTTCGTAGCCGGTCAGGCCGCTCTCGACGCGCACTTCGGACCACTTGTTGAACGTGCCGCGTACCCGGAACTGCGCCCACAGCGACAGCAAGAAAGTTGGGATGATTAAGACGTACATCCAGTTGGCATTCATATCGCGGTTGACCTCCGTTGATTTAAAGTAGGCGCTCTCGCTGCAGAGGTGCGACGGAAAGCTTACATGAGGTTGCTCTTGTTCAACAGCAGCAGCAGCGCTTCGACGCAAGCCGCGGTCTGCGGCGTGATGGCCCGGAATAGACGTTTGGCCTGCTGCGGCTTCAGTTGTTCGAGCACCGGCTCCAGTTCCTTGACCTCCCGCTCCAGCTGGGACAGATGCGTATGCAGGTCCGCGAGCTTGCGGGTGACTTGTTCGCTGGGGGTGACCCGGTTCAGGGCGGCGAATTGATCCCTGATCTCCTCGAGTGAGAATTTTTGCGCCTTTAATAGTTCAATACGGCGAATGCGATCTAAGGTTTCATCGTCGTATAAGCGATAGTTGCCGCCCGAGCGCTTGACGGGGGACAGCAGACCCAGACCCGTATAATAATCGATGGTCCGCGGACTGATGCCGGAGAGCCTGGAGAGTTCCCCGATCTTGTACAGGTTGCGCGGGGGTTCCGATTGTCCGTGACGCAAGGCTCACACCTCCTAATAAAGATCCGTAAAGCCATCATACTCAATCTGTAACCATACAGTCAAACGTGATGCTTTGCCCGGCGCCCGTCCCGATCCGAAGCGGCGGTTTGTCCGTCAAAAGAAGCGAATGAGATGATAGCTGACATGTATTTGGTTTTAGAGATAGTTCACAAAGCGATGAAATGCGGCTGCCAAGGCGATTTGGGCTAAAAAGCCTACGGAATAACGTCTATTTCTTAACATTAAGGACTATTGCAGGATCCAATGTTAGATATTTAGCGAAAAAAACGCATATTTATAGAAAGATCATATTGTCAAATCGTGAACTTCTTACTATAATGACATCAAGGCTTTCTTAAAATGTTATGAAACATTACATGTAGGGAGTGGTCGGCTTGATTAAGAAGAGTTTGATCGGACTTGGCGCTTTGCTTGTATTATTCCCCACGATGGCGTTCGCGGCGGATGAAGGACCTTCGGCAACGACGCTGGACATGGGACTTAATGCCTTGTGGATCCTGGTTGCCGCCATTCTCGTCCTCTTGATGCAAGGCGGATTCATCCTGCTGGAGACGGGTTCCACGCGGATGAAGAACGCCGGCCACGTCGCAGGCAAGACGATCTTCACGGTCGGCCTGGCCTCGCTGATCTACTGGGCGGTCGGCTACGGATTCGCGTTCGGCGGCGATGCCGGCGAGACGCTGAACAAGTTTATAGGCATGGGCAATTTCTTCTTCGATCCTTCCATCCTGGCGGGCGAAGGCGAGTCTTATCCATCCACCATCTTCTTCGTCTTCCAGCTCGCGTTCGCGGCGGTCTCGCTGTCGATCGCATGGGGCGGCTTCGCGGAACGCGCCAAGCTGTCCGTCTATCTGATCTTCACGGTGATCTTTACGGCCGTGATCTACCCGATCATCGCGCACTGGATCTGGGGCGGCGGCTGGCTCGCGGCCGACGGCTCGCAGGACTACGCAGGTTCGACCGTCGTTCACTTGACGGGCGCCATGGCTGCTTTCGCGGCGACGATCCTGCTGAAGCCGCGGATCGGCAAGTTTAACAAAGACGGTTCCGCCAACGAGATTCTCGGACATAACCAAGTATTCACTTCCTTGTCGGTATTGATCCTCTGGGTCGGCTGGTTCGGCTTCAACGCGGGCAGCGCGGTCTCCGTAGGCGAAGGATTCTTCGGCTACGTCGCCTTCACCACGCAGCTCGGCGCGGCAGGCGGCGCGGTAGCGGCGCTCCTGATCTCCTGGCTGGTCAAAGGCAAGGCGGACATCCCGACGATGCTGAACGGCGCGCTGGCCGGTCTCGTCGCCATCACCGCATCTTGCGCCTACGTCGAGCCTTGGGCTGCGGTGGTCATCGGTCTGATCGCTGGCGTACTGGTCTTCCTGGTCGCCCAATTCTTCGAGAAAGTCCGCGTCGACGATCCGATCTCCGCGCTGTCCGTACACGGCGCAGCAGGGATTTGGGGGACGCTGGCGAATGGTTTCTTCGCAACGCCTAAACTCGTCGAGCAAGTCGGCGTAGGTAAAGCCGGTTTGTTCTACGGCGGCGGCGGCGAGCAACTGTGGGTGCAATTCGAGTCGGTTGTCGTCTGCGGCGCATTCGCGTTCGCCGCTTCGTTCATCGTCCTGTGGGTCGTGAAGCAAGTCATCGGTCTGCGCGTCACCGAAGAGCAAGAAATTATCGGTCTGGACCTGAGCGAACACGGCAACTACGGCTATCCGGAAGCGATGAAAAAAGCGGGCAATACGACGACGTCGGTCTAAAGTCTTCGGCAAGTCGAACGTATACCGGCGTATAACCAGGGGGGAAGAGACCGCATGTCCAATCTCCGCGGGGAGAAGCGGTTGCTTGACATCACCGGCGCCGGCAGTCTGGAACAATTGCGGATCGTACGGGAAACCGAGCAGGGACGCCTTATCGCGTCCCTGCCCGATGTTTCGGTGATCGAAGCGGTCGAGGAATTGAACGGGCTTCACGACGCGCTGATACGCAGGGCGCTGGAGCTCGCGGAAGAAGAGGCGGCACGGTTGGGGTACGGGGCCCCTCCCGTGCCTTATGCCTATCTATTGTTCGGAAGCGGCGGGAGGAGCGAACAGACGGCGTCCAGCGACCAAGACAGCGGGCTCGTCTACGCCGACGCGCGGGATCCGGCAGAGGCCGAACGGGCGGAGACGTACTTCCGGGTGTTGAGCGAGCGGACGGTGCAGCATCTAACCGCGCTCGGTTATCCGCCCTGCGAAGGGAACGTCATCGCTTCGAACCCGGCGTGGCGGCTGCCGATCTCGGCCTGGGAGCGGAAGCTGGATGACTGGTTCTCCGAACCGAGCTGGGAGAACGTGCGCTACCTGCTGATCGTCGCGGACGGTCGCTGTCTGGCCGGCGACGCGGCGTTGGCGGAGCGGTGGAAGAACCGTTTCTTCGGCGATATGCTCTCCCGTCCCGTTCTGGCGCGGCGCATGTTGGAGAACACGCTGCGCCACAAGATGCTCGTCGGCGTATTCGGCCAGTTGCTGGTGGAGCGCTACGGGGAGCATGCCGGGAGCCTGGACATCAAGTACGGGGCCTATATCCCGATGGTGAACGTCTTCCGGCTGCTGGCCGTGCGGGCGAACATCCGGGAGACCGGGACGCTGGAGCGGATTCGGGCGCTGCGCGAAGCCGGCCTGCTACCGGCCGAGACGGCGGACGAGGCGACGGAAGCGTTCGCGCTGTTCCTGCGCTTGCGGCTGCTCTCCATCTCCCGGAGCGAAGACGGCCAGTGGATCGGGACGGGCAAGATCGCGGCAGGGCAACTGGATGTGTCGCTGCGGGCGCCTCTGAAGAAGGCGCTGAGGCTGGGACGCAAGCTTCAGCGCCAACTGGAGAGAGAGATGCAACACCGCTTCGGCGGGAGGTGAACAGCGTGAAAGAGCCCAAAAGCCCGATGGGGCGCATGTGGCATCTGTACAAGACAGGCGGGATCACCCCGGCGATCGCCTCCATGCTCGGTTCGTCCAACGCCCAGCAGATGGCGTTCATCCGCTCGATGTCGCGGGACCAGCGCAAGGAGTCGCCGCTCGAGATGCCGCTCTCGGAGATGGAGGCCGTCGTGTTCGACCTGGAGACGACCGGCTTCAATCCGTACAACGGCGACGAGATTCTGTCCATCGGCGGCGTGATGATTCGGGGCGGGGAGCTGGAGGACGCCGAGCCGTTCTATCGGCTGGTCAATCCGAAGCGGAAGGTGCCGAAGCATATCGTCGAGCTGACGGGCATCACTAACGACATGGCGGAGAACGCGCCCGAGCTCATGCAAGGTCTGCACGATTTCCTAGACTTCATCGGCAAGCGGGTGCTGATCGCGCACGGCAGCGGTCACGACAAGCAGTTTCTCAATGCGGCGCTATGGAAGACGTCGAAGGTCAACTTGACGCATCGGGTGCTCGACACGATGATGATCGCCAAATGGCTCGAACCCAAGCGCAAGAGCTACGGATTGGATGAGCTGCTGGAGAGCTACGGGATCGATATCACTTACCGGCATCATGCGCTGCACGACTCGGTGATGACGGCCAAGCTTTGGTTTGCATTTCTGGAACAGATTCGGGCGAAGCAAGTCGTCACGTTGGGCGACCTGTACGCCTACCTGAGCCGGCATTAACGGGGCGAAGCGGGGGAGGCGTCAAGGCCGCCGCGCGACGGGCAGCAGCCGCACCGAACCATCGGCTTGCTGCGAATACACGGCCAGGATGGGATCGCCCGCGGGAAATCCGATCACCCAGCACGTTCCCGATCCGTCCCAGCCTTGCAGATCGAGCGGGCTGAGAACCGGATCGGCATCCGGATGCACGTGAAAAAAACCAACGATTTCGCGTTGGTTTTTTTGCGCTGCGCCGTACGCTTCCGTCCATTCGGCAGGGTCGAACCGGAACGAGCGAAGCGGATCGGCGGAGACGTTGCGCAGGAGGACGAACGTCTCCGCGACGGCTGCGCCGGCCGAGCAAGCCCCGAGGACGATGCCGCAGGACTCATAGGGAAGGCGGCGCCGGCAGGTCTCGAACAGCGCCGCGAGCATCGATTCCGATACGTATACCTTGGCAATGGCCGTCATCCCGAATCCCCTTTTCCGCCGAGCCGAACTTTAGACTCAGTATGGGGGAGCGGCGGCGATCGCGCAAGCTACTTGACCTGCTTGTCGGGTTTGACGAAGAAGAACACGAGCACGAGCGTCAAGAGCGACAAGCAAGAGACGGTAATGAATACCGTGCGATGGGAAATGTCCATCATCCAGCCGAACAGCGGCGGACCGAAAGCGACGCCGAGAAACCGCAGGCTGCTGTACAGGGAGGTGATCATGCCCCGTTCCGCTTTGTCCACGACGCCCGTAATCATCGTCGTTAAGCAAGGCAAGAGCAGCCCGGTGCCGATGCTGCTGGCCGTCAGCAGACCGATAAAGACGTACAGGTTGTCTTTGTTGATCCAGACGGCGAGCCCCAGCGCCACGACCATCAGCGCCAGCCCGATGTTCATCAGCCACCGGATCAGCACCCCGTTCTTGCGGATAACGGCTCCGGTAATATAGGCCGTCGCGACCATGCCGAACAGCGGGATGGCGAGCACGAAACCTTTGGTTACGCCTTTGATATTGTACGGCGTCTCCTCCAGGATATTGGACAGGAAAAACAAGACGCCGAACAAAATGAACATGACCGTCGAGCCCGCCCAGAACGAGCAGATCAGCCAGCGGCCGTGTTTTTTGAACAGTTCCCCGATCTTGTGCACATACGGCTTCAGCGCCACGGGCGGCGCATTGCGCTTCGGTTCCTTTATGAGGAACAGGACGGCCGCGAGCGAAATGGCGCAGAATATCGGGAACGAGAAAAACACGGCGTACCAAACGATCAGGGCAAGCAGCGATCCCAGGATGGGACTGATCACCTTGCCCGAGCCGTTGGAGGCTTCGATCAGGCCCAGCGCTTTGCTCTCTTCGGCGTCCTTGTACAGATCGCCGACCAGCGCCATGGCGATCGGCGTCGTCCCGGCGGCGGCCACGCCCTGCACGGCTCGCGCGCCGAGCAGGAAGGCATAGGAATGCCAGACCGCGGCCATGCCGGAGAGGATGCCGGCGATGCCGTACAGGATCAGCGCGGGAATCATGACCGCCTTTCGGCTGAACCGGTCGGATAAGTATCCCGCGATCGGAATGATAAGACCGGCGGTAACCGAGAAAAGCGTAATGACGAGACTGCTCTGGAACGAGGTGATCTTGAGCTCCCTGGTCAACGTGGGGAGGATCGGCACGATCATCGAGTTGCCGAGCACGAGCACTAACGGGACGGATGCGAGCGCGGCGTATTCGAGCACTTTGCCCTTGACGCCGTTGCCCTTGCCTTTGCCCGAAGAGCCGCCGCCGCTAACGGTTGTCGCTCTAGGCTCCATCTCGCTCGTAAAGGTCACATTAAGCTTGGATTTCGCTTCCGAGGTTGCCATCGGGCTCCTCCTTGTCGGGATATCGCGCTGAACAGAGGTAATGTGCCCGTTCCGCGGTTCGCCCATGCGCAAGCGGGGACAACCGGTTGGAATCCGGGCGGAGGTGCGGTATGATGGAAAGATCGAGAAGGGGTTTGAGGAGTGGAGCTTCATGAAGCGCAATATTGTCATTCTGGGTATCGTCGTTGCAGCCATTATTGCCATTATCGTATGGAACAACCAATCCCGGGCACCGTCCAAGGAGGCCAAGACGGGGAACCAAGCCTCCGCGGAAGCGTCCGCCGCGCCGATCGTCGGTTCCCCGGCGCCTTCCTATAAGCTTGCGTCGCTGGATGGCAATACGACCTACGAGGTGGGCGGCAAGCGCGATAAAGTGCTGATCGTCAATTTCTGGGCTTCCTGGTGCTGGCCTTGCGAACAGGAAGCGCCCGATTTGGTTAAGCTCTACGAGAAATACAAGAATTCGGTGGATCTGTACGCGGTGAACGCCACCAAATACGATACGGTAAGAGGCGCCAAGGACTTCGTGAAGGAACAGGCGCTGCCGTTCCCCATCATGATGGACAAAGACGGCAAGGTCGGCGACGATTACAAGGTGTTCTCCTATCCGATCAGCTTTATCGTCGACCGCGAAGGCGTCGTCCAGCATCGGATCGACGGTCCGCAGCCGCTGGAGGAGTGGGCGAAGATGCTGGACCCTCTCGTTGGGAAGGCGTCCTAAGGACATGTATCGATAACGTTTCGTCGATCCGAACCGAAGTTCCGGCCGGCAATCCAGAAGCCTCCGTTTCGCCGCAAGGCGAAGCGGAGGCTTCTTGGGTGAGCGTTAAGCGGGCGCAGTCGCGCCCGAGACGAAGGACGAAGCAGAAGGCTTAATGGTTGACCAGTCCGAGCGATTCGCGCGGCGCTTCCGGTTCGTAGTCGCTCTGGGCCATGCCGAGCAGCGCGTAGCGGATGCTGTCGATCAACGCTTCCCAGCTGGCTTCGATGACGTTCGAGGAGACGCCTACCGTGCTCCAGGTATCCTTGAAGTCGGTCGACTCGATCAGTACCCGCACCTTGGCCGCCGTCGTATCCTTCTCGTCCAGCACGCGGACTTTGTAGTCCGACAAGTGGATATCGTTGATCCCCGGATAAAACTGCATGAGCGCTTTGCGCAGCGCGCTGTCGAGGGCGTTGACCGGTCCGTTGCCTTCGGCGACCGTGTAGACCTGCTGCCCGCCTACGCTTAGCTTGACGATGGCCTCGGTCTGAATGCCGCTATGCGTCTTCTCGACCAGAATCTTGAACGATTCGACCGTGAACACGTCGATCGAGTCGCCGTACGCATCCCGCAGCAGCAGCTCGAGCGAGGCATCGGCCCCTTCGAATTGATAGCCCTGGTGCTCCAGATCCTTGATCTTCTCGATCACGTCGCGGGACTTGGCGTTGTCGGTGCTGACCGTAAGGCCCATCTCCTGCGCCTTGGAGAGGATATTGCTCTGTCCGGCCAGCTCCGAGACGAGGACCCGCTGCTTGTTGCCGACCAGCTCGGGAGAGATGTGCTCGTAGGTCTTCGAATCCTTCAGGATCGCCGAGACATGAATGCCGCCTTTGTGGGCGAACGCGGCCGTGCCGACATAAGGCTGGTTCACCGGCAGGACGACGTTGGCGATCTCGCCGACATAACGCGCGACGGTCGTCAGCGACTTCAGCTGTTCGTCCGTGATCGCGCGGTAGCCCATCTTCAGCTGCAGCGTCGGCAGGATCGAGCAGAGGTTCGCGTTGCCGCACCGTTCGCCGTACCCGTTGATCGTGCCTTGAATCTGCCGGGCTCCCGCAGTCACCGCCGCGAGCGTATTGGCAACGGCGAGCTCGCAGTCATTGTGCGTATGGATGCCGATCGGCGCCTGAATGATGCCGCTCACGCGGGAGACGATCTCATGAATCTCGCTCGGGAGCGTGCCGCCGTTCGTATCGCAGAGCACGATCCAGTCGGCGCCGGCTTCCTTGGCTTTGGCGAGCGCGGCAAGCGCATAGTCGGGATTCGCCTTGTAGCCGTCGAAGAAGTGCTCCGAATCGAACACGGCTTCCATGCCGTGCCGCTTCACGTAGGCGATGGATTCGTAGATCATGGCCAGATTCTCTTCCAGCGTCGTCTGCAGGGCCGTGTGCACATGAAAGTCCCACGTCTTGCCGACCAGCGTCGCGGCTTGGGCGCCGGCTTCCACCAGATTCTTCAGGTTCACGTCCTGCTCGCAGTTGCTGTTCTTGCGGCGCGTGCTGCCGAAAGCGGTCAGCTTGGCCTGCAGATTCAGTTCGCGAGCGCGTCTGAAAAATTCGATATCTTTGCTGTTGCTGCCCGGATTGCCGCCTTCGATATAGTGAACGCCAAGAGCGTCGAGCTTCAGCGCGATCTTGACTTTGTCCTCCGCGGTCAAGCTGATGCCTTCGCCTTGGGTGCCGTCGCGGAGCGTGGTATCAAAGATGCTGATGGAAGTGGTCATGAAGTACGTGATGCCTCCTAACTTCTAATGCATTGCGCAAACAATTTTATCTATTATAGCATGGCTCATGTCAAATGTAGAGAGCAGAGAGCCCGGTTCATCCGGCGCGGGACGCGGCTTCTAAGGCCTTCGGCAGGGGGCGCGAAGCGGGGAGTCCGAGCGCTTGCCCGATACGCCGTTAATGCGACGCGAGCCGCGAACGTATATAATAGAAGAAAAGGCCGGACGGCTGGGAGCGAAGGAGGCGGGCGCATTGAGCGGGTCGCGGAGATACATCCTGCATATCGATATGAACGCCTTCTACTGCTCCGTGCATGCCGCCGAACAGCCGGAGCTGTACCAAGGAAAAGCGACGGCGGTCGCCGGCAGCGTCGAGCTGCGCAAAGGGATCGTCGTGACCAGCTCGTATGAAGCGCGGGCGCGCGGCGTGCGTACCGGCATGACCGTTCGCGAGGCGCTGCGGGCCTGCCCCGAGCTGATCATGATCGCCCCCGACTTTCATCTGTACCGCCGCTATTCCCGCGCCTTTCTGCGCATCGCCGGCAATTATACGCCGCAGGTGGAGGCGGTGTCGATCGACGAATGCTTCCTCGACGTCACGGGCAGCGGGCAATTCGGCACGCCCGTCGACATCGCGGAGACGATCCGCCGCCGGGTGAAGGACGAGCTCGGCCTGCCTTGCTCCATCGGCATCGCGCCGAACAAGCTGCTCGCCAAGATGGCTTCCGATATGCGCAAGCCGGATGCCGTCACGGTGCTTCGCAGACGCGAGGTGCCGCAGCTCCTCTGGGGCAAGCCGTGCCAAACATTGTATGGGATCGGCCGCAAGACCGCGGACAAGCTACTAAGGATGAACATCCGGACGATCGGGGAGCTCGCGGCCGCCGAGGAGCGGCTTCTGACGGATAAATTCGGCGTCTACGGCGCCTGGATGAAGCGGGCGGCCCACGGTTTGGACGACGCGCCCGTCGAGCTGATCTCGGAGGCGGCCAAGTCGATCGGGCATACGACGACGCTGCCGGCCGATCTGACGACGCGAGACGAATACCGCCGGGTGCTCCTGAATCTGGCGGATCAGACGACGCGCCGCATGCGGCGGCAGCTCATGATGTGCCAGACGGTGCAGATCACGATCCGGGATCCGGACATGAAGACGATCACCCGGTCGACGACGATGGACGTGCCGACCGACGCGGCGGAGGACGTGCATCGGGAAGCCTGCCGGCTGATGGACCGGCACTGGCAGACCGGCTCGCCCGTCCGGCTGCTCGGCATCACGCTGCAGGGGCTGTCTCCCAAGACGGAGACGGCCGTCCAGCTGGATCTGTTCGGCTACGAGGAGGCGCCGCGCAAGGCGGAGCTGATCTCCGTCATGGATCGCTTGCGGGACAAGTTCGGGGAGAGCGCCGTCCTCACGGCCGGCATGCTGACCGACGATCCGTCCGCGCTCATTCGCAACACCCGTACCCGGGGGACGTCGCTCCAGACCGACTTCTTAAGAGAGCGCAGCCACGACGATCCCTAACGCCGCCCAGAACGGTATCATCTTCAATTTCGTTTGATCTCCGATCTCTTTTGTATTATATTGAACTTCAGAGGTCCTAGTTTCGCGTAATTGAGCGAGATTGAATTTTTTAGGAGGTTCATCCCATGGCTAAATTCACTTATGTTGATAAAGACACCTGTATCGCTTGCGGCGCCTGCGGCGCGACGGCTCCCGATATTTACGATTACGACGACGAAGGACTTGCGGAAGTCATCTTCGGCAACGACGGCAACCATGGCAATACCGAGATTCCGGAGGATCTGTACGACGATCTTCAAGACGCTTCGGACGGTTGCCCGACGGATTCCATCAAGATTGCGGACGGCCCCTTCAACATGTAATTTTACGACTGCGATCCACCCTCTATCGGGCTTTCGGCCCGGAGAGGGTTTTTTTGCGTCTTTTCAAGGCGTTCCCGTCCGCATTCCCGCCTACAGACACGACCGCCGTCCTTTTCGGTCAAAAACCTAGGACGCGCGCCCTCATTTTTTGACAAAATCCAACACAGCCGCTAGGACTTCCATTATACTAAAAGCAATGCCAAGATTTACATAGGTGGGTTCCGAGTTGAGAGAGAGAATCAAACGGATCGCGATCGCGATGAACGTCGTGCTCCTGCTTGCCGTCTTCTTCGTCGATCAGGAGCGGTGGCTGCGGCGCCTGGACGCGCTGCTGTTCGACGCCAACATGCGGCAGGCCGCGACGCATCTGCCGAAGGATATCGTCGTCGTCGCGATCGACAACGATTCCCTGGCCGAGTTGGGCCGATTTCCGTGGGATCGCGCCGTTTACGCGCCGTTCCTCGACATGCTGAATCAGCCGGACGGCAAGCCGAAGGCGATCGCCTTCGACATCCTGTTCAACGACGCATCCGACCCGGACAGCGACCGGGCTTTCGCGGAAGCGCTCTCCTCTTCGGACAACGTCATCCTGCCGGTCATCGGCGTCACCGAGGGGGACGTATTCGGCAAGCGCGAGGCCCGTCCCGACAAATGGCTCGCGGTCGACCGGCTGGATGCGCCGCTCCCGATGTTCGCCGAGCATGCGAAGCTGGCCAACATCAACCGCGTCGTCAGCCCGGACGGGGTCATCCGCCAGACGTGGCTGAAGCTGGCGACTCCGGACGGTCAGGTCGTGCCGTCGCTCGCCTACGAGGCGGCCCGAATGGCCGGGGCGGACCTCAGCCGGTACGACGGCATGACCGATCCGGCGGGACTGTTCGAATCCGGAAGCGCGGTCGCCAAAAACACGCTCACGATCGACTACCATCTGAATACGGAGGACGTCACGACCGTCTCCTTCAGCCGCGTGCTGAACGGCGAGATCGATCCGACCGTATTCAAGGACGCCGTCGTCCTCGTCGGCTTCACCGCGACCGGGCTGTCCGACGCGTCCGGACAGGACAGCGGGGCGACTCCGATCGAGAAGAAGATGCAGCTCGTTTACGTCCATGCCAATATCGTCAACCAGCTGCTGAACGGCAGCAGCGTCTCTTATCCGCCGGCATGGACCCTTCTCCTCGGCGAGCTGCTGCTGTTCGCCGCGTTCGCAATCCTGCCTTGGCGGCTCAAAAACGTCATCTCCATCCTCGCGTTCCTCGCCGTCGCCGGCGCCCTGCTCTACGGCCAGATGGAACTCTATCGGGCATCCGCGCTGCAAATCCGGGTGGCGGACGCGATCCTGGCCATTACGCTCGCTTATCTGACTAACGTCTCCCTCAAGTCCTATCTCGAAAGCGCGCAAAAGCAATTCGTCACGCGCCAGTTCGGCCGTTACATTTCCCCGGATCTGGTCCGGCAGATCGTCGCCCGGGATATCGACATCAAGCTCGGCGGGGACGCCAAGCAGATCACGGTCCTATTCCTCGATATTCGCGGCTTTACGCCGCTCTCGGAGAAGCTGACGCCGCCCGAGCTCGTCGATACGCTGAACACGATGTTCAATATGATCACCGAGACGACGCTCCGGCATCGGGGCACGATCGACAAATTCATCGGGGACGCGGCCATGATCCTATTCAACGCGCCGCTGGACGTAGAGGAACACGAACGGTTGGCGGTACGGACGGCCTACGAGATTCAGCAAGGCATGGTCGACATTCGGGAACGGATCCGCGAGCGCTACGGCTGCGAAGTGAACGTCGGCATCGGCATTCACGCGGGCCAGGCGGTCGTCGGCAATATCGGCTCCTATTTGCGGGTCGACTATACGGCGATCGGGGACAACGTCAACATCGCGGCCCGGATCGAGTCGCAGACGAAGCCCGGGCAGATCATGGTTTCCGAGGCCGTCTTCGAGCGGACGCGGAAGAATTTCCGCTACGACGATGGGGAAGATCGTTTGTTCAAGGGCAAGTCGCAGCCCATTCGGGTGTATACGCTGTTAGGTCCGGCTTCGGCCGACTAAATCCGGATGGTCTCATTTTCATATCGGCATGGAATGCAATGTTCATTTCAAGGAGGAATCCGAGTTGCGTAAAGCCCTGATTCGTTTGTTATCCGTGCTTCTGGCGGCACTCCCGCTCTTAGGGGTGCTTGCGGAGCCGACGTTCGCCGCCTCTTCCCGCGTGGCGATCGTCAAGTCGCTGACCGGAGAGGTGTCCGTTCAGAAGGCCGGAGGCAGCAAGTCGTTCAAAGCCTTCGCCAAAATGAGCCTCAACCAGGGCGACATCATCACGAGCGGTCCGAAAGGATCCGCCGTGCTGCAGTTCGCCAACGGATCGTCGGAAGACGACCAGATGACGCTGGGCGCGGATACGTCGATGACGTTCGCCAAAGTGTCGGACAAAAAAGGAACCGTCACCAAGGTCAGCGTCCTGAAAGGAAACGTCTGGTCTCACGTCAAGTCGATCAAATCCGCGGAGGACGCGTTTCAGTTGGAGACGCCGACGGCCAGCATGGGCGTAAGAGGCACGAACTTCGCCGTCGTCGTCGACCCGAAGACCGGGACGACGACCCTGCTCGTCCTGTCCGGAATCGTGCAGACCGGGCTGCCGTCCGCGCCGGCGACCGCCCCCGTATATCCGACGCAGCAGATTCAGCTGAATCCGTCGGATCGTCAGCCGGAGGCGAAGATCGGCTTCGCGGATCTGAACGCGTTTGTCCAGTCGGCTTCAAGCGATTTAATTCAGGCCATCATCAAGCAGGCGTCGGAGATCAACCAGGAAAACGAGGCGTTCATTCAACGGCTTCAAAACGGGATTGCGCTCCCGCAGCCTACGTCCACTTTCCAAATTCCCTCCGACTTGAGCCCCATACAGCAAAACCTGGAACAGCTCGTCGGCAATCTCGCCCAAAAAGCGATCGAGCAAAGCAAGTCGAGCGCAAGCGACATTCAAAAAGCGATCGACGAAGCCAACAGCAAAATTTCGGATCTCGGTAAAAAACTGAATCTCGGCAAAGTCAAACCGCTGGATCCCGCAGCGGGGACCGATCCCTCCCAATCGGCATCGGCCAAGAAAGCCCAGGCCGAATACGAGGCGCAGCTCAAGGAAGAACAGATGAAGCAGATGCAAGAGCTTCAAAAAAAGATGATGGAAATGCTGAAGAAAATTCAAGAGGAGAAAACCCGGCTCACGCAGCAGAACCGGAACAGGCAGATGGTCCTTGATCAGCAGGCGCTGGACGCCTATTTGAAAGGGCTGACCGAGGCTGAGCGCCATGCGTTCGAGCAGAACCGCGCCGCCCTCGGTCTGCCGCCGGTGGCCACGCCAGCACCTACGCCTACGCCGGTCTCGCCGGGAGGATCTGGCGGTTCCGGCGGTTCGCCGACGCCGACGCCTGCACCTACGGCTACGCCGACACCGACGCCTACACCGACACCGACGGCTTCTCCTTCCCCGACGCCCAGCGCAACGCCGACGGCATCTCCGTCGCCGACGCCGGCGCCTTTCTACGGCGTGAAGTATGTGGACGCGAAGGGCGAGCCGCTGCAATTGGCGTTTGCGCCGGATCAACACGTCTATGAAATGAAAGTCAGCGCCAACAACGCCTATCTCACAATCACGGGCAACATTTCTGCAGATTTGCCGATTAAGAAAATTTGGGTCAACGACATTTCGTATACGCCGAATGCGGACGGGGAATACAGCATTCCGCTGCATCGTTCCGGGCGCGAAGACTTCAACGTGATCTCCATCTGGACGTCCGATGAACAATCCGGCAATGACGAGTCGGTATATACGTTACAAGTCGAGAGGGCGGACACGCCGGAGGGCATCTTGGGTTGGGGTGTCTGGGGTATGGAAGCTTGGCTTTCCCCGCTCTATTTGGCCCCGAATCGATACTTTCTGGATTTTGACGGATGGAATGCCCATACCCTTGACTTAGTAATTCAAGCAACCGATCAGGTGCGCAGAGTCCAAATCGCCTACACGGACGGAACGGGAATGCCGGTGAACCGGGACATGAATCGCGATGCAAGCTCGTTCACCTATGGGGCGGAAAACCTGCCTTTGAATCGAATCTTTCCCGTCACGTTTACGTTGCTGGATGAAAACGGGGAAACGATCGGCCAACCTCAGACCATGCTCGTCAAGAATGGAGACCTGGAAGAGCTGCCGTTCCAACTTCAGGACGGTCAAGGAAAGGCCATCTATGCCGAAAAAGACGATTCGATCGAAGGCGGACTGTCATTCTCGGCAAGCGTGACGCCGAGCACGAACGAACTTGTGATCCAGGCGAACGAGCTGGGGCTAACGCCCGTTTCGGCGCTAACGTGGGATTTTAATACGGAATTCGGGCCGGATGCCGAAGGGCGCATCCATCTTCCTTTGACGGAAGAGCGAACGGTGTACTTTATCCGTATGGGAACGTTCGAAATCGTCTTGCGGGTTCACCAAAACTTGCCGGAAGGGCTCGCGAAGTTCAAAATCACCGATACGGACGAAGTCAAGCTGGATTGGAGCAAGGAACCCGATTCCGGAGACATGCCGACTTATCAAATCGTTGCCAATTGGTTGAACCCCGAGGACGAGATTCTGATCA
Source organism: Cohnella nanjingensis (assembly GCF_014212125.1). Lineage (GTDB taxonomy): Bacteria > Bacillota > Bacilli > Paenibacillales > Paenibacillaceae > Cohnella > Cohnella nanjingensis. Next base: position 102,468 of record NZ_JACJVP010000045.1, read on the forward strand.
CGGCTTCGGCGGACCGCTTGGTTGAACTGAAAGCGGGGGAGTCGGTGCTTCATACTTTTGATTCCGATGCTCCGACCGTTCAAATTCCCTTGAGCGATCTTGAGCAAATCGAGAGTTCGGAACCGGGGAGGCGGCAGTACCGGTTCGATCTGATTATCGACGGCCATCCGACGCGCTTCATCCTCTCCATCCCGATTCTTGTTTAATCTATCCGCCAACAAAGGAGCATGCATATGAAACTCCCCTCTCGCAAAGTCCTCGCGGCGGCACTGGGACTCGCCATTGCCGTGTCCGGGCCGGCTGCGGCGTCCGCCGCCGCCGACATCGGCTGGACCCAGTCGGGCAAGCTGTACGAAGTGCGCACGTGGGCCGGACAGGCGGAGCCGGGCGCAAAGGACGGCAAGCCGGCCGAGGCTTCGCTCTTTTATCCGTACAGCATCGCCCAACTGTCGGACGGCAAGCTGCTCGTCGCCGATCGCGGCAATCACCTGATCCGGACGCTGACGCCGGACCAGCTTGCGACCTATAGCGGCCTCTCGATCGGCGGAGACGCATCCGGGCTGCCGCTCGGCGCTTATCACGACGACAAGGTGCCGCAAGCGGCGTTCGATTCGCCGAAGGGCGTCGCCGTCGACGGGCAAGGCAACGTCTATGTCGCCGATTCCGGGAACCATGCAATCCGCAAGATCGGAAAGGGCGGAACCGTGACGACGCTGGCCGGGAACGGGCTGCTCGGGAGCGACGACGGCCAGGGCGCCAAGGCGACGTTTTTCGCGCCTTCCGACGTGGCGGCGGACGACCGCGGCAACGTGTACGTCGCGGACACGCTGAATCACCTCATCCGCAAAGTCGCGCCCGACGGTACGGTCACGACCCTGAACGCGGCTTCGACCCGCGCCGTGCAGGTTGTGCCGGGCGCGGTGGAGTCGGCCGGAGATTTCGCGGACGGCCCGATCGCCTCCGCGAAGTTCAACGAGCCGAGCGGCCTCGCCCTCGACGCGAAAGGCAATCTGTACGTCAGCGATCGCGGGAACCAAAATATCCGCTATATCGACTTCGCCGCCGGGACGGTGACGACGGTGGCGGGAGGCGCGCCTACCTATGCGGCAGGCAGCCTCTATGCGGCCGGCGACTATGCGGACGGCCCGGCCGCCGACGCAAGGTTCCACGCGCCCGAAGGTCTCGCGGTCGCACCGGACGGCACGCTCGTCATCGCGGACGGTCTGAACCACGCGGTTCGGCTGCTCAAGGACGGCAAGGTCGCGACGCTCGCGGGCGAAGGCGGCGAGTACGGAGCAGCTGACGGCGTCCTAACCGCCGCTACGTTCAACCACCCGACGGACGTCGCCATCCTCTCGGACGGCCGCCTCGCCATCGCGGACGAGAACGGGCAAAAGGTTCGCATCTTGGCCAAGTACAGCGGGTCGAATACCGTAACCAAAGACGGCAAAGTGAAGACGCTGCTGAACGGCGTTCTGCTCAAGACCGAGGCTCCCGCCTTGCTGGAGCAAGGAGCGGTCCTGCTGCCGCTGCGCAGCGTCGGCCAAGCGCTGGGCTATGCCGTGAGCTTCGACAGCAAGGCGAAGACGGGCAAGCTCGCTAAGGGCGACGTCGTCTATGCCATCGCGAACGGGCAGAAGAAGGTCGTCAAGCAAGCAGGCGGAACGTCGTCCGAACTGGTCCTGAACGGCGCGCCGGTCGTCCGGAATGGCAGTTTGTACGTGCCCGTACGCTTCTTCGCGACGGAGTCGGACCTGGATATTCAGTGGGACGCATCGGCGGGCGCCGTCGTGATCCGCAGCAAGAATTTCTAACGATCGGAGCAAGGTGATAGACCGTCCCGGACCGTTCGCGGCCCGGGGCGGTCTTCTTCATGAGCGAGCGCAAGTCCCGACCCGATTAAAGCGGGAGCGTCCCCCGGCCGATATAGAAAAGGAGAGATGAGGCGGAAGGAGGCGGGGACGTGAGCAAGGATGACCGCTTGAACAAGCAAATCGATCAATTCTACGAACAAGTGCCGGAAGTGCCGGATGCCCATCCGATGAAGGATTATCTGCTGAAGCACGAGAACAATCAGATGGCCTGGTATTTGCTGGGCAAACAATATATGGCTCGCGGCGAGACCGCCAAGGCGAACTACTGCTTTCGCCAAGCGGGCCCGGTCTACGAGGCGTTCGAGGAGAAAGCCAATCCGCTCGCCGGAGACGCGGCCGACGGGACGGGCGGCGCGGGACGGACGCGAAGGCGGCGCCGCGGCGTCCTGTTGGCGGCGGGCGGCGGGCTGCTGCTCGCCTTGGGCTTGCTGCTCGCCGGCGACAGGGCGCATGCGCCGACAAGCGCGGAAGCGATGGCTCCCCCGGCGAAGACGCAGCCAGGCGACGCGACGGCTGCGCCGCAGTCTCCCGCGGGATCCGATGCGCCGCCGCAGGCCGCCGGCAAGGCAACTCCGGGCGGCGGAGGCCCGCAGATCGCATTGGTCGCGGGCGCGTCCGAGCCGGCGGGCGACGGGCGGCGCGCTCTGGGCGAATTGCTGCTGCATCGGGAGACGGCGGCGCCTTCGCTGCTCGTCGAGACGCCCGTCCTGGGCAAATGGACGGACTGGCAGCGCAGCGGGCGGCCGCTCGCCCAGGTGAGGCCGGCCGGCAAGCAAGCGGCCGCCGCCGTCGATTGGTTCGCCCCGGGCTGGTGTCCCTGCAATACGGCGCAGGACGGCGCGCCGGCCGCCAAGCAAGTCCGGGCCTGGAAGCCGCTTCAGGAAGGGAAGCTCATGCTGCGCTCGGCGGTCGTTCATTACAAGGAGCGGACCGGCAAGTGGCCGTCCAGCCTGTCGTCGCTCGCCGGCGCCTACCCGAACAACGCCGTCGCAGGCACGAACGAGGCGCTGGAAGGGTGGTTCAAGGCGATCCGCGACGAATCGGGCGCCGCGAGCGCCCCCAAGCAGCCGGATGATGCGGGATGGCCGAGCGATGGCGGGCCGGCGGATGGACAAGGGAAGCCCGCGGGACGGCTAAGCCCGTTAACCGAGCGGACGCTCGAGATTCGGATCGACAAGACCCGGCATCGTCTGGCGGTCGTTGCCGGCGACGTGCTGCTGCGCAATTATGCGATCGGGATCGGAGCGAAGGACACCCCCACGCCCGAAGGAAGCTTCGAGATCACGGAGAAGGTGCGCAACCCGAACGGGCGGGCGGACGGCGCGTTCGGCAGCCGCGGAATGACCCTTTCGGATACGCTGTATGCCATACACGGGACGGATGAGCCGGACAGCATCGGCAAGAGCGAATCGCTGGGCTGCATCCGAATGAAGCGGGAGGATCTGGAGGAGCTGTACGATCTGGCGCCGCTCGGCACGAAGGTGACGATCGCGCAAGGGGGGCTGCCCTCGGAGCTTCGCGCGCCGGCGGAGCGCTTCCGCCTGAAGCCCGCGCAGGACGAGACCAACCCCCGTAAAACGTACAAATGGTTGAATTAACGGCTGGTTAACCGTTGAGAATCAGCAGCACCGCCATGACGATGACGACGACGAGGAAGACGGCCCCCGTCCAGATCAGCGCCCGCTTGTTTACGGTTTCGTTTTGCTGCGGCTTGCGCGAGATAGGGGGCTTCTTTTTGGTTGCGCTCATGCGGATCAACCTTTCCATGAATAGATGGGGAATCTCCTCTCATTGTAAACGCTTGCTTCTTAAAACGCCAGAAGGCGAATCGGTTCGGAACGGGCGCCTGTTCCCTTTTCTTTTAGGCGAGAAAAGGCTAAACTGTTACCCGAGGGTTTATTTGATCATTTTGCCAGTAACGGCATTGCGCGTTTGCCTAACCGAAAGGCTCGCGGCTTGGATCATGAAAGGATGCTGAAAAAAGTTGCTGTATAAGTTGGCAAAACCTTTGTTTTTCCGCATGGACCCGGAAGCGGCCCATCACTTGGTCGTAGACGGGATGGGGACGGCCGCTCGCGTGCCCGGCATGCCCGCGCTGCTCTCCGGCATCTGGGGCGTGGGAGAGTCGCCGGAGCTCGCGGTGGATCTGTTCGGGCTGCGCTTCGCCCACCCGGTCGGCCTGGCGGCGGGACTGGACAAGAACGCCAAGGCGGTCGCCGGCTTCTCCCGCGTCGGGCTGTCCTTCATGGAAGTCGGCACGGTCACCCCGCTCGGACAGGCGGGCAACGAGCAGCCCCGGCTGTTCCGGCTGCCGCCGGACGAAGCGCTCATCAATCGGATGGGCTTCAACAACGAAGGCGCCGACGCGATGGCCGAACGGCTGGGCAAGCTGGGCAAGCGCCGCATTCCGATCGCGGTGAACATCGGCAAGAACAAGCTGACGCCGAACGAGAACGCGGCCGACGATTACCGCGCGTGTCTGCGGAAGCTTTACGCTTACGGAGACTTCTTCGTGGTGAATATCAGTTCCCCGAACACCCCGGACCTTCGCAAGCTGCAGCACGGCGACGAACTGAAGCTGCTGCTGGACGCGGTGAAGGACGAGATGGCGACCCAGGCCGAGCGGCAGGGCGGGTTGCCGAAGCCGATCCTGGTGAAGGTCGCGCCGGACAACGACGAGGAGCAGCTCGCCTATATGGCGGAGGCGATCCGATCGAGCGGCATGTCCGGCATCATCGCGACGAATACGACGATCGGCCGCGAAGGGCTGACGCACGCGAACGCGGGAGAGACGGGCGGCCTCAGCGGACGCCCGCTGACGAAGCGGTCCACCGAGGTCATCCGCTCCCTGTACGCCCTGACGGACGGCAAGCTGCCGATCGTCGGATCGGGCGGCATCTTCACCGCGGACGACGCCTACGACAAGATCCGCGCGGGCGCGCACCTGGTCGAAGTCTATACGGCGCTCATCTACAAGGGGCCGGGCGTCGTGCGGGAGATTGCCGGAGGGCTCAAGGAACGTCTGCGCCGGGACGGGTTCAAGCGGATCGCCGAAGCGGTCGGCGCCGACCACAGATAACGGGGCTTGAAGCAGGAGCGGGACTTGCATCCCCGATGAAACGGGCTAGGTTCAAGCGCGCCCCCTCCGGACGCGCGGCAGAGAGGAAGTTGAATGATGGACGGTAGAGATTGGAGCAAGTTCCTGTTGCCCTACCAGCAGGCCGTAGAGGAGCTTAAGGTGAAGCTCAAGGCGCTGCGAACCGAACTGAAGGCGCGCGACGAATACGCCCCGATCGAATTCGTCACCGGCCGCGTCAAGCGGATCTCGAGCATCCTGGAGAAGGCGAAGCGGCTCAGCGTGCCGATCGACAAGATCGAGACGGGCATCGAGGACATCGCCGGGATCCGCATCATGTGCCAGTTCGTGGAAGACATCCACCGGGTGGCGGATCTCGTCCGGCTTCGCAAGGATTGGAAGGTCGTCTACGAGAAGGATTACATCACCCACTACAAGGACAGCGGCTACCGGAGCTACCATATCATCGTCGAGTATCCGGTTCAGACCTCGCTCGGATCGATGCCGGTGCTGGCCGAGATCCAGATCCGGACGCTGGCCATGAACTTCTGGGCGACGATCGAGCACTCGCTGAACTACAAATACCGCGAGCATCTGCCCGAGCACGTGCGCGATCGGCTCCGCAAGGCGGCGGAGGCGGCGTTCCAGCTCGACAAGGAGATGTCCAGCATCCGCCAGGAGATCGTCGACGCGCAGCAGGACTTCGAAGAGAAGTCCGGCATCGTCCGCAAAGTGCTCAACGACATCCAAGGCCTGTACTTCTTCCGGCGCGTCCGGGAGGCGGCGCAGTTCCAGCTCCGCTTCAACGAGCTCTGGGAGCAGGAGGACATGTGGGCGCTCGCCGAGCTGTCGCAGGAGATCCAAGCCGCGCTCATCCGGGCGGGCAAGGGATCGAATACGTAACACCCTTCACAGCTAATAAAACGGGTCGGCGTCCCGAAGGACGACGAACCCGTTTTTTGCGTCTGTATCCCGTTATGGCGTCTGTATCGAATCGAGATTCGCCGAGCGTCCGATGGAAGCCTCGGGCTTCGGCTGAACTTGCGTCCGCGCTGATGCCTCATGCCGGCGGCGACTCCGGCTTATTGCGGCAAGGTCGTGTACAGCTCGAACAGATTCCCTTCGGGGTCGCGGAAGTGCGCGACCCGGGCCCGCCAGGCCGGACGGTCGTGCGGCTCCGTGACGAACCGGACGCCCCGGGCGCGCAGCCGCTCGACTTCGGCGTCTACGTCCTCGCAGCCGAAGTCCAGCACCACGTGCAGGGGCGCAGCCTCGCCGATCTCCGCTTGGACTTCGCCCAGCGCTTCGAACATGCTCCTCTTCGGCATCAATTCGAACTTGGCTTCCCCGACCGAGAACAGCGCGTATTCCGCGCCGGGCTCGTCCTGGTGCCATTCTTCCTTCATCTCGAGCACCTCCCGGTAGAACCGGACGCTCGCCTTGAAGTCGCTTACCAACAGTCTTGTCCCGAAAAACTTCGCGTTCATTTGAGCAGCCTCCTCGTATCTGATGTCCCGCGCTCGGCGGGCAGCTACAGATTCATTGTACAAGCGGACGGCTGACAGAAACGGTCAGTGTAAAAGGCAAGACGGCCCGGTTAATCCGTTTCCCGATAGTGCGCGGACAGCTCCGAAGCGAGGGAGATCATCCGTTCCTTGAGGACCGGGGGTTCGACGACTTGAATCGCGCTGCCGTAGGAGAGGAGGATATACGGCAGATAGGTCGTGAGCGAAGCCGCGGGGATGCGGGACGCGATCTCGTGATCCGAATGATGCAGCAGGCCGTGACCGAACTGCCAATGCTCGCACAGGTCGGCCAGCGCTGCAGGATGGCCGATCAAGCGGACCGTGAAAGTGCCTTCTTCGCGTTCGGCATCGGGGAGCAGGCTGCCCAGAAAAAAGCGGCGCGCGTCGAAGTCGGCGGGCCGGACGAACGCGTCCTCCGTGGAGTCGATCCTCTGTATACGGTCGGCGCGGAAGCTGCGGACCTCGCCCCGGAGATGGCAGTGCCCGATGACATACCATTTGCTCTTCCAATGGATGAGCCCGTACGGGTCGATGCGGCGCGTCTCGGCGAACGCTCCGCGTTCCTTGCGGTAATCGATCCGCAGCGTGCGGGCGTCCGCGACGGATTGCTCGAGCGACTGGAGCATCTCGGCGACCGTGCGGTCCGGCGAAGGGCTGATTACGTTCAAGCCCGAGGCATGGCGGTCGATCGCCTCGCGCTGCTCTTCGTTTGTGTATCGCTTCAGCTTCGTGACGGCGCGTTCGAGCGCGTCGCCGTAGGGATAGCCGGCCTCCCGCGCGAACTGCGCCGCGTGCACGAGCGCCTTCTGTTCGTCCAAGTCGAAGAACAGAGGGGCGTCGTCGAGCGGCCGAAGCAGCTTGTAGCCGCCGCCCGGCCCGGCGTCGGCGATGATCGGCACGCCGCTCGCGCATAGCGCGTCGATATAGCGGTACACCGTACGGATGTGAATCTCGAGCTCCTCGGCCAGCTGCTTCGCCGTCAGTTGCTTTCCCGTCTTGAGAAGCCATAGAATGGATAACATATTGTCGGCTTTGGACATCTTTTGGGCTCCTTCGGCTTTTCTGGCATGGACAAGCGCGGAAGACTCCCTTACATTATAGCTGATAGCGAAAGACGCACAACGGGGGGCATTCAGCGAGAGATGCGGTTACCGGAACGATTCGCGGACGAGATGGCCGCGCTGTTGGGGGACGAAGCGGAGCGGTTCTTCGCGAGCTATGACGAGCCGAAGCAGGCAGGGCTTCGCGTGAACGGACTGAAGCTGACCGGCGGGGCTTACGCGGCGCGATTCGGCCGCGGCGGACAGGAGATCCCATGGGCCGACGGCGGTTACTATAAGACGGACGAAGACGAGCGGCCGGGCAAGCACCCGCACTACTACGCGGGGCTCTACTATATTCAGGAGCCGAGCGCGATGGCGCCAGCCGAGCTGCTGGGCGTGGAGCCGGGCCACCGGGTACTGGACTTGTGCGCGGCGCCGGGCGGCAAGACGACCCAACTCGCGGCCAAGCTCCAAGGCCGGGGGCTGCTCGTCACGAACGACAACGCCGCGGAGCGGACGAAGGCGCTGGCCAAAAACGTGGAGCGCGCGGGCGTGCGCAACGCGGTCGTGACGAATGAAGAGCCCAGCCGGCTGGCAGCGGCGTTCGGCGATCTGTTCGATCGGGTGCTGGTCGACGCCCCTTGTTCGGGAGAAGGCATGTTCCGCAAGGACGAAGATATGGCTCGGCTGTGGGAGCCGAATTGGCCGCGGCGGTATGCGGCGATGCAGGACGCGATTCTGGCGGACGCGGCGCGGATGGTGGCGCCCGGCGGAAGGCTGCTGTATTCGACCTGCACGTTCACGCCGGTGGAGAACGAGGGCACGATCGCGCGGTTCCTGGCCGCGTCGCCCGACTTCTCGGTCGTGCCGATCGCCGCGCCGGAGGCATGGGGCTTTGCGCCCGGACGGCCCGATTGGTTGACGCCGGAGGAAGCGGCTGCGCTGGGCGCCGAACGTCAAGCGTCGCTGGCCGGCGCCGTCCGGCTGTGGCCGCACCGCTGCCGCGGGGAGGGCCACTTCGCCGCGCTGCTGCGCCGGGAAAGCGCGGAGGCAGAGACGGCGGGCGCATCAGCGGGGGACAAGCAGGCAGGCGTATCAGCGGAGGCCGAGACGACAAGCGCATCAGCGGAGGCCCAGCCGGCAGAGACGTCAGCAGGGGCGGCAACGGGGGACAAGCCGGCAGAGACGTCCGTGTGGTCCGTATCGACAGAGGGGCATCCGGCATCCGCGGGAGTCGAGGCAACGGACGGCATAGAGAACGGCCCGTCGTCGTCCGACGCGGCGGATGCCCTCGGGCGCGCCGCGCGGCCGGGCGCAGATCGCCGCAGCCGGGAAGCCGGTGACCGGCCGCCGTCTAGCGGCGCGGGGAAAGGCGGAAGGCGGGCGGATCGCGCCGTGGAGCAAACGTTGCCATCGCGGTCCGCTCCGACCCGCAGGGCGCATGGGAAAGGCGCAAGCAAACCGCGCGCGGCGGGAGCGGAGACGGACGTGCTCGGCAAGTTCGCCGCGTTCGCGGCCGAAGCGCTGGACGGGTGGCAGCCGCCCGGGCGGCTTCTCGCGAAGGGCGATTACTTGTACGCGCTGCCCCGTGAATTATCGGAGCGTCAGCTGCAGCGCCTGAAGGTCGTGCGGCCGGGCTGGCTGCTCGGCGTGGCGACCAAGCACCGCTTTGAGCCTTCCCAGGCGCTGGCGATGGGGCTGACCGCGGGCGACGCCGCGCGGACGCTCTTGTTGGACGCGGGCGAGGACCTTGCGCTGCGCTACCTGCGGGGAGAGACGCTGCAGCCCGATGCCGACCGGGTGACGGGACGCGATGGGCATCCCTCCTCCGGCCGCGGCTGGACGCTCGTCTGCATCGACGGCTATCCCGCGGGCTGGGGACGATGGGACGGCGCGACGATGAAGAACGAATTGCTGCCGGGTTGGCGCTGGATCTAGACGCCGGCCGACGGGCATGGAGAAGAAGGGGATAGCGATGAAAAAAACGATGCGCCTGGACAAGATGCTGGGCAATCTCGGATACGGCACGCGGAGCGGAATCAAGCAGCTCGTCCGGCAAGGGGCGGTGACGGTTAACGGGGCGCGGGCGAAGGATGCGGGCATGCAAATCGATCCGGAACGGGACGAAATTCAGCTGGACGGGGAGCGAGTCGTCTATCGCGATACCGTCTACGTGATGCTGAACAAGCCGGCCGGCTACGTCTCGGCGACGGAGGACGCGCGCGACCGGACCGTGCTCGAGCTGCTGCCCGAAGAACTGAGCGTCTTCTCTCCCTTTCCGGTCGGACGGCTGGACAAGGACACGGAGGGCCTCCTGCTGCTGACGAACGACGGCAAGCTCTCGCACGAGCTGCTCTCGCCGCGCAAGCACGTGCCGAAGACGTACCGGGCGCTGGTCGCCGGGGAGGTCGGCGAGCCGGATGCGCGGGCCTTCTCCGCGGGCGTCGCGCTGGATGACGGATACGTCACGCTGCCCGCGGCGCTGCGGGTGCTGTCCCGGACGGAGGGAGCGGCGCCGTTCGCGGATGACGAAGCCGAGGCTGCCGTCGCCCGGCTGAAGAGCCATCCGCCGCTGACGACGAACCGCGCGGCGTATGCACAGACGCTGGCCGGCGACGGGAAGCTGAGCTGGATCGAGCTGACGATCCATGAAGGCAAATTCCATCAGGTGAAGCGGATGTTCCAGGCCGTCGGCAAGCAGGTGCTGTACTTGCGCCGCGTGGCGATGGGGCCGATGCCGCTCGATCCCGGACTCTCGCCCGGCGAGTGGCGCGAGCTCGCGGATGCAGAGGTGGACCAGCTGCGCAACGAACAACAGAGACGGGGGACGACATCATGACCTACCGATTAATCGCATTGGATGTGGACGGCACGCTCATTAACGACGACCACGAGCTGACGCCTCGCGTCACCCGGGCGGTGCGGGCGGCCGCCGAGCGGGGAGCGGAGATCGTGCTCTGCACCGGCCGCGGATCGGCCAGCGCCTTGTCGGTGCTCGCGCATTTGGGCTTGTCCGGCACGATCGTCACCCATAACGGCGCGTCGATGGTGGACAGCGTCACCCGCGAGGTGCTGCACGAAGCCGAGATCGGGGCGGAGGCGGTCGAGCGGTATCTGGCCCTGTGCCGCGCGCGGGGCATCCACTTCGACATGAACACGGCGTTCGAGCTGTACACGGAACATTTGGACGAGGAGACGGCCGCGATGTACGGGCGGATGCTGACGATGCCGATTCTGCGGTCCCAGGCGGAGGGGATGCCGGCGCGTACGGTCAAGATCTCGATCTTCGCGCCGAAGGAAGACCTCGACGAGCTGGAGACGGCGTGGAAGGATTGGCAGCATGAGCTGCAGACGATCCGCAGCGGCGATTCCTTCATCGACGTCCAGCATATGGATGCCTCCAAGGGAACGGCGCTCGCGCAGCTTGCCGCGATGCGCGGCGTTCCGCGGGAGGAAGTGCTCGCCATCGGCAACTACTACAACGACATCGGCATGCTGCGCTTCGCCGGTTGGGGCGTCGCCATGGCGAATTCACCGGACGGCGTCAAAGAGGCGGCCGACGAAGTGACCGTCTCGAACAACGAAGACGGCGTGGCCGTCGTGCTCGAGGCGAAGGTGCTTGGAGAGGTTTAATGCCTGTAAACCTTCCTCTGCCGGAACGAATAAGCGAGACGGTCAGAGGGTCTTCAACCATCCGATCAACCTTTCATAAACAGTGCGCCGGCCTTGTCCTCTTGATGAGAAAGGGATGGAATGCTACAATATGATACAGAACTGTTTCGTTTTAAAATCGAATTCAAATGGGGCAGGTGAGGGAAATGGCGCGCGCATCGGTACGTCAGCACATTCTTGACGTGGCTTCCGAATTGTTCTATCGCGAAGGCATCCGTTCCGTCGGCGTAGATATGATCGTAGAACGAGCCGGCGTGAGCAAGGCCACGCTCTATCGTCATTTCCCTACCAGGGACGACCTCGTGATCGCTTATCTCGAAGCGCAGGACCACATCAACTGGGAGCATATCGATGAAGCGATCGCGCTGCAGGAAGGTTCGCCTAAGGGACAGTTGTTGGCCTTGATCGATGCTACGATCGAGATGTTGGAGCCGGGCTATCATCGCGGATGTCATTTCTTAAATGCGCTTGCCGAATTTTCCGAAGAGGATCACCCCGTCCATCTGCTGGCCGTCGAATACAATCGCGCCATTCGGCTGCGGCTGTCTCGTCTGACCCAGCAGGCCGGCGTGAGCGATGAAGGCTTGACGGATCAGCTGATGCTGGTGATCAATGGCGCCTTGTCTTCCGTTCCGGTGTATGGTTTCTCCGGCCCGGCCGCTCAACTGAAGAATTTAGCCACTCATCTGATCGAAATGCACTTAGACAATGTTTCAAGCTAAGCGCGTTCCACCGAATTCTCTTAAGCGCGTCGCCGAGATAACCCGGGGTTATTTCAGACGAGCTTGAGGGAATTTTTTATTTTCACCCCTTGACTCGAAACGAAACTGTGTTGTATTGTATTGCATGAAACAAAACTAAACTGTTTCGTTTCAAAATTAAACGTTTTTGAAGGAGTGACGCGGAATGAATGAAGTATCGGTCATCGGCTTGGGGCCCATGGGCGCAGCACTCGCCCAGGCGCTGCTGCGTAACGGCCATCGGGTAACCGTGTGGAATCGGTCGAGCGCCAAGGCGGATTCGCTGGTTCGCGAGGGCGCGATTCTAGCGCCCAGCGCTGCCGCCGCGGTGAGCGCGAGCCCGGTCACGATCGTGTGCGTCGCCAACTATGAGACTTCGTATCGCATTCTGGATCGCGAAGAAGTCGTTCCGGCCCTCGAGGGTCGGGTTCTGGTCCAGTTGAGCACCGGCAGCCCCCAGCAGGCAAGAGACAATGAAGCGTGGGCGAGAGAGCGCGGCGCCGACTATCTCGATGGGGCGATCGCCGCTACGCCGCCTCAGATAGGCAGACCGGACACCACCATTTTCACGTCGGGATCCGGCACCGCCTATCGGAAGAGCGAGCCTTTCCTGAAGAGCTTGGCAGGAAACGCGCCTTATTTGGGGGAGAAAGTGAGCGCAGCTTCGTCTACGGATTTGGCTTTCCTCTCTACGTTATTCGGCGCGATGCTGGGATTCTTCCATGCGTCCCGCATCCTTGAATCGGACGGCCTTCGCGTAGACGCCTTCGGATCGATGATCGCGGAGATCGCTCCCGTCATCGGGGAGATGATCAAGCACGAGGGGGAGGTCATTCAAGCCGGGTCGTTTACGCCGCCGCAGAGCTCGCTCGATACCTGCATGGTTACGGTGAAACTGTTCATAGAGCAAGCAAGGGAAGCCGGAATCAATGCCGAATTCCCCGCCTTTGCCTTGGGGCTGTTCCAGCAAGCGCTGGACGCCGGATACGGCAACGAGGAGCTTGGTGCCCTCATCAAGGTGCTGCGTTAACCGGCATCGCGCCGGCAGGCGAATGAGCGGGGCCTTACTTACGAAGCGGAAATATTTTTTTTGACCAAATAGAAACTAAACTGTTTTGTTTATAACGAAAAAATGGAGGAGAATAAACGACGATGCACAAATACGAGGGGAAGAAAGTCGTAGTAGCCGGCGGTACGATCGGCATGGGGTTGGAGATGGTCAAAGCGCTGCTCGAAGGAGGAGCAGAAGTGCTCCTGACGGGCCGGAACGCGAACAATCTCGAGGCTGTAAGCAGAGAGCTCGGTCCGCAAGTTCACGTGGTCCGGTCCGATGCGACGAGCATGGCGGACATCCGGCAGTTGGGCGAGGTTGTAAAAGCCAAGCTAGGCCAGATCGATGCCGTGTTCATGAATGCCGGCTATTCGGTGCTGGAATCGTTCGACCAAGTCACGGAGGCTTCCTACGACGCGACGTTCGATATCAATGCCAAGGGCGCGTTCTTTACGGTCCAGCGATTGGCTCCCCTCGTCCGAGACGGCGGCTCGATCGTCTTTACGACATCGGTCGCCGATGTGATGGGCTATCCCGGCATGAGCGTATACGCCGGGTCCAAGGCAGCGCTCCGGTCGTTCGCGCAAGTGCTGGCTTCCGAACTCTTGCCAAGAGGGATTCGCGTGAATGCGGTCAGCCCGGGCTTCATCAAGACGCCGACCATGGGCGTCGCCAGCGCCTCCAAGGAAGAGATGGCCGCCTTTGAGGAGGAAGGCAATACCGTTACGCCCATGAAGCGTATCGGCAAGCCTGAGGAGGTCGCGCGCGCAGCGCTGTTCCTGGCGTTCGAGGCGACCTTCACCACGGGCGTCGAATTGGCGGTCGACGGCGGTCTGGCGCAGGGCGTCGTGGCTCCGCATCATTAACTAGCGCGGAATCATCGCGGAGATTGATAGAGCAGAAGAGGACTGCGGCAGGTTGCGGAGAGCAACCCGCTGCAGTCCTTTTCTTGACGTATCCGAAAGGATACGTTATCAGGGGAGACGCTGCTGTTCGTGTACCCCGTACATCGCATTGCGAGATTCCGCTGTACGGAGGCTAATGTGATGTACCCCGTACATCTCTTTGCGAGTTTTCGCTACAGCGGGGCCAATGTGATGTTTGGTTAATCGACAATCCGGTGCAGGGAACCGAAGATTCCCGCTACGGTCCGCGAATGGCAAGGCGAATCGTCAACGTTCGCGAGTTGTGAAGGGACTTCCGTCAACCTTGGATGCGCAGTCCTTTGGGGTAGCGGTTCTTGCGCCATCCGTCGCTCGACTTGAACCAGCCGAGAGGATGTCCGCCGACCGAGAGCAGGCCCCATCCTCGCTCGCCTGAGGGGGCGGGCAACGATTCGCCCCTGCGGTAGGCGGCGACTTCAGGCGCGTCGGGCGGATAGTCCGCCGAGAGCGCGGCTTGCTCCGACCGAACCGCCAGCGCCAGGGCGTGCCCGGGCTTGAACCGTCCCTTGCGGACATCGCCCAAGTGCAGGCCGGGCCGAGGCGCCTTCAGGCCCGCGAGCGCGGCGGGCAACACGGACGATCCCGGCGGCTGGGGAAACCAGTACAACGCCTCGCCGAAGAGGAGCGGCACGCCGTCGGCTAAGAGCTCGTAGCCCGGCAGCGCATCGGCGGCGAATGCCCGGTACGACTGCAGCGCCGCATCGGCCGCCGCAGAAGCGGCCGATGGCTTGCCGCTGCGTCCGCCCTTGCGGGAGGCAGCGGAAGACGGCCGTTCCGTCTCCGCCGTCGCCGAGGCTTGTCTCTCCAATACGGCTGCATAATGCCCTTCGCCTTCTCCGCGATGCGGCCACATGCGATGCTCGGCCAGCAGCGCGAAGTCGGGGTGCCCGCGCAGGAACCAGGCGATCGTCTCTTCGTTCTCCGCCCGGTTGAACGTACAGGTGGAATAGACGAGGCGGCCTCCGGGCTTCAGCATGGCGGCGGCGTCCGGCAGGATGTCGCGTTGGCGCGCGGCGCAGGTCTCGACCGCGTCCGGCGACCATTCGACGATCGCCTCGGGGTCTTTGCGGAACATGCCCTCGCCCGAGCAAGGCGCGTCCAGCATGATGCGGTCGAAGGCCTGCGGCCAGCGTTCGGCGAGTTGTCCGGGCGCCGCGCTCACGACGACCGCGTTCGCGATCCCCATCCGCTCGACGTTCTCGGACAGGATGCGCGCCCTGGCCGGATGAATCTCGTTGGCGACGAGCAGGCCGCGCCCGTTCATCTTGCCCGCCAGCTGCGTCGTCTTGCCGCCGGGCGCCGCCGCGAGATCGAGCACGAGATCGCCGGGCCGGGGATCGAGCAGCTCCGCCGCGATCATCGCGCTGGGTTCCTGGATATAGATCAGACCCGCGGCATGGTAGGGGTGCTTGCCCGGCCGGGCGGTCTCGTCATAGAAGTAGCCGTCCGGACACCAGGGGATCGGCTTCAGCCCCCAGTCCGTCTCGACCGGTTGCGGCAGAGGGAGCCTGCCCTTCGCTTGGCGCGGCGCATCCGGCTTCAGCGGATTGAAGCGCAGGCCGTATGCGCGCGGTTCCGAGAAGCTGCGAAGGAAAGCGTCGGCCTCCTCGCCAAGCTGCTCCCGGATGCGCGCGATAAAAGCGGCAGGTAACGATGGCGTCATGTCAGTCTCTCCTTCGGTAGCGTGAAATGGACCACGCGTCGAAATCAATGGTCCTAGTATACACGACGCCAGGTACGCTGCGCGAGGCCGAGGCCAGAGGCTCGAAATGATACTTAGGGAAGGAGGCTGCCTTGAGGCGCTGTAACCATAGGAAGTATCGTGACAAGGGGAAGCGGGCCGTGTCGGCATGCTGCAACGATAAAAAATATCGTTACAGCTCAAAACGGACCGCCGTAGTATGCTGTAACGATAAAAAATATCGTTACAGCTCGAAACGGACCGCCGCAGTATGCTGCAACGATAAAAAATATCGTTACAGCTCGAAACGGACCGCCGCAGTATGCTGCAACGATAAAAAATATCGTTACAGCTCGAAACGGACCGCCGCAGGATGCTGCAACGATAAAAAATATCGTTACAGTTCGAAACGGACCGCCGCAATATGCTGCAACGATAAAAAATATCGTTACAGCACGAAACGGACCGCCGCAGGATGCTGCTACGATAAAAAATATCGTTACAGCTCGAAACGGACCGCCTCGTCGTGCTGTAACGATAAATAATATCGTTACAGCTCGAAACGGACCGCCGCAGGATGCTGCAACGATAAAAAATATCGTTACAGCTCGAAACGGACCGCCTCGGCGTGCTGTAACGAAAAAGCATCGTTGCAGCACAAAATAGACTGCCGCGGAACGTGGCGGGCTCCCAAATAAAATGGGTATCTCGACCGCGGACGGGGTCCGGCGGTTCAAGATACCCGATGGGACATGAGCTGGGATTGCTGGGCTTACCGCTTCCGCCTGCCGGAAGCCGCGCTCTCCAACCCGAAGTCGTCGGCGCCGGCCAGCGCGGCATAATCGGTGACGCGGTTCTTGCCGGAGCGCTTCGAATGGTACATCGCCTCGTCCGCCCGCTTCATGAGCTGGTCGCCGGACATGCCCGCTTCCGCCGTACAGTGGCCGACGCTCACGGTGACGATCGTCTCCTTGGCGACCCGCGAGCGGATCAATTCCGCGACCGCTTGGGAGGAGGTGTCCGGGCTGGAGACGAAGGCGACGAGCTCCTCGCCGCCGTAGCGGCCCGCCAGGCCGATCCCCTCGGTCTCCTCCATCAGGATGGCCGCCACCTGCTTCAGCACCACGTCGGCCTGCTGGTGGCCCTGGGTGTCGTTCAGTTTCTTGAAGTTGTCGATGTCGCAGAAGATCGCTCCGACCGCCTTGCCGGCGCGGAGAGCATAATCCAGCTGCCCCATGAAGAACCGGCGGTTGAACAGGTTGGTGAGGCCGTCCGTGATCGACGAACGGTAAGCCGACTGGAGCAGCTCGACGACGCGCTCGAACAGCAGCATGAAGAGCAAGATGTAGTAGCCGACCGGCAGAAGCGCCGCCGCACCCGCATACAATGGGGAATCGGCACCCCAATAGGCGCCCGCCATCAGCGCGAGCTGGCCGCCGAAGGCGAAGGCCAGGCCGGCCACGTAACGCCGGGATTGCAGGAGATGAGGGCCGAACATCAGCGCGAACAGGGGGCTCAGCACGAGCATATAGCCGTCGAGCACCGGCGCGAGGAGGCCGGAGTCGGCCATCGGCTTCGCGAATCCGGCGGTCCCCACGAACACGTCGCAGACCGCGATCGTCACTCCGATCGCGAAGAGGCCGAACAGCCAGGCCCGCGTGCGCGGACGCCGCTTGTAATAAAGCTCGAACACCGCGAAGTTGAGCAGAATAAACGCCAGCGCGCGCATGACGGCGCCGCCGAACAGCGCCATCGGCGGCGCTTCCCAGACGTGAAGCGCGGTAATCAATTGAAACAGATGGTACGCGGCGATGATGCCGAGCGAGATCAGGAGCGTGCGGTACGCCTTGCGGCGTCCGAGCGCGATCAAGCGGTAGGACATGAAGAGCATCAAGCCGAGAATGACGACGGCGACGGCCGAAGAGAAGGCGAGAAGGAGACCGCGGTCATGCCAAAGGGTAACAACGTTCATAGGGGCTCCTCATGGGCGTTTTCTTTACAGAAACATATGTTCTAATATATCATAACTTAGATAGACCGAGAAAGTAGGGCAGAGGAGGAAATCGCCTCATGAACATTTTACAGGCGCTGTTTTTCCCCCCGGAGCAGCCGGGCGGTGTTTCTTCCATGGTCCCTTATATCGGAGAACGGTTTCGCAAGATCGGCTGGGAGATGGAGCTCTTCTCCATCCCGAAGCGGATTCGCAACAAAGGGCAGGAAGAGATCGCATTCGCTACGTTCGATTGGCGCGCGTTCGCCGGCCATCCGGTCGTCGACAAATATATCCAGACCCTCAAAGATTACGTATGGTGGAGCCGGCTCCGCCTCAAAGGAAAATACGATCTGATCCACGCGCATCATCCCGTCGCGGCGCTGGCCATGAAGCAGATCTATCCCGATACGCCGCTCTTGATGACGGTGCATTCCAGCTACGAGCGGGAGCTCATCCTGAACGGCCGCATACCGGCGGACGGACCGGAGCACCGCTTCCTTACCTCGCTGTACGGCGAGCTGGAGCACCGGACGGACCGGCTGCTGACGGTCTCGCGCTCGTTCGCCGCGTACATGGGCGCTTATATGAAGCGGCCGGAGACGGTCGGCGTCATCCCGAACGGCTACGACGAACGGCGCTTCAAGCCGATCTCCCACGAGAACGAAGTGACGCAGCTCGTGACGGTATGCCGCCTCGTCCCCGCCAAAGGTCTCGACCTGCTGCTGAAGGCATGCGCGGAGCTGCGCAAGCGGGACCGCAAGTTCGTGCTGCACATCATCGGAGACGGGCCGATCCGCCCCGAGCTGGAGAAGCTGGCGCAGGATCTGGGCATCTATGACGAGACGATCTTCTACGGCTACATGCTGCATCCGGAAGAGATGATGCCCTTCTTCGACGTGTTCGTACTGCCGTCCCGCGCGGAAGCGTTCGGATCGGTATTCGCCGAGGCCGCGCTCTGCCTCCTCGCGCTCGTCGGGACGGACGTCGGCGGGATCGCCGAGCAGATCGAGAACGGAAGCAACGGGCTGCTGGTGCCGCCGGAGGATCCGGCCGCGCTCGCGGAGGCGCTGGACCAGCTCATCATCGACCCGCATTACCGGTACGAGCTGGCGCGTGCGGCGATGAACAAGGCGAAGAAGACCTATTCCCTAAATCGCGTCATCAACGAATTGAAGAAAATATACGTCGCGATGGGGCCGGCGGAGGCGCCAGGGCCTTCGCAGTAACAAGCGTATTCGCCCGCCCGCAAGGCATAGAGGCTCCTTTGCAAATGGGCGGCTTCTTCGCGCGCTTGCGACAAGGCGCCGTCGGCCCGATTTGGACCAAGAACGGAGTGGAGATCGAAGTGGGCGTTCCTTTTACTTTTCTGCATGCGGCGGACCTGCATCTCGACAGTCCGTTCCGCGGGCTGTCCAAGGTGCCCGCCGCGGTGCGCGACCGGCTGCGGGAGTCGACCTTCGAGGCGTTCGCGCGCCTCGTGGAGACGGTGCGCCGGGAGCGCATCGACTTCGTCGTGCTCGCGGGCGACCTGTACGATGCCGCGGACCGCTCCTTGAAGGCGCAGCTGCGGATGCAGCGCGCCTTGAACGAGCTGGCCGCGGAAGGCGTGCAGACGTTCGTCGTTCACGGCAATCACGATCCCGCCGGCGGCTGGCAGGCGAAGCTCGATTGGCCGGACGCGGTGCATGTGTTCGGCACGTCGGACGTCGCGTGCCGGCCGGCCTATCGGCGGGACGGCGAGCTCGCGGCGCACGTGTACGGCATCTCGTACCCGGAAGCGAGCGTAACCGACAATCTGGCGTCCAGGTACCGGACGAGGGCGGGCGCCCCGTTCCACCTGGCGCTTCTGCATGCCAACGTCGACGGCAACGCGGCCCACGACAATTACGCCCCTTGCAAGCTGGCGGAATTGGCGGGGGCCGGTTTTGACTATTGGGCGCTCGGGCATGTCCACGACCGCCGCGTGCTGCGCGAATATCCGCATGTCGTCTACCCCGGGAACATCCAAGGCCGCAGCATCCGGGAGACCGGCGCGAAGGGCGCGTACGTGGTCCGAGTCTCGCCGGAAGGGCAAGTCGCGCTGTCCTTCCGGGACACGGCGTCGGTGCTCTGGCGGGAGACCGACGTCTCGATAGCGGGCGCGGACCGCGAGCAGCAATTGAAGGACAGGCTGCTGGCATCCGTCGACGAGGCGCGCGCGTCCGCCGGCGGCCGGCCGGTCGTGCTGCGGATCCGGCTCGTCGGCGCCGGGCCGCTGCATGCGCGCCTCCTGCGCGAGAATGCAGCCGAGGAATGGCTGGGCGAGCTCCGGGAATGGATCGGCGATCCGGACGATCGCGACGACTGGGTCTGGGCGGAACGGCTTGCCGTCGCGACGAGCGCCGACCGCGATGAAGCGGCGGCGGACGGCGAGCAAGGCTTTCTCGGCGAACTGGCGCGATTGGCCGCCGCAGGCCGGCAAGACCCGGAGCTGTCGCGCCTGCTGCTGGCGGAGGCGACGGAGCCGCTTCGCCGTCAGCCGCGGCTCCGGGAGTGGCTGGACGGGCGCGGCGAGGACGAGCGGTCGGCGCTGCTGGACCGCGCGTCGGCGCTGGCGGCGCTCTTGCTGAAGGACAAACCGGAGGGCGAACGCTAAGGAGGCGGAAACGTGTACATACGGGAGCTGCAGATCGACGGCTTCGGCGCTTGGAACGGCTTGCGCTGCGTCTTCGACGCGCCGGTCACGGTCGTGCTCGGGCCGAACGAAGCGGGCAAGAGCACAGTGCTGAGGTTCATCCGAAGCATGCTGTACGGCTTCGCGACACGCGCGCAGCCGGCGGAGCGGGGAGAGCCCGTGTACGGCGGCCGCCACGGGGGGCGTCTCGTCCTGCGGGACGACGGACGGGAATACGTGCTGGAGCGCTATGCGGACGGTCCGGCGCGGCGCGGAAGCCCTGCAGCCGTGCTTCGCGACGAGGCGGGAACCGAGCAGCCGCTGACGCAAGCCGACGTGGAGCGGCTGCTGCTCGGCGGCGTCTCCGAACGGCTGTTCAAGCAGCTGTTCGCCGTGACGCTGGACGAACTGCACGAGCTGCGGACCCTCCAGGGCGAGGAGATCGGCAACTATCTGTACCATGCGGGCATGGCGGGCGGGGCGTCGCTCACGGCTGCCGGCAAGTATCTGAACGCGGAGATGGACCGGCTCTACCGGCCCAAAGGCTCGACGCAGACGCTGAATCTGGCGCTGGCCGGCATGAAGGAGCTCGAAGCCGCCCTGCGTCAGAGCCGCCAGGGGATCTCCGCGTACCAAGAGGCGCTCGCTCGCTTGGCGGAGACGGACCGGATGCTGGAGCGGTTGGACGAAGAGATGCCGGTCTTGCGCGAGAGGGCGGCCTTCCTGCAGGGCGCTTGCGAAGCGCGGGCGTGGTGGCTCGCAGCCGAAGCGGCCCGGCAGGAGGAGGCGGAGCTCCGTGCGCAACTTCCGCCTTCCGCGCGGGATCAGGCGCCGCTCGGCGAGGAAGCCGCCGCGCGGTGGGAGACGCTGCTGCGGCGGCGCGAGGATGCGGCGGCCGCCGGCCGGCTCGCGGAGGAAGCGGTGGCGGAGCTGCGGAGCGAGCGCGACGCGCTCGTTTGGGACGAGGCGCTGATCGCCGAGGCGCCGCGCATCGAGGCGCTGGAAGCGCGCCGCGAGGCGGCCGCCGCGCGGCAGGAGGAGCTGGGCGAAGTCGCCGCGGACCTGCGGATGCTGGAGGAGACGGCAGCGGCGGCGCTGCAGCGGCTGTCCCCGGCGTGGACGGAGGACGACGCGCGGCGATTCGCCGCGATGGCCGAACGCGAGGAGGCCCGCCAGCTCCAGCTGCGCCTAGCCGAAGCGGAACGCGCGCGGGAGCGGCTCGAAGCGGAGGCGCAGCGGGTGCGCCGGCAGCAGGCGGCGCTGCAGGAGGAGCTGGAGGCGGAGGAAGCGTCGGGCGATGCCTGGGCCGCGGACGCGGCGCGAGGCGCCCCGCAGTTCGTTCCTGGCACGCGGGAGGCGCTGCTGGGCGCCTGGAACGCGTTCGAGGACGAGCTGCGGGAGCTCGACCGCGCCGGGCGCGAGGCGTCGTGGGCGGCTGCGGCATCCGCGCCGGGAGGCTCTGGCGTTGGCGCGGCGGACGCGGGGCGGAGCGCCTCGCGCCGCCGCCAAGCCGGCGGCGGGCCGAAGGACGAGGGC
>NZ_JACJVP010000046.1 GCF_014212125.1 Cohnella nanjingensis
CAGCGCCTGCGCCGTCACGGCCGTCGGCCGCCGCGCCGCGCTTGCCGAACGCGCCGGGCGTGCGCCCGCGCTTCGGCTCGCTCTCGGCGATGCGCACGCTGCCGCTCTGGCCGACCGTGCGGCGCTCGATGCCCATGCCGATGCCGCTCTCGATCACGCCCAGGTCGCCCCGGTCCTTCGGCGCCACGAACGTGATCGCCATGCCCGTCTCGCCCGCGCGACCCGTCCGGCCGATGCGGTGGATGTAGCTCTCCGCGTCCTGCGGCACGTCATAGTTGTAGACATGCGTGACGCCCTCGACGTCGAGTCCCCGCGCCGCGATGTCCGTTGCCACGAGCAGCTGCAGCCGCGCCTCGCGGAACTGCCGCATGACCTGCTCCCGCTTCGCCTGCGACAGGTCGCCGTGCAGCTCGTCGCACGAGTAGCCCATCGCCTGCAGCGCCTCGTTCAGCGTGCTCGCGCGCCGCTTCGTCCGGCAGAAGACGATGCCGAGATACGGCTGCGTCTCCTCGATCATCGCCACGAGCGCGGACTGCTTGGCCCGGTCGGTCGTCTCGATGACGAGCTGCGCCGTATCCTTCACCGTCACCTGCTTCGCCTTCACGGTCACTTCCTCCGGCGAACGCAGGATGCGCCCGGCCAGGTTCCGGATCTTGTCCGGCATCGTCGCGGAGAACAGCATCGTCTGCCGGTCGCGCGGCGTCTGGCTCAGGATCTCCTCGACCTCGCCGAGGAAACCCATGTGCAGCATCTGGTCCGCCTCGTCCAGCACCAGCATCCGCACGTTGGAGAGCCGCACCGTCTCGCGGCGCATATGGTCGAGCAGCCGGCCCGGCGTCGCGACGATCAGATGCACGTGCCCCTGCAGCTTGTGCAGCTGCGCCTCCACGTCCTGCCCGCCGTAGACCGGCAGCACGCGCACGCCCTCATAGGCCGGCAGCAGCTTCTTCACCTCTGCCGTGATCTGCAGCGCCAGCTCGCGCGTCGGCGTGACGATGAGCCCTTGCAGGTAGGGCGATTCCGGGTTGATCCGCTCCAGCATCGGGAGGACGAACGCCAGCGTCTTGCCCGTGCCCGTCTGCGCCTGGCTGATGACGTCCTTGCCCGTCAGCACGATCGGGATCGTCTGCGCCTGCACCGGCGTCGGCTGCTTAATTCCTAGACTGTGGAGCAATTCCGAGCAGCGCTCGGCAATGCCCAATTCCTTAAAACCTGCCACTATAGCACCTCATTTATATGCACGGCGACGATCGCGCCGCATTCGTAACCCTATCGTACCACATTCGGGCTTATTTTCCTCGGATGACGCCAAATTGATTCCGCCCGCCCGGGCAAGTAAAACCGGCTTTGCCGTCTTCCGGAAGCGGCGGCGCGTTTTTATCGGAGACGTATCAGCAAAGGATGGGTGGAACTTATCCTTTCTGATAAGCCAAACGAAAACACCCATTCGTCCGAATGGGTGTCCGAAGCCTTTCCAATTAGAGGTAGAAGACCAGCGCGATGACCGCGGCCAGCAGAATCCGGTAGATCGCGAACGGCACGAGCTTGATCCGGTTGATCAGCGCCAGGAAGAAGCGGATCGAGACCAGCGCCACCAGGAACGCCGCGATGAAGCCGACGATGAAGTAGGGCAGCACGTCGCCCGTGATGTACTTGTAGTTCTTCAGCAGCGTCAGCGCGCTCGCGCCGGCCATGATCGGCACGGCCATGATGAACGTGAAGTCCGCGGCCGCGCGGTGGCTCATGCCGAGCAGGACGCCGCCCGAGATCGTCGAGCCCGAACGGGAGAAGCCCGGCCACAGCGAGACGCACTGCACCAGCCCCATGCCTAAGGCCTGCTTGTAAGTAATCTGGTCCACCGTCTGCACCTTCGGGGTACGCGGGCCGAAGCGGTCGGCCGCGATCATGAGCAGCGCGCCCAGCACCAGGCCGACGAGCACCGTTCCGGTGGAAAAGAGATGCTCCTCGATGTAGCTGTCCAGCAGCAGCCCGATCACGCCCGCCGGGATCAGACCGACGATGACCTGCATCAGCTTCAGACGGCCGCTGCCGCCTGTCGCCCATTCGCCCGTTCCTTCGACGCGGGCTTCCTTCGCGGCGGATGCCGGACTCATTCTCCGCAGTCCGAGCAAGTCGAGGAATCTCCGCCAGAACAGCACGACGACCGCTAGGATCGATCCGAGCTGGATGACGACCTTAAACGTCACGGCCGGCTGCTCGCCCAGGAACTTTGCTGACTTCAGCCACATATCGTCGACAATGATCATGTGTCCCGTCGAAGAGACGGGCGCGAACTCGGTCAATCCTTCTACGATGCCTAAGATGACGGTTTTGAAAAATTCCCACAATTCCATGCGTATGATCTACTCCCATCCATTCGTTTCTCGTTTTTAGTTTATATGGTAGAGACTAGCCTTGTCGATTCTATCACGCAATTCTTAAAAAATTATGTCTAATGATCCATCCGCCGGCCAAACGGCAAAAATGAAACCTCCGGCCCAAGGACCGAAGGCTTAATACCGCTACCTCGTCAGGTAACTATGCGCGCTGCGCTGGCGCTCCTTCATGAGACGCTCCTGCTCGTACTCGCGCCTGACCGCGCTCTGGATTCGGGTGGCGCAGGGGGTACACAGCTTGCCCCGGCGGATCGGAGCCGCGCACAGATCGCATGCATCCGCCAGATTCGGGTATTCGAACAGCTTGATCTTCCCGCTGCGAATCCAGCTGCGGATGCGCTCGGGCCGGAGAGAGGTGCGTTCGGCGACCTGCTCCGTATGGAGTTGGCGATTGCGCCGCAGCTCGCGCTCGATCGCCGCCAGCTGCGCGTCTTCGGAAGTCGAGCACGCCGCGCAGAGTCCGCGCAGATTGATCTGATAGACTTGTCCGCAGCTCGGACAGTGGGCAACCCGCAGGTCATAAGTCATGCTCAGATCCCCCAATAGTCATAGTTCGATAGGATTAATTTTACTACGAATCGGGACAAGTTTCATCTCTAAAATTGACGGATCTCCCCGTTCGCGCGCTCGGACTTGCTCGCCCCCCCTCGCCTCCGACGCCCTCAACACCTCCAACGCCTCTAAAGCCCCCATCGCCGCCAACGCCTCTTACGCCTCGAACACCTCCAACAACCTCCAACGCCTCTTACGCCTCGAACACCTCCAACAACCCCCAACGCCTCTACCGCCTCCATGACAAAAGCCCCCATCCGCTGTCCGCTGGATGGAGGCTTTTGATGGATAACCGGTCAGATCAACCGGGCTGCCGTTCTCCGGCTCGAGAGATCGGTCAGATGCCGGCCGATCCCCGTCGTCGGTCATGCCCCGGCGACAGCCGCAGCCGCAGCCACGCTTCAGGCAAAGAAAGTCTGCGGGTACTTCAGCTCTCCGACCATGCCCTTGCGCTCGTCGCGCATGCGCGCCAGCTCGCCTTCGGCCAGCTCGAGCACCATGAACACCTCGTCGGGCACGACGAACTGCATCAGAACCAGCCCGTGCCGCCCCGCCGGTTCGAAGCCGAACCGAGGGTAGTACGACGGATGCCCGATGAGCAGGATAAGCTTGAAGTCCATCGCCTCGCTCCGGGCGATCCCTTCGCGGATCAGGTGGCCGCCGATGCCCTGCCGCTGATAAGCGGGATCCACCGCGATCGGCGCCAGCACCAGCACCTCCGACGATTGCGCGAGATCGTAGATCGCCGCCTTGCTGAAGAGCGCGTGGCCCACGATCTCCCCGGATTCCTCGTCGACCGCGACGAGCGACAGCTCCGGTACGTAGCCGTCCGAGACTCTGATCCGCTCAACGAGCTCGGACTCGTCCTTACGTCCCCCGAATGCCCGTAGGTGCAGCTGGAAGATCTGTTCATTATCGCTTGCCGCAGCCGTTCGAATCTGTATCATGAAGGTCTCCAATCCCTTATCCGTCTTGGCTTGCATCGCCGGCGGCCCTTGGGCGCGCCGGCGTCCGTCCTTCATGCTCATCCGCGCTTCCTTGGGACGCGGGCCCGCCTTGCTCGTTCTCCGCCCTGCCGTCCTACGCCGCTATCGTTCCGGCGTACCCGGCACCCGGAGCATCCCCTAGGCCGGCCGCCTTTATGCGGCGCAGTTCGGCTCGGCGCCGGCCTCCTTCTCTATATCCGACCGGACATTCCCGCACTAGGCGCTCAGCACAGTTGCCGCCCCGCCTTGCTGCAGCTGGTACATGCCGTAATACTTGCCTCCGTGCTGCATCAGCGTCTCGTGGTTGCCGCGCTCGGCGATCTCGCCGTGGTCGAGCACGAGGATCTGGTCGGCCTGGCGGATCGTCGACAGCCGGTGGGCGATGACGAATGTCGTGCGCCCCTTCTTCAGCACGTCCAGCGCCGCCTGGATGATCGCTTCGGTCTCGGTGTCGATGCTCGCCGTCGCTTCGTCCAGGATGAGGATCGCCGGGTCGTAGGCGAGCGCGCGGGCGAACGAGATCAACTGCCGCTGTCCGGCGGACAGCGTGCTTCCTTTCTCGATGACCGGCTCGTCGATGCCGCCCGGCAGGCTCATGAACATCTCGTACGCGCCGACGTCCTTCAGCGCTTGCTCGACCCGTTCGCGGCTGATCTCCGGGTTATCCAGGCTCACGTTGGACGCGATCGTCCCCGTGAACAAGAACGGGTCCTGCAGCACGATGCCCATATGTTCGCGCAGCTGCTGCTTCGGAATGTCGCGCACGTCGCGGCCGTCGATCTTGATGCTGCCGTACTCGATGTCGTAGAACCGGAACAGCAGGTTCAGGATCGAGCTCTTGCCGGAGCCCGTGTGGCCGACCAGCGCGACCGTCTGGCCTTGCTGCGCGTGGAAGGAGATGTTTTTCAGCACGTTCTCGTTGTTCTTGTAGGCGAACGTCACGTCCTCGAACGTAACTTCTCCCCGGTAGCGCTGCATCTTGCCATTGTCGACGTCGAGACCCGGTTCGTCCAGCAGGGTGAACACCCGCTCCGCCGATACGCGCGCCGTCTCGAGGTTCGCAAGCTGGTTCACGATGCCGACGATCGGCTGGAACATCCGGTTCATATAGTCGACGAACGCGTACAGCACGCCGACCGAGACGGCCGCGCCGAGCCAGTCGCCCCAGAACATCCATACGACGCCGATGAAGATAATGTTCCGGATGACGTTCACCAGGTTGTGCGAGGTGAAGGAGTTCAGGCTCAGCAGCTTCGTCTGGTACGTGAAGTACTCTTGATTCAGATCGCCGAACTCCTGGACCGTCTTCTTCTGGCGGCGGAACGCCTGAATGATCGGCATCCCCTGGATCGATTCGTTGATCATCGCGTTGATGTCGCTCAGCTTGGCGCGGATGACGTTGTTGAACTTGCCCGCGAACTTGCGGTACAGGTAGATCCAGATACCGAGCAGCGGGATCAGCGGCAGCGCCACGAGCGCCAGCTTCGGATCGAGCAGGAACAGCGCGCCGAGGATGGCGACCATGTAGATCGTGCCCGAGAAGAAGTTCGCGAGCACCGCGACGAACAGCTCCCGCACCGCTTCGGTGTCGTTCGTGATGCGCGAGACGACCTTGCCCGCCGGCAGGTTGTCGAAGTAGTTCACCGGCAGCCGCTGCGTGTGGGCGAAGACGTCTTCGCGCATGCGCTGCACGATCTTGTTGGCGGACGTCTGCAGCAGCAGCCGCTGTCCGTAGGTGAAGCCGGCCGCGAGCACCAGCAGGCCGAAGTAGGAGCCGGCCAGCGTCAGCAGCGTCGGGATCTCCGGCTTGTAGAAGCCGAACAGCTCTTCCTTCGTCAGCTTGGTCACGGGATAGGCCGCGGTGCGGCCGTCCTCGCGCGACGTGATCGTCATCTGTCCGTCCGCGATCTGGCGGCGGCCGTCGAAGGCGAGCTCGCTAGCGAGCCAGTAGTAGCCGCGGCCTTCCTGGAGCACGTGGACGGCGCGATCCGCGCTGCGCGGGGCATCGCCCGGCAGATGGTCCTCTCTCACATACCATTGCCCATGGTAGGAGACGGCGTACTTTTGCTTGGCGTCGACCTGGTACCACGTCTTCTCGATGCCGAGAATATTCTGGTCGATCATGCGCTTGGCGAGGAACGGGCCGATGAGCTCCACGCAGACCGCCAGCAGCAGCAGCGCCAGGGCGGCGTAGATCGGTTTCTTATAGATCATGGCGTATCGGAATAATCGCTTGCCCGTCATATCGTTGAACACCTTCATTCCCTAGCAAGTAAAAACGGCTTTGCCGTCTTCCTAGATGGCGATACGTTTTTATCGGAGGTCATACAGCAATGGATAGGCGTAAAACTCATACATGCCGTATGACTAAAATATCCCTTGCGCCGTGTCCCTGTCGGGGCGGCTTACGACTCGACGAGCGCTTCGAGCTGCTGACGGTCGTATTGCTCCTTGTACCAGCCGCCCAGAGCGAGCAGCTGCTCGTGCGTGCCTTGCTCGATCACGTGGCCCTCGTCGAGGACGAGGATATGATCGGCGTGCTGGACCGCCGACAGGCGGTGCGTCGTGATGAGCGTCGTCTTGCCCGCCCGCTCCGTCCGGATGCCCTCGATGATCTCGGCCTCCGTCTTCGCGTCGACCGCCGACAGCGCGTCGTCGAGCATCAAGATCTCCGGATCGGCGATGAGCGCCCGGGCGATGCTGACCCGCTGCTTCTGTCCGCCGGACAGCGCCACGCCCTTCTCGCCGACCAGCGTCTCGAGGCCGTCCGGCAGGTACCGGATGTCCTTCGCGAACGAAGCCCGCTCGAGCGCCCGCTGCAGATCCGCCTCGTTCGCGTCTTCGCGGCCGTACAGGATGTTCTCGCGGATCGTGCGGGAGAACAGGATCGGCTGCTGCGGCACATAGCCGATCCAGCCGAGCAGCCGATCGACGCCGATATCCGCCGCGGAGACGCCGGACACCTCGATCGCGCCGGTGCCAAGCGGATATTCGCGGAGCAGCTGCTTCAGCAGCGTCGTCTTGCCGCTGCCCGTGCGGCCCACGATGCCGAGCGTCTGACCGCGCTCCAGCTTGAAGGAGACGCCGATCAGGTTGTCGATCGTGGACGACGGATAACGGAACGTCACGTCGCGGAATTCGATGCGCTCCGGCTGATCCACCGGCGTCAGCTCGGACGGGTCTTGCACGTCGGGGTCGTAGCCGAGCGTCTCGTTCACCCGGTCGAGCGACGCGTTGCCCCGCTGCATGATGTTGATCAGCTCGCCGATGGCGAACATCGGCCAGATGAGCATCCCGAGGAACACGTTGAACGACACCAGCTCGCCGAGCGTGATCTCGCTGCGGAACACGAGGTAGCCGCCGTAGCAGAGGCCGATGATATAGCTAAGTCCGACCAGGATCTTGTTCGTCGGCTCGAAGAGCGCATCGATCCGGGCGACGGCGATATTTTTCTGCAGCACCTCGTTGGTCTTGGCATGGAACCGGTCGCGGTCCGCTTCTTCCTGCACGTACGCGCGGACGACGCGGACGCCGGCGACCGATTCGAGCACCTGGTCGTTCAATTCCCCGAACGCGTCCTGCGCGCTCATGAACCGCTCGTGGATGAGCTTGCCGAAGTGCTTCATCGCCAGCGCGATGAGCGGCAGCGGCAGCAGGGCGGCGAGCGTCAGCTTCCAGCTGATCAGCCCCGCCATGACGAACAGGATCGTCAGCATGAAGATCGACGAGTCGATCAGCGTCAGGATGCCGAAGCCGGCCGTGTTCGAGATGGCCCACAGGTCGTTGGTCGCCCGCGCCATCAGGTCCCCGGTACGGTTGCGCTCGTAGAACGTCGGCGTCATCCGCAGCAGATGCCGCATCAGCTTGTTGCGGAGCATCCGCTCCAGCAGCATCGAGCCGCCGAACAGCTGGTACATCCACACGTAGGTGACGGCGTACGAGACGACCGTGATCCCGACCCACAGCAGGACGACCTCGTAGAACCTCGGATCGGACAGCGTCCCTTGATGAATCCCGTCGATCGTGTAGCCGAGCAGCTTCGGCGGGATGACCTCTACTACGCCGACCAGCGCAAGCAGGACGACCGCGGACGTGTACCTCTTCCAGTGCAGCCGGAAGAACCAGCTTAGTTTCTTAAGAACCACTAGCATTGCGTGTCTCCACCCTCTCTCTCAAGTAAAAACGGCTGCGCCGGCTCTGAAGAGGGCGAACACGTTTTTATCGTAGATCACTCAGGAATGAATCATCCTAGAACCGATTCGTCCTGAATGACGAAGAAAACAAAAAGCGTACCGCCCGTAAGCGATACGCCTCCCCGCGCATGGCAATCGGACATCCTCAAGGAACGTACGTTCGCATACTGCGGTGTAAGAAGGGCGCACGATTACGGGAACGTAACCATGCGCCCTTGGATGATTAAGCCAAGTGATTAGCCGCGCGCGGATGGATTACGTTCGAAGGCCAAACCTGCCTCGCCATGTGCCGTAACAATCATTAGGTTAAACATGGTTCGTAATCCTCCCTTCGCGTGTTGAAATCTATTTGTCACTTTACCATCGCCAGGAATTGCTGTCAATCGGTTTTAACTACATTTAACAGGACTTTTACGTTCCGTTCGCGCGTACGTAACGGCTGTTATGGAATAACGCGACCGCATCGGATCGAGCACACGCGCCGCTCCTTTTTGCCCCTATTTACCGCTTTGATCTGCCGCAGGAACGGGTATAACTGGATTAGAAGCCCTGAGCGGCTAGCGGAAAAGGGAGGTGCGGGCATGTGGTTCATCGTCGTCTACTTCCTCATCGTGCTGTTCGTGATCGAGATCGCCGTCGTGCTCATGTGGGCGACCGGCCTTGAATACCCGATCGCGCGGTTCCAAGTCGTCTCCCTTCTGACCGGCACGGGATTCACGACCAGCGAGTCCGAGCTGATCCTCGGCCATCCGGTTCGCCGGCGGGTCGGGATCTTCCTTATCCTGTTCGGAGCGTTCTCGCTCGCGGTTGTCATCTCCTGCATCAGCACCGTCCTGGCGCCCGACTTCCACCTCCTCCCGCTGTCGATCGGGGCCGGCATCCTGTTCGCGATCCTCGTCGTCCTGCGGCTGCCCGCCACCAAGCGGTACCTCTCGGAACGCCTCACCCGCGCCTTCCAGCAGACGTTCGAGCTGCAGGAGCTGTCGATCGACGAGGTGCTGCTCTGCGAGGAAGGAGACGCGTTCGTGGACGTGCCGATCGGCAAGCGGTCGCGGCTCGCCGGCCAGACGCTGGACCAGGTCTGCAAGGAGCTGAAGGACCTCAACGTGCTGCTCATCAAGCGGGGTACCGTCACGATCCGGGACGCGCGCATGCATACGCCGCTGGAAGCCGGGGACGTGCTCTATATCTACGGCAATGAAGCGGAGATTGAGCGCCGATTCGCCGGCGAGCTGGCCGACAAAAAATCCATGGAGACGGACGAGAAGCATGCGGCTTCTCTGCTATGACCGCCCGGATGGGAGATGCAAGGATGGAATTGAACCATTTGAAGGATAAACCGATCCGGGAAGCTTGCTATCAGATGCTGTTCCCCTTCTCGCTCAGCGCCGACTGCCACAAGAAGATGCGGAGAACGCTGATGGACGAGGGGTTCACCCCGTTTCGGCTGGACGATATGGATCAGGAAAAGGCGTATTACGGTCCGAACCACCGGGTGTCGCATCGCGACATGGAACGCTATTATTTGCCCTTCACGAACCACGTGCTCTTTCCGCACGAGCATCATCCGGAAGGCTTCCAGCGGATGAGCAAGCGGCTCGATATCCGCGCCGTGCTCCATATGCGCCACTTCGAAGCGCCGTTCGACCTCTATTCGGTCGACGTCGTGCTGTGTCCGTTCGACACGGGCTTCATCACGCTGCGCGTAGGATTGGTCAAGGCGTCGCCCACCTTCACCGAGGCGATCGCGTTCGCCGAACGGCTCCGCGTACTTCAAGACGCGCATGCCGAGGACCATGACGCTTGGGTGGCGTACGAGGGGGAGACTTACGAGGAAGTCCAGGACTTTATTTTCAAAGCGATCGTGCCTCATACCGTCCAATACCTCGACCGTACGCCGATGGACGGAGCTTATTTCGAGAAGCTGCCGTATCTGATCGACGAACGGATGTATGTCATTGCCTACTACGGATTGCCCGAGGACGCGGAGATCACGTTAACAGACCGTTACCGGGCGGCGCGGCTCGACGGCATGGACGAAGATGGGCTCCCTTACATCAGCGCCAGCCATCCTCCGTATATCGAGCAATATTGCCGCGATACGGGCTTCGACCGTTGGGCGCCGAATACGTACTATCTGACGGACGAGAGCTGCTTCTGCTGCCTGACCCGGCTGCCCGGCGCCCAGGCGGCGCGGGTCGCGAACAAGATGTATGGCGAATATTACTACGGCTTGCTGCTGAACCTCTTCCACCGGATCGTGCTGCTGAAGCTGTCGAACGCTTACTCCCGCGTCCGGCTGGAGCGTACGCCCGAACAGACCGAGGTGCTCATCCGGGCCATTACGACTTTTTCCGCCAAGTACGACTTCCTCGAAGTCGTCTCGCAGTCCCAGGGCCGCGAGATCTTCGTCCAGATTCGGCGGATGTACGGCAACGACGAGCTGTTCGACGACGTGAAGATGACGCTGACCGATCTGTACAAGTATCAGGAAAATGCCACCTCGAAGCGCTCCAGCTACCTGCTGACCGTACTCACGATCTATACGGTCATCAGCGGCATCTACGGCATGAACCAGGTCATCGACGACCTGGAAGGGCCGATCCGATGGGGCAACATGAACGGGTACTCTCCGTTCCAATGGCTGGCGCTTATCGTCATCATGTCGGGCTTGGTCGTCGCGTTCCTGCTGTCGGCCAATATCCTGTGGAAATGGGGACGCGATCTGATCAAGCGGCTGCGCGCATAGCGCGCGGTTCCGGTGCGAACGCCGTGCAGGATTGGGGGGCTAGGCGGCTCCCCCAGCGCGATCGACGCATAGCGCGCGGTTCCGACACGCAATGCCGGGCGGGATGAGCGGCTAGGCCGCGGCTTATGCGCGTGCCGGACTTTGTGTCGATTGCCTGCGTGCAGCTAGCTATACTTACAGCGGGAGGCGGCTAGGCTACGGCCTATACGGGCGCGCTAGGCCTCGTGTCGAACGGCCGCTACGCCCGCTCGAAGCGGTACACTTCGCCGTCTGCCGTACATAGATACAGCTCGCCCTCCCGGTCTTGGCCAAAAGAAGTGATGTTGTAGCCGGACGCTAGCAGCAGCTTGTTCTCGTATGTCGGCTTGCCGGGGACCTGCCTCAACGCCCAGATGTTGCCCGTCGCATAGTCTCCGTAGACATACCAGCCCGCGAGACCCGGCAGAGCCTTGCCTCGGTAGACGAACCCGCCCGTGACGGACTGCCCGAGGTCGCGGCCGTACGTCCAGACCGGGTCGATCAAGCCTGCGCTCTCGCAGCCCTCTTCCGGCTTGAAGCAGCGCGTCCCCTCTTTGACGTTCCATCCGTAGTTGCCGCCGTTCACGATCCGGTCGATCTCCTCCAGCTTGTCCTGTCCGACATCCGCCGCCCAGAGGTCGCCGGTAGCCGTATCGAAGCTGAACCGCCACGGATTGCGCAGGCCATAGGCATAGATCTCCGAAGCGCCGCCTCCGGAGACGAACGGATTGTCCGCCGGGATGCCGTAATGCGGCCGCTGCTCCGTGCCGGAAGGCTTGTCCACGTCGATGCGGAGAATCTTGCCGAGCAGCGTGTCCTTGTTCTGGCCGTTGCCATGCGGATCGCCACCGCTGCCGCCATCGCCGGTGCCGATGTACAGATAGCCGTCCGGCCCGAAGGCGAGCTGCCCTCCGTTGTGATTGGCATAGGGCTGCGCGAAGGTCAGCAGCGCGACTTCGCTCGACGGATCGGCCGCTGTCCGGCCGTTCTCTCCCTTCGGGACGCTATACCTGGCAATGACCGTATGCGTCTTGGTCGTATAGTTCACATAGAGATAGCCGTTCTCCTCGAACTTCGGATGGAAGGCCAGGCCGAGCAGCCCCTGCTCCGAGCCTTCCGAGAAGACGCGGTCTTGAATGTCGAGCAGCACGCTCGACTTCGCGGCGCTGCCTGATCCGTCGGTATAGACGATACGGCCGGACTGCTCCGTCACGAACATCCGACCGTCCGCTCCCCAGACCAAGCCGACCGGCTTCTCGAACTGCACGTCCGGATGCACGCGCGCGAGCTTCGCTTGGCTGCTCTTCGCTTCCTCCTTCGCCCCCGTCGTTTGAGACTTGGAATCGCAAGCCGCGCCTCCCAGCAAAAAAGCCGCCAGCACCACCGCGACGCCCATGATCGACCGCCTCATGCCGTCCACCTCTTTTCAGAAATAATGTCTCGCTCGCTATGTACCATTACCCGCCATTCCCCGACGCCGCTTCCCCGCGAATAACGCGGTTTTTCCGCCTTATTCCCGCTTCGACGCCCGCTTCTCCGCGATTAACGCGGTTTTTCCGTCTTATTCCCGCTCCGACTCCCGCTTCCCCGCGAATAACGCGGTTTTTCCGCCTTATTCCCGCTCCGGCGCCCCAACCGCCGAATACGACAAAAAACCTCCGGTCTTCCGACCGAAGGCTTTTTGCCGCTAAGCGTACATTCTCTTGTTGTCGGCCTCGGGCCGGTTTATAGCACCAGGACGACGGCAGGGGCGGCGCACCATTCGCAATGCTCCGGCGGTTGCCACTCCGCGAACTTCGTCGTCGTGAGATTCACCAGGTCCGGCGCGTCCTCGTACTCGTCGACGAAGTGGTCGATCGCGAGTTCCACATGCTCCTTGCACACGCAATACATATTCGGGCGTTCCTTCCTGGGCGTTATTCCTCGGTCTTCTCGACCAGCTTCACGGTGAGCTCGCCTTTCTTGCCGTCGCGATAATACGTTACCGTAAGCGATTCCCCGATTTTCTTCTGGTTATACAGATACTTCCGCAGATCCAGCGTGCTGCCGATCCCATGGCCGTCGAGCTGCACGATGAGGTCGTTGAACTTCAGCCCCGCATCCTTGGCCGGCCCTACGGCCTCCAGCACGACGACGCCTTGCTTCACGCCGTCCGGCACTTTGAGCGGCGGCTCCGGCTGGTCCTGAGACTCGTCAGGCGGCACATCGCCGCTGTCGTCACCGCTGCCGTCGCCTGCGCCGGCATCCGAGCCGTTGTCGTCGGACAGAATATGATTGTCGAGATACGAATCGAGATCCATCGAGTAGACGCCCAGATAAGGACGCAGCACCTTGCCGTTCTTCAGCAGCTGCTCCACGATCGGCATCGCGTCGTCGATCGGGATGGCGAAGCCGATGCCCTCGACGCCCGTGTCCGCGACCTTCATGCTGTTGATGCCGACCACCTGGCCGTCCAGGTTCGCGAGCGCGCCGCCGCTGTTGCCCGGGTTGATCGGCGCGGAGATCTGGATGACTTCCTCTTCCCAGTCGTAGATGCCGTCCTGGTTCAGCGACACGGGCACGGTCTGCTTCAGGTTGGAGACGATGCCGTCGGTGAGCGAGTCGTTAAAGCCGAGCGGGTTGCCGATCGCGATGACCTTCTCGCCCTTGCGCAGCTTCTTCGAATCGCCGAGCTCGGCGACGGTGGTGATGCCTTTGTCGTCGACCTCCAGGACCGCGAGGTCCGTGATCGTATCCTTGCCGAGAATCTTCGCCTGCTTCTTCTCGCCGGTCTCCAGGACCACCTGCACGTTCGCGGCATCCGAGACGACGTGGGCGTTCGTGATGACGAGCGCTTTGCCGCCCTGCTTCTGGAAGATGACGCCCGAGCCCAAGCTCGCGCTCTGCGAGGCATCCGGCCCGCCTTGCTGCTCTTGGAGCTGGCCGTCCTTCGTCTGATTGATGATGCTCACGACGGCCGGTCCTACCTTGGCCGCCGCCGTGATGATCCGATCGTACGTGTCCGCGATCGGCTGCGCGGCGACGCTCGCCGGCTTGCTAGGCGAGGAGCCCGGATGGTCGAAGGCGAAGTAGAACAAGAAGGCGACCAACACGGAGCTCGCCATCGAAGAGATCAACGCTACCTTGAACATGGAGCCTTGCCGGCTTCCCCGGCTGGTCCGCGGCCACGAACCCGGCGTGCTGCGGCTGTTACGCTTCACCCGGGTGGAATAAAAATCGTCTTTGAAAAAGCTCATGCGCCGCCACCATCCTTCCGAGAGAGAGCGATCCGCTCTCTTCTAGCCGGCCTCTATCAATATATCGGAATATTTTTAAGGGTTTTGACTAAAATAGTAATAGAATCGCGGAGCCATAGCAAGTAAAGATCCGTTTATCCTAACATGCAATGAAAGGAAGATCGCCTAAATGAAACCTTCTTCTTACTCTTGGTCCTTCGTAGACTTCGCCGCCCAGCTCGCCGATCTGAAGGACGACCGCTACCGCCAGATTCTGGCGCTCAGCACCTTGATCGAGGTGCTCGTGGACAAAGGTATCCTCACCCCCGATGAGATCCGGATCAAGGCGGCCGAGATGGAAGCGGAGCTCGATCAGTTGATTCTCTACTGAGCCCGCCGGGCCGAGGACCTCGCGATGCCTTTGCGAAGTCCCGCGTCAAGCGCGTTCCGCCGAGGATGCCTGGCGCACCCTCTTCGGAGGGGTTCCTAGGATCCCTCGCGCCAATGCCGTCCCGCTATGCCTTCAAGAGATCCCAAGGCGTCGGACGGTCGTAGTAGGTTTCGCACAGCTCGAACTCATGCTTCTGGTAGAATAAGCCGTTGTCTTCTAATACTGTATTCACGGTGAGTTTGGCCAAATCCATGAGGTTGTGCTCCTGGCTGAGATGCGCGAGATAAACCCGCCGGGTCCGTCCCTCCGCGAGCAGCCGGCAGAGCGCTTCGCCCGCCGCCTCGTTGGACAAGTGGCCGGTATCGCCCAGGATGCGGCGCTTGATGTTCCACGGATAGCGGCCCATCCGCAGCATATCGACGTCGTGGTTCGATTCCAGGACGAGGACGTCGGACTGCAGCAGCTGCTGCATGACTTTGTCGCTCACGTAGCCGAGGTCGGTCGCGAGCGTCAGCTTCCGGCCGCCCGAGTGGAAGCAGTAGCCGACCGGCTCCACCGCGTCGTGCGAGATCGCGTACGACTCGATCCGCAGGTCGAACAGCTCCATGACGCCGCCCGTCGGCAGCACCTTGCGCTGCCCGTCCGGCAGCTCGCCGACGTGCTTGGCCATCGCGCCCCACGTCTTCTCGTTGGCGTAGATGGGCAGCTCGTACTTGCGCGCGAGCGCGCCCAGCCCCTTGATATGATCGGAGTGCTCGTGCGTGACGAAGATCGCGTCCAGCTCGGTGCCGGACACCTCGCGCGCCTTCATCAGCTCCTCGATTTTCTTGCCGCTCAAGCCCGCGTCGATCAGCACCGTCGCCGCATCCGAAGATACGACCGTCGCGTTGCCGGTCGAACCGCTGGCGAGCACCGTAAAACGAAGTCCCATCGCTGTCCTGTCCTTTCTCTCCCGCAAAGCAATACTCTGTACAGCCATGAATCCATTCTGAACGACCAAGTATGCCGCTATGTACCGGACCGCCGCTTCCCCCGCGGCATGTCCTGCGGCCGCTAGCCCGTCTGGCCGGCCTGCGCGCTGCCTTTGTCCGTCGACACCTCGCCGTTGATCGCGTTCACGTAGAACATATCGCCGCCCTCGATCAGGATCCGCCAGGACGGAGAAGAGACCTGCGTCTCGGAGTCGAAGATCGGCTGTCCGTGGTAGCCGAGCGTCACTTCCTGCACATTCGCGCCCGATGGCAGGTACTTCTTCAGGATCAGGCTGGCGACCGCCTGCGTCGCGGGCAGCACCTTCTGCTCCGGACCGCTCTCCGACGGCAGCGTCTCCATGAGATCCTGCCGGTACGCCCGGATCTTCAGCTCGCTGTAGTACAGCTCCAGCCGGACGTCGAAGAAGGGCATCCCGTCGACCATCCGGTTGAACGAGTAATACGCGCCTTCCTTGCTCCCGTAGTAGTCGAACCGGTACTTCGCCAGATCCGGGATGACGCTCCCGAGCGCTTGCTGCAGCTCCTCCGTGCCGAAGACGATACGCGTCTCCTTCGGCGGATCGATGGGCGTCCGGACGCTCGCGTCCTTGCTCGGCGGCTCCAGCAGCTTGTACGTCATCTCGCGCATCTTCGGCGTCTCCGTCGGGATCTTGCCCGTGATCCGGATCTTCTTCTCGTTCATGGCCAGCTGCGCTTCGGGCGAGAGGGAGCCGAGGTCGACCGAGCGGTCGATCCGCTCCCGCCACTCCAGCCACAGCTGATAGCCAAGCACGACGTTCAGGATCAGGAACGCCAGGATGAGGACGCTCTTCGCCCGTCTCCAGTCCACTTCGACTCCTCCTTCCTCCGCGATTCGAATCTAGTTGGCGATTCGCACTTCGCCGGTCGCCAGGCGCACCGCCCATACGGGCTGCAGCTTCAGGCGGTCCTCCGAGAGCACGGGCCGGTAGGCCGGATAGATCGCCTCTACCGTCGTGCCGCCCGCCGCCTGCCGGATCATGGAGAGCAGCGCGTCGCCCGCGGCCAGCCGCTGGTCCTGCTGGCTCTCCGGCTTGCTCTCGAGCACGAGCAGCGACCGCTCGTAGGACGAGACGAAGCCTTGCTGGATCGTGAGCTGCATGTCGCCGAAGCGGAAGCCTTTATCGGACACGATCGGGAAGCCGTTGTAGTACTGCTGGAACCGGATCGCGTTGTCGCGATCGGCGCCGCTGCCCGTCTCCGCCGCGCGCACCAACCGGAACGAGCCGTTCCAGCCGCCGTGCTGATTGACGAACTGGACCGCCGCCGCGATATTCTCGCTCAGATCGTCGCGCCCTTCGGTCGGGGCGACCGGATCCTTGTAGGACATCCAGCTGCCCGCTTCCTCGATCTTCAGGCCGCGCTTGCTGTCCATGTAGATCTGGGTGCCGTCCTTGCTGTCCTGGATCATCCGGGTCGCGTTCGGGTTGGAGAACAGATTGCGCTGCATCTGATCCGGCGTATACTTGGTGAACAGTACGTCGAGCCGGGTCACCGGCAGCGACTGCTCCGGGATATAGACGCCGTTCGCCCAGTAGCGGTACGGCTTCCAGTATTGGCCGAAGCCGACGCTCTGCTGGACGTCCTGCACCGTCAGATCGGCCCGGGACGACTCGTAGACGTTGCGTCCGTCCGCGCTGAAGAAGTACGTCCGCACCTCGCCGCTGTCCGGCCGCGCGAAGATCCAGATCCGGTCGATCGAGTCGCCCGAGAACAGGAAGTCCGTATCGATCTTGTACACCCGTTTCAGCAGATCGAACGGGATCTCCCGGCCGAAGCGCACTTCGATGCCGGCCTCGTCCTTGCGCACCTGCTCCCAGTTCACCTGGTCCGCCGGCACGCGCTGGAAGCTCTTGAATTCGCGGCTGACCAGCTTGTCGAGCACCATATGGAAGAACGTGTCGTTCGGGTAGAAGACGGTATGCTTGTCTTGTCCCATATGCAGGACGAGTTCTTCCGGGAACAGGAGCTTCTCTACCTTCTCCTCCGGGCCGAGCGGCTCGGTCTTGACGTAGTCCTGGTCCGTCTTCACCTTCGCGTCCATGCTGGGCATGCTGTACGCGAGGAAATAGCTCTGTACGAGACTAAGCGCGACGAGCAGCACCAGCAGCAGCGACTTGCCCCGCTCGATCATGGCTGCTCACCCCCTTCGCGAACCGTCGGCAGGTGGACGGTGACCGTCGTGCCGACGCCGGGTTCGGACTCGAGCAGGATCGTCCCGCCGTGCGCCCGAACGATTTCCCGGGCAATCGATAGACCGAGTCCGGTGCCGCCCATATTGCGCGAGCGCGCCTTGTCGACCCGGTAGAACCGGTCGAAGATATGGGCGAGATCCTTCTTCGGGATGCCGATGCCCGTGTCCCTGACGGCCAGCGACAGCTGCCCGTCTTCGCCGGTCCCGGCCGTCAGATAGATCGAGCCGCCGTCCAGCGTATACTTGATGGCGTTCGAGACGACGTTGTCCAGCACCTGGTCGATGCCGTCCCGGTCCACCCACACTTGGCTGATGCCCTCCTCTACGTCGACCTTCGCCGTGATCGCCTTCTGGCGCAGCTGTAGGGAGAAGCGGTCGACCACGTCCTCCATCATCTCCTCGACGTCCGTCATCTGACGGCGCAGCTGCGCCTGGCGGGAGTCGAAGCGCGACAGATGGAGCAGATCGTTCACGAGGCGGATCATCCGCTCCGTCTCGCTCCGGATGACGCCGACGAACCGTTCGGCGAGCGGCGGCTCCTCGAGCGCGCCGTCGTCCAGCGCCTCCGTGTAGCTCTTGATCGTCGTCAGCGGTGTGCGCAGCTCGTGCGAGACGTTCGCGACGAATTCGCGACGCGAGCTCTCGAGCTTCTCCGCCTCCGTCACGTCGTGGAGCACGGCGATCGCGCCGACGACGCCCTTGTCCCGGCGGCGGATCGGCGTCAGCGCGACGCGGAACACGAGCTCTTCCTCGTCGTCCGAGATCTCCGGCTGGATGAGGAAGGTCGATTCCTTGCCCTCCAGCGTCGAGGAGATGGAGGCTTTGTCGATATGGAGACACTCGGAGACCGTCAGGCCCTCGATCTGCTCCCGGCCGAGCATCGCGCGCGCCCGCCGGTTGGCGACGATGACCCGGCCGATCTCGTCCGTCGCGAGGACGCCGTCGTTCATGTTGGAGAGGATGGACGACAGCTTCTCGTTCTCCTCCTCGTTGATCGAGAGCGCCTCGCTCAGCCGGTCGGTCATGTCGTTGAACGCCGAGCTCAGCTGTCCGATCTCGTCGTTGCCGAGCACCGGCACCCGCTGGTCGAAGCGCCCGTCCGCCACGGCGGTCACCTGCAGCGTCAGCGCTTTGATCGGGCTCGTGATCGTGCCGGAGAGCAGGATGCCGAGCACCGCGGTCAGGCCGAGGGCGATCAGCATCCCCGAGACGAATATCCGATTCACCCGCTCCACCGTCTGATACAGCTCGGTCATCGACGCGGCGACGTACACCGCGCCTACGACCTTCTCGCCGTTCATGATCGGCTTGGCGATGACCTTCTTCCGGACGTTGCCTTCGTCGATGATCTCTTCCGCGTTGTCGCTCACGCCCTGCAGCGCGCGGCTGACGAGCAGCGACGTATTCTTCCGCCCGACGTACGATTGCTGCGACTCCGAAGTCGACAGCACCCGCCCGGTCGCGTCGAGCACCTGCGCATCCGTCCCGCTGTTGCTGAACATGTTGCTGACCAGCTGCTTCAGCGACGCGTTCATGTCCTCCGTCCGGTTATCCGCGCCGTCCTGCCTGCCGAAGTCGGACGTGCCGAGCAAGCCGGAGAGCAGCTGCGCTTGGCCGTTGACGCTGACCGTGAACGAGTCGATCAGCGACTTTTTCATCGTGCTGATAAAATAAACCCCGATCAGCTGGACAGCGATCAGGATGAGCAGCAGCACCATGACGATAAGCTTGGCTTGGATCGTGCGGAACGGACGGAACAGCTTCATCCCCCGTACCCGCCAGACATCTTCGGATTGCGCATCAGATAGCCGAGGCCGCGCCGGGTCATGATGATCTCCGGCTTGCTCGGGTCGTCCTCGAGCTTCTCCCGCAGGCGCCGGATGGTCACGTCGACCGTCCGGACGTCGCCGAAGTACTCGAAGCCCCACACCGCCTGCAGCAGATGCTCGCGCGTCATCACCTTGCCGCTATTGCGCGCGAGGTAGTGGACGAGCTCGAACTCGCGATGCGTCAGGTCGAGCGGCTGCCCGTTCTTGTACACGACGTACATGTCCGTGTCGATGAACAGGTTGAACAGCTTGAGGCCCTGGCGCTCCGCGTCGCCGCCGGCCGCATCCTCTTCGGCGCGGGACGGCGCGTCCAGCTTGCGCTGGCGGCGCAGGTGCGCCTTCACGCGCGCGAGCAGCTCGCGGGTGCCGAACGGCTTGGTCACGTAGTCGTCGGCGCCGAGCTCGAGACCGAGCACCTTGTCGAGCTCGGTATCCTTCGCCGTCAGCATGATGATCGGCGTGGAGAGCCGGCTGCGCACCTCGCGGCAGACGTCCATGCCGTCCTTGATGGGCAGCATGAGGTCGAGCAGGATCAGGTCCGGATCGAGCTCGAACGCGAGGCGCACGGCCTCCTCGCCGTCGAACGCGCAGACGACCTCGTAGCCTTCTTTCTCCAGGTTGAACTTCAATATATCCGCGATGGGCCGCTCGTCGTCGACCACCAGAATCTTGCCGGGCATGCGTTCTGGCCTCCCTCTCTTGAGAAGCTGATCTATTGGGAAAATGATCGCTGCGGCATCCTCGGGATCTCTCTCCGGCCGCTGTTCTCGGACTTTAACTGCTTTGCAATGATCGCTGCGGCATCCGCAGGATCTCTCTCTCCGGCCGCGGTTTTCAGCTTTTTGCCCGAATGACGGGTATAAGGGGGCAAAAAGCTTCAAAAGGCGGACGTTTCACTCCTCCGAGAGAGATTCCCGCTCCTGCCTTCGCTTCATTTTTCGATTCCTTCGCCAACCTTCTTCCCGATCCTCTGCATTCGGCTTCCGAAGGTCATCAGGACAAATCCGTTCTTTTTTACATTTTAACATAACAAGCACATCAGCCCAACATGAAACGCCTTCCGACAGGGTGTGTCAGAAGGCGTTCGGGCGGGTAAAGATTGGAAAAGGGTCTATAAATAGCTGGTCGGGTTCTTCAGCTTGCCGTTCAGATACACTTCGAAGTGAAGATGCGTGCCGAAGGAGTGGCCCGTATTGCCCATGATGCCGATGACGTCGCCCTTCTGCACGACCTGGCCCTTCTTGACCAGCAGCTTGCTCATGTGGCCGTACACCGTCTTGAAGCCGTTCTGGTGATCGATCGTGACGGAGTTGCCGAGCCCGCTGATCCCGGTGCCCGACGTCGTGACGACGCCGTTGTCGGCGGCGAGGATATTCTTGTTGCCGACGATGTCGATGCCCTTGTGCGTCCGGCCCCAGCGCGAACCCTGGTAGCTGGTGATGCGGTGACCCTTGACCGGCCAGGACAGCGTGCCCGTGCCTTCGCTAGGGGTGACCTTCGTTCCCTTCAAGATCACGGTGGAGATCGCCGGCGTCAGCACGACGGAGGAGATCTGCTCCTCTTCGAGGACGGCGCCGTTGGTCTTGATCAGATGATACGTCACGAGCCGCTTGCCGTTCGTGCCCTGACGGACGACCTTGGACTTGCCGGCCTTCAGCTCGTCCGACTTGCGAATCTCGATCGGCGGGTCGATGACTTCGACTTCGGTCACCTGCTCGTCCGAGTTGACGGTCAGGAGCGGCTGCTGCTTGGTCAAGTCGAGCACGTCGCCGATCTTGATCTCGTCATCGTCGATCCAAGGATTATTCTTGTAGATGATATCGGCGGAGACGTTCTGCGCGTGCGCGATGCAGCCGATGCAGTCGCCTTTCTTCACCGTATAGAGGCGCTTGGTCGTATCGCCGTTCACGATGCTCTTGTAGAGGGTCTCCGGATCTTTGATCTGCTCCGGGTTCACCGTGACCTCTTCGGTCTTCACTTCCTCGGCGAACGAGACGCTGTGCACCGTGCGCTGCGACGTGCCGACCGCCGCCGTCTTCGTGAGGGACAAGGCCTTGACGGACGCTTCGCCCTTCTTCGGCGTGTACGGCATGGGCGCGAACTTGTTCTTGACCCGACGCAGCAGCGTCTCCGCCGTCTCCTGGTCCTTCACGACGGCGATCGCCTTGCCGTCGACGATCAGCTTCACGCCGACCGC
Organism: Cohnella nanjingensis; assembly: GCF_014212125.1. Classification (GTDB taxonomy): domain Bacteria; phylum Bacillota; class Bacilli; order Paenibacillales; family Paenibacillaceae; genus Cohnella; species Cohnella nanjingensis. The sequence goes on from NZ_JACJVP010000046.1 coordinate 21,731, forward strand.
ATGGGTCTTCAGCTGGGCGGACAGCTTGGACAGCGTAGCCGCATCGTCCGGCTTTCTGTTGTAAGCCTTTTCAACCTGGTACGTTACCTGGTCGTCGTCGAGCTTGTACCGGACGCTCGTCTCGGCTTGCGCGAGTTCGGCGGCTTTGCCGGCGATCAGTTCGTCCACGAGCTCCTGCTTGCTAATCTCGCCTACAGGTTCTCCCTGAACGAGCACTTGATAGAAGGTATTCGTACGGGCTTGCACATATTGAGAGGCGCCGACGTAGATACCCGCGACCGCGACGACTGCCGCGCAGGTGATGAAGATTGGCGTCCTATATCGGCGTATAAATGATGGCGTACTCGGTAGGGCATGTGGTTCGACGTTCAAGGGGGTGGTCCGAGTTTGTCGGAATTTGTCCCGCAGCGCGGTCATGGCGTTCCGAATTCGGCCCGATTTCTTGAAATCGGTCATGTTCTTCTCCTTTTCGCTATACTTTTACCGTTTTTGGCATAGCACGCCTCTAACTTTAGCATAACGTCAAAGAGCCTATCAATTCTTGCTCGCTTAGAATTCTCTCATAATTAGGAAAAACCGCCGGTTCGCGGCGGTTGATCGGGCGATGGAAAACGCCGCCGCAAGCAGCCGCCGTTACTGGGCGGCCGCGTCGGACGGCGGATTCAGCATGTCCATCATCTGCTTGTACTCTTGTTCGGTCAACGCGCCCTTGAGCAGCGCCTGCACCTTCGGCAGCTCCTCCGCGGTGAGGCCGTCGTTCAAATAGCCGGTCAACTCCTGCAGTTGATCGCTGCTCAGCTTGGAGACGACGATCGAATAGAGCTTCTGCTTTTCCTCGTCCGAGATCGCGGCGCCGCCGCCGCTCTCTCCTCCGTTCCAGACCGGCACGGCCTCGTTCGGGTCCTGGGCGCCCGCTCCCGTCTCCCCTGCCGACCCTTCCGGCTGACCGGGAGGGGTCGGCCCGGGTTCGGGACTGGCGGCAGCCGGATCCGAGGTCGGCGCCGGGGTAGGCGTTGGCGCAGGCGTGCCGTCCGGCGTCGGCGTTGGCGCGGGACGGAGCGACGGCGTCGGGCTTGGCTTGAGGCCGGCTGCCGCGAGGTCCTCCGCCTTGCCCCCGCCCGAGCCCCAGAGCGTTCCCCAGATGCCGGAGAGCGCGAACGGCTTCGTCTCCAGCGGGATGTCGAATTGCTTCAGCGCCGTTTGTACATAGCTATTCACGATATAACCGGTCGTCCAGATGCATAGGAAGCTGAGCAGCAATGCTGTCGCGACCAAGCGGGCGGCCCAGCCGATCCATTTCCACCACATGATGATTGCCCTCCTGCACTACTGATTTCATAGTTTTAGTATGGGCAAACCTCATCTCTCGCATTCTTTCTCCGCGCAAAAAAAGACTTCCGACCGTATCGGAAGCCTCATAGGGCCGTTCCTTAGACTTTGAACCTGAGCTTGGCGATCTTGAGCATGATGAAGGTCGTGACCACAAGTCCGGCGATAAAGCCGATGTCGTATCCCAGACGCTCGTTCGCGTTGAACAGCGAGGAGGAGAACAAGCCGATGATCATGGAGGCGCATAGGACAACCAAGATGCGGATGGCCCTCTCCCATGCCCGGAAAATCACCAGCTTGCCATTGTTCTCCGTGCGGTTCCGCGCATAGGACAGCATGCCGCAGAAGAAGGCGACGATGAGCAGATCGAACAGGCCGAGGACCTGAAGCCAGGAGAAATCGTCGTACGACAAAGTGAGATAACGGCTGATGTTCAGCGTGTTCTGCAGCTCGATGCCGATTCCGCTGGGCACCGCGATGTCGATTGCGCCATGCAAGCTGAGCGAATTCGTAATGAGGGGGCCGAGACCGATCGGCAGCATCAGCGTCACGATGGTCAAGATGACCTGGAAAGCGACGCTGCCGGTAATGGTCCCGATGAACAGCGCTAGCGTATAGATGGCCGCCAACAGCAGCAAGGAGTAGCCTAGCTGGGTCAGATGGTAGACGATGCTGAAATACGGCGACATCGGCGAGCTGGGCACGACGACCATGTCGATGAACGTATTGATCAGGAGGGACCCGGCCAGGAGCGCCGCGCCGAGCATCCATTTGTGCAGGAAAATGATCTTGCGAGAGTAGGGCAAGGAGAATAGCAGCTCCTGCGATCCGTTGCGCCGCTCCGTCCCGATCTGCACCAAGGCCAGGACGAATACGGCCAGCATCAGCCACAGACGTCCGACCGACTCGAAGGAGCCGAAGTCGTAGGCCGCCGGAATCGGATCGGTCATGTTTTTGAGATTTCGAAGGTTACCGGCCACAAAGTAGGGATCGGTGAAAAACCACTTATTCATCCGTTGCAGTCCTAATGCCAGAAAGTGGACGACCGGCACGAACAGGAGGAACAGCCTTGACTGATCGTATTCCCGTTTCCATAGCGCGCTAACCCACATCCGTCTCGCCTCCCAGCTTCCATACGTACAAGTCGTCCAGCTTCACCGGGAGCGGCTCCATGAGCAGCGGCTCCATCCCCTGCAGCTCCTCGTAGGCGGCGCTGCCCGGCTCCGTGTTCAGCAGCAGCGTGTAGACGCGCCCGATGTTCTCCAGCACGCGCACGTGCCGTCCTTCGAGCCACATCTCCGGTGCTTCGCCGGCGAACACGACCTGCAGCTTCATCACGCGTCCGCCCGCGACATCCTCCGACGTATGCGTCTCGACCGCCCCGTCCTTCATGAGCAGGATCGTATCCGTCATCCGCTCCAGCTCCTCGAGCAGATGAGAAGAGATGACGAGGGAGACGCCTTCGGCAGCGGCCTCCATGAGCAGCGACAGCACCTGCTTCTTCGCGATCGGGTCGACGCCGTTCGTAGGCTCGTCGAGGAGCACGTACCGGGCCTTCGTCGACAGCCCGAGCGCGGTGCTGAACATCATGCGCATCCCCTTGGAGAAATGCCGGATGTTCCGGTCGACCGGCAGGCCGAACCGCCGCATCGTGTCCTTGAAGTACGCCATGTCGAAGCGCGGATAGACCTGCGCGTAGAGATCCGCGCACCCCCAAGCCGTATAGCCGAACCACCCTTCCGGGTTGTCGGGCACGAAGACGATTTCCCGCTTCAGCGACGGATGGCGGTGAACCGACTGTCCCTCGTACTCCACCGTGCCGTGATCGGGATCGATAATGCCCGCCATCGTCTTGAGCAGCGTCGTCTTCCCCGCCCCGTTGCGGCCGATCAGACCGGCGACCAGCCCCGGAGCGACGGCGAATTCGACTTGCTTCAGCACCGGCCTGCGGTCGATCGCCTTATGTAGATTGCGGACGGTCAGCATGCTCATCCCTCCCGTAACGTTGAATCTCCTCGCCGAACCAGTCGGCCAATTGCCTGCTGCCGATCCCCAGATGGTGCGCCTCCACCGCGATGCGCCGGAGCTCCGCGCGCAGCTGCCGTACCCGCTCCCGCTCCATGCCGGGCTCTTCGGCGGGCTTGGCGACATAGGCGCCCTTGCCCCGCTGAGAGGCGACGACGCCCTGCCGTTCGAGCTCCTGGTACGCCTTGGCGACTGTGTTGTGGTTGATCAGCAGCTGGGCGGACAGCTCGCGGACGGAAGGAATCTTGTCCCCTTCCCGGAGGGCGCCCTTGGCGATCAGCTCTTTGAACGCTTGCACGATCTGTTCGTAGATCGGGACCATGCTTCTCTCATTGATCTGGATCATAGGGCATTCGTTCAACTCCCGTCGCGGCGACTTCACTAGTTTGAGATGCCCGGCGATCCCGCATGAATCGGGCGGGCTGCCGCCTGCCGCTGGTAGGCGCGAGGCGGTATAATAGCTTATTCATTCGGCGCAGGTGTACCACTTCAACTAGTACACATTGTACAGTTATGGCGTCGAGGAATCAAGGGGAAGTTACGAAGCTCCTCCGCAATCGATGCTGGTTCATTGGGGCTGAGAACGTTGGTGGTGGTATCTGAGCGGGCCAACTGCTACTGATGATATACAGCCGCCGTACAAAAACGTTTTCGGTGTATGTGTGGGCCACCTGCTACCGATGATATACAGCCGCCGTACAAAAACGTTTTTGGTGTATGTGTGTGGGCCACCTGCTACCGATGATATACAGCCGCCGTACAGAAACGTTTTTGGTGTATGTGTGTGGACCAACTGCTACCGATGATATACAGCCGCCGTACAGAAACGTTGTGTATGAGTGGGCCAACTGACAGAAAAGTTGTAAATGTACCACTTATTTCGTCGCCTAGGTCGCCTGAACAAGAAAAAGTTGTAAACGTACCACTTATTCGGCCGGTTTTCGCTCGATCGGCGATTTTTGCCCAAATAAGTTGTAAGATTACAAGCTTTTGCCTTCATAACGGCAAAAAGGACAAAATAAGTTGTACTTTTGCAAGTTGTTGTAAGCTCGGTGCTACTACGACCTAATAAGCCCTCTCGCCCCCTACGCAAGCGAAGACGACGCAACAAAAAAACCGCCCCCAAATACCAAATGGGGCGGTTCGTTAGCTCAGCTATTTAATACGACGCATTACACGTAGATCTCGGCGACTTGGTTCGTCTGCTCGCGGTTGCGGCCGACGGAGAAGATGGCGATCGGGATGCCGGTCAGCTCGGAGACGCGCTTCACGTAGTTGCGCGTGTTCTCCGGCAGGTCCTCGAGCGTCTTCGCGTTCGAGATGTCCTCGCTCCAGCCCGGCAGCTCCTCGTACACCGCTTCGCACTCGGCGAGCGTCTTCAGATTCGCCGGGTAGTGCGCGATCAGCTCGCCACGGTAGCGGTAGGCCGTGCAGATCTTGACCGTCTCGAGGCCGCTCAGCACGTCGAGCGAGTTCAGCGACAGGCCGGTGATGCCGCTGACGCGGCGCGCGTGCCGGACGACGACGGTATCGAACCAGCCGACGCGGCGCGGACGCCCCGTCACGGTGCCGTACTCGTGGCCCTTGTCACGGATCCATTGGCCCAGCTCGTCATGCAACTCGGTCGGGAACGGACCGTCGCCGACGCGGGTCGTGTAGGCTTTGGCTACGCCGATGACCTGCTGGATCTTCGAAGGGCCGACGCCGGAGCCGATGCAGACGCCGCCTGCGGACGGATTGGAGCTCGTCACGAACGGATAAGTGCCTTGGTCGATATCGAGCATGACGCCTTGGGCGCCCTCGAAGAGCACCTTCTTGCCTTCGTCGATCGCATCGTTCAGCACGACGGACGTGTCGGTCACGAGCGGACGCAACGTATCGGCCAGCGCCAGATACTCCGCGATGATCTTGCCCGCTTCGAGCGGCTCGCCGTCATACATCTGGGTGATGACCTGGTTCTTCTCGGCAATGAGACGGGTCGCCTTCTCCGTGAACTCTTGCGGGTCCATCAAGTCGGCGATCCGGATGCCGTTGCGCGCGGCTTTGTCCATATACGCCGGGCCGATGCCCTTGCGCGTCGTGCCGATCTTGTTGTCGGCCTTGCGGTCTTCCTCGAGCGCGTCGAGCACGAGATGATACGGCATGATCACGTGCGCGCGGTCGCTGATGCGCAGGTTGTCGGTGCTGAAGCCGTTATCTTTGATATATTGAATCTCTTCTGCCAACGCGGCAGGGTTGATGACCATGCCGTTGCCGATGACGCACAGCTTATTCTCGTTAAAGATACCCGACGGAATCATCGTCAGCTTATACTTCTTGTTCTGAATCAGGATCGTATGTCCGGCGTTGTTGCCCCCTTGGTAACGGGCTACGACGTCCGCTTTCTCCGCGAGGTAGTCGGTGATCTTCCCTTTGCCCTCGTCTCCCCACTGCGTTCCTACAACGACTACTGTAGACAATGCAATCCCTCCATCCGGCCGATTCGCTCCGCCGGCATGATGATGCCGTTCCGAGTCCGCGGCGCGAGGCGCGCACGGAAACGCATCGGGAACGGTTGATCGGTCCCGACGGACGGCAAATGGCCGCTGAAGCGGCATGATTAGTGTAGCAAGCGACCGGCGTGAAGTCAATAAAAAGCCGAACAATCGAACTATCGCTTATACGATTGTTCGGAAATAATTCATTGAATCCTGCTGAATGGGGCTCAATGGCCCACTTCCAAATCCACTTCGGCAAAATCAGACGCATGACGCGCCTTGGACACGACAAATTCGCTCTCTCCGCGAAGAGAGCGAAACCGTCGATCCTCGCAACGGAACCGGATTCGCCATTATGAAGCATTCCCGACAACGGAATCGCCATGCGCGCGATCCAGACTGACGAACTTGTTGAAGTTCTTCAGGAACACCAGCTCGACCGTGCCGACCGGCCCGTTCCGCTGCTTGGCGATGATGATCTCGATGATATTCTTCTTCTCGGTGTCGTGATTGTAGTAATCGTCCCGATACAGGAACGCGACGATGTCGGCGTCCTGCTCGATCGAGCCGGATTCGCGAAGGTCCGACATCATCGGCCGCTTGTCCTGCCGCTGCTCGACGCCCCGCGACAGCTGCGACAGCGCGATGACGGGCACTTCGAGCTCCCGCGCGATCTGCTTGAGCGTCCGCGAGATCTCGGAGACCTCCTGCTGGCGGTTCTCCCCCGCTTTGCCCCGCCCTTGGATGAGCTGGAGGTAGTCGATGAGGATCATGCCGAGGCCTTTCTCCTTCTTGAGCCGCCGGCACTTGGCGCGCAGCTCGGCGACCGTGATGCCCGGCGTATCGTCGATGTACACCTGCGCCTCGGACAGCGAGCCGATCGCCATGGACAGCTTCTCCCAGTCGTCGCCTTCGAGGAAGCCCGTCCGCATCCGGCCGGCGTCCACGTTGGATTCGGCGCAGATCATCCGCTGCACGAGCTGGGCCGCCGACATCTCGAGACTGAAGATGGCGACGGTCTCGCCCGCGCGCACCGCGACGTTCTGCGCGATGTTCAGCGCGAACGCCGTCTTGCCGACCGAAGGCCGGGCGGCCACAATGATGAGGTCGTTGCGCTGGAAGCCCGACGTCATCTTGTCGAGATCCGGGAAGCCCGACGGGATGCCCGTGACGCCGCCCTTGTGGTTGTACAGGAATTCGACGCGCTCGAAGACGTCCATCAGGACGTCCCGGATGCTGATGAAGCCGGACGACGCGCGACGGTTCGACAGCTCCAGGATGCGCTGTTCCGCGTCGTTGAGCAGCGCGCTGACGTCCTCGTCGGCCGCGAAGCCGCTGCTAACGATCTGCGTCGCCGTGCGAATCAGCCGGCGCAGCATCGATTTCTCTTCGACGATCTGCGCGTAGTAGTCGACGTTCGCCGCCGTCGGCACCGCGTTGGCCAGCTTGGCCAAGTAGGTGACGCCGCCGACTTCCTCCAGCTGGCTGCGGTCCTGCAGGATGGAGGTCAGCGTGATCAGGTCGAGCGGCTGATTGTCCTCGCCCAGATCCACCATCGCTTCGAAGATGCGCTGGTGGGCTACGCTATAAAAGTCCTCGGTCCGGACCCGCTCCATCGCCGTGATGAGCGCTTCGGTCTCCAGCAGAATGGCGCCGAGCACCGCCTGCTCGGCTTCGAGATTCTGCGGCGGGACGCGGTCGAAGCCGAGCTGTTCCCCGCTGCCGTTCATGGCTTCATTCCTCCACGACCTGTACGCTTAGCGTGCCCTTCACGTCGGGATACAGCTTCAGCGGCACCTTCGTGACGCCGAGCGTGCGGATCGGATCGGCGAGCTCGATCTTGCGCTTGTCGACGACGATCTTCATCTTCTCCAGCGCTTCGGCGATCTGCTTGCTCGTGATGGCGCCGAACAGGCGTCCGCCCTCGCCGGCCTTCGCCTTGATGACGATGATCATCTCTTCGAGCTTGGCGGCCAGCGCCTTGGCTTCTTCCTTCTCGCGCTCCTTGCGCTTCTGCTCGGAGGCGGCCTTCTGGTCCAGCGTCTTCTTCGCGCCGTCGGTCGCGATCTGAACGACGCCCTTCGGCAGCAGGAAGTTGCGCGCGTAGCCCTCGGATACGTCCTTGATCTCGCCCTTCTTGCCTTGGCCCTTCACGTCTTGCAGGAATATGACTTTCATTCGAACAACCCCTCTTCCCCATGAATATCACTTAGTACTTGCTTCAGTCTGGCTTCCACTTCCTGAACCGTCCCTTGCAGCTGGCAGGCCGCGTTGGTCAGATGACCGCCGCCGCCGAGCCGCTCCATGACGACTTGCACGTTGATCTGTCCGAGCGAACGCGCGCTGATGCCGACCGTGCCGTCCGGCCGAAGGCCGATGACGAACGACGCGCGGATGCCCGTCATGTTCAGCAGCGTGTCCGCCGCCTGCGCGATGAGCAGCTGCGGGATCGGCTTGCCCGGATCCGCCGCCGCGATCGCGATATGGTCCATATAGGTCTCCGCGTTGCGGATGATCTCGGCCTTCTTGATGTATTCCTCGAGGTCTTCCTTCAGCATCCGCTGGATGAGCGCCGGATCGGCGCCGTTGCGGCGCAGGAACGACGCGGCCTCGAACGTCCGCGAACCGGTGCGCATGGCGAAGCTCTTGGTGTCGACGGTGATGCCCGCGAGCAGCGCGGTCGCCTCGCGGACCTCCAGCACGATGCGTTCGTGAATATACTGCAGCAGCTCCGTGACGAGCTCGCAGGTGGACGACGCGTAAGGCTCCATATAGACCAGCACGGCGTCGTCGATGAACTCCTCGCTTCGCCGGTGGTGGTCGACGATGACGATCCGATCCGTCTGCTGCAGCAGCTTCGGTTCGGCGACCATCGACGCGCGGTGCGTATCGACGACGACCGCGAGCGAGCGCTTGCCGATGAGCTGCATGCCCTGTTCGGGGCCGATGAACCGGCGGTAGAGCTTCTCGTCTTCCTTCAGCATCTCCATCATCCGCTGGATCGCCGGGTTCACGCCCTCCAGCACGATGAACGCTTCCTTGCCGAACTGCTGCGCCGCCTTGAGCACGCCGATCGCCGCGCCGATCGCATCCATGTCGGGCATCTTATGCCCCATGATGACGATGTTGTCGCTCTCCTTCATGAGGTCCCGCAGCGCATGGGAGATGACGCGGGCCCGCACGCGGGTGCGCTTCTCGATCGCGTTGCTCTTGCCGCCGTAGAAGCTCTGCCGCTGGCCGAACTTGACGACCGCCTGGTCGCCGCCCCGGCCGAGCGCGATATCGAGGCTGCCCTGCGCCAGCTGGCCGAGCTCCGCGATGTTGTCCGCCCCCGACGCGAAGCCGATGCTGAGCGTCATCGGCAGCTTCAGGTTCATCGTCTGCTCGCGCACGTCGTCGAGCAGCTCGAACCGGGTCTGCTCCAGCTGGCGCAGCGCGAGCTGGTTGGTGATGACCATATAGCGGTCCGAAGACAGCCGCCGGAGGTACAAGCCGTGCTTCTGCGACCATTCGGTGATCTCGCCGGTCACTTTCGACAGCATGAGCGCCCGCTGCTGGTCGTCCATGCCTTGGGCGACCTCTTCGAGATTGTCCATCATGACGATGCCGATCGCGAGCTTCTCGTCCTCGTAGCGCTTGGCGATCGTCCACCGCTCCGTCACGTCGTTCACGAACAGCATCCGCTCCTGCGCGCGGAAGACGAGCTCGTAAACTTTGCCGTTCACGGTCGTCTCCCACTTGCCCGCTTCCTTCTCCTTGTCCTTGGCCTGCTGGAGGCCGGGGAACAGCTCGGAGAGCGGGACGCCGACGACGGACGGACGGCCCGTCACGTTCGCGATATAGGCGTTATGCCATTGGACTTCCTTGTCTTCGTTGTAGAGAATGATGCCGAACGGCAGTTGGCCGATGACTTCGTTGCCGACGCCTTTGATCCGGTAGGACAGCGTCAGGACATAATCGTTCAATTCCTTGCGGAACGCGCGCTCCGCCATGAGGGCGTAGAAGCCGACCGCGCCGCCCAATACGAGAGCGAGCAGACCGAGCACCCATTGGTACCAGGTCAGCGTCACCGTCAGGAGAAAAATAAGAACGAGCGCCCAGACATTGTGCATGCCGTGCCACCGCTGAACGAGAAACTTGGGCATGTAAAGCTTCGCTCCTCAGAACCGGCACGCTCCCGTGCCTTCGTTAATACCATCCCGCAAAGGCTCTACGCGAACGGGGTGACTCACTTCACGAAATATTTGCGCAGCGGGAACGCCACATCCAAGAGACCGATCAGGTAAAACGGCGGGAACAGGAGCAGCGGAATGGCGAGAATGATTGGGATGATCTTCGGCCACGACTTGGCGCCCGCGAGAAAGAAGAAGAACGCCATCGCCTGGACGGTAAAGGCGAATTGCAGGATCGGCATGGCGTTCGACACCACGTCGCTCCAGAATCCGGTGCTGCTCGCCGGAATCGCGTAGCTCATGATCACGGCGATGAGATAGTAGAAGACCAGGCTCCGAGGGAACATCCACGTCTTCATCTCCGGCAGCGCCGGCGTAACGATGCCCGATATCGACAAGAGCCGGCGGGACAGCGCGTGCGTCACGATCGCGAGCAGGAACGAGGTCAGCAGCAGCAGCGTCGGCAGCATCCGCATGATCGCGTCGCCGAGCGAGGAGGCCGTGCCGGCCCAATCGCCCGTCACCAGATCGTTCGTCTGCAGCTGCTTCAGCCAATCCTCGATGAACGTCGCCAGTTGGGCGGAAAAGTCGATGTTGTACTGCGCCGAGAACAGCGCGAGCTCCGTCAGCAGCTGGGCGAGCAGGACGAGAAAGCCGACCATGACGACCGTTTTCGCCTTGGCTCTTCGCTTGTACAGGTGGCCCATGACGATCGACGGCACCAGGAAAAAGAATCCGAACGTCAGCGCGATCGCGCCCCCATTGCCTAGCAGGGCGAACGCGACGGCCGCGATCGCGACGATATGAACCGCGAAAGATACCGGCTTGAGCATCGTATACAGCACGACAAGCGGGGTCATCAGCAAAAACAGCGTAATGCCGCTTAACGGGGTTGCGATGCTGAGCAGCAATACTAGCGCCGCGGCACTCCAAGCCAGCGACTTCCAGGCCATGTTCAAAAGGGTCACCTCTTGCGTATATGTTCTTCTAATGCCGAAAGATCCTGATAGTGATCCTCCAGCTGATGTCCTTCTTGCTTCAGCTTCGCCAGCTTGTCGGCAATCGCGCCGTCCAGGTCGCGATAGGAGACGCCAAGCCGTCTTCCCAGAATGTAGCTGCCGGCGATCAGCCCGGCGAGACTGTCCGCGATGCGCACGGCGCTGCCGTCCCACATCGCCTTGAACAACCGGGATACCTGATCCACCACTTCGCTTTTCAACCACTCGATCAATCGGGCTCGGCCCGCCACGTCAAGGTCGCGTTCGGTCTGGGACAATGCGCTCCCTCCCACATTGGGTGATCTAACGGCTCGCAAGTCGGTCAACTGCTCCAAAGCTGTACCACTCATTATAGCACAAATCCGCGCCCGCCCTGCAATTGACGTTTGTGTCCAATCCAAGTAAAAACGGCTTCGCCATCTTCTCGGAAGAAGCGACACGTTTTTATCGGAGACGGGATCAATTAAGGCGAGGCGAACCTAATCCTTTCTGATCCGCGAACGACAAGATCCCGCAGGCTTAGACGCCTGCGGTTGTCTTGAAGGGAGGCGCAAACGCCGAATCGGCGCGCTTGCAGGCGAGCCTTGGCCCCTTATTCCCGGCTGGCGAGCCAGTCCCCGCCTTCGTTCTCCAACATCCAACCGAATTGCCTTAATGTCGACAAAGGGAGATAGCGGCGATTGCCGATCGAGAGCAGCTCGGCGCTGCCCCCCTCCCAGACGAGACGGTAGCCCCGCTCCAGCATCAGCTCTCCCGGCGCGGGCGGCGGCGCTGGGACGTCCGGACGGCGGACGTCGCCTTCGGTCAGTCGCAGCTCGCGCGTCTTGTCGTCCCAATCCGTCCGGTAGCCGATCGCCCGCAGTTCGGCCGCATCGAAGTAGAGCCCGCTCCGGTAGCGGACCAGCGGCACCTTCGTCTCGCCGAGCGTCAGCGTGCCGGCGGGCACTTCCGATACCCGCGCGAACTCGCTCTTCAACGGACGTCCCGCGATGACGTTCTTGTGCAAGCCCCGGTCGTCCAGCGCGACCTTCCCGCCGACGAGCACGTACCGGATGCCTTTCGACATGAGCTCCGGCCGTTCGACCGTCGACCGATCGTTCATCGTGTCATAATCGAAGACGACGATATCCGCGTCCATTCCCCGGGCAATACGCCCCTTCTTGCGCAGCGCGGGCGCCTGCCGCTCCAGCCTCCGGGCGGGCATCAAGGACATCTTGGCGATCGCGTCCATGAGCGAGAGGACCTGGTGCTCGCGCACGTACAGGCCGATCGTGCGGGCGAACGTCCCCGACGCGCGGGGGTGGTTGTTGTTGCCCGGCTCGAGGATGGCGTCGCTGCCGATCATGACGAACGGCGCGGCCAGCGAGTCGTCGATATCCTGCTCCGGAATCGCGTAGGCGACCGCGAGCTTGCCCTGCTTGCGGAATTCGCCGAACGTCGTCTCGGTCAGCCGGCTGCGGGTGCCGGCGATCTGCAGGTCGCGGTAAGTGATCCTGAACCGCCGCTGCCACCCCTCGTCGAAGCGCGCCGAATTCAGGTAAGTCCCCCAATAGTCGTACGGATAGGTGCAGGCGGTAATATCCATCCCTTCCTGCCGCGCCGCGTCCAGCATCCCGAGGGACTGCTTCATGGAGAAAGTGCCGCCGGTGCTGTTGATGTGGTCAACGTGCACCGACGCGCCGGTCGAGCGGGCGTAGCCGATGATCTCGTTCATCGCGTCCATGTTCGTACCCGGCTCCTCCATATCCGAATAGCGGGCGTGGAAGTAGACCGGAACGTTGTATTTGTAGGCGAGCTTCATGAGCGGCACGATCTCCGACGCCTGGATGCCCGGCACGTATTCGAGACTGAACGAGATCCCGAGCACGCCGTCGTTCAGCGCCCGTTCCGCTTCCCGGACGAGCTTCTCCGTCTGTGCCGCCGTCGCGGACTGGTAGAGTCCGATGCCGAGCTTGTTCCGGGCCTTGGTATAGAAGAAGGACGCGCCGTAATGAAGCGGCACCCGGCTGCGGCCGTAGTAGGCGTACCACTTGGCCGGGGTGTCCGTCCCGCCGTGCATCGCGATGTTCGACGTGACCCCGTCGGCGATCTTGTTCCACACGCCGAGCGGATTCGGGTCGTAAGACAGATTGTCGATGAATCCCGGAGAGACGACCAATCCGGCCGCGTCGATGACGCGCCTGCCCTTCACCGGCTTGTCCGTGACCAAGGCGATGCGACCGTCCGCGACGGCGACGTTCAACCCTTCCCGGTCCAGCTTCGTCTCGGGATTCACGACGCGGCCGCCCCGGATGACGAGGTCGTAGGTCTTGGCGAGCTCGGCGGAGGAGGGGCGTTCGACGCCATCCTCTCCCGCGAGCGCGGCTTGCCCGTCCGCTTCGGGACGCGCCGCGCCTGCTTGATGCAGCGCATTCCCGCCCGGCGGCGCGGCCGACGGGCGGCGGGCCGCCGTTCCCGTCTGGCCAAAGAGACTAAGGCCGAGCCATCCGGCTCCAGCCAGCAGAAGGACGCCAAGCGTTAAGCCCAGCGCCAAGGGCGTTCGTTTCTTGTTGCTCTTTGCGGTCATCATGTCCTCCAGCGTACGTCCGGCCCGGCGGCGGGCGGGATATTCTCTGCCTTCGGGCGGCTAAGGCCCCCGATCACGCAGAACGGCAGCCCCGAATCGGGGCTGCCGCCAACCTTTTCCATATTTACGCTTCCCGTTTTACTCTCTTTTCATCCGTTCCGATCGGAAGCAGCAGGCTTTCGCAATAGTCGATGATGTCGCTCCGGCGGACGATGCCGATGAAGGTCATCATATCGTCCACGACCGGCACGAAGTTCTGTGTTTTCGCAAGGGAGATCAAGTCTTCCATGTTGGCGTCGATGCGTACCGCGCGATTGTTCAGTCGCAGCGAGATCTCCGACAGCGCTACGCGATGGGTATGATCAAAAGAAAGTTCGTGGCGGTTCTTCATGTACCACAGCAAATCGCCTTCCGTGACGGTCCCGACGTATTTGCCATCCTCGCTCAGGACGGGAACGGCCGTATAACGGTAACGTTCCATCTTCTCCAGCGTTTGGCGCAACGTCGCGTTCTCCGACAGGCAGACTACCTCCTGCTTCGGCAGAAGGAAAAACGCGATATTCATTTTTTTCCTCTCCTCTAGCACGATTGCCCAGTCTCCTCGCCCTGACCGAAGCCCGTTTGCTTCGGCCGTCCCCATTATACCACGCCGGAACCCGGCTCACCACGGCTTCTCGTTACGGGTTGACCGATGTCCCGGCCGCGCTTGCCGCGCCTTGCCCGTTGCTCCCGGCAGGCGTGGCGCCGGGCACGGTCAGCGCCGATTCGGGCGTATCCGCGTCGAGCCATTGGGCGATCGTCGCGCGCACGTCCGCGAGATCCTTCTCGTCCGCGAGATAGTACCACAGGTTCTGGGAGCCCATGCGCTTGCCGGTCCCTTTGAGCGTGTAGCTCTGAATGTGATGGTCGGTCTGCAGGAACTGCTTCGCCAGATCCGAGAGCTCGGACGGCGTCAGGTCGGTCTTGAAGTTCTCGCCGACGATGTCGAGCAGATCGGGGATCTTGTTCCATTGCTGGAGCGAGGAAGCCTTGTGCATCAGCGCGTCCAGGAAGACGCGGTTGCGTTCGGTCCGCGCCATGTCGCCGCCCGCATCTTCGCGGTAGCGGACATAGTTTAACGCTTCCTGGCCGGTATAGCTGTCTTTGTTGGCTTTGACCGTGAATTTCTCATGGTCCTTGCCCTTGTTGACGATGTCTTTGCCGATCGGCAGCGGGATGCCGCCCAGCGTGTCGACCGCCTTCACGAACCCTTGGAAGTTGATCGATCCGTAGTGGGCGATCGGCGCGTCGAGCAGCTTGGCCGCGCTGTTCACGGCCATCTCCGCGCCGCCGAACGCGTAGGCGTGGGTGATCTTATCCTGTTTGCCCTTGCCCACGATCTCGGCGTACGTATCCCGGGGAATCGAGACCATCAGCACGTTGCCGTCCTTAGGCCGGACGACCGTATAGATCATCGTATCGGATCGTCCGCGCTCCTTGCCCCGCGCGTCTACGCCGAGCAGCAGCAGGCCGAACGGCTCCCGGACGGTCGGCGTCGCTTCCGGCGTCGCCGTGCCGCCGTTGATCGGCTCGTATGAGCCCGCCAGCCTCTCCTCCACTTGCTTCGATAGGAACGCATCGTATCCCCAGGCGGCGAGCGCGCCGCGATTCGCGTATCCGATGCCTGCCGCGACGATCAGCACGACGAGCGCGCTGAGCAGGGTCACTCTAAGTTTGCGCTGTTTATTCATGGTGCTATAGCCTCTTTCCTAATTTATAATTATGCCTTCGTATTCATTACGAATGGGACCGAAGTTTTGTTACAAACAGATTACAGTAACGCAACCTGATGTTGCCGCCGCTTCCAACCCGCTTTTTTCCTGCGTTGGCTGCGTTCGCCTGCTTGATTAACGGACCGGGAATCGGATATACTGGATGACAAATCATAACGAACAAACGGCCTATGAAGAGCATCCAACTCGGAGGCGTTCTCGTTAAAGGGATCCGGCGATCCCTCAAGTCAACCGGCACCGCCCGTTATCGCGGAACCAGAGCGGATCGAACGCCTCGCGCGTTCGGTCAAGTTGGGTGGCACCGCGAGCATAAGCGCTCCTCGTCCCATACGGATGAGGGCGCTTTTTGTTTTTTTTGCCATCTACGGGAAAAGGAGCGCGGTGCAACATGTTGGACATCAAATGGATACGGGATCGCGAGGAAGAGGTGCAGCTCGCGGCGGATCGGAAGCATATCGCCCTCTCGGTGAAGGCGCTGCTGGAGCTGGACGATCGGAAGCGGCGCCTGCTGGCGGAGGTCGAGGAGCTCCGGCGCCAGCGCAATGAGCGTTCGAAGCAGGTCGAGGCGCTGATGCGGAGCGGAGCGCGCGAAGCCGCCGAGGAGGCGCAAGCGGCGATCGCCCGCGCGAAGGCGGAACAGGCGGCGGCCGAGGCCGATCTGCGGGAGGCCGAGCGGCAGCTCGGCGAGATGCTGCTGCGCGTGCCGAACACGGTCTCGCCCGATACGCCCGACGGCGATTCGGACGCGGACAATGTCGAGCTTCGGCGGGTCGGAGAGCCCGCCGCGTTCGACTTCGCCTACCGCGATCACGTCTCGCTGTGCGAGCTGCACGGGATGCTCGACCTTGCGCGCGGCGCGAAGACGGCTGGCAGCCGACATTACTATCTGAAGGGGACGGGCGCGCTGCTGCATCGGGCCGTTCAGCAGCTCGCCGTCGACATGCTGCTGCGCAAAGGATTCACGCTGATGGACGTGCCGCTCATCGTGCGCGGGGAGGCGCTGACGGGGGCCGGGTTCTTCCCGCTCGGCCAAGACCAGGTCTACCGCCTGGACGAGGAAGACCTATGGCTGGTCGGCACCTCGGAGGCGTCGCTCGTATCGTACTGCGCGAACGAGGTGCTGGATCTCGCGCAGCCGCTGCGTCTGGCCGCCGCTTCGACCTGCTTCCGCAGCGAGATCGGGTCGGCCGGGCGGGACGTGCACGGTCTCTACCGCGTCCATCAATTCGCCAAGGTCGAGCAGGTCGTCGTCTGCGAAGCCGATCCCGCGGTGTCGGACGCCATGCTCCATGAGATTACCGCCCATGCCGAGGAGCTGCTCCAGCTGCTGGAGCTGCCATACCGGGTCGTGGCCGTATGCGCGGGAGACATGTCGCAGAAGACCTTCAAGCAATTCGACATCGAGACCTGGATGCCGAGCAGAGGCGCGTATGGCGAGACGCATTCGGCTTCGAACCTGCACGACTTCCAAGCGCGCCGTTCGCGTATCCGTTACCGGACGCCCGAGGGCAAGCTCGCGTATGCCCATACGCTGAACAATACGATGGTCGCGACGCCTCGCATCCTCATACCGCTCCTCGAAATCCACCAGGAAGCGGACGGATCGATTCGGATTCCGACCGCTTTGCAGCCATATCTGAATGGATTGGAGCGCATCGCAACACCCAAGGATGACTTCGTAATACCGGGTATTGTCGAGTAGTACTTCGTATTGTATAGAGGTATAAAGAAACACCCAGCCCAACCAAGGATCACTTGGTCATGCTGGGTGTTGCCATGAGGCTTGAATTAGGTCCAAGAAGCGATATCGTCGTCGTCGATGTCGTCGGGAGGGGTCGAATCGGGCTCGTTTGGCGTCGAAAAAGAGGGAGCATTTGTCGAATCCGATGCCTCGGGCTCCGAAGGGGCCGGTGCGGCCGAAGCCGCTTCGGAGGAAGCAGCCGCCTCCGAGGCGCCGGCCGCGATCGTCGAGGTTGCCGCTGCCGAGTTGACCGCGTCCGTAGAGGAGGAAGAATCGGCCGCTTCGGATGCGGGAGCAGCATCGCCCTCGCCGACGAGCGTGCCCCGCTCTGCGGGAATGCAGGTCTGCAGATTGCGCACGCCGTTCTGATGCACCTCATTCTCGATGAGGTAGCGGATCGAGTCCATCAGGTTCGTCTGCGCATTGATCCACGCCATGACGGACGTATTCTCGGTCTTGCGGGTCTTCAGGCTGATATTCTCGCCCGGTTGCTTGGCTTTCTTCACTACGCGTCACCTTCTAAGCTTCAGAGTTAAACCGGCTGTACGGCCTTGCTCTTCAGCGCCTCGAAGATCTTGCCGCGGGCGAAGGCGTCGAGCCCCATCGCATTCAACTGGACAGCGTACTCGGCCGGGATATAGAGGAGCTTCATCTCGCGCTCTTCGCAGATCTGCTTCAGCTGCGGATAGAGGAAGGAGCGCATGAGAATGCTGCCGCCGCCGTACACGCAGATGACGTCGATCTCGTTGCGGGCGCGGGTCAGCTGGCGCTGGACGTGCTGCATGATCTGCCGCCCTTGCGTCTCGAGCGGACGCTTCAGCGTCTTGATGGCGCGCGCGTGGTACTTGTGCTTCGCGTTCTTGATCACGTCGCTGAAGAATTGGCGCGGGCTGTCCGGCAGCTTGATCAGCTTGTTGAAGTCGGCGAGCGCGTCTTCGAGCGCGTACCCGACGCCGTGGTGGCTGCCGTGGACGAATTGGCGGAGGAACTTGTTGCCCTCCGTGATCGGATACTCGGTGGATCCGTCGCCGATATCGACATGGAGGATCCGCTTGTCCTTGAAATAGCTGCCGTTGAACTTCTTGGCGTCCAGCTCGTACGCTTCGGCGAAGTCCTTGAAGATATCGCCCGACCGCCAGCTGCCTTCCGCGTCCTTCTGCAGCGTGAAGATGACGGAAGTCGCCTCCGGCACGACCTTCGTGTAGACGAACGCAATCTTGACGGAGACGCGGTGAATGCCGAGATGGACCGTCACGTGGTGCGTGCCGTTCATGTACCGTTTCTCGAACTTCGCGGCATTCTCGTCGCTATGCTGCGTGACGGGGAGCGCGGCGGCCATGTCGGCATCGACTTCGATGGCGTCCGGCAGCTTCTTCTCTTCCTCGTAGGCTTTCTGGACCGCTACTGCGGCAATCTGCGCCAGCGTGTTCACGATCGGCAGATCCATATCGGACTTCAGGTCGATGCCGATCTGCAGGTTGTCCAGAATCTCGCCGCTCTCTAGCGCGAACTTGCCGATATAGTACATGCCCGGGCGCGCCGCCGGCGAATCGACGGTCACGACGAGCTGCTCCTGCAGGTTCTTAATGAAGCTCTCCGGGGACTGCTCTTCGCTCCAAGGGAGCGTATCTACCGTGCAATTCACGTTCGGCTGCTGAACCAGTCTGCCGTCGATGAGGAGATCGTGTTCGCTGTTCCCATTGTCGTTGCCAACAAAAAAGTGGTATTTCATCTCGTTATCCTCCTTTTTGTATGGGGGTAGGGAGTGGGTTGCGGTCGCTCAGGTACTACCTAGCCTCACGTTCGATTACCAAGCCATACTCTATTACAATTTCCCGCTTCCGCGCCTTTCTCCTGCCTCGCGGGCATTAAGTTAGGAAGTTCTAATCTATCGACATCCAGATGTCGCCAGCCGGACGAAGATGTGCCAAATTTCGCGCTAATCAGAGGCGATTCGCCCGTCCGCGCACCGTTCCCGCATGAACTGGATGAACGTCCGCACGTGGTAGGACAAGACGTCCTCCCTCCGATAGGCGAGGCAGACGAAGCGCCGTCTCACCTTGCCGGGCAGGTCCCGCGCAAGCAGCACTCCCTGCTCGACTTCCTTCTCTACGCTCCGCCAAGGGAGGATGCCGATGCCGATCCCGTACTTCACCGACTCCTTGATCGTCTCGATCGCGCCGAGCTCCATGCGGATGTTCCACTTCAAGCCGTTCTCGTTCGCCCAGATCTCGGACAGCTCCCGCGAGGTCGACCCCTGCTCGTGAACGAGGAAAGGCGTCTCCAGCAGATCCTCGACCGTTAGGCGCGCCAGCCGCGACAGCGGATGGCCGATCGGCAGCACGAGCTTCAGATCGTCCTGCACGAGCGGGACGACATGGATACCCTCGACCGCCGTATCCAGCAGCGAGACGACCGCCACGTCGACCTCGTAGTCCCGCAGCAGACCCAGGATCGCGCCGGCCTGCTTGACCGTGAGGGTCGGGATGACCTGCGGATAGTTCGACTGGAATTCCGCCAGGAAGGGCGGCATGAAGTACGTCGCGGGCGTATA
Source organism: Cohnella nanjingensis (assembly GCF_014212125.1). Taxonomy (GTDB): domain Bacteria; phylum Bacillota; class Bacilli; order Paenibacillales; family Paenibacillaceae; genus Cohnella; species Cohnella nanjingensis. The sequence continues at coordinate 41,365 of NZ_JACJVP010000046.1, forward strand.
GCTCGCTCCGATCTTGAGCGGTCCCCTCCCCTGCTCCCGGTGCTCCGTCATCAATCTCCCAGCTTCGTCCAGCAGGGCGCATACCCGCCTCGCATAAGGCAGCAGCGTCTGCCCGGCATCGGTCAGCTGCATATTCCGCGGATGCTTGCGGAACAATTCGACGCCTAGCGTCTCCTCCAGCTTTTTGAGGTGAAAACTGACCGTCGGCTGCTTGAGCCGCAGCTCCGAGGCCACTTCCGTCAAAGTCCCGCAGCGGGCGGCGTTCACGAATACGCGCAGTTGCTGAATGTTCATCGGGCATCCCTCCACGCCTAACTATAGATAATATCTATGTTTCTATCAATACCCATAGATGTTATTTAACATAAAGCCGCATCAAGTTTAACCCGTCCCTGACAGTCCTCTCTTAATCTGAGTAGGAACGAAGAACGCAATGGGAGGGTTCAACCAACATGTCACAGATCCAGCAAGGCCGCAAAGGAATGCTGACGGCGCTCGTCGTCGCGGCAGCCGCGCTCGCGACGGCAGCATGCGGCAACAACGGCGAAGCCGCCGGCAACGCCTCGCCTACCTCTTCCGCCACCGCTTCCGGTTCGCCCGCCGAGAGCGGCACGCAGGCGGCAAGCCCAAGCGCCAGCGCCGCGCCGGCCAAGTCGGACGAGCCTCTAGTCGTCTACCTGAACGACTTCGACGAGATCATCAAACCGATGTTCGAAGAGGCGACCGGCTACAAGCTCGAGCTCGTGACGGGCAACGGCGCCGAGATCTCATCGCGCATCGAAGCCGAGAAGGGCAACCCGCACTGGGACGTCGTATGGATGGACGCCATGCCGACGATCAACCAGATGGGCAAGAACGGCCAGCTGCTCGAAGGCTGGACGCCGAGCGATATCGACAACCTGACCGACTTCGCCAAGGCGCTCGTCCCCGCCAATCTCTCTTACTATCCGACCGGCGCCCATGCGGCTTCCGTCATCGTCTACAATACCAAAGCCTTCAACGCGGACTCCGCTCCGAAGACGTGGGCCGATCTGGCGGACGCCAAGTTCAAGGGCACCGTCGGGATGGCCGATCCCGCCGTGGCCGCGCCCGCCTATCCGTTCGTCGCCTGGTTCTTCCAATCCCAAGGCATGGACGGCGGCAAGTCCTACTTCGACAGCTTGATGAAGAACGGCTTGCACGTCTACCCGAAAAATCCGAACGTCGCCAAGGCGCTGACCGGCGGCGAGATCAAAGCGGCCGCCCTCCAGGAGAGCAACGCCTACGTCCTGAAAAACGCGGGAGAGCCCGTCGATATCGTCTGGCCGGCGGAAGGCGCGCCCGCATCGGTCCGCGTAGCCGCCATTCAGAAGAACACGAAGCATGCGGACGCGGCCAAGGCGTTCATCGAATTCCTGCTCGATCCGAAGACGCAGCAATCGCTGATCGACAACGGCGAAGAGAGCTACTTCCAGCCCTCCGCCAAGGGCGTCGCGATGAAGCCGGACCGTTCGCCGGACGCGAAGCTCGTCGTCGCGGAAGCCGAATGGGCGGGCGAGCATGAGGGCGAGATCAAGCAATGGTTCGCCGATCAAGCGGTGAAATAAGCGATGTTCCGCATTCGCGCAAGCGGGAACCGGATGGGCTGGCTCGTGCTGGCCGTCCTGTTCCTGCTTATCCTGCTTCCGCTCGCCGCCGTCGTCATCCAAGTGCTGCTGCCGGGCGTCTTCTTCGGCAATCTGGTCATCGGCGATCTCTCGCTGCTGCTGGACGTGTTCCGCAGACCGCTCTGGCGGGTCTCGCTCCAGCATTCGGTCACGCTCGGCGTCGGCACGACGCTGCTCGGCACCGCCCTCGGCATCGCGCTCGCCATGGTGCGATCCCGCTGGTCGTTCCCGACGGCGCGCCTGCTCGATATGACCGTCTGGCTGCTGATCATTACGCCGTCCTTCATCCTGGCGCAGGGCTGGGTCATGTTCGCTTCCGCGGATGGCATCGCGGCCCAGTGGCTCGGTTGGACGGGACTGCACAAGCTCGTCTTCCAACCGGCGGGGCTGATCGTCGTCATGACGCTCAGCAAGTTCCCGCTCGCTTACTTGACCGTTTATACCGCGTTGGAATGGAAGGTGGACCGGCTGAGCGAAGCGGCCCGGCTCTCCGGCGGCTCGCCGTGGACCGTGTGGCGCACCATTCAAGCGCCACTGCTGCTGCCCGCGTTCTTCTCCGGCGCGATGCTCGTCTTCATGGATACCGTGGGGGACTTCGGGCTCCCCGCCTCCATCGCGACCGTGTTCCGGTTCCCGACGCTGCCTTATTCCATCTATACAGCGTTGTACACGTCGCCGATCCGCTTCGATATGGCCGGCGCGCTGTCTTTCTATCTCGTCCTGCTCATCGCGCTCGCTATGAGCGTCCAGCTGTACGCGATGCGCAAGAGCCGGTTCGACTTCCTTTCCGGACGCGCCACCCGATCCGTCGCCCGGAAACCCGTCAAGGGCGCCTATATTCTGGTCATCGGCAACCTGACGTTTCTGGCCGTCGTGCTCGGCATTCCCTTCGGCTCCAACTTGTTGATGTCCGTCACCGACAACGGCGGAAGCGGCGGCATCACGTTCAAATATTACCGCGCCCTGTTCGCGGGCGACGGTAATCTGGCCAGCGGCTTGATGCACTCGCTCGAGATCGCCGCGGTCGCAGCTATGATCGGTCTCGCGGTCGGCTTCCTAGTCGCCTATGTGCTCACCTATTCGCAGTTCAAGCTGCGCAAAGCGATCGACGTCATCTCGCTCGTCTCGCTCGCCGTCCCCGGCATCGTGCTCGGGATCGGCTACATCTTCATCTGGAATCAAAAGTGGCTTCAGTCGATCGGGCTGCTCCTGTACGGCACGCCATGGATTCTGATCCTGGCCAGCGTGGCGGGCGCGATCCCGGTCATCACGCGGGTCGTGGTCGGCGCGATGGCCAAAGTGCCGCAGCAGCTGTTATCCGCCGCTCAGGTGCAGGGCGCCTCGTTCCGCCAGCGGGTCGCCACCGTGCTCGCTCCCTTAATCAAGGGCGCCCTGCTCTCGGCTGCGCTGGCCGCCTTCGGCGCGAGCGTATTCGACCTCGCCATCGCTTCGGTGCTGTATCCGCCGAACTTCATGACGCTGCCCGTGGTCATCAACAAAGCGTTCGAGAATCTGAAGTTCGGCTATGCCGCTGCGGCCACGCTAACCGGCGGCGGCATCGTCATCGCCATCATCGTCGCGCTAGAGCTGCTGTTCAAACCCGCAAGGAAACGACCAAGGAGAACCTCCCTATGAATCCCATTCTAGAAGTGGAACGTCTCGGCAAGTCTTATGGCGGCCAAACCGCGCTCCGGGAGGTCAGCTTCGCCGTCCACCCGGGCGAGATCATCAGCGTGCTCGGGCCTTCCGGCTGCGGCAAGTCCACCCTGCTCCAGCTGATCGCGGGGCTGGCGCAGCCGGACGCGGGAGAGATCCGGCTGCGCGGCGCGACGGTCGCCTCCGTCTCCCGGCTGGTCCCGCCCGAGAAGCGCCGGATCAACATGGTGTTCCAGGACTACGCCCTGTGGCCGCATATGAACGTCTACGAGAATATCGCCTACGGTCTCCGCCGGCAGCGCACGCCGAATGCCGCGATCCAGGCCAAGATCGGCGAACTCGTCCAGTTGCTGCGCCTGCAAGGACTGGAGGAGCGGCTGCCTCCCCAGCTGTCCGGCGGCCAGCAGCAGCGCGTGGCGATCGCGCGGGCGCTGGCGACCCAGCCCGACCTGCTCCTGCTGGACGAGCCGCTGTCCAATCTCGACATGCGGCTGCGGATCGAGATGCGGACGGAGATGGCCTATCTGTTCCGCCAGCTCGGGACGACGGTGTTCCACGTGACGCACGACCCGGACGAAGCGTTCGCGATGGCCGATCGGCTCGTCATCATGCGTACGGGCGCGATCGATCAGATCGATACGCCCCAAGCCTGCTACCGTCGTCCCGCCACCCGCTCCGCGGCCATGCTGCTCGGTGCCGGCAATCGCCTCGCCGGTCAGCCGACGACCTCGGCAGGACATGCGGCGATCCGCATCGGCGGGACGACGCTCGCGGGCATCGCGCCAGGCGCCGCCCCGGGAATCGCGGCACCGGCCGCGGAGCTGCTCTTCCGCCCGGATGCGGCCGTTTGGCAGGCCGCGTCAGACTGCCGGAACGCGGCGCCGGATGCACGGCTGGAGAGCGCCGCAGCGGCGGAATCCGCTACGACGGCCACGGGCGCGGCCGCGACCGCAGCCGAACCTCCAGCGTTCGCCTCACCGGAAGGGGCGATCTTCTCCGATGCGGCCGTCCTTCGTCTACAGCCTGATCCGGACCCGTCTGCTCCCGCTAACCGGCTGCCGGCCGTCGTCGTGCACAGCGTGTTCGAAGGCAAGCACTGGCGCGTGCTCGCGCGGACGGAGGATGGCCAGAAGCTCAGCTTCCTTCACGAATCCATGCTGGAGACCGACAGCCGAGGATGCCTCGTCCTCCCCGTCTCCGATACGTTCCTCTATCCGTTCGAATCTTGAGAGGTAGATCGCCATGTCACGACTATTCGCTATCTCCGACATCCATGGACATGTCGAAGGCGCGCGTCTGCTGTTAGCGCGCGCCCGCTATGTGCCCGGCACGGACACGCTCGTCCTGCTGGGCGACTTCATCGATCGCGATCCGGCTTCCTGGGGCGCACTGACGTTCATCCGCTCGCTTACCGACCAAGGCGCGATCGCGATCGCCGGCAACATGGAACGGTATATGCTCGAACACGCCCAGAAGGATCAAGCACTGTCGAGCACTTATGAGGAAGAGCTTCGTTTTCTGTCCAAGCTGCCGCTCTACTTCAGGCAAGATCCATACCTGTTCGTTCATGCCGGCATCCGCCCCGGCATTCGGCTGGAGCAGCAATCCGCAGCAGACCTCACCGGGATCCGCCAGGACTTCTGGAGCAGCGATGTTCCGCTTCCCTGCACCGTCGTGTTCGGGCATACGCCCTCCCAGCGGATTGGGGCGAAGCCCGGCGAGCTCTGGCAAGGCGCCGATCGGCTCGGGATCGATACGGGTGCCAAGCACGGGCTGCGCCTCACGCTAGTGGAGCTAACCGGGCATCTCGCATACTCCTGCGCGACCGACCCGTCCGATCTGTACGGCGATCTCCGCACAGACCGATACGCCTAAAATGGAGTCGCCATCTTCCCTGGTAGAAGGCGACACCTCGTTAACGCAAAAAGAATCCCCCGTCGCCCACCGCAAAGTGAGGGGACAGGGGATTCTTATCGGGATTCGATTACTCGGTCGTGTAAGGCAGCAGCGCCATTTGGCGGGAGCGCTTGATCGCTACCGTCAACATGCGTTGGTACTTCGCCTTCGTGCCGGTTACGCGGCGCGGCAGAATCTTGCCACGTTCGCTGATGAACTTGCGGAGCAAGTCCAGATCTTTGTAATCGACGTGAGTGATCTTGTTGACCGTGAAGTAGCACACTTTACGGCGCTTGTTGCGTCCGCGGCGGAACTTGCGGGGCTCGCGTTGTTCGCGATCTCCGCCACCGCCTGGACCGCGGTTCTCACGAGGGGTATACGTACGCTCTTCGCGAGCGGCTGGTGCTGCTGGTGCTGCTTGTTGTTCGCTCATTTATTCTCCGTCCTTCCTGTCTTAGAATGGCAAATCATCGTCCGATATATCGATCGGTCTGCCGTCATCGGCGAATGGATCCGAGTTGTTCCCGCTGTTCCGAGATCCGGAGCTGCGGTTGCTATTGCCGCCGCCGCTATTTCCGCCTCCACCGCCGTACCCGCCGGCGTTGCCGCCGCTGTTGCCTGCGCCGGCGTACTCGTCCCGTCCCGCCGATCCGCCTTCGCGGTTCGGGGATTCGAGGAAGCGTACGTTATCGGCGATAACTTCCGTTACATAGACGCGGCGACCTTCGTTGTTCTCGTAGTTGCGCACTTGAATGCGCCCTTCTACGGCGGCCAGACGGCCTTTCCGAAGGTAATTCGCGCAAGTCTCGGCCAATTGGCGCCACGTTACGATCGGGATGAAGTCCGCCTCGCGTTCGCGTTCTCCTCCGCCGGAATCCCGGGAGAAGGGGCGGTCTACAGCCAGCGTAAATTGGGCTACGGCCACGCCTGCAGGCGTGTAACGAAGCTCGGGATCCTTGGTTAAGCGTCCGATCAGAATGACACGGTTCAACATAGTCGGTTCCCTCCCACGCATTGACGACTCAAACGGCGTTGTCCGCCGGTCTGTCCTGTGCTGCTTAAGCTACGTCGCGTACGACCATGTGACGAATGACTTCGTCCGTGATCTTCAGTACGCGTTCCAGTTCCGTCACTACGTCTGGCGTAGCTTTGAAATGGACCAGCACATACGTCCCGTCGCGGTGTTTGTTGATCTCGTAAGCGAGGCGCTTCTTGCCTTGTACCTCGTGCTTCACGATCTCTCCGCCGTTCGCGATGATGCCTTGGAATTTCTCCACGACAGCTTGAACGGTTTCTTGTTCCACGTCCGGACGGATGATGTACATCAACTCATAGTTGCGCATCTTCCGTTCACCTCCTCTTGGTCTTTGGCCCCCCGCTTTGCATACCGATGGAACATGTCCATGGCCGAGGAGCAAGGAGTATGCGTTCAATCGCATACCTAAATACTTTATCACACTAGGCGGAATACCGCAAGGAAAATCCCGCAACACTAAGGCTCGGGAGGTGATCAGCAATGGGCGAACAGACCGAATTCGAGCCGGGCGACCGCGCGCCGAACGACGGGGAATATATCGAGATCGGCGAAGCATCGTTCCATACCGGCATACAGAATCCGAAGCGCGTCATGATGCAGCGGGGTGAACGATTCCCCGAGACCTCGAACCACAGGCGCAAGTGGAAAAAATTTAATCAGTAGCGCCGCATATTCAAGACCGATTCGGGTCATTCTATTTATCGGCGACGAACAGAGAGGTGTGGTTCCCTTGAACCATTGTAGGCAACAGCCGAAAGAAGACGCGTTCCAAGCGGAGTAGGAAGCGAGGCGTTGTGCTAAAGACACTTGTCTGTAACACACAAATTCGCGTGAGCGATCCGAGTACCGAAGCGCTGGCGCAAGGGCGAGCATGACACGAGTCGTCATGGCAGCATTGCGCGCGAACAGCAACGTTGGTAACGATTAGACTTCGACTTCAATCAACGTCGCCCGGAGGGCCCCGATGTGGGCCCTTCGTTATATTTTAGGGGCTTGACTGCCTTCCGATCCGGTCCATTCCGCGGTATCCGCGAAGCTCGGTTCCGTATTTCCGAGCGTCCCGGTTTGAGAACTCCCCGCGATTTATGGTACCCTTTAAGCAAGACTGCAGGACGGAGAGGAGCGGATGCCGCAATGCACATCTTCATGGCACGGCGCAAGCTGCTGTCCGGTTTAGGCGTTCTCTGGCTGTGCGTCTTGCTCTATGCCTTCCTCCATCCTTCGATTCCCGGCAATTATCAATTGTCCTCGTTCCAGCCGCATTCGCATGCTTCGGAGATGGAGCATGAACGCGCCCCGCAGGACGACAGCGACGGTGGGATCTACAAGGCCGAACGCCGCGTTGCGCTGCCTTTGCTCGTCGTCTCGCTGCTCTTCGCCTTGACGAAGCGGCCGATCCTCGTCCCGCCCGTCTCCATCCGAACCGCCGTAGACGTTTATCTCATCCGCAGAATTCAACTGCTCCTCCCCCTTAAGTTCACCTCTACCTTCGTGGATGCGCGAGCCGGTCTCGTTCATCATTTTTAATCAACCTTTTCACGGAGGGACATCCATCATGAATATTCGCGAATCCGACCTGCCGGGCATCGGCAGAAAGTATCAGTTCCAAGCCCGCTCCGGCGACAAGCTCGTCGTCATTATCCATGACGACGGACGCAGGGAGTTCTATCACTTCGACCACGAAGACCCGGACGACAGCATCTCCATGGTCACGCTGGACGACGACGAGGCGCGGCTGCTCGCGGCGATCGTAGGCGGCATGACTTACAAACCGAAGGCGCTGGAGACGATCGAAGTCGCCCTCGACGATCTGATCATCGAATGGTACAAGGTCGAACCAGGCTCCAAATCGATCGGCCGCACGATCGGCGAGCTCGACATCCGCCAGAGTACCGGCGCTTCGATCATCGCGATCGTCGAAGCCAGCGGCGCCAAGCGCATCACTCCGGGACCTGAGTGCCTCGTCCGGACGGACGCCACGCTCGTCGTGGCCGGCGACCGCCCCAGCTTGAAGAAGATCAAAAGCCTGCTCTCCGGGGGTGATTGATCGGAATGGATCATCTCGTTCTTGAAGTCGGGCTTGCCATCGCGCTCATCGCGGCGGCAGGGCTGATCTCTTCAAAGCTGCGATTTTCGGTCGTCCCCTTTTATATCCTGATCGGCATGGCCGTCGGACCGCACGCTCCCCACTTCTGGCACCTGGACTTCCGCTTCATTCACAGCGAGCCGCTCATCGAATTCATGGGCCGGATCGGCGTGCTGTTCCTGCTGTTCTATCTCGGCCTGGAGTTCTCGGTCGGACGGCTCGTGAAGTCCGGACGGTCCATCGCGATCGGCGGTTCGATCTATATCGGCATCAACTTTACGCTCGGCATTCTGTTCGGACTGGCGGCGGGATTGCCCTTCATGGAGATGCTCGTCGTTGCCGGCATCACGACGATCTCTTCCAGCGCCATCGTGGCCAAGGTGCTCGTCGATCTCAAGCGAACGGCCAATCCGGAGACCGAGATGATCCTCGGCATCATCATGTTCGAGGACGTCTTTCTCGCCGTGTACCTGTCCATCCTCTCCGGCCTCGTGCTTAGCGGCTCCACTTCCTTGGCCGGCATACTCTCCTCCGCCGGAATTGCCCTGGGCTTCATGCTCGCGCTCTTGATCATCGGACGCAAAGCCGTGCCCCTGCTGAATCGCGCGCTCAACATCCGCAGCAACGAGCTGTTCGCGCTCGTCGTGTTCGCCGGGCTGTTCCTCGTCGCCGGCTTGTCGGAGACCGTCCACGTCGCCGAGGCGATCGGCGCGCTGCTGTTCGGGCTTATCATCGCCGAGACGGAGCATATGAAGCGCGTGGAGCATCTCATCCTGCCATTCCGCGATTTCTTCGGCGCCCTGTTCTTCTTCGGCTTCGGACTCACCATCGATCCCTTGGCGCTCGGAGGCGCGGTCTGGCTGTCGCTAGGCGCCGTCCTGCTGACGCTGGTCGGCAACTTCGTCGCCGGGATGCTGGCCGGGCGCACCGCGAAGCTCTCGCCCAAGGCGTCCGCCAACATCGGCCTCACCATCGTCTCCCGCGGGGAGTTCTCGATCATCGTCGCCAACATCGGCAAGGCCGGCGGCCTGCTCGCCATCCTGCAGCCTTTTGCCGCCTTGTACGTCTTGATCCTCGCGATCCTGGGTCCGCTGCTCACCAAGGAATCCAAGCTGATCTTCAAGCTGCTGAACAAAGTGCTGCCGCTGGACCGGCGCGAACGGCGCAAGTCGCCGCAGCCGCCGGGCTAACATCCTACCGGCTTCGGCCGGGCCTGTCGATGGATCCGCTCACGCTCCGCGACGGGCGCGGCCGGAGCCCAGCGCCATGTACATGCCAATGCTCGCTCGCGATATCCGGCAGTCGCGCGCTCCGCGCGGCTGCCGCAAGGAGGGGTAGCATGGATTTACGAATGAAGCGATTGGGAGGCTTCGGAGCATTCGGCTCCAGGATGCTGCGTCTCGGATCGGGCGCCTGGACCGCTTCGGCCGGACTGGAGCTGTTCTTGTTCCCCCACGGCATCTTCGTCGGCGGCGCCTCCGGCTTCGCGTCGCTGCTCGGCGGATTCGCCGGCATACGGCCGGGTCTATGGCTCCCGATTCTGAATCTGCCGCTTTTTCTGATCATGTATCGACATTCGCCCAAGCAAGAGCGGTTGTGGGCGCTCTATGCGCTCGGCATGTTCTCGCTGGCCGCCTCGGTGCTGCATCCCCGTCCTGCGCTGACCGAGCATCCGCTGCTCGCCGCAGCCTTCGGCGGCATCTGCTTCGGCATCGGCGTCGGGATCGTCCTGCGCGGCGGAGCGCTGCTGGACGGCATCGCCGCCCACGTCTCCGCGCTGCCGGGGATCAGAGGGCTCCGGCTCTCCCGGAGCCGTCGGCCGGCCCGTGCGTCGGCTTCAGCTGCATCGGCTCTGCCCGTCTCGACAACTCCGATAGCTCCGACGGCTCCGATGGCTGCGGCTGCCCCGCGCGTGATCCTGAACAGACACGCCGTCATCGCGTTTAACGCGGGCCTCCTGAGCGTCTGTTGGTGGCTGTATGGCATCGAGGCCGCCTTCTATTCGCTGCTCGCGCTGCTGGCGGCCGCCTGCGCGATCGGCACCGGCGCCGCCGGTCTATCCGCCCGACGGGTGGCTTGCGTGAAGAGCAGCCGAACCGCAGCCATCCGCCAGGCGGTCTCCGCAGAGCTTGGACTGACGCCGATCTGGTCCTCCGATGGCGATATGACGGCCTATCCGGTCTACCGTGTCGACGCCGTTCGGCTTGCCGCCATCGCCCGCGCCATCGATGCCGACTGCACCATCCATATTAGGTCATTGAGGCAGTCTATCCACCCTGCGGACGAAGAGAGACCTTCCCCTTGAGGAAGGTCTCTCTTCATGAATGCCGACTGCCGGCGGCGATCAGCGATCTGCCACGCGCCCATGTCCTGCTGACGGTCGCTTCCTGCCATCCTTTGCAGGGGATGACCGGATTTAGGCCGTAAGGCGACATCGCAATAGGGCTAAAGGCATCAAAAAAGCGGTTCTCTAGGAGAACCGCTCTGTCTGCTAAGTATGGCGGAGAGGGTGGGATTCGAACCCACGCACGCCTTGCGACGCCTAGATGATTTCGAGTCAACCCCCTTGGACCACTTGGGTACCTCTCCGCAGCAAGTAGAATAATATCACATTTTAGGACAGACCGCAACTGGATCCTGACTCCTAATTTTCCTCCGATGGGACATGCCCTTCTTCGGCCGAACGCAGCACCTTTTTCAAGCTCTTCTCGAACTTGATTCTAGGCAGCAGAATACTGTGCTTGCACTTCACGCACTTGATGCGGATATCCATCCCCATGCGGATAATCTCCATCTCGTTGGCGCCGCACGGATGCTGCTTCTTCATCTGCACGACGTCCCCGAGTTGGAACTCCTTCCTCTCCATCGCCTATCCCCCCGTTCGCTCCATCGCTTCCACCGAGTAGTATCGCGGATTGCCCGCCGCTTCGAATGCTTTCTTCGTCTCCGCATTCAGATGCCGGGTGACCGCCGCCTGCTGATTCGGACGGCACAGCACCGTTAGCCGCAGCACGACATCGGCGCCGCCCATCGATTGGATGCCCAGGTAGTCGACCGGTCCAAGCGCGTTCGCGTCTTCGAACTTGGCGGCCACGCCGCGGACGACCTCCACGACATGATCGAGCTGCTCCGTCGCCGGCACCGACACATCGACGACGGCGAGCGAGTTGTTCACCGAGAAGTTCGTGACGTCCGAGATGTTGCCGTTCGGCAGAATGAAGACTTCGCCGGTCCAACTGCGGATGCGCGTCGCGCGCAGGCCGATCATCTCCACCGTTCCCCGGAACTTGCCCCCGACCTCGATGACGTCGCCGACGGAGAAGTGATCTTCCAGAATGATGAAGAAACCCGTGATGACGTCCTTCACCAGACTCTGCGCGCCGAAGCCGATCGCGAGACCGAGCACGCCCGCGCCGGCCAGCAGGGGCGCTAGATTGATATGGAACTCGCCCAGAATCATCAGAAGGACTACGAAGTTAATCACATAGGCGGCCGTGTTCTTCAGGAGCTTGCCGACCGTCTGCACCCGTCTCGTCCGAAGCTTGAGCCGCTTCGAGGCGCGGACGTCCGTCAGATGATCGATCACGCGGTTCAGGATGATTCGTGCGATCCGGCTGAAGATCAGAATGAGGAGGATGCGCAGGAATACTTTGAGCACATTCATCCACATGTCGGTGTCGCTGACCGAATCCCAGATGTCCTGTATGAATTTCTCCCACAGATGCGTCTTGTCCGCAATCAGGCTCAAGGCCATTCCTTGCACCCGTTCATAGCCGATCATCCAATTCCCCTCCGTTGTTCCCGTCGCCTATCGGATCTGCTCGTACCCGCCCGCCTCAGCGAGCGGCCGGAATAGACCGCGGATCTCTACCTTCTCTTCCTCGATAACTTGCGCGACCGTCTGAAGATCTTCGGCAGGGAACTCGATAGACAAGGCGCAGCCTGCCGTAATCTCCTTCGGCGTAGGTCTTATATCAATCTCAATGTCCGCGTACTCAAGCAGCATCTCCGCTCGAAGCGCCTGCTGGGTGGAGTCGAACGCAATCAGGATAGACGCCATCCCCATCTTCCCTCCCCAAGTAAACCCGGCTTTGCCGTCTTCCGGCGATACGTTTTTATCGTCGGTCATACCGTAATGAATAGGCGTAAAACTTATACATTCTGTATGACGAACGATAGCCTTAGATTACATCAGCAAGTATAAATGCCCCGCCCCGTCCATATACTAGTAACATTCCATGGGAGGAGGCGAAGCAGGCGAATGAATGGCGCTTGGGAGAAACGGCCCGGCTCCGCGAACGAAGCGGCCGCGCTCTCTTTAAAGATTCCTTATAACGAACCTTCCGTTACGCAGCGCATCACGCAGCGGCTTGAGAGCCACATTGCGCATCTGGCCCCGGAGCGCCGCATCGTCGTCGTCTGCGTCGGCACCGACCGGTCTACCGGCGATTCGCTCGGCCCCCTGGTGGGCAGCACGCTCGCCCGCGAGCAGAGCGGGATGTTCGACCTGTACGGCACGCTCGACGATCCCGTTCATGCGATGAATCTGAGCGACACGCTGCTCAAGATCATGCGTACTTCGCGGCAGCCGTTCGTGATCGCGATCGACGCTTGTCTTGGACAAGTCTCCAGCGTCGGCTGCATCCAGCTCGGCTCGGGGCCCGTGAGGCCCGGCGCCGGCGTCAACAAGGATCTGCCGCCGGTCGGCGATATCCATATGACCGGCATCGTGAATGTCGGCGGCTTCATGGAGTACTTCGTGCTGCAGAATACGCGGCTGAATCTCGTCATGAAGATGTCCGACGTCATCTCGCAATGCCTGCTCGCGGCGATCCGCAGTGCGCGCGGTGCCGTTATCCCTTTTGCGTTGCCTGAGTGATCGCCGTCTTCTCTTCCGGCGACAGCATGTAGGCGGATTGACCTTTGTCCAGCGGCTTCGCGTACAGGAACGCCTGTTCTCTGCTATGAATGCCGGTGATGACGACGCCGTCTTGGTCGTCGTTGACGATCGCGATGGAGAAGCTCAAGTCGCTGCCTTGATCCGAGAATGCGTTGAATCGATGAACGCCGACCCGCCCCTTGAGCGCGGCCAGGCGTTTCTCTTGTTGATCGAGATGCGTGTCTTGGCGCGCTTGCCGCGACTCTACTTCGGACAGCTTGCGATGCAGCGCATCCATGACATCCTCCAGCTGCGCGACGCCCGTCTCGCCCACCAGCTTGCGGTGCGACTTGCGAAGCTTGGACAGCCTCGTCGTGAGCGCGATCACCCAGATTAGCACGATTAATAGAAGAAGTCCTTCCGCGGCGGCAATCCCGAACCACACATTCTCATCCGTTACGTTCATGCTAGTCTCCCCCAGATTCCGTCTTGCGTAATGCCTCGTTGACGCCCGTTCGCGCATCCGATAGGCGCAGTTCCGCCTCTTCGGTTACGGTTCGTCTCCGTTAGAAAAGTCTCGTCCGCCAGTGAGCGCGGCAAGGCCGTTTTTCACTTGATCTTGCATCATTAAGCAAGTTCACGCTTACTCCTATCCGGACGATCTCCGATAAAAAACGTCTTGTCCGATTCCTAGAGCGGCGAATCCGTTATTGTTGCTTCCATTAATGTGCGCGCAGCGTCTCGCCGATCTCCCGAACCGCCGCGACCAAAGATACGATGTCCGATTCTTCCGTAAAATATCCTGCGCTGGCACGGACTGCGCCTGTCTCCAGCGTCCTCGCGCTCTCATGTCCCAGCGGCGTGCAGTGGAACCCCGAGCGGACCGCGATGCCGAACTGCCGGTCCAGCAGGAACGCCATCTCGGCCGGGTCGATGCCTTCCATGACGAAGGAGACGATCGCGGTGCGTTCGATCGCAGGCTCCGGCCCTAACAGCCGCAGACCGGGAATCTCCTGCAACCCCGCCATCATCTGGCGCGTCAACGACAACTCCTTGGCATGGATGCGCTCCACCGTCTCGGCCAGGACGAACTTCACGCCCTCCGTCAGCCCGGCGATCCCGACCGTGTTCGGCGTCCCCGCCTCATACCGGTCCGGGCGCACCGCAGGCTGCTCCGGGGCTTCCGATCGGCTCCCCGTCCCGCCGTGCATTAACGGCTCCAGATCCAGCTCCGGGTGGATATAGAGCCCTCCTGTCCCCTGCGGACCCATTAATCCCTTGTGTCCCGGGAATGCCAGAAGATCGATATTCATCGCGCCGACATCGATGTCGAGCACGCCGGCGCTCTGCGCCGCGTCGACCAGCAGGCGTATGCCCGCTCGCTTCGTGATCTCGCCGATCTCCGCAATCGGCAGGATCGACCCTAGCAAGTTGGAGCTATGCGTGGCCGCTACCAGCTTCGTCTCCAGGCGGATCGCTTCTCTCAATGCGGTTAAATCTAGCATGCCGCGTTCATCGGTAGCGACATACGTGACGGCTATCCCCAGCTTGCGCTTCAGCGCTTCCAGCGGCCGCCGGACCGAATTGTGCTCGACCGACGTGGAGATCACGTGATCGCCGGGCTTCAGCAGCCCTTGGATCGCCAAGTTCAAGCTATGCGTCGTATTCAAGGTAAAGGCAATATCGTTCGGATTGGCGATACGGAACAACCGCGCGAGCGCTCTGCGTCCCTCGAACAGCACCCGACTGGCGCGTACCGCCATGTCGTGGCTGCCTCTTCCCGGGTTCGCGGCAGCCTCTCGCATGCAGCGCTCCATCGCCTCCATGACGGCCGGCGGCTTCGGCCAGGACGTGGCCGCATTGTCCAGATAGAGGATCGGTCGGTTATTCATATCAGCCCTCCGTCATCTTCAACACAAGTAAACCCGGCTTCGCCCTCTGCTCGAGAGAGCGGCAAGCTGTTATCGGAGATCATACGGAATGGAACAAGCGTAAATCTTAAAAGTCCTATAGGATCAAGGATAGCATACCTAAGTTTAATCCTTCGCCAGGAAGATTACAACTCGGGTATGCTATCGTGAAGTGCCGCTTATGCGTTCGCTTGGAGAATCTCCAGCAGACGTTCCAGATCGCCTTTTCCGAAATAGGCCAGTTCGATTCTGCCCTTGTCCTTATTCGGCTTAATCCGCACGGTCGTCTGGAATCTCTCCCGCAGCGTCTCTTCCATTTGTTCGATATAGGGATCGCGTTTCTTGGTCTTGGGCTTCGCCTTGGTGCCCTTCACGCCGGCATCGATCTGCTGCACGGCGTCTTCCAGCTCGCGGACGCTCCAGTTGTGCTGCACCGTCAGCTTCGCCATCTCCCGGCGCTTGGCGTCTTCCTTGATGCCTGCGAGCGCCCGCGCGTGACCCATGGACAATGTTCCACGTGAAACATGATCCTTGATCTCGTCCGGCAGCGCCAGCAATCGCAGGAAGTTCGCGATGTGCGAACGGGATTTGCCGACTTTGAGCGAGAGCTCCTCCTGGGTGAGCGAGAATTGGTTCATGATCGCTTGATAGGCGATCGCGACCTCGATGGCATTCAAGTCCTCGCGCTGAACGTTCTCGATCAGCGCGATCTCCATCACCTGCTGATCGCTATAGGAACGAACGACCGCCGGGATCGTCGGATTGCCGAGCAGCTGCGAGGCCCGGAAGCGCCGCTCGCCCGCGATGATCTCGAACCCGCGGAGCGCCGTCCGAACGATAATCGGTTGAATGACGCCATGCTCGCGGATCGATTCGGCCAATTCCTTGATCGCTTCGTCGTCGAATGTCTTGCGGGGCTGATAGGGGTTGGCACGCAACTGCGCCAATGGGATCTCTACAATCTTGTCGTCTTCCTTAATCGACAGAGACGTGATGAGCGCGTCGAGACCTTTACCTAGCCGCTTGCTCATACGTAATCACTTCCTTCGCCAGCTCGAGATACACCTCGGCGCCTTTTGATTTCGGATCGTACGTGATGATGGACTGACCGTGGGAGGGCGCTTCGCTCAGCCGGACATTACGCGGAATTACCGTCTGATAAACTTTCTGCTGGAAATACTTCTTCACTTCTTCGATGACTTGGATGCCGAGATTCGTGCGCGCGTCGAACATTGTCAGAAGGACGCCTTCGATCTGCAGCGACGTGTTCAGATGCTTCTGAACGAGCCGGATCGTATTGAGCAGTTGGCTGAGTCCTTCGAGCGCGTAATATTCGCACTGAATCGGGATGATGACCGAGTCCGAAGCCGTCAGGGAATTAATCGTTAGGATGCCTAACGACGGCGGGCAGTCGATCAGAATATAGTCGAATTCATTGCGTACCATCGCCAATGCCTTCTTCAGGCGAACTTCGCGGGAGATGGTCGGGACAAGCTCGATCTCCGCGCCAGCCAGCTGGATCGTAGCCGGGATCAGCTTCAGATTGGGCAGACCCGTGTCCACGATGGCTTTCTTCGGATGGATCTCGTTGATGAGAATGTCATAGATGCAATATTCCACGTCGGCCTTGTTGATTCCGATGCCGCTCGTCGTATTGCCTTGGGCGTCGATATCTACGATGAGCACTTTACGTCCCAGCGTAGATAGACAGGCGCCAAGGTTGACGGCGGTCGTCGTCTTCCCGACACCGCCCTTTTGATTGGCAATGGCAATTATTTTGGACAAACCGTTCACCTCATTGTTGACTTCCTCGCCGCATGAAGCCCCGGCGCTGCGCGTATCCGTACTCCCTTCCGCGGAGGAGAGACGGCCCTCTGTATGAATCTACTTCGATTAGTTGCGCTTCGGGATCTGAATGATAATCTCGATATGATCGTCGCAGTCGCGCTCGCTGGACTTGATCGGAATCCCCGACCCGGTCACCATATCGACGGATTGGCGAATCGTATTCAGCGCCAACCGTACGTCTTTGGTGAAGGAGATCCGCTTCGATCTGGCCGGCTTGCTCGCCTCCAGGAGGAAGGCGATCCGCGTCTCCGTCTGCTTCACGTTCAACTCTTTGTCGATGATCTCCTGCAGAAGCTTGTTCTGCATCTCCTCATTGGGCAGCGCCAGCATCGCCCGCGCATGCCGCTCCGTGATCTTGCGTTCGAGCAGCGCGGACTTGACCGTCTCTCCGAGCTGCAGCAGCCGGATCTTGTTCGCGATCGTCGATTGGCTCTTGCCTAGCCGCTGCGCGAGGCTCTCTTGGGTCAGCTGATGCAGATCGATCAGCTTCTGATAAGCGATGGCTTCTTCGATCGCCGTCAATCCTTCGCGCTGCAGGTTCTCGATGAGCGCCATCGAAGCGGCCTGCGAATCGTTGATCTCGCGTACGATCGCCGGGATCTGCTCCATGCCCAGCTTCGTGACCGCGCGCCAGCGGCGTTCGCCTGCGATCAATTCATATTTCCCGTCACGGACCCGGACGACGATCGGCTGAATGATGCCGAGCGTCTTGATCGTCTGGCACAGCTCGTCGATCCGTTCGTCGTCGAAGACCGAGCGCGGTTGGTACGGGCTCGGTACGATATCCGCGACAGGGATCTGTCTCACTTCTTCCTGCCCGCTCCGGTCGGTCAATCCGAAGATACGTGACAATGGTGACAATGGTTCTCTCATCTCTTCTATCCCACCACGTTTATCTTATAGAATGGGTCAATAGGCTCCGTAGCGACGAAAAAGCGCCGCCATTTCACGCCTCCGAGGCGCATATGCGGCACGTCGATTTGCTCAATAGTATATATTCGATGTTGCACGCGCGATTCCTGCTTTTGAAAATACTTTCATCGCTAGAACTCAGGCAGAATCGGCTTTGTCGTGATAGCGGTAGAGGAATCCGCTACGAGCGGATTGTTCAGGCAACCGGTGCCGACGTGTGCGCGATTGTCATGACGAAAACAAAAATGTTCCACGTGAAACAAGTTGGCCGCGGAATGCCGTCTTGGACATGTTCCACGTGAAACATCGCCGTTTGTCTATGAATATCTCCACTCGCGCGGCCGGATGAAGGATAATGGCTTCGTTCAGCTCAGCAGCGGCGTTTTGAGCGGAACCCCCGCCTTGCGCGGAAAAGCTTTCGGCGTAGCCGCCGTCTTCTCGATGACGACCAGCTGCCGTTCGGACTTCTCGTGGGGCAGCTCCAGCCGTTTCACTTCCCGGAGCCGACCTTTTAACTGGCCTAGACTGTACTTGCTCTCTTGGATCTCTTCGGTCGTGTCCGAGCCCTTCATCGCGATGAACAGCCCTTCCGGCTTGGCGAACGGCAGGCACAATTCATTCAGTCCCGCCAACCGGGCCACCGCCCTCGCGGTTACGATATCGTAGCGGTCCCGATGCGCGGGCAGCCGGCCGATGTCTTCCGCCCGGCCGTGAATCAGCTCGACGCCGCCCAACTGCAACTCGGCGGCGACCGCCTCGAGGAAGCGGATTCGCTTGGCCAGCGAATCGACGATCGCGATCTTCAGCGACGGGAAGGCGATCTTGAGCGGGATCGACGGGAACCCCGCCCCCGATCCGATATCCGCGAGACGGGCCGCCCGGCTCACCTCCGGAACGAGCGCGACGGTCAGCGAGTCGTAGAAGTGCTTCTCGTAGACCGCCTCGCGTTCCGTGATGCCCGTTAGATTCATCTTCTCGTTCCATTCCACCAACATGCGGTAATAAATCTCATACTGCTCTAATTGACGGTCCGACAGATCGATAGAAATACCGGCGGCGAGCGCCCGGAATTGCTGCAGCAAGTGGTCCGTCATCCGCTGTTCCGCGCCGCCCCGACCCGGCTGTAGCTCTCCAGGTGAACGAGCAGAATCGACAGGTCCGCCGGCGTGACGCCCGAGATCCGCGAGGCCTGACCGATGGACAAGGGACGAATCTTGTCGAGTTTCTGCCTGGCTTCCGTCGCCAACCCGTGAATGATGCTATAATCGATATCGTCCGGGATCTTCTTCTTCTCCATTTTCCCGAGACGTTCGACTTGCTGCAGCTGCTTCTCGATATAGCCGGTGTATTTGATCTGAATCTCGACCTGTTCCTTCATATCTTCCGTCAAATCGACGGGCGAAGGCGACAATCGCTCCAGGTGCGCATAGGTGAGCTCCGGTCTGCGCAGCAGCGTGACGCCATCCACCGAATTCTGCAGCGGCGCCGTGCCGCTCTCGGCCAGCATCGCTTGAACCGCTTCGTCCGGCTTGAACCGCGTCTCCTTGAGCCGCGCGATCTCCGCTTCGACGCGGCTCTTCTTGTCGAGGAACCGGGCATGGCGATCGTCGGAGATCAGGCCGATCTCGTGGCCGAGCGGCGTGAGCCGCAGGTCGGCATTGTCGTGGCGGAGCAGCAGACGGTATTCCGCGCGCGATGTCAGCAGGCGGTACGGCTCGTTCGTCCCCTTGGTGACCAGGTCGTCGATCATAACGCCGATATAGCCTTGGGAACGATCGATGATGACCGGCTCCAGCCCTTGCGCCTTGCGCGCGGCGTTAATGCCGGCCATAATGCCTTGACCTGCCGCTTCCTCGTAGCCCGAAGTGCCGTTAATTTGTCCGGCCGTGAACAAGTGCGAGACCACCTTCGTCTCGAGCGACGGCCACAACTGCGTCGGGACGACGGCATCGTACTCGATGGCGTAGCCCGTACGCATCATCTCGACCTTCTCCAGGCCCGGGATCGAGCGTAGAATCTGCAGCTGCACGTCCTCAGGCATGCTCGTGGACAGCCCTTGGACGTAATACTCCTTCGTATTCCGCCCTTCCGGCTCCAGGAAGATCTGATGCTTCGGCTTGTCGGCGAAGCGCACGATCTTGTCTTCGATCGACGGGCAATAGCGCGGCCCCGTGCCTTCGATGGCGCCGGAGAACATCGGCGCGCGATGCAGATTGTCGTTGATGATCTGGTGCGTCTCTTCGGACGTATACGTCAGCCAGCACGGCAATTGGTCATTTGCTTGTTCGGCATATTCCGTCTCATACGAGAAATACTTCGGCTTGTCGTCGCCCGGCTGGATCTCCGTCTTGCTGAAGTCGATCGTATCCTGGTGGACGCGCGGCGGCGTGCCGGTCTTAAAGCGCACCAACTGCAATCCCACTTGGCGCAGCGACTCCGACAGCTTCACGGACGGCTGCTGGTTGTTCGGTCCGCTCTCGTACATCAATTCGCCCATGATGACTTTGCCCCGCAGATAGGTGCCCGTCGTCAGGACGACCGTCTTGGCCCGGTATTCCGCGCCCGTCTTCGTGATCACGCCGCGGCATACGCCGTCCTCGACGATCAACTCCTCCGCCATCCCCTGCCGCATCGTCAGATGGTCCTGTTTTTCGATCGTTTCCTTCATCTTGTGCTGGTACAGGAATTTGTCCGCTTGCGCGCGCAGCGCGTGAACCGCCGGACCCTTGCCCGTATTGAGCATCCGCATCTGGATGAACGTCTTGTCGATATTGCGGCCCATCTCGCCGCCGAGCGCATCGATCTCGCGCACGACATGGCCTTTGGCCGGTCCGCCTACCGACGGATTGCAGGGCATGAATGCCACCATATCCAAGTTAATCGTCAGCAGCAGCGTCTCGCTGCCCATCCGCGCGGCCACCAGCGCCGCTTCGCAGCCGGCATGGCCCGCGCCGATGACGATAACGTCATACTCTCCCGCTAAGTACCCCATTTTGCTTTTCACCCTCCTTGATCATCCTCATTTGCCTAAGCAGAACTTCGAGAAAATCTGGTCGAGCAGCGACTCTCCGACAGAATCCCCCACGATCTCTCCCAATGCTTCCCAAGCGGCGGCGATGTCGATCTGAATCAGATCGACCGGAATGCCGTCGCTTGCCGCCGTTATCGCATCCTCCAGCGAACGCTTCGACTGATGAAGGAGCGAGATGTGTCTAACGTTGCTCACGTATGTCAAATCCGCGGATTCGATCGCGCCGCCGAAGAACAGCTTCGACACCGCCTTCTCCAGCTCGTCGATTCCCGTCCCCTCTCTCGCGGAGATCGACACGATCCGATCCGCCGAATATCGACGGGTTACTTCATCAAGCTCCAGACGGCCTTCTAGATCCGTCTTGTTCAAGACAACGATCGTCGAACGATCTTGCAGCTCCTCCAGGAGCTGCCGTTCGTCCTCGTGCAGCGGCTCGTGCCGGTTGAGCACGAGCAGGATCAGATCGGCATCGCTCAGCGCGCCGCGCGATCGCTCGACCCCGATGCGTTCGACGACATCGCTCGTCTCCCGGATGCCCGCCGTATCGAGCAGCCGCAGCGGGATGCCGGACAGCGTCACGGACTCCTCGACGATATCCCGCGTCGTGCCGGGAATATCGGTGACGATCGCCTTGTTCTCCCTCGCCAGCGCATTCAGCAGGGACGACTTGCCCGCATTCGGACGGCCCACGATCGCCGTGACGATGCCTTCCCGCAGAATCTTGCCTTCGTTCGCCGTCCGGAGCAAGCGCTCGACCTGCGCCAGCACTTGGCTGCACGCATCCCGGATGACGCCGGCCGTCACTTCGGCGACGTCATGCTCCGGATAGTCGATATTGACTTCCACATGCGCGAGCAGTTCGATCAGTTGCGACTTCAGCGGCGTGATCTCCTTCGATAAAGCCCCTTCCGCCTGCTTGCGGGCCACCTGGAATGCCTTGTTCGACTTCGATCGGATGAGATCGATGACCGCCTCGGCTTGCGCCAGATCGATCCGCCCGTTCAGGAACGCGCGCTTCGTGAACTCGCCCGGCTCCGCCATCCGCACCCCGCTGCGCAGCAGCAGCTCCAAGACGGATTGGACCGCGACGATGCCGCCGTGCGCGCTGATCTCCACCACGTTCTCCGCGGTGAACGACCGCGGTCCCTTCATCACCGTGACCAATACTTCATCGAGCACTTCGCCGCCGCTAGGGTCGACCATCCACCCATAATGCACCGTATGCGTAGGCGCGGTCCGCAGATCGGCTTTCGACTTGAACAGCGGCGCGACGCGCTCGATCGCATCCGGGCCGCTGACGCGCACGACCGCGATGCTGCCTTCTCCTAGCGCGGTCGCGACCGCGGCTATCGTATCCTCATTCATTGTACACCCTCATTCAGCCTTCTAAGCTTAGGCTATCCATTCCTTGAAACAAGTAAAAACGAATCCGCCTTCCGCGATCGGGGCGAATACGTTTTTGCAAGTAAACCCGGTTTCGCCGTCTTCTCGGAAGAGGGCGACACGTTTTTATCGTTGACGGATCTGAAATGGATTGGTGAAACTTATCCTTTTGGATCCGTTAATAAAAAACGCAATGCTCCGCGTGCGCTTGCGGAAGTCATTGCGTAATGAAGATCATTTACTTGAGTGCAATGACGATGCAGCGGTTCGGTTCATCGCCTTGACTGTAGGTTCTCACTTGGGGATGCGCCTGCAGACGGGCGTGGATGATCTTGCGCTCGAGCGAACTCATCGGCTCCAGCACGATATCCTTCTTCGTCCGTACGACGCGCGAAGCCATCCGCTCCGACAGCGACTCCAGCGTCTGCCGCCGCCGCTCCCGGAATTGCTCCGCATCCAGGATGATCCGCAGATGTCGGTCGGAATGCCGATTGGCTACGATGTTCACCAGGAACTGCAGCGCATCGAGCGTCTGCCCTCTTCGGCCGATCAGGATGCCGAGGTCCTTACCGTTCAAGTCGATCCGGACTTCGTCATGCATCTCATGCCTTTCCATGCTTACCTTCGTATTCATCGCGCCGGTTACCTCTTCAAGGAAGCCGATCGCCTCGTCCACCCCATCGGGCAGCACTTCGAGCGCCACCTTCGCTTCCTTGACGCCGATGAGCCCGAACAGCCCCTTGCTGGGCTGTTCGAGCACCGTGACCTTTACGCGGTCTTCCTTAACTCCGAGTCGAGCGAGGCCGCTTCTTACCGCTTCCTCCACCGACTTTCCGCTTGCCGTTGCCGCGAGCTTTTTCATCAGGAATGGCCTCCTTGCCGTTACCTTCCGGTTTAGGCTTGCGTCCATACATGAAATAGTTCTGCACAATGGTGTAGATGTTACTGAAGATCCAGTACAGCGGAAGCGCGGCCGGGAAGGAGAGCGCCATCACGAAGATCAGAACCGGGAAGATGAACATCAGGCCCTTCATGGCGCCCATCTGCTGCGGCTGCTGCGCGGACATCATCTTGGATTGGATGAATGTCGTCAACGCGGCGATAATCGGCAGAATATAGTAGGGATCCGGAGCACCCAGCTTCAGCCATAAGAAGGTATGTTCGCGGACTTGCTCGTTGACCGTAATGCCCCGATACAGCGCGATGAAGATCGGCATCTGAATCAGCAGCGGGAAGCAGCCGGCGAGAGGATTGACTTGATGCTCCTGATAGAGCTTCATCATCTCTTCTTGCTGCTTGCGGGTGTCGTCCTTGTACTTCTCCCGGATCGCCTTCATCTCGGGCTGCAGCTTCTGCATCGCCTTCGTGCTCTTGTATTGCTTGATCATCAGCGGCAGGATGATCGTCCGTACGATCACGACGAGCACCAGGATAGACAGGCCGTATTCGCCGTGGAACCATTCGGCGAACTTGTCCAGCATCAAGGAGAACCAATAGACGACGTTGGCATCCCACCATCCGCCGTTCTTCAAGCCCTCGGTCGTCGTCGTATGGGTGTTCGGCGTACACCCGGACAGGAACAGCATCATGGCGATCAGAGAGCCGGTGATCAGCCACCCTTTGCGGTTTCGCAACAAACTCAAAAACTCCCCTCTAAATCAATGCGCTAACAGAGCGTTTATCCACATGCTGCATGCAAGTAAAAACGGTTTCGCCTTTCTTCAAGTAAAAACGGCTTCGTCGTCTTCCTAGACGGCGATACGTTTTTATCGGAGACGTATCAGCAAAGTATGCGTGAAAACTTATACTTTCTGATACGTTAAGAAAAGGGCGAGACGTTTGGGGTGGAATCGATTCAAAAAAGGATAAACATTTTTATACTTTCAGAATCGACAAGCAAAAACGGCTCCGCAGTCTTTCCGGAAGCGGCGGCACGTTTTTATCGGAGACGTATCAGTGAAGGAGGGGTGAAAAACCTATCCAGCCTGAAACGTGAAACATAAGCTAACTATACCATAACCTTATGCACAAGTACAAAAGGTTTCGCCTCGCCCGAACCGCCTCGCCGCGCGCTATCCACAGCTTCGCAAGTCCGACCGAATCCTCATTTGGAGGCGCGGGGGGCGTCTTGCTTCGGCCGCGTGCCGCCGCCGCTTCGACCATGGGGTCCGGGCCTGCGATTCTGCTGCTGCGGCGCGGGCGTCGAACCTTTGATCAACCCCGCTTTGCGCAGCACGTGCAGGATGCTCTTCTCCATCTCTATATAAGGAAGAGACAGCGCCGGCTTCCGCACGATCAGGATCATATCCGTTCCCTCGACGATCTTCGATGCGTTCAGCCTGACGATCTCCTTGATCATCCGTCGCATCCGGTTGCGCACGACCGCGCCCCCTAGCTTGCTGCTGGCGGAGATGCCTAGACGAAAAAGGCCCGGATCGGGTTTGCGCCGCCAATAAACGACGAATTGCGAGTTCGCAAACGATCGGCCTTGCCTATAGATGCGATTGAAGTCTTCTCTGTTGCGTAGGCGCAGCTTCCTCTCCATCTCTTACCGCCCCATCGCCGGCCGGTTCGCCGGTCTTCCGAGTTCTCTCCCATTAGTATGGGCTATATTCAAAGAAAAAAGACCACCTCACGTGGTCTTTATCCTTAAGCAGACAGCACTTTGCGACCTTTTTGGCGACGAGCTGCGAGAACTTTGCGTCCGTTCTTCGTGCTCATGCGGCTGCGGAATCCATGTACCTTCTTCCGCTTGCTTACATTCGGTTTAAATGTCGGGCCCACTCGTTGATACCCCCTTACTTTCAAAACTCATATGTCCTCATATTTAACCATACCTGCGCCCAAAAGTCAATCCAAACCCGGTTCGTCCAAATGGTGGAGATATGCACATGTGCATAAAAGAAAGAAAAAAACGACTTATCCCGCGACTTTGTCGAATTGTCTCACAATTTATCAACAATATGTAGTGTTGTGCACAGAATTCATCCACAAGTTATTGAAAATGTGGATAACGCGGTGAAATTCATTGTATTCCGTGGGTTCATCTGCTATCATTAGTTCGATCATTCTACGTGGATAACGAGATTTCCCCCGCTATTTATTAACAGGCTGTGTATAACATTGTGAACAAAACCCCCTTCTTATGGACATCTCAACAAAGAATTCAGGGAATTGTGTGGATAACTCGTTGGCCGTGCCAACTTTCGACATTATCGCCACCCTTCGTCCGCCTGATGGGTTAAAGGAGTGACTTCATGTGGACAGCCGAAACACCGAGATTTGGCAACAGGTCTTATCGGTCATCCAAACCAAGCTAAGCAAACCCAGCTACGATACATGGTTCAAGGCGACCAAGGCGAACTTCTTGAATGAGGAGACGGTCGTCGTAACCGCCCCTACGACGTTTGCCGCCGAATGGCTGGAGACCCGTTATACGAAGCTCGTGTCTTCGACGCTATCCGATTACCTGGATCGTCCCGTTGAAGTCAAATTCGCGATTGAAGAGAACCGTCCTTCGGAGCCGCCGATGCCGCTGTCGCCCATGCCGGTCGTGAAGGCCGCGGCGCCCGACGAGATCGTATCCCATATGCTGAACCCCAAATATACGTTCGACACGTTCGTCATCGGGGCCGGCAACCGCTTCGCCCATGCTGCGTCGCTGGCCGTCGCCGAAGCGCCGGCCAAAGCCTACAATCCGCTGTTCCTCTACGGAGGCGTCGGACTCGGCAAGACCCACTTGATGCATGCGATCGGACACTACATTCTGGAGCACAACCCGAGCTCGAAGGTGCTCTACATCTCGTCCGAGAAGTTCACGAACGAGTTCATCAACGCGATTCGGGACAACCGGGGCGAGAGCTTCCGCAACAAATACCGCAATATCGACGTCCTGCTGATCGACGATATTCAGTTCCTTGCCGGCAAGGACGGGACGCAGGAAGAGTTCTTCCATACCTTCAACGCGCTGCACGAAGAGCACAAGCAGATCATCATCTCGAGCGACCGGACGCCGAAGGAGATCCCGACGCTCGAAGAACGGCTGCGCTCCCGGTTCGAATGGGGACTCATCACCGATATTCAGCCTCCGGATCTGGAGACGCGGATCGCGATCCTCCGCAAGAAGGCGAAGGCCGAGAATCTCGATATTCCGAACGAAGCGATGGTCTACATCGCGAACATGATTGACTCGAACATTCGCGAGCTCGAGGGCGCGCTGATCCGCATCGTCGCCTATTCGTCGCTGACGAATCAGGACGTATCGGCGCATCTGGCCGCCGAGGCGCTCAAGGATATTCTGCCGACCGGACGCAACCGGCTCATCACGATCCAGGACATTCAGCAGCGGGTCGGCGAGTTCTACGGACTCAAGCTGGAGGACTTCAAAGCGCGGAAAAGAACGAAGGCGGTCGCCTACCCCAGACAGATCGCGATGTATCTGTCGCGGGAGCTGACGGACTACTCGCTGCCGAAGATCGGCGACGCGTTCGGCGGGCGCGACCATACGACCGTCATCCATGCGCACGAGAAGATCACGCAGCAGCTCAAGATCGACCAGGAGCTGTACAAGATCATCAACAACCTGATGGAGAAGATCAAGAGCCTGACGTAAGTCGACACCAAGAGACCCCTTGTGTACAACGGGGTCCCATTTTCGATCATTCGTCAGGACGATCTGTGCGCCTGATCCAGCCGCGATGATCGCCGCTTAAAAACGCAGCTCCCGACATGCCGGACGGAGGATCGTTTTTAAGCGTGAATAACCGTCAAGCCTATGCACAAAGCATGCACATGTGGATAGGCTTTCGTTTTCGCCTTTTTTCGACTTATCCACATATTCAGGGCCCCTACTACTACGACTATTATTTAACCATGCTACAATATAGCGAATCGACGAGGTGCAAACGATGAAATTGACGATATTGCGCAACGAATTGAACGAGGCGGTACAGAATGTATCGAAGGCGGTTTCTTCCCGCAGCACGATCCCGATTCTGAGCGGGATCAAGATCGACGCGAACGACCGCGGCGTCACGCTGACGGCAAGCGACACCGACATTTCCATTCAAAGCTTTATCCCGCTGGAGAGAGCCGAGCAGCAGAACGCGACCGTCCACCGTTCGGGCAGCGTCGTCCTCCCCGCCAAATTCTTCGTCGAGATCGTCAAGAAGCTTCCGAACGAAGAAGTGAACATCGAAGTCGGCGAACGCTTCCAGACGATGATCCATTCCGGCGCCACCGAGATCCAGCTCGTCGGACTCGACCCGGAGGAGTTCCCGGTGCTGCCGACGCTCCAAGAGGATCAGGTGTTCTCCATCGCGGGCGATCTATTGAAATCGATGATTCGGCAGACCGTATTCGCCGTCACCACCAGCGAATCCACGCCGATCCTCACCGGGGTGCTCTGGAGTCTGCAGGACGGCGTCCTCAAGTTCGTCGCGACGGACCGTCACCGCCTCGGCACCTGCAAGGTCCAACTCGACACGGACCCGAGCCTGAGCTTCTCCGGCGTCGTCATCTCCGGCAAGACGCTGGGCGAATTGTCGAAGGTCATTCCCGACCAGAACACGTTGATCGATATCGTCGTGGCGGACAGTCAGGTGCTGTTCAAGCTGGGCAACGTCATGTTCTTCACGCGGATGCTGGACGGGTCCTATCCCGACACTTCCAAGATTATTCCGACGAACTTCAAAACAGAACTCGTTCTGCATACAAAATCGCTCAGCGACGCGATCGACCGGGCTTACCTGCTGTCGCGCGAGGAAAAGACGAACATCGTCCGCCTCTCGACGGTCGAGGGCGGCGGGATCGAGATCTCTTCGAGCTCCTCGGAGCTGGGCCGCGTGCAGGAGCAACTAGACGTCACCGAGCTGACCGGCGAAGAGCTGCGAATCGCCTTCAACTCCAAATATATGCTGGACGTGCTTAAGGTCATCGACAGCGAACAGCTGTTCATCGGATTCACAGGCGCGATGAGCCCGATCATCATCAAGCCGCGGGATCACGAGAACAGCCTGCATCTCATCCTTCCTTATCGGACGACGAACTAAGAGGAGCGGCGAGACATGAAGGAGATCGAGATCTCAACGGAGTACATCCAGCTCCAGCAGCTGCTGAAGCTGGGAGACTGCATCGGATCCGGGGGAGAAGTGAAGTTCTTCCTGCAGGAGAACGAAGTCAAGGTCAACGGGGAACCGGAGAATCGCCGCGGCCGCAAGCTGCGCCCCGGAGACGTGATCGAAGTGGAAGGGTGCGGCACGTTCGCCGTCGTCGCCCGCTAGGCCACGGAGAGGAAGCATCGGATGCAACTGAAACGGTTGGAACTGCACGGATACCGCAACTTCAGTCATCTGGAGCTTGCGACCGGCGCCGGCGTCAACATCTTGATCGGTCCGAACGCGCAGGGCAAGACGAACCTGCTGGAAGCGATCCATGTGCTGGCGCTCACCAAATCGCACCGCACGTCCAAGGACCGGGAGCTGATCGGCTGGAACGAATCCGCCGCCCGGCTGAAGGCCGAAGTGGAGCGCAGACACGGCACCGCCGCGCTTGAGCTCCAGCTGTCCGCCCAGGGCAAGAAGGCAAAGGTAAACGGGCTGGAGCAGCGCAAGCTGAGCGGATTCGTCGGCACGCTGAACGTCGTGCTGTTCGCGCCGGAGGATCTGGATATCGTCAAGGGAGCGCCGGGTGTGCGCCGCCGCTTCATGGATATGGAGATCGGCCAGGTGCACCCCGGCTATTTGTACGACTCGCACCAATACCAGAAGATCCTGCAGCAGCGCAACAATTATCTCAAAGCGACGGACGTCTCCCGGGCATCGGCGGAGATGCTCGAGGTCTGGAACGAACAATTGGCGCAGTGCGGTGTTAAAATGATGCAGAGAAGGCAAAACTTTATCTATCAACTCCAACGTTGGGCAGAGAAGATTCATGCCGGCATCACGAACGGAACCGAACAATTGACGGTGGAGTACAAGCCTTCATTCGGAGGCGGCGACGCCGCGGCGCTCCAAGATCAATCTTCTTTATTGCAACAATTTATGTTAAAGTTAACACAAGGCAAGGATCAGGAATTCCGGCGCGGCACCACGCTCGTGGGCCCGCATCGGGACGACTTGGCGTTCGCGATCAACGGCAAAGACGTCCAGACGTTCGGATCGCAGGGCCAACAGCGCACGGCCGCGCTGTCGCTTAAGCTCGCGGAATTGGAGCTGATGCGCGAAGAGATCGGGGAATATCCCCTGCTATTGCTGGACGACGTGTTGTCAGAGCTTGATCAAGAGCGGCAGACCCAGCTGATCGAGACGTTCCAGAGCCGCGTGCAGACGTTCATCACGACGACGGGGCTTGAGAGCGTGAACATGAGCAAGCTGAAGGATGCCGCTATCTATCATGTGCGCAATGGATCGGTGCTGGCCTGAAGGCCGTAGGCCTGCGGGGAAGAAGGAGGCGCGTCATGTACATTCATCTGGGCGGGGAAAAGATCGTCCGAACGTCGCAACTGGTGGCGATCTTCGATATATCGATCGAACAATCTTCCAAGCTGTCCCGGCAATTCGTGGCGCAAGCCCGCAAGAACCGCGAAGTCGAGACGATCGGCGAGGAAGAGCCGAAGTCGATCGTCGTCACGGAAGAGAGGGTGTACTACTCGCCGATCTCGTCGTCTACCCTCAAGAAGCGGGCTCATCATCTGGTGGATTTGTAGCGGTAACGCGTCAACGTGAAGAAGGCGGTGGAGGGATTTGTCCGTGAATTCGCAAAACAACTCGTACGATGAGAGTCAGATTCAGGTACTCGAAGGATTGGAGGCCGTCCGCAAGCGTCCCGGGATGTACATCGGCTCGACGAGCGGCAAGGGTCTTCACCATCTCGTCTGGGAAGTCGTCGACAACAGTATCGACGAAGCGCTGGCGGGCTATTGTACCCAGGTCGACGTCATCGTGCATGAAGATAATAGCGTGACCGTCGTCGACAACGGCCGGGGCATCCCGGTCGGGGAAAACGCGAAGCTCAAGAAGTCCACGCTCGAAGTCGTCATGACCGTGCTTCACGCCGGCGGCAAGTTCGGCGGCGAAGGCTACAAAGTATCCGGCGGCCTCCACGGCGTCGGCGTCTCGGTCGTGAACGCGCTGTCCGAGCATGTGAAGGTGCAGGTCAGGCTCCGCGGCCAGATCTTCCAGCAGGAATATCGCCGCGGCGTCCCCCAATACGACATCAAGGTCGTCGGCGAGTCGGAGGAGACCGGCACGACGGTCTGCTTCAAGCCGGACCCCGAGATCTTCACCGAGACGACGGTATTCGAATACGACGTCCTGGTCGGCCGGATCCGCGAGCTGGCCTTCCTGAACAAGGGCATCCAGTTGACGCTGACCGACGAACGTACCGGCGTGCACGATTCGTTCAAGTACGACGGCGGCATTATGGAGTTCGTGCAGTATTTGAACCGCACCCGCGTGGCGCTGCACGATCAGCCGATCTACGTCGAAGGAACGAAGGACTATATCGCGTGCGAGATCGCGATGCAGTACAACGACGGCTATACCGAGAATATCTATTCGTTCGCGAACAATATCAATACGCATGAAGGCGGCACGCACGAATCCGGCTTCAAGAGCGCGCTCACCCGGATCGTCAACGATTATGCCCGCAAGATGGGCTTCATCAAGGAGAGCGAGTCCAACCTGACCGGCGACGACTGCCGCGAAGGCTTGACCGCGATCATCTCCGTCAAGATTCCGGAGCCGCAGTTCGAAGGACAGACGAAGACCAAGCTCGGCAACAGCGAAGTGCGCGGCATCGTGGAATCGCTCTTCGCGGATAAGCTGCTCGAGTTCATGGGCGAGAATCCCGCCGTCGCGCGCAAAGTCGTCGAGAAGTCGCTGCAGGCTTCCCGCGCGCGGGAAGCGGCGCGCAAGGCGCGCGAGCTGACGCGGCGCAAGGGCGCGCTCGAGGTCAGCTCGCTGCCGGGCAAGCTGGCTGACTGCTCGTCGAAGGACGCTTCGATCAGCGAACTGTACATCGTCGAAGGCGACTCCGCAGGCGGATCGGCCAAGCAAGGCCGCGATCGCCACTTCCAGGCGATCCTGCCGCTGCGGGGCAAGATTCTGAACGTCGAGAAGGCGCGGCTGGACCGCATCTTGTCCAACCTCGAGATCCGGGCGATCATCACCGCGCTCGGCACGGGGATTAGCGACGACTTCGACATCTCGAAGGCGCGCTACCACAAGATCATCATCATGACCGACGCCGACGTCGACGGCGCGCACATCCGTACGCTGCTGCTGACGTTCTTCTACCGGTACATGCGCAACTTGATCGAGGAAGGCTACGTCTATATCGCGCAGCCGCCGCTGTTCAAGATCGAGCGCAACAAGGTGATCCGCTATGCGCAGTCCGAAGCGGAGCGCAACGCGATCATCGCGGAATTCGGCGAAGGCGCCAAGGTCAACGTACAGCGCTACAAAGGTCTCGGAGAGATGAACGCCGAACAGTTGTGGGAGACGACGATGGATCCCGATGGACGGACGATGCTTCAAGTCCGCATCGAGGATGCCATGCAGGCGGACATCATGTTCGATACGCTCATGGGCGACAACGTCGAGCCGCGCCGGGAGTTCATCAACGAGCACGCGCGAGACGTGAAAGACTTGGACGTCTAGAGACGAATATCGGCCACCCCGTGACCGTTCATAGGCAGCACCCACCCGCCGAACGGGGTTCGAACGGCGGGTGTTCCTTTTTTTGCACGGATAAGGATATCCTGCGCAATTGGGCGACGCCGACCCTAATTGATGCGGCGGCGCCGCGCCGTCTTGGGAAACCGTCCGTACGCGACGGCATAAGCGCGTATGCGGCGATAGACGCTGCGGTCTCGCAGGCGCAGGAAGATATAAGGGTCGGGCAGCGTGTTGACCTCGAGAATCCACGGCTTCATCTCCTGGTCGATGGCCACGTCGATGCCGATCTCCTTCAGGCCGGGGAACCGCAACTCCAAAGTTTTTGCCACGCGGACGCCGAGGGTGCGCAGCCGCTCCCGGTATTCGCCCAGATCCGCTCCGTTCTTCGCGCAGGCTTCCTGCATTAACGCTTCGAAAGGTAGAGGCGTACCCCCGCTGTGGTAGTTCGTGACGATCTTGCGGGGATGGGAGAGACGGCCGATGATGCCGGTAGACGCCCAGCGGCCGGCCGGATTGTGTTGGACCATGATCCGGAAGTCGAACCGACGGCCGTCGTGGCGGAGCAGTTCGATGCCCTGCTGGACGAGATAGTCTCTCGGCTTCTTGACCTGGAGCAACTTGGCGTACATCGCGTCGAACGTGTCGAACCGGTAGAGCCGCTCGCCGGATTGGAAGCGATAGGGGCTCGGGAGTCCGGCAACGTATTCGACGCGGATGACGCCCCGACCGAACGTGCCGTGTACCGGCTTGACGTAGACCATACCAAGCTGGTGCAGCATCTCTCGCACCGTGCGCAAGTCGAACTTGCGGGTAACCGGCACGAATTCCTTCATTTCGGGAGAAGCGAGCAACGCGTCGGTCTTTGCCCATTTGCTGCGGACGCGCCGGATCGGCATCGGGGTTTCACGCCACCTTTCCCGTCAACATTATGCTATAATGGAATTATTCATCCTTTTTACTTTATGACGACTGAAGCCATGCGGTAACGTGGCTGAGCGACTATATGTTGGCAATGTTGAAGGAGGATCTGCATGGCAGAAGAGCAACGCTCCGCACTTCGCGACCGCGATATCGGGGTCGAGATGCGAGAATCGTTTATGAGTTACGCAATGAGCATCATCGTCAGCCGCGCCTTGCCGGACGTCCGGGACGGCTTGAAGCCGGTACTCCGGCGCATCCTGTACGGGATGTCGGAGCTCGGCATGTCCCCGGACAAACCGTTCAAGAAGTCGGCACGTATCGTAGGCGACGTCATGGGCAAGTATCATCCCCACGGCGACTCCTCGATCTACGAGGCGATGGTGCGGATGGCGCAGGATTTCTCGATGCGCTACATGCTCGTCGAAGGCCACGGCAACTTCGGATCCATTGACGGCGATATGGCGGCGGCCATGCGTTATACCGAGTCGCGCCTGTCGAAGATCTCGATGGAGATGCTGCGCGACATCAACAAGGAGACCGTCAACTTCGTTCCGAACTACGACGGCGAGGAGCTGGAGCCGGAAGTACTGCCGGCGCGCTTCCCGAATCTGCTCGTCAACGGCACGACCGGCATCGCGGTCGGCATGGCGACAAACATCCCGCCGCACAACCTGACCGAAGTCATCAACGGCGTACAAGCCCTGATCAAGGATCCGGAGATGACGTCGAACGATCTGATGGAATATATCAAAGGCCCGGACTTCCCGACGGCCGGCTATATCCTGGGCCGCGAGGGCATCCGCCAGGCGTACAATACCGGACGCGGCTCCATCACGATGCGGGCCCGCGCGGAGATCGAAGAGATGAACGGCAAGGCGCGGATCATCGTTCACGAGATTCCGTACCAGGTCAACAAAGCGCGTCTCGTCGAGAAGATCGCGGAGCTCGTGCGCGAGAAGAAGATCGACGGCATCACCGACTTGCGGGACGAATCCGACCGCAACGGGATGCGGATCGTCATCGAGCTGCGCCGGGACGTGAATCCGAACGTCGTCTTGAACAATCTATACAAGCAGACGGCGATGCAATCGAGCTTCGGCGTCAATATGATCGCGATCGTCAACAAGGAACCGAAGGTGCTGAACCTTCGCGAAGTGCTGCATCACTATATTCAGCACCAGATCGAAGTCATTCGCCGCCGGACCGAGTACGACCTCAAGAAAGCGGAAGCACGTGCGCACATCCTGGAAGGCTTGCGCATCGCGTTGGATCATCTGGACGAAGTCATCGCGCTGATCCGCGCATCGCAGACGACCGATCAAGCCCGCGAAGGCTTGATGACGCGGTTCGGCCTGTCCCACGACCAGGCCCAAGCGATCCTCGAGATGCGTCTGCAGCGCCTCACCGGCCTGGAACGCGAGAAGATCGAAGCCGAGTACAACGAACTGCTGGCCAAGATCGCGGAGTACAAGGCTATCCTGGCAGATGAGCAGCTCGTCCTCAATATCATCGACACCGAGCTCGAAGAGATCAAGGAACGCTTCGGCGACGAACGCCGGACCGAGATCACGATCAGCGACGAAGAGATCCTGGACGAGGATCTGATCCCGCGCGACGACGTGGTCATTACGATGACCCACACCGGCTACATCAAGCGGCTGCCGGTATCCACCTACCGAAGCCAGAAGCGGGGCGGGCGAGGCGTCGTCGGCATGGATACGAAGAATGACGACTTCATCGAGCATCTGTTCGTCTCCAACACGCACCACTTCCTTCTGTTCTTCACGAACAAAGGCAGGGTGTTCCGGCTCAAGGCGTACGAGATCCCGGATCTGAGCCGGACGGCTCGCGGCACGCCGATCATCAACCTGATCCAGATCGAGCAGGGCGAGACGATCAATGCCGTCATTCCGGTCGAGACGTTCGAGCCGAACAAGTATCTGTTCTTCGCGACGCGGGCGGGGATCGTCAAGAAGACGCCGCTCGACGACTACGCGAACATCCGCAAAGTCGGCTTGATCGCGATTCTGCTGCGCGACGACGACGACCTCATCGGCGTGAAGCTGACGGACGGCAACGAAGAGATCGTCATGGGTACCGCCCAGGGCATGTCGATTCGGTTCTCCGAGCAGGACGTTCGTTCGATGGGACGCTCCGCTACGGGCGTCAAGGGGATCGCGCTGGACGATGACGACTCCGTTATCGACATGGATATCGTCAATCCGGAACGCGATGTGCTCATCGTCACCTCGAAGGGCTACGGCAAGCGGACGCCGGTGTCCGAGTATCGCACGCAGACGCGGGGCGGCAAGGGCATCAAGACGCTGAACGTGACGGACAAGAACGGCACGATCGTCTCCCTGAAGGTCGTCTCCGACGAAGAGGATCTCATGATCATGACGTCCTCGGGCACGCTCATTCGGACGAGCATGTCCGGCATCAATACGATGGGCCGGATCACGCAAGGCGTGAAGCTCATCAATATCAAGGACGAGGACTTCGTGGCTACCGTGGCCCGCGCGCCGCGCAACGAAGACTCGGATGAGAACGAAGAAGAAGCGGGCGAAGGTTCGGAAGCTTCGGACCCAACGGACGCCGCGGAATAGTCGGAAGATACGGGGAGGATCATGCCGCATGCCGGTGCTGCCCATCGCACAAGTGCAATCGGGAGACCGTCTGGGTCGGGAAGTACAGACGGGGCTCGGGAACCTATTGTTCCCTGAAGGCCGCGCGCTCACTCCGCGCGACCTGGAGATACTGCAGGCCTTCCTCATCCCGAGCGTCGATATTCGGCGCTCGGGCATGAGCGAAGCCGATGCCTCGGAGACGGAGGAGGAGCCGGAGACCGTCTCCGTTAATACGCCTCTCCAACAGGCGTTCGTCAAGATGGAGAAGCTGATGAAAGCTGCTTTCCACATGATGAGCCCCGGGCAGAAGCTTCCGATCCTGGACATCCGTAACGGGCTGAAGGATCTCCTCGACTGCATTGCGGACTATCATGCGCTCACCTTCGTCCCTCCGCTGGAGGGCGCAACCGAGCCGTGGATTCGCAACAGCATTCTGACGGCGTTCACTTCGTACCAGTTGGCGCGTTGGATCAAGATGCCCGACAAGGATTGGATTCCCGTGGCCTTGGCAGGCCTGCTGCACGATATTGGCAATACGCGGGTCGATCCGGCCATCTTCCGTAAGCCGACGCGTTTGACGCCGGAAGAGCAGAACGAGATGCGGCAGCATACGGTCTACGGCTTCAAGATGCTGGAGGGCGTCGCTTCACTGAATCAAGGCGTGTCCCTCGCCGCGCTGCAGCATCATGAGCGGATCGACGGCAGCGGCTATCCGATGCGGGTGACGGGCGACAAGATCCACCCTTATGCCCGTATCGTCGCCGTGGCGGACGTCTACCACGCCATGACGTCGAATCGGACGCACCGCAAGGCGCAGTCTCCCTATCTCGTGCTGGAGGAGCTCCAGGCCGAAGCGTTCGGCAAGCTCGATCCGATGATGGTGCAGACGTTCATCGAGAAGACGACCCAGTTCCACAACGGGATGCTCGTTCAATTGAACGACAACCGGGTAGGCGAAGTCGTGTTCACCGACCGTCAGCACCCGACCCGGCCGATGGTATCGATCTTCGGGGAGATCGTGAATCTGGCTAAGACGAGAGATCTGCACATCTGCGCGGTTTATTCGCCTTGACGTCTCTATCTATAGAAGAAGGATACAAACAAGACCGGTTTCGGCGATTAGCCGATGCCGGTTTTTTATTACTGGTGCTTGGTTTAAGAAGAGAAAAACGTACCGTAATGACGTGTATTAACGCCGAGATCCCTTGCAGGGAAAGGGGTTTAGGGTTTTTATAAAAAAGAATAAAAAAAGACTTGCATAGGCATCTGTAACGTGATATATTATTTAAGTCGCCGCTGAGAGGCCAGGCAAGAACGAGGCCGAGAGCGAAGACAAGATTGCTCCTTGAAAACTGAACATCGAGCGTAAGAAACGTCGGGTTTCGACAGTCGTGCTTGCACGACGAAGAAGCCGGACGCTAACGGACCCTGTCGCCTTCGGGTGACGGACAACGATTTAAACAACGAATGAGCCATCGAGGTTCTTCAATTTTGTGTTTTTGACTCTCGCCGTTCCGTTGGAACGACTGACGTCAAAAACACTTTCATGGAGAGTTTGATCCTGGCTCAGGACGAACGCTGGCGGCGTGCCTAATACATGCAAGTCGAACGGACTTTCAA
>NZ_JACJVP010000047.1 GCF_014212125.1 Cohnella nanjingensis
TGTTAGGACGGGGTTGGTGTTGGGACGGGGTTGGTGTGGTTGAGGCTAGCCATGGGGCTGGTAAAGATAGAGAGCGCCGCAATTACAACCCCTCGCCATAATGATCACGCCATCGCCACATCTCCGCCAGCACCGTCCGTCCCCTCCCATTCCAGCCCACCCGCCAATGTAGGTAGTTTAACTACCCTCTTTTGCTCGTTTCACCCGCCACCCGCCAATGTAGGTAGTTTAACTACCCTCTTTCGCTCGTTTTCCCAGCCACCCGCCAATGTAGGTAGTTTAACTACCCTCTTTCGCTCATTTTCCCCGCCACCCGCCAATGTAGGTAATCTAATTGCCTTCTTTCGCTCGTTTCCCCCGCCACACACCAATGTAGGTAGTTTAACTACCCTCTTTCGCTCATTTTCCCCGCCGGTCCTTGCAGGGACTAAAGAAACGGCAGGATCGCAGTTTGGCGAAGCGGATGCGGAAGCGGAGGTTAAAGAGTAGACTTCAGGACCGCCCCCACGCCAAAACGCCCCTATCCGGATCCCGGACAGGGGCGCTCTGCAGCGATTACTGTTCTTCCTTGAACTTGAAGCTTCGAGCCATATAGATCACCGGCGTCGAGGCGACGGAGATGACGAATTTGAGCACATAGGTCGTGATCGCGATCTCCCACCAGACATCCCACGGATACTCGCCCGCGAAGGCGATAGAGCAGAATACGAGGGTGTCCACCAATTGGCTGATTCCCGTGCTGCCGTTGTTGCGGATCCACAGTTGGCCGCGGCCGGGGTAGGCCTTCTTGAGTCGGCTGAAGATGCGTACGTCCAGGAACTGGCTGACGAAGTACGCGCACAGACTGCCGAGCACGATCCGAGGGACCATGCCGAAGATCGTCTGCAGCGAATCATGCGCCAGATCGTCGGGAGCCGGCTTGAACACGAGCACCATCTGCATGATGACTAGCGACATGATCATCGTGAAAAAGCCGAACCAGACCGCCTTCTTCGCTTCCTTCTCTCCGTACTTCTCGTTGAGCAAGTCGGTGGTGAGGTAGATGGTGGCGTAGATGGTGTTGCCGAGCGTCATGACGATGCCGAACATCTCGATCGTCTTCACGACCTGAATATTGGCTAGCACCGTTGCCGCCGCGATCCACATGTACAGTCCGTTCTTGCCGAACAGCCGGTAGCAGGCGAGGAACAACGCGAAGTTGACCGCGACGAAGAGGACGCCCCAGAGAAAGTTGAACATGGACAAATGCCTCCTAGTTTTGATAACGCGGGAGTTTGCGAACCGCGGCCTCGTGTCCCGAGGCAATGCCTATCATTATAGCACAGGAACCGATTCCCGCCATACGCCAATATCCGGTTTCGTAGAATCGCACAACAGGCGCCTCGAAAAAAGGAACGCCGCACGATGGACGGCGGTTCGGCTTGCTTATCCGGCTCGCCAAGCGCGTTCAACTGCAGCGTTTCTCCGCTATCCAGCTCCTTGTTCATCGGCCATAGACGTTCTTATGCGGCCGTACACCTAGCGATCGGAATAGAAGGCGCCGGGAGGGCACGCTCGCTATCCCCACCTCGAATGCTAGGCGCTCGCTATCCCCACCTTGCTATCCCCCGTCTCGAAATACTAGGCGTTCGCCATCAACGCCGCGCCGATCGCGCCAGCCTTCGTGCCGAGCGTCGGCGGGACGATCCGGACGCCGCGCCCCATCGAACCGATGACGCGCTCGCCCACCATCTCGCGCATCGGCCCGAGCAGCGGCTCTCCGATGTGCGAAGCGCCGCCGCCGAGGATGATAAGCTCCGGATTCGCAATGTGGATCATGCTTACCAGTCCCGCGCCCAGCGCTCTCCCCGCTTCCCGCAGCACTTCGACGGCCAGCGGATCGCCGTCCTTGGCCGCTTCGCTAGCGTGCCGCGAAGTCATCTTCCCGCCGCCCGCCAGCGCGAGCATCCGGGCGCCGCGTGCCGGATCGGCCTCGGCCGCCGCGGCGGCCGCGCGGCCGATCGCCGTGCCGGAAGCGTACAGCTCCAGGCAGCCGACGTTGCCGCAAGGACACTGCGGTCCGTTCCAGTCGATCGTGATATGGCCCAGCTCGCCCGCGCTAGCCGTGAAGCCGCGTACGAGCTTGCCGCCGCTGACGATGCCGCCGCCGATGCCGGTGGACACGGTGATGAATACGCAGTCCTGCGTCCCGATGCCCGCGCCGGCTTTCCACTCTCCGTAAGCCGCGGCATTGGCATCGTTTTCCACGGTGACCGTGACGCCCAGCAGCCGCTCCAACTCCCGGCCCAGCGGCACGTCCCGCCAGCCGAGGTTCGTGGCGATCTCGATGATCCCGCCGTTCGGATTGAGCGTCCCCGCCGTCGCGACGCCGACCCCCGACAACGCATATCGCTCGCCCAGCAGACCGTTCACGAGCGCGACCATCCGTTTAATGACCTTCTCCGCGCCTTGATCCGCATGCGTCGGCTGCTCATCCGATGCGAGCACGTTTCCCTGCGCGTCGACGATCACCGCGAGCAGTTTGGTTCCGCCGAGGTCGATCCCCGCCAGCACTTTTTCTCTCATCTCTTCATTCTCCTCCGATCAAGGATGGTTCTTCTGCATGCGGCACCCTTTCCCTAGATCTAAATATACGATTGATTATAACATCCTATTAATCCAATCACTTCTATTTACAACCATTCTCGCCCAATCGCGAGCTGGCGGAGAAGCTGCAGTTGACAGAGGGGACGGTAAAGGTCTACCTCAGCCGAACCTACGGAAAGCTCGGCGTCTCCTCTAGAACCCAGGCGCTCAGCCAGGCGCGGGAATTGGTTTGCTGGATTAAGATCGGGCTCTCGCTCCGGCGGGATACGCTGGCGAGGAGAGCCTCTTTTTGACGCGGAATCGAACTTCTGCCGGTCCCGTTTCGTCTACCTACCGAATCGGTTAAGGAATACGACCAGACGAAACGGAGTGAAACCCGATGATCCGTACACACGCACGCAAACTCCTGTTGATCGCCGCTCTGTTCCCTCTTCTACTCGCCGGATGCGGCGGCCGGTCGGGATCGGCGCCGAGCGACTCGGCGCCTCCTGTATCTACCGCTACAGTTGCAGCTACAGCTACACCCATAGCATCGCCCGCATCGACCGATACCCCGGATCCGTCCGCGAGCCCGTCCGCATCCGCGACGCCCGAAGCGACGGCGGGGGACGGCGAAGCATCCCCTTCGCCAGTCGCTGCCTCTTCCGCCCATCCGCGGACGCCCATGACTCAAGTCACCGCGCTGCGGCTCGCCGACGCGAAGACGGGCTGGGCGGGCGGCCTCGGCTGGATCGCGCGAACCGACGATGGCGGCAAGGGCTGGCAATTGCAATATGAAGGCGACGGCGAAGTGAACCAGCTGTTCGCCTTGAACGGCGAAAGGGCATGGGCCACGCTGAAGTCCGGCGATCCCGCGCAGTATATCCTGCTGCATACGACGGATGGCGGCCGCCATTGGACCAAGGTAGGAAAGGCGCCGAACGGCGGCTTCCTGCACTTCATCTCGGATAGCGAAGCCTACAGCGCGAACGCGCGAACGACGGACGGCGGGCGGACGTGGACCAAGCTTCCCGCACCGGCCGGCATCGTAGGCGATGCCTATTACCGCGACAGCCGGAACGGCTGGGCGGTCACGCAGACGAAGGGTCAGTTCAGCTTCGTGCGCACGTCGGACGGCGGACGCACTTGGGTCCAGGCTATGACCCGAACTTGGGAAGGCGAGATCTCCGGCGTCACGATTCGTTCGACGGGCAAGAGCGACGCCTGGATCGAGCTGGACGGCGGGTACGGTATGACGCAGCGTTCCTACTCGCTGTTCCACACGGCCGACGGCGGCAAGCATTGGACGACCGTCATTGCCAAAGGCACCGCGGGAGGCGGCCCGGCGCCGGGCTTCAAGACCGCCGAGGAAGGCGTGCCGAGCAATGCCGGCAACTCCCCGGGCGCGCTATATGTAGTCAATCCGACCGTCGCCTTCATGAGCGGCCAATGCCAAGCCTGCGACAAGTCCAATACGATGGGCCATACGACGAATGGAGGGAAGACTTGGTTGAACGGCAAAGCCGAGTTCGGCGGATATGGCGAGCCCCTCGTCGCGGCGGCGGATGCCAAGCACGTCTGGTGGATCACCACGGACAACAGCGAGCCGTCGGTGATGTACACCTCATCGGACGGCGGCGCACATTGGACGAAGGCGCATACGTTCGACAAGCCGGAAGCGCCGAAATCATAAAACAGCAAGCCCCCTGCCGGTCTCGGCAGAGGGCTTGCTTGTCGTAGGGAAGGGGCGTTAGAGTCCCGCAGAGGCTGCTCTTCGGCGGCGAGCGAACAGGAGCCCCGCGATCCCTAGCAGCACGCCGATGTTGATCGCAAGGTCCGCGAAGTTCATGATGCCTCTGCCGCCGGACCAGGCGATGAAGTCGGTCACCTGATTGAACAGCACGCGATCGATCGCGTTGCCGACCGCGCCGCCCACGAAGAATGCGGCCCCTGTCTGCAGCCAAGCTCCCTCGAGTTGTCCTTTTCGCTTGGCGTACAGCACCCAGATGACGACGGCGATCGCGACCGGCACGAACAGCCGGCCGTAGCCCTCGAAGGAGCTCCCCGCGGCGCCTGTATTCACGATGTGCGTGAAGCGCAAGACACCCGGCCAGACCTCGATCGTATCCCCTAGCGGAAGCTGCGCGCGAATCCAGATCTTGGAGAACTGGTCGACGGCGACGACGAGCAGCGTGACGATATAGAGCAGCATCGTTTAAGCCCCTCGGCGCCGCCTCGATCGAGGCCAAGCGCGTATGGCGCGGAAAGACTGGGGCCGTCCTCCGCCGTGCCGGGTTCCAAGCCCCGGCTGCGACCGTTGTCTCATGCGTATCCCGTCCTTCCTTCAAATGCTTGCAAGAGACGCGCGGGCGATGTCGACCGGTCCACGAGAAAGACGGCTTCGTCGGCCGGCAGCACGCGCAGGCTCGGTTCGGCAAAGTCGCCGTACGCTCTCGGATACTTCATATAACGGATAGCCCGATGGTCCTTCACGAAGATCAGCAGGTTGGCGTCATCCAGGTATCGGATGTCGTCGGGGATCCGATCCATCCGGCGAACGCCCTGAATGGACTTGGGATCCGCGTACGGATGCAGGAGATAGAGCGTATCCCAGTCGAAAGCGGTCATGTCCCGAAGCGAGATACGCTGGCCCGCTTCGGCATGGCTTATCCATCGCTGCAGGTCTGCTTGGTCAAGCTCCTGCGGCTTGTCGGCACGATCGCAGAGCGCCGCGCCTGCGACGGCCGCCAGCACGGCGAGCGACAAGAAGGCGATTTTCCTCTTCCTCATCGGTGCACCTCGAAACTTGCGCCATTGGGATTCTTTCTTCCCTTTTTTACGCCGGGAGATCCGATCGGTTTCAGGCTCGGCTGGCCAGTTCCTGGCAAGCGCACGCTAAACCCGGCTCACTCCAGCCGGAATACCCAGGGACCGCGAATGACGGTCTGTAGCCGTTCGATCTTCATCGAGACCGTCTTTTCCTTCTCCGGCACCGGAAGGTACAGATGCTGCAACGCTCCCGTCGACTCATCGAACTTCATGTCCCCCTCGGCAGGGAACACCATTAGCAGCGATTCGGCCGCGCCGGGATCGTAATGCACGTCGACATCCACCTCCAATAGGTCCTTGACGTTCGCGTCGCCAGGGTGGACGGACAAACGTCGAACCTGCCGTATCGTAACCGGGAATCCTTGGAGATCGAACGTGCGATTCACTTGCATGCTCGCTCCCGCTTTCGGTACAGGAACGGATATTTGATCAGTCCCGGCCGGAGGACGCGACAGGATCATCTCCGGGACCGTTAACGTATATCCGCCCGGTCCGCTGTCCGTTCTCCTATAGTACATCTCATTGGGGTGCGGGAAAAGGGAATCCTGACTCAGCGCCACCGCATCGTTCGATTCGTTCGTCATCCGGGGCGGGTGCCGGTCCCATGGGTACATGCCGTACGACTCGACATGCACCTCCTTCGGAAGTTGCGGCAGGAGCGATACCTTCGTTCGCCCATCCGTCATCTCCTGCGTGACCGCGGTGACGGAAACGCCTTGGCGGACATCCGTTATCCCGAAGTCCTCTACGCGATCGGATCTATCCGCTTCCTCCAGCCGGAGCGGAACAGGTCCCTTCAGGCCCTCGATCAGAATCTCCATGCGCCCGGTCAGCGCAAGTTCCCCGCGGTAATAGAAAATGCCCGTCCAGTCCCGAGCCGACCATGAACGTTGGCTCTCAAAGGGATACATCTCCCCCTTTTCATTGCGGAGGATAAAGCCGTCTATCATCGTAGGCGTCGTACCGCTCAACTCCGCCACTGCTACTCGATCGCCCGCCCGAAAGCCGCGTATCTCCAGCTCTCCACCGTTAAATGCAAGATGGATCGGCTCCCGCAGCACGTACTGCGTCCCTGTCTCCTCCGTGTCTCCTACGACGGCAAAGCCGGGCAAGAACTGAAACGCCTTGCGGAGCTGCGCGCGCACTTCGGGCGAACCGGAGGCGATCGAGACGGCCAGGAAAAGCGCGACCAGAATCGCCAGTGCCGCCGCAATGCGGCGCTTGCGCCGGGAGAACGACCGGCGGCCGGCAGGAACGTCGCCGATGGGGCGTGTCGGAACCCGCTCGTCGTCTGCGTCCTGACCGCTCTCCGGCACGCCGATCCCGAGCTTCGCGAACGCAGCCTCCTTTAGGCGATCAAGCGTGTCGGCATCGAGCGGTATCGCGGCCGATGACTCGATGTCAGAGATCCGTCGGTGAGCTGCGTCTTCGTCCATTTCGTCCGTCAACAACCGCATCTGCATCTCTTCCCGCTTCAGCTCCATGACAACCCCTCCTCCCGCTCCGAATACAGACGAGCCTTCAGCAGCCGGCGAATTCGCCTTAACCGGTTCTCTACAGCTTTGCGGGTCAGTCCCAAATCCCGCGCGATCGTTTCCTGAGATTCGTAATAGAAATAAGCGCGATAGAAAATCGTCCGGTCCAGCGTCGGCAGGCGATCCACCATCCCCCACACTTCATCCATCTCCGCCTTGCGCAGTACCGAACGTTCCGTATCTTCGGACGCCACCGGCTCGGTTCTCCAGTCGATAGGCGCTATACGAGCCTCTCGGATGATGCTGCGCCGGCAATCCAACGCCCG
Source organism: Cohnella nanjingensis (assembly GCF_014212125.1). Classification (GTDB taxonomy): domain Bacteria; phylum Bacillota; class Bacilli; order Paenibacillales; family Paenibacillaceae; genus Cohnella; species Cohnella nanjingensis. Next base: position 7,196 of record NZ_JACJVP010000047.1, read on the forward strand.
GTATTTGGCGATAATGAGCAGCCACGTCTTCAACGACCCCCGCGAAGCGTCATACTCGCGTATGCGGTGCCAGACGGAGACGAAGACGTCGCTCGCGCATTCCTCGATGTCTTCCTTGTTCCCGCACCCTTGAAGCACCCGCCCGATCAGGCTATATACGTTGGCGCCATAGGCGTCGATGAGCGCCGCCAAGGCGGCGGGCTCGCCCGATCGCAGCCGTTCGGCCCACCGATTATCCGACTCTTCCATCGCCGAGCCCCCTTCCACACCTATTACTACGTCGGCATCGACGGTCATCCCTCAGGGCAACGAAAAAAAAAGAAAACCCGATTCGCCGTCTTCTCGGGAACAGATTTGACGCGAAACTGATCATGCGATAGATATAATAAAATCCGCCCCCTGCCGCCTCGCGGCAAATCAGGGACGGACATCTCGGGCTGCGGGGACCGTTTCCGTCTCCCTTAGAGCCACCAGTAGATCGGGATGCACAGCACGCTCGTGATGATGCCCGACAGACTCATGGCCATGCTGCTAATGCCGGCTTGCGCTTCCGATTCCCGCACCAGCCGGCCCGTCCCGATCCCATGCGCGGCGGTGCCGACGGCCGCGCCGATCGCGAGATCGCCGCGGATCCGCAGCAGCCGCAGCAGCGCGGGACCGAACATGCTGCCGAGCAGGCCGGTCAAGACGGTGAAGACGCCTGCCAACTGCGGCGTACCGCCAAGCTGTCCCGCGATCTCGATGGCGATCGGCGACGTCACCGACTTCGGCAGCATGGACAGCAGAATCTCGCGCGTGCCCCCCAGCAGCCACACGACGAGTCCCGAGGCGGCGATGCCAGCCGCCGACCCGACGGTGACGCCGACGGCGACGGCCTTCAAATGACGGCGCATCGTCTGGATGGCTTTGTACAAAGGTACCGCCAGCGCGACCGTCGTCGGACCGAGGAAAAAGGTGATGAGATCTCCGCCCTTGCGATACTGTTCATAGGGAATATCGCATACGAGCAGCAGGACGATGATGGCTCCTGTCGTCGCGAACAACGGATGCAGCCACCGCCGGCGGCCGTTCAGCCAAAGCGCGGCGACATAGGCTGCGACCGTCAGCGAGACCCCGAAGAGCGGTTGCCCGGCGAATGCCCGAAGCTCATCCATGGCTGTCACCGGCTTCCGCGCCGCGTGCCAGCTTCGCGGTCACCCAGCCTGTCAGCGCCAGGACGATGGCCGTGCTGACGAAGAGGTTGGCGACGATCGGCAGCCACTGCTGCCCGATCTGGCCGAAGTAGACGATGACGCCAACGATCGTTGGCGCGAAGAAGATCAGCATATGCTTGAGCAGGAACTGCGCGGATGCCTCGATCCACGCCAGCTTCACCCAGCCGGCCAGCAGGGAGAGCAAGAGGAGCAGCATGCCGAGCACGTTGCCGGGCAGCGGAATATGCAACAGTTGATGGCCTGCGAGACCCGCTAGGTTAAACAAGAGCAAGATGGCAAATCCCTTCATGGGCGCTTCCCCCCGCCGTTAACGCTAAAATCCGCTCGTTTTAGCTTAACACGGATGGATGCGCTGCGGATGGCTTTTCGCGCTGCCGCTCTCCAAGAGAAATCGGGCGGCAGCCCGCTACGGTGCTATTGGGTGTGGTAGGGATATGGCGACGGCGGAGGGTTACGATTGGGTGTGATGGTACGCCGCGAGGCTGCCAGGTTACTCGTAAGTACGGCGGGGATGCGGGCAACTGTACCGTGACTCTTGGGTATGGCGGATAGGCGACCAGGCTGCTCATTACCCTGGGTGGGGCGGGATGCGGCGAGGTAAGCATGTTCTTTCGGACGTTGTGAGATACAGCGAACTACACCGTTACTCCTGGGCGTGGTGGGAATGCGGCGAGGTAAGCATGTTCTTTCGGACGTTGTGAGATACAGCGAACTACACCGTTACTCTTGGGCGTGGTGGGAATGTGGTGAGGTAAGTATGTTCTTTCGGACGTTGTGAGATACAGCGAACTACACCATTACTCCTGGGCGTGGTGGGATTGCGGCGAGGTAAGCATGTTCTTTCGGACGTTGTGAGATACAGCGAACTACACCGTTACTCCTGGGCGTGGTGGGAATGCGACAATAAGGCGCGTCTAGTCCGATGCGGCTGAAAACCCAATTATGACACCGACCAGCACGGTACCCCAACTCCCAGCGGGAGCGATCATTTAGTTGCAAAAGTACAACTTTTTTAGCAAAATGCGTACAAAAAAGGGATAAAATTGCAAATGTACAACTTATTTCGAGGAAAACTTCTGTTTCAGCGGAATACGTCCGAATAAGTTGTACTTTTACAATTCTTTCGGCTTCAGACGCCCTCTCAGCCAAAATAAGATGTTCAAATACAACTAATTCGACGAAGGCTTGATCCAAATGAGGCGCCAAGGCCTCTTGTCATTCGTCTTTATCGGGCGCAAATGAGGCCCCAACACGCTTGTCGTTCACCTTCATCATGCAAAACTGAGACTCCCCGCCTCACAAAAAGCAGCCGCTTCCAAGCACATGGCCTGGAGCGGCTGCTGATGTTTGTCTGCCGCATCCTTCTTGCGATTAACGGTACCGAACGAGCAGGTCGATCGGATATCGTCCGGCGTTGCGGCCGTACAAGGCGATCCCGCCTTCGTCCGCCTGCAGCTGCAGCTTGAAGCTGCGGCTGCGGTCGAGCTTCGCGGCCAGCCTGCCCGGAACGGACGCTTGGCAGAGGTAGCCGTACGAACCCGCTTCCTCCAGCTTGTTCGCTACCGGCTGGTAGTGCCAAGACAACACGCCGCGGCTGTCGGCCGGATCGTCGGCGAGGACGAACACGCCGATCCGCTCTCCGTCGACCGAGACGTTTACCCGCGCTTCGTGCTTCTCGTCGTCGGTCATGTAATACGTGCTGGGGTTGTATTCCACATTGGCGGAAGCCCCGTGCATCATGCTGATGCCGTGCTGATGGATGTGCTCCCCTTCCACGTTGCGGGCGAGCAGCCGCTTCGCGCTCGCTTCGAACAGAATCTCGATCTCGCCGATGACTTCGTACGCCGACGGCTCGGGAAGCTTCACGTCATAAACGAATTCGCCGGCCTTGCCCCCGCTCGCCTTCGCGCCTTGAATCGAAGACCATTCATGCGCGAACGTATGCGACGCGAACCCGGTAACCGGCACGCTCACGAAGCCGCCATCCGCTTCGTAGACCCCATGTTCCCGTCCGCTGCGCACGTCGAACGTGGTAAAGTTGCGAGTGACGACGCGTCCCGCCTCATCCACTAGCTGTACGCCCAAGACGGCCACGGCATCCTGCGACGGCATGCGTACCGCGAGCGGCGCCAGCGCCGCTACGCCATACCCTTCCCAGGAGACGTCGATCTCGCCGCGCTCGGCGATTTTTCGCGTCCCCAGGTTGTCGTAGCTCAGCTCCCATACGAGGCGAAGCGTCTGTCCGTGGTAACGGTCGGCATAGCTCGAGCGCAGCAGCGCCACCGTCGTTTCCGCACCGGCCTGGACGGTCTGGCACGGCGCGGCGTCGATCACGATGAAGTCGGGCGCATGCAGATCGGAGAGCGTCATGCCCGGCACGAACGCTTCGTATCCGAATTGTTTGTCCGAGCCGTCGAGCCGGTAGTAGCCGTTGAATTCGTTGACGACGTCGCGGAACTCGGTGAACACGAAGCCGCACATCTTGTCGTGGCGGCGGAACTCGTTCAACATGTAGCGGTAATGCCAAGCCAGGTCGCTGTCTCCCGCCCCGCCGTCCACGATGCCCCAGACGTTGCCGCATTCGCTGTTCATGAGCGGCGCGTCGGATTGCCGGTTGCCGCCGATATAGTTTTTGTCCGAGCCGGGGTACGTCATGTCGACGACCTCTTGCAGGTGGCTCCGAACTTCCTCATAGCCGTTGATGTAGAAATGCCACGTGTTGATGTCCGTCTCGACATGGTCCCGGTTGCACGGCGAATTGTCCTCCACGATCCGGGTCGGGTCGAACCGCTTGGCCCAGTGGTAGCGCTCGCGCACCCACTCCTGCGTCTCGGGCAAGTAATCCAACTCTCCGCTAAGGTCGCCCGTCAGCCCGGTTCCCTTGCTGTTGGTCTTGAGTCCCCAAGTCTCGTTGAACATCACCCAAGAGAAGATGGACGGATGGTTGTAGTCCCGTTCGATGATTTCCTGCGCTTCGCGCTCGTACGATGCTCTGGCTTCCTCATCCGGATTGCCCCAGAAGCACGGCATGTCTTCCATGACGAGAATGCCGAGCTTGTCGGCCCAATACAGCTTGCGAGGCTCCTCGGGCTTGATGTGAATCCGCACGAAGTTCAGCCCCAGCCGCTTCATCAAGTAGATCTCGTCGCGCATCTCCTCGTCGGACGGATAAGTGAAGTACCCCGTGGCGTGGAAAGACTGATCGAGCGTGCCGTTCAAGTAGACCGGCTTGCGGTTCAGCGTGATCCAACGGTAATCGCGGTCTCCGAACTTCGCCGTGCCGATCTCGCGAATGCCGAAGTAGGTGCCGACGGCGTCCTCGCCGAATTCGCCGGAGAGCCGAATCTCGCCCTCGTACAGATGCGGCGTCTCCGGGCTCCACAGCTGCGGATCCGCGACGTCGAAGGAGGTCGCGAATTCGTTCTCGCCCGCCGCAAGCGTCAGCTCCGTCTCATGCCGGACCGCGCCGTCCGCGAAGTCGAACCGCAGCTTCGCCTTCCCGGCTTGCCGCGCGTCGAGGCGTCCGGTCACTTCCACCCGCCCGTCGAGCCGGGTCGCGAACTTCGCGTCCCGGACATAGGTTTGCGGCCGCGCCTCGAGCCAGACAGGCTGCCAGATGCCGCGAATCTCGCCGTATCCCTGCTTGCCGCGCGCCTGATGCGTGAGGTCGTTGTCCTCCGCACGGACGACGACCGTATTCGTAGCGTCCGTGAGCCAGACCGGCGTCACTTCGAATTCAAAAGCGCCGTATCCGCCGAGATGCGTGCCGACGTGCGTGCCGTTCACCCATACGTCGCAGGAATAATCGACCGCGCCGAACCGCAGGAAGAGGCGGGAGTCGGCGACGGCCGGCTTCCACTGCAGCTCGCGGCGGTACCAGCCGACGCCCTTCTCGTTCGCGCCGACGCCGGACAGCGGGCTCGCCCAAGAGAATGGCACGGTGATGCGCGCGTCATAAGCGCTCGCCTCTTCATCCTGCCGCGGCTGTCCATGGCCTTCGCCCGCGGGATCGAGCCGGAAAGCCCAAGCGCCGTTCAAGTTCAGCCAATCGGACCGCTGCCAATCGGGACGCGGATATTCGGGACGCGGCAGATTCGTCTCAACGGAAGAAGCGATAGAAGATGACATAGAAGTGAACACGACCTTTCGATAGCTGGATTTGCCCCCATTTTAACACCGTCATTATTCATTTGCAATGTGTATTATAGTTTTACAATACAGTTGATTCGTTGTACACTTAGCTCAATCAGAATGATGAAGCAAAGGAACGAATCCATGAGCGAATCGAAGCAAGAAACGATCCGATATCCCGCCTCCCGCATCGTCGATATCGCCAAAGCGCTGTCCGGCGACGTCCGCGTGCGGATTCTGGAGGCGCTGGGCGACAAGACCATGAGCGTCAGCCAATTGGCCGAAGCCTTGGGCGTCGCGCAGCCGACCGTCTCCATCAACGTGCAGATCCTCGAGCAAGCGGAGCTGGTCGTGTCCACGCAAGGCGCGAACCGCGAGAAGCTCTGCTCCGTGACCTGCCGCTCCATCCTGCTGGAGCTGCCTGCGAAGCCCGGCGAGGGCTTGCACCGGACGGAGGAGATCCATATGCCGATCGGCATGTACTCGCATTGCTCGGTGCAGCCGACCTGCGGCATGGCCGCTCGCGACGGCACGCTCCTCGGCTCCACGGACGACCCTCGCGTCTTCTACATGCCGGAGCGCATCGACGCCGCCCTCCTATGGTTCTCCGGCGCGGGCTATATCGAATACTACTTCGCCAATCCGATGCCGCCAGGCGCCTCGCTGGACGAGCTGCACATCCGGGCGGAACTGTGCTCGGAAGCGCCATCCTTCAAGATGACGTGGCCATCGGACATCACGGTCTCGATCAACGGCCTGCCGGTCGGCACCTGGACGAGCCCGAGCGACTTCGGCGACCGCAAGGGCAAGCTCACGCCGGAGCGGTGGAGGGCCGGCTCCGAATACGGGCGGCTCACCGAGTGGCGCGTAACGGCCGGCGGCAGCCAAGTGAACGGCGAGGCCGCCTCGGGCACGACGATCGGCGAGCTCGGCCTCGCGTTCAACCAGCCGATCCGCGTCCGCTTCGAAGTACGCGAAGACGCCCCGAACGCCAACGGGATGAACCTGTTCGGCGCCGGATTCGGCGATCATCCGCAGGACATCGTCCTGTCGTTCGTGCGCTACCATGAGCAGCCGCAGGCATAAGAAAGACGACTTCCGAATGTTCGAAAGCCGTCCTTGGCAGCGCGGAGCGTCTTGCAGTCGAATAGCCGAAAGCCGTCCTTGGCAGCGCGGAGCGTCTCGCTGCCTATATCCCGTCTTCGCCCCTTGCCGCGAACGGCACGGAACGTGCCGCCTCCGCCGCTAGATCGGTATCCGTCGTCACGTAGGCGGCGCCGGCCTCGATGAACGGCAAGGCGTCCGCTCTCGAATTGACCGTCCACATCGAGACGTCGATCCCCGCGCGCACGCACCGCTTCACGTCCGCGGGGGTCGCCGTCTTATAGTCGTAATCCAGAAACGCCGGCCGGAGCTTCTGCGCCAGCGTCAAGTCATCCGGCGTCGGCGGCCGGGCGGACAAGTATCCCAGCTGCACGTCCGCGTTAATCGCGCGCACTTTCTCCAGATCGCCGGCATTGAAGCAGATGAAGCTGCATTTCTCCATCATGCCGCTAGCTTCGACGATCCGCACCAGCGCAGCCAGATCGGCGTCGCGATGGTACTCCTCGATCTCGACGAACGCGTGCAGGCCGTACGACCTGCAGACGCCCAGCACCTCCTCCAGCGTCGGAACGCGCAGGCCGGGATAATCCGCGATGCGGTTCCCCCCGTCGATGCGCAGCTTCCGAATCTCCTCAAAGGCAAAGTCCTTGGTCCGCCCCGTTCCGTCGGTCATCCGATCGACCGTGCGATCGTGATGAACGATCCAGCGGCCGTCGACCGTGCAATAGGTGTCGCATTCGATGCCCCAGAATCCCGTCCGGCCGGCCAGTTCGAAGGCGGCGATCGTATTCTCGGGCGCTTGCATGCTGTAGCCGCGATGGGCGACGTACTTCACGTTTGGCATAGCTCCTCCTCCCGCCCGGATCGGCTTCATCCTTTGACCGCCCCGAGCATCACGCCTTGATTAAAGTATCGCTGCAGGAACGGAAAAATCAAGAGCAGCGGCAGCGCCGTCAAGACGATGGCCGACATGCGGGCCGCGGGCGTATAATGGTAGGCCACGCTGGAAGCGTTCGAGATCGACGGGTCGTCCTCGACAAGCATCTGTTTGAGAAACACTTGGAGCGGCATCTGATCGTTGTCCAGGTATAGGATCGCCGAGAAATACGTATTCCAATTTTGCGCCAGATAGAACAACGTAAACGTCGCGATCGCCGGGAAGGACAATGGAACGATGATATTGAACAGCAGCCGCCACTCTCCGCTGCCGTCGATTCGGGCGGACTCCTCCAGCTCGATCGGAACCGCTTGGAAAAAGCTGCGCATCACGATCGCGTTAAACGCGGAGACCGCCGAGGTCAGCCATACGGCCCAGAAGCTGTCAAGCAGCCCAAGCGCTTGGACGACCAGGTAGGTCGGAATAATGCCTCCCGAGAAGAGCAAAGTGAAGAAGACGATGAAATGGAGCGTTTTCCTCCCTCGCAGCCACGTCTTCGACAGTCCGTACGCCATGAGCGTCGTCAGCGCGATATTGATCAGCGTCCCCACGACGCTGATCGTGACCGAATTGCGCAGGGCGCTCATGAAGCCGGGATGCGACATTAAGTACAAGTAGCCTTCCAGCGTAAACGTTCGGGGGAGGAGATAGAAGCCGCGCGTCAAGTACTCCGTCTCGGTCGAGAACGAGATGGCCAGCACGTAGAGCATAGGAAACAGCGCCAGCGCCGAGGCCGCCAGAACCAGCCCATAGACGACGATCGCGAACGCGCGGTCCGCTCCGCTCGCGCGTACCCGCATCAGAACACCCCTTCCTGTCCCGTTTGCTTGGCCAGCCGGTTGACGAAAAGGACCATGATCAGGCCCACGATCGATTTGAACAGACCGACTGCCGTGGAGTAGCTATAATCCCCCTGTGTCATCCCGACCTTGTACACGAAGGTCTCGAACACCTCGGACACGCCTTGGTTCATGGAATTCTGAAGCAGAAAGATATGCTCGAAGCCGAGATCCATGACGTGTCCCATCCGAAGAACCAGCAGCACCACGATGACGCTCCGCAGCGCGGGCAAGGCGATATGCCAGAGCATGCGCCAACGGTTCGCGCCGTCGATGGCCGCCGCTTCGTACAAGAGCGGGTCGACGGCGGCCAATGCGGCCAGGAAAATGATCGCGCCCCAACCCGCGCCTTGCCAGACGTTCTGGAGCAGCCAGACCCAGCGGAAGTAGGACGGATCGGTCATCAGTTCGAGCCGCTCGAATCCCCAGCCCGCCAGCAATTGGTTGATGCCGCCCGACCCGGTCGCGAACAGCAGGATCGTAATGCCCACGATGACGACCCAGGAGATGAAGTTGGGCGCGTACAGGATCGTCTGGACCGCGGCCTTGAAGCGCTTCGCCTTGATCTCGTTCAGCAGCAGCGCGACCAGAAGCGGCGCCGGGAAGAAGAACAGCACGTCGAACAGGTTCAGCATGAGCGTGTTGCGGAGCAGCGTTAAGAAGTCGCCTTCGGCGAACAGCCGGTGAAAGTGGCGCAGACCGACCCACTCGCTGCCCCCGATGCCGTCGAACGGACTGTACGCCATGAAGGCGATCGAGATCCCGACCATCGGGATATATTTGAACACGATGAAGAACAACAGTCCCGGCAAGATCATCAAGTAGACGGGAAACGCCCTTTTCCAGTAGCTTTTTGCCATGTCATCCCTCCGCGACTCGCAGGCTGCCGGGTATCGCCGCGTCCCGGGAAGCGCGAGCCGCCCGGAACGTTCGGGCTAACCGATCTTAGGAATGGGCTTTGTAGGCGGCGTTGACTTCCTGAACGATCTGATCCCCGCCGCCGCTCTTCCACTCCGCGATCGCATCATCGATGCTCTCCACCGGTTTTTTGCCCGCGATGATCTCGACGACCGCCTTCAGGAATTTATCGCCCAGCGTCGAGCCTTTCTCGGCGTAGGCCGGGGATGACGGAAGATAACCTTCGGCGACGTTGCGATACGGGTACTTGCGGGCGTCCCCGATCGACTGCTCCATCCCTTGCGCCCATTCCGGCGCGCTCCACTTGTAGATATTGAAAGTGTTGGTATTGCCCCGCAAGATCCAGTTCCACATCAGGCTCTGCCGGCCCTCGCCTTCGGCCTTCAGCGCATCGGTCATCTCGTAGGCGCCGTCCGCGCCCTTCCGGTAATGCACGCCTTCGATGCCGTTCTTGAGGACGTCCTCTCCCTCGGCGGATACCCACCAATCCAGCAGCTCCAGAATGCGATCCCGCTTCTGATCGTCCATATCCTTGCCCAGCACGACCTTGATCTTGCCGCTCGAAGGCGTCGAGTTGCCTCTTGCGCCGCCTTCCCCGATCGGAGGCGACAGCCGCGCGAACTCGGCGTTCGGGGCGATCTTCTGCAGCTCCTGCGTCGTCTGCCTGCTGAATTGATAGTGCATATCCGCGAAGCCGATCTTGCCCTGCGCGTACTTCTCGTTAAAGTTCGTGTTCGTGACGAAGTCCTTGTCGAGCACGCCTTCTTGGTACGCCTTTTGCATGAAGCCGAGATACGCCTTCCATTCCTTGGACTGGGTCTGGGCAGGGATCAGCTCTCCGCCTTCCTCCTTCCAGCCGTTCGCGATCCCGAACGCCGCCTGCAGCTCGGGCATGCCGAGATTCATCGCGTTGCCGAGCGCCGAGAACCCGTACGTATCGGGCTTGCCGTTGCCGTCCGGGTCTTGGGTCGCGAACGCCTTCGCGATCTCATAGAACTTGCCGATCGTGAATTCGTCGTCCTTCGGAAGCGGAATACCGAGCTTGTCCAGCCAATCGGCGCGCGCATAGATCGTATTTTGAGCCGTCTCGTAGATGGGAATGCCGTAGATCTTGCCCTGCGGATTCAGCAGCGCCCACTCCTCGGGCGTCGCGATCTTCTGAAGCGTCGGATATTGGGACAGGTACGGCTGCAGATCCAGGAAGGCGCCCTGGTTCGCCCACTTTAGGAACAATGCGGGACTGTCCAGCCGGATAACGTCGGGCATCTTGCCGGAAGCCGCGATGACGTTCAGTTTCTCGACGAAGTTGGCATTCGGGACCCACTGTATCTGCAAGTCGACGTTAAACTTCTTGTCGATGTACTGAATGATCGGATGATTGTTGTCCGGCCAGCCGCCGCCCTTCCAGGACGCGATGACCATGTCGATCTTGACCTTCTCCGTTTGCGCGCCTTCGCTACCCGCGGGCGAACCGCTCGCTGCGCTTCGATCTTCGTTCTTGTTTGCGCAGCCTGCCGTTACTCCCCAAGCCATACAGACAGCCAGCATCAGTAGAGCCGTTTTTTTCATGCGGACAAGACCACTCCCCGTTATCGTTCGATTTGGAATGCCTTCGGACAGCTTTATTGTAGCGCTGCGGGAGCGGCCGCTTTTTCATTATCTGACGGTCTTTTCGTCCAAAATTACGATGTTGGGTCCGCTCGGCGGGGATAGCGGACGGAGACGACGCTCCCTTCGCCCGGCTTCGAGCGGATCCGCACGCCGTACGGCACCCCGTAATTCAGCACCAGCCTGGCGTGAACGTTGAGGATGCCGACGGACTCTTCCCGGACGAACGGCGCGGGCTCCCGCTCGATGGCGCGCATGCGGGCATTCAGCGATTGCAGCGCCTCTTCCGGGAAGCCGTTCCCGTCGTCGGCCACCTCGAGGAGGAGATCTCCGCCCTCTTCGTACGCCTGAATGCGAATGCCGGCGTTTCCGTTCTTCGGCTCGACCGCGTACTTCACGCTGTTCTCTACGATAGGCTGCAGCGTGAGCTTGATCACGAGCCAATCCATGTTGGCCTCATCCACCGCGATTTCGCTCTCGAACTTGTTCAGGAAACGGATCCGGACGATGTTCAAATAATCCCGCAGATTGCGCAGCTCTTCCCGGAGAGGCACCTCCGATCCGGGCATCTTGGAGGCGTAGCGGTACACGCTGGCCAGATTGGCCGCCATCTTCTCGATGCTCGGCACCTTCTCGATGAAGGCGATGCTCTTGATGATCTCCAGCGTATTGTAGAGCAGATGGGGGTTGATCTGATTCTGAAGCGCCTGGATATGCGCGTCGCGCTGCATCAACTGGAGGCTCATCTCGTTCAGCTGCAGGTCGCGGACGGTATGCATCAGCTCCGACAGTCTGGCGGTCATGCGATTGAAGCTCCCGTTCAAGTGCTGGATCTCGTCGCGGCCCGGGATCGCTTCGGCGCGAACGGTCAGGTCGCCTTGTTCCACCCGCTTCATCAATCCGCTCAAGCGGATGACGGGTCGGACGGCGCGGCTGATCATGCGGGGGATGATCAATAGGGACAGGAGAATCATCCCCGCCATCAGGAATAACGTGAACTTGCGGGCGACCGCGAGCCCCGTCGCGAGCTCGTTCAGCGGCACGTAAGCGACGATGCGCCAGCCGGTCGCATCCGAGCGGTCGTTGGAGGTGAGGATTCGGGCGCCATTCAGCCGAACGAGATCGTTACGTTCAGTCAGCCGGATCTCCCGCAGCGGCGTATCCGCCAGCGCTCTCCCCACCCAGCGGAGATCCGGATGATAGACGACGCCCCCTTCGGCGTCGACGATGAAGAAATAGCCCGTCTCTCCGAGACGGGCCTGACCGAGGATGCTCTGAACCTCGGAGATCGACAGGGCGAGATACAGATTGCCGGCCAGCTTGAGCGTGTTCGGGTCGAAGACGGGAATCACCAGCGCGATAAACGGATATGCGGCAGCCTTGCCCTCGACGTCGCGGCTGTAGTAGGAAGGCACGACCTGGAGCGTACGGGATAGGGGAGCGGTCAGCCAGGGCGCCGAAGCGTTCATGGGCGGGCTTATCTCGTTGTCCTTCGAATAGACGAGCCGATCGTCGAGCGATCGCAGCACGATCCCGAGAATATGGGAATCGTTGATGGCGATGTATCGGGACAGGATGCCCTCGACGAGCGCCTGCTGCTCCCGGCTGAACAGACCGCCGTTTTTCAGCCACTCCTGGATCATCCCGCTCTCCGGATTGCTGCCGAGCAGCGGGTTGGTCGGCAGCGGGCCGGCGATCGAAGCGTAGGTGGATTGGGCCATTTGTCCGAAGTAGCGATCCAACTGATGATTGATGCGGGACGTGGAGTCTTGGGCGATGAGGTAAAAGTCGTTCTTCGCCGATTCGGTATAGGAATAAGAAGTCAAGAGCCCCATCAAGACGATCGACGACAGGCTGATCGCGAGCGCCAGGACAAGGATCTTGGTCTTGATTGAGAAGCGGTAGTGCCATCCGCGCCCGTTCATGGGTTCATCCTCTTCTTGTATTCCAGCGGAGAGAGGTCGATCGACGCTTTGAAGACGCGCGTGAAATAGGAGGTGGAGGCGAATCCGGTCATCTCCGCGATCTCGCCTACCGAATAGGAGGTGGAGCGCAGCAGCTTTTTGGCTTCGTCTACGCGCAGCCGATTGACGTAGCCCACGAGCGATTGGCCGGCGTGCTTCTTGAACAAGGCGCTGAAGTGAGACACGCTGAAGTTCGTGCGTGCGGCCATCTCGGTTAGCGTGATTTCTTCCTTGAAGTGGGCCTGGATGTAGCGGCAAGACCGTTCGATGGCTTCCGGCGTGCTGGCGATGGCGGGACCGGGCTGGTTCAAATACCATCTCTCCAACAACGCCTGGAAATGAAGGGCAATCGTCCCGTCATCCGAACGGTCGGCGGGCGGGCTGGACGAATAGGCGATCCCGGACTCGTTCAACAGCGTCTTGAGCTTGTCCTCGAACAGGCGGAGCAAGATCGCGCGGGCGTTCCGGTTCAAGCGGTTCAAGCGCAGCACCGATTGGAGCAGTTCGTCCTGCTTGCGCATCAGGTCTTTGGGCGCGAGCCCCCATCCGTTGTCGAGCAGCGCCTGGAACTTCAAGAGATACGCGTTCAGCTCCTTGAGCGACGCGATCTTCTCCTTCGCGCGCTGCAGCGCTTGCTTAAGCGTGTCGAATTCAACCGGTTTCAGCAAATATTCGGAGACCCCATGGACCATCGCTTGCTGCGCGTATTGAAAGTTATCGTAACCGCTGACGATGACGGATACGAGCGGCGTACGCTGCTCCTCGATCCGCCGGATCAGCGACAGCCCGTCCAGCTCCGGCATCATGATATCGGTGATGAGCAGCATCGGCCATACTTCCTGGATCAGGGTCCAGGCCTCTTCCCCGTTGCTGCAAGCGCCGACGACTTCGAACTCCTCCCCCGCCGCCTTTACCATCTCGACGATTCCTCTCAACACCCAAGGCTCGTTCTCTGCTACCAATACGGTGTACATGATGCCGATGGACCTCCCTCCGCGGTGGTTCATGCCGTTGCCTAGCAGGCTGGCACCGCGGGCGGATTCGGGTCCCGGCATCAGCCTGCCTTTTTCTCATCCGATTCAAGGGGGCAATTCCCCTACAGTGTAAACGCATGCGCAGGCACGAGCAATCACCCAATCTATTGAAATTATAGTGAAGGCTTCGAAGCCCCGCTATCGACTCGTGTTAACGGATCGTTAAATCTGCGTAAGCCGCGCGATAACGGATTGGCGGATGGCAATTGTCGGGGCGCAAAAAGACAAGTGCCGTCACCCTAAGGTGACAGCACTTGGCACTTGCATGCGGGATGGATTAGGATGGATATAGCACGGAGTCCGGGATGCTAGTTGCGACTAGCACAACTGCGGATAGCGACTTTCGGATAGGGACTTGCGGACAGTAACAAGCGGACAGCAACATGCGATAGTGACTTGCGATAGTGACTTGCGACAGTGACTTGCGATTAGCGACTCGAGATTAGCGGCTTGTAGCCCCCAACCGGCTTACCCGGCGACGACAGAAGCAGCGCCATAGACGACGGGGAAGTGCTCCCCCTGCAAAATGTCGCCCTTGTTCACCGTCACGTAGGAGATCATCGGGTGATTGTTGGTCGGTTCGTATCGGGTATGGCCCGGCATATAGTGAACCGCGATCGCCCGGCGTTTCAGCTCCGAGCGGTTGTGCGGGCTGCCGTGCCAGGTCAGGCTGTGGTGGTAGCCCACCTGCCCCTTCTTGATCTCGAACGGCACGGCTTCCACGACGGCGCCCTCGGGCAGCAGCTCGGGCTGGCGATGGTACGGCTTGAAGTCCGGCGTGCTGGCCAGATACCGCTGATGGTCGCCCCACTTGTGGCTGCCCGGCACCATCCACATGCACCCGTTCTCGATGACGGCGTCGTCGAGCGCGACCCAGGCGCTGACGAGGTCGGCGGGCTGGATGACCGGCCAGAGCGGATGATCCTGATGCCAGCCCGTCGGGCCGCCGGACACGGGCGGTTTGTATTGGATCTGGTCGTGCCAGATCCGCAGCGTATCGGTCTTGCACAGCTGGGCGATCTCCTCCGTGATGACGGGGTGGGCGGCGTGCTTCAAGTACAGGTCGCTCGCCATCCAGATGTTGACGATCTGCACGACCTTCTCGTTGACGCTCATCTTCATGTCCTTGTATAGCGAATCGCTATCGCCGCCGAGCATGTTGTGGTTCAGCACCGGCCGCTTGACGGACTTGCCCTCCATGACGAGGTCCAGTTCTTCCCGAAGTCGTTCCACTTCCCCTTCGCTTAACACGATATCCCCTTTCAGAAACCCGTTCCGTTCGAATTCGGCCAGCTGCTGCGCGTTCAACATGGGGGTTGCACCTCTCCTCTAAGCTTTATATGATGGGGTTGATAGCTTCATTGTACGGAAGGTTCGACCCCTTGTATTTCCCGAAACGCAACATTCGTTTGCGTAATTCTAAGCATTCCTTTGCAGAAAAAATAGTTCGCTACAGATCGGACAATCTACGACTCGCGGAGAAAGAGGGATCCCCTTGCGCATCGGCACTCTGGACGCCATCGCCCCCACCGTGAACTTCGCCAGCCGGGCGACCGCGCCGGCCGGCAGCAACTTCGGCATCCGCGTCATCCCGGACTGCCAGCTCTTCTATGTCGTCTCGGGAAGGGCCGAACTCCGACTCGCCGGGCAATCTCATCCGATACGGGACGGCGAATGCGTCTACTACGGTCCGGAACGCGCGACTCGGCTGTCGGTTCTGGAGTCTACGGACTATTTCAGCCTTCATTTTCACTGGCATCATCCTTCGCCCGCCCCCGTTCATCCTGCCCATGGCATCCGGGAGGCATCGCCGCGATCGCTGGACGAGGGCAGTCCGACGTCCACGACGCTCGACCTCCCGCCCTTCGGGGAAGTCGCGATCCCGACGCTCCTCAGCGTATCGGGATTGGAACCGATCCTCGCCCGCATGGTGAAGGAATATGAGCTGGAGCAACCGGGCTGCGCGATCGCCCTTCGCGCCCTCATGATGCAGGCCGTCGCCGTCCTGGTCCGGCAGCTGCTCGGCAGTCGCCCTCCGGCGGGCGCCGCTAGCCGCATCGAGCCCGCGATCGCGGCCATGCAGGCTGAGCCGGCGCGCGGCTGGACGGTTGCGCAGCTGGCGGCGCTGTGCGGCTACCACCCGATCCATTTCGCGAAGCTGTTCAAGGAGGAGATCGGCCTGCCGCCCAAGCCCTACCTCATCGGCGAGCGCATCAAGCAGGCCAAACGGGCGCTGCTCCAAGGCGTGAAGGTCGAAGCGATCTCGGAGCGCCTCGGCTACGCCAGCATCCATCACTTCAGCCACCAGTTCAAGCAGGTGACGGGCCTCACCCCTACGCAGTTCCGGCTGCAAGGCTCGTCATTCGAATAACGCAGCACATACGACAAGAGCTATCCTTCGGTCATCTAAGGATGACATCGGGATAGCTCTTGCGCTTGTGCTTGTCATGCGCTTGAGCCTACTTTTGTGCTTATGCTTACGTTTGCGTTTGCGCTCCTCTTTCTAGACAGCCGCTGTTGCGATACTCTCTTTGGAAATCGCAATCTCTCCGTCCTGCGAGAATGCTTCAACGCGTTCTCGGCCTTGCGAGACCGCTGTAACGATACTTTTTATCGTTACAGCTCGGTTTCGGGCTTGCGAGACCGCTGTAACGATACTTTTTATCGTTACAGCTCGGTTTCGGCCTTGCGAGGCCGCTGTAACGATACTTTTTATCGTTACAGCTCGGTTTCGGCCTTGCGAGACCGCTGTAACGATACTTTTTATCGTTACAGCTCGGTTTCGGCCTTGCGAGGCCGCTGTAACGATACTTTTTATCGTTACAGCTCGGTATCGGGCTTGCGAGACCGCTGTAACGGTACTTTTTATCGTTACAGCTCGGTTTCTGTCTTGCGAGGCCGCTGTAACGATACTTTTTATCGTTACAGCTCGGTTTCTGTCTTGCGAGGCCGCTGTAACGATACTTTTTATCGTTACAGATCGGTTTCTGTCTTGCGAGACCGCTGTATCGATACTTTTTATCGTTGCAACGCGCTCTTGCGCACGCCCGTTACAGACATCGGGGCGGATCTCCCGGATTCGTCCGGGGCGCGGGTGACCGGGAGCTTGTCTTTCCCGACTACTTCGGCAATTCCATGTTCAATACGCTCGGCAATCTTCACGTCAACCCCCGCAGCGGCTTGCCGTTCATCGACTTCGAACCGGGCGGCACGCTGCAACTGACGGGGGAGGCGGAGGTCCTATGGGGCGAGGAGGGGATCGCGGACTGTCCGGCAGCGGTCTGGTGCGCTTCAAGCTGAAGGAAGCCGTGGAGATCGCCTACGATCGCGCGACGCTTGGAGGCTCGTCAGCTATTCCCCGCACAACCCGCCTCGAAGCAGTTCGGCTAATTGAAAAGTCGCACGGCACCTTCGACCGCAAGGCCATTTCCGCCATTCCGCCATTCCGCCTCACCAATTTTGACTCACCAATTTTGACTCACCAATTTTGCCACATCAAATTTGACTCACCAGCTTTACTTCACCAAATTGCCTCACCGGCTTTGCTCCACCAGCCCTCCGCAAAATGGATCACCAGCTTTACTTCACCAAATTACCTCACCGGCTTTGCTCCACCAGCCCTCCGCATAATGGATCACCAGCTTTAACTTCACCAAATTTGCCTCATCGGCTTTGCTCTCCAGCCCTCCGCAAAATGGATCACCAACTCAGATCACCAGCTTCGCGGCTCCGCCATTCTAACCTCGCCAACTAGCTTTTCCAATCTGAAAAGCCCACGTTTGCCCCGAGTCCACCTTTAAGCACACCTTGCTTCAAAACGCAACAAAGCCCGCTCCCGGAAATCAAATCCGTTAGCGGGCTCGTCTGCTTCAAAATAAATCGGAAGTACCTTCCCTACACCTTCGCTACTTCCGTCTGCAGACGGTTCTCCATGAGCAGCTTCATCTCCCGCAGCAGATCGACGGAGGCGTCGATCTCCACCTTGCGCGTGGATACGCTCTCTACGCTGCAGCCGATCGGAATTCCCTTCTCCAGGCCGAATTCGAACAGCTCCTCGAAGATCTTGCGCGAGAGCCGCACGGACCGGTCGAGAATATCGTTGCAGTAAGTCAGCTCGTTCTCTAGCCATCTCGGGATGCTGATGCCGAGCCACTTCATGAACGCCAGCGTCTTCTGCGAGCCGCACGGCGCCAGGTTGAACAGGATCGGCACCATCGGGATGCCGTGTTCCCGGCAGTGATAGTAGTAGTCGGACAGGAAGTTCTTTGAAGCTTCCACGTCGTACGCGGCCTGGGAGATGAAGAAGGCGCAGCCGCTCTCCTGCTTGCTCGCGGCCCGCAGATGCTCGTCTCCCTTGCTCTCGTGACGCTCGGGGATGACGACGCCCCCGACCTGCAGCCGTCCGTTCAGTTCGGCGCCGAGGCGATAAGCCTCCGGCAACCGCATCGTGACGGCCTGCCTGCTGGAGGAAGCGCCGACGAACACCGAGAACCGGTCCTTCCCCTCGTCCGCCCGAATCCAATCCGCGAGCTCTTCCTTCGACTGCTTGCCCACGACCTTGTAGATAATCTTGGCCGCGTCCAGCGCCTGAAGGTAATCCTTGCTGTATCGGGTCGGATCCACCGTCGCCAGGTAAGGGAACGGCCGATCCTCGTCGATGCGGTCCGCTTCGTCCTGCACGTCGTACAGGATAAGCCCATCGATCGCGCAATTCCGCAGGCGATCGACCTGCTTCTGCGCGATCTCCGCGATCTTGTCTTCCGTATGGGTCGCTTTGGGCGGCGTAATGCCGTATGTCAAAATGCCGGGCTCCCGGCGCGCGATCTTCTGTCTCAGCATGAAGCGTTCTCCTCAACTCTTCGTCGTTTATACCCCAGTTTACCACTTTGGGAGGGCGGATTGCAGCCGTTATTTCCAGAATCCGTCCTGAATAATCGAGCGATGCCGAATCAGCCTGCGGCAATACCTTGCAGCCGTTATTTCCAGCATCCGTCCTGAATCGTTGAGCGATGCCGAATCCGCCTGCGGCAATCCCTTCTCTTCCTTCGCACCATCCGAATCGGCCTGCGGCAAGACCCGCTCCCCCTTCGCGCCATCAGGCGCTGAGGGTCGAGCGTTCGCTCTCCGTTCTAGGGACGGCCTCGATCCCCCGGACTACCCGGTACAGCCCGAATCCGGAGACCAAGATCAGCGCGGCCAGCACGGTGAACAGCACTTCCCCGTTCGTCCGGCTGAGCAGCAGCCCGCCCAGGATCGGGCCGAGGCCGCGGGAGAGGAGATTGCTGGCTCCGTACACGGAGAAGTAGAACCCGCGCTGCTCCGCCGGGGCCAGGACGGAGATGACCTTCTGCGTATGCGGGCCGAAAGCCATCTCGCCGATCGTAAAAACGAATTCGGCGATGAACAACGCTACGATCCAGCTGGAATAGCCGTAGCCCAGCGCGACGGCGGCGAACAGCAGCTGCGCGATCGCGAGCACGATATACGAGCGCATCTTCTCCGAGCGACGCGCGATCCAGATCTGCAGCGCGATGACCATGACGCCGTTGAAGGTCATGAGCGAAGCCAGCAGCGTTCGATAATCCTCGAATCGCGTCTGCAAGTGCAGCGGGAAGGTCGTCTCCACCTGCGCATAGAGCAATCCGACCGGCAAGCAGTACAGCGTCATGAGCAGCAGCGGCTTGTGCATCCGCCAGGAGATCGGCGGCCGCCGGCCCCCGCCTGCGCGCGTGCCTCGGGCGCTCCTGCGCGGGGCGGTCTCCGGCAGCTTGAACGCGACCAGCAGCGCGTTCGCCAGGAACGTGCACGCCGAGAGCAGGAATACCGCCGCCGGGTTCCATTGGAACATGAGGAGCCCCAGCACGGGGCCCACCGCGGCGCCGACGTTGAACGCCGTATGCATCAAGGCGAACACTTCGGCCCGGCGATCCTCCTCGACCATGTCGGTAATCTGAGCGTTGGCGGCCGGCATGAACAGCGCGAAGCCCAGTCCGTTCAAGATCGAGATCGCGGCATACTGCCAGACGTCGCTCGCGAAAACATAGCCGATCATGCTCAGCATCTGAATCGTTAAAGCCGCTAACATGAGCGGCTTGCGCCCGTAACGGTCGCTCCAACCGCCCCCGAACCAGCTGACCACGATGCCGCAGAGCGGCTGAAGCCCGACGATCAGCATCGGCAGCATGACGGAGCCTTCCATCTGGTCGTACAGATACAAGACGAGAAAAGGCCGGATCATAAAGCCGGTGATCGTCGTCAAAGCCGCGCCGACCACGCGTATCCATACGCCGCCGTCGTATTTGGCGAATAAGCCTGCAAGTTTGCTAGATCTCATAATTTCTCCATTTCTTCACGGCCAAGTCTTGGGTGGTGTCAATGTGGATGCCGTATAGCCTCCGGGCGTCTCGCCCCATTCCGTCCTCCCATTATATACGACGGATCGCCGGACGGGAGAATGAAAATAATAGATGCCGCCTGAACGAAAAAGAGGCCCTATTCCGATCGATCATCGGAATGGACCACGGCGCCATATTGAATATGAAACGTCGCCCGCTTCTCCGGGACACTTGACCGCGGCGCCATCCGTCGCGGGACTTCCCGCGCTTCCCTCGTCATTATACCTGAATATCGATGCCGCATAGATACGATTTCCATCGCAAGGAGGCAGCCGCCTATCGCGATAGACGCTGCCTCGTGCGTTTCCGACTATGCAGATTTATTTATTTTTCACCCAATAGAAGTTCCATGACATACATCTCAAGCGCTTCATAGTTTCGGGAATCCTGATAGCCGGACACGAGCCCCTTGTCCAAACGTCGAACCTTTGTCTCTAGCAGTTTGACCATTTTCAAGCTATTTTCCAAATGAGCATACGACAATTCTCCGGATTGCGTTCTCATCGCCTTCACGTCAAGACCGATATATTCGCCATTGCTGCCGTATCCGCTGTCCATAAGCACTTTAATCTGATTAAAGGCGGAGCGCAAATTTTCGACGCCGAACGATTTATCCTGATCGTAGCGAAGGCCGTTTTGATCGTTCAGATGGACACCCCATAATTTGCGGTGCGCCAAGCAGAAAGCCATTTCCAAAGCGGGGTCAAGACCTGCCAGCACAGCATGCGCGGATTCCAGCAAAGCACCGACGCGGTTCGGATCGTCGGTTCCGGCCGCGAATCCGAGTACGTGTCCGACCGTCGGAATGAAGCTGCGGTCGATCGGTTCGTTCGGCTTCGGCTCGATCAGAATGCGAATGCCGGGATCGTAGGCCAGCATCGCATTTACCGCATCGCGCAAGCGCTGCAGGCTGACGACCGGGTCCTTGCTCTCCGCGCACAATGTCCCTTCCCTCGCCAGCCACAGCACCAGACGATTAGTCCCGAGCTCTCTTGCGATATCGATGGATCGCAACGACCTCCATAACGCAAACTCTCTGTCCTCCGCCGAATTGGAAGTGTAGCCGCCATCGATCGTTCTCCCGTCCATCCATAAGCGCGGAGCGACAAATTCGGCTTCCAAGCCTTGCGAGTCTATGTGCTGCTTCAGTTCCCTCGCCCGTGACTTGATTTGGCTTTCCGACAAGTCGTTCATATCCGGCACCGCGTCGTCATCGTGAAACTGAATGCCCGTAAACCCGATTTCCTTGAATTTAGCCAGCTTCTGCTCGAAAGAAAATGAAGTTCTTACTTCGGGACCGAATGCGTCGGCTCCTTCATGCACGTTCCACGGGCCGACCGAAAATTTGAAGTTCGCCATCTTTATCTGCCTCCGTTATCGATTTTCGTTTATTAATGCGGATTGCATCGCCGCGAACTTGCTGGGCATAATCCCGACCGCCGATTTGAATGACCTGCTGAACAAATGGATGCTTGAAAATCCAACCTCTTCCGCAATTTCGGTCAAGGTAAGCTTGCCGTCGACGATTCTTTTTTTCGCCTGCTCAATCCGAATATGCGTCACGTACTTATGAATCGATATGCCGAGTTGCTTCTTGAACAAATGAGACAAATGGTTTGTGGACACCCCGGCATGCTCGCCGATCGACACGTTGTTGAGTTGAGGGTCGGAAAAGCATTCGTGAATATAGTTTATCGCTCTTTCGATAAACGCCCATCCTTTTGTCATTTTGCCTTCGTCGTCCTTGCGATCCGCTTGGTTTTTCAAGAAGATGTGCAGCAATTCCAGGCAAATCGATTTCATAATCAGCGAGCTTCCGGGCTGTTTATCCAAAAACTCTTTATTCAGCAGCAAAAACCGCTTCTTCAAATCAATCCGGTCCGCCAACTGCAAATGGGAGATAGGGACGATCGAAGCCAGTTTCATCTCCCTATCGACGACCTTTTTCCTCATCCGCTTCGTCGCGGCCGTATACTTCAGCAAGCTCCGCTCTTCGTCGTAAAAAAGATCAAAGTGATAAATATATTGAATCAATGGGACAGACGAGGTCGATTTGATGATATGGGACATAAAGGGGTGCATAAGCAAAATATCGCCCTCTCGAGCCTCATACTTTACGCCGCTCAGGAAAAATTCCGCTTCCCCTTGCTCGATATACGTAAAGACGTGATCGTGATCCATCCATTCCCCGGTTAACGAGCTGGACTTCATAATTTTCACGGCCCTGACAAAAGGGGATATGCTGTTCATCCACGACTCATCCATCGCATTGACCTCCTGACCGACTTCGTGCCAATCGAAGTTATCCTAGTACGTAATGGCAACCTTTGCCCCGGCAGTCGCCGATTGCTCGATCGCTTCCAGAACGACCTGGTTCCGATACCCGTCCTCGAAGCTGGGGGAAGGATTGCCCCCCTTTCCGGAAATCCCCCGCATAAACTCGTGCATCAAATTAATAAACGTATGCTCGTATCCGATCGGATGCCCCGCCGGCCAATAAGCTCCCGCATAGGGGTGTACGCCCTCTGTACAAGTAATCGATCGAAAGCCCTGAATCCCAAGAGGATCATTCTCCAAGTATAGTTCAAGGTTGTTCATCCGATCCATCTCCCAACGGATCGAGCCCTTCGAGCCGTTGATTTCGATGCGGTTTCCGTTGCGATTCCCTTTGGCGAAGCGAGTAGCTTCAAATACGCCCACTGCTCCGTTCTCGAATCTTGCCAGCGCGGCAGCCGCATCGTCCACATCCACCTCGGCTACGGCGCCGCCGCTGGCCGCTGCCTCCAATCCTCCTGACATTTCGCCGACGGGCCTCGTCTTAATGAATGTTTCCAGAAGGCCGGACACTTCGCGGATTTCCCCGACCAAAAACCTGGCCAGATCGATGGAATGTGCCATCAGATCGCCCAACGTCCCCGATCCGGTCACTTCCTTCCTCATGCGCCACACGAGCGGGAACTGGGGATCCATAATCCAATCTTGCAAGTATTGGGCGCGAAAATGATAAATATCCCCCAGTACGCCCTCCTGAATGAGCTTCTTCGCCCATTGCACGGCCGGCGCGAATCGATAGTTGTGGCAGATCATATGGACGACGCCCGCTTGCTCCGCGGCTTTCCACATTTCTTTGGCTTGCAGGGTATTCATCGCAAGCGGTTTCTCGCAGAGAACGTGCTTGCCTGCTTTTGCCGCCGCAATGGCGATCTCCGCATGCGAGCCGTTCGGGGTGCCGATGTCGACGACGTCGATATCGTCCCTCTCCAGCAAGCGGCGCCAATCCGTCTCATAGGACAGCCATCCTAGCTTTTCCGCAGCGAGCCGAACGGCGTTCTGATTCCGTCCGACTAGCGTTTGCAGCACGGGCTCCACGTCCGTATCGAAGAAAAAGGGCAAATCCCTATAAGCATGGCTATGCGCTTTGCCCATGAATTTATAGCCGACCATGCCGATGCGCACCTTTTTTTGAGCCGTCATGACGGAGTCACGCTCCTCTGACCGGAATGTTCAACCGCTGCTCGACAAAGTCGCGGCAAACTTGCAAGCTCTGCATCGGCGTACTCGTCGACTGATCGATTTCGACGGTCATCCAGCCCTTATAGTCGATTTCGTTCAAAGCTTCTATAATCGGCGGAAAATCGATAGAACCCAGCCCAAGCTCGCAAAATACGGGGAGCGCCTCATTGCCCAGCAGCATCGGGAAGTCCTCTTTCGTCGCCTCTTTGGACGTCAAATCCTTCAAATGCACGTATGCGACCCGATTGCGGTATTTCCAAATGATCGCCGCCGGGTCCATGCCCGCTCCGGTCAAGTGAGCCGAATCCGGCGCGAAAAACACCACTTCCGGATCGCATAGGCTCATAAGCTCGTCGAGTTCGTTCTCGTCCTGCACCTCCGTCCACAGATGCGGATGCAGGCAAGCTTTAACTCCAAGCTCGTACGTCCTTTTAGCTGCCTCATTAATCGTCACCGCGGCTTGTTTCAGCTCCTCCAGACTCGTCGGCTTCTGGCGGGGGCCGCCGGGACCAAACACCAAATGCTCGGCTCCGCACTTGGCGATGACGCGCGCCAGACGAACGTTGTAATCGACGATTTCCTGACGAACCTCAGGATTCGCGAATCTCCGATTCATCCCTCCGGAAGCTCCGCCGTAAAGGGCCGTCATCGCAAGACCGTGCCGCGCCAAAATCTCCTTGAATTCCTCCATTCGATCCTCGTAGGTTAGAACGAATGACGCCCACGGCTCAATCGCCCGGTAGCCGAGTTTCGAAGCCTCCTCCAGCGCCTTGAAATGATCTTCTCCCCACGTAATCGCATGTACCGCAATACTTCCTTTGAAATTGGACATGATTAAGCCTCCGCTAAACCTATTATAGATCGTTTTCCTGCCTCGGTTTGTCAGCCTTTGACCGCTCCGGCGGTCATGCCGGTCATAATCTTGTTGCTGAAAAATAAATACATGACGATAATCGGCAGAGAGGTTATGACGAGACCGGCGATTTTGCCGGTATAATCCGTCGTATATTGGCCGCTGAAGAAGGTCAGCCAAATCGGGAGCGTGAACAGCTCGGACGATTTATTCAGCACAAGAGCGAACGAAAATTCGTTCCACGTGCCGAGAATGCTTAGAATCGCTACCGTCGACATGATCGGCAGGCAGATCGGAAAAATGACTCTGAACATCATGTAATCGAACGAACTTCCGTCCATATACGCCGCCTCTTCGATTTCCTTGGATATTCCTTTTATGAAGCTGTCAAACAGGAAAATCGCTACAGGCAAATGAAACGCGATGTACGGTAGAATCAGCGTGAAGCGATTATCCAACATCCCCATCCACTTGAACTGTACGAACAGCGGCACCAGAAGCGCGTGAATCGGAATCATCATGCCGGACAGGAACAGCATCACCATGACCTGTTTGCCTTTGAATTCGATTCTGGAAAAAAAATAACCGATGATAAATGAGCAAATAATGATCAACGGCACCGCGATGACCGTGTTGAGCAAGCTGCTGAAAATCGCAGAACCGATATTTCCGATATTGAAAGCGTTCGAATAATTGACCAGCGAAGGGCTTGAAGGAAGCGACATCGTGCTTAAGCTGAATTCCTTATTCGTTTTCAAAGACGTATACAGCATCCAGACAATCGGAAACAGCGCCGATAAGGAAAACAGCAAAACAAACAGATTTGTTCCCGCATAACCCAGTTTTACCGTAAAGGACGCGTTTCTTCTCATCGTTCCCCCCCACCGCCAATCCATCTGGACATCGCGAGAACGATAAGGGCGCACAAGATAAGCATACCGATGGAAATCGTGCTTCCATAGCTCAATCGGCTCATCGTGAAGGCGTTGTTGTACGCGTATTGGGCCATCACCATCGAGCTTCGGCCGGGTCCTCCGCCCGTCATCACGTAGATGTGATCGAAT
Organism: Cohnella nanjingensis; assembly: GCF_014212125.1. Lineage (GTDB taxonomy): Bacteria > Bacillota > Bacilli > Paenibacillales > Paenibacillaceae > Cohnella > Cohnella nanjingensis. The sequence continues at coordinate 32,770 of NZ_JACJVP010000047.1, forward strand.
ACTTTCAACGTTCCGGTGATACAGAGAATAAGGGCAACGCTCATCACGTTTTTCAACAAAGGCAAAATGACATACGCCGTCTTCTTGAACCACGTGGCTCCGTCGATTTCGCTAGCTTCCAGCACTTCCTTCGATATATTCTGCATCCCCGCCAGAAAAATAATGAAATACAAGCCGATATATTGCCAGATAAGCGGAACCGATACCGAATACAGCACATATTTGGGATTGTCAAGCCATAACACGGGCTGAATGTGAACGAGATCCAACAGCCAGTTGAGCATTCCCAAGCGATAGTTGTACATTAGCGACCACAAATAGCCGGTTACGATAGGAGCCAGAACGACTGGCAAAAAAATCGCGATCCGGTGAAGGCCCTCTAGCTTCAGAAGCTTGGTCATAAAAAAGGAGGCGATCAGAAAAGCAATCCCGACCTGTCCTACGACGCAGAAGAAAGCGATGATGACGTTGTTTTTAAGCGAAAACCAGAAGTCGTTGTCCTTCGCGAGCGCGACATAATTTTGCAGCCCGACAAATTCGGTGCCCCCTTCATTGCGCACGCTGTAATAAATCGAGATCAACAACGGTAGCAAAACGGTGAACGCGTAAACGCAAAAAATAGGAATCAAATAACGAAACGCCGGCCCGGCTTGCAGCTTGAAGAGTCGGCTACTGCTCATACAATCCACTCCTCTCCTGAAAGAAAAGCAAGGGCTTGGGGGAGCGGCGCTCCCCCGGCCTCTCTATCGATTCATCTCCCGGCCGCCGTTGTTACTTCTGCGTATCCCTTACGGTCTGGATTTTCTTGGACAGCTCCTCGGGGGTAGCGCTTCCGATCAGCAGATCCTGGAGTCCCTTGTAGATCACTTCGACCAAAGCCGGACTAAGTTGGATATCGTAGATCGGCGAGAATTTCTTGTCGCTCATCAGTTTGAAATAATCGACCGCCAACGGAGAAAGCTTCGATTCGTCATAATCCGTCACCTTGACGGGAGGCTGCCCGTTATTTTCGATTTTCTTCCTGCCGTACTCCTGGCCGGACACTTTTTTGATCAGCGCGATCGCCGCGTCTTTCTTCGCTCCGGTCAGCTTCGAATTGTAGGCCAACGACCAACCGGAACCGCCCGCAACGGACAGAGGGTCGCCCTTTCCTCCCGGTACGGCTGGAAGAATCGCAAGTCCGGTCGCCTTCTGAACATCCTCGGGAGCATCGCGGGAAATATTGGTGACCGCCCAAGCCCCGTCCACCATCATGGCCGCTTGCTTGTTGTAATACAAGGTCCTCGCCTGATCGCCGTCGATGCTGTTAATGTCCGGGTTGAACGTGCCCATTTTCGCCAAATCCTGAAGCGCTTTCAAAGCATTTACGAATTCAGGGTCCGTAAATTTCGCTTTTCCTTCCTTCATCGCCTTGAACCAATCCGTACCGGTGTAGCGGTCTGCCAGCGTTCCGAACAAGACCGAACCGACCGGCACGTTCGACTTGTTGCCCATCGCGATCGGGGTTACCCCGCTGTCCTTGAGTTTGTGGATCGCGGTCGTAAATTCCTCCCACGTTTTCGGGAACGAAGCGATGCCCGCTTTCTCGAACAGCTCTTTGTTATAGTAAATGACATGAACAGAGAACATCGCCGTCGGTACGCCGTAGATTTTGCCGTCGGTCGTAAACTCGTCGAAGCTGTTCGGCAGAAAGCCGTTTTTCCATTCCGGGTCCTGATCCAACGCTTCGTTGAACGTTCCGACGTATCCCTTCGGAATGTAGTCGATCAGCATGGAGCCATTCGCCACGAACAAGTCGGGCAGTTCTCCCGAGGCGCCTAACGTCGTCATTTTCACCCGGTAAGGATCGTGCGGAACCGCTTCTTCGACGAGATTGACCGCGGGGTGCTCCTTTCGGAACTCCTCCAAGGCATCCCGGAATAAAGCGCCGTTCTCGTCGACGTCGAAATGTCCGATCGTCAGCTTGATTTTATCCGCGGAAGTTTCGCCGTCCCCGTTGCCGTTAGACGAATTTTTGCCGCATCCGATTAACCCGATAGAAGCGATAAGTAAAACGATCAGAAGCATTTGCATTTTTCTATTTCTAGTAAACAAATGAACCCCTCCTAATGTTATAGATTTGCGAATATCTTATCGAATCCCGCCTTGGATCTTGCCAACAGTTCTTCCATGCTTGCCGAAGTAGACGGGCTCAACACTTCTTGCGCGACGATGCCGGAATATCCTGCCGTCTGCAAGCCTTGCAGAAATCCGCGCAAATCGATAACGCCTTCGCCGGGATACAAGCGATCGCCATCCAAAAGGTTCTCAATCGGCCCGGCCTTGGCATCGTTGATATGAACGTGCACGATATGCTCCGGCTTTAATTTCAAAAGATCGTCTACCGCTAGTCTGTTCGTATGCCAATGATAGGAATCGACCAGCAAGCCCACATTCCGCGCCCCAATCGTCTCGATCCAATCCAGCGCGTCGTCCATCTCCCATAGAAACGGATTAGCCCATTGCGTCCGCAAATGCCGGCTGCCGACGAATTCCAGTCCGAGACGAATGCCGTAAGCTCCGAGAATATCGGCGCAAAGCCTCAATCGGCGCGTCGCCGCAGCCATAAAAGGGGCGGCCGCCTCATCGGTGGAAGGCAAAATATACGTACAGCACTTGAAGCAGCCTAAGGACATAGCCGCTTGTCCCGCTTCCGCCAGAGCTTTCAAACCTTCGCGAAATCTCCCCTCGCTCGATCGCCAATCGACATCCAAATCGATGGAACCGATAATGACCCCGTTGCTTTCCAGCAAGTGCGCCGCTTTTTCCCGTCCGTATTGCCGAATAAAATGAACCGGATTAAGATCGACCGCTTGAAAGCCAAATCGGGCCGCGCCCGAAACAAACTGCTCGTCCGACTCGATCGTTCCCAGACCCGCCCGCGTTAATCCTCTAAATCATTTGTAATTCCTCCTAGGACCAATCGAACAAAACGCCAATCGGGTCCACTCCCTTGTTATCGCTTACATGATTAATCTAACGTTTTTCCGATTTGAAGTCTTTGATCACAAAACCGATTTTTTATCTAGAACAACGATCTGTGCCCGCTCCCCCGATCCTTTTCCTTCTTCTCATGAGAACTGAGACGAGCCCTTATCTTTAAGCCCGAATATCAGGTATAATCGTCGTACCGAATCGAAATGAATAAACCGAGTTTAGAGATGGCGCGAGAGGCGGAAAGACATGCGCGTGTTGGTGGTGGAGGACGATCCGACGTTGCTTCAAATCGTTCGCGACCTGTTTGAGAGCGAAGATTTTCTGACGGATGGAGCCGAAACGGGCGAAGACGGATATTACCTGGCGCAGCAGGCGGTGCACGATCTGATTATCTTGGACGTGATGCTGCCCGGTATGAACGGGGTCGAGATCGTCAAGCGGCTGCGGGCTCTTTCCAATCCGGTCCCCATTATTCTGCTTACAGCCAAAGACAGCGTGGAAGATCGCGTAAACGGTCTTAACGCGGGAGCGGACGACTATGTGGCCAAGCCGTTCGCCGTAGCGGAACTATTGGCAAGGGCGAAGGCGGTTCTCAGAAGACGAGGAACGATTGACGCGGAAGGCGAATTGTCCTGCGGCCCCGTCAGACTGGTCCCCTCCGAACGGGACGCCTTCGCCGGAGAGCAGCCTCTGAAGCTGACGGCCAAAGAGTACGAGCTTCTGGAATTTCTGCTATACAACCGGGAAAGGATTCTGACACGCGATCAAATCTTCGATCGAATCTGGGGATTCGATTCGGGAGCCGCGATGACGGCTGTCGACGTGTACGTGCACCATCTGCGCAAGAAGCTTGACGTTCACGGCGCGGGCGGCTTGATTCGGACCGTGCGCGGAGCCGGTTATATGGTCAAAGGCGAGCCCCATGTTCCGTAACATCCGAAGACGCCTCGTTATCGTTAACGCCTCCGTGCTGCTTCTCGTTCTTGCGACGCTAGGCGCCGCGCTGTACCTGAACATGCAATACCGCCTGTACCACGACATCGACGAGATCTTGCAGCAATCGAAGAGCCGCATCCGTTCGGTTCGCCATTTGGACGAGCTCATTCACTCGGATCTTCGTCAATTGCAGCAGGACGAAAGAACGACGTATCTGTTCTGGGACGCGAAGGGCGCCTTAATCGGCCAACTGCCGGAACGGACCTTCTCCTTGCAGGAAGCCGGAGACTTCAAACCGGACAAGGACTTGGATAAGCCGCTTACCGTTCGGTCCGAGCATAGCAAATACCGAATACTGCAGGTTCCAAGCGGGAATCCCCCTTCCGGCTCTTCGGGGTCCGTTGACACCATCGCCATCGTCAAAAATCTGGGGGATGTCACGGGCACGCTGAGGGCTTTGCAGCGGGATATTGCGGCTGGCATTGTCGCGGGCGTCATCCTCTCCATCCTCTTAGGCTACTTTCTGGCGGGCCGGGCTCTTGTGCCCATCCGCCGCTCTTGGGATAGACAGCAGCAGTTCGTAGCGGACGCCTCGCACGAGCTGAGAACGCCGACGGCCGTCATCCATGCGCAGACGGAGCTTCTGCTTCGTCAGCCGAACCGTTCGATCGAACAAGAAAGCCCGAACATATCCAAAATCCTGAGAGAAAGCAAGCGGATGGGGAAGCTGGTGGACGACCTGCTGACGCTGGCCCGGACGGACTCTAACCAGTTGCAGCTTCAAACTACCCTCTTCCCCCTGGACGATCTGCTGCGCGAGTTGTCGGAACAGTTCCGATTAATCGCAGACACCAACTATATCCACATCGAGACCGATATTCAGGAATCCATGCTTTTTGCGGGAGACGAGGGCAGAATTCGCCAGTTGCTTATTATTCTGCTGGACAACGCCTTCAAGTTTACGCAGCCGGAGGGGCGGATCAAGATAACCGGACGTTACGCATCCCATTCGGTCCTTATCCGCATTGAAGACAACGGCTGCGGTATTTCCGAAGACGATCTGCCGCATATTTTCGAACGGTTCTACCGCGGCGACAAGTCCCGTTCGCGCGCTGCCGGCGGGACGGGACTCGGCTTGTCCATCGCGGAGTGGATCGTCAAGGCGCACGGCGGTAAGATACGCGTGCAATCCGCCGTCCATGTCGGCACGACGGTCGTACTGCTGTTCCCGCGCGGTAGATGACGGAGTTCGCATGGCGCGCGAAAAAGCCCTCAGTCTACCAAATAGACTGGGGCTTTTTCCCGGATACGTGGCGACGTCGCTCCAACTTATTTACCTGCAGAACCGGCTTCCGACATGGGTTTTCTGACGGTAGGGCGAATGGTCTTGGAAGCATTAATAGTTAAACGTATTTTCAGCAGGTGATAAAGATTCGCCAGCAGCAGCCCGATGAACAAGTACATCAGTCCGCCGAACGCGCCGTAAACGGCGGCTCCCGCCGCGGCTGCGAGGATTCCGAAAACAATCTGGTCTATGACTTTGGCCGGCGAAGTAGGCAGATCAGTAAGCATAAAGAAGCCGAAGAACAGCGCAGCGTTAATGAACGGCGGCCGAAGCGCATCGGCTGCATCGCCGACGGAGTAATGGCCCATCAGAAACAACGCCAGGAAAAAAAATCCGAAAAACGAAAAGATCTGCGGGAATTTATGGACCCTATCCGTGACGATATATCCGCCGATCAGAATCAACGCAACGCCCCACGCGGGCAGATCCCCGAATGCCCCCCACCAGCTTTGTCCCGCGTGAAAAATCGGGATAGACAGCATCAATCCGAAGGCCGCCGGATTAAAGACCGGTTTTTTCCGGTGGACAAGCAGATGTTTGGACAAAATGGAAATGGCCGCCGTTCCCGCAACGATAGGCCAGGAGGTCGTCGTCCCCAAGACCAGGGCTATGATGAGTCCCGTAATAACCGCCCCGTCCGGCAGGATTCGCTTTCTTTTTTCGATCAGACAACAAATAACGTCCACGACGAGCGCAGCGCCGACGGCAATGAGGCCGTTGATCATGCCCTTTATGTCCTGCGACCAGGCGGAGGCAATAAGCAAATATGCGGCCATGGCGATGGCGACATAACCTTTGGGCGATTTGAACCATTGGCGCAATGTCACTTATATCCCTCCCATTCTAACGATTTGCATATCGGATGCGATGAAAATACCTTGAAGCTCAGCCTCTTCGATCAGAGCCTCCCCGCCTGCCGCGTCCATCACAAACGCTGCGGTCGAGAACACGTCCGCCATCATCGCATAAGTCGCGATCACGCTGCAGCTGATCCAACGACGGGGGGACGATTGGGTCCCGGGGTCGATGATATGGTGCATGCCGGGTATTTTGTCGCTTGGGCGCTCGTAGCTTCCGGAAGTACAGATGGCCCGGTCGGAAATGTCGATCTCGAAAATGATTTGATCTTTGCGCACGGGATGCCGAATGCCGATTTTCCAAGGCTTCCCTTGTTCGTCGGACCCGCCCGCATACAAATCGCCGCCGGCATTGACCAAGAACCCTTCAAACGACTTCAATTCATGGGCGGCCAGATCGATGGCGAAACCTTTGGCTACGGCTCCGAGGTCGATGACCATAGGTTTATGCAAATATATCGTTTGTTCTCGTTCGTTGATGACGACATCCCGATACGTAACGGGACCGTCGGAGGGACTTTCAACCGTTTGTCCGGTCAAATAATGGCGGTTAAAGCCGAGCGCCTCCATCGTTTTTCCCACTGTCGGATCGAAAATGCCGTTCGTCCGTTTCGCCATTTCCAAAGCAAGCTTGAGGGGTTCGAACAGCAGCGGGCTGACCGGCACGCGGGTCCCGACTTGCCGGCAGGCTATCATCAACTCGCTGTCGGGGCTAAAACGGCTGCATGCCTGCTCCACTTGCCGAAACGCCTCAAACGCCCGATCTATCCTCGCTTCCGCTTCCTTCATGGCGTCTCGTTCCCTGGCGACGACCTGTATGTCTACAACCGTATCCATGAATAATTTCGTTTTTTTCATGGCATTAACCGTTCTTGGCCTGGGAGATGGCATTTTGTACGGCGTCCTCGAATGCTTGGGTACTATAGGTCGCGCCGGATACATTTTTCACTTTCGCGCTTTGTTTTTGCAATACTTCATCAGGCAGCCCAACGATGTCGCTTTCCGAATAATGCATGGCAAAATGACTGACCTCGACATCCGTTATTTTATCGTTCTTAATCGTTACGGTCACTTCGATCGACCCGCGTCGATTGCTGCCCATGCCCGTATAGGAGCCATCGGTATATTGGCCGACGGGGCGGCTCGCCGAAGGGGGGCTTGAATCGCTGGCCGAAGGGCTGCTTGGGCTGGATCCGCCGTCGCCCGAGTAGCCGTAGCTCGGCGAAGCGACGCCCGGCCGGCCGTCATTCGGCTGGAGAATGGCTTGGGGCGATTGGGTCGGCCCCGGGATGGATGCCTGGGTATCCGTAGTGACATATCCGGCGGCATAGACCGCCGCTATGGCCGTAGAGCATAGGACTACCCACTTTTTTTTCATTTTGGCCATGTCGATTCCTCCAACCCTGCATTATCTCTTGCTACAATTCCAATATAAAGGAGCAACATTGAAATTATCTTAAAGACCGGGCCAATCGGAACAATAAAAAGAACCTTGATAGGCCAAGGTTCTGGCCATCAAGGTCCTCTAACCGGTCTCAAACACGCGCCATTCATTGTCTCATCTATTACCGTAATCAGTCTCGATTATAGCCGTTACTCGCACGAAGGATGAAGTTCCTTAAACTTTGTAGGCCTTCATGGCCTTGAATACTTCCTTGAACGAAGGCTTCTTGCCGTACATCAGCACGCCTACCCGGTAGATCTTGGCGGCCAGCCAGCCGATGACGAGGACCGACACCAGCAGGATGCCGACCGAGAGCGCGATCTCCCACCAGGCCGGATTCGCCAGCCCGATGCGCAGGAACAAGATGAAAGGCGAGAAGAACGGAATGTAGGAGCAGGCGACGATGAACGGGCTGTCCGGATGCGACAATCCGAAGATCGCGATGTAGAAGCCGGCGAGCGTAAGCATCGTGACCGGCATGACCGCCTGGCCGAGATCCTCCGTCCGGCTGACGATCGAGCCGATCGCCGCGAATAGCATCGCGTACAGGAAGTAGCCGAGCAGGTAGAGCACGACGGCGAAGATCAGCATCTTCGGATCGATCGTATCGAGCCGGATGCCTAGATTCTTGAAGGAATCGGCGTTATGCGGCAGCGACAAGTTCACGACGGTGGCGCCGACGAGCACGACGAGCTGCACCAGGCCGACGATGAACGTGCCGAGCACTTTGCCGAACATCTGCTTCAGCGGCGATACGCTGGTCACGATGATCTCCATGACGCGGGAGCTCTTCTCCGCCGTAATCTCCGTCGCGATGAGCTGACCGGTGATCATGACGGCCATGAACAGCAGGATGATGATCGCGTAGGTGAGACCGATGGCGGTACCTTGCTCCTCCGCCGTCTTGCCGTTCGCCGAATCGCTGATCTGCACGGAATTCAGCTTCACGGGCGAGAAGAGCTTCTGCAGTTGCTCCTTCGTCAGCTTTGCGTCCTGCACCGCTTGATTCGTCTTGACCTCTTGGAGGGCCGCTTGCAGCGCTTGAGAGGTATCGGTGTCGAGCATCTTTTTGGAGTGATAGGTCACGTCCGGGAAACCCGCTTGGTCATTCGTCACGAAGGAGAGGTAGCCTGTGATCGTCTTGTCTTCGATCGCTTGCTTCAGGACGGCGGCGTCGGCTTCCGCCGAACCTGCCGCCTCGATCGGCACGAGCTGGACTTGCGGCTTCTCCTGCTTGCCGAAGTACGTCTCCAGCCCTTTGATCAGATCGCCCGGTTCGTCCGTGATATAACCGACCTTGGTCGCGCTGCCGCCGGAGGTGAACTTGTCGATAAAGTAAGGTACATTGGCCCCGACGACGAGCAGAACCGCGAGAATAATCGTCGTGATGAGGAACGACTTGCTGCGCAGCTTGTTGCGCATCGTGAAGGACATGACGGTCCACATGCTATTCATGACGCTCACCTACCGTTCGAATGAAGATTTCGTTCAGCGTCGGCTCCAGGAGCTCGAACTTCTGAATCGGGCCTTGCGCCAATGCATGCTTCAAGATGTCCTGCGCCGTCTCGGCGCGCGCGATCTGCAGCAGGTAACCCTGCTCGGTGCGCGTCACGCCCTGTACGCCCGGGATGGATTCCAGTCCCTGAATCGGCGCTTCGGCGGACAATACGACCTTCTCTCTCGGGAACCGGCTCTTGATCTCCCGAATCGGGCCTTGGAGCACTGGATTCGACTTGTGCATGATCGTGATGTTGCGGCACAGCTCCTCGACGTGCTCCATCCGGTGCGTCGAGAACAGGATGCTCGTGCCTTCGTCCCGCAGCTCCTTGACGGTCGTCTTCAGCAGCTCCACGTTGACCGGATCGAGGCCGCTGAACGCTTCGTCCAGGATGACGATCTGCGGACGATGAATGACGGCTGCGATAAATTGGATCTTCTGCTGATTGCCCTTCGACAGCTCTTCGACCTTCTTGTCGTAGTATTCCGGCACCTGGAAGCGGTCCAGCCACCGTCTCAGGTTCGCCTCCGCGTCTTTGCGGGACATGCCGCGCAGCTGCGCGAGGTAGACGATCTGCTCGCTGAGCTTGACCTTCGGATACATCCCCCTCTCCTCCGGCAAGTAGCCCAGCATCCGCAGCTGCTCCTCGCCGTAAGGCTTGCCGTTGTACCGGATCTCCCCGCCGTCCGGCATGATGAGTCCCAGCACCATCCGCATCGTCGTCGTCTTGCCGGCGCCGTTCGCCCCCAGCAGACCGTAGATCTCCCCTGCCCCCACTTCGAAGCTCAGGCCATTCACGGCGGTCTTGTCGCCGTACTGCTTCATCACTCGATTGACTACCAACGGATTCATCGTCCCGCTTCCTCCTTTCGAACTAAGCACGCCAATATCTCTTCCATCTCCATCCGCTGCGCGGACAATAGCTTGTAACCTTGCGCCAGGCAGTATTCCTCGGTCTCATCCGCCCGATCGGTCTCCAGCCGGTAGATGCCGGGACCCGCTTCTGCCGCGCCCTGCACGCCGGGGATCGCCTGCAGCTTCGCTAAATCCAAGCCGGTCGCCGTCTGGATCGCGAACACCCGCCAGGCGTCGAACAGTTGGTCCTTCTCATACATTCCGAGCGAGCGGCCCCGATGCAGGAAGAGCACGTAATCGGCCAGCCTGCGCACTTCCTCCGTAATATGAGTGGCCAGCACCAGCGTCCGGTCCCCGCTCTCCATGTAGCGATGAAGCTCTTCGAGCATCGTCTTCCAAGCGAACGGATCCAGGCCGCTCGACGGCTCGTCGAGCAGGAGCAGCTCCGGATCGTGCGCCATCGCGATCGCCAGCTCCACCTTGCGGCGCATGCCCTTGGACAGCTTGCGCAGCTTCGTGTTCCCTTCCGCCTCGAACTTGCGCATCAGCTTGCGATAGCGGTCCCAGCTCCACGTCGGATACCACGCCGCCGCGAACCGGGCCTTCTCCTCGGCGGTGAGCCCCCCTTCATAAGCATGGGGCAGCTCCGCCACGAAGCCGATGCGCGCCTTCGCGGCGTCGTCCCCTCCCGGTCCGACGCGCGCTCCGAGGAGCTTCGCCTCTCCCTCTTCATACGGCTCCATCTGGAGGAGCATCCGGAACAAGGTGCTCTTGCCCGAGCCGTTCGGGCCGACGATCGCGGTCACCATGCCGCTCGGGATGTCCAGCGTCAGCGGCCCCAGCGTGAACTGCCGGCGCCGTACGGCTGCTCCCCGCAGGGAGATGGCCGCCGGTTCGCGCGTCAATCCCTCGTTCATGGCGAGTCCCCCTTCGTTGCGGTCGTCCGACGCGCATAGACGTCCTGCAGAATCTGTTCCATCTCTTCTAGCGTACATTGCAGCTGGAGTCCGGTCTCCACTGCCCGTTCGAAGGCTTCGACGACGCGCTCGAGCCGATGGCCGGCCCTCGCCGCCGCATCTACGCCGGCGACGAACGTCCCGGTGCCCTGCCGGGTTCGAAGCAGTCCTTCGTTCTCCAAGTCCTGGTAGACCCGCCGAACCGTGATGGCGCTGCACCGGAGGTGCGAAGCGAACTCCCGGATCGACGGCAGGAGCGTGCCTTCCGCCAATTGCCCGCCGAGGATCAGCCCTCTGAGCTGAACCTCGATCTGATGATAGAGGGGCTCGGGGCGGTTCTCATCGATTTGAATCGGTATCCACACCAGCCTCGCCTCACTTCCGTGCGTGCTGCGTACGCAGCTGCTGATTCCGTGCCATCAGAACGTGTAGCTCCGGTTGCGCATGAATCGGACGGCCAACCGCTGCCCCGCCCAGCGGGCTAGCCCCGTGACGACCACCGCTACGATCGCCGCGAGCAACGGCGCTTCCCGCACGGCCTTCAGAATCTCCATGTACAGGCTTACCTGCCGCCAACCTGCGATCGCGCTTACGATGCCGGCCACGATCGAGAAGGCCAGGTACCACTTCACGTACGTCTTGCCGGAGAACCCCAGCTCCAGGATCGTAAGCCCCGCGTTCACGACGAGGCCGTACCCCATCCACACCAGCGCGGCGGCGACCCATACATCGGGACCGAACGCCTGCCGGATGTCCGGCGAGATAGCATACTGGGCGACGAAGAACAAGGTTCCCGCCAAGGCCATGACGACGAGCGCTTGAAGCGTTCGCGCGCCGGCGACCGCGCCGATCGGGATCGGCATTGTCCGCCAATGCGCGATCCGCTTCGTGAAGATGTCGTCGCGCCAGTAAGTGAACACCGTCCGGTTCATCAAGCAGCCGAACACCGGGAAGCAGAACAAGTAGAGCCAATCCGCCATTCCGCTTAAGAATCCAAAGCGGGATTCCCATTCCCCCGGCGCCTGCAGGATCGAGTCCAGCATCGTACTGAGCATCGTTCCGGTGTAGAGAGCGAAGAGCGAAGTCGCCGCCACGCCGATCCATTCCCGCTTCAGCTCGAACGCCGTAATCGCGCGCACCGCCCGCCAACCCGTCATACGCTTGCCTCCCCATCATCCGTCGCTTCTTGCCTCAGGTGTCAAGAACAGTGTTTATGTGTTTATGTGTGTATATCTTTATACACAGTATATTAACTGTGCTTATTCTTTGTCAACCCCGATTTGGGAAAAAAGAACATTATGGGATCCTCAGTCACAGATGATGATGAACGTGCCCAATCGTTGATTCGAAGGTTTCAGAAGATCATAAACGGCGTTTTCAGCGGGGCGGGACGTCTGATTTGCAACTGTAACGATGCTACGAAAGCAGAGATAGCCACATTTTGCGGTTATCGCACACAGATTGTGGCTCGCGGAGGCGGAGATAACCGCAATTTGCGGTTATCGCGCACCCGATTGGGCTGACGGAGGCGGAGATAACCGCATTATGCGGTTATCTCACACAGATTGAGGATCGCGGAGGCGGAGATAACCGCAATTTGCGGTTAACGCGCATCCGATTGGGCTAACGGAGGCGGAGATAACCGCATTATGCGGTTATCGCACACAGATTGAGGCTCGCGGAGGTGGAGATAACCGCATTATGCGGTTATCGCACACAGATTGAGGCTCGCGGAGGCGGAGATAACCGTATTATGCGGTTATCGCACACAGATTGAGGCTCGCGGAGGCGGAGATAACCGCAATTTGCGGTTATCGCGCACCCGAATGAGCTTGCGGAGGTGGACATAACCGGCATTTTGATCGTTAAAAGGTTCCTCGAGACAGCGGATCGGTGCTGATCAGGGTCCGTGCGTCTGCGAAGTGGGGGCGAACCGCGCGGGAATTCGGTTTGTTGCGGGGCTGCGAATGCTTTAGAATAGAGGGATCAGCGCGGCCGGCGAACTTGCCCGGCGCATCTATCGGAGGCTAATGAGATGACTAAGAGAACGCCCGGCAACGGGACGAGCCATCGGCAAGGAGAAAAACGCGGAGGGGGCGACGGATTCCGAGGCGCGAGGGGCGACGGCCGGCCGGGAGACGAACGCGCGGCTCGGGGAGCCAGCGTCGGCGGTTCAAGCGGACGCAGCGCGGGAGGGCGCGGAGCGAGAGGCAGCTCCGGCAGTGTTGGCGGCTCTCCTGCAGCGAACGGCGGTGGCCGGACTGGCAGCCGCGGCGGGCGTGACGGCAACGAGGCCAGGCCCGGCGCTCGCAGCGGACCAGCGCGCAGCGGGCCGAAGCGCGCACCCTCGTCGCCGAAGGCGGACCGGACCCGCTCCTACACCGTGAGCGAGCCGGCCGAGCTGCTCGCGTTCCTGCTCGCCAAGCTGTCCCATCAAGGACGCAACGCCGTGAAGGCGATCCTGGCGCGCGGCCAAGTGTCGGTTAACGATCGTGTCGTGACCGCCTACAATCATCCGCTGAAGCCCGGCTACGCCGTGACGATCAGCATGGAGAAGCCGGACCAGGCGCCCCCGCTCGTCGGACTCTCGATTCTCTATGAGGACGACGACCTCATCATCGTCAGCAAGGAAGCCGGCCTGCTCTCGATCGCTTCCACGCAGGAGAACGAAGTGACCGCCTATCGCCAGCTGAACGAACACGTGCGGCGGACGGATCCCGCGGGGCGCATTTTCGTCGTGCACCGGCTCGACCGCGACACGTCCGGCGTGATGATGTTCGCGAAGCGCGAGGACGTGCAGCAGGCGCTGCAGAACAACTGGCAGGAGGCGGTGCTGGAGCGGACGTACGTCGCGCTGGTCGAAGGGAACGTCAAAAAGCCGGAAGGCACGATCTCCTCCTGGCTCAAAGAGAGCAAGACGCTCAAGATGTTCTCCAGCCCCTATCCGAACGACGGACAGCATGCCGTCACGCACTACAAGACGCTGCGCGCGAGCCCGCAATTCTCGCTGCTGCAGGTAGAGCTTGAGACCGGGCGCAAGAATCAGATCCGCGTACACATGCAGGACCTCGGCCATCCCGTCGTCGGGGACAAGAAGTACGGCTCCCGCTCCAAAGCGCTGACCCGCCTCGGCCTGCATGCCCGCGTGCTGGCCTTCGCGCATCCGGTCAGCGGCGAGACGATGCGCTTCGAGACGGAGATTCCGAAGTCGTTCCTTCACGCGTTTAAAGACGAGGCTCGTCCTTAGTGAAAGACTGCTTTGCTTATGAGACTTTGATGACGTCGGCAATACCGTATCCTTAACGGATCGTTAGTCATTTATATGCTGTCCGATTTTGTAGTGGCCGTAACCTTGGCAGAATCGGATCTTGCGCAAGAAGTTGCGGATAAATGGATCGCAAGCAGCGAAGAGCTGCGAAGGTCAGCGGGCTGGAGTTGTTACTGCTGGCTTTTGGGCAATCGACCGGACGGTGCATTTTCCGAAAGCAAACTCGCCCATATGCTTGAAATGGCGGAAAACACGATTCACGATTTTCCCGAAAGAACGAAATACGCGATGAACAATTTTATTTACGCCGTGGGGATCTCCTATTTGCCTCTCCATGATAAGGCAGTCGAGACCTCCGGTAGAAGTCAAACGGGACAAGTCAAAAAGCAAGTTTCTGCTGGCTTCCGAAAATATACAAAAGGCAGTGGATAAAGGATAACTTGGTTTCAAACGCAAACATGTAAGGTGTTAAACTGTCGCCTCTACGGACATCTGCAGATTCTTAGCAGCTGTCCGTTTTTTCATTAAAGTAATGAACATGGACTGAAGCGATGTTCCGTTTGCTGTCGGCCGCCCGGAGCGCTCCAGCTCCGGCTCTTTTATGCGGCGAGTCCGACCGCCTTTCCCTCTGTTCCGCCCCGCACGAGCCTTGCGGTACAAGCATTCCTTGCTCCCGTAAAGTTTAGGCCTGTTCAATCCGCCCAAGACCCGGTAAAATCAGATTATGTCGGTTTTTGTCAACTGGTAAATTCATCTGATTGAAAATACGCCTCAAGGGTGGTTCTTTTGGTTCAACTCCAAAGCTCCTACAATGGGTCCATGGTTGCATTGTCCATTCTCATTGCAGTGATCGCTTCTATCACCGCCCTCCATATGGGCCGGCAAGTCGCCAAGTCCAAAGGACGCTCCCGTTCGAGCTGGCTCGCTTGCGGCGCCGCCGCCATGGGGATCGGCATCTGGTCGATGCACTTCATCGCCATGCTGGGCATGAGCCTCCCGATCGAAGTCCGCTACGATGATCGGCTTGTCCTCTTGTCGGTCGCCATATCCGTTCTCGCATCGGGCATCGCGCTCTACGTCGTCGGCAGAGACAACCTGAGCCGGAGGCGGCTCCTCATCGGCGGGTTCGCGATGGGCATCGGCATTGCCGGCATGCACTATACAGGCATGGCCGCGATGAGGTTGAACGCGCATGTCCGTTACGACCCGCTCTTCTTCGCCGCCTCCGTCCTCATCGGGATCGCCGTGTCGACCGCCGCGCTGTGGATCGCGTTCCGTCCCGGCGGCGCCGGCGGGTGGCGCAAGCGGGCGTTCGGCGGCCTCCTCATGGGCGTTGCCATTGCCGGGATGCACTATGCAGGCATGGCCGCTACCGCTTTCGAATCGGATGCGCATACCATGATGGGCACCGGACGTCAATCCGGCTCTCCGATGCTGGGCTTCGCGATCGGCCTCTCGACGCTGCTGGTCCTCGGCATCTCGCTGGTCTGCGCCTTCATCGAACGCGTCTGGCTCGCGCAGCTGAAGCAGCAGCTCGAGCGCGACAAGCGCATCGAATCGCTGTTTCGCCACAGTCAGGACGGCGTCTTCTCCTTCACGCTGACCGGCCGCCTGCTTGACGCCAACCATGCGGCCGAGCACATGACCGGATTCAGCCGCGCCGAGCTGCTGGCGATGCCGCCGACGGATCTCGTCTGCGAGGAATTCCGGCAAACGACGAGAACGCAATTTATCGAAGCCGTCGGCGGACAGTCCCGCAACTTCGACAGCGCGCTCACGCACCGGGATGGCAGCCGCATCGAGGTCAACAACACCAACGTGCCGGTCGTCGTCGAGGACGAGGTCGTCGGCGTCTACACGATCGTCCGGGACATTACGGAGCGGAAGATGTCCGAGCGGCGCATGAAGCATATGGCGCATCACGATGAAGTGACGGGTCTGCCGAACCGCCGCCTGTTCGAACGGCAAGTCACGAAGATATTGGCGGGCCCGTCCGCCGACGTTCAACCGCTGGCCGTCCTCTTCCTCGACATTGACCGATTCAAGCTGGTCAACGACTCGCAGGGCCATGACATCGGGGACTTGCTCCTTCGCGCCATCGCTTCGAGATTGCGTCAGGCCGTCGGCGACGCCGGCATCATCGCCCGCCTCGGCGGCGACGAATTCTCCGTCCTGCTCGCCCAGGGCGTCACCCGGGAGGCGATCCAATGCATCGCCGCGCGGATCAACCGGGAGATCGATATTCCCTTCTCGCTGCGCGGCCGGGACATTCACATCACGGCTAGCATCGGTATCGCGCTCTATCCCGATGACGGCGACAACTGCATCGCCTTGATGAAGCATGCGGATACGGCCATGTATTCCGCCAAAGCGGAAGGCAAGAACACGTTCCGGTTCTATCGGCAGACGATGAACGAAGAGCTGACCGAGCGCGTACAGCTGGAGAACGAGCTGCGCAAGGCGCTGGAGCGCGGAGAGTTCTTCCTCGTCTATCAGCCCCAAATGGACATCGCGAGCGGCCGGATCGTCGGCGTCGAGGCGCTGATCCGCTGGCGGCACGGAGAGAAAGGACTCGTCTCCCCCGCCGACTTCATCCCGCTCGCCGAGGAGACCGGCATGATCGTCCCGATCGGCGAATGGGTGCTCCGTACGGCCTGCCGTCAGGCGAAGCGCTGGCATGGCGCGGGGCTCGCGGACCTGCGGATGTCGGTCAACCTGTCCAGCCGGCAGTTCATGAGCCAGGACCTGGCCGACTCGATCCGGCGGATCATCCAGGAGACCGGGTTCGATCCGGGTCTGCTGGATCTGGAGATCACGGAGTCCATGACGCTGGACGTGGGTCGCGCCATCGCCACGCTTCATCAGCTGAAGCAGCTCGGCGTCTCGATCTCGATCGACGACTTCGGCACGGGATACAGCTCGCTCAGCTACCTGAAGAACTTCCCCGTCGACCGGCTGAAGATCGACCGGTCGTTCATCAGCCAGATGCTGTCCGACACCAACGACCGTTCCATCGTATCGACGATCATCGCGCTCGCGCACAACCTGAATCTCCAAGTCGTCGCCGAGGGCGTCGAGACGGATGCGCAGTCCGCCTTCCTCGCCTCCCATGGCTGCGACGAGATGCAAGGCTACTTGATCAGCAAGCCGCTGCCGGAGGAAGACATCCATCGCCTCGTCCTGCAGCGCGTCCACTGAATCCGGTCATCATCAAGAGAAAGCAAAAGGCTCATCCCGCGGACCCCAGGGTCCTGCGGGATGAGCCTTGTTCGTGCCGGCGTGCAGAGCTTAACCGAAGATCGCGTCGATGACCGGCTTCGTATGGCCGCCCGGATAGAGAAGGTAGAGCAGCACGTACACCGTCACTCCCGTAATCGCGGTCGCGAACCAGATCACGGCGGTCGTCCGTCCCCATCTGCGGTGCTTGGCGAAGTTCTTCTTGAAGGCCAGCGTCAGCGTCGTGATGCCGAACACCGCGGCCACCATCGCGAGGATGATATGGAAGACCAAGAAGATCGTATAGATCGTCTTGAGGTGGTCCGGACCGCCCCACTCGGTGTTGCCCACGAAGATCGTACGGGACACGTAGATGATGAAGAACAGCACCGCGGCGATCGCGGCGGCGATCATCGTCTTCTCGTGCGCCTCACGCCTGCGCTTGATAATGAGACGCCAACCGATCGCGACCAGAATCGCGCTCAGGGCGATAAAGCTCGTACTAATCGTCGGCATAATCGTATAACTCGACATGTCTTGGCTCACCTGCTCCAGCGAACTTAATCCTCTACATTGTAACTTGCCGCGCAACGTTGTTCAAACGTTAAAAGGCTTCTTCACACATTGTTCAAACGTCCCGAAGCGGCATGATCGAACGTAGGATCCTCGTCCTGCGCGCGCTCGCGCTTGTACCACTGCATGAAGACGGTGAACAGCGCGATGATGTTGACGCCCTCCTGCAGCAGCTTCATGATGATCCCGCCGAGCTGTTGATCGTCCAGCGGCGAGAGCAGGCTGAAGAACGCCGGTCCGCCTTCGAACTTCGAGAGCAGCGCGGACGGATCTCCCGAGACGCAATAGCCCATCGCCTTCACCCACACTTGAGGATCGTTGTAGACGCCGAACAGCGGCGTGCTGGCGAAGATGATCAAGACGCAAGCCGGCGTCAGGAGCAAGCCGTTCAAGAAGATGAAGCCCAGCTTGCGCAAGTTCGTCAGACGGGACCATTCGGGCACCGGGGACGTCACGTGCCACCAGCTGATCATCGACGTGAGGAACAGCGCCAGATAGTACAGCGCGTGCACGCGATAGTGCGTCATGATCCAGTCGTGGTTGTTCGGCATGTGATAGAACGAAAACAGCAGGTTGAACGCGAACAGGCCGAACAGCGGGTTCATCAAGAACCGGAACGGACGCCACGCCTTGTGCGAGAAGACGGAACGCCACAGCCATGGCGGTACGCCATACAGCAGCATAGGCGGTACGATAAAGTAAGAGACGGCCATGTCCGACATATGGAACGTGAACATCAAGTGCCCCATGAGACTAAGAGGTCCGCCCTGCACGAGATAGAGCAGCGCGACCCCCGCGATGAACGAGGCCTGGCGGCCGAAGCCGACCGGACCGCTGTCCGCGAAGCGTTCGCGCCACGGACCGACGACGAACGTGTACAAGACGATGATCGCCAGCATCAGCGTGAGGAGATAGGGACTCCACAAGTCGACGAACGAGAAATATTGCAAGCCCATCATCCATTCCTCCTTTCTTCATGATGTCCAATTCGAGGAAAAATAAGGCTTCTCCGTCTCCGGAGGGGGCCTATCCTCAAGAAAAAAGAGGCGGGGTGAATGACCCGCCTCTCTGAAGTTTAATTCGATTTTACCACCAAACCCAGTACAGCGCCATGATCACCATCGTGAACACGACGATGACGCCGAACAGAATCCCGAAGATCGGGAACAAATGGCCGCGGTCCTTCATGTGCATCCAGAATGCCATCTGAACGAACACTTGGAGAATCGCCATGGAGACGAGAATGATGTAGGTGAAGGTCTGATTGATCTCGCCGGCCGCTACGGCGGCGAAGGCGATAATCGTCAGCGCGAGGGACATCACGAACGCGACGATATGCTTCTGCGGTCCCTCTGCCCTGTGGCGTCTAGTTTCTTCCTCGGAGGAAGCCGAATGGTTGCTCGCCATACGATTAACCCACCTTTCCCATCAGGTAGACAACGGTGAAGATGAATACCCAGACGACGTCGATGAAGTGCCAGTAGATCGCGGACACGTAGATCTTCGGCGCGGTGACGACCGTCAGGCCCTTCTTGAAAATCTGGGCGATCAGCAGTCCGATCCACAATACGCCGAACGCGACATGCGCGCCGTGGAAGCCGACAAGCGTATAGAAGGACGAACTGAATGCGCTGGTCGCGAATTGATGTCCTTCGCTGACATAGGTGTTGAACTCGTAGATCTCAAGGCCGAGGAAGCAAAGTCCGAGCAGGATCGTGACGATCAGCCAGACGATCATCGCCTTGACCCGGTTCTGGTGCATCGCCTGTACGGCGAACACGCTCATGAGACTCGAGAACAACAGGATCATCGTAGCCGCGAATACCATCGGCAGTTCGAACAAGTGGTCCGCCGTCGGACCGTCGAGGGTCTGATGGCGGAGCGCGATGAAGGCGGCGAACAGGGTGCCGAACAGGACCGTCTCCGCGCCGAGGAAGAGCCAGAAGCCCAGGACTTTATTGCGTCCTTCTAGCGTCGCTTTCTCCGGTTCGTGCGGCAAGTGTCCGTCTGCATGTTCATGTGCGCTCATACGTGCACCCCTTTCTCCTGCTCCTCCGGTTCGATATGGAACCCGTGGTCGTCGAACACGGAACGAAGGAACATACAGCCAAATGTAACGACGAGTCCGGCGATGGCGATGATCAGATGATCATACATGAAGCCGAGGCCGGCTGCGAACAATCCGATGCT
The DNA here is from genome assembly GCF_014212125.1 of Cohnella nanjingensis. Taxonomy (GTDB): domain Bacteria; phylum Bacillota; class Bacilli; order Paenibacillales; family Paenibacillaceae; genus Cohnella; species Cohnella nanjingensis. The sequence continues at coordinate 52,884 of NZ_JACJVP010000047.1, forward strand.
CATAACGAGCGGCAGGATCGAAGGCGAAGGCATGTGGATCGAACCGACCGGTTCTGCCGGCGGCATCTCAGCGTTGCCCTTTTGCTTCTCGTTCCACCAGGCGTCGTAGCTGCGCACCAGGGGAAGCTGTTTGAAGTTGTATTCAGGCGGCGGCGACGGGATGGACCATTCGAGCGAACGGCCGTCTTCCCAAGGATCGTCCGCGACTTTTTGTTTCTTGGCGGCGCTCGCAATGACGTTCACCAGGAAGAAGATCGTGCCGATCCCCATCAGGAAGGCGCCTACCGAGCTGATGAGGTTCATCGTATCGAAGCCTTGGTTCGGCAGATATGTCCAGACGCGGCGCGGCATCCCCAGGAGCCCCAGGAAGTGCTGCACGAAGAACGTCAGATGGAAGCCGATGAAGAACGTCCAGAACGTGAACTTGCCAAGCGTCTCGTTCAGCATGCGGCCGAACATCTTCGGCCACCAGTAGTGCAAGCCGGCGAAGATGCCGAAGATCAAACCGCCTACGATAACGTAGTGGAAGTGAGCGACGACGAAGTAGCTGTCATGGTATTGGAAGTCAGCCGGCGCGGATGCGAGCATAACCCCGGTGACGCCGCCCATGACGAACGTCGGAATGAATCCGATCGCGAACAGGTTCGCGGTCGTGAAGCGGATCGAGCCGCCCCACAGGGTGAACAGCCAGTTGAAGATCTTGACCCCGGTCGGCACCGCGATCAGCATCGTGGCGATGGAGAACAGACCGTTCGCGACCGGACCGAGGCCCGTCGTGAACATGTGGTGAGCCCAAACCATGAAGCCGAGGAACGCGATCAGGACGGTCGCGAACACCATCGAGCTGTAGCCGAACAGACGCTTGCGGGCGAACGTGCTTACGACTTCGGAGATGATCCCGAAGGCCGGCAGGATCAGGATGTACACCTCGGGGTGACCGAACACCCAGAAGATGTGTTCCCACAGGACGGCGTTGCCGCCGCTGCCGGTCTCGAAGAAGTTCGCATGGAACAACCGGTCGAACGTCAAGGCGACCAGGCCGACCGTCAGTACCGGGAAAGCGAAGACGATCAGCGCGGACGTGATGAAGATCGTCCAAGTGAACATCGGCATGCGCATGAAGGACATGCCCGGCGCGCGCATGTTGATGATCGTGGCCATGAAGTTGATGCCGCCGAGCAGGGTGCCGATACCGGCAATTTGCAGGCCCATCAGGTAGTAATCGACGCCGTGGCCGCTGCTGTACGTCGGACTGGCAAGCGGCACGTAAGACGTCCAGCCTGCGTCAGGCACGTTGCCTGCGAACCAGCTGATGTTCAGCAGGACCCCGCCGGCGAAGAACGTCCAGAAGCCGAGCGAGTTCAGAAACGGGAACGCGACGTCGCGCGCCCCGATCTGCAGCGGGATGACGGCGTTCATCAGCGCGAACAGCATCGGCATCGCCGCAAGGAAGATCATGGTCGTGCCGTGCATCGTGAGCAATTCGTTAAACGTATCCGCGCCGACGAAGTCGTTCATCGGCTTCATCAGCTGGATCCGAATCATCATAGCTTCCAGCCCGCCGACGATGAAGAACAAGCCGCCTGCGATTAAGTACAAAATTCCGATTTTCTTATGGTCGACGGTCGTCAGCCAGTCCATCAAGCCTCGATAACGCTTGACTGTGTGCGCGTGTGCAGCCAAAGCCGCGTACCTCCTTCATTACCCGCAGAAGCTAGAGTATTAGTAGTCAAGCTTGTAATCGGCCAAGTACTTGGCGATACCGTCGAGCTCTTCTTGCGTCAGATCCAGGTCTTTCGCGCTCGGCATCATGTTGCCCGGCTTGACCTTCTGCGTGTCGGTAACCCATTCCTTGATATTCTCTTCAGTCGATTTTTCGTCGTTGTAGAGAATGCCCGCGATCGTCTGGCGGCTGCCGATACCCGTCAAGTTCGGCGCGCTGCTGCCCGCGTTGTTCTCGCCTACGGCGTGGCAAGTCAAGCACTTGTTCTCGAACGCTTCCTTGATCTTGCTGTCTTCAGGCATCACGGCCGGCGCCTTCATCGCGGCGACCCAACGGTCGAACGAGGCTTGGCTGACCGCCTTGGCCTTGAAGTCCATCAAGCTGTGGGAAGGTCCGCAGAGCTCCGCGCATTTTCCCCGGAAGACGCCTTCCTTCGGGAATTCGAGGTACAACTTGTTCGTCGTGCCCGTCCCCGCGTTCGTATCGATCTTGCCGCCGATCGAAGGAATCCAGAATGCATGCGTCACGTCAGCGGACGCCAGCTTGAACTGAATCTTCTTGCCGGTCGGCACAACCAGCTCTTGCCCCGTCTTGATCCCATACTCGGGATACTCGAACTCCCACCAGTATTGGTGCGAAGTAACCGTAACCTGCAGCGCTTTCGGATCTTTGGAGTAGTCCTTCGACAGACCGAATACCGTGTTGATCGTCGGGACGCCGAGGATCAGCAGCAGGATGATCGGAACGACCGTCCAGATGATCTCGAGCGTGTGATTGCCTTCGACCTGCTTCGGCACGGTCTTGTCGCCCTTGCGGCGACGGAACCGGATCAGCACGTAGATGCAAATCGCAAATACGACAACGACGACCAGCGCCATGATGCTGATCGACAGCGTCATGAGGTCAAATTGTTTCTGGGCTACTGGCCCCTGCGGGTTCAGAGTGGACAAGTCCTCTCTTCCGCATGCGGACAGGAGTAGAATCATTCCTGCCGCCAGCGGGAGCAGCCGCTTCATTACGCGCCACCGATTCATCATCATTCATCCCCACTTTGACTTTTTCATAGATTGCCTGTTTGCATTAGGTGTGGCGGGCGGCAACCTACGTGTTGCGCGATGTTGAACCAATCAACACACGTTCTAATCACTCTAATAAATATTAAGTTTGGCACGACGGTTTGTCAATGTTCACAGAACAGTTCACAAATTGTTCTCAAAACTGTCAAAATCGTTGCCGCTCAAGGGTTTTCGCGTTCTTCGGACCGTCTCGGAAGCGCTGTGCGGAGGATTTGAAAGCGCCATCCGGACCCGCTTCGGACCTTATCCCGCCCCGGTCCCGCTTCCGCTCCCTCCCCTCATCTTTTACCAATCGCACCGGGTTTTATGTACGGCGCCCGGAGCATACTTTTACCCGCCGGGCGAACAATACGAACATCAAGCGGATGAGGGATGGAGGAAAGGGAGCATGCAGCTGCGTAAAGCGATCGTGTCGCTCGGCGTCGCCGCCCTTGCTTGCGGACTGCTCGGAGCGTGCAACTACAAAGGCGAGTTCCACCGAAGCGCCCACGATTACGGGAGCCGTCTGCCGAACGACCCGAAGATGGCGCGCGTTCGGGCGTACAGCCCCGTGACGACGGATCCGAAAATGCACGACAACCGTTACTTCGAGTATAGTTCCAAGCTGTCTTACAAAGTATCGAATCTGCCCGGCGTCAGCGACGCGATCGTCATCCTGACGGACAAGAACGCGTATGTCGGCATCACGACCGACCGGTCCGCCACGGGCACGATGTCCCATGGCGGCAAGCGGGTGCACGAGCAGGACAACACCGGCACGACCGAAGGCGTCTACAACGTCGATACGGGGAGCAACCGCTGGGACATGCGGAAGATCGTGACGCCGTACAACTCCTACTTCTCGCACAAGGACATCTCGGACTTGTCCACCGAATTCAGGCAGACGATCGCCTTGAACGTCCGTGCGCAGGCGCCGAACGTGCAGGGCGTTCATATCTCCGCGAACCAGGAATTCATGAACCAGATGCTCGACTTCGCCAGAGCTTCCTGGGCGGGCAAGCCGCTCGCGCCGCTCACGCCCGAATTCAACAAGCTGGCCAAATACACATTCAGCCTGGGCGACCAAGTGCCGATCCCGCTCACGGACAAATAATTAGCGACGCTATATTATAAAGGAAATAACGGCGCGAAGGCCCGCCGGCTTCCTCTGGCTGGTCTTCGGCATGCCGTCATCGCTCGGATGAGAACGGCCTGCTCCCGTTCGATCCGGACCTGGACCGGCGAGGCTTATCCGTCCGGCCGCGAAAAAAAAGCGGCAAGGGAACCCTAAGGCCCCTTGCCGCGATCATCTCCGCTTCAGGAAGCGGACGAATTCAATTTGAGCAACTCGCGTTCCACGAGCATCGTAAGTTCATCCTCATAACCGCCGGTAATTCTGTATTTCCGAATGTAATCTTTTACGAACTTGCGTGGGTCCTTGGGCCGGAAAATTCTCGTCAGTTCTCGCAGGCTTTCCTGAACTTCGTTGTGACTACGTTTCGCCATGCCATATTCCCTCCCAGCGGAAAAATCCCGCAAGTTTCGCTACACTGTCAACACCCCGGCTGCCTATTGATGATATTTACTTCATGCTCCTCCCTATTATACCAGTTATCGGACGGGGTTGAAAGCAAAACCGGATTACACCCTCACCTCGAACAGATGAAGGCCGCCCGACAATGCGAATCGCTCGCCCGGGCGAAGCTCGTAGCGTTCGCCCGCCTGCAGCCGGCTCCCGTCCGGCAGAAAGGTGCCGTTGGAGGACCCGTGGTCCTCGAGCAGGAAGGCGCCACGCTCCGCTTCGTACCGCAGCGAGCAGTGCTTGCGGCTGATCTCCCCCGAATCGAACGGGAAGACGAGGCCGCATTGGGCGGCATCCCTGCCGATCGAGAGCGGCCGCGCCGACAGCTTGAAGCTGGCGCCCGCGAACTCGCCCTGCAAGCCGCAGAGCCGAGGCTCCCCCTCTCCGGCTTGAACGAGGGGTTCCGGCGCCGAACCCAGTCTGGATAGCGGTATCGTATAATCGGGCAGAATCGCGCCTTCGTCGTCCCCGCGATCTTCGTCCCAATCGCCGTCCAAGTCGGCGGACGTTTCCCGTTCCGCCTGCTCGGGCGAGGCTTCGTCGGGCAGCGCGTACTCGTCCCTGCGGTTCTTACCCCTCGCGGTCATCTGTAGAAACGCGACGACCGCCAAGGCCGCCACGACGATGCCGATCCCCATGGCTGCGAGCAGAGGAAGCGTTCCGATGGCATTCTGAGCAGCCGTAGCGTCCAGCTTCATGGACGCGGCCGCCGGTTTCGCTCCGATCGCGGAACTCCCCAGGGTTCCGATTGTTGCGAACGCCCGCCGACCGGATATGCGGATCCGGCCCACGACCGTCTTCATGAATGCCTCCCCCCTCTCTTGTCTATTATCGGTTCGGAGCGACACCGAATTCACCCCCGCGCGCGCGCGTCGCCGCCTGATTATTGTAAACGCTTTCGAACTGTCGAAAAGAAGAAAGGCCTCTTGCATGCCCCTATTAAACAGTATACCGAAACGCGCCTTCGGCTTCAATTCACATTCTCCATAATTTAGAAACTTTTAATCCTTTTTACTGTTCTCCGCGCGATCGTCCGCGCCGTCTCCGGTGGCTTGCGGACCGGATTCCCGGAGCTCCCGCCGGACCACCTTGCCGATCAGCGAAGTCGGCAGCGCTTCGCGGAATTCGTAGCGGTGCGGCACTTTGAACGGCGCGAGGCGATCGCGGCACCACCGGTTCAGCTGCATCTCCGATACCTGCCATCCCTCCCTTAGCACGATGAACGCTTTGACCGTCTCTCCGCGGTAATCGTCCGGCACGCCGACGACTGCCGCTTCCCGGATCGCGGGATGCTCGAACAGCACCTCTTCGACCTCTCTAGGATAGACGTTGAAGCCGCCCGCCAGGATCACGTCTTTTTTCCGGTCGATGATCGTGAAGAATCCGTCTTCGTCCATCCAGCCGATATCGCCCGTCCGCAGCCACCCGTCCTGCAGCACCTTGTCGGTCTCCTCCGGCCTTCCCCAGTACCCCTTCATGACTTGCGGCCCTCGAACCGCGACTTCGCCGATCTCGCCCGGCGGCAGCTCGACGAACAGGTCCTCGCCGACGATCCGGGCGTCCGTATCCGGCAGCGGGATGCCGATCGTTCCCGGCTTGCGGAAGCCCCACAACGGATTGCAGTGCGTCACCGGCGACGCCTCCGTGAGCCCGTACCCCTCGTTCAGCCGTCCGCCGGACAGCTGTTCGAATCGGTCCTGCACCTCGCGCGGGAGCGGCGCCGCTCCGCTGACGCACACCCGGATCGAGCGCAGATCTCCCTCCCTCGCGTCCGGATGATTCAAGAGAGCGATGTACATCGTCGGGGCGCCGGGGAACACGGTGGGACGCTTGCGGCGGATCGTCTCGAGCACCGCCTTCGGCTCGAAGCGGGGAATGAGCAGCAGGCTGCTCCCCAGGTAGACGCTCTGATTCATGAGCACGGTCAACCCGAACACGTGGAAAAGCGGGAGCGCGGCCAAATATCGTTCCTGGCCTTCCTTCGTGCTGTAGAACCAAGCCGTCGTCTGCATCGTGTTGGCGATGATGTTCGCATGCGTGAGCATGACGCCCTTCGCGACGCCCGTCGTCCCGCCGGTGTATTGGATGAGCGCCAGATCCGTTCCGGCGTCCGCCGGCTCGCAGAGGGGCGTGTCCGGCGCGCGCCGCAGCAGCGCGCTCCAGCGCACCGTGCCGTTCGCGCCGTAGCCGATCTTGAGCCCCGGATGCTCGCGTCGCCGCTTGAGCGGATACAGCCGGTTCTTGGGGAAGGGCAGGCCGTCCGAGAGCGAGGTGACGATCAGGTGCCGGATCGCCGTCTCTCCCCGTACCGCTTCGACCCGGGGCACTAGCAGATCCAGCGCGATCACGGCCTTGGCGCCCGAATCGGCCAGCTGGTGCCGCAGCTCCCGCTCCCGGTACAGCGGATTCGTCTGAACCGCCACCGCGCCGGCCATCAGAATCCCGTAATAGGCGACGACCGCCTGCGGGCAATTGGGCAGCAGGATGGCGACCCGGTCTCCCTTCTCGATACCCAGTCCGCGCAGCGCGTTGGCGAGACGGGCCGCCCGCTTCGCCAGCTCCGCATAGCTGTAGGATCGGCCGAGAAATTCCATCGCTTCGCCGCCGGGGAACTTCCCCGCCGCATCCGTCAGGAATTGCGCGGCGTTCCCGTCCGGATAGCGGAGCGTCTCGGGTACTTCCTTCGGATAATGGCGCAGCCAGATCTTCCCGCTGCCGCGGCCGCCGGCGTTGTCGTTCATGCGCGCGTTCCTCCCCCGTATGAATGGAATTCCCGGCATTCGTCCCGGATGAATTTTAAACGCTTTCAAATGAATGGGTTTGGATCATTTTATTCCGAGCCCCGCCCCTCGTATGCCAGGACGCGCTAATAAGGCCGCCGCATGCCAGAAAAAAAACGGCCTGGAACTCCGGCGGCCCAGGCCGTCGAGAACCGCTGGGCCGAGGCGAGATTCGCGAAATAAAAAAGCGCTGAGAAGTCTCCAAGACTTTCTCGGCACTCTGTGTTGTTCTTCGTACATTTGGCTCGTCTTCGCCGCAACAAGGCTAATGTGATGTACCCAGTACGTCTCTTTGCGAGTCTTCGCTGCTTCTGGGCCAAAGTGTCGTACCCAGTACGTCTCTTTGCGCAACTTCGCCGCTTCTGGGCCGAAGTGTCGTACCCAGTACGTCTCTTTGCGCAACTTCGCCGCTTCTGGGCCGAAGTGTCGTACCCAGTACGTCTCTTTGCGCAACTTCGCCGCTTCTAGGCCAAAGTATCGTACCCAGTACGTCTCTTGGCTGGTCCTCGACCGTAACAAGCCGCCGGGAAACCGGCGGCCCGCTAACTTGACTCCATAGACAGCTCCGTTCGACCGAACTGCTAGCGAACCGCTCACATTAAACCGCGCCGAGCGGCGCATCTATCGCGGGCGCTCTAACGGCTCGCCTCCAGCCTACCGGAGCAGATCCTGCAGATCCTTCAGCGTCGGCTTGTGGAACGACACGACGACTTCGCCATCCCTTACGTTCACGTCCTTCACCTTCATCAGCTTCGGCAGCTCGCGGCCGAGCGGAATCACCACGTCGTCGAAGTTGTCGGCAGGCAAGCCGACGTCCTTCACGGACGCTTTCTCTACCGTCGCCGTCAGATTGGGATCGTCCCAGGATAGCCGGTAGGTCAGCGTCAGGCCGACGGGCACCCGGTCCGCGACCCGGATATTGAGATCCGCGACGAGCCGATCGGTCCCGGACAGGCGGAACGCCGCTCCCTGAATCACAACATCCTTGCTGTACTGCGGATTGCGGGCGATCGAGGCCTTGGCCAGATTGTTCACGTCGGCCTCCGTCAGGACGAGCTCGGTGGACAACCGCCGCAGCATGTCGAGACCGCGCTGCTCGAGCGGCACTTCCTCGTACTGCAGATCGAGCTTCTTGTCGGGCGACACGTACCAATAAGCCAATGCCCCGCCCGCCCCGACGAAGACGATCAGCACGATTATGGCGATCAACAGTTTTTTCATGAATAGACGTCCCCTTTCCCTGGTTCGGCCGCGCGCTGGGCAACTACCGATTGACTTCCGCCTTACGTAAGAGTATAACATTATATAAATTCAATGACGGGAACGCGTTCCCCGGACTCCTCGAACCCCAGAGAGTCGGCGCTTGCTGCGAGCCGACGTTCGAACCCGGCCGAATATCCTCCCCGAGAAGCCGCGCCGAATCACAAGATCTGCTGCCGCTAGGCGCGGACGGAAGCCCCCGTTAGAGAGGCAGCGTCTGTCTGGACGCGACGAAGAGCGCCGCATCCCCTTGCGATCCCCCGCGATCGGAGGCCGTTGCGGAATTAGGGTGGTAACACGGAGATCATCCGTCCCTTTATGAGGGGCGGTTTTTTGTTTTTCCGGCATCCTGCGGGGAGAGGACGCTTGCGCGTCCGCCCGAATTCGAACCGTCAACCGCGAGCGCCGGCGCCATCTGCGCCGCTCTCTTCTCTTACCCTCTATCAGAAAGGAAGATCGCCATGTCCGATCCGATGTCCGCCGCCCCCCTTCCCGCCGTCCGTCTGGAGGATATCCTTCAAGCCTCCCACGTGCTCCGGGACGTCATCGTCCCCACGCCGCTCCAGCCGAACCGCTCGCTGTCCGCCAAGCACGGCTGCAACGTCCTCCTCAAGCGCGAGGATCTGCAGGTGGTCCGTTCGTTCAAGATTCGCGGCGCCTACAACTTGATCTCCTCGCTGCCCGAGTCCGAGCGGGCCCGCGGCGTCGTGTGCGCCAGCGCCGGCAATCACGCCCAAGGGGTCGCGTACTCCTGCCAAGCGCTCGGCATCCCCGGGATCATCTATATGCCCGCCACCACGCCGCGGCAGAAGATTAACCAAGTGAAGCTGTTCGGAGGGGACAACGTCGAGGTTCGCCTGATCGGCGACACCTTCGACGACGCCTATGCCGAAGCGATCCGCGCCAGCCGCGAGACGGACATGTCCTTCGTGCATCCGTTCGACGATCCGCGGATCGTCGCGGGCAACGGCACGGTAGGCAAAGAGATCTACGAGACCAGCCGGCAGCCGATCGACGTGCTGCTCGTCACGGTCGGCGGGGGCGGCCTGGCTGCGGGGGTCGCCGCCTACGTAAAGACGGTCAGCCCCTCCACCGTCATCATCGGCGTCGAACCGGAAGGCGCCCCTTCCATGCGCGCGTCGCTGGACGAACAGGCGGTCGTGACGCTGGAGGAGATCGACAAGTTCGTGGACGGAGCCGCCGTGAAGCGGGTCGGGGATCTCACCTACGCGCTCTGCCGCGAGCTGCTGGACGACGTCGTCGTCGTGCCGGAAGGCCGCATCTGCACGACGATCCTGGAGCTGTACAACGAGCATGCCATCGTAGCCGAGCCAGCGGGCGCGCTCACGGTCGCGGCGTTGCCGATGCTGGCCGACCGCCTCGCCGGCAAGAACGTCGTCTGCATCGTCAGCGGCGGCAACAACGACGTCGACCGGATGCAGGAGATCAAGGAACGCTCGCTCATCTACGAGGGACTGAAGCATTATTTCATGATCAACTTCCCGCAGCGCGCGGGCGCGCTGCGCGAGTTCCTCGACGACGTGCTCGGCCCAAGCGACGACATCGTGCAATTCGAATATACGAAGAAGCACAACAAGGAGAACGGACCGGCGCTCGTCGGCATCGAGCTGAAGAGCCCGGACGACTACGATCCGCTAGTCGAGCGCATGACGCGCAAGGGATTCCGCTACGTCGAGCTGAACAAGGATCCCCAGCTGTTCAATTTGCTAATTTGACCTCCGGTTAATTTGGTATTTACAAAGGTACATTACATTAAAATAAGGAGTGAAAGCAGAAGCAAGATAAAGGAGCGGGAACGATGGGGGAACAGCCGGAGATGACGACCCTGCCCCGGAGAGGACCGAAGGTACTTATCCTGTATGCGCAATTCGGAGAAGGCCACTGGCAGGCGGCGCAAGCGTTGAAAGCGGGCTTCGAACGGCACGGCATCGCGGACGTGCGCCTCCTCGACCTGATGGCCGAATCGCATCCGATCGTGAACGGCGTCAGCCGGTTCGTCTATCGCAACAGCTATGCGTACTGGCCGCAGGTCTACGGCTGGGTGTACGCGGCCACGAAGGACATGAAGCCCCGCTCGCTGTTCGCCCATTGGCTGCATTCGTTCGGGGCGGACACGATGAAGCGCCTCATCCGGCGCGAGCAGCCGGACATCGTCATTCATACGTTTCCCGCCCTCGTGCTGCCCGCGATGGCCGGCCGGCTCGGTCGTCGCATCCGGATGTACAACGTCGTCACCGACTTCGAGCTTCACATGCGCTGGGTGCACCCGCAGGTGAACAAATATTATGTCGCGACCGAGGATCTGCGCGACCAGCTGGCCGGAACGGGCGTGCCGCGGGAGCGCATCGCCGTCACCGGCATCCCGCTGCGCGGCGCCTTCGGCCGGGGGCACGGGCGCAGCGCCTTGGCGGCCGCCGCGGCGCGATACGGGCTGGACGCCCGCCGCCCCGTCGTGCTCGTCATGGCCGGCGCCCAGGGCGCGCTCCCGGGCGTCCGCGAGCTGTGCGGCCGCCTGTGCGCGGAGCCGGGCGTGCAGACGGCGATCGTCTGCGGCCGCAATCGCGCCCTGGCGGACGACCTGCGGCTCGCCTTCGCCGGGAATGGGAACGTCGCGGTCTTCGATTACGTAGAGCAAATCGACGAGCTGATGGGGCTGTCGACCTGCATCGTCACGAAGCCGGGCGGGTTGACGCTGTCCGAGGCGATCCTGGCCGGCCTCCCCATCTTCCTCTACCGGCCGGTGCCGGGACAGGAACGGGGCAACGCCCGCTACTTGGCGGCCAAGGGCGCGGCCGTCGTATGCCGTACGGGCCGCGAGCTGGCGAATGCCGTCCTGGGCCTCTTGGGCGATCCCGCGAAGCGGCGGGAGATGCTGTCGGCGCTGGAAGGACTGCGCAAGAAGGATGCGGCCGACCGGATCGTTTTGGATATTTTGCAGGATTTGCCTATAATTGAAATGAACGAATCCGCAGCCCGGATCTGAATCGGCCGGACCGTAGTCGGCTTCGCCGTCCGCCAAAGCGGGTAAACACGTCTTTATCGGCGGCGTTTCGGCGAACGAGCCGGACGGATCGATTCCGCTCCGAACGCGGACAAGACCCTGCCCGGCCCTTCGGCCGCGGCAGGCTTTCAAAGGAGATCTCCTGTGAAATCAGCCCCCTTGCGGTCCTTTTTCAATCCGGAAATGTCGTTGCTCGCTCTTATTCTCTTCATGGTCGAATTCGTACGGGGCGCGGCGCTCATCAGCTTTCTGCCCATCTACGGCAAGAATACGCTCGGCCTCGACCTCGACGTCATCGGGGTCGCGATCACCGCGCATTACCTGGTCGATACGGCATTGAAGCTGGGCATCGGATACTTGATGCACCGCTTCGCCGTACGCACGCTCATTAACGGCGGACTGCTCGCTTCGCTCATCGGCGTCTTCCTCCTCGGGTATGCGGATGTACCCTGGCTGTTCATCGCCGCGTCCGGGCTATACGGCCTCGGCATCTCGCCGATCTGGATCTACTGCCTGACGAAGGTCAAGGAAGAAGGCCGCGGCGCGCAGATGGGCTTCCTCTATACGATCTGGCTCGTGGGGCTCGGCGCCGGCCCCGTCGTCATGAACCTGCTGCTGGAGCGCGGCGCTTCGCTGAGCTACTGGGTCATGGTGCTTGGCTCCGCCGCGGCGTGGCTGCTGTCGTTCCTCATTCCGGCCGAGTCGCGCGCGGACGTGGAGACGGTACCGTTCCGCCGCCAGCTCGCCGTACTCGGCTCCCGCCTGAACGAGATGAAGCCGCTCCTGCCCGGCATGGTCATGCAGACGTTGGCGGCCGGCATGCTGCAGCCGATCCTGCCCAGCTTCGCCAAGGATCATCTCGGGATGTCGCCGACCCAGTATTCGATCCTGCTCTTCATCGGCGGCGGATGTACCGTTGCCGGCTTGATCCCGATGGGACGGTTCTCGGACTCGTTCGGCAAAAAGTGGTTCCTCGTCGCCGGCTTCCTCATCTTCGGCGTCGCGCTTTACGGGTTGACGCTGCATCCGGTCCTCGGCTTGGCGCTCGCTTGGGCGCTCGTCCTCGGGCTGTCCTACGCCGCCGTGCTGCCGGCCTGGAACTCGCTGCTCGCCGCCTACGTGCCGCCCGGCCAGAAGGGTCTGGGCTGGGGCGTCCTGTCGACGGTCGAAGGCATCGGCGGCCTGCTCGGCCCCGGCATCGGCGGCTTGATCGCGACGGCGAACGGGGAGCCGTACGTGGTCGTGGTGGCCGCGGCGATCTTCGCCGTCATCAGCTTCATCTACCTGCTCTTCCCCTTCCGCCTGTTCCGGGGCGAGAATCCGGCGCAGCCATCGTGAGGTACGCTATGCACCTGCTATGGACAGCCTTCGCGTCCGGACGTTGGCAGCAATGGACGCACGAATTGAAAAGCCTGGACCTGGACAAGATCCAGGCGCTGCTGGACCGCTTCTCCGCGCTGGGTCCGCTGCCGGGCATCCTGCTCCCGCTGACCGAATCGCTGCTGCCCTTCCTGCCGCTGGTCGTGTTCGTCGTGGCGAATGCGCTGTCCTACGGCATGTGGCTCGGCTTCCTCTACTCCTGGATCGGCGTCTGCATCGGCTCGCTGCTCGTCTTCCTGCTGGCCCGCGGCATCGGACGGCGATACAGCGAGCGCATCCGCGCACGGATGCCCAAGATGGAGAAGTTCTTCTCCTGGATCGAGACCAAGGGCTTCACGCCGATCTTCGTTCTCTCTTGCTTTCCCTTCTCCCCGTCCGCGCTGGTCAACATCGCCTCGGGCATGTCCATGATCCCGCTCCATACGTTCATGATCGCCGCGGTCATGGGCAAAGCCGTCATGATCTTTACGCTTTCTTTCTTAGGACACGACTTGAACGCGCTCGTCCATCAGCCTTGGCGCTTGGCCGTCGCGGGCGTCATCCTCGTCCTGCTGTGGCTGCTGGGCAAAAAGCTGGAATCGCGGTATGTCGGGTAACGGCGGGAAGGCCGGCGTCGCGTTGCGTCGGGTAGAAGCTGACGAAAATGGACGGAAGACGGCTTAAAGCCGATTCAACGAGAGGAGCGACCGCCATGTCTTGGGTGAACGTGATCGGATACGGACTTTCCATCGCCCTCTTGGCCGCCCTCCTCGGCTGCATGTTCCTGATGGTCCGCGTCTTGTCCGGCGATGCCGGCAAATATCCGGAGCTGAAGGAGATGGTCGAGGCGCTGTTCGGCACCCCCGCCCATCTGCGTCCGGGACCGGGCGCAGCCCCGGATGTTTCGGCCGCAGGAGACGGCCCTATGCAGGATCGCCCGCACGGAGACCCGCCGGTTCGGAGCGACGGCGACGAGGAGATGACGCCCGCCGTCTACGACGAGACGTGTCCCGCCTGCCAATCGCCCGTCACGCACCGGCACGTCTTCTGCCCCTCCTGCGATCTCCGCCTGCAGGACTAAGGTTCGCACGCACGGCGAGCGGACGCCAGCATAAGCGGCATTCGTCCGTGGCACCCTATTCGGGTGACTTCACCGAATAAGGAGGAATCGCCATGTCCGGCGAACAACCGTCCGCAGGCCAGATCAAAGCGAGCCGCGCCCAATCCAAGGCCGACCGCTCGGGCCAAGGCAAGGCTGCAGCAAGCCGTCTGCAATCCGAAACCGACCGCGCCGCCGTGCCGAAGCACGGACAGTAACGCATCCTATGACGAGGTGAGACGATGAGCAAAGACATGAATCCGGTCTCGGGCGAGCCTGTCGAAGTCGATGGCGTATACAAGAACGAGTGGGGCCGCGAAGAAGAGCTGAAGCGCGGCGACCTTTTCCCGGCCGACGTCATGCTCGGCAACACCGAATGGGAATGGGTCGAGATGAGCTTCGACAACCACCACGAGGGCGAGACGGACCCGAGGCTCGTGCCGAAGGAGAAAGATATCGACAAGCAAGGCAAGATTCTGCATCCCCGCAGACAGGTGGACCGCGGCTCCAAGGGCTGATCGTCCGCTTCGCTCGAAAAGAGGCTATCCTCGCGACCGCACGCAGCGGCCGGGGATAGCCTCTTGCCTTGTTCATCTTATTCGTCGGACGCTTCGCCTTCCTGCCGGTCGAGCCAATGCTCGGTGAGCTTGTCCAGACGCCGCAGCCGATCTTCGTAGGCGAAGATGGCCGACGCGACGGTCAGCAGCCGCGTCCGCGCGGCCGGGTCCTGCTCCCCCTCGTTGATCAGCTCGGTTAGGAGGACCGTTCCTTCCGGCGGCGGCGCCGCGGCGGCGGCGTTGGCCTTCAGCTTGCCTTCCCATTTCCAGAGCAGCTGCTCGTGATAGCTGCACAGCGTCTCGATCTGGCGATCCACGAGCCGGCTCCAGGAGCCTTCCGGCGCGGCGGAGAAGTAATACTCCTCGACCGCGTCGACCAGCGTCACGCCCCGCTCCAACGCGGACAGCATGCCCTTGTACACCACGAGCAGGCGCGCGCGATGAGCCCGCGACTTGCGCCGCAGCACCCGTTCCTCCGCGAACAGATCGTAGAAGCCCTCCAGCTTGCGCAGATTTCCGCGGAGGCCGTTCAGCTCGTCCTTGAACACCTTCTCCTTGAGCTCGTTGGAGACGGATGTCCGAAGCAGCCGGGACAGCTGCGATTGAGCATCTTGAACGTAACTGAGAAACCGGCTGCGATGACGGGGCGGCGCAACGGCGATATTGACCACGAATGACGAGACGATGCCGGTCAGCAGCGCCGCCAGACGGTCCCAGATCAGCGGCCAGCCGAGCCCGTGCGCCTCCATCAGGACGACGACGGTCACGACGGTCAAGCCGATCGTCTCCTCCGCCTTCAGCCGAATGCACAGCAGGATGACGAAGATCGAGACCAAGCCGATGGACAGAGGACTGCTACCGACCAGCCAGACGGCCAGCAGTGCGATGCCCGCGCCGAGTAAGTTGCTCTGCAGCTGCTGAAGCACCTGCACCCAACTGCGATAGATGGAAGGCTGAATCATCACGATCGCGGCGATCGCCGCGATCAGCGGCGACTGCAGTCCGCTCAGTTCGCCGACCCAGAGGGCGATCGCCACGGCCAGCCCGGTCTTGAATACGCGGGCGCCGATCTTCATGGCGATTCGGCCCCCTCCCCCGTCAAGCGGATCTCCGTCTCCGCCAGCGGTTGCCCGTTGACCACGAGGACGAGCCGGTGCGCGCCCGGATGATGGCGGCGGGTCGACAGGTCGGCGAAGGCGTGCCGCCTGGCGCCGCTGACTTGCTCGCCTCCGGCGGCGACGCGTTCGCTGAGCTTGAACAGCTTGCGGTAGGCTTTGCCGCTCGGGCGCGGGTAATAGACGGCCAGCTCGAGCCGCAGCTTGGCCCCCGCCCCCTCAGGCATGCGCAAGGCGTATTGAATCTCCGCGGCGCCCCCGATCGACACTTCGGAAGGCGAGGCCGACCAGGCCGTCACCTCGATGCCGGACAGCGGCGCCAGGCCGAAGAGCGCCAGCGCCTCCGGATCGGCGGATTGGCGGATCAGGCTTCTGCACGCGTGCCGCAGCAGCGCGTCCGTCTCCGGCTGCCGGCCGAACCAGCGCTTGGCCAGCTCGAGCACAAGGGCCGGATGGTCCTTGGAGATGTCGTTCAGATTGTTGGCTACGCTGCGGCGGACATACTCGGACGGATCGGCCTTCAGCGCCTCCAGGATCGGCAGGATCGGCGACGGGTCGCGCTTGAACGCGGGCAGCGCGTCCGCCCACGGCAGCCGGGGCCGGCATCCCTCGCTCGCGAGCCGCCGGACGTGCTCGTCCGCATCCAGGCTCCACGCCTGCATCTGCGCCATCATCCGGGGCGTATCCCGCTTGATGAACGGACGCACGGCGAATTCGGCCGAAGAGAGCGCCGTGAACTTCGCCAGCGCGCGCATCGATCGCTCCCAGTCGTCCAGGCCGAATCGCTCCACGAAGTCCGGGAAAAACAAATACGGGAAGCCCCGGCAGTCGTCCGCGATCCCTTCGAGGACGTCCAACGCTTCTTCGTACCGCTGCGGCAGCTTCTCTCCCAAGCTGTCGGTGATGCGCCGGATGCGCCCTTTGAGCTCCAAGCGTTCCCAGCCTTCGCCCAGGACGAGCCGGACGAAGCCGGCCGCGTCGAACCCGGCATGCCGCCGCCTTACCCGTTCTCCGAACTGCTTCAGAAATGCTTCGTCATATATGGCTTTAAGCGGTTCGGCCATGCTTTTATCCCCCTTGCGCGCTTCCCCATCGGTCAGGCTTGATCCCTTATTATAACATCTCGCGGGCCATCTCCGCTCGGTCCGTCGGCGCCCCGATCCCGGCAGCCTCCCGGATCCGCCCGCTGAGCGCGAACAGGAAGGCCGACGCAAAGGCGGTCGTCGCAGCCGTCTTCCAGCCTTCCTTTATCGTCAACAGCAGCAGCACCGCGCTCTCGTCCATCTGGCGGGTATCGACCGCGTCCATGCCGACGGCCGCCGCCGCAGCGACGATGCCCAGGGCGAAGAAGCCTCTGGCCGCCTTGCGGGCGCCGAGCAGCCGCCACAGTCCCCACATCGCGCACAGCCCGCACACCGCATAGAGCGGAATCAGCCAGTCTCCCGCTTCCATCCAAGGCAGCAGCCGGACGCCGGTCATCTCCAAATACCGGTCGCGCAGCCGCTCGTGCAGGGCGAACCGCTCGTCGAGCGCGAGCCACGCGAATACGGCCGCGACGACCGTCCAGCCTAGACCCTCGCGGCGCTCCAGGAAGCGGACTCGCCGCCGGGCCGTCGGTTCCGGGGCCGGCGCCTCCCGCTTCCCGGCGGCGAGCAGGGCGTTCAAGCCGGCCAGCGCCGCCCCGAGTACCAGCAGCACGCTCTCCAGCCAACCCTGCGGGGTCGTCTCCGCCGCCACATAGATCCAGTATTGCGGCCATCCGGCCGCGATCATCCCGCCTGTGAAGCCGGCAACGGCCAGCCACAAGGCGAGCAGGAGCAGCCGCTCCGCGCGGCGCCAGCGATCCAGCTGCCTCTTGCGGTCCTGCCGCTTCATAGCGTGTCCACCAGACGGCGCGGTTCGCCTGCGGCCAGCTCGCACAGGTTGGCGATCCACATCTCGTAACCGCGTCCGATCACCTCTGCCGAGTACCAAGCCGTGTGCCCCGTCTGCAGCATCCGGCCTTCGGCGAGCCGCGAGGCCTGCGCCTCCGAGAACGTCGCCCTCCCCCGGGCCGTGATGACCACTACTTGGGTACCTGCCAACGAGATCCCTCCGACTCTACAATTCTCCATATCCTTCCACTAACTATAACCCATTTGGACGCGTTCCGATCGCAAAAGTTTGAGCTAGAAGGACGAACGCGCTGCTAGGCACCTGGAACGTTCAAGCAGGAGAGGTGAATAGCGCCAGCTAGAATCGCATCAAGCGATAAATAAGAAAACGTTTTCAGAGAGGGACAAAAAAAGTCCGCGGACGTATGCCCCCGCGCCCCCTTACCTGCCGAGCGACGCGTCGATATCGGGCTCTCCCGTCCACTCGCCGGCTATTGGCTTACCCGCTTTTCTTGACGGAGTTGGTCTCCGGATACCGGAACGGGAACGTAATCTCGAACGTGGTGCCGCTGCCTAGCTGGCTGTCGACCTGGATGTTGCCCTGATGGTTGTCGACGATCTTGTAACTGACCATCAGACCGAGCCCGGTCCCCTTGTCCTTCGTCGTGTAGAAGGGCTGCCCCATCTTGGACAGCTGGGTCTCGCCGATGCCCGGGCCTTCGTCGGAGATGCGGATCTGGACGGTGTCGTCCACACGGCGCATCCTCACCCGAATCGCGCCGCCGTCGATCATCGCTTCGATCGCGTTTTTGATCACGTTAATGAACACTTGCTTGACTTGGTTCTCGACCCCGTACACCCAGAGCGGATCCGGGCCGAAGTCGGTCTCGATCATGATGCTGTGGAGAATCGCCTGCGTCTCGAGGAGCGTGACCGTCTCTCTCATGCTGCTGCGGACGTCATGATAGGACAGGTCGTAGACCTGCGGCTTCGACAACATGAGCATCTCGCTCACGATGCCTTCGATGCGGGTGAGCTCCGACTTCATGATGTCATAGTACGTGCCGGTGTCCTTGCGCCCCGAAGCGAGCAGCTGCAGGAACCCCTTCAGCGACGTGAGCGGATTGCGGATCTCGTGGGCGATCCCTGCCGCCAGTTGGCCTGCGACGTACAGCTTCTCGGAGTTGATGAGCAGCTCCTCGTTCTTCTTCCGCTCGGAGATGTCCCGGATGATGACCTGGATCGCGGGCTCGTTCTCCAGCGTCGTCATGAGCTCCACGATCTCCGTGTTGAGCATCTTGCCCTTCAGCGTGAACCATTCCTGCTCGAGCGGCCCGCTGTTGCCCGTGATGACGAGATTGTGCATCCGCTCGCGCACCGCTTCGTGGTCCTCCGGACGCAAGAAGGCGTAGATCGAAGCGCCGAGCAGCTCGTTCGCCTCCTCCGCCTCGAACATCCGCAAGCCGGCCTCGTTGACGAACACCCATTTGTCCCTTTTGAAGATAGCGATCGTGTCCAGCGAGTTCTCGACCAGCAGCTTGTAGCGCTCGTCCATCTGATTCATGCGCTTGTCGATGTACCAGGTGAACAAGGTCGACACCAAGAGCAGCAACATGCCGAGTCCGATGATCAGCGTGAGCAAGTTGATATCCTGACTCATCTTGTCGACGCTGGCGCCGTAGAAGGGCGACAGGTATTCGATCTCCAGCCCCTTCGAGCCTAGCAATTGCTCCACGAAGACCGAGAATCCGAGCACGAGACTCGCGAGCCAGTTGAACCGCTCCCCCGACAGTTCCGCCAGCCACAGGGAGGCGTAGGTGCCGCTGAACAGGAACAACAGCGACAGCACGATCAGCGAAGGCTCGACGATGGGCGCCCGGATGGGCTGGCCAAGCACGCTGAAGTAATTCATGAAGGTCACGCCGAAGCCGAGGATCAGACTGCCGACGAGCAGGCGGTAACGAATCACGTTGTGGAAGGTGAGCATGACGAACGCCATCAGCGAGAAGAAAATCGTGAAGAGCAGCGAGACGGGCATGCTCCAGGTGATGAAGATCGGATCGCCCTCCGCGAGGACGCCTACGAAATGCTTGACCCACATCCCGACGCCGAAGACGAATGCGCCCCCGGCCAGCCAGAAGACGCGGAATTGATTATTCTTTCTTTTGAGATTGCCGGTAAAGTTGAACATGGTATATGATGCGAGTATGCTGATCAACAGCGCCAGCAGCAGAAAACAAGCGGACCACACCGCTCCGGTACCGTTCATAGGCCAATCCCTCGCATCTTCAGGCTAAAATGACAATTCTGTTGTGACAAGTAAAAACGGCTTCGCCATCCACTTTAAAGGGCGATACGTTTTTATCGGAGACGGATCAGCGAAGGATAGGCGAACTTATACTTTCTGATACGTTAACTTAAACTTCGACGGATTTTGCAAAAATCCTCTCCTAATTTCAACCAAAAAGTGGAGGTAATCGGCATGTTTCGGCAAACTCTTACGGAATTCAAAACTTTTGCCATGCGCGGCAACGTCATCGATCTCGCGGTCGGGGTCATCATCGGGGGCGCGTTCGGACAGATCGTCACCTCGGTCGTGAACGACATCGTCATGCCCCCGATCGGTCTATTGCTGGGCGGCGTGGACTTCAAGGACCTGTTCTGGCAGATCGGCGCGACGCCGGTGAATGCAGGCGGGCCCGTTGCTATCGATACGCTGAGTAAGGCCAAGGAGCATGGGGTCGCGGTCATCGCCTACGGTCAGTTCATCAATATTATCCTAAACTTCCTCATCATCGCGTTCAGCGTGTTCTTCATGGTAAAGGTCGTCAACAAGCTCACCGCCAAAAAGAAAGAGGAAGACGCGCCCGCCGCGGCGCCGACGTCCAAGGAGTGCCCGTACTGCCTCTCCGTCATCCCGATCGCGGCTTCGCGCTGCGCGCACTGCACGTCGAGCCTGGAAGATCACGCGGGACAAGCCCACTGAGCGTGGGAGAGGTCTGATTGGAACAACTTAAGCGCGAGGGATTCGCTTGAAGAGTCGAGAGCGTGACCGGCATTAGGCGCCAGAGGAGTGGGGATATGGCAGAGCGGTTCGACATCTATGACGAGCAAGGACAGTGGATCGGCACGGCCACGCGCGAAGAGACGCACGCGCAAGGCTTGTGGCATCGCTCCTTCCATTGCTGGCTCGCCAGGCGGGGCGAGGACGGCCGGACGATGGTCCTGTTCCAGCGGCGGACCGCGAACAAAGACACCAATCCCGGCTGTTACGACATCACCATCGCCGGGCATCTCTCCGCCGGCGAGACGGTAGAGGACGCCGCGCGGGAGATGGAGGAAGAGATCGGCTTCTCGGCGCCGTTCGAGCGGCTGACCGGGTTCGGCACGGTACGCGAGGAAGACAGCGGCACGGCGCGCGGCGTCCCGTACATCGACCGCGAGGTCAGCGCGGTCTTCGGCTGCCTGACCGCGCGCAGCCTGGACGCGTTCCGGCTGCAGCCGGACGAGGTCGCGGGACTGTACGAGGCGGACGCCGCTGCTCGCGCTTATGCGCGGAGCAGCGGCGTCCGTTGAGGCCCGCGGCGTAGAGCTGGCGGCCGACGGGAGCCTTGTCCCGATCGCGTCGGTCGCGGTCATCGCGGACGCCTTCGTACCGCGCGATAGGAACTACTACATCCGCGTCTTCGAAGCGCTGGTCGCGCTAACGGCTTCCGATTGCGAAGCGCTGTAGCGCAAAGGTCGCTCATCTATGAAGTTTAAGTTCAGGACAAGCAATTTCAATTTATCGAAATCGCATCCGGTTTTCGCGGGCGACATGGAGAACAGCGCCCCAATGGCGGGAAACCGACTTTTCTGGACGACGATTAAGGCGAACTCGGATTTCGTTGAAGAGTTTGTCGCGTTTCCATTCCTCCATAAGGATGTGCCCGGAAAAGGCTTCGAGGAGTTTGATGTACTCGTCAACATGATAAATGCGCTCCCAATGCGGCCTCAGATAATCGATTCCAAGCATCGCCGCCAGTTGCCTGATTCTCGGCACAGGTGCGCAGTCCGTTCCGGCCCATAAGAGGACTGCGCCGTTCTTGAGCGACAGTTCGGGGGCGATCATGCGGCCGGGGTCGATCTCGGCCGGCGCAACGGTACCGCCGCACTCGGTACAAGGGCCGTTAGAACCGGCGCTCCTCGTCTCTGCAATAATTCCGTAAAGCACGCCAAGGTACTCCGACACGGTCGTAATGACGCCGACAAGGGCGCCTGGACGTTTGGGGTTGAACGGTCTAACCGGGATATGCGTGCGATACATGGACTAGCGCCCCTTCAGTTGCATCCGATTATTGTTGCATAAACTTGGATTCCACACGGCCGCTCCGATTCCTTTTTTTTTCACATCTGAGTTTATTCCTCGCAATGTTCATACATTCCCCTATTCCCCTCCAGCGTAAAAGAAGCGGCATCGATCAGCATAGACTCAAGGCACCAAGCGGAAAGATTTATTCTGGTAAGTTGCCAGATCGCGTCCCTACTTCATACGACGGACTTACGTTGTCATACATCAAGTGCAAGATCATGCCGGTCTTCGCATGCTCCAGATTGTGACAGTGGTCCATCCACATACCGGGATTGTCTGCGATAAACGCCACTTCATAGGTTTCGCCTGCATACACGTTCAAAGTGTCGGTCAACCATGGCGTCATGACTTTCTTGCCATTCTTCTTCAATACCGTCATATGATGCCCATGGAGATGCATGGGGTGCTCTGTAATACTTTTATTAATGAAGGTTGTCTTAATCTTCTCGCCTTCTTTGACCATAAAAGTGGGTATGTTGGGGTAGACTTCCCCGTTGATGGTCCAGAGAAATTGAATTTTCCCGTCGTAAAATCCCATTTTATTGCCCAGTATCATTTTGAATTGTCTGTCAAACTCCGTATCGGAGGTTAATTCATTGATTACCGGTTCCCCATATTGAGACGGATCGAACAGGTTCGATTCCTTCTTGAAGCTTGGATTCGCAGGCGGAGTATCCTCATAGAAAATAATACCTGGATCTTCATCGTTCTTATAATCACCAAGCTTAAATAGAACTGATCCGTCCGGCATCGTAAAGACGACATCATATCTCCCACCGGATGCAAGCCTGAATGCAGTACGATCAGTCAACAAGTCCGGCTTCTGAATCCGCATGCCATCCATGCTCGTAATCTGATAATCGACCCCTTGGAGAAGATATTTGCGTGATTGATTATGCGTATTAATGATTCTCAACTTTATTTTCTTGCCGGGTTCCACTTTCTTCATTTGAATGAGATCCTGATTTCCAAAAGCAGTCTTATCCCCCTGGTTCGTAACCCATTGATGATTGATGATCGTAAACGCTTCATCGTAAATTTCCGTTTCCTGCCTAGACTCGACAATTAGCGAACCGAACAGCCCTTTCTCGACCTGTTCCGAAGCCTGCTGATGAGAGTGGAACCAGTAGGTTCCTTCCTGCTCGGCGCGAAATTTATAAGTGAAGCTTTCCCCGGGCTTGACGACATTCTGGGTCATACCCGGTACACCGTCCATCGCATTCGGTACATTGTAGCCATGCCAATGAATCGTGACCCCCTTGGCAATATCTTTGTTGATCAGCTTTACTTCCACCATGTCTCCGTAGCGCGCACGAAGCTCAGGAGCAATCTCTCCATTATAGGTCCATGCTTCGATCTTGGCGCCGGAAGCAAGCGTAACTTCACGCATCTGCGCAACGAGTTCAAATTTGATATCTGCGGGAGCCGAGATGTCTCCTGTTAGCGCTGCTACTTCCACCGTATCGGAAGCGTTAGACGGCATATTCCTATTATGGCCTGAATGATGACCGGACGGATGACTTGAATGCGCGATTGGCGAACCTCCCCCATCGTCCATCACATGATTCATCATGTCGGAGGCTTCCGGTAATCGGGACGAATTGACTCCTGATAATACAACAATTGCTCCAACTGCGATGACTACGGCTGCCGTCAAAGCACCGGTTAACGCCAGCTTGATCATTCGCCTCCATAGTTTATGCAAGACGAACTCCCCCTTCAGAACCGCTTTGTATCTTCTAATGACGAAGATTGCCGGAACGAACAAGATAAGAACGATTAGAAGGGGCCGTGAAGCTATTTCAAGCGGGCTTGGCAGAACCGGCTGAGCAAAAATGTTTCCGAGCGCATTCATGCCGGATGCTAATGCTGCCGCATAGACGGGCAAAGTCACCATAGGATGGGTTACGGTAAGTAAAGGGTGCGGCGCAAGCTTTTCCTTATTGGAATCACGAATGCTTCTCCATTTGGGCAATGTGCTTATTAGGATGGTCAAATGCGTGATTACCATGACAGGAGCGACTGCTTTAATGATGCCTTCTACGAATATCCATTCTCCGAAGATCAACACGCTTCCGATCATGATGCACCATGCCAAACAGATAACAATGGCAATCCAACTCACCCAGAGCAGCGAATTTCTCCCGATCTTCAGGTATTTATTGTTTTTGACATATGGAAGCCAAGTTACAATTAATGAAGCGATAGACCATAATACCGTCATAGCGAATGCCAACAGAATACTGGAGAACGTGATAAACATTTACTTCACCTTTTTCGTTTTTATTTTGCCAAACGGTTTGAAATAGGAAATTGCCGTCATAAAGAGGAGTGCTACCAAGTTCGCAATGGCGCCCGCGAGAAGGGAATACGTTGTATTCTGAAATTTCGCATTGCTGAAAGCGAGTTCCCTCGATTGATCTGCTTCGCGAAGCAATTGCGATAGCCAAGAGCTCATATACTTGATTCCGAAGAGAATCAGCAAGATCGTCAACACCAGCTTTATGGCGATCCAGTAATGCTTGAAAAGTCCCCAATTCGTCCATTGAGATAACGCAAAACCTGTTAACAGAGCGACGAGCGCTGTATATCGAATCAATGCGATATCGATCAAGTGCATATTGTCGAGGGTGTAATAAAGCCGCTCGCCATTATTGGACATCATCATGTAAATGCCGAGCAACAGCATGGCAATCGCTCCTCCCAACCAACATACTATCGAGATTACATGGATTGTAATCAACAATTGCTTCTTCTTCATCGATAATCGATAGCTCATCATTTCTTCCCCCCGGTACTCGGTTGTTACTTTCTGAAGACCATGTTAATCCTGAATTGTTGCGAACTTGTGGAGGCCATCTGGAGAGATTGTGATGCTTCCGTTTATCCGGTGTGGATGTTGTATAATGGGGAAAATAAAAATGGATTGACGCGAGGGACACGGAGATGGGAATCCAAGTTTTGATCGTGGAAGACGAGGAAAAGATTTTATCGCTAATGGAGACCTTCCTTCGGACGGAAGGCTACGATATCCTTACCGCTACAGACGGGGCAACTGCAGTGCGGATATTTGCGGAGAACAAACCGGATATTGTTGTCCTAGATTGGCTGCTTCCGCAGATGAACGGTCTGGATGCATGCCGTAAGTTCAGGCAGCTTGGGGAGCCGGGAATCATTATGGTAACGGCCAAAACAGAGGAAACGGACAAAATCATAGGCTTGGAAATGGGCGCGGACGATTACTTGACGAAGCCCTTCAGCTTGAGAGAGCTTTCCGCGCGAATCCGCTCCTTATTGCGGCGAATGAATCGAGGCGGTAGCGTCGGGAAAAGCAATGAACTTCGAAGGGGCGATTTGACCATACACGAGGATAGCTTGCAAGTGTTTAAAGGACTCCAGGAAGTGAACTTGACCCCTACTGAATTCAAGCTTCTTCATCTGCTGGCGTCAAAGCCTGGACGAGTGTATAGCCGAATGCAGCTTCTTCAGCACGCCTTCGAGGAAGAATTCGTTATTGACGAACGCACCGTGGATTCCCATATTAGCAAGCTTCGCAAAAAGATCGATGACGATCAATCCGTTTACATCCAAACCGTTTACGGATTTGGGTACCGTTTTGGAGCAAACCATGAAAATTAGAACGAAGCTTATCCTGTTCACGAGCATATTGATCACATTCATCCTGTTCTGCCTGCTCGCTGTCACGCATATTCAATTTTACATTGTTCGCGATTACGCTTATTTGGAGAATAAAGCCGTCTTCAAATCGTTACAGGATGAGTTCCAGCAATATTATGCGCATCACGATGAATCCTGGGAAGGCATCCAAAACAGCTCATTCGAACATAGCCCTCCATTCGTCGAGATCGCCTTGGTCGTGGATGGGGATCAATTGTACCAGAAAGGGCAGCTCAGTCTGGAGAATATCATGGAGGGAGGATTTCAACTAAAGATTCATTCGAACGATCGAGTGGTCGGCAAACTATACGTCATGAATGAAAGCCAATACAAAACGTATGAGTTCAGATCCATTTGGTACAACATATTGCCTAATATCATCCTTGTATCTTTACTAATCACCGGTGTTGCCGCTGTGTTCATCATCTTCTTATTGTCCTGGACGCTAACCGTTCCGATTCGTAAAATCATTAAGGGAATTGACACGGTCAAGATGGGGGAGCCGGAAGTCATATTGCCTGTCCACAGGAAGGACGAGTTCGGGGCGATAGCGAGAGCGTTACAGGAGATGAATGATAGTCTCGCAAATCTGGAACAGTCCCGCAAGCAGCTATTATCCGATGTAGCGCACGAATTGAAAACGCCGCTTATGATTATGCAGGGAGAAATGGAATTAGCCCAAGAGATGGAGACCACACTTTCCTCGGAGAAAATATCGTCTCTACTTGATGAAGTGTTGAGATTATCTCGTCTCGTTCATGATGTGCTGGATTTATCTAGACTGGAGGCCGGCGGCACGGAACTTCGTCCGACAACAGAGAATATAGTTGCCATAATAAAGGGAATGGTAGAGAAGATCATGTTCCTGGCGGAAGATAAACAAATAGGTGTATCCATGCATATTTCGGAGGGTGTAATCGATGTATCGGTCGAGAAGTCTCGTATCAATCAAGCCATCTACAATATCCTGATCAATTCGATCCATTACACGAACCAAGGCGAGCAGGTGCAAATCCGTGTTGCACGGATATACCATGCAGCGAGGCAGAGCAAATATGCATGCATCACGATTGAAGATAACGGGGTCGGCATTTCCGCAAAGGATCTGCCCCATATTTTTAACCGCTTCTATAGGGCAGACCATTCAAGAACGCGACCAAGCGGCGGGACTGGCCTCGGCCTTGCTATCGCGCAGCAGAATATCCTGGTCCATCAAGGTTGGATCGACGTGCAAAGCGAAGTAGGCAAGGGTACAACGTTTCTCATCTATCTTCCAATCCCTCCTTCTATTTGACATAGCCTTCTCGACATTCGCTGGTGCAGGTGGGACGAGGCAGAATGCCGGATGGATATGGAGCGCTCGTTAACAAGCGGCGCCTAACTTAAAATTCATCAAAATGGGTAATCTAATTCAGACGATGCATCGAAGGAGGAAATCAAACATGCGAAAATGGATCATGCCCGGCCTTCTGACAGTCTGCTGTCTGTTCGCCGTCATGCTGATGTTCTACTCCCTCCGGAAAGGCGAAACGCCTTCCGTTCCGCACGAACAGGCCCCCTCAGCCACGGCTTCCGGCGAAGCTGCGCCGGCGGTCGGTGCCGAAGCGGCAACGGCCGTCTACAAAAGCAACTGTCTGTCTTGCCACGGCGATCAGTTGCAGGGAGCGATGGGACCGGCCCTGACAAAGGTCGGTTCGACGCTGTCCGAAGATGACATTCGCAAGCAGATTACCAACGGAGGCGGCGGCATGCCCGCTTTCAAAGGGACACTGACGGACGAGCAGGTTAATGCGGTCGCCTCCTGGCTAGCCGCAAAAAAATAACCATGCCGGGAGGACCTGCCGCACACGCTCCTGCTGTTTCCGCCTCCGACCGGCGATCCGGCTTCAGCTTGCCAGCCAATTCACGCAGCAGCCGGATCAGCTTGTCCGCGCCTCCGCAAGGCTGCAGCTATTGTAGCCGATGCACTTGCACATAATTGTCGATCGTATCCTGGATGCGGATACCCGCTTCCGCAATCTTCTCGATCCCATTGCTGTACTTTACTTTGAAAGTGAATGTATACGGGCCTTCCGGCAGTCCAGACAACGGTTGGCCATAGTCCCGGCTAAGGATGGTCCCTTTCCAGAACACCGGTCTCGCCGCTTCCTGCGCCTTCAGATCGGCGCGAAGCCCCTTCTCCGCCTCCACCGTCACCGCGAGCGGCTTGGTCAACGACGCGCCCGTATCCGTCACCGAAGCTTCCAGCATGAACGCTTCTCCCGCCCAGAACCAATTGGCCGGTCTCGGCGCGTCCGGGTAGGCGGCGTTGTAGCGCAGCCGATTGGCTTCCCACGCTTCCGTGTGACGAACTGCGCCCGTGATGCCTAGCGGCCATACGCGGACCGCCTTGCTTGACGTTACGGCCGGCGCGATCCTGTCGCTTACCGTCATCGTCACGGCCCACTCTCCAACCTCCATCATCCGGAGCGTCGGCCCCATGGTCGGATAGGGATGGCGCAACGTGTAGGAATAGCTCTTCTTGGTTCCCGACGGAGACGTCAGCTCGTAGGAGACATCCAGCTCGTCCCGGTCCGGATCGTCGACATCGGTCAGGAACGTAACCGTATCCCCTTCGTACACCAGCGTCGGCGTCCATGCGAAGTCCCCGGTAGGCGGCCTGTTTGTAACGAAGTAGATATACTCGTACTTGCCCATGTTGCCCGCGCGATCCCAGTCTACCACCATCAAGCGATACGTTTGGCCAGGCAGCAAACCGTTGACCTGATAGGATTGCGAGGCGTTCGGGAGCGTCACGTAGTTCTCTGTCGTCCCGTTGCCGTCTAAGTCGATGTTGGTCATCGATCCGTCTGCATTGACCTTTTGCATGCAGAAGCGCCTGTAATCATGCCCCGAAGACGGCGCCGCATCCTTGAAGGCGTCGAAAGTCACCTTCACCGACGTAGGTTTGATCTCTAACACTTCGTTCGTGTCCTCCGGCTGGACGGTATCGACGAAGTAGAATCCGTTGGTCGAGTAGGGACCCCATTGATAGCCGTCATGTGCTCGCGCCCGCCAGAGCTGCAGTCCCTCCGGAAGAGGCGTAGGGGGCTTGTACGACATCGCCGATGTCGAGGTCTCCGTGTCCACGCCCTTCAGACCAAGATCGGCCAGGAACGTCTCATAGTCTACGTACTTGATCGGATCGCGTTCCGGGTCCGTCACCGATACCTGGAACACGGGCTGATTGTAGTTGATGAATATCGGGTGATCCGCATCCGGACCATTATAGTTCAGCAGCGTCGTGGTCGGCGGTTTGTTGATGATAAAGTAGACCACGTTACTCGGATCCGACCAAGCGCCTTTCGAGAAGACGCGGCCTTGCACCTTGATGATCCTGCCAGTGTCGAATGTACCCTGCGCAGCCTCAAACGACTTGTCGGCGCTAACCTGCTGGAGGTAGAACGCTGTCTCCCCATTATCTACGTAGGTGAAGTTCAGGTTGTACATCTCCTGCGGATCGTTCTGCGCATCGTAGTAATTCCAGTATGTCGTCGGATCCTTCAGATACACGCTAGGATTTGCTGCCGTCCCGCTTGGCACGGTGATGACCATCGAAGGCTTGGTCTGATTGACCGGGCCTAAAGCGTCCTTGACGATACGCTGCTCCGCCCAGTAGGACCAGGCTCCGTGAATGTCCTGTACTTGCTCCTGAATGATGAGCTCGACGCCAGGGCGATTGTAGAAGTTGCGCTGCCCCTTTGTCCAAGTTTCTTCATCGGCCCAACGCGTCCGGAACAACCGGTCCTGGAATCGTCCCGGCACGTCCAGGTCGTACGACTGATCGCCCGACAGATAATCCAGCGCTTCGCCGTCCGGATAGACGACGCCGGTGAAGAGTACGTTCGGAACGGCGACAGGCCTACGGTGGACATAAAGCGACTTGGTGATCGGCTCCGAGAAGAGACGGTATCCCTCCATGCCGGGATCATCCTGCGCACGGTACGTGATGTCATACTTGCCCGGTTTGTCCAGCACATTAATGGTGTCGTTAAAAGTTCTGCCGTTGTAGACACTGATGCCTTCCGGATTCGCGAAGTAATTCGGATTATGCACGTATGTCCACTCTTCAGCGCGCTTCGGATCGCTCTCGATGTCGCTGAACAGCTTCTCGTACATGATTGGGTCTCCGACCAGCGCGGTCTCGTACGTTGGCTGCGGGACCGTCGTTCCGTAGTTGGTCCGCTTGACGTTGCTGAATACGGCCTGCTGCTGCGAGAGCGACATGATACCCGCGGAACCTCTGGTAAAGGTGCTGTCGTTCGCCTCGAGCCACTTCACACCGTTTACGAAGACCCGAATCGTTCCGGCGGCAGACTCCAGTTTGACCGCGTAAGCGGCGAATGGCGCGCGGTTGAGCGGCGTGCTTTGCAGCAGCGTCTTTGCCCCGCCAACGACCCGGAACAGCGAGAGCATGTCCCTGGACCACTCGACGGCATACATGTTTTTCTCGTCTTGGATCTGGATCGCAGCGCCTACCGGCCGATCGTTGACCGGATCGTTGACCGCGACGTTGAATTCCAGGGTCTGGTTGATCATCTTGCTCGCCGGATCGTAGAACAGTCCGCCCCAGTTTTCGGTGAAAATCTCGATCGAGTCGGCGTCTACCTCCCTTATAGCTCCTGCTCCACCGGAATTCGGGACCATCGGAAGGACGTACGACTTGTTTTCGAAGTTCTGGTCTAAATAAGGGAAAATGTACAATGACCCATCCGGCAGAATCGGCGTGGAGTCTAACTTCACCGCTTCGTTGTTGGGGCACCGTAAAAAGGTCCAGTTCGGCTTGTACGTTGTAAGGGCGCTATCCAGCTTAACATTGACATTCAATTTGCACGGCAAATTGTAATTGTAGCGATCCTCTCTCTCGGCGGATGCTTGCACGCTAAACTTCTGCCCGGACGGGAGTTTCATGACCGGGCTATTGTTGTACGGACTTCCGGCCGTGATCAAATCAAAGGTGTCCGGCGTAATAATCGGGTATGCAGGGTACACGGCGCCGAATCCGTCACCGAAAGTGCCTTCTCCGCCATAGGCCAGGGCCAGATCAAGACTATTCAAGTTCGAAGATACGGCAGCTGCTACCTGAAACGTTCTTCCCTGTATTCCACCCGTTGTATTGATCGGAGCCATCGTCCGTGCAGCCAGCATCGAGCCGCTGTCATTTACGGATAAGGAGAAATACATGGCTCCTTCAAAGAACTCTCCAAGACTACTATTGGCATGAATCTTATTGATGACGTTGAAATATGAGCTGAACAACGATCCTCCCGTGATCAGGTAGGTATCTCCATTGTTCGCAACGATAATCTTGGAGCCGCCATTCACTTTGTAGTACCCGATATTACGCCAATCCCTAGCTTCCGCTCTTTGTCGAGCTCGGGAATCCGTGATATTCCAGATGATCGTATTGTAGCGGATCGAGTATTTGACCGCCTGCTCGCCAACGGCAATGATGAAGTATTCACGATCCTTGGAAAGATAGAATCCGAAACCCTGTCCATCTCTGTCGAATTCACCGCCCCATAAAGGCGTCGGCCTGTAAATCCAACCCGCGTTCAACGGGTACTCCTTGACGAACGCACCCGTGGCATCAAATACTTTGATGGCGGTGCTAGAGATGAAGTAGAGGTTCTCGTCTTCCGCAAGCGTCATGAACGCCCCATCGGTTTGCCAGGATTTCGTGAAGGTCTTTATGATATTCCCGGTTTGAGCGTCGCGGAGGGCAAACCTATACTCCCCCGTATAACTATATCCCTGGCCGTTCACCCAATTGTTCTGATATGCGTTATTAAACGTGATTATCCGATGACCGGACAGCACCCGTTGTAATGGAACGCCCTCCGTAGGGGACCAGACTTCCAGAGACTTCAGATCCGATGCCAAGTTGTACTTCGATCTAGCATTGGGACCAAGCCCGGCGTCCGGATACCCGACTGCAAAGCTGCCCCGAACAGCTGTTTTCGTGGAAATCGCGGTGCTGTCCGTCTTCCAGGCAACCTTGTCGCTGCTGCCTCCCAGATAGGGGGACTTTAAAATCCACGAACGTTTGATCGAATCCGGCGTGTAGTTGGTGACGGGAGGACCGCTGTCCGGATCTTGGCTCGGCTGCTGCGTAATCCCGTATGCGTTGAAGTTAACGATCGGCGCTTGATTCAGCACATTCGTAACAGCCGTTGGAGATACGGCGGTGAGGCCCGTATCTGCGGTAACCGTCGCCCTGTACTGCCGTTTGCCTACGGTCGTGTACTTGGTCTTGTAGGTGAGCTTGAAGTCGCCATCGTAGAGGGTCGTCCAGGGCTCATCTTCAAAACTGCCATCGTTGTTATGATCGTACCGCTCCTCGAGCACCAGATGTTCGATAATATCGTTGTCCGGGCTCTCGGCCTGAATGTAAAGCGTGTTCTCTACGTTCCGGTACGTCTCCGGTGGCGCGATCAGATTCACGACAGGAGGGGAGGGGGCGACGATTTCCAGGACGAGCTTATCCCAGGCGCTGCCCTTGCCGGTTGTCGTGTACACTTTCCCTTCCAGATCATAAAGTCCAGGCTCCGATGGCGCTTTGTCCGGGAAGGCATAGGTGTACGTCGAGAAATCGGATTTCTTCATCCGAACCTCGTCCTTCGATCGATCCAGCGAAGTTGTATAGCACTCGTTGCCTGTCAGGTAAGAGTTATTCAGATGATGCTTGTAAGGGAACGGCTTCCCTGCAATCCATCTGGTGATGCCCGTCACCTTGGCATGCGGATCCGGATCGTCTGTACAGATCTCGGGCGGATCCGGATGATCCGGAGGCTTCGGCTCCTCTTGGACCTTGACGGTGAGCTGCGTCCATTCGGATTCCTTGCCGGCGCTGTTCGTGACTTTCAGCTCGACGAGGTATGTACCCTTGTCCGAGAAATCGGTTGGTTTACCCGTCTTAACGGTTCCCCCGGGAGGCGTGTACTTCCAATCTCTCTTGGTGATCGGCTTGCCGTCCGGTGAATACGATTTTTCGTCTCCGAGCTTGGCATCCGTTTTCGGCTTGATATAGATCGTAGGAGCGTCTCGATTGTCGCCCTCTAGATGGCTGATGATCGCGATCGGGGCGACTGGATCGCCTTTCGCGTTCACCATGATCTGGAACGGAAACGTGTTGTTCTCCTCGTTCGACTCGACTACCATGCCTGTTATGTCGACCTTGGCCGTCAGCTTCTGCATTCCTTTGGTGGGGAATGATGTATTGAAGGTGACATTTGTTGTAGCGCTAGGCGCAAGGTTTGCTACGCGTTTGTTTGGAACCGTCACGCCGAAGAGACCGACATCGAACGCCCCGCTGTTCGCGTCTCCAATATTTTTGGCCGTCACGGTGATGGTGACGGGGTCGTTGACGTAAACAGCGTCTGGGTAGAGGACTTTGGTGATCGTAAGATCGATAGACGGAGTTGGAACTGATTCGATTGGAATAAGTGGCTTAACCGTGAATGTCTGGTACCACCATTTCCCATCCCCGCCGATACTCCACATTTGGACGGATCCAGGTGAAAAGTCTCTAGGTGGGGAGAGGATGACGGCATAATCGAGAAGGTCTGAAACTGACCAACGTTTTCCGGTCAAACTATTATAGTTATCTAGCCAATTCTTCCAAGTATAGGGGTCTATCATACTGCTCTGAATGCCTGAAACATAGGACTGATTATCCCTATAGCCGTCTTTATGAACTCCACGTCGAATACCTTCGGGATCAAGCCAAGGGTTCTTTTTCCAGTTCTTCGCAATGCTCCTCGTGGCATCGATATCATTTGGGAATTTCCAGTTTGTAAATGGAGTGCCGTTTATATCCTGGCCAAGGTAACGCCATTGGTTGTTTGAGTTACTTTGACCGTTACCTGGCACGGAGGCAGGACCTCCATAAACGACTACAGCTTCTCCATAGCCTGCTTCATTTAATAGATAATCTAGATTAAGGGGAAGTCTGTTCGCGTTAGTTGTAGGAATATGGTATTTGTCAATAATCGCTTGCGCACGTCTCTGTTGATCATCATTACTGGCAGCCGATGTCGGAGAAATGGGAAGGGAGCCAACCAAGAAAGCAGCAACAAGCAATAATGCAAAGAGCTGTTGGAGTCGTTGCTTCAAAAAGGTCACTCCCCGTAAATTTGAATAGCAAGACCTTTATCCGTATTGGGTTTGTAGACAATAAACTTATGTCCGTCGTACTTTGTTTGGATAATGCTGCTTTCGTTTCCTGGTACGAAGGTCATATTGCTGATACGAACAGAGTCCTTGTATGCTTTCTCATACGATTTCGGGAAATAAACTTGTAAAACATCCCGAAGTAGGGATAACTCTTCTTTGTCGGTTGCATAGAGGTCAATAGTTAACACCTTAGCTTCACTGGTATACTCGATTCTAAATGTAATATCGTCATTGGTATCATCGCTACCTTTATGAACGACGACAGCTCCTTTAAATCCTTCTCTTACTGTACCGTACTTGTTTTTGGCGGTATTAATCATATCCATTATGGTTTTCGTAGTATTTGGGAACCCCACAACCTTATTAGGCGACTCCGGATCAAGCACACGCGCAATCATAACCACCGCCTCCGCACGGGTAGCGCTCTTGGTTTCGCCCATCGTGCCGTCCGAATAACCACTCAAGATACCCAGAGATTTCGCTACAGCTACGTACCCCTTGCTTTGCCCCTCGTCGTTTTTCCCCAGGGCTCTGACCGTCATCTCCGCGATCTCGCCGCGCGTGATCTTCTGGTTCGGCTTGAACTCGTCATTCGGGTAAGCACTCGCGACAATGACCCCTTGGTTCAGCCCGGTTGCGATATACGGCCGGAACCAGCCGGTGTCGTCGGTGAAGGAAGTATCCTCGTCGGTCACGTTGAATTTCATGGCTTTCATTAACGCCTTCAAAAACTCGGCGCGTGTAATGGTGGCGTCAGGCTTGAACGTATTGTTCGAATAACCGCCAATCCAGCCAGCTGCAACAGCCTGATCAATATTGGATTGGGCCCAGTAGCCCTTGGGCACATCTGTGAACTTCCCCGTCGCTGCGAATACAGACGAAGCAAAAATGATAGAGGCAAGACCTACAGATACGGCTACTTTAATGATCGTTTTCATTGGTATCGTCTCCTTTAGGTTCGTTGGAAATTAGGGCCATTTCATGCAACTAACCGGATTAAATTTCTATCATCTCTTCTCCCTTGTCTCAGTCAGATTTAACTTACCTAATGACCAGGTCCCCTCCCCACATGGCAGTCCGCAAACGCAAAAAAGGAAGCACGAAGACGTCTATCGTTCGTCTGCGGGTGCTTCCTCGCAATGGTGCATATCCTGTTTTTGGATATTATACTTCCAACCTTCTTTTTTCGTCAACCTTCGATTTTGTTCGCCCTCACGGGAGGCTTATCGCCCTACTGCTCGCGCCCTACTCTACTCCTTCAAGCTTACTCGCACCTGTCCCCAAACGAGCTTGCCGTCCCGTACGCGGCCCTCCCACCAGCTGCCGTCCGCCGGCTGCTGGAACAGCACTTCGAGTCGTCCGTCGCCATCGGCGTCCCAGACGCGGAAAGGCCGGCCATCGTCCAGCGCGCCGAATGCGCAGCTGTCGCCAGCCGTGTGCCACACCAGTTCGGTCCCTTCCACGCGCCCGAACTGCCAAGCGCCGTCAGCCGGCACATATCGCAGCATCTCGTCGTCTTCCCGCTCGAAGCGCCCATTCCAGAAGGACAGCCCTTCGGCGAACCGGCCTTGACCTTCCCAATTCTGATACCAACGGTCGATCATGCCGTGAATGTTGTAGAACAGCGTGCTGCGCGGCGCGACGTCAAAGTCGAACATATCGGAGTCGCCGTACAGCTCGCCCGCACCCTGATGGATGCATCCGTGCAAGCCCGAGCCTTCGATGAGCCGACCGAGCTCCTCTACCGACCGGATCGTCTGCGGCTGGTACAGGATGCGCGCTTCGACTTGCTGATTGTAGCAACGCGACTGCCGGATCGGCTCCGGCACCGCATTCCAAGGCGCAACGAGCGCAGGGTCGTAGCCTTGCTGGTTGTACCAGGCTATCGCCTTGCGAATATAGTTGCGATGGAACTGCAAGAAAGCCTGACCGTATCCCGGCGGCAATTTCGAAGGATCGTTTACGTGATTGGCATGATGCCAGTTCATATGCTCATCCAGCAGCGCCTGCGGAAAATTCGGTATCGTCGGCACGGCCACCGCTCCCCTCATCCCGGATGCCCGCCTCAATGGGCGGGCGGCCCTTGTTGCTGCCAGTATATGGGGAAGATGGGCATCGGGTGCCTATAGCCTTTTCCGAAGGATCAGGGTCACTCGATGATCTCGATGCGGCGGAGGCGCCAGATACGGTACAGATGCGTCACGACGACCTTGAGCAGCGCGTAGGTCGGCACGGCGACGAACATGCCGAGCAGGCCGAACAAGCTGCCTACGCAGAGGAGCACGATGATGATCGTGAGCGGATGGATATCGAGCTTCTTGCCCATGATCTGCGGCGACAGCAGCCGGTCCTCGATCTGCTGGGCGATGAGGATGACGATGATCGTCTCGACGACCTTCCAGGGAGAGTCAATGAAGGCCACGATAACGCTCGGCACCGCCCCGATCAGGACGCCGACGTATGGAATGACGTTGAGGAACGTGAACACGATCGCGAGCAACAGCGCGTACGGCAGCCCGATGATGAGATAGCCGATGAGCATCAGGATGCCGAGGCCGAGACTGACGAGGATCTTCCCCTGGATATAGGCGCTGAGGGCGTTGTCCATCTCCAGCATAATTTGTCTCGCTTCTTCGTCATGCTTGTCGGGCACGAGCCGTATGATGAATTCAGGTACCTTGTTCCCCGTTTTCAGCATGTAGTAGGCGATAAAAGGAACCGTCGACAGCAGCAGCACGATATTCGAGACGAACCCGATGATGCTGTTGAACGCGTTGCCGGTGTTGGAGATGACGCCGTTCACCAAATCGGGAATCTTGGCGGTGAGGTCGATCTGATGATCCTTCAAGTATTTGGCGGCCCATTCGTTCTGCTGGAGCTTCGCGACTTGCTGTTCGGCGAGCTTCACGAGCTCGGGCAGATTGGCCATAAGGCTGTCGATCTGGCTCTTGAAGATCGGACCGATCAGCATGATGATGAACACGATCAACGCGGCCAACGCCAAATAGACGATGCCGATGGCGAGCGGACGGTTCAGCCGCTGCTTCTCCAGCAGATTCACGACCGGACGGAGCAGATAGTACATGATGACCGAGAGCAGCATCGGCAGCAGCAGCGTCTCGATGACCGTTAGGAACGGACGGAAGATAAAATTGACTTTGGAGGCGAGGAAGATGATCAGGAGTACGACGATGATGCCGTATCCGATACGGAAATACTTGCCCTGCGGCATGACGTTCACCCGGCTTTCAAATTGGTTACCTCTTTAGATATAACCTTCGCCGGATACTTGGAAACTCCTGTCGACCAAAATAGACCCGAAACATTTCAGGCGTACAATCGTATGTATAGATGCGTTCAATGCCATGGACTGGGGGTACGCGCGGATGAGCAAATCCATATTTACGGTCGGGCTTTCGGCTTACGGGGCCTTCGCCAAGGTCAGAGACAACCACAACGCCGAACTGGTGCACGACGAGTATCACGATCTGGGAGACGGACGGGGCATCGGGACGTTGGTTTTCGAAAAATATTATTTCCGCACGAGCAACCGGGCGGCGCTCGTCGTGATCATGGACAATCTGCGCGGAGAGACGGAAGTGCGGGCGGTGGCGACCGGCAGCTCCGAGGGTTTGTTTTTCAACCTCGACTGGGGCGCGGGCGGCAACTTCGTCCGCAGCGTATCCGACATCTTAGAGGATGATATCACGGGCTGGCGGGACGAGGAATAATTGGCGAGTTTAGATCCAATTGACGAAATGAAGCGCAATAGAGAAAAGCTCCCGAGGGACATTCGACCTTCCGGGAGCCTTTTGGCGTGGTGATTCCTATATCGGCAGCAAGTCTGCGGCTTCAACGATTGCGAGAGCGGAATGTCACTCCAGCGGCAGACCGGCGGCCTTGCGAATCTCGTTGGCAAGCCGGTTGAACTCATCTTTGTCTTGCTGATTGATCGCTGCGAACCAAGCGGCCGACAGGAACTTGATAATCTTGTTCGCGTCATCTGCGGTCATCGTGACATCCCCCTCCCCGCTCGTATTCCACCAGCCCTCGTTACCGAACGAATGGTTCAGATCGACGGCGACGCCGCCCACTTTGACGTTGTTCTGATATTGATAAATATTGGCGCGGCTGCTCTGCTTGCCCCCGCTCCAGGCGTAGGACTGCCAGAAATGCCGGCAAGCTCCGCGCTTCGCCATCTCTTCGATAACGGCGTACGAGCCGTACAACCCGGTCTGATAGCCCGGAATCTGGGCCGACGCCGCTCTCAGATAGGCTTCGATCGCGTTGTAGTCCGAAGGCGACGCATCATAGTCGGCGGCGAAGTAGATCGTGCTGCCGAGCGGCTGGCTGACGCTGCGCGCTTCTTTGTAGGCGGCAGCGCCGTCGCTCTGCCCCGCCGGAGCGCCGCCCTCCGGACGGTTCGCGGACGTCTCGAACACCGAGACGATCTGCATGCCGGCCGCGGTGATGGCTTGCGCTTCGGACAGGGAGAGGCGCTTCCAGCCATAGCTGTCCGGCACCAGGTAGCGCGCGGCGAACTTGTAGCCGGCGTCCGCGATCGCCTTCGCCGTCTGCGCGGTGAGCGGCGCGGAGCAGTCGATGCCTCGGGTCGTCATCGCTTCCTTGCCTCCCTTCTGCTCACGCTAGCTTGAGATAGAATATTCAGGAAGGCGGTACGCCGGTGCATCCGCGATGCGGCTCTTTGGGCCGAGCGTGGATTTAGTTGGTCGATGGGAACGATCTATGGGAGTGGTTAAGGCGATGTGGTCGATGAAGCAGGCAGTACGATTAGGTAGATAGGTGCATTTGAGTTCGCGGTGCGATGAAGTCGACGGGCGCGCGCTAAGGCCGACAGGTGAGATGAAATCCCGAGTATGCGATGGCCAACTGGTGCGATTATTGACCAGGCAGTCCGGCGGCCGCCCGCACTTCGTTCGCGAGGCGGTTGAATTCCGCCCGGCCAGCGGGCGTCACGGCAGCCCACCACCCGGCCGAGAGAAAGCGGACGAGCTTCTCCGCATCCGCTTCAGAGATCTGGTACGGCGCAGGCGTCGTCGGGCCAGCAGGATCGGGCGATCGCGACTGATCATACGCGTACAGGTGATAATCGTCCATCAGTTTGATGAGTTTATCTGCGTACTTCGGATCCGTCGCATACCCGGCGGCCGCTACCGCCTTGGCGGCTTTCCTCCCATCGGTGCGCAGGACGCCCGCATACCTGCGGTTCTGAAGCAGAACCGAGTGATCGGCGATCGATTCGTTCCAGCCCCGGTAGGCGCGGAAGGTCGCCGGCATCTGCACATACTGGCCGTTCACGTACTCGGTCGTCGACATCGTGATGCTCCCTGCGGGACCGGCGCCCTTCATGCCGAAGAGATTGTTCGCTTGCCGCGTCAGGCCGCTCGTGCCCCAGTTCGATTCGAGCGCCGCCTGCGCGATCGTCAAGGATGCCGGAACGCCAGTGCGCAGTTGGTCCGCCTGCACGGCAGGCGCGATCTGCATGATGAACCCGTTGGGGTCGGGCATGCGCTACTCCCCCTTTTCCAAAGTGTGCTTGTCATTATCGTATGCTTGGACGCCTAAGGCGCGGAACGGCGCGTGTCCCATGGTATTCAGCTAATCGGGAGGTTGGCCGTCCTTCGAGTTGGCCGAGGCGCCGGGCGGGTTGACCGCCTTGTGCTGCATCTGCCCCGCCGCGGCCGCCACCAGGAAGCCATTCGCCAGCGACAGCAGGTAGAGCCGCCAGTCCCGCCCATTCGCGCCAGCTGCCAGTTGAGCTATGACCAGGATAAGCGTGGCTACCCCAACCGCGAACAGGTCGGTCGGCAGCTTCGCCGCCACGCGGTCCAGATAGTTCTTGGTATATTGCACGACAAAAAAAGTCAGTAAAGAAGCGCCCCCCATCGTGGAGAGCGCCTCCCAGGTGAACAGTTGGCTGGGTTCCATCAGGGTGCCACCACCTTCCAGAGGAGACCGATGGCGGTCATGAACAGCCCGATGACCGTCAGCGTCGTGCCGATCAGCCAGCGCTGTCCCGCCCGCCTCTTCTCGTTCTCGCTGTCGATCCGGGCGTTGAGCGCCCGGACCTCGTGTTCGTAATGCTTGGCCGCTTCGTCAAGTCGACGGCTCTGTTCGTCGATCTGACGATTCACCGTGCGCGTCGACTGCAGCGACTCCTTCGCGGTTTCCCGCGCTTCCTCGGCCATCTTTTTGACTTCGTTGATGTTGTCGATCTTCGTCTCGACCCGGACCATGCGTTCCCGAATCTCGGACAAGACTTCCTCGCTAGACATTAGCCTCACCTCCATGAGGTTGAAGAAGGCCCCGCCGTTCAGCGATAGTTACGGTTATTCGACGGGTTGGAGCGGCTGTCCGTCTGTGCCGAACCCCATACCGGTCAGTTCGGCCTCCACGGACGGCTGGATCGTCGCCGGAACCTGCGCGAATGCGCGGCGGCCCGCTAGAATGAGAGATACGTATACGGATGCGATTGCCAAGGGTACGGCCTCCTTTGTTTGAGATGTTAAAGGTAATCAAAGGGACATTGCTGCAGGATGATTATGCCCTCTCCGGCTTGGCAAGCAGCATCTCATAAAGTTCAGCTACAGCTTCCATGAGGGTGAGATTGTCATCCCTTGCGATGACCAGCTGTGTCATAGCGTCGTCGAGGTCTGATACGAGCTTCTCGATTTGCTGCTGCGGCGATTCAGGTTGCGGAGCATTGCGGATGGCTTCGATTTCCTCTGCAGAAAGACCTTCAACCCATCGGGATTCCACGAAGTCCCATTTGGGCAGGAACAGACCCTCGGGGACGCGTTCGGCAATGGTGTATCCGGTGATTTGGAGTTCTTCGGGCTTTTCGTCTATTTCAACTAGCCCTTGGGCCTCGTAAACTGGGCTTGCTCCGAAGAAGTCGTCTGAGACAATGATAGGTCCCACATATATGCCTTCATTGTTAATGATGATAGCCTCTTTCATGAATCAACCCTCCGTCCTAAAAGTCAGCCCCTCTAAAGAAAGCCAAACGTTGCGAATTCCAAAACCAATGTTAAGGGTTCCATCTGTAAATATATTTAACGTGCCGGCGTAGGCTGACATTCCATCGCTTGAAATTACGGGCAATGCTGTACTGGCTGCTGGAATATACCCCTTTGGCAATCGTAGAAGTACTTTTCCACTTTCCGTATTTCCGGCCTTTATTAGCCCTCTCAGATGCACAATACCTAGATCATCTTTATAATATCCTACAGATGAAAAATAACTCTCATTAACCCACCCGTTAAGCAACGTGGGAGCTATCCATTGTGGTTGCTGCTTTTGTGCCTTCGTTGATTGAAGTGTAGAAATAATGGAATTAACGGAACTAATACCGCTTGATAAGATATCGACTGTTCCCTTAAGGTTGTAGGCACATTGTCCAGTAATGTTTACTGGAGCAATACCAAGTGCATGCCGTTCTTTAGTGAGGTATGTTACTGAGTACATAGCCTCTCTATTAATAGGAGAAAGGGCTTCCCCATATACATAATCCTCCCCATTCAAGACAAGTGGTCCTTTTTGAACCCACTTA
The DNA here is from genome assembly GCF_014212125.1 of Cohnella nanjingensis. Taxonomy (GTDB): domain Bacteria; phylum Bacillota; class Bacilli; order Paenibacillales; family Paenibacillaceae; genus Cohnella; species Cohnella nanjingensis. Next base: position 94,126 of record NZ_JACJVP010000047.1, read on the forward strand.
AAATCTCTAAAATCGTTTTGGAAGAAAGTCAAGAACCTTTCTGGCCGATATTTCGTTCGGCTAGGTGGACTTGCATTAATGGCGTTAACGTAACGGTCACCAAAAACTTGAGCAAACTCTCTTACAACAATGCCTGTGCCAACCTCAATCTGATTGGGTCCCTCATGCATTACCAGATCGCCTTCATAATTAATAGGTTCATCCGTAGATTGTGCAAGTTGGTAAATCAATCGATAAGGAGTGAAGTAACCTTTCGGCCCATATCCCGGAGCATAATCTGTCGGCAGTATAGTTGTACCGCCAATCATATTACCTGGAGTAGGTGATCCGCTGTACCAGGATGCTCTATATGCCCATCCCTTTGTACCCGAGTCATTGTATTTTTGACTGGCATCTCCGGTTGCAAAATTGTACATTACCCAGCCGTTAAAATATGCTTTGATTTCCTCTGCACTTGGTTTAAAGTTGTCGCCCCAACCGGAATCTGCTGCGGGAATTGAGACATAAAATGTGCCATCACCAGAGAGAGCAAATGAGTCTGCATTTAACGTTGTATCCAAATTTGGAATGGACTTTCCATCATATTTCACTAAGGAAGCCTTACCTGCAACATATGCCTCTAGGAAAGGTGCTGCCGTAAATTTCACCCTTTTAAAACCACTATAATTATCTAGTGCCCAAGAAACAGAAATAGAACCATCTAACAAAGTTTCACGGAATCTTCGTACAACTCGTGGTCGGCCTTGTCCATCGGAATATAATTGATCTGCAACAGTCCCGTCCAGGTTAGAACGAAGGTTAACATCAGGAAGGCTCAAACGGGATGGAAGTTGTGGATAAAAGCTTTGCACGGAGGCTCCAATATTAAGTATTGGGTCTTCCCATACAAAAGTTCCAATCTCGGAATCAATCAAAAAGGTTTCAATAATAATATATTTTGTAGTCGAGCTAGTGATAAACGTATCTTTACCTGATATATCCTTAATTCGCGAGTATGATTTACCATCAAAAGATTCATATATGCGCATTCTGGCTCCACCGGAATTAAGCGAATACGTTGTACTAGGAACAACTGATATTTGAGGAGAACTAGACGACTCAGCTACTGCATTACCTGTCTTTGTATGAGACAGTTTATAATTATCGATGATTAAGGCATTAAAATTAATTCGTTGCCACTCCGTGAATGGCGGCAATAAATTACGACCAGGATTGTCCACATAAACCGCATTAACATGCTTTATATCATCCACATACGGATACATTGCAGCAATCTGTGAAGTAATCATTCCATCTAATGTTGCATATTCGCTGGCAGAAATTTCGAAAACCCGAGCTCCATCGAAGTTTGCCGTTTGTCCAGGAATCCCAGAAATTCCAAACACCATTGTACAATTTGAATAAGTCGATATAGGTGCATACGCTCGCCAAGCAGGATTAAACTTATCTGTCGAAGTTATCGTATTTATTCCTTTTGAAGCGGAAGGGCCATTAAAAATATAAAAACTACCATTTGTTGCACTTCCGTTTTTAATATCCACAATCGCGACGTAATACTTCCCTGCATTCATAGTAAAAGCTGAAGAAGCTATCTGTCCGGTGCTCCCACTAGTGAAACCTGTGTTGATCGTCAATCTAATACTGTTTATACCTAACGTTTTATTTGTTGAGTCGAGGGCTTGAGAAACTTGATAGACCCCCCACTTACTCAACTCCTCACAATTCCCATCCCGCCCCAGCAAATTCACCAACGTCCGCCCTGACATCCTAATCGAATCCACCCGCGATGTCCGGCTAGCGTTGTACACATTCACGCCAGGCTTTAGCGTGATCGTTGTCGGCGGGGTCGACGCGAGAACCTCGTCCTCCAGTGTGGCCAGACTTGTCGCAGGCGGCGTATACCAATCTTTCTCGCCTGTAACGGCGCGAAGCTGCGCCCCCATCTTGGACAAGAGATTCGTAGGCGTGTCTGTATCGGTAGAGCCGACGGCCACCGAATCGTCTATCGTCCGTTTACCGATTACGGCATCCGTTGCGGCGCCTGGCCCCGTCTTCTGAACGAAGGTCAACGCCGTCGTCCCCAATGTAACCACGCCCGTGTTGGACATGACCCAGCCTGTGCCGGCGTTTACGCTCCCTTCCGCGACATAGACGGAAATTCCGGATGCGATCTTGCCCGAGCTATCCGCGTCTGCCGCCCGGGTCCAAGCACCGGATGAAGCCGTGTATACGCCGTTCTCGCTGCCGGTCGTCTGATTCTTCACCAAGACGCGTTCTCCGCCTGCTAGCACGACACCGTCGACCGTCAGCAACCCGGACAACATGATGTTAGAAGTCGTTGCCGCCCTCACATCAGCGCGAACACCGACCATACCTAGCGCGGCATCGATTTTGTCCCAGTTATCGTTCATCATGGTCTGAATATTGAATGTATCCGCACCGTCCGTGACGGGATTTTTCTTCAGCAAGTTCAAGATGGTCGTGAAGATCGCCATGACTGCCCCTCCCTACGCATCCAGGAACGGCGCGAAGTCCGTTAGCGGATGGTTCTGAATTTGTTGGATCGTCATCTTCTGGACCTCGGAGATGTTCAGATAACGATAAGCGAACTGTACTGCGAGATGAGCGGGCTTGATCGCCTCGATCGCCGACTTCAGATCGTCGAGATTCGGAGGCAGCCCTAGCGTGTCGATGAAGCGAACCGTGAACCGGTACAAAGACGGCTCCTCCACGACGTCGATCGATCCGCGATCATAAGATTGGGCCACCGTATGGAGCAACTCAACCGTAACCGTTCCCGTACCGCGAATCTTGGACATCAACAAGCTGCGGCGTTGGCTGATCGGCTTCGTGATATCCGTAGGAATCGCTAGCTCTTGCTCCCATATGTCCAATCCCCACGTCGCAGAATTGACGAAGAATTGATTCAACGTATCCTCTACAGCCAGCCGAAGATCGTCCAACTCCGTTCCCTGAGCGTTTAACAGAGACTGCATGACCAGAGAAGTCGCATAGTAACCCGGAAGATAATCGAGCATGGCTGCCCCCCGGGTGCTCAACGCTGTATTAGCCACTTACGTTCACCGTCCCGACGACCCCGACCTCGCCAAGCCGCATCGTAACGTTACCTACGCCGCCGTTTACCTTGAGGTCCGTGAAATCCACGATCGACGGCACATCCAGCAGGATGCCGATAATGCGGGAATAGCGCACCGCCGTATCCGAGAAAGCAAGCTGCTTCAGATAATCCCGAAGCGCGAATTGAATAGCCGTCGATGCCTCTTCCACCGTCGCCCCCGCCTTCAACGTCAGCAGAGCGCTCACGTTAATCGGCACTTCTGTCGCCGCGGCGACTGTCACGCTGGCTCCGATCGGCGCCTTGCCTTCGCCCTGACCGGCGCTAGGCGCGATATAGTTCTGCACTGCCGTCACGATAGAGGCGTTCGGCGCGCGCTTGTCCGAGCCGAGCACGAACAGCTTAACCGTTCCCGGTCCGTTCCACAAAGGCTGAACCTGCGCGCCGCCGACGCTTTCCACCTGCAGCGCCCACTGCACGTAGTCCGATTTGTTACCGCTCGTCCCCGGGCTGCGCACCTTCAGCAGATAGCGCTCCAGCAAGGACTCGTCGCTTTCCACATCCGCCCCGCCGGACATTCCCGCTTCGTTGCTCACGCCCGTAATTCCCGGCACGGAAGTCACCAGCAAGGTGATCGCGCCGGCTGGCACGTTGCCTACCGTCCCTGCGTCCACAGCCGCCACGTTCGCGGTTCCCTGCCCTTGCGAATCAAGCGTCAACGTCTGCTCTCCCGTCACCTCAAACTCGACAGAAGGCGAGCTGGTGACCGGATCCGCAGCCGTAGCTACCCGCGTCCCCTTTGGCACGTCGGTACCGGCCGCCCCCAGCAGCTTCACTTGCCCCGTCGCCTTTACCGCCGGACGCCGAGTGATGCCATGCTCCTCGCACCTAGCATCCAGATAGGGTCCGAATGTCGTAGAGGCGAAGCCCCGACGCAACACTTCCTTCGCCCAACCGGCCGACAGGAACAGCTCGTAAGCCGCCGGCGCGAGCGAATCCCAGATATACGAACCCTCCGAACGATCCACGTCGGATGGAATGCGTCCCAACATGCGCTGAAGAATCGCTTCTTCCGTCTGTTCCGCCAAATAATCCGGCAATCCCGCCATTACCGATTCACCACGCTTCCTTGTAGAGTCCCCGACTCATCCCGAACGCTCGTAACTTCACAGCTGAAGTTGCAGCGGTCGCCATCCCACTGGAACGAGAAGCCGCTGACCGCCGCGGTCCGCGGGTCCGTCATGAGCGTCTCCGTAGAGATCCGCTGAATCTCGCTCTCCGTCGCGGCGCGGGACAAACCGAGCCCGATATAATCCTCGTATTCCTGACCGTAGTCGCGAGAGTAAGCCAGATACCGGTACCGCTCGGTCATGAGCGCCTTCTTGCACCATTCGAGCCAAGCGTCTCGACCTTCCGAAGCGGCGATTTTGCCTGTAGGCGTCAGCACGAACTCTCCCCGTTCGAAGTCGAACCGCCAGCTTCTGCCAAATACGGGCTCGGTGCTCAGTTCATCTTGCTCCATTTCTACCTGGATCTCTTGCGTCGGAAATAGATTAGCCACCTCGACTCACCACCCTGCATACGACCACCGCATAATTGCCCGCGTTTACCGGAATAGCTAGGACGCGATCTCCGACACGAAGACCGGTCTGCAACTGCTCGGAAACGAGGTAATCGGGAATCTCGTGCTTGAACGAATCTAGCTTCAAGCCGGCATTCGTAATGACGCCAAGCTCTGCTGGCAGTCCGGACACCGCCTGGGTCGCGATTCGGCTGAAGCGGCTTTCGAGCGTCGAGGCGAGTTTCTTGAACGGATCAGGCACACCAATCCCTCCTGACTTTGGCTTCTTTAGCCAGTTCTAGCTGCATTTGCCCGGGCTCTCCGAGTTGGTGCCGCACGTTCGTCACGAACAGCTCCATTCCATTCAGCTTGACCCGGTCTCCCGCTCGCAGCGTATTGATATCGGGCGCGTTGACCGAGAATGTCTCCTGCATCCCGAGCAGCGTTCGATTGGCCGCTTCCCGGGCCTGCTGCGCCGTCTCGATCTTGCAATCCTGAAGCACTTTCTGAAGCGTGCCGTACTTGTCGGTTTCACCTTTCACCACGGCCAGCACGGGAGACAAGCTCGTATCTCCTCCTTGGCTGCCCAGCACCTTCACTTGGGTAACGGCTCCTTCAAGCGTCCGTTTTTGCGTCGTGTCTTGCACGTACTCCAGCTCCCAAACTTTTGCGTTGTTCCCCAGCTTCGCCAGCTCCAAGCCGTTCGGCGTCATACGCGGCCGATAGAGGTCCCCGCCCTTATCGGCGGTCTCCTTCAAATCTTCCATCATCATGGAAAAAATGGACTGGCTGCGCTTGACGCTCCTGGCTAACACAATCTTCGTATCCGGCACGTTGCCGATCGGGATGTCCCAGGATTGCGCGTATTGGCGGAGCCGTTGGGAGGCGGTCTGTCCGGTAGGCAGGAGCAGTTCGTCTTCCGACTTGGCCAGGTAGATCGTGCGATCGTAGACGGTCACCGAGAGATGCTTGGTGCCGTTGTTCGAGCTCTCGCACTCCCAGACGACGCCCGGATTCAGCAGGTAAGACATCTGACTTCCGCCGTAAGCAATGCCGGAAACACGAATCTCCTGCCCCGGCGTAATGATCGGCAGATCGGACGCTACGGCGAGCCGGATATTCGCCCGATAGGCGATCTCCTCCAGCGAATCTTCCAACGAGATTTCTTCCACGAAATGCTTGAGATAGTACTTGTTCGCGTAAACGACTTCGTAGCTCATGGCATCACCAGCTTTTGTCCGGGTGCGACGCGGTTCGGATCTTTGCCGATCAGCGCCTTGTTTTTCTCGTAAATGGCGCTCCACTTCGCGCTGCTGCCCAGCTCCCGTTTGGCAATGGCCGTCAACGTATCTCCGCTGCGAACGTTGTATACCTTCGGTACCTGCTTCGTGTCCGTCCGAGGAGACGCCGCTCCGACGGGAAGCGTGGTTCGCGTTTTCAACTCACGCCAAGTACGAAAGGTAATGTCGAAGTAGACATCGCCCGGTTCTCCTCCGCGCAGCGTGGTAGAATGACTGGAGATAAAGACCAACACGTTGATGCCGGTCTCCGTGATCAGGAGCTGCACCGGTTTCTTGCTATCCATGTAGGTGGTCAGCAGGTTCATGGCCTCGACCGGATTGGGCGTTGCCGCCTGTTCGTCGAAAGGATGAACCAACGGAAAAAACGAGGAGAAAGAAATCTCCTTAATCTTCGCGCCTTGCGCAAAATCCACTTCATCCAGTGCGAGAATATTCGTCGTCTCGAATTGCTTGTCCCGCCGAATCGAGACCTCCTCCGGGTTGACCGGAAACTGGAATCGGTTTTTCGTGGCGGGATCAATGAGATAGAATTCCACGGCTGCCTCACCCTCTCTCCGAGAAACTCTTTAAAGGGCTAAGCCCTGTTTTCCATGGCCTGCTTCATCGAAGCGGCCAGCTTGGCCCCAATGTCGCGGGCAATCGCATCGTAGTCCAGGTTGTTTTCTTTGACCGTAATTTGTACGGCACCTGTCGGAATTTGGATCGAGGGTGGTGGAGGCTGCGGAGTAGGCGCCGGTGCCGAAGGCGATTTGGCCGGTGCCGAAGGCGATTTGGCCGGTGCGGTTGCGATTGCAGCGCCCATTAAGATCCCTTGTGCTCCTCCAGTCAAGTTCATGGGTCCAGAGGTAGCGTCAGGCTCTGGCAAACTTACGGGATCCTTCTTCTTTTTCTTCTTTCCCAGGAATCTACCAGTGAGCCCGCCGACAAAATCGCCGATTGCGCTGCCGCCCATTCCTCCAAGCGCGCCGCCGATGATGCCGCCGATCGCCGTCCCGACGACTGGAATGATCGATCCTATGGCTGCTCCAGCTGCCGCTCCCGCCGCTGCACCACCCCACCCGCCGGCCACGCTGCCAACGGCTTTGGCGCGTTCGGTACCGTTACTTGCCGTAGCAATTTGTGCCACGTCGGACACGATACCCAAGGGTTTGGATAGCTTGCCTAGGAATTTGGAGGTTTTGAGCATCCCCTTGCCGAGCGGTGACGAACCGGCTAGCAAGGCATTGTCCAAAAGCTTGGAGCCGAAACTTTTTGTTTTCCCTACCATCCTACTTACACTGGGCTCAGCTTTCACGGATGACTCAGGAGAAACGACGGATAACACATTTCCATCGGCGCCATAGATTTTTTTTGGCGTGTCAGGCACGGATTGATTTCCAGTAATAATTTTGGCAGCCGCTGTTGATTCTGTTGCAGGACTTTTCGCTAACTTTTCTTCTACCCCAGAGAACTGCTCTACCGCTTTATTTTTTGGTAAAAACCTTTGCAGCAATGATGGTTTCTTTGTCACCTCAGTCTGGAGCTGTGGGGAGGGATAATAACCATTACCATCTGCTCGTAGGATACCACTGTGTGTAGCAGCCGGATTTGGTGCAGCCCTGCCGCCAACATGTCCATTTCCTCCTGGTGAAGCTTTCGACCTTCTAGAGGGCAAATCTGACAGTTTATTAGATATATATCCCGAAAGTACTGATGAACCGAAATCGACTATCTTTTCCTTCCAGTCAATTCCCTGTTTACTATTACTATTCTCACAACAACAATCCGTTTTTCCGGTGTTACTACTGCCTCCGAGGAGTTCAGCGTTAAGAGTTGCTCTGTTCAATGCTCTTTGAACTTTAAGCGCAATACCGCTAGCATCAAACCTGTCCGTAAAGCTGGCGCTGAAAGCCTGCCCCGCGTCTTTGCCGCTCTTGACGATGGCCGAATAATCGCTCATCTGCGCCCTCACCGACACCACCCAAGCCTTCTTGGTCAACGACTCCAGGCTCGTCCGGATCTTCCTCAGCGGCTCGCAAAGGCAGTCGCTCAGTTTGACGATCGGCGTGATGCGGATCCGGCTCAGCCGCTCCGCCCGCTGCTGCAGCTTCTCCATGTACTTGTCCATCGCCTGGAGCGCCGTCTCCGTCTGCTTGAACCCGTCGGCATCGATGACGAAGTCGACGCCCGCAATCTTCATATCCGCCATACGCTCATCCTCCTCTCCCGCCGTGCTTGTCGCGCTCGCCCTCGAGTTCGAGCTCCATGCTTGCCATCAGGAAAAGCTGCTCCCCCCGGGGGAGCAGCCAGAACGCTCCGGGGCGCAGATGGTGCCGCACCCAGATGGCATGTAGCATGCCGGCCAGCGCCCCGGATCGAATTAGTTTTTTACGTCGGCGAGCTCCGTGTTGAAGCCCGACAGGTCCAGCACCACGTCGCCCAGCGCCGACAGCTCGCCGGCGAGCAGGATGCGCTTGATCACCTCTTCGGCGCTGCTCGCGCCGAACTTGGCGAGCAGCTGGGATGCACCCCAGCTAGGGGAGGTCGTGGCGGCCGCGATGAGCGACACGTTGAACAGCTCCTCGTCCAGCCGCTCGATCGTCTGGCCCCGCTTCTCCTTGCGCTCCGTCGAGCGTTCGCGGATGCTGAACACCTGCTTGCCGGTCAAGCCGCGGAGCTTCACCGGGACGCCGAGCCGCTCGAGCAGCACGGTACGCTCCGGGAGCGTATCGGCGTCCAGCAAGCGCTGGAGCATCTGCTCTTCGGTCATCGTTTCATAGTCGATCGACATGCGTATCTTCTCCTCCTTCGATTAGCTGGCCACGATCGGGTCCAGCAGCTCATAGCCTTCGAACGTGAACGCCGTCTCTTCGGCCACTTCCTCGCCCGCCGTCCAGTTGGCCAGCTGCAGCTTGTCCGCGACGCAGTTGATCAGGCGGATGCGCTCGAAGCCGTACGCTTCCGGATCGGCCAGCTTGTTAATGACGTCAAACTTCGCGAAGCCGCGGCGGAGCATATCGCTCGTCACCTTGTAGCCGCTCATCGTGCCGGTGCCCTTTTTGGCGCCAAGCTTGTGCACGGTCCACTCCGAGCCGGCGAGCTTCAGCTCGCGCTTCTCCACCTCGACGGACGCCTCCAGATGGTTGATGTTCGTCTGCCAATTTCCGTCGATGAATACTTGCCCGTACGTACCCAGAATTGCTCTAGTCGGATCCATCATGTTCCGTTATCCCCCTTATCGCACGATGAACGTGCCGAAAATTTGTTCAACCACGTCGGTCAGACGCGCTTCCCATTTCAGGAACACTTGGTCCGGGGCGGCGACGATCGCGTCATCGACCGCGACGTCGTACCCGGTCGCCTCGATGACGCCGGCTTGAGCGAGCGTGTTCATGTACTGCTTGCAGGCGCCGACCAGCGCCAGACGGCCTTCTTCGGTGTTGTTCACCTTGCCGATGTACTGGTCCTCCGCCGTCCGCTGCAGATCGGCGTTGATGCTGTCCAGCACGCGGATCGTGCGGATCTTCTTCCATGCCGCGTTCTGGGTGCCGCTGAGCGTCACCAGGCTCGTCACCCCGCGCAGCGCCTTCACCAGACGGCCGTCGTGAACGAACAGGAATACGCCGCCGCGCACCGCCTGCTCCTGCTCGGAACGGGTCCAGCGGCGGGTCACGTCGTCGAACGGAGTCGGCGCGTACGTCGTCGACGCGCTCAGCGCTTGGCCCGCAATGAGGCCGGCCACGTAGGCGGACAGTTGGGCGGAGCTGTATTCCGCGCCGTCCAGCAGCGCGCCGGTGCCGACGTTGACGATGCCTTCCAGGTTAAAGCCGGCGCTGCGCGCTGAAGCTTTAGCTACGGCATCGGCTGCTTTGTCTTCGGCGGCGCTGCCGCCAAGCACGGCGATGACGCCGTTGCCCTCGGTGCGAATGCGCGCCACCCAGGAGGCGAGGCTCGTCAGCAGCGCCGGATCCGTCACGCCGTCCAGCGTGACGACGTTGAAGGACTGCGTCTCGAAAGCGGACATCGCGTTCACGTAATCGGACGCCGCGATGCCTTCGATGCCGGAAGCGCCGCCGCTCAGCGCGGAGCCGGAGAGGTTGGCGAGCGTGCCGTTGCCGTCCGCGAGCTTCGACGCGACGATCCATTTGTTCGCGGCATCGCCGTTAACGGCATCTACCGCGGCTTGAATCGTGCTGCCCGCAAAGGTGAACGTACGCAGCAGCGTCGTGCCCTCGTAGAGCTTGATGTCCTTCTTGGCCGCGTCGACAGGGTTCGCTTGGATCGTCACCTTGAAGGCGTTGCCCCGCGCGCCGGACTGCTTCGCTTCGAGCTTCAGGACGTTCGCCGGCGTCGCCGCGGTGTCCTGGAGCGTCTTGGCCGCCTTGGCTTCGGTGCCGTCCGTCAGGCGGTAGGCGAGCACCTTGCGCGCGCCGCCCAGCAGGGCGAGCCGCACCGTCTGTACGGCGGACGCGCCGCCCGTCTCGTCCAGCGAGTAGGCGTCCGCGATGTCCGCTTCGCGCGTCAGCTCCACGAACTGGCGGACCGGACCCCAATGCGCCTTGACGGGCACGATGACCACGCCGCGCTCTCCGGGTTGAATGGCCGCTGCCGCCGCCGCTCGAAACGCCATATAGAAACCGGGCAATACCGGCATATCCGTCAAATTCCAAGTGCCTCCTGCCATATCAGTTCACCTTCCTGTTCAGAAATTGGTCGATTCGTTCCTTAACCTCGTTAACCGTCAGTTCGGCTTCCTTGTCCACGCCATACAGCGCGCCTTGCACGACTTCCGGCCGCATGCCGCTCCAGCTCTTCCCGGCTGTAAGCCGCGGCTTCGGATGCCGCGGATTTCTTGCTTGCCATGCGTCAACACCTCTTTCTTATGGAATGGATCTGCGAAAAACGACTTCCTCCATCAGCGGCTCTTCCTCGTACGGACGAACGACGCGCCGTCCGAGCGTCAGCCCGATCTGGCCCTCCGTCCATTCATCCGCGCTCGGATCGGCCGCCTGCTGCCGGACGGTCATATAGCGGCGCTCCCCGGCGTTCAGCGCGATCTTGCCCGCGGCGGCCAGCTGTTCGGCCACCCGCACGACGGCCGCTTCCCGATCGTTGTCGGTGCGTCCGAGCACATGCCCGACGAACCGCTTGCGCGTCTCGGCGGCCGCCGCATTGCCGGGCGCCGTATCCACGCCGTTCAGCCGCCACAGGACCGCCGGCCGATCGTAATCCGTCGGCCACCGTCCCAGGTAGACGCGCCATGGCGCGCCCAACGTCTGCGACGTCCATTCGCCCAGCGCCTGCAGCCAGGGATCCGCAGGGACCGTCTCGGCCAATCCTTCCGGATGAACGGCATCCACCCGGAACCGCAGTCCGTGCGTGAGGGCGTCCGTCTTTCCGTCCACCCGCTCCGTACCGATCGCGCCCTGGTAGCGGCAGGTGAACGTCTCGCCCGAATCCGGGTCCGTCAGCAGCTCTTCGTCCAACGCCCGGATGATCGCTTCGCTCAAGGCGTCGACTGCCGCGAAGCCCGCTGCGCGATCCGCATACGGCCAGATCTTGTAAGTGCGCCGCCGCCCCGGCCAGCCTTCGTCCTCGGTCTCGACGCCCTGCGCCAGCACGAGGTACGGCTTGTCCGCCGCGACTTCGGCTTCGTGCCGGTCTAGCACTCTGCCGCCTACCGCCGGGACGGCCGCGATCAACCGTTGCCGAATCCCGTTCCTCATCGCGAAGTCACCCTTTCTTCCGTCCCCATCCCGTGCTTGCCCTCCCCGGTGTGAGATGATGGCGAGCGGGTCGTCGTCGTTCTCTTGCGACCCTCTCATCCTTAGGTGGCAACCGTGCGACAGCCTCTTCCGGCTGTTGACCTTCTTTTGACCGTAAGCTCCCCAACCCCGTCCGCTCACCCGACCTGAACGACCCGGCCCCCGATATTGAGAGCGATCTTCCGCTGCGCCCGGATGATGTAGGTGCCGACGCTGGACTTGCTGATGTCGAGCAGCCGGGCGACCTCCGCATAGGAGAAGCCCTCTCCGAGCGCTAGCGTGAAGCAATCCCGCTCCCGCTCCGTCAATCCTCGCAGGGCCGCTTCCAGCCGCACCCGCCGAAGCTCGGCTTCCGGCCCGTCGGCCGCGCGATCGCCGCTCCGGCTCGCCTGCAGCTTCGACGGATCGGTCAGCACCTCCCGCTGGTAGCCCGCACGCCGTTCGATCCCCCGCCGGTTGCCGGGCCTGCGGCCCGACTCCAGCCAGTCGATGACGTACGAGCAGCTGGCGATCATCTCGATGACGATGCGCCGCTCCCGATCCAGCGCCAGCACCTCGTTCATCTCCTCCATCGTACGAACCTGGTCCATCTCATGGATGCGGCGCGTCAGCCGGTCCGCCGACAGCAAGAGCATCGTCCGGGTCGCCCGGTAAGCCTCCGGCGTCGCTTGCCCCAATGCCACGATTTTCATCTGTATCCACGCTCCTCCGTTTATGTCTTTGCCAAATTGGCAAAGTCTATCGGTGATTCGTCCTCTTCGCGATGTACGCCAACAACGATTCTTCCTTATCCAGGCCGGCTCCTCAAGCGGGCCAACACAGCGTTTCATCTCCGATCCCAAAACAGGAACACTTGTTCTTATTTTGTTCGGTGAATCGATCATATATTGCCAATATGGCAACTGTCAAGAAAAATTTGGATACTCTCTCGATTTATTTTGCCAATACGGAAAATATTATGCTATAATGAAAAGACCCCTTTCGGAAGGAAGATCGGTATGACATTGGGCAGACGCCTTCGGGAGAGGCGGGATCAATTCGGCAGGACGCAGCTCGATGCGGCCAGAGCGCTTGGCATCAGCAACGTCCAGCTGTCGCGCTACGAGTCGGACGACCGCAAGCCGGAGCCGGAGATCCTGAGCCGCTTCGCCGAATACTATAAGACGACTACGGACTATCTGCTCGGCCGCACGGACGATCCGACGATAGAGGTCAAGCCTTCCTCCGCGTTTGAAGCGTTCATCAGCAATCCCGAGCACGGATTGTTCTTCAAGGATTACCTAGACGCCCCGGAAGCGCGCAAGGAGGAGATGCTCCGATTCTGGGAGTTTCTCCGCGAGAAGGAGCGCGGACGCAAGCCGTCCGACCGCCAAGGCGAATCATAGCCATACCCAGCCGTTCGCGCCCGAGAGGGCGTTTCTTTACCGCCGCAAACCGAACATACATTCCCATAAACGAGGTGCTCTGATGCTTCAATACTATCACCCAACCCCGCTGGAGCAGTGGATCGAGACGCTGTGGACGAAAGCGGGCATCGCGTCCGCTTCCCAATTGACGATCGAAGAGGTAGCCGGCCGCCTGAACGTGTGGGTTCACTACCTGAACTACTCCAGCCGGGCGTTGGAATGGATGGGGTTGCGCTCGATCCTGATCGACCGGCGGCTCAGCCGGGCGGAGCAGTGGGAGGACTTCCTCCACGAGTTGTGCCATCTGCTGCGTCATGCCGGCAATCAGACCGTCATGCCGCTGCCGTTCCTCGAGCATCAGGAGGCGGAGGCCAAGCGGTTCGTTCTGTACGCGTCCATGCCTTATTATCTGATCAAGGAGCTGAAGCTGCCGGATCGGCAAGGGGACGCGATCGAGCTGCTGTCGAGCAGGTTCGGCGTGACGTATACCCTCGCGAGCCAGCGGCTCGAGCAGTTTCAGAGGCGGGCGTTCGAGGCGATTTTGTGGGAAGAAGCCGGGAAAGCGGAGCGCATTCTCCTGCGGAGAAAAGCAAAGACCGAGGCGGCGAAGTCCCCGAGCGCAGTTGCGGAACGGGAGCCGGAGGAGGCGCTTGCGGGCAACCCCTGAAGGCAGCCGCTTGCGGGCACCGAAATCGAAAACCGGCGCCGACGGTACTGTATATTAACGAAAAAATGCCGTCGGCGCGATTGCACCACGCCGTCTTGCTTCCTTCCGAATACCGCGAAGTATCTTCTTGCTGTCATACTTCATTCTGCCGGATTGGTAAGGGTGTCAACCGAAGACGTCAATCATGGTGGAACACTTCTTCCATGTTCGCCCACCATTCACCTGGTCCGCGCGTGTCGAGCGGTTCTTGGCAAGGTTCGCAATAATCCCACCACTTCTGTGTCGTCGGATCGGCGGCCATTTTCGCCATGTCGGCGTCGTAGTCGTTCCCGATATACTCGTAATAGCTGAAAAGATAACCGTCTTTGTAATAGATCGAATAGTTTCGGATATGGCACTTGGTGATCATGTCCAGCACGCCTTGCCATGCGTTCTTATGCAGTTTCTTGTACTCCTCCAGCTTCTCCGGTTTCACTTGGATGACGCTCCCGAAACGCTGTATGGCGCTCGCCCCCTCAGAGTCGGTAAAATTCCACGGCCGTGCCGCCTAGAATCGCGTCGATTTCTTCGCGGGTACGTCCCTCGAGCAGTGCGTTCGTTTCCCGCCACACCGAAGCATAGTCTCCGTTCAGGATCGCGACGGGCCAGTCGCTGCCGAACATGAGGCGGGACGCGCCGAAGACCTCGATGGCGTAATCCGTGTATCGTTGCAGTTCCGCCGCCGACCAATTTTCCGATGCCGCCGTATTCAGTCCGGAGATCTTCGCGTACACGTTCGGAGAAGCCGCTGCCGCCGCCAGCTGTCCGGCCCACGGCTCCCAGCCCCGGTCCTTGATCGGCGGTTTTGCCAGATGGTCGATGACCATGCGCAGATTCGGGACCTTCTCGGCGAGAGTGGGGATATGCTTCAAATGGTTAGGAAATACGGCGACAACGTCGAAGGACATATTGAACTGCGCAAGCACCTTCAGTCCTTCGATAACTTCCGGACGTATGACCCAGTCCGGATCCGACTCTTCGTGAATCAGATGGCGGACGCCTTTCAAATAAGGATTTTTCGCGTAGAGTTCCAATTTGCGGAAAACCTCGTCCGGACGGTCGAGCGGCACCCAACCGACCACGCCTCCGACCCACTCGTACGCTTCAGCCGTTTTCAGCATGTAATCCGTGTCCTCGAAGGCGTTCGCCGCCTGCACGATCACCGTTTTGTCCATGCCGGCACTTCTCAGCTGCGGCTCCAGTTCCGGCGCTTCGAACGTACGGAAGATCGGTCCGTACGCCGGGATGAGCCAGGGATAGCTCAGCTTCTCCAGGTTCCAGAAATGCTGATGGGCGTCGACTCTCATCCTTTTGACGACCTCCTCCCCTTTTATCTAACCCTGTATTCAGCAAAAAGCTCCGGTATGATCTCGGTCGATGCCCCCGGCATTTCCGGCAGCACATACTGTCCATCTCTCACCGTAACCGGTTCCACAAAAATGTGCCGAATCCAAGGAATATACTCGAGCATAATGGCATTTTGCGTTGACGCGACGAGATGCTGATGAATTTGTCCCATATCTCCAACGTGCGGGCAAATCGGAATATCGTAAGACGCGGCCAATCCGGCGACTTGCAGCCATTCCGTTATTCCCCCCACGCGGGTAACGTCGACCTGGCAATATTCCACAGCGCCATGATGAATATAATCCCTGAAAGCATACTTATTGTACACATGTTCGCCCAGAGCGATCGGGACGTTCAACTCGTCGGCGAGTTTTTTGTGGCCCATGATATCGTCGGGGTTCAGCGGTTCTTCCAGCCAGAACAAATCGAACTCTTCCAGCTTCTTGCCCCATGTCATGGCCGTGTTGATGTTCCACTGCTGATTGACATCGATCATGAAAATCACGTTGTCGCCAATGGCCTTGCGGACCGCTTTGCAGCGATCGTAATCTTCGCGGGGATCCGGTTTGCCGACTTTGATTTTAACGCCTTTGAAGCCGGATTCGATGATCTCCGTTACGTCTTTTAACAAGCGCTCTTTCGACCAATTGAGCCAACCGCCGTTCGTATTATAAGCTTCGATTCGTTTGGACTTCGCCCCTCCGAGATACTGCCACAGCGGTTTATTCGAAGCCTTCGCCATAATGTCCCATAGCGCGATGTCGACCGCCGCCAGCGCCATGTGCGTTATGCCGGATCGACCGATCCAGTGCATCTTGCCGAAGCGCATCTCGTCCCACAGCTGTTTCACCATGAACGGATCCTTGCCGATCAGCAACGGCGCGTAGTATTTATCGATCGTATCCGCGATCATATCATCGCCATGCGCGCAAGTTCCCGTATAGCCATAACCGACGAATCCTTCGTCCGTGTAGATACGTACTCCCGCCAGTCCCCAATGCGTGGCGACGTTAATGGCATCGGTAATGGGGGGCGTAATCGGCACATGCAAGACAAAGCTTTCTGCTTTTGTGATTTTCATCCTCAAACTCTCCCTTAGCGTGCAGTATGAAATCGATCAATAACCGAGCGAAGCGCCGCCGTCGACGGGAAGAACGACGCCGGTTACGAAACCGGACGTTTCGCCGGCCAAGAAAAGAACGGCTTGCGCCACTTCCTCCGAAGTCGCCGGCCTCCCGAGCGCGTGCATGTCATTCAAATCTTGTACGGTCTTGGCCGGATCATCCTGCTCCCTAATCCATTGTTTCAGCAACGGCGTCGAGACGCCGGCAGGACAAATACTGTTCACGCGTACGCCAAAGGGCGCATAATCCAACGCCAACGACTTCGTAATCGCGTTCATTCCGCCTTTGGTAGCCGCGTATACCGGGTTCATCTTTTGACCGATCAAACCGTTCAGAGAAGACATGTTTACGATGGATCCTCGCGTTTCCTTCAATTTCGCGATCGAATGCTTGACCATCAGAAACACGCTTTTTAAATTCACATTGAAAATGCGATCCCATTCCTCCTCCTCGAACTCTTCCAAATATTTAGGCATGATTACGGCTGCGTTATTGACCACGATATCGATTTGTCCGAAGCGTCTCACCGTTTCTTGAATGAGCAACCGAACTTCTTCTTCTCGCGATACATCCGTTTTCACGGCAATCGCGTTGTATCCTTCGGACTTCAAATGATCGGCAACGCCGGAAGCCTCTTTCCCGTTCTGGTCGGCAATAACCACGTTTGCCCCTTGCGAGGCAAATAAACGCACGATGGATTCGCCAATGCCCGACGAGCCGCCGGTTACGATCGCCGTTTTTCCGGACAAAACCATTCTTTTCCCCCCTCAGAGCAACGTATCGTATACGATACATCCCAAGATCGCTTGTTCAAAGAACGACCTCGTCCTCAGCCACGAACGTATTAACCAAACGGCCGAGCTTTTCGATTTCGATGACGACTTCGTCTCCCGGCTTCAAATAAATCTGCCGTTCCGGCGAATAGCCGAGAACGACGCCTTCCGGCGTTCCCGTAAGAATGACGTCCCCGGGAAGCAAGGTCATATGCTGCGACACGTAACTTACAATTTCATCTACCGGAAAAATCATATCCGAAGTATTCGAGCTTTGGCGCACTTCTCCATTCACGATCGACCGGATGGCCAGATCGTTCGGGTTGCCCACTTCATCAGCTGTCACTAGATACGGTCCAAGCGGACTGAATCCATCGCAGCTTTTGCCGAGCAGCCATTGCTGCGTCCTCATTTGCAAATCCCGTGCAGACAGATCGTTGACGCAGGCATAACCGAATACATGCTCCAAAGCCCGTTCCTTGGGTACATACTTCGCGGCCTTGCCGATAACGACCGCCAGTTCCGCTTCGTAGTCCAACTTCTGCGTGACTTTCGGAATTGCAATCGGCTTCCTATGCCCGGTAAGCGTATTATTGAATTTGCTG
The DNA here is from genome assembly GCF_014212125.1 of Cohnella nanjingensis. GTDB lineage: Bacteria > Bacillota > Bacilli > Paenibacillales > Paenibacillaceae > Cohnella > Cohnella nanjingensis. The sequence continues at coordinate 111,769 of NZ_JACJVP010000047.1, forward strand.
AACAGGATCGGAAACGCCGGAATCGGCGCGTTCGTCTCCTCGGCATGTTTGCGGTAATTGAGACCGATGCAGATGATTTTTTGCGGCTGAGTTACGCATGGTCCCCAATCCATGGCGGCTTCGTCCAGCAGGTTCGCCGAAGCGTTCGAACCCGCCGCGTCGGCGGCGATACGTCTCAGTTCTTCCAGCCGGCTCGTGCCGCCGGCAATGACCTCCATGATGCCGCCTGAGAATCCGGAGGCCGTCACATCCAGGATCCCCCCGTCGACTTTCATGCCGAGCGATTCGCGGCCGTTCCGGTTAAACGTGACAAGTTTCATTTCCATTCCTCCCATGGGTTCAGGCGTTCTTGCCGAACGTTACGCCGCCATCAATATAAACCGGACTGCCCATCATGAACTTGGAATCGTCGGAAGCCAGGAACAGCGCGGCTGCCGCCACGTCCTCAGGCAACCCTAATTGTTCGCTCAACTGGCGTTTCTTCAGCGATTCGATAGCCGCTTCGTTGTCCGCGTATGAGGTTTTAAGATAATTCTCGACGAATGGCGTTAGGATCGTTCCCGGAAGCAAAGCGTTGATGCGGATGTTAAAGGAGGCGTAATCTACCTGCATGGATTTTGTCAGCGCCAGCACGGCGCCTTTCGACGCAGCGTAGGAGGCGCGCCGGGCCAACCCGATTTCCGCCACGCAAGAGGACATATTGATGATGCTTCCGCTTCGTTGCTTCATCATGTGAGGCAGCACATATTTACTCGGAAGATAGACCCCTCGGACATTGACATTCATGATTCGATCCCAATCCGAAGGATGGATTTCATGCAAAGCGCCGACGCCGCTGATTCCCGCATTGTTGAACAATACATCGATGCGGCCGAATTGCGCGATCGAATCCGCGACAAGTTTCTCGACCGAATCCGGATTGGTCACGTCTCCCGGAATGCAAACGGCAACGCCTCCGCCCGCGCGAATTTCGCTTGCCGTTTCTTCCCCTTTCTCGATCGAAATATCGTTGACGACGACGCTTGCGCCTTCCTTTGCGAATAAAAGCGCGGAGCTTTTGCCGATACCGGATCCGGAGCCCGTAATCACCGTTACTTTGTTTTTCAATCTCATCGGCGCATCACCTCTTTGGTTTATTATATAAAACCAAATTTATTATAATGAACTTATTAAGTCCAATATAAACCAACCAACTTCTTTCCGCAATGCTATCTCGTCAATCATAAAATGACGGAATGCTCAGAAAATGATACTGCGAACCGAGTGATCATGCGGCGAGTTTGTTGTATAGGTTGACGATGCAGGTGGATTGCAACACGCAGAAAAAACGCGCCCCAAGGAGCGCCCGTTGGCAAGCTAATCATCGAACGAACGGCTGACTTTCGGTCTTTCACAGGCCATTTTCGGGGTTCAAGCTCAGTTTGTCCGCCAATTGCCGGATTTCCCGCAGCGCGTCTTCCCTTTTTTCCTCCCACATATGCGAAGGCATCGAGCAGCTCACCGCCGCGATCACCCTTCCGGTTTCATCGCGAACCGGCGAAGCCACGCAGCAAAATCCGAGTATCGATTCCTGCAGGTCGTAAGCGAACTTTTGCCGCTTGATTTCCTGTAAGGATGCCCAAAGCAATCCCCTGTCCGAAATGGTATTGGGTGTTAATGGGGTTAACATCCCGGTCGGGAACCGCTCATTTAATTCAACCACGTCCAGTTCGGACAGCATGACTTTACCAAGCGCGGTCGCGTGAGCGGGAATTCGCATGCCCGGCTCCGAAACGAGGCGGATGGGGGAAACGGCTTCTTCCTTGGCCAGATATAGCACTTGGTCCCCCTCCAATTTGCCTAGCTGTACCGTTAATCGAATCCTTTCCACCACCGGTCTTGCTTCTTTGGCAAACTGGTCGATCAAACTGAACTTTTTGAAAAACGCGTTTCCGAAAGAAGCCATGGCCGATCCCAAAGAATAGGTGCCATCCTTTTCGGATACGGCCCAGTGCAGCGATTCCATCGTATGCAGCAATGAAAACATGGAGCTTTTGTGGATTCCGGTCTCTTTGGATAAATCGATCAAACGAAGTTTTCCCGGTTGATCCGCGATGAGCCGAAGAACGGCATTCGCTTTGTCCAAGGCTGGAACCCAATACTTCTTTTCCAAGTTTCATATCCTCCTAGCGAAAAAAGTTTTGTATAGCAAACCTTATTTCACTAAGAGTAACAAATGATAAAATGGCCGTCTACAGGATTGAACAAAATACTTCCTGCAAGAAGTAAAAATGAGAAACCCAGGTGCTCCCCAACCTCCTATCGCTGCAAAAACCTGTATGCCTTCGGAGTCAGGCCGAATCGTTTCTTGAAAGTAGCGGAAAAATACGACGGATTATCGAATCCGACCATCGTCGCGATTTCCTGCGTTTTGATTTCGGAATTCGCGAGCAGCTCTCTGGCCTTTTCCATTCTGATTTTGGTGATCGCTTCCGTGACGGTTTCTCCTGTTTCCTTGTGGAAAAGCCGGCTTAAATAACTGCTGTTCACGTAGACGGCATCCGCGATCGTCTGCAGTTGCATTTCCTGATGGTAGTTCTTGTGAATAAATGCCAACGATTCCGCTACAATCGCATTGCTTTCCGATGCGTTCCTGAAGCGGGAGGAATTCTTCACGTCTTCCATCAGCGCTTGCGCCACATCCGCAATCGTATCGCACGACATGAACCGTTCATGAATGCCGCTGGCCGATTCGTGTGACCGCTTCCATAACAGCAGACACAATTGGATCGCCGCCAGCTTGTACTTTTCCACAGCGTGCTGAAATATTTTTTTGACTTCAAAGCCGACGCGGATCTCTTCAAGAGCGCTATCCAAGCGGTTGTCCTGCACGAGTCCGAAGATTCTCTCGCAAAACGCATCTGCCAATTGCCGGTAGGATTCCGCCCGCGCGCGCATGTCGCTTCTGAAAAATACGACGTCATTCTCCGCTTCGAAACCAAGCGAGATTGCCGTTAAAGCTTCTTGGTAAGCCGCATGGATTTCGGTTATGCCCTGATGGTTGCCGCTGATTCCCGCCGAGATCCGGAGGCCGAACAGCGTGTCGGCGGATTGGATCAAATCTTGGCAGACAAAAGCGATTCGCAGTTGATCGGCTTGAATCAGAACGCCGATTTTATCGCTGCCGAGCGCAAACGAATAGGAGTAGAACGATTGAAAGGCGGTGTAAATCAAATTCCCGACGGATTTCAGTTGCGCTTGGTCCGATTGGCTTCGAAGGGAATGGATGTCGAACAAGCCCAGCGAGAACGATTGAACGTCGATACCGTACTCGACGCTTTTATCGAGAATCGTCGTCGGATCCGACAAAATGCCATAAACCGTGTCCTGAAAAAACTTTTCCTGAACGAGCGCAAACTGGCTTCTCGTTCTGTTTTCTTTGTCCAGCATGCCTATGGCCTTATGGATAGCTTGAATGATCTGCTCGTTCGTCGTCGGTTTTAGGAGAAAGTCGACGACGCCGAAACGAATCGCTTTCTGCGCGTATTCGAAATCGGCATACCCCGTCAACATGATGATTTTCATATGCGGATAACGTTCGTAAAGGAATTTTGAAAGCTCCAATCCGTCCATGCCCGACATTTTGATATCCGTGATCACGATGTCCGGCAGAAGGACATCGATCTGATCTTTGGCCGCCAAGCCGTCACCCGCTTGCCCCGCAATCTCGCAACCGCATTGCTTCCAGTCGATGAAATGGGTCAGACCCGAACGAATGATCGGCTCGTCATCCACGATGAACACCCGGAACATAGGTACGCCCCTCCCCTGTTATTGGCCCGGTCCCGTTCTCCGGAACAATTCCCGTGTCCTCGGGAATTCGAACCGTTACTTTCGTGCCTTCTCCGATCCTGCTGTCAATGCTTATCCCATAAGGGTTTCCGTATAAAATTTGAATTCTGCGGTTCACGTTCTCCAGGGCGATATGGTTGTGCGCCCCGCCGCGTCCAGTTGGAACGGAATCGAAGCCGACGCCGTTATCTTCGATCAAGAATAGGATATCTCCTCCCTCGCGGCGAATTTCCACGAGCAATTGCCAATCGCCTACCTTCCGCTCTAAGCCGTGTACGATCGCGTTCTCGACGATGGGCTGGATGCTTAATTTGGGCAGCAGCAGATCACGGATCGAATCGTCCCCGATCTTGATGTCAACTTGCAGCCGTTCTCCGAAGCGCTTTCTTTGCAGGAGAATATAAAACTCGATATATTTCAATTCCTCGCTGATCGCCGTTTTCTGGTGGCCGTTCCCGGCCAAACCGGATCTCAGCATGTAACCGAGCGAGGTGACCATCTCATGGATTTCGACCTGGCTGCTCATTCTCGCATACCAACTGATCGTTTCCAACACATTAAACAAAAAATGCGGGTTGATTTGCGCGTACAGGGATTTCAGTTCCGACTCCCGGAGCAGCAGCTTTTTCTCGTAAACGTCCGTAATCAAATATTCCATTTCCTCCGACATCTTATTAAACACCATGGCGAGTTTATTCAATTCCATCTCTGTATAAGCGGGCATCCTCGTCGAATAATCTCCTCTCCGGATCAGCTCGATGCGCTTTAACAAGTCGATGATCGGCCGGGTTACTTTGGAGGAAATAAAGTATCCGACAAGCAGGAAGAAGAACAAGATGCCGAGAGCGATCGGAATAAACCGGCCGAACGATTCGGATAAATGGGATAACGCCTGGTTTTGCGGGATGAGTATGAGCGACGTCCAATTGTATCGCTTGATCTCCTTGGCGGCGACGAAATAGGAAACATCGTTTAGTCTCACTGAACTGAATAGGGAGGTGTGAAGAAACCGGATCAAACCGGGATCCGTCGTGTGCCCCAGCAGACGCGTATTCCCACTGGACAGAATCGAGCCGTCCCCGTCGATCAGAAAAACCTGCGAATTGTCATAATGAACGATGCTATCGTAGAGAGCATTCATTTTGGTTTCGTTGATGCCGAAAATGATTTTCCCCTTATAGCTGTAGTCCAGAAAGCTTCGGATATTTTTTACGAAATACAGGATCGGGTCATTAGGTGTCGGGTTTACGATTTGCGTTTGCTCCGGCTCGTTGTCAATCGACTTATACACCGCAATGTTCCGGCGAATCTGCATATCCATATTTCCGTATTTACGCAGAACCGAGTAGTCGTTACCGTAATCGTCGATGATGAACACCGAATCGAGGATGTTCTTCTCCCACAAGTAATGGTTGGACAACAAGTAAATCATTTGCCGCTCGATTTCCGTCTTCCTGCCCCATTTCTCGTAGGGACTGGTCGGCGGCTGGTCTTCAAGGTTGGTGTTGATCACCGGATTGGATATAAAGGAAATCATGGCGGAGTCGATCATCTCGAGCTGCGCCTCCAAGTTATCGTTCGTTTGCTCCAGCATACGGGTGAGATTGTCGTTCGCATTGTTCCTCAATATCGTATGGATCGACTGGTAAAAATAAATTCCGATGATGGATAAGGAAAAAAATACGAGAAGCAGCGTCATGGAAATGACTTTAAAACGAATGCTCTTGACGGAACCGAAGGTGAAAAGCCGCGCCACATTTAACACATCCATATCATATGATGTAATACATAATTACATATATGTTCCGCATATGCATAGGGCTGAAGTAAAAATATTGATCGAACGTAAAAATTCTCATAGAAATACGCGAAAGAAACGTAAGCCAACCACAAAAATATGGAGATTCTCCGCCACTGAGGTCAAATTTTTGATTGGTATATGTAGAAATATTGCATTAACAACCTCTGCACGCTTCATTATACTGATTAAGCGATACAAATCAAAGGAGGAATGGATGCTTTGAATAAAATTTCAAAGTGCGTCATTATTTCTGTCATCTGCGCTTTGCTAATCGCCGGCTGTTCAAGCAAAAGCAACATCCAGACAAGCTCCGGCAACGCCGGGGGCGGCAAACAAGTTACTTTGAACGTGCTGAACTATCATGTCGGCGAAGATTACGCCGCACCCTTCTTCAAAAAACTGTTCGATGAATTCCCAAACTCCGATTTGGGCAAAGGTGTCAAATTCAATTTGCAGGAAATTCCGACAACGGATGCCTATGCGCAAAAAGTCAAAGTTCTGTTCGCCACGGGCGATCTTCCCGACATCGTTCTGACCACCGGAAACTACATCCTTGATTTGGCCGTTAAATCGGGCAAAATCGCGGATCTTACGCCCTACTTCGATGCCGATCCGGCATGGAAATCTTCGTTCGATCCCGATGCGCTGGAACGAAACAGCATCAACGGCAAAATCTATGCCGTGCCTAACCAGAAGGAAATCGCCATGATCTTCTTCAACAAAGCTCTGTTCAAAAAAGCGGGCATCGAGCCGCCGGAAACCTCCTTCGCGTCCTGGGACGAATTTTTCGCCGCATGCGATAAGCTCAAGGCGGCCGGCATTACGCCGATATCGCTGGACACGAATGACTTCGCTTGGCTGTCCTCGATGTTTCTCGGTGCCATGGTCGGCACCGCGAACGAAGCGGGCAATCAATTTATGAACACGATGAAGCCTACGAACTTCAACACCCCCGAAGTTGTAGACGCTTTAAAAAACTTGAAAACGATGCTTGCCCGGTATACGACGAAAGACGCCGTCGGCGGCAAATACGATCCGATGGCCGCCCACTTCTTGATGGGCGAAGTTGCCATGATCGCCAACGGTCCGTGGATGGTGCCGGATTTCAGCAACAAGGAGAAGGCCACCCCGGATCTGCCGGAACAGATCGGCGTTATGCTCTTCCCGAAAGACGGGATGGTCAGCGTGCCGGGAACCGGCGACATGGTTGCCGCCGGCGACAAAAACAAAATAGACGCCGCCGTCAATTTCTTGAAATACGAGACTACACTCGACAACCAGATTACGTCTTTGAAGATGACCGGGATCATCCCCGTCTCTCCCCAAGCGGTCGTCCCGGACGACTTCAACAAGGAGAACCCCATCGTCGGCCGAATGCTGGAATTGTCGACCAAAGCCAAGTATCTATTTGGAGAAAACCAAGCCAACTGGTATCAGAATACGCTGGATACCTTGAGCCGACAGTTGCCGGAATTGGCCTTCGACAAAATTACGCCGGAGGAGCTCGCCAAGCAACTCGAAGAAGTCGCGCAAAAAAATAAGTGATCCAGACAAGCAAGAGCGTATCGGGCTATCGCTCCATGCGCTCTTCTTCCGAATGGAGGTATCGATTGTGGCGAAGAGGTTATGGGTCCTGTTGTTCGTCACCCCCTGTTTACTTATGTTCATCGTCTTCATCGGCATTCCGCTCGTCAACGTAACCTGGACTTCTTTCGCCGATTACACGACATTCTCTCCGCCGATACTGTCCGGTTTGGGGAACTACAGAGAGCTGCTTCATGACCGCAGCTTTTGGCAGGCCTTTCAAAATACATTGTTATGGGTGCTCATGCAATGCACCGTCGGGGTATCCGTCGGTTGCATCGTGGCTCTGCTGCTCTTCCGCAAACCGTTCGGCTGGAAATTTTTCCGGGCCGTCTATATGATTCCCAGCATCATTCCGACCGTCGCGACGGGCATCATGTTCTATTTGCTGCTTAATCCGGAGCTAGGCATCATTAAGCCGCTGCAGTATCTTGCGGGCCCCCATAGTCCTGCAATCAACCCGTTCGGCAACAGCTCCTATGCTTTTTGGGCATTGACGCTGACCTGGTTGTTCTACTCCGCTGTCAGCACGATCATTATCATGGCCGAACTTGGAACCATTTCCGATGCTTTGCTCGAAGCCGCGAAAATCGACGGAGCCACCCGATTTCAGATCGATCTGCACATTCTGCTCCCTCTGCTGCGCAACATTTTAGGCACCTGCGTCATTCTGGCGGCCGTCGGCATGATCACCCAGTTTGACACGATCTACGTCACGACCAGAGGCGGTCCCGGATCGTCGACGCTAAATCTTTCTGTGTTTTTGTATAATACCGCGACGCTCGACAACAACTACGGACTCGCTAACGCGATCAGCGTTGTCCAAATTCTCGTAGGTCTGATATTGGTTTTATTGATCGGGAGGGCGTTCAAGTTGGGTGATTCCCATGGGTAACAGCAATACAGTGAACCGAAGCCCGGCTCCGGCATTCCATTATGCAGTGCTGATCGTCATTGCATTCATTTCGTTGGGACCTATTTTATGGGTGCTGGTCGGCTCTTTCAAGACGCGCAGCGAAATTTACTCGTCGGCTTTCTCGCTCCCGCGCAGCTTCGGGTTCGCCAATTACACGGAAGCTTTCCGGCTGGTCCCGATCGGAAAGTACTTTATGAACAGTCTCATCGTATGTACGGCGAACACCTTGCTGAACATTCTGGTTGTGGCCGCTTTCTCCTACATTTTGGCGCGGTTCGATTTTCGGATGAAGAATCTGCTCGTGGCCGCGATCGCCTCGGTCATGCTGCTACCTTCCCAATCTTTGGCCGTTCCGATCTTTACGCTGCTTAGATCATTCCATCTTCTCGATACAAAAACCGGCTTAATTTTGATTTACGCGGCATTCGGCATTCCCGTTTCTTTCTTCATTCTGCGAAGCTACTATTTGAGCATTCCCAGGTCACTGGAAGAAGCGGCAAGTATAGATGGCGCCGGTTTCCTGACTACGTTTCTTAAAATTATCGTTCCTCTGTCTTTGCCGGGATTGGTTACGGCGGCCATTCTGCAGTTTCTCAGCACGTGGAACGAGTTTTTCTTCGCGCTCGTTCTGACGAGCGGCGACCAGGCGAGAACGGTTCCGATTGCCCTCAGCTACTATTTAGGCACGTTTTCGAACAATTACCCGGCTTTGTTCGCGGCGGTTGTACTGACGATCTTGCCTCCTATCGCCATCTTCGTCTTCTCGCAGGAAAAAGTCGTGGAAAGTCTGACCGCCGGTGCAGTCAAAGGATGACCCATCCCTATAAGAAATCGGAGTGAGCCCCATGAATCCAGTGAAAATTGCGCTGATCGGCGCCGGCCAGAGAGGCCATGTCTACACCAAGTACGCGTTGACCCATCCTCAGGAAGCGAAAGTCGTGGCGGTGGCCGAAGCCGACCCGGCCCGCAGGCGGGAATTTCGCGATTTGCACGGTATCGAAGACGGCAATACGTTCGCAGACTGGCGCGATATGTTGGCTGCGCCGAAGACAGCGGACGCCATCCTGATCTGTCTGCAGGACAGGATGCACTATGAGCCGACCATCCAAGCGCTGGAAGCCGGATATCACGTCCTGCTGGAAAAGCCGATGTCGACCGATCCGCTGGAATGCTTGCTGATGGGAGCGAAAGCGGCAGAAATCGGCACACATTTCGATATTTGCCACGTGCTCCGGTACTCTCCTTTTTTCGCGACATTGAAAAAACTGCTGGCAAAAGGAACAATCGGCCGACTTATGAGCATCCAGCATAACGAAAATGTCGCATATTGGCACCAAGCGCACAGCTATGTCCGCGGCAATTGGCGCCGAAGCGACGAGTCCAGCCCGATGATTCTGGCCAAGTCCTGCCACGACATGGACATTTTGCTGTGGCTTGCCGGAGCGGACTGCGTCCGGGTGTCTTCCTTCGGTTCGCTTTCCCATTTTCGTTCCGACAACGCGCCGGAAGGCGCGCCGCTTCGCTGCCTGGACGGCTGTCCGGCGCAGAACGCATGTCTGTATTATGCGCCGAACACTTATTTGACGGACAACACCGATTGGCCGACCTCCGTTATCTCCAACGACATGAGCTACAAAGCGAGAGCCGCAGCCCTGATGACCGGGCCGTACGGACGCTGCGTCTACCATTGCGACAATGACGTAGTGGACCATCAAGTGGTCAATCTCGAGTTCGCCAACGAAGTGACGGCTGCGTTCACCATGAGCGCTTTTACGAACGAGAACCACCGCACGATCAAATTGATGGGGACGCGGGGCGAAATTCGCGGAGCGATGGATAAGAACGAGATTGAAATCATCCGCTTCGGAAGAAGCGAGAATGAACTCATCACGCTAGAAGGAATTGACGGGCATATCGGCCATGGCGGCGGAGATTCGCTTATGATCGCGAATTTCATCAGCTCGATAAGCGACGGCAGCGGCGAAAGAAGAACATCCGCCCAGGCTTCCGTCCAAAGTCACCTCATGGCCTTCGCGGCAGAGCAGTCTCGGCTTACGCACCAAGTCATCGACATGAACCGGTATACCAACGAATTGACGCTGTTAGGGAGGGATTCGCGATGACCGCCGAAATTCGACTCGTCCGGCAAGAAGAGATGAAATCCGCAATCGATGCGGCCGATGCCATTTTTCGCGCTCCGGGGATGTCCTCGATGGGAACGGCGTTTCCGTTTATTTTCTCGGAAGCCGTTTCGCATTCGCATGGCTTGTTTGAGAACTCCAAGCTCCTCGCGTTCATGGGCCTTGTCCCTGCAACTGTACGTATAGGGAGCGCCGGCTTAACCGTCTTCTCCCTCGGATCGGTATATTGCATGGAGGAGGCCCGCAATCGCGGCTACTCGAGCCGGGTGCTGAACGAAATCCAGGCATACGGACGTACAGCCGGCGCCTCCCTGCTGCTCGTCTCGGGTGACGGCCCGCTGTACGCCCGGTCCGGATGTTTGAAATTCGGGGAAGTTTACCGTTTCGCGCTCGATCGCGCTTTTGCCGAATCATGGAAGAATCGTCTCTCGGATATTCAAGTAACCGAAGCGCTTCACCGGGATACGCCGCTTCTCCATCGTCTGGCTTCCGCACGCCGGTTCGCTTACGAAATGAGCCTATGGGATTTCTCTGCGCTGATCCGTACGGAAGCGAATATCAGCAGCCGGAAAATGACCCAGCGCGTCTATGTCGCCAACAGAAACGGCAATCCCGCCGCTTTCGCCGTCGTGGCGTTGCCCGGACCCTCGTCGCAAGGAGCGGCTCCCGTCATCGTAGAATGGGCCGGCGAGATCGGGGCGTTTCTTCAAATCGCGTCCAACGTCATGCTTGGCGCCGGTCTGGAACAGCTGACGCTTACGGCGGAAGGGTACGAGAAGGAATTGCTCCAAGCCTTGCGCGATGCTCCCATGGAAAAAAGACGGAATCAAGGTACGGTATATGTGTTCGATGCGGAAACTTTATTTGTGCAGTTAAAGCCCTACTTCGAGGAAATCGATCCGATCGCCGGCCGGCATTTGAGCGTGAAGAACGGCGAAAACGGGAGAGCGATCCTATCGCTACCCGCTCTTCACGACGTCGAACTCAGCCGCGAGGCATTCGTGTCGCTTCTATTCGACCCCCAACCTGATCTGCCGCTGTCCGCGGAATGGAGCCAAGCTGCGGCCAAATGGTTCCCGCTCCCGTTCCCCTATACGGACAGTTTGAACTTCGTATAATCAGGGCGCTCGGACAAACGTCCGAGGGAATTTTCTCCGGATCATGCCTCTCCCCTAACTTCGGATAAATGATAGAGCACTGCTACGGTGCTCTATTTTGTTGCAATGATTCTGACCAACTTCGTCGGCAGCTCGTTTAAATCGGTAATGTCCAGGAACTTGTCGTCTTGACGGTTCATTGTTGCCTTCCTGAACTTAAGAAATAGCTCTTGCCGGCTTCCGTAGCAAAAGAAAGGATATCTCCGGACAACTGCCTATCGATAACCCGATGCGTATCTCCGCATTTTTCCATAACCACAACTTCTTCCTTCGGCCAGGGGTTGACGATTTTACAGGTTCTGCCTTTCTCGCTTATGATGTCTACGTAGGTCACGTTTTCATCTGCTAGTTCGCTAGAAACTATAAATGCTCCGACTGCTCTTAAATTTGTAAAGCTGGCGTTTCTTTCACGGGGCCAGGCGGGAAATAACTTCATTACATGCTCATGGCTTTGAATGAGCATCTCGTTGATCGCCGAAGGTACGCCGCTGCAGCACTCAATGCCGCCACCGCCGAAGAAAATAAACAGGTTCGGATAGCTATGCTCAAGACACTGACGGCGCAGCTCGCGCAAGATGGCCTCCGGATCGTATCCGACCCTGGCCGCAGCTGTAAATATCGTTGGAAAACCATTATAATCCGTCCAACGGTTCAGAACGGTAATCGTATCTTTGGCTATTTCAAGCAGCTTCGGATCCGAGTCAAGTCCGATCGCTCCTGCAGGCCATACATGCTGAATGGCCAGCGTATTATCATTCCACCAATCTCGTCCTTCTTCCGTTAAGCGAAATATCGTTTTTCCGTCGCGCTCGAACGTTGGAAAATCGCTGATATGCGCCAAGATATGCGACCATTTCTCCCGCCGGTCGGCATCGAGGTCCAATTCACGGGACATTTCCAGCAGCCCTTTGAATACGGCCCGGATTAGCGCTAACGAGAGGATCGGATTTTTGTCCTCGAACTCCCGCAGCCATTCCTCGTCGGAATGCGAATCCGTAAACGTAGGGACTTCGTGAATCCCATCACGATAGATGACATAACGGTTTCCTTCGAACTTCAGATAGTCCTCCCAGAAATCGGCGACTTCAAGCAGGAACGGATACGCCTTCTGACTCGCGTATTGCAAATCATATGTATAGTAATAACGCATCAGCATATTGATTGCGCAATACGCCGCATTGCTTTTTTGCCCTAAAAATAAATGGCCGTGCTCATATTTTTTGCTTGTCTCTGTAGTGGACAAGGCAGTCGGTAATCCTTTGGGTCCTATACCGACATCGTAATAGATTCCTTTACAGCCTAAATATTGTTCGGCATACTTGCGTCCGTTCGGCATATATTCCAACAACGGCGTATCGTAGGGTTCGCTCAATTCGACATGGTTCGAGGAATACACGCCCCACCAAGGGGCTTGGTAATTGTAGTTCAAATGAAAATCCCCCGCCCAGGCAGAGTCGTCCGTCGTAATCCAGTTGCCGAACAAGCCAGGCGGAAATGCCTTGTTGCGACTGCAGCAAGCCATGATGTAGTGAGAGCCGTACCAAAACTTCTCCAGCACATCGTCGCCGATTTCAATCCCGGATTTTGCCCAAAACCGGCTCCACCACTGTTTGTGATCCGAACGAAGCCTCTCGATTCGGCTTTCGTCCAGAAGTCCGGCTCTTCTAACCGACTCAAGCAGATAATCTTCTTCATTATGATTGGTCAATACGTATGCAACGATAGCTGCTTTTACTCCCGGCTGTAACAGGAACGAACTGCGTCCGCCACCCAAACAGTGCATGACGATTGCGCCTTCTGTCGTCCAATCGAGGTCGGCGCCGTTAAACTTTCGAGACGCCCACGCCACATCATCCTGATATCCTTCCTCGGTCACGGATTCATTCCCTTGCTGTACCCACAAGTCAACCTCGACCGGTACGGCTTCACCTTCACAAGAAAGCTCGATGATTACCGCATTCTCGCCAGTCGAAACCCAGTAGCTTAGGGCGACCGATGTCCCGTCATTACGGAATACCGATGCAACCTCCGCTTCAAGCAACCGCTGTTCGCTGTAATACGCAGCGTTTGCCAATGCGGGTATTCGAATATCGATTCCTCCGAGCAAGCATGGACTGCCGTTCGGATACAGCCGCTTCGCTTTCCAGAAGTCGGTTTTCGATATCCATAGACGCTGCCGTTCCGGCGGTCCGCTAAGGACTACGCCGACATCGCCGTTTCCGATTATAGGGCCGTCTACCACTTTGTCCGTAGGTATGTTTTGGGGCGGCTCCGTGAAGATTCCGTTATACTTGGCCATTCGCTCTTTCCATTCGCTTTTCAACCGTCTTCACTCCAGTACCACTATTTATTTAATCTGTCTTGATATCTCTTTTGTGCATCGGCGTAAATCTGAAGGACTTTATCGATGTCGCCCGTTTTTTTCATTTTATCTTGGAACGCTGACCAGTTGTCGAAGCTCTCTTTGCCGTTAATAAATTTGTTTTGCATTTCAGCTACGAAAGTGTTGATCGGAGACATAACCGAAGTCATTTGTTCCCGTTCGTCATCGGTAAACTCAAGGAAAGGCTCGTTCACCATGGGAGGCGTATACGCATTCGGAAAAGGCATATCCGCGAAAGCCGTTTCCCACGGCTTTTCAATGACATTGCCATTGACGTAACCAAGGTCGTTCGGGGCAAAATCGACGAAAGCCATCGTATCGATCGCCATTTGCAAGCCCGGGCGGTACGAGCTGCTTGCTCTCATCCCGTATTTGTCTCCTTCTTCCCAAGCATTGTCGGCCTTTTTAATGGAATCGACAAACGTAGGCTTGCCATCGGCGCCTCTTGTAAATGTCGTCCCTTCAATCCCCCATGTTACCAGTTCGATGATATCCGGTTTATATTGCAGATCCATCAACTGAACTAACTCCTTCGCATTCTTTGCTTTGGCATTTACGACCATCACCGCACCTTGATCCACGCCTACCGTGCTGAAGTCGTTAATGCTCTGCCAAGCTTTCCCGTACTTCGGGTTGTCCGGGAACAGGGAGATCACGAATTTTTCTCCTCCCGTTGCCGAACGGTTCCAGTCTGCGGCGAAGTTAAACCAGCTTTGCAGCAAAATGGAATTCGTTCCGTTCATGATCTTCTTCTTGATTGCATCGTCTTTATCCGAGAACACTTCCGGATCCAGCAATTTCTCGGCGTATAGTTTGTTCGCAAATTGCAGAGCTTCCTTATACGATTCTTCCGTCGGCCCAAATACATACTTCTCGCCGTTCCAGTACACTTTAGCTCCGCCGTTATGGTTAGCGAAGAAGAGAGAATCAAACGAATTCCATAGGGTGTTGACCGGGAACGACTTCGGATACAGCTCCTTCAGCTTTTTGGCAGCTTCGTACAGTTCGTCTATCGTATTTGGAAGCTTCATGTTATTTTTCTCAAAAATATCGTAGCGGTAAGTTGCCGGCGTGTATACGCCCATTCCTTTGTCTTTGGCCTGTCTTGGCAAATTGATGTTCCATAATCCATAAAATTTACCGTCGGACCGGATGGCTTTGATCTCGCCGCTTGTCGCCTGATCAACCAAATTCATGTAGTTAGGCAGCTCATCTTTATAGGGGCTAAGATCTTTAAACATGCCTTCTTCTTCGTACTGATTAAACAAGCCTTTGTCCATGATCAATACCAAATCCGTCAGATTTCCGCTGGCGAGCAGAAGCTTCGACTTATCGCTATATTCGCTTATAGGTATGTAGTTGAATTTAATGTCAAGCTTTTTGCCTAACAGGGACTCCATCTTGGCTACCCATTCTTTTTGCACCATGGCATCTTCGATTTTCTTGCCGAAAGAAGGCAAAGTAACGGAAAAGCTTAGGGTGTCGCCCGATGGTGCCGCATCATTTGTACTTTTTTCTGTTTCTTCGTTTTTTGCCCCGTCTTTTGATTGTTTATCGGAGCTGCAACCCGCCAATATGGTTCCCGCGACGAATAAGAACGCGAGAATCAGTGAAAAGAGCCGATGACGTTGCTTCATATGAACCCCTCCAACTTTTTCTTGACTACCCTTTGCGCGCTACTGTTCCTTTAATGGCTTGCTATGCCTATGTTGCAGGAAATCCCCTCCCTTCCGTCACCGACGATATGGCGATGGCTAACCTTTAACAGCCCCGATCATGACGCCTTTTACAAAATACTTTTGGAGAAACGGGTAGATTAACATGATTGGAAACATCGCAATGACCACAATCGCCATTTGAATGTTTCTCGGATCCATTTTCAATTGCGCCAGCATCGCTTGCATCGCTTGCGTCCCGGCACCGTTTCCGAAGGACACCGTAAATAAATACTTTCTGAGAATTAATTGCAGCGGATATTTGTTCTCGTCATTCAGATAGATCAGCGCCTCAAACCATCCGTTCCAGCTCCCCACAATTCCGAACAATGCAAACGTAGCCAATAACGGTTTTGAAAGCGGCAAATAGATCCTGGACAAAATTTGAATGTCATTGGCGCCGTCAATGACAGCGGATTCACGCAAATCTGCCGGAATGGATTGATAAAACGACCTGAACAACAATACATTAAAGGCCGATATACAACCCGGAATAATCATGACCCAATAGGTATCAAGCAGGTGGAGGCTGCGAATAAGCAAATACGTGGGGATCATGCCGCCGCTAAAGAACATCGTAATGACCAGAAAAATCGCAAAGAACTTTTTCGCAACAAAATCGGCAATGGTAAGCGGATACGCCATGAGCGAAGTAAAGGTCAACATAAACAATGTAGATCCTGCCGCATAGATGATCGAATGCACGTATCCCGAATATAGAAACGGGTCTTTAAATATGTAGCTGTATCCGCCTATATTAAATCCTCTTGGAAAAATCGTAACGTCGCCCCGGAGGATATGTTCGGAATTGCTTAAGGATACCGCGATTACGTTTAAGAACGGATAGAGCATAACCACGCAGAGAAGCAGCATGATACCTATATTTAGTAGGTCGAACATTCTTGATCCGATGCCCTCTTTGCCAACCATCTCCAACCCCCCCCTACCAAAGACTTGTTTCCGAAACTTTTCGGCTGATCAGATTCGCTCCGACAAGCAGGATAAAAGCAACTACCGATTGGAAAAGTCCAATTGCCGTCGTATACTCGAACCTTGCTCCTATGATGCCTTCCCGGTAAAGAAACGTACCGAGTACGTCGGCGACTTCGTATGTATCCGGACTGTACAACAACAGCACCTTTTGAAAATCCGTGCCCAATATGCCGCTTACCGAAAAGATTAGTAAAATAATCGTCGTCGATTTAATATGGGGCCAGTTGATATTCAGCACTTTTCTCCAACGGCTGGCGCCATCGATATTGGCGACATCGTATAAGGTAGGATCAACACCGCTTAATGCAGCCAAGTATAGGATGGTGCCGAATCCGATGCCCTGCCATATATTCGTGCTAATAAAGAGGGTCCTGAACCAGCTTGGCTCCGAAAGAAACACGATCGGATCGGCGCCAAATAGCGAGACGATTTTGTTAAATAACCCTTCTCTTTCCGTAAAAGTCCGAACAATCCCGATGATGATCACCGTCGAAATAAAGTGAGGCAAATAGGAAATCGTTTGAACCACTTTTTTGAAGACGGAGTTTTTGATTTCGTTAAATAGCAATGCCAGTATGATGGGGGCCGGAAACCCCCATAGCAAGGAATAGATCCCCAGGAGCAGCGTGTTCTTCAGAACCCTCAACGCAGTCGGGTCCTTATAAAACATAATGAAGTATTTAAGGCCAACCCATTCGCTGCCCCATATCCCTCGCACCGCACTGTATTTTTTGAATGCAATCTGTATGCCGTACATCGGAAAATAGCTGAACACCAACACAATGAGAAAGCCGGGTAATACCATTAAAAATAAATATCGCTGATTCCATGATTTACCGAAAAAAGTACGAAGACCTGCCAACCCGCTCCACTTCCTTTCCAGAACATGAGCTTCAACTTATTCACCAAAGAAAGCGCTTATCATTCGCTTCGGCAAGTCAGATGTTATTATAGTTATACACCTGTGTCAATAATAAGTTTACAATGTATCATTTTTTCTTAATTTTTTGATACATCCGTTAACACATAAAAAGACGACCTTTTATCCAGCTATCCGGATAAGGTCGTCTTCTGTTTTGGCTTATGGTCAACTAAATAGACTTAACGGACTCTCCAATGTCGATATTGGATTGGCAAACTTGTCCGATATTATATGGATCTCCTTTTCCGTCAATCAAATTGAGCAACAGTTTGGCGGCACACTGTCCCATTTCATAAAAAGGTTGCGAAATTCCCGTTACATGGATATTCATTTTACGGGATAAATTATCAGCATCGTAGGTAACAAGCGATACATCCTCAGGTATGCTATATTTTAATTTTTTTAAAGAATGAATGGCCGCTTCCCCAATTTGATCATTCGCCGTAAATACAGCCGTAAAACGCAATTGTTTCATTTTCTGCTCAATCACTTCACAATACCAATCAAATTCGTCGGAGAAATCCTCCATTTTGGTGGGTATGATCACATCAAATTCCTCGGAATATTCGAAATCGGAATCGAGAATCGCCTGTTTAAATCCCAACAGCCGCTCATTCATTGTACTGATGTTCGAATTTCGAATAAATAAGATACGACGATGGCCATGATTGATTAGCAACTTTGTTAAATGATAAGCCCCGGTAATATTATCGCTTGTTACATAGGGAATATTGCTGTTATATACGGTTCGATCCAGGCATACGACTTTAACGCCATGATCTTGAAGGAGAGAGAAGATTCGATTGTTAATGTCTTCATGCCCGTGACTCATAATGGGACATAATATAACCCCTTCGACTTTTCTTGCCACTGCTCCTCTTACAAGGACCTCCAGCTTCTCCAAGTTTCGATCATTGCTTGAACTTATCAGATGGTATCCCTGTAAATATAGTACATCTTCTATTCCCCTCAATGCAGCCGACCACAGCGGATTTTCAATGCCAAAAACGAAAGCAGCCACCAGATTCGTGCTGCTCTGAACATGAAGCTTCCTTTTATCCATGAATGTTCCTCTTCGGCTATCCCGGATGAGCCAACCTTCATGGACTAATTCTTTAATGGCTTTCTCCACCGTATTCACACTGGAGTCGTAATATTCTGCAAATTCTCTGCTGGATGGCAGTCTATAACCTTCTGTCCATTCCCCATTCATTAGTCTTCTATGTATATCTTGTTTAAGATTCATGTACTTAGTCACAAAATGAAATCTCCCTGTTTTTATTACCACATTAACTTTTTGCTATAACTGAGTCAAGTTTTTTGATACAGAATGAGGTCCACGACTTTTTTTCAACCGGCAAATTGGAAAATCATCCGTCCCCATCTCCACCGCCACGCAAAAAAGGGACCGAGTCCCCGGCGCCCTAGCCATCGCTAGTTTTCCCGCCTAAGCTTCGGTCCCTTCTCTCGCCGGCTGCGGCGCTCAATACGCGGATACGCCCAGCTTGTCGATCGTCTCGCGGATAAACGCCGGCTCGTCCTGTGGTCCGCGCGACGTGATCAGGTTGCCGTCCACGACGACCTCCCGGTCGACGAATGTGCCGCCCGCCGCCTCGACCTCGTCCCGGATGCCGGGGTAGCTCGTCAGCGTTTTGCCTTGGAGCAGCCCCGCCTTCGCGAGCACCTGCGGCCCGTGGCAAATCGCCGAGATGGGAATGCCCGCCCGACTCGCCTTGGTGACGAAGTCGATTACGGCCGGATCCTCCCGCAGCGCTTCCGGCGACTTGCCGCCGGGAATGACGACCGCTTCATAGTCGTCCGGGTTCGCCTCGGAGGCCGCGAGGTGCGAGGTATAAGTAATCGTGCCTTTCTTGCCCTTCAGCTCCGCGCCTTTGCGGGTGCTGATAATGTCGACGTCGTTGCCGTTCTCGATCAGCGCGTCGTATGGATTTTTCATCTCCGAATCCTCGTATCCGTCCGCCAGCAGGAACGCTACTTTCTTGACGCTTTGCTTCATGGCCATCGTCTCCTTCCTTCATTCTTCACGAGAAAAGCAGGCCGCACCGGTATCGATCTGCGGCCTGCTCTCCCTTAGTATTCCCTGCTATCGGGCCCGATAGGCGAGCTTCGTCGCCTCGTTATCCCTTCCGTCTATTATGGAAACGCGGATGCCATGTTGCCCGGTTAACGGTTGCCCGTGAAGCGGTCCGATTCGTGAAGCCTAGCGGACCTTGGCTGTGGTGCAATCGTCATTCAAGCCCTGTGGCCGTGATTTTGGCGATGCCCGTATAGGCTTCGCCATTCCGCGCTTCGCTCTTATTCTGCTGCAACGGAATCACTTCCTATTCCACTCCGGGTTATATTAGCATGCGCGCCAGTTCGCGAGTTGATCGCTCCCCGGGTCATGCCCAGCTCTATTTTCCGCTCGCGAACCTGCCGTTATCGTCCCTGTGCATGTTGCCGCGCCCTTGATTATGGTTGGAATTTTCCCTAGCGTCCCTTGATTCTCCGCCTTGGCGTCCGATGTGTTCGTAGTGATCCCTATCATGGGTCCTTGCCGTCGCTTCGCCACCCCTTCGTCCAGCCTCTTGCCTAGACATGGTGTCTTGCTCTGTTCGTGCCATTGTGAATCACTCCTTCAAGGGTGTAATGATGTTGCACTCTCTACTTACCCATCCAGGGCGGATCGAACCGGATCTTGGCAAACTCGTATATTAGAGTTTTCTAAGGCGGGGGAACCCGGTCGAAGTCCTGCATGCGCGAATAAAACAAAAAAACGCCGCTCCCCAATGAGAGTGACGCCTTACACGAGCGAGTGAAAAGGAGTTCGATTCGGATGGGTTTATGGATGCCCATGCCAATTCGTTGCAAAAGTACATCTAATTCTCCCGCAAACGCAGCATTTGAGACAATTAGATGCAATCGTACATCTAATTTCATCAAAACAGCACGTTTTCCCACGAAAAGCCTGATTTAGTTGTACCTTTGCAACTAAATGGGCTGAAACCCCCTGTTACCCTTAATTTAGTTGTACAAATGCATCTAATCGCGACGCGGCGGCCGTGTGGAGGGGATAAAGATCGCTGCTCTATCAGAACGGTAGCACCTGAGCGCCCCGCCAACCTTCCGCATGCCGCTGCGCCTACCACCGCCTCACAGCCCACAGCTGCGCCTATCGCGCCTACCGCTGCACCTACCACCGCCTCACAGCCCACAGCTGCGCCTATCGCGCCTACCGCTGCACCTACCACCGCCCCACAGCGCACATCTGCGCCTATCGCGCCCCGCCGCTGCGCTTAACGCCTACCGCTGCACCTATCGCGCGGCCCTACCGCCCCGCCCCGAACGCCCCCAGCGTCCCCTCGCCCAGCTCGCCGAGCCGCCAGAGCGCGATGTTGCCGCGCCCGGCGCTCTTGGCCGCCTTGATCCACCGGGACAGCGTCTCGCCGTCCGCATACCAGACCGTGTGCTTCGCGCCGCCTTCATCCCGATAGTCGAAGTGCAGGCTCCCACTCGACGCGTCCCGCACCGGCGTGCCGACGCTCAGCTTGGTCAGCTCCTCCGCCTGCTTCTCCGTGATCCCCTTCGCTTCGCCCGACGCGCTCCAGTCGAATCCGCCCGCCGCCAACGCGACATAGGGGTCTCCCGGCAGCTGAGCCAGCCGCTTGGCCGTCTTCTTGATGTACGCCTCGTCCGCCTTCGGACCCGGACCGCTGTGGCCGCCGTAGAGGTTGTAAGCCATCATGACGTAGATTGGGCCTGGAGGCAGCTTGACCTTCTCGATCGGCGCCCGCGTCTCGAGCACGACCCGCAGCGTCTTGCCCTTCGCCTGAAGCTGCCGGTGCAAGTCCGCGATGAAGCGGCTCGCCTTGGCCCAATCGCCGTCCTTGATCTTCTCGTAATCGAGCTCCACGCCATCGAATCCGTAGATCTCGACCGCGGCCAGAATATCCTTCAGATGCCGAGCCCGGCTCTGCTCGTTCGCCATCAGCCGGCCGACCAGCGCCGAATCCTTCTGGCGCTCCGTCCCGTCGTCATAGAGGATATCGTTGACCAGCGTCAAGTCGAGATGCCGGGTACCGTTCTCCGCGGCCGCCTCGCGAATCGAATCGTAGCCTTCGCGGAATTCCTGCGTGAAGACCAGCCGGTCCGACTCGTCAAAGTATGCGGCGAATACCTGCAAGCTGGTCAGCTCTCCTGACGCGGCCTTCAGATCCGTCACGCCGGCTTCCCAATGCCAATCGGCCAGCCAAGCGGAGCGCGCCGGCGGCGGAGTCTTCTTCGGATCGGCCGCGCCGAAGGCGCCCGGCTTCACGGAGACGAAGAGCGCGGCGGCCGCGACCGCCACGCCCAAGATCGAGGTCGCAATTATCATTCGCCGCCTTGGCAGCTTGCGCTCGGATGTCATCCTTCTGCCTCCCTTCCCTTTACCGCCGTATCCCGAAGCCGCTCTGCCCTCCCTCGATCAGAAGGTCTCGATCATCCAGTCCACGACGTCGTTGAACGTCCGTTTGGCCCCGCCGATCACCTTCTGTACGCCGGCGTAGCCGGTGTAGTACAGCACCTGGCCCGCTTCCGCATCCGGATCCAACGCCGTCACCTTCACGTCGTCGAACACGGCGTCGTAGATGTCGTCCTGCTTGTTCTGCGCGTCGTGCGCGGACCCGAGCGCCACCTCGCCCGCGCCGATCGCGCCGTCGATGGCCTGACCGTCAAGCAAGAGGGTCTTGTCCGCCTTGACGCTCAGCCGATCCCCCTGAATCGAGATGCGGAGCTTTCTCGTATCCTTAATATTAATCGGATATTGCCGCTCTTCCGTCAAGTCCCGCGTCAACGTCTGATCTCTGGCATACACAGTCGCTTTGTTCAACGCGAGATCGGTCTCCTTCCAATGGACGGGATCCAGCTCGCGGGACAGCAGCGTCTCGGCGGCCTGACCTGGCTTTTTCTGCTCGATCGTCACGATGTTGTTGTCCATGGTCACCCGCACGTAGCTATCCTGCCGGCGGTCGTACCGCACATACAGCGATTGCTTGCCGACGACATTCCCGGCCAGCGTCGCGGACAGCTCCACATCCCGGTCTTGGGCGCTGTCCTTGAGCACCATTAATCCGGCATCCGACGGCTCCGAGGTGAGCGCGATGCGATTGCCGATGAATTGCGCGGCGCCGCGGACGACCGTCCAGTCTTCGGCGCGTCCCGCGTCGCCGACGACGAACTTCATCTCCCGCCCGGTGTCCTTCTGGATCTTCATCAACAGATGATTCGTGTACCAGTACGCTTGGGGCTGAACCCGCGTCAGGTCGAAAAGCTCGCCGGACCGCGCATTGAGGGCGTTCCCCTCCCGGTTGAAGTGCATCTGGAAGATCTGCCGGATATTCGCGTCGTTCGCGTTCGAGACGAGCCGGTTCATGCCTTGGCCCATCGCGTTGGCGTGCATGATCATGTAGACGCCCGGGACGTACCCCAGCTTGTCGGTATAGATCATCTTCATCTTGGCGTAATCGGCGCCGATCCGCGCTTCCATCTGCTGCCGGTCCTCCACGGGGATCATATCGCCGTCGCGGATGAAGTCCATCAGATAATGGTTATAGTAGTCGATATTCATCTTGTTCCGCAGATCCTTCTCGTCCTTCGCGCCCAAGAAGTTCCCTTCGCTGTCAAAGACGTTGATGTACGAGAGCCGGTATCCGTTGCTTCCCAGCTCCCAGTAGCCGGTCTTCTTCATCTTCTTCATGCCGCCGGGCTGGACGAACTTGCGCTGTCCGTCCCCCATCTTGTCGGCGTACGAGAGGAAGGTCGCCTTGAAGTTGTACTTCTCCAAGAGCGGCTGCGCGAACAGGCTCGAGTCGTTGCGGCCGTCTTCGAAGGCCAGGAACAGCGCCTTGTCGGGCAGCTTTTTGCCGTCGCGGTAGTAATCCAGCACGTCCTGCTGCGAGATCGTGACGTAGCCCTGATCCTTCAAAGTCCGGAGCTGCTCGTCGAGCTGCCGCTTCGACATCAGCTTCGGGGTGCCCGAGCGGCTCACGCCGAAGTAGGACAGCGCGATGAAGCCGTTGTCGCTCTTCCACTGCGAGCGGTCCGGCTCGGCGTACTGTTTCACGTCAACCAGCGTGTGGAACAGCAAGTAGCCCACCGCGAACAAGAACGCCAGCTGCAGCACCGTTTTGACCAATTTGCGGCGGTTTTTCTTGCGATAATCCAGGGCAGCGCTTCGTTTTCCCATTCCCATGTCTGCCTCTCCTCACCCCATGTATCGGGCGGGGTCCTAGAGAGGAAGTCCCGCCTTTCTTTCTCTGTTTTTCCGCTTCCGCGCGGCTTTCTTGTTCTTCGCCTCGATATCCTGCGGCGTCTCCCGCGTCCCCCAGGTCGACTTCCAGAAGGTGACCCAGGCGACGGGCATCTGCCAGAGCAGCACGAATTCGTAGAAGAGACAGAAGACGAACCCGAACACCCACAGCCGGCTCTTGCGGAACAACAGATGCGCCAGGCTCATCAGCAGCGCCATCATCAAGAGTCCCATCAGGAACGTGCCCGGGAACACCCGGTGAACGAGGGGCACATAGCCCAGGTTGTACAGGACGATTACGGGAGCGGCGATGGGCACGATTAAGCCGATGTAGAAGAACAGCGCCATGAAAGGCTCCTTGCGCCAGATGAACGTGCCTGCCCGCAGCGACTCCCGCAGCCAGGAACGCTTCCAACGCATCTGCTGCTTCAGGAACACGTTCGTCTTCGACGGCACGATCGTCGAGCAGATCGCCGAGTCCTGGTAGGCCGTGCGATGCGTCTTCAGGATGAAGTTCGTCATGCTCCGGTCGTCGCCGAACGTGGCGGGCTGTCCGAGGAACTTCTGCGTCAGCCAGGCGTCGGCATGCTTCAGGATCAGGTCCTTCCGATAGCAGGACAACGGCCCGGACAGACAGGTGACGCTGTCGAACCACGATTCGGCGGCCTTCATAATCCGGAAGGCGATGTAATACCGCACGGTCTGAAGCTTGGTGACCGCATTCGTGAATTTGTTCTCGACATCCGTGCGCCCGGCGACGCCGCCCATGCGCGGGTCCTGGAACGGCTGAACCAAGTGGCGGATCGCCGTCGGCTCGAGGAAGCTGTCGGAGTCGACGAACACGACCAGGTCGTGCTTCGCCATCTCCACCCCTTTGACGAGCGCCACGCGCTTGCCGCCGTTCCGTTCGAGCACGTGCATCTTCAGCCGGTCCCGCGTGGCGAACCGCTCCGCTTCCTGATGGACCATCTCGATGACCCGGCGGATCCGCGCCTCCGAATCGTCCGTCGAGCGGTCGTCGACGACGATCACTTCCAGCTTGTCGATCGGATAATCCTGATTCACGCAGCTGAGGATCGTGCGGTGAATCCACTCCTCCTCGTTGAAGCAGGGAATGATGATGGAGACGCCCGGGGTATATTCGGGATTGATCGGCACGTCCCGGTAGAAGGCGCCGAACAGATAACGCGACAGCAGGAAAGCGGCCGCTATCAGGCTGTATAGATAGAGCAGGCTGTTGTACTTAAAATAAATCACGCTCTCCGCGCGCATCAGCATGACGAAGGCCGCCGCGACGAACAGCATGCCGCTGGCCATGTAGACCGAATATCCCCAGCGCTTGCGCTGGAAGTACTCCGTCAGCGGCCGCTCGAACTCGAAGGCGAGCATCGCCTTCTCCCGTCCGTCGTCCTCGCGGGCGAACGTCCGGACGGCGGTCGCGTACGTGTTCACCGACGATTCGAAGCCCTCCGGCATCGTGCCGGGGGGAATGCGGAATCGGATGTTCACCCGGTCCCCGACCCGAATGCGGTCCGTCCGCTCCCCCAGCGAGACGAGCAGTCCCGTCGAGGAGATATCGGAAGAGCGGCCTTTGATGCCGCCGCGTCTCTTGGTTCCCGCCGGGACGATGAGGACGTCAAAGTCCGCTACATAGCGAAGGCTTAGCATTCGGATGCGGTTCAAGTAATCGGCATCCCGCTCTTCGCCGCTCCCGGCGTCGCTCTTCGCCCCCCGCCGATCGACCGTCGTGCGGATCTTCTCGGGATCCGGCACGTTGCTCAGCGTTCGCCGATCCTCTCTCGGTACGGTCAGCACCTCGACGATCGGCTTGTCCTTCTTTCTCTTCCACACGGTGAAGTCTCCAATCCGCCAAGCTAAGATCATTACAGGCTCCAATAGTGATAGCCGCCGCGCGCAAAATCCGTTCTCTCGTAGACGCCCTTAATGTCGAGCAGCGTCTTGGGCGCGTCGGCCGCATACAGCTTGTCGAAATCCCGGACGTCCATATCGGCGAACACCCGGTGCGGGACCGCCACGACGACGACGTGGAGATCCCGCATCTCCGATAGAGCAGTGAGCGAGATGCCGTATTCTTCCTCGGCCGCGATCGGATCGACCAACGGGTCGGCTACGAGCGGGACGATGCCGTACTCCCCCAGCTCCTGGACGATATCGACGACCTTCGTATTGCGGATATCCGCGCACTCTTCCTTATAAGACAAGCCGAGGATGCCGATTCGGGCGCCGTTCATATCCTGCTTCAGCTTCACCAGCATCTTGATCAGATGCTGGGCGACATAGCGGCCCATCCCGTCGTTGATATGGCGGCCGGCGAGGATGATCTTCGACCGGTAGCCGGTATCCTCCGCCTTGTAGGTCAGATAATACGGATCGATGCCGATGCAGTGTCCGCCGACGAGCCCCGGCGTGAACTTCAGGAAGTTCCACTTCGTGCCGGCCGCCTCCAGCACCGCCTTGGTCTCGATGCCCATATGGTTGAACAGCATCGACAGCTCGTTCATGAAGGCGATGTTGATGTCCCGCTGGGCGTTCTCGATGACCTTCGCCGCCTCGGCGACCCTGATGCTGTCCGCGCGGTAGACGCCCGCTTCGATGATCAGCTCGTATACCCGCGCGACCGTATCGAGCGTCTCCGCGTCCATGCCCGAGACGATCTTCACGATGTTCTCCAAGCGGTGGACCCGATCTCCCGGATTAATCCGTTCGGGCGAGTAGCCGACCTTGAAGTCCACGCCGCAGCGCAATCCCGACTCCGCCTCGAGGATCGGGACGCAGATCTCCTCCGTCACGCCCGGGTAGACGGTCGATTCGAACACGACGATCGCGCCCTGCCGCAGCTTGCGGCCGACGAGACGGCTCGCGCTCTCTACGTACTGCAGATCCGGCACGTTGCCGCTCTGGATCGGCGTAGGGACCGCGACGACGAAGAAGCGGGCGCGCGACAGCGCGGCCTCGTCCGATGTGAACGTCGCCGTACAGTCGCGGACGGCGGCGTCGCCGAGGTCTCCCGTCGCGTCGATGCCGCGCTTGTAGCCCTCAACCTTCAGGGCGCTGACGTCGAACCCGATCACGTCCGCCCGCGTGGCGAACGCCACGGCGAGTGGCAGTCCGACGTAGCCCAACCCCACCACCGCGATCGGCTCCAGCCGATCCGAGATTCGCTCGTAGAGCCCCATTTCCAATGCTTCCGTTACTCCCATGACAAACGCTCCCATTCCCCCGCTATTGGTTCAACCCGATCAGATCCGCCATTTTGACCAACGCGTAGCCTTTCTTTTTTAGACGTTCTATGACGATCGGCAGCGCTTCGATCGTATGAATATCGTCGAGCATGTGCAGGAGGATGACACTCCCGTTCTGCGTCTGATTGATGACGTTGTTCTCGATGTCTTTGGCGCTATTGTGATCGTCCCAGTCGAAGGTCGTCACGTCGTAGAGCGCGATATTCGGGAATCCGATCGCAGAGATGATCTTAGCCGTTTTGTCGTCGATCTCACCTGTCGGAGGCCTGAAAAGCATCGTAGGCTGCTGCTGAATTGCTTCGGTGATGACTTGGTGCGCCTTCAAGATGTCGTTCTGCAGTTGTTCCGGCGTTAGCGTGGTCACGACCGGGTGCGAGTAGGAATGGTTGGCCACGTCATGGCCCGCTTCGAGGATGGCTCTTGCTAAATTGGGATTCGCTTCGACTCCATTTGCGCGAAGAAAGAACGTTGCCTTGACGTCGTACTTTTCCAGAATATCCAGAATCTTCGTTACGGTATAATCGGTGCCCCAATCATCGAATGTCAGTGCAACCTCTTTGTTACGCGTAGCCCGGTTACTAGAGATGAGGTTGTACTTCGCGTTACCGTAGTTCGGGTTCAGCTTAATCGCATCGTAGCCCTTAATTTCTTCCAGCGGTTTACGAATGCCGCCATGAGCAATCAGCTTGCTTACCGGAATGAAGGAATAGCCGACGTCTTCGGCCGCGCGGGCCAGCATCGGAACAGCCTCCAGCAGTGCTTTGTCTTCTTCCGTATCGATGTTGATGATGCCACCGCGGGTGATATGCTTACGAACATACAGATACTTCTCCTGTTCGGATTCGCTTTGCCAATTGTGCAAGAACAAACTATACCCGACGACGCCCTTCAACCCGTTATGCGCCGCGGCCAAGCGGACGTCATCGTTGTAGTCGCCAGACCGTGTTCGGACGTACTGAGGCGTCATGCCCGTCTCGCGCCGGATGATCTCGTTACTCAGTTGAATTTCCTTGTAGATCTTCTCGTAGCCGAGTTTAGTGAGATCAAGGCGATTCAGCGTATTGTTCTCGATCTCGTGCCCCCGCGCCACGATCTCTTTGGCGACGTCCGGCTCTTCCGCGACCCGCATGCCGGGGAGGAAGAAGGTCGCCTTGATGCCGTACCGGTCCAGCTCGTCGAGCAATCGCTTCATCGTCTTGTCGTCGCCCATGCCGTTGAAAGTCAGCGACAGCTCCCGCTTGGCCGTGTAGACGTAGGGGATCACTTTGCTCTTTTCCCCGGTGTATCTGACGATCTCCGGCTCCGCCTTCGATGCGCCCGGGACCGGATCGCCCGCATTTCCGCTGCCGCCGAACAGTCCGCAGCCCGACATCCAGACGATCCCCACGACCGCCAGCAGCAGCCGTGAACCCGATCGCCGAAGCCGATTTCCCGTTGAGGGATATGTATTCATGCGCTTTCTCACTCCTGCTCCGCCGTCTTGTCCCATCCATCGATCTCTACCAATGTAACGGGAAGAGGAGGAATATTCTTGTGGTAAATTGTTGCAACGGCCTCCCTTGAATGCAATGCCACTCATTGTAACATCGAGGACTGAACAATTTCTTAACGTCCTTCTCCCCTGCGGGCATAAAAAGAAATAAAGTCCTCCACAATAAGGAAATCACCCTAACGTTTGGAGGACTTGCGATGTTGGACAATTTGGAGAGCAATTACGACTGCGCCCGCGCGGGAGAGGACCTTCCTCAGCTCAATCAGGAGCTTGCGGAACTTCGCGGACGAGGAACGGAAACGCAGGAGGATCAAGAGCGGATCAACCGCCTCGAGAATCAGATCTCGTTCATCTTGAACAAGTGCGATATCCCTCCCTCTTGAACCTGCCTGCATGATGCGATTCGCTTCAGCCCCTTCCATCCAGCTGGGCCGAAGGGGCTCTTGGCGTTCCCCCGACAAACGAACAAAAACGCGGCCTCCCGTTACCGGGCGAGCCGCGTTCCATAGCAACCATTCCGTACCGTTATTTAAACGCCGAATAAGGAATCACGAATTCTGGCATCCCATCCGCAAATGCCGTGTATTCATATTGCGTGAAGTAAATAACGACCCCATTCCGGTTGAGGAAATAATCGCGATCCGCCTCTATCGTCTTAAAAGGCGTATGCAATAATAATTTTCGGTTTTTAATTTGCTCCTTAATCTGATTGTTAATGATGGATACATAATCGGCATTCCCTTCCGTTACATCCTTCAACGTGAGCAGATCGCCCGTGGCCAGATCAAACGTATAAGGAACGCGAGCCGTAACCCCATGCGCTCCCCCCAAATCGATATAATAATCCACGTAAAGGCTCAGCTTCCCGTTCTCGTTATTCGTTACGGTATATCGTCCGTCGAAGCTGGGCTGCCGGATCACGGCCTTAGGGTTCTTGGCTAAGATTTTATTGTTTTCTTTTACGACCGGGTCCATCTCTTTTGCCCCAGCCGCAATATGCTTGTCGGCCTCCTGCTTCAAATAGGCGTTAATCTTCTGTTGCGCCTCCGTATTGGCATATCCCGAGATCACGGGGTAGTAGACCAATAAGGACTTGCCATCTCCGTTCGCGCCGATCGCTTTGGATTGAATCTGCAAATCATTCTCCGGTACTTTGCGAATTCCAATCGACTTCGTACTGTTCTCGTAGGCAATATCGTAGCCCATGCGCTCTAACAAGAAGCGAAGCGGGAGGTACGTCGTATTATCTTGAACGATCGCTTGAGGTCCGGTCATCCGTTGACCGTTCAAGGTGATGGCATTGTTAGCGAGGTTAATCTTCAACAATCGGCCCTTTCCAGAAATTCGAACAACCTGGGTAGCCTTATCGAAGTCGGTGCCTAGACCCAAGGCCGTATTCAGGTTCCGCAGCGCAATGTAGGTCGAACTATCGTTATTGATCGTACCGATGCTCTTTTTGGTTCCTTCGATGCTGAACGACTGTGCTGCAATCTTATATTTTGATTTGGAAGCCGCGGCGGCCGCATGATCCGGCAATGTCAGCATAGGAGACGACAGAAACGCTGCTGCAAGCGTAAGCGCAAGGAGCTTTCTTTTCTTATGATTTCTTTTCATTTGTCAACAATCCCTTCTTGTGCAGGGCAATCGCCCGTCTGTTCGATGGTCTATAAAAAACGATTTTCATCCAAGAAAGGTTCATCATTTGCAGTTCAGGCACAACTCACTTCGTTTACCTGTTACGAATTGGACCATCATCTGACTCTCGTCATCCCGATCGAATGACGTTTGTCACTACTCATAACAGGTCTCGGCTATTAAGATAAGAGTATCCAATAGATAGGGTGGGCTGAACGAATGAACGGAAACAATTTCTATGTGATGATTGCTGCTATAGCGGCTTTGGTATTATGGAGAAGAACCAGAAGCATGTACCGTCCAATACGAGGCAGCGGAATCCGAATGTTGATTCCTCTCCTATTTATCCTTCCTGGAGTGACGTTTCTGCTTAACCCAACCGCGAACGAACCGGCATGGGCTTTTGCGGCAGCCTTTGGACTTGGCATCGTGTTCTCAATCCCCTTAATTTGGACGACCAATTACGAGGTGAGAGAAGACAAGCTGATTTATGCGGAGAAAAACTGGGGGTTTATCGTTGCTTTCTTAGGCATTTTGATTATTCGGTTTGCTCTTCGTCAGGAGCTTTCCGATATAGATCCCCAAGGCAAAATGGCACTTTTTATGATGGTCGCTTTTGGCTATCTCATTCCATGGAGGGTCGTTTCGTTTATCAAATTTCGACGCGTGGTCAACCAGTCGAATCCTGTCCGGAGTAACTAAAAAGCGGTTGCCTAGGCAACCGCTTTTCATCATGACTGGATGAATCTGCTTCCTTCGTTCTCGGATTACTGTTTAACCAACGGGACATACTTTTTATGGCAGCTATGGGCTGCGAAGGTTTGGAATAACAATCACGATTCTGCAGTCCCGGGTTCGACCAACAAAAAATAAGTTAGGGAATTTCCAAAAATGTTAACGGAGGTAATAACAATGTCTACAAGCCGGAATCATCAAGGGGCGCATGGGATAGGACAAGTTGAAGAGCAATTGAAGCAGCAGGCAAATGCAACGGATACCATCCAAGGTGGAAGCGAAACGGATCGTGAAATTGCTAAAGCGGCAAACCGTGATGCGCATACCTCGTTAGACAAGATCATCGATAGTAAAGAACGAGGGGTTTAGTGAAATGCAGGCTGCAGATCTGTCGTAGGAGGTGAACGATTAACATGAGCAAAAAATCCGATAAAAACAATCCAAAGCATACCACATCACGATCTAACGACCCGAACGATCAAGGAAGAACTGGCGTACAAAAAAAATCGAAGTAAAGACGTACCCAGTTAAATATGATGAAAACATCAAAATATACGTGACTGGGTTCTTTTATACATCGTTTAGAGCTCGTCTAGCCCCGGCTAGGCGTGCTTTTTTGCTCCAATCGTGACTGACGAAGCAGAGCTGGCATCAAGGCATTCGCCTTCATGCCGCAAAGCTGAGGTGAATTCGAAGAGGGAAGGGCAATGGCGCCGGTGGCTGCGGGATGCTGCGCTGTCGGCGTGGAATGCTCAGCCTAAAGAGGAACGGATGAGACGCGTGGGAAGCGTAATGAGGCTGCAGTCGTTTACAGCAGCCTCATCCTGATGTTTATTGAGCTATAGTACCCGTTAGTTTAGTAAATAATATCGTGTTGTTCCCCTTCTTTTGGGTCGTTTATCACAATCCACTGTTCCTCAATTACCTTGAGTTCCTGATTGCAATAAGCCATAGCATCATCAAGTGTTTCAAACCAAAAGTCCGCGATTCCACTCTTATTCTCTTGTGTATCATACAAAAAAGCATAAACGCCATTCTCTGAGTCGTAAATCATTACCTTCCTAATGTTATCAACTGGCTCTCTAAGAAGGGCGTACATTCGCATTTCAATACCCCCAAAAGTTTCTTTTACCAACATTTTACCATTAAACTAATCTGCCCGTTAGCGCAATGACTGCTGCCCCGCGGCAGCCGTTTTGATATTGAACTATCGTCATGCGTTAGAAAGCTCACTTAATAATGTATGGATACCACATACGCAGCAACAGCAGCAGCCGGTTGATCCCGTCAAAGACCGATGGGCGGATTTGTTGTCTCTCATAAACGGGCTGCCTTCTGGAAACGTTATACAGTAAGCCCGGGGCAATTGCGCGAACCCCGGAAACCTCGAGATGGAGACGATGTGCGATGGTGAAGGAAGATGCGATTTGGGCAGCTTTGGAAGAGGTTGACGATCCTGAGGTCGGGGCGAATATCGTCGATCTGGGGCTGGTCTATCACGTATCGGTCAGCGAGGACGGAACGGCGGAAATCGAAATGACGCTGACGATTCCCGAATGCCCGCTGGCCGACGAAATCGTCGGCCAGGTGAAGGAAGCTGTGGCAAGCGTCCCCGGCGTCCACGAAGCGAAGGTCGAGCTCGTATGGGAACCGAGATGGACGCCCGCTAATATGAACGATCAGGCCAGGGAGGAAATCAAGGCGCATCGCGCGTCGATGCAGCAGTAGCCGGGAGGCGGTTATTTTTGCCCACATCCCGACATCAACCTGCCCGTTACTTCAGTAAAGGCCGCCGTGTTGAGCCGCGGTGGCCTATTCATTGTTTAATTCAGCTATCGTTCCCAGTTAGCGTAGCAATTTTTGTTCGTTGAAAGGAGTCAAGTCAACAATACATTTAGTCAAGTGTGGATTAAATACTCATTGTTGCCGTTAATTTCTACTCAAAACTATTCGTCTGTATCTCGTCTCAATATTCGCAAACTGTAATCACGTCCAAATTTTGGGGAGAGTATGCTCCAAAGTGTACCCATGGCTGTTTCAATCTTCTCCATGTTTGCTGAACCACCAACGTCCACTGGATCAAGGCCGATATCTTGAGATAACTGGATGACAACTCCCTTGGCCTCGGAATCATCGCCGCTCAGAAACGCGGTTGCGTTAATTGGACCATATTGAGGATTCGCCAGTACTTCCCATGGAAGTGTGTTAAAAGTTCTAACAACTCGGGCATTTTTTGCTTGTCGAAGCACTTCCATATCTGCGGATTTTCCATCTAAGCGATTTGTGCAATTGATAAGGATCTTATTGTTAAGATCCCCCGCTTCTCCCAGGACCCGTTCAACTTCGGTAGGTAGAACCGCCAGAAGGATAACCTCACCAAAAGCAATTGCTTCCTGCACCGTTCCTGCTTGAGCGTTCATCCCAGCTGTTTGGAGCAAAGTTCGTATTTTATCGCTTTGCGGGTCGCGTGAGCCGAACATCACTTGATGTCCGTGTGCGGCCCACAGTCTCCCTAATGTTCCACCCATATTTCCTGAACCAATAGAAGCAATTTTCATTTTGAAATCTCCTTTGCTTCTTCTAATTTTATAGTTCCATTCAAAATGTCATTGTAATAATCTAACTTCACTTTTGTTTGTTTAATAATGTTGTCCAGTTCTCGACGTTGTTTTTCCAAGCTGTTCAAATGCTCTGAAAGAATCTTGCTTCGACCCGATAACGTTTCAATGTCGTTAAGATCCCAGATTGATGAATGATTCTCAAAACATTGTCCTTCCTGAATAAACTCCTTAATATCTTCTAACGATAATCCGGTTTTCTTTAGACAATTTAAAGATGTCACTAGATGAACATCGTCGTCGCTATACGTACGTACCCCGCCTGAGCTTCTCTGGGGCGACTTTAATAAACCGATCTTTTCGTAATATCTCAGGGTATCGGGACTAAATCCTGTAAGCTCGGCAACTTGCCGGATCGTATACATTTTTCATTACCACCTTTCTTTCCATATTCTAACCGCTGGAGTCGACTCCAAGTCAACACCTATAATCATTGCATTAATCTGCCCATTAGTTCAGCAAGAAAAAGCAGTTCGCCGATAAAAAAGAAGCCTCAGATACTTCTAGAGGCTTCTTGGCTTATATTTGCGCAATTGTCCATGTCATCAAGAATCATAACCATGATTTACTCTCATAATATCCATGAACGGTACCTTGGTCACTTCCCCGAAGCTTTGAACGTGGACGAGTCTCGTTCGAGCATCCATTTTCACGATCGTTCCCCTGACTGCCTCTTCTACACCCCATACGGTCAAAGCAACTTCGGATTTTTCCTGCTGCGCTTCAACGAGCCTTTCACCCAATTCCTCCAGCTCGAATTCATCGCGTGTCGGGCGCTTGATTTTGTTTTTCTTCCCCGGTTTTGATACGGGCGGCATGACGCTCGCTCCTTTCTCGGCTGCTTGAGACACCTGCTGGTTATACGGGCCAATTCGATCCAGAACGCAAAAAGCGCGGTTCCCGGAACCCCGAGAAACCGCGCTACGCTTGAACAGTTAAGTGGTGCTGATGAAGGGATTCGAACCCCCGACCT
Source organism: Cohnella nanjingensis (assembly GCF_014212125.1). GTDB lineage: Bacteria > Bacillota > Bacilli > Paenibacillales > Paenibacillaceae > Cohnella > Cohnella nanjingensis. The sequence continues at coordinate 146,217 of NZ_JACJVP010000047.1, forward strand.
ACGCATTACGAATGCGTTGCTCTACCAGCTGAGCTACATCAGCGAGCACTTGTATAGAATACTGATTTTCGAGCGAATAGTCAAGCTTTTTTCCGCTGGTTTTTTTTGGTTTTTTTGCACGTGCGCGATGCCATACACTGGCAGGGGACGCCGGCTTTACATGCGGCGCTCCCTTTGTTATGATCGGAAATGGAACGTATGTTCTCATTTTGACGATAGGGAGCTGCAAACGATGAACCCGACTCAGTACGAACCGATGGCCGCCAAGACGATGCTGAACGCCGTGAACGCGCCTTCGATGCCGTTCGACTGGTCGCTCAACCCTTATCGCGGCTGCCAGCATGGCTGCAGCTTCTGCTATGCCCGCAGCACGCACGCCTTCCTGGGCGAAGCGGCCGACGATACGTTTCAGCGCCGCATCTTCTGGAAGGAAGACGCGCCCGCCATTCTCCGCGAACAGCTCCGCCGCATGCAAGCCCGGCGCAAGCTGCCCGGGCACGTCGCCATCGGAACGGCGACGGATCCGTACCAGCAGCTCGAAGGCAAGACGCGGCTGACGCGCGGCTGTCTGGAGGTGCTCGCCGACTTCGGGGTCGGCGCGAGCATCACCACCCGCTCTCCGCTCGTGCTGCGGGATCTGGATCTGCTGCGGCGGATGCCCGGCGCATCCGTCAATATGAGCATACACACGCTGGACACGGGGATCTGGCGCACGTTCGAGCCCGCTACGCCTTCCCCGGCGCGCAGGCTCGACTGCATGAGCAAGCTACGCGAGGCCGGCATTCGCGTGCACGCCTTCGTTGCGCCGGTCCTTCCCTATCTGACCGATGGCGAGCAAGAGACCGACGCGTTGATCGCCGCGTTGCGCGAAGCGGGCGTCCGCGAGATGATGGCTTCCTTCCTCCGGCTGTCGACGCCGGAGGTCAAGTCCTGGTTTTTCGCCACGCTGCGGGCCTCCCATCCCGAGCTCGTCGCAGCGTACGGGAGACTGTACTGGCATTCGGCGCGATTGCCCGATGCCGTGCGCCGTCCCGTCTACGCCCGGATCGACGAGCAGATGAAGCGCCACGGTCTTCGCCACATCGGCAAGTCCGATGTCCCGAAGGGCGACAGCGCCCGCACGATGCAGCCGGGCGGCACGTCCGGCGCGCCGGAGACGGCTTCCTGCCACCCTGTTCAGCTCACGCTCTTCTAACCAGCCGCTACGACGATGGTTCGGATCGCGCTAACTAGTCCCCGTGCAGACGATTCTACGCCGATTCGCCCTCAGCGAACGCCCGCCTTCCCCTTTGCATAAGCTGTGGTGGTAAACGCCTACCGCAAAGGGGAATGACGATGAACGGCCAGACCTTAATGCTCCCTATCGATATCGCAACCACGAATAAACCGCCGTTGAAGCAGAACGCGCCGGTCGTAACCGGAGGAACGAGCGAGGATGCGCGGAAAAAGATGAACGAAACGATCGCGAACGCCGTATCCGAATTGCAGAAAGCCCAAGGCTACCCTTCCTCCGACATTCAAGAGATGGACGGCACCTTCGAGATCAAGACGAACGAACGCGGCGTGCTCAGCCTCTCCCTCCTCAACTATGCCTTCACCGGCGGCGCGCACGGCAATACGCTGCAGAAGTCGCTCACGTTCGATGCCGATACCGGTCGCTCCTACAAGCTCGGAGAACTCTTCAAGCCGGGCGTCGACTACAAGAAGAAGCTCAACGCCATCATTCAAGCCCAGATCAAGGCGCGAAAGCTCCCCCTGCTCGAGAAGTATCCCGGCATCACGGACGACCAGGACTTCTATATCGCCGACAAATCGCTCGTCATTTACTTCCCGTTGTACGCGATCGTTCCCTATGCATGGGGATTCCCTTACTTCCCGATCTCGGTGTTCCAGATTCAAGACCTCATCGACGAGGAAGGCCCGCTCGGCATCTTGATGTACTGATCGCACCCGGGCAACCCGGCGCCCGGCACCCTTCCCAAACGTACGAACGGCCCGAATCTCCGTCGCTATGGACGTTAATTCGGGCCGTTCGCTTGCACGATATCAAATCGGCAGGTTTACCACTTGCTGGCGTCGATGTCGCCCGGCTTCAGGCCGGCCCAGATATTAGGCACTTGCACCGATTCCGGATGGTCGAAGACGAGGAACGCCGTAGGCAGGTAGCGGCCTTTACCGGACTTGGACGAAGGTTTGTTCATGATGTCGCCGCCTTCGGTCACGAGGATAGACGAGGAACCGCCGTCCAGATTGGCCGCGATGACGGCGCCGCGCTCCAGCAGGATCTGCTGGCAATCGTACAGGTCCGCACCGATGCTGTACCCCGGCTGACGGCCGTCGATGACGAGGAAGAGGATCGCGCCGTCTTCCCGCTGCGCCATGACCGTCCGGGGAGCGATCCCCCAGCCGGAGGCGTGGTTCTTGATCAATCCCTTGCCGTTCACGATGAGCCGGGGCTCGAAGCTCACCGCTTCGGAGATGCCGAGATTCAGCAGCTCCTTAATCGAATAGCGTCCCGCGATCATCTTGCCTTGCTTGTCGAGACCGACGATCTGGACGCTCTTGTCGCTGCCAAGACCGTTGTAGTAGATCTTGCCCTGCGTGATGACCAGGCCGATCGGCTGGAAGCCGTTACCTTGCCAGTTCGGATCGGCGAAGCCGCCCGCATTCACGCCGGCGAGCGCGCCTGTGCGCTTCACCATGCTGCCTACCAGCTCTCCGCGTCCGACCTTGTTCGGGACGACGAGCCGTACCTTGGTCGGATCGGTCACCGTCAAGACAAAGCCGTGGAAGCCCTTGCCGTCGACCTCTTCGATGCTGGTGAGAGGCTGATCGGCACTGGAGCCGGCGGCGTTCACGTCCTTGCCCCCGTCTTTGCCGGGAAGCTGAATCTCGGTATTCTGACGTTCTTCGCCCATCGCTTCGAACTGCTTCATATATTCGGCGACCCGCTCCTCCAACCCCTTCTGGCCGATGAGATACTTCGCCCAATGCCGGTGCTGGGTCGTGATGAGCGTATCCGCCGCTCGATAGCGCCAAGAGTTCCCTGACGGCGTCAGGAAGAACCAGGCGAGAAATGCCGCAAAAACGACAATGCCAACCACGAACAATCGAAGCAGCCATGCCCAGAATCCTGGCCGTTTGCGTTTGCGTTGTGTGACCCGATTGCGCGGCGGCAATGCGCCGGGAGCGGGCTGGCGGCCTTGCCCGGGACCCGGGGAAGGCGGTGTGACGATATGGCTGGGAATGGGACCCACGCTCCTTCTTCTGCATGACAATCGAATGATGCCATACAATAGACGATGCTGCCTCCCCAGTTGTTGCGTAACTTCTGCAAAAATAAGTCATTCCGCCCGGTTCGGCGCGGAAGTTCGACGGCATTTCCCCGGAAATGACAGAATCTTTATAGGCTACATAGCCGAGCTGACCGACGACTGACTTCCGGCCGCCCCTTCCGCCAATGCCTTCCGTTGCAAGCGTGGAAGCGTGCCGGCATAGAAGAAGAACGATAGGAACAGAATGACGGAGAGCGATACATAGATGAAGCTCAGACTCATGGCGTGCGGATATAGCCAAGCGATCAAGCCCAAGGCGACGGATTGCCCGAGCATCAGCAGCGGATCGTTCCAGGCGGAGACGCGCCCCATCTGGCGGGGATCGACAAGAGACGGCATCCAGCCGCCGATCGCGACGTTTACGGGCGCCATCGTGAAGCCGATGACGAGAATGGTCCCCAGGTACATCCAAGGATCGGTTGCCGACAGCAGCACGAGGCCCAGCAAGCTGGTCGCCAGCAGACCCGCGGGAATGACGAGGTGGGGGCGCCACTTTTTGACGATCGCCGCCCCTACGATGCTCCCGAGCAGCATCCCGATGCCGAAGAAGACCGCGAACAGCGAGGAGAAGAACGTGTAATGGTCCGGCGCGAGCTTATACTTCATCGTATACAGCGGAAGTACCGCGAACCCTCCGTTGAGCAGGCCGAAGAGCAGGAATCCGCTGACGAGCGCGAGCAGCAGCGGCTTCCGCTGAATATAGCCCAAGCCCTCGGTGAAGTCGTTCCGCACCTCGCGGAAACGAATCGTACGCCAAGAGGACTTGCCGTTCGGCAGCCGCACCTCCTGCGAGATCCGGCAGCTGCGGATGAGCCAGGCGGACAGCGCGAGTCCGATTCCGTCGGTGGCGACGGCCCCGATGATCCCGATCGTGTGATACGCCGCCGCGCCGATCCCGACGCTCAGCAGCGTGAAGACGCCCATGACCGTCTGATTCAGCCCGGAGGCCTGTTCATACTGGTCCGGCTTCAGGATGCCCTGCAGCATCGCCGACTCGGCCGGATAATAGAACTTCGAGACGGCGCTGCGCAGGAACAGCACGGCGAAGGCGGCCGGCAGCCAGCCTGCGGTCAGCGTGGCGATCAGGACGACCGTCAGCCCTACGCGAATCCAGCCCGCATGCTCCGCGATCCGCTGCCGGTCGAAACGGTCGGCGACGACGCCGACGGCCCAGAATACGAACAAAGTCGGCAACGAATACATCAGCTCCGCGAGCGACGCGTACCCGGGCTGCGAGGAGAAGCGGTCGAGCAGATAAAAGGCGAACGCCATGTTGCCCACGATCGTGCCGAGTTGGGACGCGACCGTCGCGAGGAACATGCGCGTAAAGTTGGGATTGCGGAACAAGGCGCTCATGGTCTCTCCTCCTCTTCACATGCGCCAAGCAAATATCGGAGCGATAGGAGAAAGCCGCCGATCTGCTCCTGCGTCCGCGCGTCCTCCGCTCCGAACTGCATGGTGTCGACCATGATCCCGTCGTTGATCGAGCTGAACATCCGGGCGATCGTCCCGATCGGCAGGCGGGGACGGAACTCGCCGTTGTCCACGCCGACTTGCAGCATCCGTTCGATCCGGGAGGTCCCTTGCTCGTATCTCCGCTCTAGCAGGTCCGTATAGACCTCCTTGCGCCAACCCATGACGAACGCTTCGATCATGACCGGGATTAATCCTTCGCGGACGCGGACGAGCTCCTCCTGCAGATGTATGAACAGCGCCGCGACCGCGCCCCATACCGTCGGATATTGGGCCATCAGTTCTTCGGCCTGCCGTTCGTTCGCCAGCTCCACCTCCTCGACGATGGCCAGGAACATCTCTTCCGTGCCGGAGAAGTACAGGTATACGCCGCCGCGGCTGAGTCCGCTCTCCTCGACGACGTCCGTCATCGTCGTAGCCGGGAAGCCTTGACGAATGAAGACGCGAACGGCAGCATCCAGGATCTCTCTGCGTTTACTTTCCCGGTGCTCCTCGCTAACTTTGGGAGACATCGCATTCGCATCCTTTCCGGATGATGCATTTAAAATGACGTTCATGTCATTTTCCATATTTTTATAATAAATGACACGCGTGTCGCTGTAAACACCGAAAATCGTCATTTAACAAAGTAAGCTTCATAAGGCTAGCGGCGATCGGTCCAGGTGTCGGGAAATCTCCTTCAATTCTTTGGACCCTGGGCTCTCGCTTCTGTTAAAATACCTAGTAAAACCGCTTGCCCGGGGATTCGGCCCGACACCTTGCGGTGGCTGACAACCCTTTTGAACGACTAATTCACTTTTCGGAGGTCAACGCATTTGAACGCGAACGCACCAGCTTATGAAGTTAACCCTTTCAACGACACGTACGTGATCTATGAATTGAAGGAGGCCGCGACGGACTCCCGCGTCCTTATCTGCCCCGAACGCGGCGGGATCGTGATCGGCTGCCGGCTGCACGGAAAAGAGCTGCTCTATCTGGACCGCGCCACCTTCCTCGACCCCCAAGCGAACATCCGCGGCGGCATTCCGGTGCTGTTCCCGATCTGCGGCCAACTTCGCGGAGGCGAATACGAGTGGGAGGGCGTTACCTACGCCATGCGCAATCACGGCGTGGCCCGCACTTCTCCGTGGGAGGTCGTCCATTCGCGGACGGACGGCGAAGCTTCGCTCACGATCGCCCTTCAGAGCAACGCGGAGACGCTGAAGGCCTATCCGTTCGAATTCGAGCTGCACTTCAACTACCGCCTGAAGGACGGCAAACTGCTCCTCGAGCAATCCTACAACAATCTGTCGGAGCGGGAGATGCCGGTGCAGGCGGGCTTCCACCCTTACTTCGCGACCGACGACAAGAACCTCGCCTACGCATCCGATGCGACGAAGACGCTGGACTACAACGACAACGAAGTGAAGCCGTTCACCGGCTCGGTCGATCTGAACGGGCTCGTGGAGTCGGTCGCCCTGCTCGATCCGAAGTCGCCGGAGATCGCTTTCCCGCTCGGCGAAGGCCGCCGCGTCAAGCTCAGCTACAGCGAAGCCTTCAAGGTCGTCGTGCTCTGGGCCGTAGAGGGCAAGCCTTTCGTGTGCGTGGAGCCGTGGACGGCGCTGAACGAAGCGCTCAACCGCAAGAAAGACCTCATCCTGGTCCCGCCGGGAGATGCCTTCGAAGCGGATCTGGTCATTGAGCTGGTCTAGTGGCCGGGCAAGCGTGGCTGGCCCTCGAGAAGGCTTGATGCCGGGCCGGGAGATGTCTTCGAGGCGGACCTGATGATTCGGATGGTTAATGGCCAGGAAGGCAGGGAAGCCAGGCCGCAAGCTCGTTGGACGTAGCGAAATAAGGAGGGGTGAAGGTGGCGGAAAAGATGACGCAAACGGGGTCGCGCCTGCGGGCTTTCGGGCCGACGGGAATGATGCTGTCGCCGCTCGGGCTCGGCTGCTGGCAATTCAGCCGCGGGCAAGGCATGATCGGGGGTTTCTGGAACGCGATCGACGACGAGGCGTCCAAGGAGATCGTCCGGGTCAGTCTCGAAGGCGGCATCAACTGGTTCGACACGGCCGAAATCTACGGTCGCGGGGAGTCCGAGCAGGCGCTCGACGAAGCGTTGACCGCCGCGGGAGACTTGGCGCGGGGCTCGCATATCGCGACAAAATGGTGGCCTGCGATGCGTACCGCAGCGAACATCCCGCAGACGATCGCAGAGCGGCAGCGTCGGCTCGGCGGCCGGCGGATCGACCTCTATATGGTGCACCAGCCCTGGTCCCTCTCCCCGGTCGCCAGCGAGATGCGGCAGATGGCCAAGCTCGTCGAGCGCGGCATGATCGCGAATGTCGGCGTCAGCAACTTCAGCGCCAAGCAAATGCGCGAATCCGACCGCGTTCTGCGCACGTTCGGCTTGCGCCTCGCCTCGAACCAGGTGAAGTACAATCTGCTCGACCGCCGGATCGAGAAAAACGGCATCCTGGAGACGGCGCAGGAGCTCGGCTGCGCGATCATCGCCTACTCTCCGCTGGAGCAAGGGCTGCTTAGCGGCAAGTTCCACCGGCAGCCCGCGCTCGCGAATCAAGTCAAGGGCCTGCGCAGGATGATGAACTCGCTCGGGCCCGCCGCCCTCGCGCAGAGCGCCCCGCTCATCGAGGCGCTCGAACGGATCGGCGCCGCCTATGGCGGTTCCGCGACCCAGGCCGCGCTGAACTGGCTGATCCACGCCCGGGGCGACACGGTCTTCGCCATCCCTGGCGCCTCCAAGGCAAAGCATGCCGAGGAGAATGTCCGGGCCATGACGTTCCGGCTCGCCGCTGACGAGCTGGCGGAGCTCGAGGAATTGTCGCTGCGCGCGGGCGCGAAGGTTTAGTGCTGGGCGCGGGCGCGAACGGCCTGCGGAAGACTCTTATAGACGCGCCTGTAACGAAAAAGCATCCAGCCGGAAATTCCGGCTGGATGCTTTTTTTGTAGACCTCTGAGGGAGCACGCACTTTCAGCCATTAAGGCGGAAAACCCGCTTTAATCGCGGCGGTGACACGCACTTTCGGCGATGAAGGCGGAAAACCCGCTTTAATCGCGGTGGTGACACGCACTTTCGGCGATTAAGGCGAAAATCCACTTTAAGCGCGGTGGAGGCGCACACTTCCGGCGATGAAGGCGGAAAATCCGCTTTACTCACAGCGGCGACACGCACTTTCAGCCATTAAGGCGGAAAACCCGCTTTACTCGCAGCCGAGACGCACACTTTCAGCCATTAAGGCGGAAAACCCGCTTTAATCGCGGTGGTGGCACACACTTCCGGCGAATAAGGCGGAAAATCCGCTTTAATCGCGGCGAGGCGCGAACTTTCAGCCATTTAAGGCGGAAAATCCGCTTTAAGCGCGGCCGAGGCGCTAATTCCCCCCGCCTCTACACGCGCGCTTGCACGGAGCGGGCATACTCGGTCGGCGTCATGCCCGTCGTCTTCTTGAACGTACGCGAGAAGACGTGGACGCTGCTGAACCCGAGCATCTCGGAGATCTCCGAGAAGTTGGCGGCCTGCTCGCGGATGGCCGTCTTCGCCCGGTCGATCCTTAACCGGATAAAATAGTGCATGACGGCATACCCCGTCTGCCGCTTGAACGCTTCCTTCAGCCGCGTCTTCGTCACGCGCGCCTCGCGGCTGATCTCCTCCAGCGTCAGCGTGCGTCCGATGTGACGCTCCATGTACGCGATCACGTGCCGCACCAGCTCGGCGTTCTCCTTGGCCTGCGCCGGCGTGAGCAGCCGCTCCGCCTCTTCCTCCCGCGGCTCGTCCATCCGGCCGAGCAGTTCCAGCAGCAGCAGCTCCAGATAGATTCCCAGACGCTGCTCCGCGCCGACCGGCGCGTCTTCCCGGCGAACCAGCGGGTGCTCGAATGGGTAGCGGAACGCCCGCATGCCTTCCTTGATCACGCCCGAAAGCAGATTCCGCTCCTCGTCGCGCAGCCGACAGACCCGGCCTTCGAAGCGTCGCATCGCCTCGGACGGGCAATCGAACGTGACGACGATGATATTGGGCGCCGTTCCGCTGCTGGCGTGAAAGCTGTGGAACTCGTTGGGCTTGTGGAAGATGACGCTGCCGGATTCCAGCACGCGCGTCTCCTCGTCCGCCCCCACCGTGATCTCGCCTTTGTCCGCATACACCAATTCCCAGAAGTCATGCCGTTCCCCATGGAAGACGTAGTTGCGCGCGAACTCGAAGTAATACATGGTGATGATCTGCCGGATCGAGAGCGTCTCCCGCAGCGTCGTGCGAATAAAGTCCATATCCGCTCCCTCCTTCGGCGAAAACGTCCAATATTATGGCTCTTCGGTCAAAGAGCCGGCGTCCGCATCCTCCTATAATGGATTTCAAGAACCCATCATACGGAGGACTGATTCGGATGAAATTAGGCATTATCGGTTATGGCTTGCGCATGCAGACCGTCGTCGGCGAGATTCTGCGGCACGACCCGGACTGCCGGATCGCGGGCATCGTGGATCCCGGCGCTCCCGAAGCGTCCGACAGAGGCGCGCCCGTCCCGCGCTACGATTCGCTCGCAGCGCTCCTAGACGGGGCAGCGCCCGACGGCCTGCTGATCGGCACCCGCTGCTCGCTGCACACGCCTTACGCGCTCCAGGCGCTGCCCACCGGCATCCCGCTCTACATGGAGAAGCCCGTCGCCACGACTTTGGCGGATTGGGCGCGGCTCGACGAGGCCTCCCGGACGTACGACACGCCGGTCGTCGTCTCCCATCCGCTTCGGCTGACGGCCATCGTGCAGATGGTGAAAGAGATCGTCGACTCGGGCGCGATCGGGACGGTCGAGCACGTCCAGGCCGTTAACAACGTTCCCTACGGCGGCGTCTATTATCACAGCTGGTACCGCGACGAGTCCGAGACCGGCGGCCTATTCCTGCAGAAGGCGACGCACGACTTCGACTATATCAACTACGTCCTCGGCCGCCGGCCCGTCTCGGTGTGCGCGATGGCGTCCAAACAGGTTTTCAAGGGCAACAAGCCGGCCGGCCTCCGCTGCGCCGACTGCGAAGAGAACCGCACCTGCGCGGAGAGTACCGTCGGGACCCCGAACGCCGACGATTGGGCCTACTGCTGCTTCGCCGAGGACACCGGCAACGAAGATTCCGGCAGCGCGCTCATCCGCTACGAGGGCGGCATGCACGTCTCCTACTCGCAGAACTTCTTCGCCCGCAGAGGCGCCGCCGCCCGCGGCGCGACCTTCCTCGGCTACAAGGGCACGGTCTCGTTCGACTTCGTCACCGGGGAAGTGACCGTCCATCACCACCACAAACCGCGGGTGGACCGTTACCGGTTCGATTCGGGAGAAGGCCACTTCGGCGGGGATCTCGGCTTGGCCGCGAACTTCGTCGACGTCATGCGCGGCCGCGGTCCGTCGATCAGCACGCTGGAAGACGGCCTCGTGAGCGCGCTTCTGTGCCTGAAGGCCAAGGAGGCGCAGCAGACCGGCATGTACCAGGATTTGAACGAGCTGCGCGCCGTTCAGGGCGCCATGAATTGAGTATAAAGGCTTGCCTCGCCTCCCGTCGAGCGGACATTCGAAGGCGGGACGCCGTGAGGATCGGTCACAGATTGTTGGAATTCGGTGTGATCGCAATCACAGGAGCGGATGAGCAGCCTGGCTTATACTTGGGGCAGCCAAGTAGAGAAAGCGAGGAATTAGCGTGCTCAGCGAGAGTTCGATCCGAATCATTCAATCTACGGTGCCGGTCCTGCAGATCCACGGAACGTCCATTACGAAGCGTTTCTACGAGAGGTTGTTCGAACGGCATCCCGATCTGCTGAATCTGTTCAATCAAGCGAATCAGGAGCAGGGCAGTCAGCAAGCCGCGCTCGCCAACGCCGTGTACGAAGCGGCCAAGCATATCGACCGGCTCGATACGATCCTCCCCGTCGTCCGATCCGTTGCCCACAAGCATCGCAGTCTCGGCGTCCTGCCGGAGCATTATCCCCTCGTCGGACAGAACCTCATTGCCGCGATCAAGGACGTACTCGGCGAGGCGGCGACGGACGAAATTCTCCAAGCGTGGACGGAAGCCTATGGCGTTATCGCAGATACGTTTATCGGCGTCGAGTCTGAGATGTACGGGGCAGCCAAGGAGCGGCATGGCGGCTGGCAGGGTTATCGCGCCTTCGCCGTGGCCAGGAAAGTCCGGGAGAGCGACGTCATCGCCTCGTTCTACCTCGCCCCTCGGGACGGGGGCGACCTCCCCCGTTTCGAACCGGGGCAGTACCTCAGCTTGAAGGCGGAGATTCCAGGAGAGGCGCATACGCATATCCGACAATACAGCCTGTCCGACGCCCCCGGCAAAGCGTACTACCGCATCTCCGTGAAGCGGGAGGATTCGGCTCCGGGCCGGCCCGCAGGCCTCGTATCGAATTACTTGCACGAACAGATCGAGGAAGGATCCGTCGTATGGATCTCTGCGCCCGCGGGAGACTTCGCTCTGGATCGCGCAGATGCACGCCCAGTCGTCCTGCTGAGCGGCGGAGTCGGCATCACGCCTTTGGCTAGCATGCTGAACGTTTTGTCCGAATCCGATCCGCACCGCCAAGTGACGTTCATCCATGCGGCGCGGAACGGAGACTCGCATGCCTTGAAGGAAGCGGTGGAAGAGCTCGTCCGCAACCATTCGAACATCGCCGCTTTCTGGTGCTACAGCAATCCAACGGACCGGGATCGGGCGTCGAACGCCTTTCACGCAGAAGGTTATATCGACCTCTCCTGGCTACAATCGATCGTGCCAGACCGGAATGCAAGCTATTACTATTGCGGTCCCTTGCCTTTCATGCGGACGGTATCCCGCCTTCTGCGCAAGTGGGAGATCCCGGCTGCCGACATGCACTACGAGTTCTTCGGCCCGGCCGCTCGGCTCTCAGATGCGGAGTGAGCCTTCAAGAGACGATTCACCGTCTCCCGGCGAAGGCCGATGAATTGACCGATCTCGTCCTGCGTCAGCAGCTCGATTAGGTCGGCCGAGGCATAATACGAACGAAACCAAGCCCGAAGCTTCCGCAGCTTCTCCGCCGGAGCGACTTCGGTAAGCTGGTCCAACCGCTGCTGCATCATCCGCAGCTTGTCCTGCAGGAGCAGGGCGATCTCCCGGCAGCGCTGAGGGTTGGATTCCAGCTCCCCGTACCAATCGGGAGCCGACAGCATGTCGACTTCGCAGGTGGTCAGCGCGATGGCCGTCCCGTAGTAAGGATTGGGACTAATCAATGAGTGATGGGGAATAATCTCCCCCGGTACGATAACGTTCACCAGGACTTGATTGCCGTCGCCGTGCAGGCGGACGATCTTCAGCAGACCGCTCCTTAGGCGGTACAACGAACCCGATTCGCCTTGGCGGAAGAGCGTCTCGCTCTTGTGCAGGATCATGCGAACCTCCCTATCCTTTCGTTGTCTATATTGTAACAGGCGGCACATCCGTTTACGCGCGAGCGCCGCCAACAAATACAGGCTGTCCCTCCGCGGCATTCGGTCCGCGGCAGAGACAGCCTGTTCTTTTTTATTGCGGGTGCATCTTCTTGACCAACGCTTCGAGGGGCTCCCGCCATGCGGGTATCGCCAGCTCCTTCATGTAGGCCAGCATGCCGCGGACGATGAAGCGGTCCGGGATCGGCTTCGTCAGCTCGTCTTCCAGCCGGGAAGCGACGCCGACCATATCCGACCGCCGTTCCGCGCCGATCTCCCGTTCGTCCGACTGTTCAGCCAGCCGAAGCAGCTCGCGGATCAGCCGGCGAATCTCCTGCTCCGCACCCGTCGTCGGGGAATCGTCGATCGCGATCTCCGCTACCTCCGGGTCGATGAGCGGCGCTCCGCCGCGGCCGATCAGGCCATCCATGATATCGTCGAGCCGCAGCAGCAGGTAGTCGATCATCCGGTCTCCGTCGAACGGCGGCTGCCCCAGCATGTACGTATGCATGAGCTCTTGGAACATGCCGCCCAGCAGCGCCGCGCCCTCCCATGCATAAGGCCGGGCGCTCGGGCCGTAGATCGCCTCGATGTGCTGCTGTTTCCATTTCAGCGTCCGCGCGCGAATCCCGAGCATAAGCTTGAACGTCTCCTGCTGGTTCGTCGCCGGATGCGGCTCGCGCACCAGCATGAGGAGGAGCTCCCGGTTGTCCCGGAAAAAAGCGAGACGGCGCTTGAGCTGCAGTCTGAACTGATCCCGCGGGGGCAGATGCCGCTCCTCCGGCAGTACCGACATGCCGGACATCATCCGTTCGGCGTAATGCCAGAACACCGACTGGAGCAGCTCTTCCTTCGACTTGAAGTAGAAGTAGATGGATCCCTTCGCCATGCCGAGCTCATCGACGATCTCCTGGATCGAAGTCGCGTGGAATCCTTTGCGGGAGAAGCAGCGCATGGCCGCTTCGATGATCTGAACCTTCTTGTCGCTCAACGCCGTCCAACTCTCCTCTCCCCGATTGCCGGCTTTATTCGGCTTTGGGCTTGCGGCGAAGCTTCATCAGCACTTCATACGCGATCGGCACGATGACCAGCGTCAGCAAGGTCGAGCTGACCAGGCCGCCGATAACGGTGACGCCCAGGCCCTTGGAGATGATGCCCGCGCTCTCGAAGCCGAAGGCAAGCGGCAGGAGCGCGCCAATCGTCGCGAGCGCCGTCATCAGGATCGGGCGAAGACGCGTGCCGGCCGCTTCGAGAATCGCCTCGCGGGTCGACAGGCCTTCCTTCTCCTTGTGAATGACGCGGTCGATGAGGACGATCGCGTTCGTGACGACGATCCCGATCAGCATGAGCGCGCCCATCAGCGCCGAGACGCTCAGCGTCTCTCCGGTGAGCCACAGGGCCACCAGGCCGCCGATGATGGTGAACGGCAGCGAGAACATGATCGCGAACGGCGCGAGACCGCCGCCGAACGTCAGGACGAGCACGAGGTAGACGATCGCGATCGCCGCGACTATCGCCAGTCCCAGCTGTGTGAACGTTTCGTTGATCTGCTCCGTGACGCCGCCGTATTTCACTTCGACGGTCGCAGGTTTCTGCAGCTTATCGACCTTGGCTTGCAGATCGGAGGACGCCTTCGCTACGTTCGACGAGGTGATGTCCCCGCTCACGGTGACGACCATCCGGCCGTTCTCGCGGGCGATCGAGTTCGGCGCTTTGCCTTCTTCGACCTTGGCTACGTCCTTGATCGGAACTTTGACGCCCAGCGGCGATTGCAGCTCCGCGTTCTCGATATCCGCGATGCTGCCGTACTCGGTGCCTTCCACGGTGACGTATACGTTGTATTTCTTGCCGTCCTGCTCGATCGTAGTCAATGCCGTCGATTGGCGGGCCGGCATCAGCTTCATGGCGAGCTGTCCGGCCGTCAGGCCGTATTGGCTCATCTTCGCCTGATCGGCGACCAGCGTGTATTGATCGTAGGTCTTGGAAAGGCTGGTGTCGACCTTCGCGAACGAAGCGTCCTGCTTCATCAGATCTGCGATTTGATCGACGATCGGCTGGATCTCGTTCAAGGAATCGCCGTAGACGCTCAGGCTGAACTTGCTGCCGCCGACGCCGCCTGAGAAGTCCATCTCTCCCCATTCGCCTTCCTTAACCACCGACTTGAGTCCGTCGACGATCGCGGTCTTCTTGTCCGCGAAGTCCTTGGTGTCGTCCTTGAATTGCAGATAGAACAGGCCGGACTTGGACGGTCCCGGAGACATCGGATTGCTGCCCCCGACCGAATATTGCAGGTTCGTGATGTCCGGCTGCTTCAGCAGGTACTCCTCGGCTTTGAGCGCGCGTTGCTCCACGTCCGAGAGCAGCGCGCCCGGTTCCGGCGAGTAGGTGATCATCGTGTACTTCTCCTCCTGGGCCGGCAGGAAGCTCGCGCCGATGACCGGGATGAGGAAGAGGCTCGCGACGAGCAGCGCCACCGCGATGAGCACGGTGATGACCTTGTGCCGCAGCGCGGAAGAGAGCAAGCGACGGTAGGCGGTGCCGAGACGGCCCGGATTGTCGTCGTGGGCCTTCGCTTTGCCGGGCTTCACGCCGTTGCGGAACAGCGTGTGCGCCAGCATCGGGACGAGCGTGATCGCCACGAGCAGCGAGGCGAGCAGCGAGAACACGATCGTCAGCGCGAACGGCAGGAAGAGCTGTCCGACCATGCCGCTGACCGTGCCCAGCGGCAGGAAGACCGCGATCGTGACGAGCGTGGACGACATGATCGGCATGAACATCTCGCGGGTCGCTTCCTGGACGAGCTCCTTGCCCTTCAGCTTCTCGCCGGACAGCGACATGCGCCGGTAGATATTCTCGATGACGACGATCGAGTCGTCGACGACGCGCCCGATCGCGACGGTCATGGCGCCGAGCGTCATGATGTTCAGGGTGATGTCGAACTGCTGTAGCAGCAGCACGCCGATGATGAGGGACAGCGGGATCGATAGGATCGAGATGAGCGTCGTCCGCAGATTCCGCAGGAACAGCAGGATGATGATGACCGCGAACAGCGCGCCGAACAGCGCTTTGCTCAGCATCGTCTCGACGGACTTCTCGATCGGCTTGCCTTGGTCGAGCAGGACCGTCATGTTCAGATCCTTGTGCTTTTCTTTGAGCTTGTCCGCTTCGTCCTTCACGGCGTTGACGACATCGACCGTGTTGGCATCGTTGGACTTCACGATCTGGATGCCGATCGACTCCTTGCCGTTCGTGCGCGAGATCGACTCGGCTTGGCCGACCAGCTCCACATTCGCGAGCTCGCTCAGCTTCACGGTCGGGATGCCCGCGGCCGCGCCTGCGCCCGGCGTTGCTCCTGCCCCCGGTGCCGCGACTGCGCCATTGCCCGCGCCGCCGGCACCGGGGGCAGGAGCAA
>NZ_JACJVP010000048.1 GCF_014212125.1 Cohnella nanjingensis
TCCGATTCGATGCCCATCTGGCGCTTCAATCCGTCGAGGAAGTGAATCTGATGGAGCGGGAAGCGGCCAAAGTCGGCCATTCGGGCCAGACGTTCGAGACGGATATCAAACCCTATGAAATCAAATCGTTCCGCATCCGGTTCAGCTAGTAGGCCGGCACAGTCAGCGGGTATAAGCGATTGCCCTCAGGCGTGATGATCGGACCGGACGAGCGGCTGCCCGGCATCGAATTCGACGAATTGGAGCGCTGCGATATTGCAGAAATCATATCGTAAATCAATTAACTCAAGAGGTTAGTCGAGCCGTCAGGAGCTAACGCACCTGGCGGTTTTTCTTTAACATATCAGAAAGTATAAAAATCTGGGTGTCAGGGGCTACCCTATTTCAGAAAATCGGTTAGAGTGAAGATATGGAGAACAATGTACTGCGACGAATCTTTTTGGAGAATTGGGATCGTTTTTACGAAAAACGAAAAGATCGAATCCGGCCAGCGGTAGTAAAAGAAGTTGCGAAGTTTTTAGGTTGTGGGAATCCTCAGAATGGATTCAAGCAGGTATGTGAAGGCTGTCATGATATTCGGAAGGTTCCTTACCGGTGCAAGGGGCGATTTTG
Organism: Cohnella nanjingensis; assembly: GCF_014212125.1. Classification (GTDB taxonomy): domain Bacteria; phylum Bacillota; class Bacilli; order Paenibacillales; family Paenibacillaceae; genus Cohnella; species Cohnella nanjingensis. The sequence continues at coordinate 613 of NZ_JACJVP010000048.1, forward strand.
CACAACCTGTTCATGTGGGGAGACGGAAGAGTGGAGCCGGATGATGGCGGAAGATGTGTTCCAGGTCAACCATCGTCATATGATTTTCACAATTGATGAAGGCCTACGTGAGATTTTCTTAAAGCATCGTGAGATGTTGAAGGAATTCATGGATGAAGCGGTAAGTGTAGTACAAGAGCATTTCGAGAAGAAGCATATAGTGACGCCTGGGATCATAGCCGGCTTACATACATTTGGTTCGAAATTAAACTTTAATCCCCATGTACATATGCTGGTCACGATGGGCGGCATGACGGCAAACGGGGAATGGAAGACATACGACTACATTCCGTTCGCAAAGCTAAGAAAAGTATGGCAGACCGTGGTATTGAAGCTAATCCGGCGAACACTTGCGAAAGAAGAAAAGAGACGGGTGCAGCCCTTACTGCAAAAAGCCTACTCAGAAAATGAGGAAGGCTTCTATGTACATGCCCCGAAACAAAGCGGGAACGTGAAGGCGCAGCTTGGGTATATTGGCAGATATATACGCAGACCAGCGATAGCGGTAAAGCGAATTGTTTCATACGATGGGGAACAAGTCGTATTTCGTTACCACGACAAAACGGATGATACGGATAAAGAGGAGCAAGTGACCGTAGAAGAATTCATTTCACGGCTTATTCGGCATATTCCAGATGAGCAATTCAAGCATCGTTACCGGCTATCCAGATGGCACGTTTAAACCGAATGACAGGGTGTCGCGTGCGGAGTTTGCGGTCATGCTGATGTATATGCTGAAACCGCAAACGGAAGGGACGGCGCTGACTTTAACGGATACATCGAAAATCGGAGCCTGGGCGAAGAAAGCGGTCGCGCAAGCGGTGCAGGCTGGCATTATAAGCGGTTACCCGGACGGCTCGTTCCGTCCGGATGCGGACATCACACGCGCCGAGATGGCCGTGATGATCGCGAGAGCGCTACCGGAGGGAAGGTTGCAGTCCGGCTGAATCCACCATCCGCCGACGATCACCCATCGGCCTTCCTGTACCCGTTCTTGAATTTCTGCGAACATTGCCGGTTCGTTCTCTTCAATCCACTTGTAATAAGCCGCACAAGCGCAAGTAAATACGAAATCGGGAAAATCCCGCAGACGGTCCAGCGCCGAGCGGAAGGTTGCTTTGATTTCCGCATAGCCTTCTTGCCATTGCCAGAGCCAGACGGGGTCGAGATGCGCGTTACCGATTAGATGAACGTTAGCCATGTCTCACGCTCCTGTTTGTAGTGGGTTTACTTAGGATAGTAGCGCAAACGGCGTATCGGGAACATCGGCAAAAAAGACAATCATTTATATAATTAGGCCAAATACAGCGATATGCCATGTGGAATTTTTGTTTTTGCGTATTTAATGACATATAGGATATAATAACATTTAGGATAACAGTCATTTACGCTGAAGAGAGGAAGCGCGTATGGAAGAGAATCAGCCGATTTACAAGCAAGTTCATCAGTATATATTGAAGCAAATAAAACAGAACGTCTGGAAGCCAGGCGACAAAATTCCAACAGAGAAAGAATTGATGGAACAGTTCGACGTCAGCCGGATCACTATCTCCACCGCGCTGGCGAATTTGAGCAAGGAAGGGTGGATCAGCCGCATACAGGGTAAAGGCAGTTATGTGCTGGACAAGCGCCCGGACGAGCAGGAGAATACGGATGAGCCTGCGGATATAGCGGTGCCAATGCATAACGTCGGGAACGGCGGGTTTATCGGCGTGATTATGCTGAGTATGGAGGATTACTTTTCGATCCGTTTGTTTAAGGGAATTACAGATGCCATAATGGCTGACGGCGATCGCCGGCTGGTGATGATGCAGTCTTACAATTCTCCCGAGCGGGAGGCTGACGCGATTCGCGATATGCTCCGAAAAGGGGCCGAAGGGTTGATTATCTTCCCCGCCGATACCGGGTCCTATAGCGAAGAAGTGCTCCGATTGAAGTTGCAGCGGTTCCCTCTTGTCATTATCGACCGATACTTGATGGGCGTCGAAACCCATTATATCGGATCCGACGGCGTTGCCGGGGCGCAGAAGGCGGTTTCCCATCTGTATGACCTGGGACATCGCGATATTGCTATTTGTTCTGACAGCCCTTTGTCGCTTACATCGGTGGAACAGCGTATCCAAGGTTATATGAAGGAACTGAAGGAACGGGGCGAGTTGATCAATCCGGCTCTGATGCTGACGGATTTCTACGTCGTTTACGATGAACCGGAATTGGACTTGGAACATCCCCTGTGCCGGTATATTCGCAATGGCATGGCTACCGCCTATATTACCATCAACGGCAAGCTTGCGCTGCACATGATTAGGATCGCTCGTCAGCTAAACTTGGAAGTGCCGCGTGATTTCTCGCTCGTCACCTTCGATAATCCGATGCCGAGCCGGGAATTCGCGTTTTTTACGTATATCGATCAACGCGAATACGAAGTCGGCAAGCGGGCTGCCGGCGCTCTTCTTGATTTGTTGAACAAACAAGCTAGGGGGCAGCCTGCCGAGTTCGTGAAAATGTTCATAGAACCGGATCTCGTTGCCGGCGAATCAACGGCCGCCCTTGGCGATACGAAGCGCCGGCACCTCTGATTGAGCGGCAGACAGGACGCGAGCCGATTCGCCGAAATAAGGAACGGCCCCATAATGACGGCCATGCTTGTGCAAATACAAGCATGGCCGTTCGTGCTTTAGTGGCCGTATTTGAAAGATAGACAAAAGTCATTATAAATGCTATAGTTGTTATATGTCATCATATGTTTTTGTTGGTACTCTTGATCGAACGGGGGGCGAAATAAAAGACGACGAGGGATGTTGCTTTTTCGTGAACGCGTTTACATTAGCGATCTGGAGGTAGGGTATGGCAAACGAATGGGATGTATCGGGCAATGCGGCGGCGTCCCGAACCTTCGACGGGCCGACTGGCTGGAGAAAATTTTACAATAATCATCGCGATGTGATCATCGCTGCCATTATCTTGGGGCCGATGCTCTTCTGGTGGATGGTCGTAAGCGGATTTCCGACTGCATTCGGTTTTTTGCTAGGCTTCTTCAAATGGGGCGAGATTACTGCGTCTCCGAAATTCGTCTGGTTTGACAACTATATTCATTTCTTTCGGGATCCGCAATATTACATGGCGCTATGGCGATCGATCTGGATCGGCTTGCTTGTGACAGGGCTGAACATGCTCATCGGATTTTTGATTGCGCTGCTGATGAACCTGTCGTTGTTTGGAAAAGCGATATACCGGACGATGTGGTATGTGCCGGTCGTCACATCAGTGGTGGCGACAACGCAAATTTTCAATATTTTTCTGGACATCAATAATGGCGTCATAGACAACCTCATCAAACGGTTAGGTTATGAACCGATCCTTTGGCAATATTCGGTCGGGTGGGGCGTCTTCTGGATCGTCGTCTACTCGCTTTGGAAAGGGGTTGGCGGGATGGCCTTGCTTTGGCTGGCCGGCTTGCAGGCGGTCGATCCGATTTTGTACGAAGCGGCTGAAATCGACGGCGCCAACCGTCTGCAGAAGTTCTGGAACGTGACCTTGCCCGGTATTAAGCCGATCGCCACCTATGCGATCATTACGGGGTTGATCGGGGCTGTGCAAATTTACGAACAAGTCATGTTCATTACGCTCGGAGGACCTTACGGACAGACGGAAGTGCTCGTTTTCCGCATCTTGCGCGACGGCTTCTTCGATTTCAATATGGGAATGGCAGGTGCATCTTCCGTCGTCTTGTTTGCCGTTGTGTTCATATTTACGGTGTTTTATTTCCGGATGTTTGCGTCAGACAACGAGAAGAGTGACCCTAGAAGGGGGAGAAGGAAACGGCAATGAAGGTAAAGCCGATCAACCTATTTGGTCATATCATTTTGCTAGTCGGCGGCCTTGTGATGATCTATCCACTCATTTTTATGGTTCTGGCCAGCACGTTTACGAAACAAGAATATGCGGCGACAGTGCTTGGTCCGTTCCCGATCGCGATCAAGCCAACGTTTGCCAATTTCCGGATCATTGTCGGCGCGGCGAAGGATCATTTGGTGCAAATCTATTTCTTCAATTCTTTGTTTCGAACGCTCTACAGTGTCGTGTTTGCTTCGCTGACCGCATTCTTGGGAGGCTTCGTCTTCGCGCGTTTACGATTCAGAGGAAAAGATGGATTGTTCCTGTTTATGCTAGCGACGGCTATGATTCCAGGCGTTGTCGCCCTCATTCCCACCTATATCGAGTACGCCCGCTGGCCGTATGCGGGAGGCAATAACATCTTTATGGGAGGCAAAGGGATTCTCGATTCGTGGTGGGTATATATGATTGGCGGGCCGGCGCTCAACATCATGGGCGCGTTCCTTGTGAAGCAGTCCATGGAGAAGGTGCCGATCGAGCTTGATGAAGCGGCCAAAATAGATGGAGCCAGTACATTCCGCCTCATTTTCCAGATTCTTCTCCCGCTCCAGTTGCCTATTTTGGCGTTCATTGCGATCACGACGGCGCAAGCGACGTGGAATGACTGGGGGACGCCATTCTTCTTCACGTCGAGCGATAAGTTGCAAACGTTACCGGCTGCGATTACCCGGATATCTTCGATTGCGACGAGTGCGGGGGTACCTGATTATCCGCTTATGATTACGCTCGGTCTGGGGATCACGTTCCCGATGCTGCTGATCTTCTTTTTCTTCCAGCGCTTCTTTGTACAGGGGCTGGCTAATGCTGGTCTGAAAGGCTAAAAAGGACTTTATCGACATGTTGACATATAACAACATGTCGATATAATAAATGTGTAAGTCAAATTAGATGGGGAGGGATTTGGTTCATGGTACTGAAAAGGTGTGTAACTGTTTTGATCGCGGCTCTGTTGGTGTTTGCGGTGACGGCATGCGGAAGCGGCAAGTCGAACGACGGCAAGGCGGAGCAATCCGCGTCTACTGATCCGAGCAGCAGCAGTGCCGCAAGTGCTACTGAAAGCGGAGACAGCTCTTCCGCACCGGCAAACAAAACAGTCGTGATTAATGCAAACGCTGCCGACAATGTAGCGGGATCGGGGGAGGTCGCGGATCTCATTCAGGATCTCGAGAAGAAAATCAAGGAGGATGCCAATTCCGTCGACGAGGCTGGCAAGCAGCGTCTTGCCATCGCCAAAGCTGCGAACAAGGTTATGGCGGATCTGGGGTACGAGCTGAAACAGGAGGATTGGGGTTGGTCCGAACCGCTCGTTCAGAAGCAAACGGCGGCTTTGGTGGCCAAACAGACACCTGACATCATTACAGGCGAAACGCAATCTCCCGGTTTTGCGGCTCAAGGCTTGCTTGAACCTTTCCCGGACTGGCTTGATCAATTTGTTCGGGAGAACGTCGTCGAAGGCGCCTGGAAGCCTATGGAGTACCAAGGGAAAATATATGGAGTAGCGTTCCAGCCGGGCGTATCCGTCTTGTTCTGGAACAAGGATCTGTTCCGCAAATCGGGGCTTGATCCGGACAAAGGACCTGCCACCTGGTCGGAATGGCTTGAAATGTCGAAAAAGATCAACGAAGCGGGCAAAGGGAAATTTTACGGTTCCATCGTCTATTCCGGTCCGAACAACGGAGGTTATCTCCGCGCCGGTATTTATCCGCTTATGAACGGCGGGGGTTTCGTAAACGAAAACAACGAACCGATCTTCAACGATGAGAAAAATATGGCGGCATTCCAATTCTTGCGCGATCTGAACCAATACGCTCCGAAAGGAGCAATGGCGAACGGGAGCGAAGCGGCTTACTGGGATCCGGTCAATAAAAATCAGGTAGGTATTTGGGCGGAAGGTCCGTGGATGATTTCAATGTGCGCAACGAACAAGCTCGAGTGCGGCATGGGGCCGCTGCCGTTGCCGGATGGCGGCAAAGCGGCGAATATTACGATCGGGGCCGCATTCGCATCGGTGCCCGTCTATGCCAAGAACAAAGAAGGCGGGTTCAAGTTCATTGAAGCGATGCTGAGCGACGGCGTTCAACAGATGATCGCGGATACGGGTGTTCGTGCTCCCGTTACCAAAAAAATCGCCGAAGGGAAATTCAAGACGGAGCATCCGGAACTTTATCAGTTCTATGAAGCATTGCAGGGCAATGTGAGAGGATTGCCGACATTCTCGAAAGAAAACACCAAGGTTTGGCAAGTTTATGGCGATGCGATGGTCAGAACGCTTATGACGAACGAAGATATTAAGAAGATTTGGGACGACGCTCAAACGAAGGTCGAAGCTATGGTGAAATAAAAATGAGATAAGTGCTCCGTATCTTTGAATTACCCGAAGAGAGGAGCACTTTCTGCTAAAGGAAAGGATGGGAACTATGTCTGCTCAGCGAACATTCGATACCGTACATGTTGTCTCGCATACTCACTGGGACCGGGAATGGTACGAGGATTTTCAGGGATTTCGGATTCGGCTTGTCTACTTGATCGACGAACTGCTGGATTTAATGGAAAGGGAGCCGAATTATCGCTACTTCCTGATGGACGGGCAGACGATTGTCCTGGATGATTATCTGGAAATTCGCGGAGAGAATCGGGAGCGTCTGCTGAAGTTGATCCGCGATGGCCGAATCGGGGTCGGTCCGTGGTACGTCATGCCGGATGAATTTCTAGTCAGCGGCGAGTCCTTGATCCGCAATCTGCTAAAAGGATTCCGCAGCGCCAGAGCGCTGGGAGTGGAACCAGTCAAATCCGGGTACATTCCCGATATTTTCGGGCATAACAGCCAATTCCCGCAAATTTTGCGAGGATTCGGAATCGACAACGCCGTTTTGTTCCGAGGTTTCCACGGCGACGCCGACCCTTCCGAGATTTGGTGGGAAGGTGCTGACGGAAGCCGCGTTCTCGGCCTGAAGCTCGACGAGGATCGCTCGTACGGGGATTTCTACTTCTTTATCCGCTGGCCGTTTGCGGAAAGAGATTTCGTCTATGAAGAGGAAGAGCTGGTTCGCCGTGCGAGCGAAATGCTCGATTACAAAGAGAAACGCGCGACGACCCGTCTGTTGCTCGGTTTGGATGGCGTCGATCATATTGAGGTAGAGCCTCAACTTCCCTGGATCCTGAAGACGCTTAACGAGGCGCCTTCGTTACGAGGGGTCAAGTTCGAACACAGCACGCTCGAGACCTATTTAAGCGAATTACGCAGCCGAATCGGCGACTTGCGCGTATATCGCGGGGAGCAGCGAAGCCCGGGGTATAACGGCGTCAACAACTGGTTGCTCTCGAACGTGCTGTCTTCGCGCATTCACTTGAAACAGATGAATCAGCGGGTTGAACTGTTGCTGGAACGCTGGGTGGAGCCGTGGGCCGTCTTCGCCGCGCTGGAAGGCCGCGCGTACCCTTATTCATTCTTGCAGCGGGCCTGGGAGTTTCTGTTGCAGAACCATCCGCACGATTCGATTTGCGGCTGCTCCATCGATCAGGTACATAGCGACATGCAGTACAGATTCGACCAGAGCCGCTTGATCGCCGAGCATATGCTGGATGAACAGCTTCAATATTTGGTCCAACATATCGATGCAACGGAATTGCAAGGATCGGAATTGTTTGCCGTATTCAATCCGTCGCCGTTGCCTGTTGACGAGATCGTGATCGTAGACGTCGAAATGCCGCGCGACGCGAATGGCGGCATCTCGCAAGCGGTGTTCGGCGGCGCTCATATGCGGCTATTCGATTGCGACAATCGCGAAGTTCCCTATCAGCTCGTGTCGATCCGCCAGAACAGCGTGCGCCGTTTCCGGAAATACCGGGATATTCCGGGGGCAGAGCAAGTCGACAGGCTGCGAATAGCCTTCCGGGCGCACATTCCCGCATACGGCTATGCGGCCTATTCGATGGCGAAGGAGCGTATTCCGATGCCGCCTTTCGGACAATATTCAGCCGATCCCGTGCAGCCGAATCGGCTTCTCGGGACGATGAATCGGGGATCGGGCATATGGGAGAACGGCAAGCTCCGCGTTCTGGTGCAGCGGGACGGGACGATGGATGTTACCGATCTTGCAAGCGGCCGCACCTATGGGGGATTGCTGATCTTCGAAGACGAGGGGGATGTCGGCGAAGGGTGGAATCACGTGGCTCCGCTCGTCAACCAGACCTATTGGTCATGCGGGGAAGTCAGAAGCGTTGTCGCCCTGACAGATGGCCCGCTCGCTGCTTTGTTATGCATCGAACGCGTGTTTCACGTGCCTGTCGGCGTCGTACCTGACGAAAGCAGGCGAACCGACTCGACCGCCGAAGTACGGATGAAAACGTACGTAGAACTGCGTCGTGATGACCCGATGCTGCGGTGCCGCACCGTTATTGACAACACGGCGCGTAATCATCGGATGAAAATGCTTGTCCCGACTCATTTGCAATCTGATTCCTACTTCACAAGCACGCCTTTCGATCTGGTGGAGCGTCCCTTTAAAGCGCCTGACTATCCTCGCCATCTCGAGTTCGCCCGTCACGACATGCCTCATAATGGGCTCGTACTGGCGAAAGACGATGGCGGCGGGCTCGCCGTGTTCGCCAAAGGCATGTACGAAGTGTCGGCGCGAGACGACGAAGCGAAGACGATCGCGATGACGTTATTCCGCGGCACGAGAAATGAAGTGCTGACGGATGGCGGGGATGGCGGCCAACTGCTGAAGGAACTAACGTTCGAATTCGCGTTCCGCCCGTTTGGAGCCGAGTCCGACGCAGCCGACTTGGTAGAAGAACAGAAACGATTCGCGGTTGGGCTGCGGACGGCTCATACGAATCGGGACAAAGTTCGATACGGAAATCCGCAGCGTCGGGAAAGGACATTGCCTAAAGCGCATTCCTACCTCCACATCAGTGCGCCGGGTTTGGCGCTGAGCGCTCTGAAGCGAGCGGAAGATGAAGCGGACGCTTATATCGTGCGTGTGTGGAACCCGACCGACGGAATCGTTGAAGGCGATCTTTCTTTTGGCAGCAGAGTACAGGCGTTGAGCGAAGTCAACCTCGACGAACAGGATGTCGGCGAATTGGAAGGTTTTGTCCCGGGTTCCTCGAAGATTCGGCTGTCGCTCCGTGCCAAGCAGATCATGACTTTGAAGGTCAAATGGTCTCATTCGTAAGGAGGCGCGGTTTTGGAGAATTCCTGCATGAAGTGGTATAAGCGTCCTGTTCCGATCGTATTTTCGATGATTCTGATGGCATTGTTGATCTTGGCGGCGTTTTTGTTCCTGATACGGGGCGCTGCGCCGACGCCGGATCCGCTGCCGCAAGGCAGCTCCTCTGGTTCCGGGATTCCAGCTTCCATGGACGACTATTGGAATGGAAGGGCCGAGTGGAGTTTCTTCCGCAAAGATACGAATGCTAGCACAGGTGTGAGAGGTTATTATGCCGGCGCCAGTGTGAGAGTCATGAAAGATGGTACCTGGTATTTGTTCAATCGCAAAGCTGTAAAAGATCCAAGTATACAATGCGGGACAGGAGACGTTCTGGAAACGCAGGTTCGGAAATCCACCGATAAAGGAGTTACTTGGTCTGATCCCGTCGTCATTGTCCCGCATAAGTTGGGCACGGCCTATTCGTGCGCGGCAACGGATGGCGGAGTTTGGTATAACGAGAAGGAGAACAAATGGGTTTACTTGTTCCAATGCCTGGACAACTCAAGTTCCTCTACCTGGAATGGATGTGTGCTGTCCAGAGAGGGAGACGATCCGATGGGGCCGTTCACGATCGAGCCTCCGGGCGGCAATCCCGTCATCGTGTCGGGTCAGCTATGGAATGCGATCTGCGACGACTTTGACGACGATTGCTCAAGTCTCAGCTTCGGACCTCGCCAAGTGTATGACGAAGGTACCTTCGATATTTTCAAATATGACGGCACTTACTACTGGGTAGGCTTCCACGGCTTCGACCGGGCGCATGGATTCCGAGGCATCGCCAAAACAGCCGATTTCCAAACATGGATTGCCGGTGATCCTTCCCAAGGCGTACCGAGCGATGCGATTCAGGATCTGCAAGATTCCGCTACATGGCGTGAGCAATGGGATCAATTCGGATCGATCGGGGTCGGCGCGGGCAGCATGATCGAAGAAGGAGACTACTACTACAATCTCGTAGAAGCGTCCGACATCAACCTTTCATGCCTTTATAACCAGAATTGGGATATCGGACTGTTCCGTAGTAAGTCGCTTACGAACACGGCTTGGGAGCAGTACCCGGGCGGCAATCCGATTATCTATTCCAGCAAAGCCAAAGAAGAGGAACGCGGTAGTCCCCCTTGCAATGTACAGTACGCAAGATTATTCCAAGACCCGACCAACGGCTTCACTTATATGGCCTATGGCCGAAATTCGAATGATCCGGAATATGATGGGTTTTATTGGTATCGCCTTGAGAAGTCTTACAATCTATTGACGAATGGGAATCTATGGCGGGCAGACACCGAAGGTTGGAAGACAGATGGAGAGGGCGTGAAGATCGAAGCGCTTCGGCTGCCGAACAACTCGCCGGACGGTACGCCTTATATGGCGATCAGTTGTAAAGAAGGGTGCGGAAAATCGAGCGCTGTCTATCAGGAGATAGAGATTCCGACAAATGCTGAGGGGATCGTTCGGTTTGGTGGAAAGTTCTTGTCCGAAGAGAAAGACGGTGCGCTGGACATTCTCGTACGGCAAATGAATGCCGATCATAAAATGCTGCGAACAGACAAGTATTCTATAGCTGCATCAACCAGTTGGGCGTCCTTCGACCAGTCCATTGCGCTGAAATCTAAAACCGTTCTATTACGGTACGAGATTATTCCAAGGAATGGTGGCCTGACATACCGAGCGGACGATCTGTATGTGGAGACTTCGACCAGTGATAACCGTCGGCAGGTATCCCCCTGATGCCGCAGTTTCACAATAGAGGAGGATCACCAAAAATGAAAAAATGGCTTTCATTCCTGCTGGCAGCGGCGTTATTGGTTTCGATAGCTGCTCCGGCAGCTGCACAAACCGGGAGCGGGGAAGTCGACTCCGAACAAACAGCGCCAATTATCCGCACGACGTTCCAAACCGAGTTGGGTTATTCCGAGAAGTACGATGTGAAGTCGGACGCGGTCATGGTATACGCGACCAAATCTGAAGGCTTGACTGCTTTGATCCATTCGTGGAAAAACAAAGGCTATCGCGTCGACGCGATGATCTCGATCAGCCACGATTGGGAAGGAATCTATGAATTGGGCACGGAGAGCGGCATTCCGCATCCGGAAGTGGTGCAGATGCGCAAAGACGGAACTAAATTCCGCCATGTCGATCCGAAAACCGGTTACGTGACACCGACGCAGGGCTGGAACGATTACCTGCTGGGCATCGCGAAGCAGGTGGCCGACGCGGGCGCGCATGACATCGTCTTCGAGGAGCCGGAATATTATACCGATGCAGGATATGAAGGCGCATTCAAGAGCGAGTGGCAAGCCTATTACGGGACGGAGTGGGAAGATCCGGCTTCTTCCGATCAGGCGCGATTCAAGAGCGAGAAGCTGAAGGCGTACCTATACACGCGATCAATCAATTATATCTCCACAAAACTGAAGGAATATAAGCCGGGGCTCGAAGTCTGGGTCGCTTCCCACAGCACGATCAATTACAACAACTATAGTGTTGTAGCGGCGAATATCGACTATTATGATTTGCCCAATATCGACGGGTTTATCGGTCAGGCATGGTCGGATACGGCACGCTATCCGATCCCGTTCGAAGGACAACAGGAAGAGCATTTATTCGAATCGGCCTTCCTGGAATACTCGTCGCTCAGCGAGCTGCAGAAGACTGGGGATGGCAAGTCGCTCTATGCATTGGCTGATCCGAAATCCGACAACCCGAACCTGGACAGCGACTGGGAGAAGGTAGAAGCCGATTACAAGCAGACGATCATCGCCCAATTTCTGCAGCCGAAGCTGAACAAGTTCCAAATCATGCCGTGGCCATCCAGAGCGTTCGTACCGGCGCCGATGACGTACAAGACGATTCAGATGAACGTATTCGAAGCGTCCAAAGCGTTGTCGGAACAGCCGTTCCGGATGGAGGCAGGAACGCAAGGCGTCACGTTCCTCATTTCGGATACGATGACCTATCAGCGCGGCAGCCAGTCGACGGCGGCGGCCGCAGCGATGTACGGTCCGACGATGCCGCTTGTGGTCAAAGGCATTCCGGTGAATGTGATGCCAGTTGAGCGGAGCGTGACATCGGAGGCGTTGGCCCATACGAAAGTGCTGGTCATGAGCTACGATTCCTGGAATCCGCTCAAGCCGGAATACAACGATGCCATCGCCGATTGGGTGAAGAATGGCGGCATACTGCTCTATCTAGGCGGAGAAAACAAGTTCCAGCATATTGACGAGTGGTGGAACGATGTCGGCAGCCCGCAACAGGATTTGTTGAACAAACTCGGGGTATCGGCTGCGAACGGATCGGCCGTGCCGGTCTCGGGACGGGAAACCGCCTTGCAGCCAACCGAATCGGCAAATTCGATCGGAAGCGGGGAGTCGATTACCGTACCGAAGCCATACACGCTCACTTCCTATACGCTGTCGGGAAGCGCGGTGCCGCTCTATCAGACGGGCAACCAAACGGTCGCTTTCCGGCAACAGACCGGACAAGGGCAATTGATCTACTTCGGGGCAGATCCTTCCTTCTTCTCTTCGAGCAAGGTTGCGGCGCAAGCCATGCGGGATTTGACGAAGTATGCGCTGGGTTGGGCAGGGGTCTCTTACACGGAATCAAACACGATGAAGGCGGTGCGCGGACCGTTCGTTGCCGTGCATACGGAGGAACAATCCGCGGTAATTCCCGGACGCTACATTGATTTGTGGGATTCGCGACTGACAGTAGTCGACAACAAAGCGATGTTGGCTCATTCCAGCGCAATGTTGTACGACATCTCCCTAATCGATACCTCCGTCGTTCCGAAAGTTTATTTTGCGAACGGAGAGATTTCGGATCGTCAAGAAACGGCGACGGAAACGAAAGTAACCGTGGCAGGACCGAAGGATACACAGGCGGCGTTAAGAATCGGCGCGGCAAGCGCGTATCCGCAACAAGTAACGGCGACCGATTCGCAAGGGCAGCCGGTTTCGGCTCATTGGGAGTGGGAGAATGCCAGTCGCTCGCTGCTCGTCAAATTCGGACATCAGCCGCAGGGCGTGACGGTGAATGTCGACTGGTCTAGTGAGCAGTTGGCCGATACGCCGCAAACCGAGTTGACAGAGTTTGTGATCCGGACAAACAGTAAAAACGAAGATGCCGATTACAAAGGTACATTCGTCGGATCCGTCGGAGCCAATCCGTCCTTCCGATTCGCGGACGGTACGAGCAAGATGGTGTATAAGCTAAACATGAGCGCATTTCCGCAAGCGGAGCTGACGTTGGAACTGGCCAACAATTTCACTGTTGAACTGTCGCCGGACGGCACATCCTGGTCGGAGGTGCTGAACGCTCAGGCGATGACGGGAATAGATGAGCACAATATGGCCAATCGCGATAAATATGCGGTCAACTATGAAGCCTATAAAGCTGCTGACGGCTTACTGTATATCCGGATCGGAGACGGTTCGCCGACGGATGGCTGGGGCGGTGCCCTGTTCGGCATTTCCATCCGTTACATGCAACCGGTCCCGGCAGTCAGTTTGGCGTACAGCCCCGACTCGGTTACGCTGAAAGGGGAACAAGCGCAGTCCTATCACGTGCTCCTAACGAATGAGAGCGGCCAGTCGCAGCAGGTCAACCTGGCGGCAATGCCGATCGCGCTGCCGACGCAGCTTCTTTCCTTTACGCCAGGTTCATTGGATGAAGCGCCTTACCTGTTTAAAGAAGAGGGAACAGGGGTTTCGCCAACAAAGAACTACAGGCATATGGACAACAGGAGCTATGCGATCTACAAGTTTCAATTGCCGGAAGGATTCGTAGATCCGAAACTGTCCATCGATATCGGCAATCAGTTCGTTGTCTCCTTGGCGAGCCAGCTGACTTATCAACCAACGGACAATAACTGGAGCGTCGTGGATTCCGACTGGACTGTTGTCGATAAGGAAACCAATCATGTGACCGACTTGGTATCTAACCGAAGCGTGCGGACGTACGATGTAGGCGCATATGTAAATGCCAACCGCGAGTTTTATTTAAAATTTTCCGACAGCTTTCCGGAGGACGGGTGGGGGGCGCTGATACTGAACATCAGTTTGTCCGGCGCACAGACGGTTCCGCTCGATACAACGTTTTCCGCTCAGCAGTTCACGCTTGGCGCGAAGCAATCGCAGGAGATTGCATTTTCGCTGCGCGCCTCGGAAAGCACCCCCGCCGGAACATATGAACAAAAGCTCAAAGTGACTGCGGACGCAGGGGAAATGGTTTATAAGCTTCCGGTCATCGTCAAAATGGATCCTCCGTTCTATGCGGCGCAAAAATCGTATTCGAACATTTCGATCGATGGTCAAATTTCTGACGGCGAATGGGACAACGCGGATGAAATCGTTGTTTCTCCGGACTCGCCGATTATGCGAAAATTCGGCAAAGTGTGGGGAGCGGTTACGGATGGCGCCGATTTGACAAGCCGTTACAAAATCAAATGGGATCAAAACAACTTGTATTTGCTCGAGCAGCGTTCGGACAATGTCGTTCATTTTACGGATATCGGCTCTCAAATGTACTTGTCGGACGCGACTATGCTGTTTCTCGACATCGACCACAACAAGTCGGGCAGCAGTTACCGCGATGGAGATTATGCGATTATGATGACGCCGGGTGGAACTGTGGGCGCGGAAAACCCGCGCATCTTCATCCGCGAAGGTCATGACGACGGCGCGCGCGAGTACGCGTTTATCGGAGGGCAAATCGCAGCGAAAGTAATGAACAACGGTTACGTGATGGAAGCGGCGATCCCTTGGAGCGCGTTGAATGTTTATCCGTTTACGCCGGCCGGCGGCGCTCAGATCGGCATGACTCTTCTGAGTACAGATAATGATGATGTCGGGGATCGCAAGAAATGGGGCCAGGCGATGTGGGTTGGCGACGGCGATAATCAGGCCAATTGGGCCGATATGACGTTCGTCGAGCTGAAAAAACTGGATATAGCGCTGCCCGCCAAGCTAGATGTCGGCTCTAGTGCTGATGCCTCTGTGAACGAGGTGTACACGGATGGAACGACAAAGCCGCCGATCTGGCCGCTGACGTTCAGCAGCAGTGATCCTAATGTCGCTTCCGTCGACCCTCATACCGGGAAAGTGACAGGCGTAAAGCGCGGCGAGGCGGTCATTACCGTCACATCCGGTCAGGACGCCGGCATTACCGGACGGTTCCGCATGACGATCGAGCCGGTTTTGCAAAGCATCAGCATCCAGTCGCCCGCTAAAATGAAAGTTGGCGATACCGACTATCCGATTGTTCTCGGGCATTACAATGACGGCATCGACAGCCGAGTAACGGAGGGACTGGCGTTCAGCAGCGAGAAGACGAGCGTCGCTACGATCGACGCCGCGACCGGGTTGATTCGTGCGCTGAAGCCGGGCAATACGCGAATTACGGCCGTTTACACAGGTCATCCCGCGATCAAGGCGGAAGTCAAGCTGCTTGTTCATCCCAAATAGGATTTGATAGGAAATGAACGTTATTTTCGTCTGAAGTCGATAAGTTAGCAGGAAGAGCATATTGAGGAAACGTAGTTCAATCTTGATCAAGGAGAGGTATTTATGTTTACCGTGATCAGAATGAGAAACGTTTGGGGCATCGCTATCGGGCTCGCGTTCATTTTGCAGGCGTTTATCACTTTCCTGCCTCACACATCGCCGTTGTCGTCAACCGCGCATGCGGCAACTGGCACGGGGACGCCCGGCACGATGGCTGATTATTGGAACGGCAACGCCGATTGGGTGTTCCTGCGCAAGGATACGCAGACAAGCACCGGGTTCAAAAGCTATTTCGACGGAGCTCAGGTCAAGATGATGAGCGACGGCACATGGTACTTGTTCAATCGCAGATATACACCCGAGACAGCCTGTTCGGGAGGATGGGCACTGGAAATGCAGGTGCGCAAATCAACCGATAAAGGCGTTACCTGGTCTGCGCCGGTCCTCGTCCTCCCCCATGTTACCGGCACTCCGTATGCTTGTGACGCTACCGATGGCGATGTGATTTACAATGCGACCGAGAACCAATGGCATTTCCTGTTCCAATGTTCCGATGGAACAAGCTGGAAGGGCTGCATGCTGTCACGCGCGGGCGCTAACCCGATGGGGCTGTTCACGATAGCGCCGGCTAGCGGCAATCCGGTTATTACAGGGGGACAGTTGTGGAATCAGATTTGCAATACGCCGACGAAAAAGTGTTCCGTGATTGCCGGCGGATCGGGCAAGGTTTACGACGAGGGCACGTTTAATATTTTCAAATATGACGGCTCTTATTATTGGGTAGGCTTCCACGGCTTTGACGGCGTCCACGGCTATCGCGGCATCGCCAAGACGGCCGATTTCCAGAACTGGATCGCCGGGGATTCGGCGCAAGGCGTTCCGGCGGACGCGGTGATGACGCCCAACGATTCGGCAACATGGCGCGAGAACTGGGCGACCGGCGGTTCCGTTGGCGGCGGAGCCGGAAGCATGATTCAGGAAGGAAACTACTACTACCACCTGGTGGAAGCGGCCGATATCAATCTGGGCTGTAACTATAATCAAAGCTGGGATTATGGGCTGTTTCGCAGCAGTTCGCTTACGAACACGACCTGGGATCAGTTTCCGCGAGGCAATCCGGTCATCTACTCCAGTCGGGCTGTGGAAGACGCGAACGGTATTCAACCGTGCAATGTGCAGTATGCGGGGCTGTACAAAGATCCGACAGACGGCTCTATCTATCTGGCATATGGTCGCCGCTCGAACGATGCGAACTATGACGGGCTTTATTGGTATCGTCTGGAGAAATCCATCAATTTGCTGAAAAATAGCGATTTTGGGATGGCAAGCACTGATTACTGGAACCATCTGGGACCGGGTACGAATTGGGTTGCCTATCGCTTGCCGAACAACTCGCCGGATGGTACGCCGTATCTGGCAAGCAACTGCGGCGGAACTTGCGTTGGAACGAACAGCATCTATCAGGATGTGTCAATCGCCGGCGGGACGAGTGGTACTTTGCGTTTCGGCGGGAAGTTTATGTCCGAAGCGGCTAGCGGTTCGTTATCTTTGGTCGCTCGTCAGTTTGACGGCAGCGGGGCGATCATTCAAACGGACATCCTTCCGATCAACACGACGGCCAGCTGGGCGTCTTTCGGTCAAACCGTTTCGCTGCAAGCGGCGACACGAATGATTCGGTACGAGTACTATATGTGGGCCAATGTGACGTATCGTGCCGACGACGCATATTTGCAAATATCGACTACCGATACGGTTGCGCCGAGTGCGGTAACGGATTTGAAAGTGTCGTCGGTGACTTCAAAATCTGCGGTGTTGTCCTGGACGGCGCCGGGGAATGACGGCGGCGCAGGTACGGCGGCTTCCTATGATTTTCGTTATTCTACAGCTCCGATAACCAATGCCAATTGGGCCAGCGCGATACCTGTGTCTGGAGCGCCAGCACCGATCGTCGGCGACAACGTGCAGTCTTTCACGGTAACGGGGTTGAGTCCGGGTACGAATTATTATTTTGCGATGAAGACGTCTGATGCCGTACCGAATGTGTCGGGACTATCGAACGTGCCGAGCGGAACAACTTCGAACTGATTTTGCCCGAGCCGCGGGCACGCTGTCGGGGGGAGAAGCGCAGCGGATCCGGCTGGCGACGCAGATCGGTTCGAGCTTGATGGGCGTCCTGTACATTCTGGACGAACCGAGCATCGGCTTGCATCAGCGCGACAACGACCGGCTCATTCAGACGCTGAGCCATATGCGCGATCTCGGCATCCACATCCGGAGCTGGGCGTGCACCACTTCCGGTTCGCAGTCGCGCTGGTCGGCTCCGAATCGAACAGCGAGCTCATTGATTAGGCCAGAAGTTTCTTCATCCGCTGCATGTCGTAGCGGACAAAGCCCACGAGGGCAGATTGCCTACAACGAACAGCATGGCTGGACCGATATCCGGCGGAGTCGCCGTCTCTGCGATCAAGTTGGCGGAAGACGGAAGCGGGGATTGGATCGTACGGCTTTATGAGACAGAAGGAAGGAAGGAAGACGGAAGCAGGAGTGCGGCTTCCAAGTGCTCCGCGGCAAGCGCGGCTCGTCGATATGCACGAGGTACCGCTCCTGGATGCGCCAGCCTTCGGTATCGACGACGATCAGGCGACCGTTCCGATGGCTGCCAACACGATTGCAAACATCAGGCTGACGTTTTGAAAAGCGACTAGATAATTGAGCAGGAGGTACTGTGGTGCTTCATGATAACATGCTGTTGACGGCACGCAAATTGGAGGCACGCATCCGGGAACTGGAGCGTTACCGCTATACCGACCACCGTCAAACCGGTCCCTTCCGGTTTTGGGTCGATCAAGAGGCGGTAGTCGGGGCGATGCCTCCCGAGGACGCCCAGTGGACCGAGATCGGGCTGGGCGGCCGATGGCGTGGCTGGGACCTGACCGCCTGGCTGAAGGCGGAGGTGACCGTTCCGGCCGAATGGGCGGGAAGGCGGATGCTCGGCCTGTTCGACTTCGGCAGAACGGGGTACGGCCACACGTCGGGCTTCGAATCGCTCTTGTTTCTGAACGGGAAACCGTACCAGGGGGTCGGCGGCAACCATAACGAGGTGTTGCTCCCGCCGGAAACCGCCGGGCA
>NZ_JACJVP010000049.1 GCF_014212125.1 Cohnella nanjingensis
GGCGGCTGACAATGCCGGCGCGCCGCCCGCGGCGTCGGAGAAGGCGGCAGCGGGCACGGCAGGCAAACCGGCGGCGTCAGCGGCCGATGCGCCGGGCGTGCCGCTTGCGCGTCCGGAAGGCGATCCCGCGGCGCCGGCGGGCAAGGCGACGGCCGCCGGCGCGGCGGAGCGGAAGGACGGCGCGTGGATCGAGCGGTTCCTGCAATGGCTGGGAACGGGCCATGAGCGCCATGCGCTTGGGGGAGCGAGCGGCGCCTGGGCGACCGAATCGGCGCTCGGCCAAGCGTCCTCGGCCGCAGCGCAGGACGGCGCGTCTTCGCCCGCGGGCGAGACGCTGAAGAGCGCGCTGCTGGCGCTCGCCGCGATGGACGACGCGCCGCCGGCTTTGAAGGAGGCGGCGCAGGGGTTGGCGCAGCAGATCACGGGCCAGCAGCTGCTGCTGACCGCCGAGCGGCAGAACACGGCCATGATGAGCCATATGACGCTGTTCATCCCGCTCCAGGGCCGGGACGGGGAGACGACCGCGACCGTGCACGTGGAGACGCGGCGCGGCCGGAAGGGCGAATGGGACGCGGACAACTGCCGCCTCCTATTCGATCTGAAGATGCGGCATCTCGGCGATACGCTCGTCGACGTGCAGGTCGTCGACAAAGCCGTGTCGCTGCGGCTGCTGAACGACCGGCCCTGGGTAGCCGAACTGGTCGAGGCCGCGCGCGACGAAGCGGCGGCCGGCATGTTGGAGGCCGGATACCGGCTGCTGTCGCTGACGGCATCGCCGTATCCCAAGCCTGCGGAGAACGGCGCGGCCGGAGGGACGATTGAAGCGGCCGCCCAGCAAGCGCTGCAGGAACGATCCGGCGCGTCGGCGTACGCGGCGAAGCCGTATCGGGGGGTGGACTTCCGCATATGAGCGCTTCCTCGCATTCGCCGAACGGCGAACAGCCGCGCGCGCTGCCGCGCAAAGCGGTCGCGCTGAAGTACAGTCCCGAGCAGAGCGCCGCCCCGATCGTCGTGGCCAAAGGCCAGGGCGTCATCGCCGACGAGATTCTGCGGCGGGCGCAAGACAACGGCGTCCCGGTGCAGGAAGACGCTTCGCTCGTCGAAGTGTTGTCCAAGCTGGACCTGCAGCAGGAGATTCCGCCCGAGCTGTACCGGCTCGTCGCCGAGGTGCTCAGCTTCGTCTATCGGTCCGATCGGCGCGCCGGCTTAAAGGGGGCGGACAACGAATGGCTCTAGCAGTCGATGGTCAGACGGACGGCAGCCGTGTAGTTTTGAAGGGAGCGGACCACGAATGGAGCTAGCCGGTGAAGGTCGGCTGGACGGGCGCCATGCAAGCCTGAAGGGAGCGGACCATGAATGACTTCAGCCGGTGAAGGTCGGACGGACGGCCGTCGCGCACGGGGCATCGCTGCCGAGTCTGCCGCCGCGGACCATCTGGCCGGACTCGGTTACCGTATCGTGGCGCGCAATTGGCGGTGCAAGTCGGGCGAACTCGACCTCGTCGCGCAGGACGGCGAGACGCTCGTCTTCGCCGAAGTGGGCTCCCGTCGGGGCAGCGCGCACTACGGCACGGCCGTAGAAGCCGTTACGCCGCGCAAGTGCGCGCAAGTCCGCAGCACGGCGCAGGTCTATTTGCATCAGACGCGTCAAGATCGAGTCAAGGTTCGCTTCGACGTCGTCGCCGTGACGTTCGACGCGCGCGATCAAGTAGCGGAGCTTCGGCATTTGCAGGGGGCGTTTTAACGCGTGGGATAGGTGAGCGGGAGGGAAGCGTTAGCGAGCAGTCACGCCTCCGTGAAGGATATTTTCGCACCTGCGCTAGCGGATTCAAACGAATATCGATAACAAGTTCATTCTTTATTTAAGTGAAGCCCAATCCCACTTTAATTTTGGAGGTATTTCTGATCCTCTGAACAAAGAGAAAACCTACTTCGCATGCATTTCCGATTTATCCGCTTCTATTGCTTTATATGAACATACTTCTTATAAGAAGCGAAATATGGAATTGGATATTTCTTTGTTTAGCTTGCTGAATGCATTGCAAGATCAATCCGGAGATCTCTTACAAATCGTTAACGACTCTGAAGAAATACAGCGTATGTTGAATGACATTGTTCGCGCTCCAACCGACGTATCCAAAACTAAAATACTTACAGACTATACGGCTCGGTTGAATAACAAATGACTACAAGGAATCGCCAGTCTGCAAAGAGATGCCCCGTATAACTTTATTGACAACGGTCCAGCTTCCGAGTAGACTGATTCTCAAATCGATAGAACGGACGGTAAGGAAGCACCTTGCTCCGGGAACGACGACACGTTTCGGGGAGAGGTGTTTTTTGTTATGTATGTCAAAGCGCTCAGCGCCAGCGTCGTCGGCGTGGAAGGACGGCTGATCGAGGTGGAGGTCGACATAGCCTCCGGCCTGCCGCAAGTGATCGTCGTCGGCTTGCCCGATCCGGCGGTCCGGGAATCGGTCGACCGGGTGCGATCGGCTATTCAGAACGGAGGGATGAAGTTTCCGCTGGACCGCATCACGGTCAATCTCGCGCCCGCGGACGTGCGAAAGGAAGGGAGCGCGTTCGATCTGGCCATCGCGGCCGGCATCCTGTGCGCAAGCGGACAGATGGCCGCCGATCGCGTAGAGGACGCGCTGCTCATCGGAGAGCTGTCGCTAAGCGGAGAGGTCAAGGCGGTGCCTGGCGTGCTCGCCATGGTGGAACGGGCGCGGGCGGCGGGCCTGCCGCGCGTCTTCGTGCCGAAGGCGTGCATATCCGAGGCTAAACTCATCGAGGGGATCGAAGTCGTCGGCCTCTCCTCGCTGGCGCAGTGGGTGCGGAATCAGAGGGAGGACGGAGACGCAACGCCGCTGTCAGCCCCTTCCATCGTCGGCCACGGGGAAGACGTGAGCGGGCAAATATCCGGCGAATTGGATCTGGCCGATGTCGTCGGTCAGACGCAAGGCAAGCGGGCGTTGATCATAGCCGCCGCCGGCATGCATAACTTGATGTTCGTAGGGCCGCCTGGCACGGGCAAGACGATGCTGTGCAGGCGTCTTCCTTCCCTGCTGCCGCCGCTCGGAGACGAGGAGGCGCTGGAGGTGACCAAGATCTACAGCGTCAGCGGCAAGCTGGGCGGGGACCGGACGGGATTGATCCGCCGGCGTCCGTTTCGCGCGCCTCACCATACCGTGTCCAATGCAGGACTGATCGGAGGGGGCCCCGTGCCGAAGCCGGGAGAGGTGACGCTGGCGCACCATGGCGTGCTGTTTCTCGACGAGCTGCCGGAGTTCTCGCGCGCCGCGCTCGAGTCGCTGCGCCAGCCTTTGGAAGACCGGCACGTGACGATCGGAAGGGCGCGCGGCGTAACGCGGTTCCCCGCGTACTTCATGCTGGCGGCGTCGATGAATCCCTGCCCATGCGGCTATTGGGGCTCGGAGACGACGGAGCGGCCCTGCCTCTGCTCGCCGGCCGCCATCGCCCGCTACCGTTCGCGCATGTCGGGACCGCTCGCCGACCGAATCGACCTTCAGGTGGAGATGCCGCGGCAGACGGCCCGCGTCCGCGATCGCGAGGGGATCACGTCCTCGCAAGCGCGGGAGGTGCTCCGCATCGCGTACGACCGGCAGCAGTTTCGCTACAGGAGATCCGGCATCCGCTGGAACAGCGAGCTGTACGGCCGGCTTCTCGCGGAGCACGCGGCATTGACGCCGGAAGCCGAGGCGCTGCTGAGCGGCGTTTACGGCCTTTTGGGCCTAAGCTTCCGCGCGCACGACCGCATCTTGAAGCTGTCCCGCACGATTGCGGACTTGTCGGACGAGGAGCGGATCGCGGCCGAGCATGTCGCGGAAGCGATTCAGTACCGCTGCCTGGACAAGGCGGCGGTAGGGTGAACGCAACGAATGCGAGCGGCTGCATCCTTTTATAGTGTGGACATGAAGAAGGCCTGCGCGTGAAATCCGGTTTCCTCTCACCCTCATCTTTGCGCATGTCATATAGCATTTGCCGCCGGAGAGGGCCGTCTGCGCCAAGTCGGCATGAATGAGCCAAAAAGGGTTATTCTATGGACGTTAGCCCAGCCAATCCCATCTCGTAATGAGATGAAACCATTGCCAAACGAATCTAAAAAATTGATGAAAAACAGAGGAAGCCTGGGACAAAAAGTGTTACAATAGGTAAGGTTTCGGTACTCATTGCGGTACCCATAGGTTCTCAGATGCGTGTTAAACGGGAGGATGCTTGGCCATGAATATTCATGAGTATCAAGGCAAGGAAGTCTTGAGACAGTACGGCGTAGCCGTTCCTCGCGGCAAAGTCGCGTTCACGGTCGACGAAGCGGTCAAGGCCGCCGAAGAGCTCGGATCGCCGGTAACGGTCGTCAAAGCGCAGATCCATGCGGGCGGTCGCGGCAAAGCCGGCGGCGTCAAAGTGGCGAAAGGACTCGATCAAGTGCGCGAGTACGCTTCGCAAATTCTCGGCAAGGTGCTGGTCACGCACCAGACCGGCCCGGAAGGCAAAGAAGTAAAACGCCTCCTCATCGAAGAAGGCTGCGACATCAAGAAAGAATACTACGTCGGCGTAGTCGTCGACCGCGCGACCGGTCGCGTCGTCCTGATGGCTTCGGAAGAAGGCGGCACGGAGATCGAAGAAGTCGCCGCGCATTCCCCGGAGAAGATCATCAAGGAAGTCGTGGATCCGGCTGTCGGTCTGCAGACGTTCCAAGCGCGTCGTCTGGCATATGCGATCAACATCCCGAACGAGCTGGTGAACAAGGCGGCCAAGTTCATGCTGTCCCTGTACCAAGCTTTCGTCGACAAAGACTGCTCCATCGCCGAGATCAATCCGCTCGTCGTGACGGGCGGCGGCGACGTCATGGCGCTGGACGCGAAGCTTAACTTCGACTCCAACGCGCTGTTCCGCCACAAGGATATCCTGGAGCTTCGCGACCTCGACGAAGAGGACGAAAAGGAGATTCAAGCCTCCAAGTTCGATCTCTCCTACATCGCCCTCGACGGCAATATCGGCTGCATGGTCAACGGCGCCGGCCTCGCGATGGCGACGATGGACATCATCAAGTACTTCGGCGGCGAACCGGCCAACTTCCTCGACGTTGGCGGCGGCGCAACCAAAGAAAAAGTTACGGAAGCCTTCAAAATCATCTTGTCCGACGCGAACGTGAAGGGCATCTTCGTCAACATCTTCGGCGGCATCATGAAGTGCGATATCATCGCCGAAGGCGTCGTGGCGGCCGCGCGCGAGCTGGGGCTGGACAAGCCGCTCGTCGTTCGCCTCGAAGGCACGAACGTGAAGCTGGGCAAAGAGATCTTGAACAATTCCGGGCTGAACATCGTGGCCGCGGATTCCATGTCCGACGGCGCGCAAAAGATCGTCGCGCTGGTGAAATAACTAGGGAGAACCGGGGAGCGTGAAGTCATGAGCATTTTGATCGATAAAAACACGAAGGTGATCACCCAAGGCATCACGGGAGCGACGGGGTCGTTCCATGCCAAAGGGGCCCTTGAATACGGCACGCAAATGGTCGGCGGCGTAACGCCGGGCAAAGGCGGCCAAACGATCGATTTCGATCTGGAGAACGGCACGAAGGTCACGCTGCCGATCTTCAACACGGTAAACGAAGCGGTAGCGGCTACGGGCGCGACGGCTTCGGTCATCTACGTCGCGCCGCCGTTCGCGGCCGACTCCATCATGGAAGCGGTGGACGCCGAGCTCGACCTCGTCATCTGCATCACCGAAGGCATTCCGGTCATCGACATGATCAAAGTCAAGCGCTACATGGAAGGCAAGAAGACGCGCCTGATCGGGCCGAACTGCCCGGGCGTCATCACGCCGGACGAGATCAAGATCGGCATCATGCCGGGCTACATCCACAAGAAGGGCCACGTCGGCGTCGTCTCCCGTTCGGGTACGCTGACGTACGAAGCGGTTCACCAGCTGACGACCCGCGACATCGGCCAATCGTCCGCGGTCGGCATCGGCGGCGACCCCGTGAAGGGCTCCGAGTTCATCGACATTCTGAACCTGTTCAATGAAGACCCGGATACGTACGCGGTCATCATGATCGGGGAGATCGGCGGCACCGCCGAAGAGGAAGCGGCCGAATGGGTGAAGGCGAACATGACGAAGCCGGTCGTCGGCTTCATCGGCGGCGCGACGGCGCCTGCGGGCAAGCGCATGGGCCATGCCGGCGCCATCATCTCGGGCGGCAAAGGCACGGCGGCCGAGAAGATCGCCAAGCTCGAGGAGTGCGGCATCCGCGTCGCTCCGACGCCGTCCGACATGGGCGCGACGCTGGTCAGCGTGCTCGAAGAGCGCGGCCTGCTCGAGAAGTGCAAGAGCTAAATCCATCGCTAGCGATGGATTCGTAACGCATAAGGATCGGAACGGATAGGCAGGCAGCCTTCCGCGCTCCCCCGAGGGGGAGTGTGGAGGGCTGCTTTTTGTTTGGTCATACGGAACGTATAAGTTGCACATCTACCCATCTCTGTATGACCGACGATAAAAACGCGTTGCCCACTTCCGAGAAGAAGGCAAAGCCGTTTTTACTTGCCTAAACCCATAGATAAGGGGAAGACGCCGATGATTCCAATAGAAGAAATACGCGAAACGCTGGTCGCCTTGCACGAGACGCCGGGCATCGGCCGGATCACGATCGACCGCCTGCTCGCCATATCGGCGCTCGACGGCGCCCGAACGCGGCGCGAGGGGGATTGGCGGGAGCTTGGGCTGACGGCCAAGCAAGCGGCGGCGGCGGTCGAGAACCTGGGCGAAGCGCGCATGGAGGCGAGAAGGCGGCGCTGGGCGCGGACGGGCCTGTCGTACGTAACGGCGCTAGATGCCGCTTACCCGGCCCGCCTGCGGCACATTGCGGATGCGCCGTGGGTGCTCTATTACTACGGCCGCCTCGAGCTCGCGGCCCGGCCCTCGGTGGCGATCGTCGGCACCCGCCTCGCCACCGCCTACGGCCGCCGCGTCGCCGAAGACCTCGCCTCCGACTGCGCCAGAGCCGGCCTGACCGTCGTCAGCGGCCTGGCCAAGGGCATCGACGCCGCCGCGCATCTCGGCGCGCTCCAGGGGCCCGGCAGCACCGTCGCCGTGCTCGGCTCGCCCGCGGACACGCCTTACCCGCCCGAGAACCGGACGCTGTACCGGCAGATCGCCGAGGCCGGCCTCATCGTGTCCGAGACGCCGCCGGACATCCCGCTCCACCCCGGCTTGTTCCCGCTCCGCAACCGCATCATCGCCGGCCTCGCGCTGGGCGTCGTCGTCGTGGAAGCCGCCGAACGGAGCGGCGCGCTCATCACGGCCGACTTGGCCGGTTCCTACGATCGCGACGTGTTCGTCGTCCCCGGTCCCGTCACCTCGCCGCGCAGCCGGGGGCCGCTGCTGCGGCTGCGCCAGAACAGCGCCAAGCCCGTGCTGGACGCGAGCGATATACTAAGCGAATATCCGGCTTATCTGAACGGCGGCGAGACCGCGGCCGAGCGTGCGGATTCCGACCGGGAACTCACGCCCGAGGAGGCGCGCGTCTACCGAATCCTGCGGGACGGACCCCGTTCCGTGGACGAGTTGTCGGCCGAAGCGGGACTGACGTTTGGACTTTTACACGCGGTTCTGCTATCTTTACAAATAAAGCGTAAAATTCACCAGCAACCCGGTTCCGTATATAACGCCCTCTGACCGGCCGATTCTTCGCGGATCGGCGGCGTCAAGGGCTCGTCGACCGTAGGAGAGGAGGTATGGACGTGGCGGATTCACTCGTCATCGTAGAGTCCCCGGCCAAGGCCAAGACGATCGGCAAGTACCTAGGCAGCAAGTTCATCGTCAAAGCGTCCATGGGGCACATTCGCGATTTGCCGAAGAGTCAGATCGGCGTCGAAGTGCAGAACGATTTTCAACCGAAGTACATCACGATACGCGGCAAGGGCAACGTTCTGAAGGAATTGAAGGATGCCAGCAAGCGGGTCAAGAAAGTCTATCTCGCGGCTGACCCGGATCGGGAGGGCGAAGCGATCGCCTGGCATCTGGCGCACTACCTGGAGCTGAACGAGAAGGACGCGTGCCGCGTCGTGTTCAACGAGATTACCAAACAAGCGGTGAAGGACGCCTTCAAGGCGCCTCGCCCGATCAACATGGACCTCGTCAACGCCCAACAGGCGCGGCGGGTGCTCGACCGGCTGGTCGGCTACAAGATCAGTCCGCTCCTCTGGAAAAAAGTAAAGAAGGGGCTTAGCGCGGGCCGCGTGCAGTCGGTGGCCGTCAAGCTCGTCATCGATCGGGAGAACGAGATCAAAGCGTTCGTACCCGAAGAATATTGGAGCATCACCGCGCATCTGCAGATCGGCAAAGCGTCGTTCGAAGCCAAGTTCCATGCCTTGAACGGCGAGAAAAGCGAACTGGCGAGCGAGTCCGAAGTGAATGAAGTGCTTCGGCTCATCGGAGACCGGCCGTTCCAGGTCGGCGAAGTGAAGGAAAAGGAGCGCCAGCGTCATCCGTCGCCTCCGTTCATCACGAGCTCCCTGCAGCAGGAGGCCGCGCGCAAGCTCAACTTCCGCGCCTCGAAGACGATGCAGATCGCCCAGCAGCTCTATGAAGGCGTCGATCTCGGCGCCGAGGGCACCGTCGGTCTCATCACGTATATGCGTACGGACTCGACCCGGATCTCGCCCGTCGCCCAAGAGGAAGCGCGCGAGTTCATCACGCAGAAATACGGCGACAGCTTCTATCCGGAGACGCCGCGCGTATATCTGAAGAAGAACGCGAACGCCCAAGACGCGCACGAAGCGATCCGGCCGACGTCCGTCCTGCGAACCCCGGACGAGGTCAAATCCTCGCTCTCGCGGGATCAACTGCGCTTGTATAAGCTCGTCTGGGAACGCTTCGTCGCCAGCCAGATGGAATCCGCCGTGCTCGACACGATGACGATCGACCTGCAGAGCGGCCCGGTCGGCTTCCGCGCGAACGGCTCGAAGCTGAAGTTCCCCGGCTTCATGAAGGTGTACGTCGAAGGCAACGACGACGGCACCACCGAGGAGGACCGCCTGCTGCCGGCCATGAAGACGGGAGACGTCGTGGAGACGTCCTCGATCGATCCGAAGCAGCACTTTACCCAGCCGCCTCCGCGCTACACGGAAGCCCGTCTCGTGCGGACGCTGGAGGAGCTCGGCATCGGACGCCCGAGCACGTACGCGCCGACGCTGGAGACGATCCAGAAGCGGAATTACGTCGCGATCGAGGAGAAGAAGTTCTTCCCGACGGAACTTGGGGAACTCGTCATCCAGCTGATGGAGGAATTTTTCCCCGAGATTCTGAACGCGGAGTTCACCGCCCACATGGAAGGCGACCTCGACCACGTGGAAGAAGGCAAGGAGAACTGGGTCGACGTCATCGGCGAATTCTACAAATCGTTCGAGAAGCGGCTGGAAGTCGCGGAAGACGAGATGAAGGAAATCGAGATCAAGGACGAACCGTCCGACGAGATCTGCGACAAGTGCGGGAGACCGTTGGTCTACAAGATGGGCCGGTTCGGGAAGTTCCTCGCGTGCTCCGGGTTCCCCGAATGCCGCAACACGAAGCCGATCGTTAAGGCGACGGGCGTTACTTGCCCGAAGTGCGGCAAAGGCCACGTCGTAGAGCGGAGAAGCAAGAAAGGCCGGGTGTTCTACGGGTGTGACCAGTATCCCGAATGCGACTTCGTCTCTTGGGACAAACCCGTTGCCAAGCCTTGCCCCGAATGCGGCGGGCTGATGGTCGAGAAGCGGAGCCGCACGGGTGTCACCTGGCAATGCACCAAGTGCAGCCACAGCGAGGAAGCCGCCGATCCGGAAGAGGCTTTCGAAGAAGATTAAGCGCGCGAGCGCAGACCCGGTTTTCGCGGAGCGGTCGCCGTCCTTAGGCCGGCGGCTCCCGCCTTTTCAACGGCCGCTGCATGCATTGGGGCGGCATATTGCGCACACAACTCAGAACATTCGGACGATGGGGCGGCAGGACGTCCATCCTGGCCGCGCCATTCGTCCGAGTCGCCACGAAGCGGCCGCTTCGAACGGCCTTGCAGGAGGAAACGAATCTTGACTACTTACCCTACCGTGACCGTAATCGGAGCCGGACTGGCGGGCAGCGAAGCCGCCTGGCAGATCGCCTCCCAGGGGGTCCCCGTCCGCTTGTACGAGATGCGTCCGGTGCGCCGGACGCCCGCCCATCATACCGACCGATTCGCCGAGTTGGTCTGCAGCAACAGCCTGCGCGCGAACGGCCTGACCAATGCCGTCGGCGTGCTCAAAGCCGAGATGAGGCTGCTCGACTCGCTGATCCTGTCGGCGGCCGACCAGCACGCGGTACCTGCGGGAGGCGCGCTCGCGGTCGACCGCGAAGGCTTCTCCGGCGAAGTGACGAGCCGGCTGCGCAACCATCCGCTCGTGACGGTCGTCAACGAGGAGCTGTCGGCCCTGCCGGCCGACGGCATCGTCGTCGTCGCCACCGGTCCGCTGACGTCTCCGGACCTGTCCAAGCAGATCCAAGAGCTGTTCGGCGAAGAATACTTCTACTTCTACGACGCGGCCGCGCCGATCGTCGAGAAGGAATCGATCGACATGGAGAAGGTGTTCCTCGCTTCCCGCTACGACAAGGGCGAGGCCGCCTACTTGAACTGTCCGATGTCGGAGGAAGAGTTCGAAGCGTTCTACGGGGCGCTCACGACCGCCGAGACGGCCGAGATCAAGGACTTCGAGAAGGAGATGTACTTCGAAGGCTGCATGCCGATCGAAGTCATGGCGAAGCGGGGCAAGCAGACCGTCCTGTTCGGTCCGATGAAGCCCGTGGGCCTCGTCGATCCGCGTACCGGCAAGCTGCCTTACGCGGTCGTGCAGCTGCGCCAAGACAACGCGGCGGGCACGCTGTTCAATCTGGTCGGCTTCCAGACGCATCTGAAGTGGGGCGAGCAGAAGCGGGTGCTCTCGCTCATCCCGGGCCTCGAGAACGCCGAATTCGTCCGTTACGGCGTCATGCACCGCAATACCTTCATCAACTCGCCGAAGCTGCTGCATCCGACCTATCAGTTCCGCGGCCGCGAGTCGCTGTTCTTTGCCGGACAGATGACCGGCGTCGAGGGTTACGTCGAGTCGGCCGCGTCCGGCCTGATCGCGGGGATGAACGCAGGCCGGCTGGCTCGCGGGCTCGCCCCGGTCGTACCGCCGCCGCAGACGACGCTGGGCAGCATGGCGCACTATATCACGACGGCGGACTTCCGCCATTTCCAGCCGATGAACGCGAACTTCGGACTGTTCCCGCCGCTCGAGAAGCGCATGAAGAGCAAGCGGGACAAGAACGACGCGATCGCGGCGCGCGCGCTGGAAGCGATCGAAGCATTCCAAGCGAACGAAATTCAAAATTACGTCAGATAGCATCTGAAGCAGCGGCAGCGCGGTACGTAGCGGCCGCTGCTTCGGCGCTTTCCGCGGATAGACGCGGCCGGCCACCGGTACGCTGAAGGAGGAGAGAACAGAATGATGGACGGAAACGCAACCTTTCACGCCACGACGATCTGCGCCGTTCGCCACAACGGCAAAGGCGCGATCGCGGGAGACGGGCAAGTGACGTTCGGCAACAGCATGGTCATGAAGCATACGGC
This sequence comes from Cohnella nanjingensis, assembly GCF_014212125.1. Taxonomy (GTDB): domain Bacteria; phylum Bacillota; class Bacilli; order Paenibacillales; family Paenibacillaceae; genus Cohnella; species Cohnella nanjingensis. The sequence continues at coordinate 11,644 of NZ_JACJVP010000049.1, forward strand.
GAAAAAAGTGCGCCGCCTCTACCGGGGGCAAGTGCTGGCCGGATTCGCCGGCTCGGTCGCGGATGCGATCACGCTGTTCGAGAAGTTCGAGGGCAAGCTGGAGGAGCACCACGGCAACCTGCAGCGCGCCGCGGTCGAACTCGCCAAGGATTGGCGGTCCGACCGGGTGCTGCGCCGGCTGGAGGCGATGATGCTCGTCGTCGACGCGACGGGCATGCTGCTGCTCTCCGGCAACGGCGAGGTGATCGAGCCGGACGACGGCATCCTCGCCATCGGCTCCGGCGGCAGCTTCGCGCTGTCGGCGGCCCGGGCGCTCAAGCGCCACGCGCCGCAGCTGGAAGCGAAGGAGATCGCCCGGAACGCCCTGCAGATCGCCTCGGAGATCTGCGTGTTCACCAACGACAATCTGATCGTCGAAGAGATCTAAACCAGGGAGCGGAGGGAGAACGATGAACGAACAGTTGACGCCCCGCCAGATCGTCGCGGAGCTGGATAAGTATATCGTGGGACAGAAGTCCGCCAAGCGGTCGGTCGCCGTGGCGCTGCGCAACCGGTACCGCCGCAGCAGGCTGCCCGAAGCGGTGCGCGACGAGATCGTGCCGAAGAACATTCTGATGATCGGGCCGACCGGCGTCGGCAAGACGGAGATCGCCCGGCGTCTCGCGAAGCTCGTTCACGCGCCGTTCATTAAGCTGGAGGCGACCAAGTTCACGGAAGTCGGCTATGTCGGCCGCGACGTGGAGTCGATGGTGCGCGACCTGGTGGAGACGTCGATCCGCATGGTGAAGGAAGAGCGGACCGAGAAGGTGAAGGACAAGGCCGAGGTGGCGGCGAACGAACGCCTGGCGGCGCTCCTGGTGCCGTCGCCGACGAAGCCGAAATCGCAGCGCAACCCGCTCGAGATGCTGTTCGGCGGAGGCCAGAATCAAGCGCAGGAGGAACCGGAGCCGGTCGATCCGACGCTTCAGGGCAAGCGCGGCGACGTCAAGGCGAAGCTCGAAGCCGGCGCGCTCGAGTCCGAGCAGGTGGAGATCGAAGTCGAGGACGCGTCGCCGTCCATGCTCGACATGTTTTCCGTGCCCGGACAGGAGCAGATGGGCCAGAACATGCAGGAGATGTTCAGCCAATTCATGCCGAAGAAACGGAAGAAGCGCAAGCTGACCGTCAAGGAAGCGCGCAAAGTGCTCATCCAGGAAGAAGCCAACAAGCTGATCGACATGGACGACGTCATCTCCGAATCGGTTCGCCGCGCCGAGCAGTCCGGCATTATCTTCCTCGACGAGATCGACAAGATCGCGAGCGCCGGACGGGGGCAAGGGCCCGACGTGTCCCGCGAGGGCGTGCAGAGGGACATCCTGCCGATCGTAGAGGGGTCTACAGTCGTCACCAAGTACGGTCCCGTGAAGACCGACTATATCCTGTTCATCGCCGCCGGCGCTTTCCACATTGCGAAGCCCTCGGACCTCATTCCCGAGCTTCAGGGCAGGTTCCCGATCCGCGTGGAGCTGAGCAGCCTGACGGACGAAGATTTCGTGCGCATCCTGACGGAGCCCGAGAATGCTCTGACGAAGCAGTACGCCGCCCTGCTCCAGACCGAAGGGATCGAAGTGACCTTCACGGCCGAAGCGATCGCGGAGCTGGCGGGCTTGGCCCAGGACGTGAACCGGAACACGGAGAACATCGGGGCGCGCCGCCTCCATACGCTGTTGGAGAAACTGCTGGAGGATCTGTCGTTCGAAGCGCCCGAGCTGCAGCTCGAACAGCTCTCGATCACGCCGGAATATGTCCGCGAGAAGCTGTCCACCATTGCAAGTAACCGCGATTTGAGTCAATATATCTTATAAAGCCAGGTTGTCGATCGTTAGGCAGGAGGATATGTAATCATGACTTTGTTGGAGAAAACCCGCACGCTGAACGCGCTGCTGCAGAAGGCGGCGGGCAAGCCGCTGAACTTCCGCGAGATGGCCGAAGGCTTGCGGGAGACGCTGACGGGCGGCGTGTTCGTCGTCAGCAGGCGGGGGAAGATCCTCGGCGCCGCGCTGCCCGACCAGTTCCCCGAGATGTGGCTGCGGCAAGAGCAGATGGACGAACTTCGGTTCCCGCAGGAGACGAACGACCGCTTCTTGCGCATTCTGGAGACGGCCGCGAACGTCGCCCCCGATGAGACGCTCGCGCCCGTCGAGGCCGCGTTCGCCGGCCAGGTCGTCACGATCGTTCCGATCATCGGCGGCAGCGACCGACTTGGGACTGTAGTCCTAGCCCGCGAAGGACATTCGTTTAGGGACGAAGATTTAATTTTGGCGGAATATGGTTCTACGATTATAGGTATGGAGATTCTCAGGGAACGGGCCGAGGAACGAGAATTGGAAGCTCGGAATAGAGCCGTCGTCTCGATTGCGGTCGGTTCGCTCTCGTTCAGCGAGCTGGAAGCCGTCGATCACATTTTCGAGGAATTGGAAGGCAAGGAAGGCCTTCTCGTCGCTTCCAAAATCGCCGACCGGGCCGGAATTACACGCTCCGTCATCGTGAACGCGCTGCGCAAGCTGGAGAGCGCCGGCGTCATCGAGACCCGCTCGCTCGGCATGAAAGGCACCTATATTCGCATCATCAACGCCAAGCTTTTGCCGGAGCTCGCATCCCGCAAAAGTTAAGGCATTCCGGCCAAAATCGGTACCGAAGCTCTGATCTTGTTCACAAGATTAGGGCTTTTTTCTTATTGTCACTTTTTGCGCAGTCAGAGATGATATCCTTAGAATTTTCTAATCTGCCACCAATCGACGGCATTTGATTGGGACTTGTGCGAGGAAATGTCGAAATAAGCAGGAAAATGGCTTCATGCGTTGAATTAAGTAACAGAATCTTCCTGGTAGAGAGAGGTTGGCAGCGGATGGATTTGTTAAGCGGAGCATCGTTCCAGAAATTGCAGGGCGCGCTAGATGCCGCTTCGATGCGACAGCGGGTGTTCGCGAACAATATCGCGAATGTCGACACCCCCAATTACAAGCGGTCAGACGTCGCGTTCGAGGAACTGCTGACGCAGGAGATGAACAACGGTACTGCCGCGCAGTTGTCAGGCTTCCGCACGGATGCCCGGCATATCCCGATCGGCGCATCCGGACCGATCCCCGGCGCGCAGGTGTTGACGGATGAGACTTCGGCGATCAACAACAGCCGCAACAACGTCGACATCGACAAAGAGATGTCGCTGCTCGCGGAGAATCAGCTGAGGTACAACCTGTTCATCCAGCAACTGAATCACGACGTGAAGATGATGCGTACTGGCATGGGCAAATAATCCCCGCAAGGACTAGCGATAGGAGGAATCATTGATGAAGTTAGGCGGGTTCGATATAAGCGCTTCGGCGCTAACCGCGCAGCGGCTCCGAATGGACGTCATCTCGTCCAACATCGCGAACGCCGAGACGACGCGCGCCGAGTACGTGGACGGCAAGTTCGTCCCCTACCGCAGGAAAATGGTCGTCGTCGAGCCGATCGAGTCTCCCTTCCGGAACCTGCTGAACGAGAAGATGGACGGCTCCGCCGCGAAGGGCGTACAGGTTACGGCGATCCAAGAGGATGCCGCGCCGTTCAAGCAACTGTACAATCCGACCCATCCGGACGCCGACGCCAACGGCATGGTGAGCATGCCGAACGTCGACGTGCTCAAAGAAATGGTCGACATGATCTCGGCCACCCGTTCCTACGAAGCGAACGTCACGGCGCTCAACGCCAGCAAGTCGATGTTCTCCAAGTCGCTGGAGATCGGCCGATAATTTCCGAATTGCCGCATCAATCACAATCACTTACCCGGATGGGAGAAGGTTGAAACATGATTCAGAATTCGCTTTTGCCGATCACGGGCATCTCCGCAGGCGCGCTGGCGCCGGTTCAGAACGCAGTCAAGCAGACGACCCCCGCCGAAGCGACGGAGAGCTTCGCCGCCTTCCTCAAGCAGGCGATCGACGGCGTGGCCGCGCAGGAGCAGAATGCGCACGCGGTCACCGACCAGTTCATCGTCGGACAAGCCGACGTAAACGACGTGATGATCGCCGCTACCAAAGCCGAGCTCAGCCTGGAACTCACCTCCCAAATCCGCAACAAGGTGATCGAAGCGTATCAGGAAATCATGCGGATGCAAATGTAGTCGCAGCCTTTCAATGTAGCACAGTCCGCAGGTGAGGTGAAATCGTGAACGAGAGATGGGTCCAGGTTCGGGAGAAGCTGGCCGGCTTCTGGAACCAATACAGCAAGACGCAAAAATGGGTGCTAGCCTCGTCGGCCGCACTGCTTCTCTTATTTATTATTTTGCTCACGTACTTCTTCACGAGAACGCAATACGAGATCGCGTTCCAGGACTTGGACAGCGGAGACGCCTCGGCGATCATCGAGTACTTGGACGGGAGCGGCATTCCCTACAAGCTCGGACCGGGCGGGTCCAGCATCTCGGTGCCGAGCGCGAAGGCGGACAAGGTCAAGGTGGACGTCGGTTCGCAAGGGCTCGTCCAGAACGGCTCGATCGGGTTCGCGGAGATGAGCAAGTCGTCCTCGACGATCGGCACGACGGACCAAGAGTTCAAAGTCAAGAAGCTCAACGCGCTGAACGGCGAAGTGCAGCAGCTGCTGCAGAGCATGCAGGGCGTCAAGCGGGCCAAGGTGCTCGTGAACCTGCCCGAAGAGACGGTGTTCCTGAACGATTCGGACAAGGAACGGGCGACCGCGTCGGTCGTCATGACCTTTAAGCCGGGCTACCGCCCGAAGCAGGACGAGATCGACAGCTACTACAATCTCGTGAAGACGGCCGTGCCGAGCATGGATATCGGAGGCATCACGATCACGAGCCCGACCGGGGATCTCGCGCCTTCGTCCAAGATCGGCGGCTCCGGGTCGGTGAACGGCACGATCCTCGACCAGCAGTTCGAGATTCAACGGCAATTCGAGACCGGCATCAAGTCGAACATCCAGAACTTCCTCGCGCAGATCGTCGGCATGGACAACATGGTCGTCAGCGTCATGTCTTCGCTCAACTTCGACCAGAAGTCCACGACGGTGAACAAGGTGCTGCCGCTGGAGAACAACGACAACAAAGGGATCATCATCAGCGAGCAGCAGTCGAACGAGTCCTATACGGGCGCGAACGGATCCGCCGGCGGCGTGGCCGGGACCGGCCAGACCGACGTGCCGAACTATCCGTCGGGCAGCGCGGGCCAATCCTCCAGCTCGGAGAAATCGGCCAGCACGACCAACTACGAACCGAGCCGCGAGAAGACCGACATCGCCTACGCGCCTTATCAGGTGAAGGACCTGTCGATCAGCGTCGGCGTCGATTCCTCCGTCATTACGCCGGAGAAGCAGCAAGTCATTCAGCAGATGCTGGTCAACAACGTACGCACGCTATTGGCCGATTCCGGCCAAACGCTGACGGACGCCGATCTGAACAATCGGGTCTCCATCATCGCGCAGGCATTCAACAGCAACGCCAACGGAACCAAGGGCACGGCTTTGTCCGGCTATTGGCTCGCCGGAATCGGCGTAGCCGCGCTGGCGCTGCTGGGCGGGGCCGGATACTTCGTCTACCGCAGACGCAGAGCCGCGCAAGAGGCGGCCGCCGCGGCCGAACTCGAGACGCCGCGCGTAGAAATGCCTACGATCGACCTCGAGAGCGTGACGAACGAGAGTCAGGTTCGCAAGCAACTGGAAGGATTGGCCAAGCGCAAACCGGATGAATTCGTGAACCTTCTCCGGACTTGGCTGGTGGACGAATAGAGGTGGCATCGTTGGCGAAAGGGAATCAAATGCAACTGAGCGGCCGCCAGAAAGCGGCGATCCTGCTCATCACGCTGGGTCCGGAAGTATCCGCCCAAGTGTTCAAGCATCTGCGCGAGGACGAGATCGAGCAGCTGACGCTGGAGATCGCGAACGTCCGCAAGGTTGACGCAGCGGAGAAGGAAGCGATCCTGAGCGAGTTCCATCAGATCTGCATCGCGCAGGAATACATCACGCAAGGCGGCATCACGTACGCCAAGGAGATTCTCGAGAAGGCGCTCGGCTCGCAGAAGGCGAGCGACATCTTGAACCGGTTGACGGCGACGCTCCAGGTGCGGCCGTTCGACTTCGCCCGCAAGGCGGAGCCGTCGCAGATTCTGAACTTTATCCAGAACGAGAATCCGCAGACGATCGCGCTCGTACTGTCGTATCTGCAGCCGGATCAATCGTCCGCGGTGCTGTCTTCCTTGCCTCAGGACAAGCAAGCCGACGTTGCGCGCCGGATCGCGCTCATGGACAGCACTTCCCCGGAAGTCATCTCCCAGGTCGAGCGCGTGCTCGAGCAGAAGCTGTCCGCGACCGTCACGCAAGACTATACGAACGCGGGGGGCATCGAGGCGATCGTCCAGATCTTGAACGGCGTCGACCGCGGCACCGAGCGGACGATCCTCGACTCGCTCGAGATCCAGGATCCGGAGCTGGCCGAAGAGATCAAGAAGCGGATGTTCGTCTTCGAGGACATCGTCAATCTCGACAACCGCTCGATCCAGCGCATCATCCGCGACATCGAGAACGCCGACTTGCAGCTGGCGCTCAAGGTGGCCAGCGAAGAAGTCCGGGACGCGATCTTCCGCAACATGTCCAAGCGCATGGCGGAGACGTTCAAGGAAGAGATGGAGTACATGGGGCCCGTCCGGCTGCGGGACGTCGAGGAAGCGCAGACGCGCATCGTAGCGACGATCCGCAGGCTGGAGGAGTCCGGAGAGATCATCATCGCCCGCGGCGGAGGAGACGATATCATTGTCTAATCTGATCAAATCCGGCCATGTCATCTCCTTGGACGATTTGAAACGACTCGAGATCTTGCGGAAGTATACGGCACCCAAACAAAATATTTCCTCGGACGACGGCGAAAACGAAGGAAATGACGCGATTGATGTCGAAACTCAATCGTTGAAAGAGCGGATTCTGCAAGACGCGGAGCAGACGGCGGAGCGCATGCTCGCGCAAGCCCGCGAAGAAGCCGCGCAGATCCGATCGGAAGCCGAGCAAGAGACCTCGCGCTGGTGGGACGAACGGCGTGCCGACGACGAAGCGCTGCGCGCGTCCGCTTCCCGCGAGGGTTACGACGAAGGCTCTCGTCAAGGCGCGGAGGAAGCGGAGCGCCGCATTCGCGGTCAGATGGACGAGGCGCTCCAAGAAGCGCTGTCGATCGTCCGGCAAGCCTATGTCGAGCGGGAGAATCTCATCGCCGAGGCGGAACACTTCGTCGTCGAACTCAGCAGCCAGATTGCCGGCAAGATCGTCGGCCGCAAGCTGGAGGAGTCGCCGGAGCTCGCGGTGTCGCTCATGGCCGAAGCGCTGTCGCGGCGCAAGGAACAGGGCGTCATCACGCTATGCGTCGCGCCGTCCCAATTCGCCTTCGTCCAGGCGGCGAAGGAGGATCTGACGCTCTCCATCGATTCGCAGGCCGAGCTGCACATTCTGCCCGATCCGTCCGTGAAGGACGGAGGCTGCGTCATCCGGTCCGCCTTCGGCAGCATCGACGCGCGCCTCGATACACAATTGACGACGATCCGGCAGGAATTGTTGCAAATCGCTGCCCACGCTCACGAGGAGGGGAGGTCCGATGATACGGAAGCTTGACGCGGCGCGCTATACGGAAGCGCTTCGGCACCTGGACCCGGTCCGGGTGAACGGGAAGGTCGCGCAGATCATCGGCTTGACCGTCGAATCCGAAGGCCCCGACGTCAGCATCGGCGAAGTGTGCCATATCCACCCGGTGAAAGGCGGCGCGCCGATCATGGCCGAAGTCGTCGGATTCCGCAACAATCGGGTGCTGCTCATGCCGCTCGGCGATCTTCAGGCCGTCGGACCCGGCTGCGACGTCGTCGCGACCGGACGGCCGCTGACCGTACAGGTCGGCTCGGAGCTCCTCGGCAAAGTGCTCGACGGCTTGGGCCGGCCGCTTGAAGGCGGCAGGCTGCCGGCGCGGATGCCGCGGTACTCCACGCACAACGTGCCGGGCAATCCGCTGCTGCGTCCTCGGGTCGCCGAGCCCCTCGGTACCGGCGTTCGCTGCATCGACGGCTTGCTGACCGTCGGCCAGGGGCAGCGGATGGGAATCTTCGCCGGCTCCGGCGTCGGGAAGAGCACGCTGCTCGGCATGGTCGCCCGGAACACGTCGGCGGACGTCAACGTTATCGCGCTGATCGGGGAACGAGGCCGAGAAGTGCTGGAGTTCATCGAGCGCGATCTCGGTCCGGAAGGGCTCGCCCGCTCCGTCGTCATCGTGGCGACGTCGGATCAGCCGGCGCTGATCCGGATCAAGGGGGCGCTGATCGCGACGACGATCGCGGAATATTTCCGGGACCGGGGCTTGAACGTCATGCTCATGATGGACTCGGTCACCCGCTACGCGATGGCGCTCCGCGAGGTCGGACTCGCGATCGGCGAGCCGCCGGCCACGAGGGGCTACACGCCTTCGGTCTTCGCCGCGCTGCCGAAGCTGCTGGAGCGCGCGGGCACGGGGCAGAACGGCTCGATCACGGCCTTCTACACGGTGCTCGTCGACGGCGACGACATGAACGAGCCGATCGCCGACGCGGTGCGGGGCATTCTGGACGGCCACATCGTCCTGAGCCGGCACTTGGCGCACAAGGGGCATTTTCCCGCGATCGACGTGCTGGCCAGCGTCAGCCGGGTCATGAAGGATATCGTCTCCGGCGAGCAGCAGGATGCGGCGGAGCAGCTCAAGCGACTTCTTTCTATTTATAAGGATTCGGAAGACCTCATCAATATCGGGGCGTACCAGCGCGGATCAAATCCGCAAATTGATAAAGCCATCCTGGCGATCGACTCGATCAACGCGTTCTCGCAGCAGAAGACGACCGAAAAAGTGACGTACGAAGAAGCGCAGCAGCGGCTTGTCATCGATTTCTACAAGAGATGAGGATGAAGATCGGTGAAGTTCAAATACGCTTTGCAGAAGATCGTCGATCTGAAGGGCAGCGAGAAATCGATGGCCGAATGGGAGTACGCGGCGTCTCTCGGCCGGCTGCGGTCGGAGGAGGAACGGCTCGCGTCGCTCCGCCGCGAACGGGGCGAGTACGAGTCGGAGCTCGCCGAGAAGGCGCAGCGGCCGACGCCGCTCGCGGAGCTTCATCTGCTGCAGGATTACATCTCGTTCCTCGACGGGCAGATTCAGCGGCAGCGCCAAGGCGTCCGCGCCGCGGAAGAGCAGGTGCGGCAGCGCCAAGTCTTCTTGAAGGTCAAGATGGTCGACGAGAAGGTATGGCTCAATGCGCGCGGCAAGGCGCTGAACCGCTATCGCGAGGAGATGCTGCAGCGGGAGCAGAACGAACTGGACGAGATCGCCACCCGGCGCGCCGCGGCCGCCTCGCGAGGATAACGACAGAAGAATTAGCTAACGCGAATTGGAGGGGAGAGCCGTGGCGGACGCCAATGTAGAGAAGAGCGGCTATTCCGGCTTTGAACGGTTTCTCTTTTTTATCACGCCCATCATTTTCACCGCCGTATTGCTGCTCGTGCTGCTGCTGCTGTTCAATCCGACGTGGCGTCACGCCGCGCAGGACTTCGGCAACAAGATTCCGCTCTTGAGCTCGATCATCCCGGACCGGAAGGCGCCGGCAGCTACGCAGAACGGCGAGTCGCAGGTGACCGTGAACAACGCCAAGCAGAAGGTCGACGAGCTCAAGACGCTGCTGACGGACCGGGACAACGCGCTGAAGCAGGCGGACGGCAAAGCCGCCCAGCAGCAAAAGACGATCGACGATCTGAAGAGTCAAGTGGAGACGCTGAACAAGCAGATCTCCGAGAAGACGATCACGGCCGAATCGTATGACGCGCGTATCCGCTCGCTGGCCGACATGTACGGCAAGATGACGCCCGGCAAGGCCGCTCCGATCATGGAGAGCCTGACCGTCGAGGAGTCGGCGCTCGTACTCGGCGCGATGAACGACAACCAGCGGGGCAAAGTGCTCGAGAAGATGACCCCGAAGGTCGCTGCGGACGTGACGATGCGGCTGAAGGACGCCGAAACGGTGCAGGAGCGCGAGATCTCGGCGCTGCAAGCCCGGATTCGCGAGCTGCAGAATCAATCGAAGAGCACGACGTCCGGCACCGCGCTGGACAACGCGGCGCTCGGCAAGACATTCGGCGCCATGGACGCCAAGAAGGCAGCCCCGCTGCTCCTGCAGATGGCCGCTACGGAACAGAGCAAGGCGCTCCGGATTCTGGAGGCCATGGACGACACGTCGCGCTCCAAAGTGCTGGCGGAAATGTCCGATCAAGACAAGAAGAAGACGGCCCAATTGGTCAGCAAGCTCATGCCCGCTAATCCTTGATCCGCCCCGGCGAATCGGAAAGGAGGTGATATCGATGAACATCCCCGTGTTATCGGCATCCTCGGGCGCACCCGCTGCGGCAAGCCCCGGCGGCAAAACGGCCGGCGGCAACGGCGCGGGCTTTGCCAGCGCGCTCGTCCAGGCGATCGGCGGAAGCGGCAATGCGGCATCCGGCGGCGCGTCGCCATCGTTCGGGCTGCTCGGCTTGATCGGCACGATCGGACAAGCCGCTCCCGAAGGAGACGGCGCGAATCCGGCAGACAGCCTCATGGCGCTGCTCGCGAATCTAGCGGCCGACGCCCAGCAGTTGCAAGAGGACGGGAAAGATCTCCCGCAGGATCTGCTGGCGCAACTCGCCGAACTGCTGACCGGTCTCCAAACGCTGTTGGTTCAAGGAAATCCGGTTCCATCCGGAAACGTTGCGACCGAAACGACGCCGGACGAGACGCCGTCCGAAGACGTCGCGCAGGCGTCTCCGCTCCCGGGGACGGGAGGGAAGGCGATCCTGGCTTCCTTGCAGCAGTCGCTGCAGCAAGCCATGACGCTGACGAGCGAGGCGAACGTGCCGACGGACCGGTTGGCCGACCTGGCGAAGCAGCTGCAACAGGCATTCGCCCAAGCGAATCCGAAGGCGGAAGCACCGGCGAATCCGGCCGCGGCCCAAACGGGCGCGCTCCGCACGGAGACGGAAGCCGCATCCGCGCAGCCGGTCGCCGCAGCCGTCGTCCAAGGCGAACCCAAGCGAACGACGAACGCGTTCCGCGAACCCGTCCTTCATTGGAACTTGAACGCGGCAGACGCCAGCGCGAATGCCGGCGATAGCGCGGAAGTCGGCGCCGTACAGCCCGGCGAGGCATCCGGCGACAATTCGGCGACCCTCTCCTGGACGCTGACCGGCAGCGAAGCCGCCGGCAAAGCCGACGGCGCTTCGGCCAAGGCCGCACTGCCTGCCCAAGTGCCCGTTCAGCAATTTGCGGAGCACGTGGAGAAGTATCTGGTGAAGCAGTTCTCGCTCTCGAGCGGCAACGGCACGAGCGAAGCCCGGCTTAGCTTGACGCCGGAGCATCTCGGACAGGTCGAGATTCGGCTCGTGATGCAGAATGGCCAATTGAACGCGCATTTCGTCGCGCACAACGAAGCCGCGAGAGAGCTGCTGGAGACGCAGCTCGCGCAACTGCGAACGACGCTCCAAGGTCAAGGCATTCAAGTCGAACGTATGGAAGTCGTCCAACAGCCGAGCTTGACCGAGACTTCCGCGTTCTTGAACCAGGAGCAGCGCCGCTCGCATTCCGGCGATCGCCGCGATTCGCGCGGCGGACAAGGAGGCGGGGGCAACGGCGCGGACGAAGCCGTCGCGTTCGAGACGGAGTTGGAGCGCACCGCATCGCTGCGGGACGCCGGTTACGGCAACGCGCTGAACGTCACGGCATAATCGATATGCGAGGGAGGTGAAAGCATGGCATCATCCCCGGGAATCGGATCCAACGTCGTTTGGCCGAACTATTCCTCGAAAAACGTAGCCCAAGCGGCTACGCCGAAAAAGGATCTGGGCAAGGACGAGTTCCTGAAGATTCTCGTCACGCAGCTGAAGAATCAGGACCCGATGCAGCCGATGGAAGACAAGGAGTTCATCTCCCAGATGGCGCAGTTCTCGGCGCTGGAGCAATCGATGAACATGGCGACCGAGCTGCACAACTTGACGCAGTCCGCCGCGCTCGCCTCGAACTTGATCGGCATGCAGGTCAGCTGGATCGGCATGGGAGAGAACGGCACCACGCAGAACATGTCGGGCGTCGTGAGCTCGATTATCAAGCGGGACGGCATCCAGTACGCGCAGATCGGCAAGTCGGAAGTGAAGGTCGCGGATCTGACTTCGATCACGATCCCGTCGGCGGAAGTCCCGCCGCCAGCGAGCGAGGAGCCGGCCCATGAGTGATCGTTTCCTCATCGGCCAGATCGCGGCAGGACGCGCGGCGCCGCTGCAGACGTCCCGCAGCGCGGCCAAGCCGGCCGAAGCCGGGCAGGAAGCGGGGCAGGCCTCCTTTCAGAAGCTGCTCGACAAGGAGCGGCTGAGGTTCAGCCTGCACGCGGAGCAGCGGCTCAACCAGCGTGGCATCGCCTTCGCGCCGGAGCAGCTGGACCGGATCGCGAACGCCGTCGATCAAGCGGCGGCCAAGGGCGCGCAGGATTCCCTGGTGCTCTACCGCGACATCGCGATGATCGTGAACGTGCCTAGCCGCACGGTCGTCACCGCGATGGACGGCCAGAACGCCAATCAAGTGTTCACCCAGATCGACAGCGCCGTAATCGTCCGATAGGACCGCAATCGCTGGATCGCAAGAATGCAAGAAAGCTAGCAGGGCCGGACCGCAGGTAGGAGGCCCTTGACCGCCGAACGACGGAAGCGGTCATTCCCAGGTCGTACACTTGAGCAGGAGGTAGATTCGATTATGTTGCGTTCCATGTATTCCGGCGTATCCGGTATGCGCGGGTTCCAAACGAAGCTCGACGTCATCGGCAACAACATCGCAAACGTCAACACGGTCGGCTTCAAAGGCGGACGCGTCATGTTCAAGGACATTCTGAGCCAGTCCATGTCCGGCGTCACCGCGCCGGTGGACGGCACAAGCGGCGGCGTCAACGCCAAGCAGATCGGTCTCGGCGTTACGATCGCTTCCATCGACACCGTGCATACGCCGGGCAGCGCCATGACGACCAACGTACCGACGGACTTGCGGATCGACGGAGACGGGTTCTTCGTCGTCAGCCCTTCCCCGGACGGTACGCCATCCTATCTAACGAGGGCGGGGAACTTTACGTTCGACGCCAACCGGCAGCTTGTCAACGCGGACGGCATGTTCGTGATGCAGGCGGACGGCGGCGGGATTATCCAATTGCCCGAGGACGTAACGTCCTACTCGATCCAGCAAAACGGTTCGATCGTCTCGATCGACCAAGACGGCATTCCGACGGAGACAGGCTCCGTGATCGGCATCGCCAAAGTGCAAAACCCGGGCGGGCTCGAGAAGATCGGCGGGAACTTGTACCGCATGACGCCGAACGCGAACCCGGACGGGGAACTGAACATCTTCGCGGCCAACGACGTCGAGAACGGCACCGGCGCGATCATCGTCGGCCAGCTTGAGATGTCCAACGTCGACCTGACCAACGAATTCACCGAGATGATCGTCGCCCAACGCGGTTTCCAAGCGAACTCCCGCATCATCACCACTTCCGATTCCATTCTGGAAGAGGTCGTCAACTTGAAACGGTAATTGAAGTCCCGATCCGGGAGGGCTTAACCCTCCCGGTAGGTACGGAGGGATACCTATGATCGCTGTCACCAGGCTTAACGGCAGCCAGTTCCACGTCAACGCGCTCCTGATCGAGACGGTGGAAGAGACGCCGGACACGATGATTACGCTGACGTCCGGCAAGAAGTACATAGTCATGGAAAATTCTTCGGATGTGATCCGTTCCATCCGGCACTATTTGCGCAGTATCGGCGTCATGGCGGCGCTCGCTAGCCCGCCGGACGCGCATTCGGAGGGAGCAACGTCATGAAAAAAATGTTACCTTGGCTCGTTTCGCTGCTGCTGGCCATCACGCTGATCGTCATCGTCGGCCTTTATTCCTGGTCCACCTTCTTCGGCGGCAGTTCGGATGCGAAAAGCCCGGAAGCGCAAGCCCAAGATAGCGTGAAAAACGTGAAGGCCGAGAAGGTCTCCGCCGACGAGATGATCAAGGTCACATCCGAATTGAATGATATCAAGACGAACATTTCGGATACCAACTACGTCGTCATCTTCGGATTCTCGTTCCAGCTCGACAGCGAGAACGCGAAGAAAGAGTTCGATAAAATCAAAGATTCCGTCGTCAAGCCGATCGTCAACCGCGCCTTGTGGGACGTGACGCCGGATCAGCTGCAGGGCACCAAAGGCAAGGATGCCCTGGTCGCTTCGCTCATCAACGAGATCAATCCCGTGCTCGCCAAAGGAAAAGTCACGAAAATCGGCATCACGAATTTCCTGATGTCGCAAATCTAGCCTATCATCCGAATCCTTTGGAAAGGGGTGACGAAAATTGGTTGACGTTCTTTCGCAAAACGAGATCGACGCCCTATTGGCGGCCCTCTCCTCGGGAGAAATGGACGCGGAGGAGCTTCGAAAGGAAGACACGCAGAAAAAAGTCCGGGCTTACGACTTCAAACGCGCGGTCCGGTTCTCCAAGGACCACATTCGCAGTCTGACCCGCATTCACGAGAACTTCGCGCGCTTCCTGACGACCTACTTCTCGGCGCAGCTGCGAACGTTCGTCCAGATCAACGTCGTGCAGGTCGAACAGCTTCCCTACGACGAGTTCATCCGCTCCATTCCGAAGATGACGATTCTGAACATTTTCGAAGCGGAGCCGCTCGAAGGCCGGATGGTGCTCGAGGTCCATCCCAACGTCGCCTTCGCGATGCTGGACCGGCTGCTCGGCGGGGCGGGTTCCGCGCCGACCAAGATCGGCAGCCTGACCGAGATCGAGACGATCATTATGGAGAAGATCTTCAGCCGGGCGCTGGAGACGCTGCAGGAAGCCTGGAAGACGGTCCTCGATATCGAGCCCCGTCTGGAAGCGCTCGAAACCAATCCGCAATTCATGCAGATCG
This sequence comes from Cohnella nanjingensis, assembly GCF_014212125.1. Classification (GTDB taxonomy): domain Bacteria; phylum Bacillota; class Bacilli; order Paenibacillales; family Paenibacillaceae; genus Cohnella; species Cohnella nanjingensis. Next base: position 26,647 of record NZ_JACJVP010000049.1, read on the forward strand.
TCTCTCCGAACGAGACGATCGCGCTCATCTCGCTTAGCACCAAGATCGGCGACACGACCGGGATGATCAACCTGTGTATCCCGCACGTCGTCATCGAGCCGATCATGCCGAAGCTCTCGGTGCATCACTGGTTCGTCTCGCAGAAGAAGACGCGGGCGCCCGAAGAGCTGAAGCAGCTGGAACAGCGGGTCACGAAGGCGAAGCTTCCTGTGATCGCCGAGCTCGGTTCGTCGCGCATCTCCGTGCAAGAGTTCCTGAACCTCGCCGTAGGCGACGTGATCGCGTTACATAAGAGCACCGACATCGGCCTGGACATCAAGGTGGGAGACAAGCTCAAGTTCATCGGCAGCCCGGGCACGGTGCGGGACAAAATGGCGGTTCAGATTCACGAGATCGTCAGCGAAGGAGTGGAAGAAGGGTATGACGAGTAAAGATTACCTGTCCCAAGAGGAGATCGACGCGCTGCTGCGGCAATCTTCGGGAGAGCAGCCGGACAGTCCGGCCGAAGCGTCCGACGGCGAAGTACACGTCGACGACTATTTGACGGCGTTGGAGCAAGATGCGCTCGGCGAGATCGGCAATATTACGTTCGGCAGCGCGGCGACGGCGTTGTCCACGCTGCTCGGACGAAAAGTGGACATCACGACGCCCAAAGTATCGATGATCTCCCGCGGCAAGTTCGTCAGCGAGTTTCCGAAGCCGCACGTCGCCGTTCACGTGCATTACGTGACGGGCTTCGAAGGGATCAATTCGCTCGTGATCAAGGCGCACGACGCCCAAGTCATCGCCGACCTCATGCTGGGCGGCGAAGGCAACGTGGAGACCGAAGAACTGAACGAGATCCACATCAGCGCGGTGCAAGAAGCGATGAACCAGATGATGGGATCGTCCGCGACGTCGATGTCGACGATCTTTAACCGGTTCGTCAACATCTCGCCGCCGGCCATCGACGTGATGGACGTGAAGAACAACACCGGCATCGACAACATTCCGCCGGAAGAGCAGTTCGTCAAGATCTCGTTCCGCCTCAAGATCGGGGAACTGATCGACTCGACGATCATGCAGCTGCTCACGGTTCCGTTCGCGAAGGAACTCGTGTCCTCGCTCATCGGAGGAGCCGCCGAGGAAGCCGCGCCGACCTATGAAGCGGTCTATGAAGCGCCGCCGGCCGCGAGCGCGCCGCCGCCCGTACAGCAGCAGACCGCCTATGCGCCGCCGCCGGCGAGCGCAGCGTATCCGCCGCCCGCCGCGCATTCGGCGCCGCCTGCCGCTTACGCGCAGCCGCCGTACGCAGGCGTACCCGCCCAGCCGCAAGCGCTCGGAGGCGCCGCCCACCGCAACGTGAGCGTGCAGCCCGTGCAATTCGCGAACCTGTCGGGCGGACAGCCGGGGGCGCTGGACGAGACGAACTTGAACCTGCTGCTCGACATTCCGCTGCGGGTGACGGTCGAATTGGGGCGCACCCAGAAGCAAATCAAGGATATCTTGGAGTTGTCCCAAGGCTCCATCATCGAGCTGGACAAACTGGCAGGCGAACCCGTAGACATCTTGGTCAACAACAAACTGATCGCCAAAGGCGAGGTCGTGGTCATCGACGAGAATTTCGGCGTCCGCGTAACCGATATCGTCAGCCAATGGGATCGCGTCCAAAAAATCCAATAACGTACCGACTGGGAGGAACCCGATATGGCAAACCGCATTTTGATCGTAGACGACGCCGCATTCATGCGCATGATGATTCGCGATATTTTGACCAAAAACGGCTATGAGGTGGTAGGCGAAGCGCAAGACGGCGCCCAAGCGATCGAGAAATTCAAGGAGCTCACCCCGGATCTGATCACGATGGACATCACGATGCCGGAGATGGACGGCATCGCGGCGCTGAAGGAAATCCGGAAGATGGACGCGAACGCCAAAGTGATCATGTGCTCCGCCATGGGGCAGCAGGCGATGGTCATCGACGCCATTCAAGCCGGCGCCAAAGACTTTATCGTCAAGCCGTTCCAAGCGGACCGCGTCATCGAAGCGATCAAGAAGACGCTCGGCTAGTCGGGAGCGGCGCGAATGTCTGCAACGTGGCTCGCGAGCGGCTATTCCGGGACTTCTTCCTGGGATTTGCTGTGGGTATTGTTTGTACTGGTCTTAATGGTCGGCGGGATCGTGCTGCTGCTGCGGTTCCTAGGCAAACGCAATCGCGGCTGGTGGATGAACCGGTCGCTTCGCTCTTTGGGCGGTCTGCCGCTCGGGACGAACAAATCGATGCAGATCGTGGAATGGAACGGCCGCATCTATGTGCTGGGCGTCGGCGACGACGTGACGCTGATCGAATCGATCAGCGATCCCGATCAAGTGACGGCGTTGCTCGCCGCCCACGACGTGGCGAACGCCGAAGCCCGCCCGGGCATGCCGCCTTGGCTCCGGCAGTGGATGAACCGCCGGCAGCCGGAGGGGGAGCGGGGCGTTTCGGCGCCGGCCGCCCCGCCGCCCAGCTTTGAACAAACGCTGGAGAATCGTATGCGCGAGCTGTCGGAACGCCGGCAGAAGGTCGGGCAAATGCTCTCGGACAGCCGAACAGAAGATCGGACGGAAGAACCATGAAGATGAAGTTAGCCACCAGCATCTCGGGCATGTTCGCGATGATGCTCTACGCCGGCAGCACGGCGTTCGCGGAAGGCAGTCCGGCCATCAGCATCACCATGGGAGACGGCAAAGAGCCCGTCGGCGCTTCCTCGCTCTCGCTGCTGCTGCTGATCACCGTGCTGAGCCTGGCGCCCGCGATCCTCGTCCTGATGACGAGCTTCACGCGGATCGTCATCGTGCTGGGGTTCGTAAGGACCTCGCTCGGCACGCAGCAGATGCCGCCGAACCAAGTGCTGATCGGGCTGGCGCTGTTCCTGACCCTGTTCATCATGTCGCCGACGCTGACCCAAGTGAACGATCAAGCGCTGCAGCCTTACCTCAAGGGGGACATCACCCAGACGGAGGCGCTGCAGAAGGCGTCGGTGCCGATGAAGGCGTTCATGTACAAGCACACCCGGCCCAAAGACTTGCTGCTGTTTATGAATTACACGAAGACCGAGAAGCCGAAATCCTACCAGGATATTCCGATTACCGTACTCGTTCCGGCTTACGCGATCAGCGAACTGAAAACGGCGTTTCAGATGGGGTTCATGATCTTCATTCCTTTCCTCGTCATCGATATGGTCGTCGCCAGTACGCTCATGGCGATGGGGATGATGATGCTGCCGCCCGTCATGATCTCGCTGCCGTTCAAGATTCTGCTCTTCGTGCTCGTCGACGGCTGGTACCTCATCGTCAAATCGCTGCTCGATAGCTTTCAGACCTGAAGATAAGCGAGGACGAACCTTGGAGGGAATGGAATGAGTGCCGAATTCGTCATCGGATTGGCGGGACAAGCCTTATACACGGTATTGAAAGTGAGCGCGCCGATGCTCGGGATCGGCTTGATCGTCGGCCTCTTGGTCAGCATCTTCCAAGCGACCACCCAGATCCAAGAGCAGACGCTCGCCTTCATTCCCAAAATTATCGCCGTCTTCGTCGCGTTGCTGGTGTTCGGTCCCTGGATCTTGAACACGATGGTGGATTTTACCAGCCATCTGCTCGGCAATCTGGCGAACTACATCGGGTGAGGCGCGCATGGACATGGTGATGCAGGTTTTTCCTGCCTACATGCTGGTGTTCTGTCGCATCTCCTCGTTTCTGATGGTCGCGCCCGTCTTCTCGACGAGAACGATACCCAAGACGTTCAAAGTCGGGATCGCGTTCTTCATCTCGATCATCGTCTTCCTGTCGGTCGGGTTCGACAAGCCCGTGCCGCTCGACGGCGCCTATATCCTGGCCGTTATGAAGGAAGTGCTGGCCGGCCTCATCATCGGCTATACGGCTTATCTGTTCTTCACGGTCGTGCAGACTTCCGGCGCCTTCATAGACATGCAGATGGGCTTCGCGATCGCGAACATCGTCGACCCGCTCACCGGCGTGTCGGCGCCGATGCTCGGCAACCTGAAGTTCATGATGATGACGCTCGTCTTCCTGTCCATCAACGGCCACCATTATCTGATCGGGGCGATCATGGACAGCTACAAATGGCTGCCGCTCGACAATCACCTGTTCCATACGGTCTACGAGGGACGGATGACCGAGTTTCTCACCCGAACGTTCGCGGATACGTTCCTGTTGGCGCTCCAGATCTCCGCGCCGCTCGTGGTCGCGATGTTCCTGACGGACGTCGGACTCGGACTGCTGGCCCGGACCGCGCCGCAGTACAACGTGTTCGTCATCGGCATTCCGGTGAAGATCCTGGTGGGGCTCGCGCTGCTCATTCTGCTGATGCCGGGGTTCAGCACCTTGTTCCAGATGGTGTTCGACCGGATGTTCGGGGCGCTGGAGAAGCTGTTCGTCATCATGAAGGCCACCGGGCCATGATCCGGCCGGACGGCTTGGTTGCGAAGGAGGAGACCCGATTGAACCGCGATCGATACCCGCTTCGCATGGACCTGCAGCTGTTCGCGGGAGAGAAGACGGAGAAGGCGACGCCGAAAAAGCGCGACGAAGCCCGGAATAAAGGCCAAGTCGCCAAGAGCCCGGAGATCGCGAGCTCGCTGATTCTGATCGCCGTGCTGTCCGTCATGCTGATGCTCGGCTCCTTTTTTCGCGAGCGGGTGTTCGGATTGTTCGCGGACGTGTTCCGCAACGAGCTGACGATGGAGATTACGGACGCGAACGTGTTCGCCATGTTCGCCAAGTACGCGCTGCAGATGCTGCTGCTCCTGGCGCCGATCCTGATCGCGACGCTCATCGTCGCGCTGGCGGCGAGCTACGCCCAGATCGGATGGCTGTTCACGACGGAAACGCTCAAGCCGCACTTCAACAAGCTAAATCCGCTCACGGGCGTGAAGAATCTGTTCGGGACGCGGTCGGTCGTCGAATTTCTGAAGAGCTCGCTCAAGCTGACTGCGGTCGGGCTCGTCGTCTACATGGTGATCTGGGCGGAGCGCGATCGGATCATGGCGCTTGCGCACGTGCCTATGGAAGACGTGTTCTCCTTCGCGGCCAGCCTCACGATGAGACTCGCGCTGCTCGTGGGGGCGCTGCTGTTCGCCCTGGCGATCGGCGACTACTACTATCAGAAATACGAGTACGAGAAAAGCTTGCGCATGAGCAAGCAGGATATCAAAGACGAGTTCAAGAACGCGGAAGGCGATCCGCTGATCAAAGGCAAGATCAAGGAACGGCAGCGTCGGATGGCGCTGATGCGGATGATGCAGGAAGTACCCAAAGCCGACGTCATCATCACCAACCCGACGCACTTCGCGGTCGCGCTGCAATACGACGGGACGAAGATGGACGCCCCGCGCGTCATCGCCAAGGGCCAGGATTATCTGGCGCTGCGGATCCGGGAGATCGCCAAGGCGAACGATGTCGTAACGATGGAAAACAAGCCGCTCGCCCGCGCGCTGTTCGAACGGACGGAAGTCGGGGACGTCGTCCCCGCGGATCTGTTCCAGGCGGTCGCGGAAGTGCTGGCCTACGTATATCGGCTCAAAGGCCGCAGGAAAGCGTAAGCGCGGGCGCTTCGCGCGCATCACCGAGAGAGGGAGGGAACGCCAGTGAAAATCCGGGACTTAAGCATCCTTGTCGGCATCATCGGCATCGTCCTGATGATGGTCGTCCCTATCCCCAAGCATTTGCTGGACTTGCTGCTGATCGTCAACATCTCGGCCGCGCTCATGATTCTGCTCATCTCCATGAACACGCGGGACGCGATTCAATTCTCGATCTTCCCGACTTTGCTGCTCATCACGACGCTGTTCCGGCTGGCGCTCAACGTCTCCACGACGCGCCTCATCCTCTCGGGGCATGACGCGGGCAAAGTCGTCGCGACGTTCGGCAGCTTCGTGGCGGGCGGACAGATCGCGATCGGCTTTATCGTCTTCTTGATCCTCGTCATCGTGCAGTTCATCGTCATCACGAAGGGCTCCGAGCGCGTGGCGGAAGTCGCCGCCCGCTTCACGCTCGACGCGATGCCGGGCAAGCAGATGAGCATCGACGCCGACTTGAACGCCGGCCTGATCAACGAGATGCAGGCGCGCGAGCGGCGGGAGAAGATCGAGAAGGAAGCGGACTTCTACGGCGCGATGGACGGCGCGAGCAAGTTCGTCAAGGGAGACGCGATCGCGAGCATCATCATCGTCGCCATCAACCTGATCGGCGGCTTCGTCATCGGGATGGCGATCCATGGCATGACTCTCAACGATTCGCTCAATACATACGCCATCCTCAGTATCGGGGACGGCCTCGTCAGCCAGATTCCGGCGCTGCTCATCAGCACCGCGACCGGTATCATCGTCACCCGGGCCGCCTCCGAAGGGAACATGGCCCAGGACCTGTCGACGCAGCTGTTCCGCTATCCGAAGCTGCTCTACATCGTCGCCGGCACGGTCACGCTGCTCGGCATCGCGACGCCGATCGGCATCGTCGCGACGATCCCCTACGCCGCGATCCTCGCGATCGCCGGCTACCGGCTGCAGCGCAACCTGGCGAAGCGGCAGCACGAGGAGGAACTGCTCGTCGAGGAGAAGCAGATCGAGGAAGTCCGAAGCCCCGAGAGCGTCATCAGCCTGCTGCAGGTCGATCCGATCGAGTTCGAGTTCGGATACGGGCTCATCCCGCTGGCCGACGCGCAGCAAGGCGGAGACCTGCTGGACCGGATCATTCTGATCCGCCGCCAGTGCGCGCTCGAGATGGGACTTATCGTCCCGGTCATCCGCATCCGCGACAACATTCAGCTGAAGCCGAACGAATACGTCATCAAGATGAAGGGCAACACGGTCGCCCGCGGCGAGCTGCTGCTGCATCACTACCTGGCGATGAGCCCGGGCTTCGAGGACGATGCCGTGACGGGGATCCCGACGAAAGAACCCGCGTTCGGCCTCCCGGCGCTGTGGATCGACGAAGCGACGAAGGAGCGGGCGGAGCTCGCCGGCTACACGGTCGTCGATCCGCCGTCGGTCGTCGCTACGCACCTGACCGAAGTGATCAAGCGGTACGCGCACGAGCTGATCGGCCGCCAAGAGACCAAGTCGCTGGTCGACAGCGTCAAGGAAAGCTACGCCACGCTGGTGGACGAGCTCGTCCCGAACATCCTCACGGTCGGCGACATCCAGAAAGTGCTCGCCAAGCTGCTCAAGGAGAAGATCTCGATCCGCGACCTCGTCACCATCTTCGAGACGCTGGCGGATTACGGCAAGTACACCAAGGATCCGGACGTGCTGACCGAATACGTCCGTCAGGCGTTGTCGCGGCAGATCACCCAGCAGTTCGCGAATCCGAACGAGCCGCTGAAGGTCATCACGGTCAGTCCCGGCGTGGAGAAGAAAATCGCGGAGGCGGTGCAGCAATCCGATCAAGGGAGCTACTTGGCCATGGAGCCTACCTCCACGCAGGCGATCTATAACAAGCTGAGCGAGCAGATCAACAAGACCCTGCAATCGGGGCAGCAGCCGATCATCCTGACGTCGCCGAATATCCGGATGTACATGCGCCAATTGATCGAACGCAGCCTGCAGGACATTCCGGTTCTTTCTTATAGCGAACTGGAGCCGAACATCGAAGTGCAAAGCGTCGGGGTGGTGAACGCATGAAGGTCAAACGATATCTAGTCGGCGACTTGCCGGAAGCCGTTCAGCTCATCCGCAGCGAGCTCGGCTCCGATGCCGTCATCCTGAACACCAAAGAAATCCGCACGGGCGGATTTCTTGGCATGTTCCGCAAGAAACGTGTAGAGGTCATCGCGGCGGTCGACGAGAAGGAAGCCGCAAAGCCTTCATACCGCGCGCCCGCCGGGAGGCCGGCGCCGGCAGTCGCCGCGACGGCGGATCGAGCGCAGAGACCGCAGCGTCCTGCGCCTTCCGCGCTTCCGGCCGCCGACGCGGAAGAAGCCCAAGCGCCGATGCTGCCGCCGGACGCGATCCGCCAGCGATATGTCGGCGCCGCCGATTCGCCGGCGTCGTCCGAACGCGCGGCGGTCAAGGCCGCGGCGCCCGAGCCGTCGCGCCCGGCCGAGCCGGCGGGGCAGGCGGAGCCTCCCCGCGCGAAGGAGACGCCGCGAGCGGCAGAACCTTCGCCATGGCGCGAAGCCGCGCATGCGGCTGAACCCCTTCCCCCTGCGTCGCCGCCGACCCGCGCCGCTGCTCCTCCGGCCTCTCCGGCGGCAGAGGCCGTATCGCCTTCCGTAGCGGAGGCGCTCGCGGCCGCGCTGTCGGACAGCCTGCGCGGCGCGGCGCAATCCGCCGCCGCCGCGCCGCCTCCGGCGGCCCCGAAGCAGGGGGAACCGGGCGAGACCGCGAGCGAGACGGCCGCTCTGCTGGCCGAGCTTCGCGAGATGAAGGAATGGATGAAGCGGGCGAACCGCGAGCAGACGCAGCGCGGTCTGCCGGAGCCGGTCCTGCAGCTCTCCAGGCGGCTGGCGCTTCAGAGCGTGGAGCCGGCCTACGTGGAACAGTTCGCCGAGGAGGTGACCGCCCGTCTCGCGTCACGCGACGAAGCGGACGAGGAGACGGCGCTGGCGCTGGCGACGGAGGTGCTGCGGGAATGGCTGGCGCCCGCCGCGGACGACGGGCTGTCCGGCGAGACGCGGATCGTGAACTTCGTGGGGCCGACGGGCGTCGGCAAGACGACGACGATCGCGAAGCTCGGCGCCGAGCAGGCGTTCGTGCACCGGCGGTCGGTCGGCTTCATTACCGCCGACACGTACAGGATCGCGGCGGTCGACCAATTGCGGACGTACGCCGACATCCTGAACGTGCCGCTCGAGGTCGTCTTCTCTCCGTCGGAGCTGACCCGCGCCTACAAGAAGCTGGAGGACCGGGACTTGCTGTTCATGGACACGGCCGGACGCAATTACCGCAACGAGCTGTTCGTGTCCGAAGTGAACAGCCTGCTCGCGCCGGGCCAGCAGGCGGAGACGTTTCTGGTGTTAAGTCTGACCCACAAATACAGCGACATGAAGCAGGTGGCGGGACACTTCGCGAAGTACGGAGTCAGCCGGCTGCTGCTCACGAAGATGGACGAGACCGATTCCTACGGCGCCGCGCTTAATCTGGTGAAGGCATTCGGCTTCCGCATTCCTTACGTCGCCTTCGGACAGACGGTGCCGGACGACATCCGCCGGTTCGACGCGGAGGATCTGATCGCGAAGCTGCTGGGGGAACCGGCCGATGCATGACCAAGCGCAGGCGCTCCGGCATCTCGTCCACTCCCGCGATCCGGCCTCCGCTCGCGCCACCCGCATCGTGACGGTGACGAGCGGCAAAGGAGGCGTCGGCAAGTCGAACTTCAGCCTGAACTTCGCGTTGGCGCTGCAGAACCGGGGCTACAGCGTGCTCTTGTTCGACGCCGATATCGGCATGGCGAACATCGACGTCCTGCTCGGCACGCCCGCGAAGTACAACCTGTTTCATCTGCTGAAGCGCGAGAAATCGATCTGGGAGATCATCCAGGTCGGGCCGAGCGGGCTCCAATTCATCGCCGGCGGGTCGGGCTTCCAGGACTTGATCCGGCTGAGCGAACAGGAGCTCGAATACTTCGCGTCGGAGATCGCCAAGCTGCACGGCCACGTCGATTACCTGCTCTTCGATACCGGCGCCGGGCTGTCCAAGGAGACGCTCCGCTTCATCAGCGCCGCGGACGAGACGATCGTCGTGACGACGCCGGAGCCGACTTCGATCACGGACGCGTACGCGCTGATCAAGATGGTGAAGACGATGGGGCACGATGCCGCGTTCCGGCTTGTCGTCAACCGGGTCGAAGGCGACCGCGAGGGCCGACAGACGGCCGACAACATCCGGCAGGTCGCCCGGACGTATCTGGACCTGGATCTCCCGCTGCTCGGCTTCGTGCCGGACGACGCGAACGTGTCCAGAGCGGTCAAGCGGCAGACGGCGCTGTCCATCGTCTACCCGGACAGCCCGGCGGCGCGGGGCATCGACGATATCGCGTCGGCCTACGTGCACGAGGAACGGCGGGCGCCGGAGCGGAACATCAAGGGTTTCCTGCAGCGCATGCGCAGATTGTGGAGCTGAAACGACAACATAGACGACAAAAAGGGGGAGCCGCATGAACGCGTTCAAAGTGCTGGTGGTCGACGATTCCCCATTCATGCGCAAGGTCATGAGCGATCTGATCGCGACGGACGGCGCCTTCCGCGTCGTCGGCACCGCGGCGGACGGGGCCGAAGCGCTGGAGCGGACGAGGGAACTCCTGCCCGACATCATCACGATGGATCTGGAGATGCCTGCGATGAACGGCCTCGAAGCGCTGAGGCGCATCATGGCCGAGCGTCCGACGCCGGTCATCATGATGTCTGCGGTGACCGACCGCGGCACGCGAGACACGATCAAGGCGCTCCAGTACGGCGCGATCGACTTCATTCGCAAGCCGGACGGCTCCGTGAAGCTGGATATCCGCCAAGTCGGCGAACAATTGCTGGAAAAGCTGCACACCGCGTCGGAGATGGCGCGTCTCGGCGGCATGCGGGTGCTGGCGCCCTTCCAGGAAGCGGGCGGGGAGCCGGACGAAGTCGATAGCCGCGAAGGCGAAGCGGCGCCGCAGCCGGAAGCCGAGGGCGGCAAGGAGCTGACGGCCTTGCGGGAGTCGGCCGCCGCCCGAGACGAAGATCCGACGGCGAACGAATCGACGCTGCCGCCGCCTGATCGCAAACCCGCGCCGCCGGCGCCAGCGAAGTCGGCGCCAGCAAAGTCGGCGCCCGCGAAGTCGGCCGCGAAGGCGCAGGCGGCTCCGCGCGAGGCGCGGCCGACCGCCGAGCCGCCTGCGCGGAC
>NZ_JACJVP010000005.1 GCF_014212125.1 Cohnella nanjingensis
GCCCAGGCTCGCGCGGCCAAGCGCAGCTCGGCGCGCCAGCCGGAGCGCGCGCCGGTCGTACTGCCGCCCGCGCAGGCGCCGTCGCATGCGGTTGCCCGCCATATCGATCCGCACGACCATGCGGCGCTTCGGCCGACGCGCCAAGGCGTGATCCGCATGCGGGGCCGGACGGACAAGGGGCGCCAATGGTATCAGGAGATCGATCTCGAGATGGCGGCGACGCTCGTCAAGGAACGGGCCGCCATCGTCGTGAACCGCCATACGATCCGCCGGCTGTTCAGCAACAAGGACTTCCGCAGCATGATCCTCACGCGCGACCGGTATACCTGCTATTTCTGCGGGGAGTACGGAGATACGATCGACCATCTGCTGCCCCGGTCCAAGGGCGGACATACGACGCCGGACAATTGCGTCTGCGCGTGCAATCTGTGCAACCAAACGAAGGCCAATCGAGATCTTGACGAATTCATAAGCGCCGGGATCCCCGAACGGGTCGCCACATCGCTGCAGGAAGGCTGAACGAGCACGGCCGATATCCGGAACGGCTCGGGAGTCTCGTTCCGGTCTTTGAGCGTGCCTCGGAGGCGCGCCGGGGTGCTTCGCATTCCCCAATGAACGGGTTTCCCCGGGATTTGAGGTTTAGCCGCAAAGCTTGACGCAGCTCCCAAAGCGGGCAGCTTCCCCAGAACACCAAAAGACCTCGCCGTCAGCATACGGCGAGGTCTTTTGTCGTCCGTTGCGACTCGGCATCCGCCGTCGCCGGCAGATTTACTTCGCATGCTTCCCGAAACAGCCCTGCGTATGCTCTGCTCCGCGCTCATCCCTGCGCCCGCTGCCGCTTCTTCGCGTAGAACTCCGCGGCCTTGTGGCGGTTGCCGCACGACTCCATGCTGCACCAGCGCCGCTTGCCGCCCTTGGAGGTGTCTACGAAGTGCAGAATGCAGGCCTCGTGCTCGCAGGCGCGGATGCGATCTAACGCGACGTTGGTCAGCGTATCGAACAGCGAGCGTACGATCGGATAGCGCACCGCGTCGACGGCGTTCCGTCCGCGCGGAGCGAGCGCGACCCGGCCTTCGCCGTCGCGAGTCGCCTGCAACGCGACGGCGATCGCCTCTGCGTGCGCGCGCATGCGTTCGAACGTGCCCGCCGTCAACGCGCCATCCCGATCCAGATCGGCCAAGACGGCCGTGCACACCTCGCGCAGTTCCCGCAGCGCCGCGTGAATCGTCGCCAATGCCTCGGGCGCAGGATCGGGCGCATCCGCGGGCAGCAGCTCATTTTCCCGAAGCCATGCCAGTTGGTTCGCCTGTTCGGAGAAGGCGTCCGCTACACGCCCGTCTCGCATATGCAGCGTATTCGCCAGATTGATCCAAGAAGAGCCTCCGCGCATATAGAGGGACTGGGGTTTATCCATAGGGCGTCATCCTTTGTAATTTATAACGTTATCGATTCCTTCGAGGCCAGCAGCGCCACTTCCATTTTACCATCCGCGCTGGACCGCAGGCGACCCTGCCAGTCGTCGGTTTGCCGGTAGAGAGGCGGCTTGTGGATGGCCGTATGGTGTATCGGGACGAGGCGCTTGGCTCCCAGGACGACGGCGGCCGCGACCGCTTGCTCGGGAATCAGCGTGATCGGCATGCCGCTGAACGGCGTCATATCCGGACGTTCGAGGATAGCGCCATTGACCGGCAGGCAGACGGCGTCGAATGGGCCGAAGGCTTTCGCGATCTTCCACCAGTAGCCGTGCCACAGCGTATCCCCGCCGTGGAAGAGGCGCCGTTCGCCGTCGTCGACTACCCAAGCTACCTGACAGTCGCCGACTCCGTCCACCGAGTAGGTGGCCGTGGCGGTGAAGGCGCCGATTCGGAAAGCTTCGCCGACCGAAGCCCCGGTCGCGTTCGTCAACCCGGCCGCCAGAGCGACTGCGACGCTCTCCGCGGGGAGGAATACGGGCACATTCGGGCCATAGGCATCGATGATGGCGGCGGGGTCGAAGTGATCTCCGTGCTCGTGGGTGATCAGCACGGCGTTCGCCGGACCGAACGCGCGAAGCGGGAAAAGCGGTTCGTTCGATGAGCCGTACTTGGTCGGAAAGTTGTAGAGCGGGTCAATGACGACCGCGCTGGTGCCCGATGTTACGCGAATGCCTGCCCAAGGCAGTTTTTGAACGTTCATATTCATCCATCTCCTTTAATTGTATAACCCTTTATAATCATTTCATTGGTTATGTTTGGAGTATACCTGATTCGTTATAACCTGTAAACATATAATTAAAGGGTTATGCATGGCATTGAAAAAAGACAGCGCCTCGGCTGTCTTTCCTGTCTTTCCGGTATGAATGGGAGAACCGCGGCTTGCCCGGTCTAGCCGGGGTGCGGGCCCATTTCGCCAATCGCTTACTTCCGCGTGATGATGCATGGATCGCTCCGGTACCGTCAGCTGGCTTGCAATGCAGGCAGCGGATGGCCTTTTATCGCCTCGTTAAACCGTTCCTCGCTCAGGTGCCGTCAGTGGTCCTGTTGTAGGCGGCAAGCTTCCTTGGATCCTCTACGCTGTCGCTCGCTTCATCGCCGGTCATACCGACACTCGCTTCGGGACTGTCGCGTTCGGCTGGTGCAAGCGACCTGCGATCAGCGCTTCGAGCGCATCGGCCCTGGATAGCTGGGACAGGTCGGACATCGCTTGAAGATCCGCGTCCATCGCGGGATCTTCATTCTTCAACGTGCCGCCGCTTTGGAGGAACAAGCCTTGGATGCCGCCGCCTACGATGTAGTAGGTATCGGGCGTCGCGTCGGGCTGCGGGTTCATGCTGAGGATATATTTTTCGCCGGATTGCAGAAGTCCCGCATCCCCGAATTGTCCGTTCTGAATGACGCGAATATGGAAAGGCGACGCTCCCTTTAGACGATTCCGCACCTCGACGGTGGAGATGACGGCGCGTCCGTCCTGCCGGATCGCCTGCGCGATGACGGTGCCGGACACGATCAGGCTGGAGGCGTCGATTAAATGCTGCAGCGAAGATTGGCCGTCGCCGTAGCTCCCCGGATCGGTCACGGGCCGCATCGGAGGCGGCGTGGCGGATGGCGATCCGCGATGATCCGAATCCGAAGAGATTACCGACCGGACGGCGGATGACAGGGCGAATTGCGGGTTCATGGCGCCGATCAGGATCGATCCCGCCAGCGTAACCGTGCCGGCCAGGAATGCGAACGTCTTGAGTCTCATGGGGGATCACCTTGGCTCTAGGATTTTACCTGTAAGACGGATCGGCAAGCCCAAATGTTTCGCTTGGCGCGGTGCATGGTTCATCCAAATGATGGATCGCTTCGTGGGGTTACAGCCTGCGAACGGGCTCCCGCGCCGTGCGTAACCCGAAAAAATCGGGTTACAGCCCACAAACTAGCCCCTGCGCCGCGCGTAACCCGAAAAAATCGGGTTACAGTCCACAAACTAGCCCCAGCGCCGCGCGTAACCCGAAAAAATCGGGTTATAGCCCATAAACTAGCCCCAGCGCCGCGCGTAACCCGAAAAAATCGGGTTACAGCCCACAAACTAGCCCCAGCGCCGTGCGTAACCCGAAAAAATCGGGTTACATCCTGCAAACCGGCCCCAGCGCCGCGCGTAACCCTAAAAAAATCGGGCTACAGCCCGCGAACCGGCTTTCCCTCCTCTTCGCCGCCTTAAGCCCGGTGGTCCTCGTAGAACAGCGGCGTCCGCAGGAAGCGGACGATCTCCTCCGTCCCGTCGAAGTTGGCGCACGCCAGCATGAGCTTCATGAGCGCGGCCTCGGCGGACATATTCTCGATCGCGATGCCGCCGGCTTCCGTGAGGCTGTTCGAGGAGGCGTAGACGTCCCCGGCCGGGTCGCGCATCGGCACGAGGAAGACGTCCGTACGGTGCGCCCGGCAGTCGGCGATGAACCGCGCCAGCGAGCGGCCCGCCGCCTCCCGCGTGCAAGCCGTGCCGGAGTGGTATAGGTCGTGCAACACGGCGCGGGGCGCGCGGCGCGAGAAATCGTAGACTCCGTAGTCGATGCCCGGGTACGGCTTGATGTACAGGACCGGCGGCATGGCATCCCCTATCGCCCAATGGGGCGCAGCGACCGGCGCCCGCTTGCGGAGCGTCTCCGGCGAAGGGTTCACCGGATGGTCGTTCCAGACGAAGCGCCCGTCCGTCATCGTCCCGTAGGGCGCGTCGTACGTGCAGTCGAATTGATCGGTGAACGGCAGCGCCTGCGTGATGCGCGTGCCCAGGTAGACGACGGATTCGCCGCGGTCGTTGCCGAACACCGTGAACACGCCAGACAGCGCTTGATCCAGAATGAAGTCCGCCGACGCCGCGAAGTTTCGGAGTCCGTTGCTGCGCGCGTCGTCCAGCGGATAGTTGCTGGCCGTGACGACGATGGGCACGGATGCGTCGCAGAGCAGATAGGCGAGCATCGCGGAGCTATAGGCCAGCGTGTCGGAGCCGTGCGTCACGATGACGCCTGCGTAGGCGCCGGGATCGGCCGACCGGATCGCCGCCGTCAGTCGGGCCCAATCCTCCGGCACCAGATTTTCGCTCAGAATATTGTAGGGTTGGACGGCTTCGAACGCGATACCGCGGTTGTTCTCCAACCGCTCATATTGTTCGATCAGAAAGTAGGACCCGGCTTCGTTCACGTCGATCCCCCGATCGCCCTTTCTGCTGCCGATCGTGCCGCCGGTAAATACGACTAATATCTTGTCCAAAGGACGTCTCCCTCCGTTTGCATCCGATTGCTAATAACCCCATACTACTAGACAAGAGCTTTTTCGCCAAATGGAGGGACATCGGTGCAGCATTCGACAGAGGTGAGCGGGGCGGTCGCCCAAGTCTGCCTGCTGGCAGGCAAGATCATGCTGGAGAACGGGGGAGAAACGTACCGGGTGGAGGATACGATGGCGCGGATCGCGGCTTCGTTCGGCATTCAGAGCTCGCATAGCTTCGTCACGCCGACCGGCATCCTCTTCTCGATCGAGGGGGCGGAGCCCGCCACCCGGCTCGTGCGGATCTCGCAGCGCTCGACGGATCTGAGCAAGGTCGCCCTGGTGAACGAGATCTCGCGGCGCATCGGCCAAGGCGAAATGACGGTGACGGAAGCGTACGGACAATTGGCCGCGGCCAGCCGGGCCAAGCCCGTCTATTCCGTCCATTGGCAGGTGGCGGCTGCGGCGATCGCGAGCGGTTGCTTCCTCCTCATGTACCAGGGCCGGCTGGCGGACGTCCCGGCCGCCGTCGTCGCCGGAGGGACGGGCTATTATGTCGCCGCGACGGTGGGGCGGCTGCTATCGATCAAGTTTTTCGCCGAGCTGCTGGCGTCCTTCGTGATCGGGCTGCTGTCCTTCCTGTCCGTCCGCAGCGGATTCGGGCGCGACCTGGACCTGATCATGATCGGGTCGGTGATGCCGCTCGTTCCGGGCTTGTTGATCACCAATGCGGTTCGGGATCTGATGGCGGGACATCTCGTATCCGGGATCTCGAAGGGGGCGGAAGCGCTCCTGACGGCCTTCGCCATTGGTGCGGGCGTCGCGCTCGTGCTGACCCTCAACTAGGAAAGGAGTGCCTCCATGGCGATTCGATATCTCGAGCAGCTGCTCGCAAGCTTCATCGGCACGGCGGCGTTCGGCGTGCTGTTCCAGGTGCCGCGCCAGACGCTCGTCCAATGCGGGCTGGCCGGCATGGCGGGCTGGCTGCTCAATTACGCCCTGATGCGCCTGTCCGTCGACCTGGCGATCGCCACCTGGGCTTCGGCCTTCCTCGTGGCGCTGCTCGCGCACGGGATGGCGATCCGCTTCAAGGTGCCTGTCACCGTCTTCATCGTCTCCGGCATCATCCCGCTCGTCCCCGGCGGCATGGCGTACGACGCGATGCGCAAGGCGGTGCAGAACGACTATGAGGCCGCCGTTCAGCTGGCGGCCAAAGCCTTCATGCTCTCCGGCGCCATCGCGGTCGGTCTCGTCTTCTCCGAGGTGGTTCAGCAGATCGCAAGAAGCGCCCGCGCCCGCCAGAACGGCTGAGCGCGCCGCCCGCCCGTCCGCCGCAATCCCTTAGCCTCTGCGTCACAGGCGTCTCAACCGGCAGGCAGTTGAGGCGTGCGCAAGCCGTCCGCGTAGGCCGGCAGCCGAATCTCCACGCACGTCCCGCGGCCGACTTCGCTCTCGTAGCGAATGCTGCCCTTGTGATTGGCCAGAATCTGCTGGCTCACCATCAGACCGAGGCCGTGGCCGGCCTCCTTGCTCGTATAGAACGGCTCGCCGAGCCGCCCAAGCTCCTGCTCGGGGATGCCGCATCCGTCGTCGCAGATGCGGATCGCTACGCGATCCAGCCGCGGCTCCCCCGCGATATCGATCTGCAGCCGCCCGCCCTCCGGCATGGCCTCCATGCCGTTCTTCAGCACGTTCAAGAACACCTGCTTCAATTGATTGGGCTCGCAGTTGAGCGGCGGAATGTCTTCGTCGGTTCGCAGCTCGATCTGGACGTTGCTCAAGAGCGCGTGGGATTCGATCAGGGAGATCGTCTCCTGCATGATCCGCCGGACGTCGACGAGCTGGTAGTGCACGGCCTGCGGCTTCGAGAAGATCAGGAACTCGCTCACGATGAGATTGATCCGATCCAGCTCCGACAGCATGACTTGGAGCTGCTGCGGGGAGGAGCGGCCCGTCTGCATCTGCAGCTGCACGAAGCCGCGCAGCGTCGTCAGCGGGTTGCGGATCTCGTGCGCGACGCCCGCGGCGAGCTGGCCGACCATGGACAGCTTCTCCGAGCGGCGCAGCACCTCCTCGGTCTGCTTCCGCGCCGTGATATTCCGGGAGATGGAGGCGATGGCGACGATCGCCCCCTCCTCGTCGCGGATCGAGGAGATCGTCATGCTCACGTCGATCGGCGCGCCGTCCTTGCGATAGCGGACCGTCTCGTAATCCGCCACGGCGCCGCCATCCATGACCGTGCCGAGGATGCGGGCGAATTCCGGCTGCAGATCCTCGGGGATGTTGTGCAAGGCGCTGCCGAGCGCTTCTTCCGTCCGCCAGCCGTACATCTTCTCGAAGGCGTTGTTAACTTGCATGAGGCGGCCGTTCAGATCGGCGACGTGGATGGCGTCGGACGTCTGATTGACGAACGATTCGAGATACTGCTTCGTGCTGCGGAGCTCCTCCGCGGCGTCCTTCAGCCGCGTGGTGTACGAATGCAGATTGCTGGACATCGTGTTGACGCGCGAGGCGAGGAGCCCGAGCTCGTCCTTGCTCCGGATCGGCAGGCTTGTGCCGAACCGGCCGCCGGCGACGGCGTTGACCTTGCGCAGAATCTGATGCAGCGGACGGATCAGGAAGCCCGCGAGGAAGTAGCTCGCGAAGACAGTCGCGACCAGCAGGCCGAGACCGATGAAGCTATGGACGAGCAGCTGATGCACGAGCGTCTCGCGGATGACGTTCCGGTCGAAGCTGACGCCAATGACGTAGTTCTTGTCCGCGGCGATCGGGATGAAGCTCTTCAGGAGCCGTTTGCCGTTCCGGTCGGCCGACTTCGTGATCATTCGTCCCGTCTGAACCGCCTCGTCGATGACCGCTTTGTCCGCCGGCACGTCTCTGTAGATGTAGTGGCCGAATTTGAGGTCGCGCACGTCCAGATTGTAGACGGGCTTGCCCTGCTTGATCTTGATGATGGGATTCTTGCCGAAGAACTCGGGGTCGAATCCGGCGATCTCCAGAATGTCGGGGTTGTCCTTGAGCAGCTGGGCGATGATGCCCTCGGTCCCGATCGATTTCTCGAAGTCCATGAATACTTCCACGTGAACGAACGGGTTGATCATATAGTTGGTCGAACCGTCGTAGTAGCTGCCCCATTTGTTGATCTTGGAAGGATCGGAGGTGGAGAAGTTGATCGGCCCGGACCAGTAATGCGTCAGTTTCTGGCCTTGGACGACCGTGACCGGCTTCAAGGCGAAGAGCTGCTGGAAGGCGGTATACCAGTAGTCCATCGTCTTGGAGCCCAGCCCGATCTCCTTGGACTCCGAAGATTTCTGCACGACAATATCGTCGTCCGTCTTCTTCCAGAGGGTGATGCCGTCCACTTCAAGCTTGCGGCTGAGCGCGACCAACTGCGCGTTCGTCACGTTGGCGATGTCGGGATCAAGCTGGGCCTCGGCCGCGACGGCGGCCGCCCGCAGCTTCTCTCCGATCTGTTCCTCCATGAACTGCCGCGCCCGCCAGGACGACTTCACCGAGGCGCCGACCTGCTTGGCGATGATCTCCGTCTGCTGCAGGGCTTGCTCCTCCAGGCCGGACTTGGTGGAGAAATAGGTGATCGATATATTGAGGAAAAGGATGATGGCGACTAGAAATGAGATGTATAACGATAATTTCGCCTTGATGGACAAGGGAGGGTGCCTCCTATTTCTCAACGGCAATCTGGGGTGTTTCTAAAGAATTAGACGTTTTTCGAGCAATTCCTGTTCGCCCGGCCGGCGCGCCCGGTAGTTTTTTTATAGAAAAGCGCCTGCCCGACAAGGGGGAGAGGTTGTACATTCTTCACAAAAATTAAAGCACTTAAACTTTTGGCCTTGCGTTCTGGCTTGTTCCCGGTTTATGATAACGCTAACAAATATTATAGCAGTCGTCCTTGTGAACGTCTTTCTGTTTCTCTTAAAAGTTAAAGCGATTTAACTTTCGAATCGAGGGGAGTTTTAGGAAATGAGACGGAAGCGGATGAACAGGGAGACCAAGGCGTTCTACTGGTTCATCTCCCCATGGCTTGTCGGATTCGTGGTGCTGGCGCTGTTCCCGATCCTGGCTTCGCTGTATTACAGCTTCACGGAATACGACGTCGTGCATGCGCCGGTGTGGATCGGTCTGGACAACTTCCGCGAACTCTTCCATGACGAGCAGTTCTGGAACTCCATCCGGGCTACGCTCAAGTACACGCTCATCAGCGTGCCGCTGACGCTGCTGCTCTCGCTGGCGTTCGCCATGCTCATCAACCAGAAGGTGCCGTTCCAGAGCTTCTTCCGCACGGCGATCTACTTTCCGAGCATGATCTCGGGCGTCGCGATGTCGCTGCTCTGGTTCTGGGTGTTCAATCCGCAAGCCGGTCTTTTCAACTACGTGCTGTCCTGGTTCGGCGTCGATCCGATTCCGTGGCTGCTGGACGCGAGGTACGCCATCTGGGCGCTCATCATCATGTCCTTCTGGGGCATGGGCGCGGGGATGCTCATCTTCCTGGCCGGCCTGCAGGGCGTGCCGCAGCACCTGCTCGAAGCCGCGAAGCTGGATGGCGCGGGGCGCTGGAAGACTTTCCGCAACGTGACCTTCCCGATGATCTCTCCCGTATTCCTGTTCCAGCTGATCATCGGCATCATCGATTCGTTCCAGGTGTTCACGCAGGCTTATACGATCACCCAAGGCGGACCGAGCTATTCGACCTGGTTCTACGTGTACAACATCTACATCAACGCCTTTAAGAACTTCCGGTACGGCTACGCCTCCGCCATGGCCTGGATCCTGCTCATCGCCGTCATGATCATCACCTACATCATCATGAAGACCTCGAACCGCTATGTGTACTACGAAGGGGGGCAGAGCCGATGAACGCAACCGCCATCGCGGACAAAGAGCCGGCTCCGATGCCCCGCAAGCGGAGGCGGCTGAGTTGGGGAGCGCTGCTCGGCTTCGCGCTGCTGCTCGTCGTGACGGTCGCCATGCTGTCGCCGCTCTGGTTCATGGTCTCGACGTCGCTCAAGACGACCAAGGAGATGCTGGCCTTCCCGCCGACCTTCATCCCGGAGACGTTCGCCTGGTCGAACTTCGCGGAGCTGTTCACGAACAGCGACATCAAGTTCGGTCAGCAGTACGGGAACAGCCTGATCGTGGCGGTCTCCTCCGTCATCGGGACCGTGCTGTCCTCGTCGCTCGTCGCCTTCGGCTTCGCCCGCTACAGGACCCGCGGCAGCGGCTTGCTGTTCATGCTCGTGCTGAGCACGATGATGCTGCCTTATCCGGCCATCATGATCCCGCAGTTTCTGCTGTTCACGAAGATCGGGCTGCACGACTCGCTCCTGCCGCTGATCCTGCCGAATTTCTTCGGCTCGGCCTATATCATCTTCCTGCTCAAGCAGTTCTTCTCCACGCTGCCGAACGAGCTGTACGACGCCGGCCGCATCGACGGCAGCAGCGAGTTCAGGCTGTTCTGGAACATCACGCTTCCGCTGGCCGGCCCCGCGCTCGCGACCGTATCGATCTTCACCTTCATCTGGAGCTGGAACGATCTGCTGGCCCCAGTCCTGTACCTGGACTCGCAGGAGAACTTCACGCTCCCGATCGGGATGGCCGCGATGATGTCGTCGAAGTTCCGGCTCGCGCCCTGGAACCTGCTGATGGCGGCCGCGATCTTGTCGTCGCTTCCGATCATCGCGCTGTTCGCGGTCGCCCAGCGGCGCTTCGTCGAGGGCATCGTCCTAACCGGCATCAAGTAAGCCCACATAGAATCGATAAGAGATCAGGAGGATGGGGTTATGAACAAGAAATGGTTGTCCGCGGCAACTTGCATCGCCCTTACGACCGTCGTGGCGGGAACGGCTTGCTCCAAAGGCGAAGGGGGAAGCGGCAAGACGGTCACGATCACGCACTACACGATCGACTCGCCGGACCGCACGTTCGTCGAGAAGCTGATCCCGGACTTCGAGGCGAAGCATCCGAACATCAAGGTGAAGGTCACCAAGGCGCCTTACGAGCAGTTCGACTCCAAGCTGCAATCCGCCATCGCCGGCAAAAAAGCGCCGGACGTCACGTCCCACTGGGGCTACGGCGGCTTCATGGAGTACTACAGCAAAGGCATGCTGATGGATCTGTCGCAGCTGCTGCAGGATGACGGCTTCAACGCCGCGGACTACAACATTCCCGAGAACGTGATGGACATCTACAAGGTGGACGGCAAGACGTACGGCGTGCCGCTCAACAGCTACGTGACCGTCATGCTGTACAACAAGGACATGTTCGACAAGGCCGGCGTCGCCTATCCGCCGACGGATTACGAGGACAAGAGCTGGACGTTCGACAAGATGGTCGACGCCGCGAAGAAGATGACGGTGGACTCCAAGAACCTGGCCGATGCGCAGTACGGCGTAGACTTCGGCTGGGGCGAGCGGGATCAGCGCGTGCAATACTTCGGCGCCGACGTCTATTCGGAAGACACGTGGACGAACGGCGGCAAGCCTTCGAAGGTCAACCTCGACAAGCCGGAAGTCATCGACGCGTACAAAAAGATCTACGGCCTCATTCACGATCAGAAAGTCTCGCCGACCCCGGCGTTCAGCAAGTCGGTATCCGGCCAATTCGGCGATCCGTTCCTCTCCGGCAAGATCGGGATGTCGGTCGTCGGCTCGTGGAGCCTCGCGGCTTCGAACAACTTCAACTTCAAGGTCGGCGTCGCGGCCGTGCCGCAAGGTCCGAATCCGAAGGTGCGCAGCGTGCTGTACGTCGATCCGCTGTTCATCCTGAAGGACTCCAAGCATCCGAAGGAAGCGCTCGAATGGATCAAGTATCTGATCACCACCGAGGTGCAGGAGAAGTCCATCGAGCTGTCGGGGGGCAACCCTCCGGTCAACCAGAAGGCGGCGGATAAGTACTACAGCAGCTTCGACGGCATCGACCCGGCCCAGATCAAGCAAGTCTACGATGGCGCCTACAAATACGGCTTCGAATCGTATAACCACCTGATCGACAACTACTCGCAGATCAACGAGCTGTTCATCAACGAGTTGGGCCCGGTAGAGAACGGGGACAAGAAAGCGGAAGAAGTCCTTCCGGTCATCCAAGAGAAGCTGACCAAGCTGCTCGAGCGGCTGAATAAGTAGCGCCGCGAAGGCGGAGGGACGGCATGCCGTTCCTCCGCCGATACGCCTTTGTCAGCGCTTCTTGGCTATGGTACGGTAATCGTATCCTAGAAAATTTTAGAACGGCAGGAGCGCTGGTTCGATGAAAGTGAGCATATTTGACGTTGCCAAGAAATCCGGATTGTCCGTCGTCACCGTCTCGCGGGTGCTGAACAATTCTTCATCCGTGCGCCCGAAGAACCGCGACAAGGTGCTGCAGGCGATGAAGGAACTGGACTATCAGCCGAACGCCGCGGCGCGCAGTCTGGCCAGAGGCAAGACCGGCATCATCGGACTCACGCTGTCGACGCTCCACGACTCCTTTCTCGACGCTATCGTGAAAGGGATCAACGACCGCTTGGCCGAGCACGGTTACTTCCTGGCGCTCTCGGTCTCCACGGGCTACGACGAATCGTTCCATCGGATGATGTTCCAGGAAGATCGCGTGGACGGGGTCATCCTGCTGTCTCCGATTCGCGAGGACGAATACGTGCTTGAGCTCAAGAAGAAGAAAATCCCGTTCGTCATGCTGGACAATCAGCATCCAGGCCCTTCCGCGCCGTCCGTCATCGTGGACAACTTCAAAGGCGGCTACGATGCGACCCGGCACCTGATCGAACTTGGACATACGAAGATCGCCCATATTACCGCTTCGGAGATCTACCTCAGCAGCCGGGAGAGGGAGCGGGGGTTCCGGCAGGCGCTGGCGGACGCGAGGCTCGAGCCTTATGCGGTGGAGCGGGGCGAATTCGAGATCCCTTCGGGCTACGAGATCGCCTCCCGTTGGATCGCATCGGGACGGCTGCCGACCGCCGTGTTCGCGTCGGACGATTACATTGCGCTTGGCGTCATGGACGCATTTAAGAACGAAGGCATACGGGTGCCCGGCGACGTCTCGGTGATCGGCTTCGACGATCAGATTCTCGCCTCGGCGTTCCGGCCGCAGCTGACGACGGTTCGCCAACCCGCCGAGAAGATCGCGAAGGAGGGCGTGGAGTTGCTGCTCGGCTGGATTAACGGCGCGCCCATGCGGAACGTGACGATTCAGCTCGAGCCGGAGCTGGTCGTTCGGGCGTCCACGGCGCCGCCTTCCATGGATACCAGATAAGAGCATAAGGTGCGGGAGAGGATATCATGAACTATTACTTGGGCGTCGACGCCGGCGGGAGCAAGACGTATACGCTGATCGCCGACGAGCAAGGCGTCATCGTAGGCAAAGGGCAAAGCGGAAACGGGAATCATCAATTGGGTTACGAGGAAGCGAAGCGCAATATTACGGAGTCCGTCGAGATGGCGCTCGCCGAGGCTGGGCTGACGCGGGACCGGATCGCCTACGCGTACTTCGGCTTGGCCGGAGCGGATCGCGAGCCGGACTATCGGATTCTCCGTCCGATGATCGCGGAGCTGGGGTTCCCTAAGCACGACATTAACTGCGACACGATGATCGCCATGCGGGCAGGCACGAGCCGGCCGCACGGGGTCGTCCTGATCTGCGGCAGCGGCACGAACAGCGCGGGGCGCAATCAGGCGGGCCAGTTCTACCAATGCGGAGGCTTCACCTATCTGTTCGGCGACTTCGGCGGCGGCGGCACGATCGTCGTCGAGGCGTTCCGTTCGGTCATCCGATCTTGGGACGGACGCGAACGTCCCACGGCGCTCACGGATCTGCTCCTGACGGAGCTGGGCTACGCGGACGTGCAGGAGATGTTCGACGATTACCTGGACAACGGCAAGTCGCCGCCGCTGCATCTCGCGAAGCTGGTCTTCGAGGCGTCCGTTCAGGGCGACGCCGTCGCGCAGGATATTCTGCGCGTGCAGGGCAAGGAGCTCGGCAAGTCGGCCGTCGCGGTCATCCGCCGGCTCGGCATGGAGGCGGAGGCGTTCGACGTGGTGCTCGCGGGCAGCATCGTCACCCGGGGCAAGGGCGACTTCGTCCATGCCGAGATTCGCCGGGCCGTCGCGCCGGTCGCGCCGAACGCCTCGGTCGTGAAGCTCGAGATCGAGCCGGTGGTCGGCGCGCTCTGGATGGCGTTCGAAGCGGAGGGCAAGCCCCTCCCCGCGCACGTATACGAGCGACTGCGCGGCGTATCGGATTATCAGACTATTTCCTCTTCCATTTCATGATACAGACGGGATGTGACTGGCAATGACCAAGGGATTAAAAGTAGCGGTTATCGGCGGGGGCTCCTCGTATACGCCGGAGATCGTCGAGGGCTTCATTCAGAAGTACGATCATCTTCCGATCCGGGAGCTGTGGCTAGTCGATATCGAGGCGGGCAAGCACAAGCTTGAGATCGTCGGCGCGCTGGCGCAGCGGATGGTGGCGCGGTCGGGACTGCCGATCGAAGTGCATCTCACGCTCGACCGGCGGCGCGCGATCGAAGGTGCCGACTTCGTCTCCACGCAGATGCGCGTGGGTCTGCTCGAAGCGCGGAAGTGGGATGAGCATATCCCGAACCAATACGGCGTCATCGGCCAGGAGACGACCGGCCCCGGCGGCATGATGAAGGCGCTGCGCACCATCCCGGTGCTGCTCGACATCTGCCGCGACATCGAAGAGCTGGCGCCGAACGCCTGGCTGCTCAACTTCACCAATCCGGCGGGCATGGTGACCGAAGCGATCCACCGCTATACCAAGGTTCGCAGCATCGGTCTCTGCAACGCGCCGATCGGCCTGCAGAAATGGCTCAGCACGAAGTACGAGACGCCGGCTTCGCATATCTATACCGAGTTCGTCGGGTTGAACCATCTGCATTGGGTTACCCGCATCGAGGTGAACGGCGCCGACAAGCTGCCGGAGCTGCTGGACAAACGCGAAGAATACTCGGGCAAAAACGTGCCCGCGAGCGAGTGGGACGCCGACTTCCTGCGGACGCTGGGCGGATTGCCTTCTTATTATTTGAAGTATTTCTACATGACCGATGCGATGCTGCAGGAGCAGTTGGAGTCGATGAAGGCGAGCGGCACGCGCGCCGAGGTCGTGAAGAAGGTCGAAGACGAGCTGTTCGAGCTCTACAAGGACCCGGACCTGAAGGAGAAGCCGAAGCAGCTCGAGAAGCGCGGCGGCGCGTACTACTCCGAAGCGGCCGTGAACCTGATGGAGTCGCTGCACGGCGACAAGCGCGACATTCAGACGTTGAACGTGCCGAACGGCGGGACGCTGGACTTCCTGCCTGCGGATGCGTGCATCGAAGTGAACTGCGTCGTCACCGGCCAAGGGCCGTTGGCGCTGCCGGTCACCCAGGTGCCCGAGCAGGCCAAGGGGCTGATCCATGCCGTGAAGACGTACGAACGGCTGACGATCCGCGCCGCGGTCGAGGGAGACCGCGATCTCGCGCTGCAAGCGATGGTCGCGCATCCACTCGTGCCGTCGGTGAGCATAGCCAAGCAGCTGCTGGCCGACATGCTGGAGAAGAATAGGCCTTATTTGCCCGCTTTTTTCCGCGGGTAAGGGAGTGAGGCTGAGACTTGGTTTGGCAGCCCCCGTTCCGCCTTCGGCGGGCGGGGGTTTTTTGGCGTCGGCGCGTGTGAGCTGGAATGTGTGAGATGGAATGTGTGAGACGGAATGTGTGAGACGGAATGTGTGAGATGGAATGTGTGAGATGGAATGTGTGAGTTGGAATGTGTGAGATGGCAGGAGTGAGTTGGCGGGAGTGAACTGGCAGGAGTGAGTTGGCAGGAGGGAGCTGCGCGTGAGAGATTACAGGGCGTGTGAGGGGTGGGCGCAAGCTTGGCAAGTCGCAGAAAAATGGTCGGGGACGGGCGAGGGAACCCGTTTCTCTATTGCCGAGCCTTAGGGGATGGTTTGGAGGGTCATAATCCGATATTTTCGGGTTACATGATCGCGGAATCTTGATTTGGCGGATGCAACCCGATATTTTCGGGTTACATGGCTGCAGGATCTTAGTTTAGGGGGGGGCAACCCGATATTTTCGGGTTACATGATCGCGGAATCTTGATTTGGCGGATGCAACCCGATATTTTCGGGTTACATGATCGCGGAATCTTGATTTGGCGGATGCAACCCGATATTTTCGGGTTAGAAGGGTTTGCATACGGCGGCAGTCCGTTGTTTTAGCGTGAAGAGATGAGAGGGCCCGGGCGAAAACGCCAGGCTATTCATGCACATACTGGCGCAAGTCCATTTTGTAAGCAGGTTGACTTTGACCTGAAATGTAACTATAATAGTTACAGGATGATGCGTGCAAATTTTACATAGGAACTGGAGGGTTATGAAGATGAAGATCGGCATTATCGGAGCGACGGGCAAGGCCGGCGGCAATATTCTCAAGGAAGCGGCGAGCCGCGGTCACGACGTTACAGCGATCGTTCGCGACGCTTCCAAGCTCACGGACAAAGTGAACGTACTGGAGAAAGATGCGCTTGCGCTCACAGCCGCGGACTTATCCTCGTTCGACGTAGTCGTGAACGCCTTCGGCAACATCGAGAACGTCTCGCTTCACGTGGAGCTGGGTAATCGGCTCATCGATGCGCTAAAGGGAACGGATACGCGCCTTATCGTCGTAGGCGGAGCGGGCAGCCTGTTCGTCGATCCGGAGAAAAAGGTGCGCGTCGTCGACACGCCGGACTTCCCGGACTTCATCAAGCCGCTCGCGAACGCGCAAGGAGAGAACCTACGCATTCTCCAAGGCACGAGCGACTTGAAGTGGACGTTCATCAGCCCTTCGGCCGAGTTCGCGCTGGGCACCCGGACGGGCGCTTACCAGAGCGGCCAGGACAACCTGCTGGTGAACGCCAAAGGCCGCAGCTATGTCAGCTACGAAGACTACGCGATTGCCGTCGTCGACGAGATCGAGCAGCCGCGACATATCGGCGAGCGCTTCACCGTCGTATCGGAAGGTTAAACGGCGCTAGACAAACCCCTCGACTGGAAGGTCGAGGGGTTTGCCGTGTTTACGGGATCGGCTGTCGGAATTGCCGATCAGGGGGAGCGGACGGACGCCGACGAACGGAGGGCGATTCTCGCCTTCCGTGCCGTTGGCTGTGCGGAATCTCCTTGCCTGGAGCCGGGGCTGCGCCAACTGAAAAGGTGCCGGAGCCTGTGCCATGGGGCAGGGGCGGCGCATGTTGGGGATCGGGGCGCAACTGCGGCGCCGAAGGCAAGGCGACTTACGCGCCGATGCCGGCGTAAGTGGCGTTCCATAATACTTAGGGCTTCTCGATGCGATCCTCCGGCGTTCTCGGCCACCTCAGGCCGCGTTCGCGAGCGGCTGTTGGAATACGATGTCTTTAAACCGGGCAGTCCGGCTCGAAACCGTTCCGGCGCACTAAAAAAGACGAACTCCCGACTCAGGAGCTCGTCTTCTCCATGCGTACCGACACCAGGCGATCGTCGGACGGGCGGAACCTCACGACGACGCGGACGCCGAATTCGCGGTTTCCTTGCCGCAGCCATAGCTTGAACGTCTCTTCGGACAACGCGGCGCTAATATCCTGCCGGCCAATGTGTAAATAGTCGACGATGGACGCGCTCGGATATTTGGCCTTCGTCTCCTGAACGGCAATGAGGCCCCATTTGGCATAGGCGGGGGCTGCCGGGGCGTAGGCGGCGGCAGCGTGAACCGCGGCGGACGCGTGCCCGGGCGCAAGTGCGAACCAAGACGCCCAGGCGACTGCGTACAGCGTCCGTATCGCGAGCGCTTGTTTTCCTCTCGGCATCAAATACGCTCCTCAACTGGCTCAGATCGAATTCGACCTTAGCATATCCATACCGCCGGCCAGGCTATCGGGCGACTTGTCGGCGGGAACTGGGCCGGCGGCCCGAGGGCTTGGCATGGCGAGCGGTCATAGGATCTACTTGACCCGAAAGGCCGCATACGTCGAAGGCTGCAGCCGCACCTCGTACAGCGAGGCGCCGTCCCGCTCGCTCTCGGCCAGCTTCGTGGCGCGGGCCGCGGCGGTCAGTCCCGTCAGCTCGCGGCCATGCGGAATGAGGATGCGCCACTTCTGCGGCTGAGGCGCGAAGTTCTCCAGCACGAAAGCGCCGTTGTCGTAGGCGAACAACCCGGCGTTCGCGGGCCCCTCGACCCGATAGTCGAGCTGCCGCGCCGTGAATAGGCCGCGCAGCGCGGTGACGACCGGCTCCGGCAGCTTCCATAGATCCGCGTAGTGGTCCGGGATGACGAGCGTGTGGATCTTGCCTTTCCCGTAGTTGTCGTACATGAGGATCGGAATGTTGTTGTGCCCGTTCAAGGCGACGATCGACTGCCAGGTGCCGTTCGTGCTGTAGTCGAAGATCGGATACGACAGCGGCGGCCCGGCCAGGGCGAATTCGTCGAAGGTGCAGCTGTTCGTGTTCAGCGCGAATTGTTGGACGGCCATCCGCTTGCCGGTAGGCCGCATCGTAGTGAACGCCTCGACGCCATGGCCGGTCATGCGCTTCACGAACCCGGACGTCATGACGATCTGGCCGCCCGCCTGCAGGAACGACTTCATCTTGTCGATGATGTCCCCGTCCCTGGCCACGTTCTGCGTGATGAGCAGCGGCGCGGCGGGGTGGGCCGGAAAGTGCGGCGTCAGCTCCATCGGGATGCCGAGCATGCCGAGATAGTCGTATAGATGGTCCTCGCCTTTCGCGTGATGCGGTTCGTACACCGTCACCCCGACGGGATGGCCCAGCTCGCCGGCCAGCCGGTCCAGCTTATCCAGCTGGAAGCCGAGCGCAGGGATATAGTAGCTGTCCCGCAGCAGCGAGTAGCAGAACAGCGTCAGTTCCTTGGCCTTGCCGAAGACGGTCAGGTACGCCTGCTCCAGGTAATAGTCGACATAGGTGCAATCGAGGCTGTCGAACCAGCCGCCCCCGTTGCGGCCGGGCGCTAGATTGTCCATCCATCGGAGCAGCGAGTAAGAGGCATAGCGCGGAATGTGCTGCTGGCTGATCGCAGGATCGCGCGTCTCCGTGCCGGTATAGAGCCCGTCGAACAGGCGCGGCTGCGTCTCGGTATTGTAGCCGGACGCTTGGTAGGCTTCGTTCCAGTTCGGATACTTGATGATCATGCGGGACTTCGGATTGACGGCGCGGGCCGGCTTCAGGATCAGATGCTCGGACACCTCCGTCATGAGCTCCAGTCGGAATTCCTCCCAGCTGCGGTCGCCCTTGCGCGCGAGGCAGTCGTCGCAGCCGCAGTTCGTGAAGAAGAAGTCGTCGAAAAGGACCTCGTCGAACACGGCGGCGGCATTCTCCACGGCTTCGCGGAATTTCGCTCTCGAAGCTTCGTCGGTATAGCAGATGCCGCCGAACAGCCGCTCAAAGCCGGGCCGGTAGGCGGCCCCCAGCGTCGGCGTGATGCCGCCCGCGACTTCGATGCCGCGCGCCTCGAAGAACGCCTTCAGCTCGCGCAGCCGCTCCCTGCTCAGGCTCTTGTCGCCGCGGTGATTTTCCAAGTAGACCTTCGACAGCTTCAGGTTCCGCTGGAAAAAGTCGACGTCCTTCGCGATCTCCTCCAGGCTCTTGTCCAGGCAGCCGGCCGTGCAATAGATCGCCAGCTTGAAATGCTCGTACGCTTGTTGGGCTTGTGCCATGTCGTCCCTCCATCGGGTCTATTTACGACTGATTATAGGTGCTATACTGGGGAGGAAGTTATGCGCTTTCAACCAAAACTATCAAATTTGCAACTTGCGCAAAGCGCGCTGATCCGCAAACGAGAGGGGGCGGGCCGATGTCCGTGCTGCACTTCGACGCGCTGCCGCTGCCGCACTTCATCCATTGCGGCTACAGCCTCGCCGGACCCGGCCGCAAGCATCCCGAGCGATCGTCGGTCGGGGAATTCGACCTGCTCGTCGTCAAGCAGGGCTGCCTCTACGTCGGCGAGGAAGACCGGCACTACGACGTGGCGGAAGGGCACGCCCTCATCCTGCGTCCCGACCTGCACCACTACCCGACCGGGGGCACGCGCGAGCTGACGGCGTCGTACTGGCTTCACTTTCATACGGCCGGCGCGTGGCGCGCGGAGCCCGGCGAATCGGACGCGTCCGCCGAGACCCCATCCGTCGCGGCGGACGAACCGGACGGCGGGGAAGGCTGCACGTGCGGCACGAAAGGCGAAGAGGCCGGCGTCTTAGCGGCATTGAACGCCGGACGGAGCGAAGCTGCGGGCAACGTCCCTGACGAAGACGGGCTTGATCCCCCGGACGTAGAGGGCGGCGGGGCGCTGCATACGGGCCAAGAGGAGGGAGGACGGGGATCGGAGCATTCGGCGGTCTGGACCGGACGTTCCTTCCGGATGGCGGCGTTCGGCATCCGGCTGCCGCAGTTCACTCGTTTGGCCGAGCCGGCCAAGGTGTACGACGCGCTGCAGCAGCTCACGGCGCTGGAGTCGAACTCGCACTTGGACGCGGTCCGCTGGAAGCAGCAGCGGCTCTTCCAGGACGTGCTGGGTTTGCTCGCCGAGTCGCTCGACGCCCAGCGTCCCAAGCCGGGAGAGGACGTCGCGGACCGGGCGGCCTCCTATCTGCGGCTGAATTACAGGGAGCCGGTGACGGCGGCGGAGCTGGGAGAGGCGCTTCGTTTCCACCCGGTATATGTGGCGCGCTGCATGCGGCAGCGGTTCGGCTGCTCGCCCATGGAGTATCTGATGCGCTACCGGCTCGAACAGGCCAAGCGGCTGCTGCTGCAGACCGATCTGCCGGTACACCTCGTGGCGCGCGAGACCGGCTTCCAGCAGGCGGCGTACTTCACCTCCTGCTTCCGCAAGCTCGAGGGACTGACGCCGCGGGATTACCGGATGATTTTCCATAAGAAGGGTTGACCGAATTCGACTTGCGCTTTGACAAGGCGAGCGGCATATCGGTACACTCGGATGAGAGATTTTTTGACGGATCAGAAAGTATAAGTTCCACCTATCCTTCTCTGATCCGTCTCCGATAAAAACGTGTCACCCTCTAAAGAGGACGGCAAATCCGTTTTTACTTGAAGAGACGAACAGAACGGGGAGCAGGAGCGCGCGATGAAATTTGCCATTCAGAATTTGTCCTTCTTCGTCATCCAAACCGACGGCGGCAAGGAGACGGACGCGACCAGACGGTACAAACACTACAAGACGCTGGATCACTACGACTACGAGGACAGCGAGATCAAGTCGTTCCTCGACGAGGAATTCTCCCGGATCGGCAAGCGGAAGGCCGACGTGCACGCGGATTCGGAGAACGCGCCGACGAAGATCGGCCGGTTCATCGTGGAGCCGGGACAGGATCTCGAGAGCAATCCGAACTACAACCTGTTCCAGCGGCTGCGGGCGGCGGGCACCAAGGAGCAGTTCCACTATGCCTGCGACGACCTGCTGCGGGCCTATATGGACACGAGCGCGGTGCGGGGCGGGGCGTTCATCGTCGCGCTCGGCAAGATGAACGAGCTGTTCGACGATCCGTTCGTGTTCGTGTTGAAGTGCGACTTCGAATCGAAGATCGCGCGCATCTCGGACGAGAAGAGCCTGATCTCCAAGGTCGACATGGCGATCAGCGCCCGCAACATCAAGTCCATCCAGTATCCGCACATGCCCGAGGAGGGGATGCTCGAGCCTTGGGAGCTGAAGATCCACCAGGCTTCGCACGCGCGGTATTTCGAGGACTTTCTGAAGTACGTCTCTTATGAGAAATCCAAGCCCGAGATTCTGAACGAGCAGGTGCTCGGTCTCGTGCAGGAATATATGGAGCGCAAGTGGCAGGACCCGGACGCCGGCGCCTCGCTCGCGCCAGCGCCGGCCGCGCCGGCCTACGGCGAAGAGCCCGGCGGCTACGCCGACGCGGGAGCGGGGGCTTACGGTTCGGGCGGCGGCTATGAGGACGCGCCCGCGCGTCTGCAGTCGGCCTACGACGTCTACGAGGACGGCGAGCCGGACGGACAGGCGCCGGCCTACGAGACGACGCGGGCCGAGCGGGAGAGCGCCCCGGGCTCGCAGAACTACGGGTACAGTCCCTACAGCGGCGGCCACCCCGGCTACGCGCAGGAGGCGCGGCAGCTCGAAGTATGGGCGGCCGGAGACAAGCGCCAGCTGCAGGAGAAATGGACGCACGACGATGTCATGGAGGCGACGGCGCGCATCGTCGAGCACCAGCCGGATCTGGACCTCAAGTTCAAGATCGACGACCTCGCCGTCCGCGGCAAGATGACCGACTACGGCGACAGCGTCCACATCGCGCGCATGAACGGGCGGTACGTCGTCCTGATCGAAGGGGATTCGTTCCAGTTCGAGAAGGGGATGTCGCCGGTCGAGCTGCTGCATCCCGAGGACATCGAAGAAGTGCTGGCACGCATGCGGAACCGCACGGCAAGGCACTGACCGGCGCATTTGCGTTGCGGACGACGGTCTGCCGAGGAGGTTTGCGTTGCGGACGACAGTCTGCCGAGGGAGGTTTGCGCTGCGGACGACGGTCTGCCGAGGGAGGTTTGCGTTACGGACGACAGTCTTCCGAGGGAGGTTTGCGTTACGGTCGGATTGCGTGTCACGGGAGCGTCTGCGTTCTGTCTTGCTGTCTGTCGCGAACGGCGATAGCCATGTCCTATCCGCCATACTGAACAAGGGGCACAAGTGTAACTATAACCGTTGCATTTGTGCTTCTTGTTTGACGTTATCCTTTGTCTATACGTCTCCGCTCAAAACGTGTCGTCTCCGCTCAAAACGTGCAGCCTCCGCTCAAAACGTGCCGCCTCCCAGAAGACGGCAGTCGTTTTTTACTTGGTCATACACCATAATGTATGAAGTTATGCGTCTATCCATCACGTATGACCTCCGATCAAAACGTATCGTCGTCTGAGAAGACGCCAAAGCCGTTTTTACTGATGGGAGCGGCTTCACGCCGGCCATCCTTGCGTCGGGAAAGCAATAGCAATATCTTGCAAAAATACAACTTTTTTTGCTCATTTTGGCGTCAAAGAGGAAAAAGCTTGTAAACGTACAACTTATTTGAGCCAAAATCACCGAACGAGCGAAAATAGGCCGAATAAGTGGTACTATTGCAACTTATTCTTGTTTGGACGACGTAAGCGGCGAGAAAAGTGGTACATTTACAACTTTTTTAGTCTGGTGGCTGCTGAAGGCCATTATTTGTTATGCACGCCTAGCTGTTTCAGAGCGCTGTTCGTGCTGGTATCCTGCGTCGGCCTCGTCGGCGCGCCGAGCTTCTCGCTGGCCATGCGCGGCCAGGGCCGCGCGGCGGGCAGCGCCTCCGCGCTGCTCGGCGTCCTGTCGTTCATCGCGGGCGGCCTCGTCGCTCCGCTCGTCGGCATCGCGGGCAACGGCACGGCCGTGCCGATGGGGATCGTCATCGCGGCGGCGGATGTCGGAGCGGTGCCCGTCTATGCGTGCATGGTCGGGAAGCACGGCCGCGGCGCGAAGAACACGGCAGCCTAATCTTGGTCATCCAGCAAGTATAAGTTTATGCCTATGCATTTCTGTATGACCGTCGATAAAAACGTGTTGTCCGCTTCCTAGAAGATGGCAAACCCGTTTTTACTTGGGGTTAGAAGTCGCACCCTCCGAAGCGGTATAATCATAACGTAGATTCAATCGGCGCTTCGGATGACATGAGGTGGCAGACTAACTCGGACGGAAGGCGACAGCGATGGAGATGCAATACGAACCGGCGAGCCGGCTTGCAGTGCCGCGCCGTCCCCGGCTCGGCCGGCTGATCGTCTATGATCGGGGCGGCTGGGGCGCCGCGGGCGCCGGCAGCTGGGTCGCGAGCTGCGCGGCTGCCGTCGTAGGCATGCTGGGGGTGCCGACGGGTCTGGGCCGGACGTTCGACGTGCTGTCCGCCGTCGCGCTCGCCACGGCGGGGTACGCGATCTCGTCCCTGATCGTAGCCTGGCTGCTCGGCCTGCTCCGGCGTCCGCTTCCCGGCGCTGCGATCGGCGGCTTGCTCTATACGGCGATTTTGGTGTTCTTTATCCTTTTTCTCAACGATCTGGGCGTTCCTTTCTCGCTCTTGTTCGCGGCCGGCTATACGGCCTTCGGCGCAGGGGCGGGCTTCTTCGCGCGGGCGATCGGCAGCCGCCGGACCGGGAGGCGCGCCAAGCTGGCCGCCGCGGCGGCGCTTGCCCTCATGGTCGCGGCCACCGCTTATGCGATCGTCGTCCCCGATCGGGAGGATGGCCCGGCTGCGCCGGATGGCGTCGGCTTGCCCGCGGGCGCGGCCGTCGTCCCGGATCCTTCGGTTCCGGGGAGCCATGCTTATACGGCGTTTACGTATGGGAGCGGCGCGGACCGGCAAAGGAAGGCGTTCGGCAGCGGCGCGGCGCTGCGTTCCGAATCGGTCGATGCGTCGGCCTATATTCCGAGCTGGCCGCTGCTGCGGCGCTGGTTCTGGGGCTTCGACGCGCACGCGCTGCCGCTGAACGGCAGAGTATGGATGCCGGAAGGGGAGGGCCCGTTCCCGCTCGTGCTCATGGTGCACGGCAATCACGTGATGGAGGATTTCTCGGACGAGGGGTACGGTTATCTGGGCGAGCAGCTCGCGAGCCGAGGCATCATCGCCATATCCGTGGACGAGAACTTTCTGAACTATTCGGCCTGGTCGGGCATCCCCGCGCAGGATATGAAGGTCCGCGCCTGGCTGCTGCTTTGCCATATTCGTCAGCTTCAGACCTTCGCGGCGGCGCCGGACTCGCCGTTCTACGGCAAGGTCGACTTCGCGCGTCTCGCGCTGCTCGGCCATTCCCGCGGCGGGCAAGCGGTCGCGATGGCGGCCGACGCCGACCGCTGGTTCTCGGAGGCGCCGGGCCTGCCGGAGGCGGGCAGCTACCGGATCCGTTCGGTCGTCGCTTTGGCGCCTACGGACACGGTCGTGGACGGCGCGCAGGCCGAGCTGCGGGACACCTCCTACCTGACGCTCCAAGGCGCGAGCGACGCGGACGTGAACAATTTCTACGGGGATAGGCAATATGTGCGCACAACCTTCACCGGCGCGGAGCCGGGGGCGTTCAAGGCTTCGCTCTATATCGCGGACGCCAATCACGGCCAGTTCAATACGGGCTGGGGAGACGAGGACGCGACGCTGCCGGCCAGCTTGTTCCTCCGCAAGCCGAACCTAAGCGCCACTGCGCAGGAGCGGATCGCCAAAGCATACGTATCCGCGTTCTTCGAAGATACGCTGCTCGGGAACGCCGCGTACGCGGACCTGTTCCGCGATTATCGCGCGGGACGCGGCTTCTTGCCGGTCACCCGGTATTATAACCGCTACGAGGATGCCGGATTCAACGCGATCGCGCGGTTCGACGAAGCGCTCAGCGCCGACCGGCCGTCCGCGGCGGTCACGGCGGACGCCGAAGGCTTCGAGCGATGGGAGCTGACGGAAGCGCTGGATCGGCAGCGGGAGGGCAAAGGGACGAAGGGAACCGCGTTGAAGTGGTCCGAGGAAGGCGGGACTTACGCGATCGAGGCCGCTCCCGACGCTTCGGTCCTTGACATTCCGGGTTTGGCGGAAGCGGACGGCGCGGAACTCGTCTTCTCCATGGCCGACCTGTCGCGCGATCTCTCCGAGTCGGAAGACCTCGAATCGGCGCCGCTCGACCTGGACATCGCGCTGGAGGACGGCAACGGCGTAGAGGTCACCCTGCCGTTAGACGCGTTTATGCAGCCCGAACCGCTGCCGGAGACGAATTATACATGGCTCGCCTGGCTGGAAGAGGAGATGGAGGAGGGCAAATACGCGGAACCCGTCGAGCCCGTCTTCCAGACGTATGCGCTGCCGCTGGAGGCCTTTCAGGCCGCCGATCCGCAGTTTTCGCCGGACTCGCTCCGCAAGATCGCTTTTCTCTTTCGGGGCGGACCCGGCAAGGCGATGCTGGCCGATATCGGGATCGGGAACGCGGCGCGTGAAGATCGGTCTTAGCACGCGCTAGCTATTCGAGGCTCTCGGCAGGGGTCCCGATTCGATCTGTAATTAGATGGTTGACAGTTCGGGGCGCGTCGTCTTATACTGTGCTTTGTAATGCACAGTTGAGTCCGGCATAAGACGACATCGGATGCTTCAAGCTAAAGAGGCGAACCGCGCGTATAACTATGTTAATTATTAGCATCGTTAGCGATCAGCGAGAAGTCGTCCTCATCTATCATTCCTAGGAGGGAAACCCCATGTCTGCTATTCCATTGGATACCATTCAAGATTACAAGACGGTCGTTCGCGAACGGCACTCCGTCCGCCATTATGATCCGAACTGGCAAATCTCCCAAGCCGAGCTTATGGAGATTCTAGGCGAAGCTGCGCTCGCTCCGTCGAGCAGCAATACCCAGAGCTGGCGCTTCTTCGTCTTTCATGACAAAGCGCTGAAGCAACGGCTGCTGCCGATCGCCAACAACCAGCAGCAAGTCGCGGACGCTTCGGCGACCGTCGCGGTGCTGGGCGATATCGAAGGATACAAGAGAGCGGGACAGATTAACGGCATCGGCGTCGACAAAGGCTACATGACGCCGGAATTCGCCGAGCAATTCACGGCGAATACCCTCAAGGGGTACGGCGGCTTGCCTCCGGAGGTGCTGACGCGCATCTCCCTCGTGGACGGCGGTCTGGTGAGCATGCAGCTGATGCTCTCCGCCAAGGCGAGAGGGTACGACACGGTCCCCATGGGCGGATTCAATGCCGCCAAGCTGGTCGAGGAGTTCGGCATCCCCTCGAACCTCGTGCCCGTCATGCTGATCGCCATCGGCAGAGCGGCGGTGCCGGGCCGTCTGACGCCGCGGCTGCCCGTCGAGGAAGTTACCTTCTGGAACGGCGAAGGTCTCAAGTAACTCCAGCACAGTTATCGGTTGATTGCGCAAACCGTCTTTCCCAGATCCGTATAGGGTCCGGCGAAGGCGGTTTTTTTGTTTTAAGCGCTTGTTAAGCGGCATAGCGGACAATGGAGGCAACAGCGCACTTATGCGGCAGGGAGAGATGGCATGAGCGGAACGGTCCTAATTGCGGACGATACGGCATTTATGAGAGCATTCCTGAGAGATCTGATGCAGAGCAACGGCTACGAGGTCGTCGCCGAAGCGGCCAACGGACTCGAAGCCGTACAGATGTTCAAGACCTATCGCCCGGACGTCGTGACGATGGATTTGACGATGCCGATCATGGACGGACTTATGGCCCTCAAAGAGATTCGATCGGTCGACCCGACGGCCAAAGTGATCATCTGTTCGGCCATGGGCAATCAGCAGATGGTGGTGGAGGCCGTTCAGGCGGGGGCGCGCGACTTCATGGTCAAGCCGTTTCACCGGGAGCGGCTGCTGGAGTCGTTGCGCCTGCTTCTGCAGGATTAATCGGCGCGAATCGGCAAATGCGGCTATCCCGGCGTGCGGTTCGGCATTACAATGGGAGAATAAACGGCCAATTCGACAAACGGGCAGGGTGAAATCAACTTGAAGCTGCTGAAGATCATCCGATCCGCGGCGACCGACCCTTTCCTGCTGCTGACGGCGGCAGGCGTCGCCGTCGCCTTGGCGCTGATCCTTTTCGTCGGCGGTTTCGCTTCGTCCGCCCCGGCCGCCAGCAAAGGCGTTCTGGACTTGTCCGACTGGGATCTCGGGGCCGAGGGGACGGTCAAGCTGAACGGGGAATGGGCGTTCTATCCCGGACGGCTGCTCGAGCCTTCCGAACTCGGGGAGCTCGGAGGGAAGGTCGCTCCGACTTACATAAAGGTACCCGGCGCATGGAACGGAAAAGGGATGGGCAGCTATGGAGCCGGCACCTATCGGCTGGAGGTTCGGTTGAAGCCGACCGACCGGCTGCTGGCGCTCCATAAGCAAGTCATCCGGTTCGCCGACCGGACCTATATCGACGGCAAGCTGACGGGCGAGTCCGGTACGCCGGGAACGAGCCGCGCCGCCTACGAGCCGGGCAACGTACCCTATACGGTCGCTTTCTACGAACCGGGAGACCGGATCGAGATCGTCATCCAGGTCGCGAACTTCGACTATCCGACCGGCGGCATTTTCCTGCCGCTCAGCTTCGGGCTGCACGAAGACGTGCAGTGGGCCAGGCAATCCCAGTCCATCCTGGAATGGGCGGGCGTGATCGTGCTGCTGCTCTTTTCGATCTTTTACTTTTCGCTCTATGCGTTTTTCCAGCGCAGCGCCCCGTTCTTGCTGTTCGGCGGCTTTTTCCTGTGCTTCTCCGTGATGCTGCTCTTCAACGGGCAGCGCATGTTTATGCAGTTGATGCCGACCTTCGATTTCGAGTGGAAATGGCGGATCAAAGACATCTCGCTCTTCCTGACCCTGCCTTTCCTGCTCGGGTTTACGGCGACGATCTACCCGTCTCCGGCCTACCGGCGGGCGCTGCTCTGGCCCGCAGCCGTGATCGTGGCGTTTTGCGCGTTCGTGCTCGTCGTTCCTTTTCACGTCTATTCGTGGGCGCAGGAGCCGATGACGGCGCTGTTTGCCTTCTTCATGTCCGGCATGACCTTGCTTCTGATCGGTTCGTATACGGTCGGCAAGTACGGCGTCATCGAGAAGCGGGAGCTGCAGTTCTATATTCTCGGGCTCTGCTGCCTGATTCTAACTACGTTGAACTCGGCCTTCCGCAACAAAGGCGACGGGACGTTCCTCTCCCAAGCGTTGTCGGACTTGTTCCTGGTGCTGTTCGTCCTGTTCATCGCCTCGATGATGGCTTACCGTTACTTCGAGACGTACGCGTCGATGGTCAAGCTGACCGACCGGCTTCAGGCCGCCGATCAGATGAAGGACGACTTCCTGCTCCGCACCTCGCATGAGCTGAATACGCCGCTGCATGGGATCATGAACCTGTCCCAGGCGATGCTGGAGGACGCGGGGGCCGCGCTGCCCGGACGCGGGACGCGGGAAAAGCTGCAGACGATCCGTAATACCGCGTACCGCATGTCCAATCTGGTGAGCGACATCATCGACCTTGCCCGGATGAAGGACGGGCGATTGCAAATCTCGCTGAAGACGGTCGATCTGGCGTCCTGCGTGGCGGTCGTCTTCGAGGTATACGGCTTTCTGGCCAAGGAAAAAGCGATCCGAATGGACAACCGCATCGCGCCCGGGGCGCGATATGCGACGACGGACGAGAATCGGCTCATGCAGGTACTATCCGCCTTGCTCGACCGCGGATTGAACGTTCCGAACCTGACATCGGTAACGGTAAACAGCGAAAGGTCGGGCGAGCGCGTCCTGCTGACGGTCACGGCGGCCGGCACGGGATTCGCGGATGCGGAAGCCGAAGAAGAGCGCATCCGCGCCGGACTCTCCGTCGCTTACGAGCTCGTCCGGGAGATGGGCGGCGGCCTGAAGGCGGAGCTGTCGGCCTCGGCCGGAAGCATGCGATTCGAGCTCGAGATGCCGCTGGCAGCCGTCGCGGAAGCGGCGGGCGCGCCTGTCGCCGCAACGTGGGCAAAGGATGCCGGCCAGGCGGAAGCCGCCGCCGGGAGGGAAGCCTACCGGCCGGAGAGCGGTGCGTATACCTACACGGTACTGGTCGTGGACGCGGAGATGCTGCATCTGGACTTGATGGTGAACCTGCTCGCCGAAGAGGGTTATAGGGTGCTCACGGCGCGTACCGACGAGGAAGCGCTGCGCATCGTGGAGGGACCCGACCGTCCGGACATCGTGCTGATGGACGTCCTTCTGCCCGGCGGCCGCAGCTACGAGCTCAGCCGGAGCATCCGCCATTCGTTCAGCCCGATCGACTTGCCCCTCTTGTTCGTGACGGGCCGGAGCACGCCGGCGGACGTCGAAGCGGGGCT
This sequence comes from Cohnella nanjingensis, assembly GCF_014212125.1. GTDB lineage: Bacteria > Bacillota > Bacilli > Paenibacillales > Paenibacillaceae > Cohnella > Cohnella nanjingensis. The sequence continues at coordinate 29,589 of NZ_JACJVP010000005.1, forward strand.
GGCGGCCGGCGGCAACGACTTCCTCAAAAAGCCGCTCGACCCCGGCGAGGTGCGCGTGCGCATCCGCACGCTGCTGGCGATGAAGCGGCTGGCGAAGGAGGCGGCGCAGAGCGAGATGGCATTCCTGCAATCGCAGATCAAGCCGCATTTCCTGTACAACGCTCTGGGCACCATCATGTCTCTCTGTTATACGGACGGCCCGCGGGCGGGCGAGCTGCTCGCCGTGCTCAGCAAATATTTGCGGATTATTTTCCACGAGGACCATACGGAAGACAACGTGCTCCTGCGCAAAGAGATCGAGCTGGTCCGCGCCTATGCCGATATCGAGCAAGCGCGCTTCGGCCAGCGTCTGCAAATCGTCTTCGACGTGGACGAGCGGCTGCTCGGCTGCCGCATCCTCCCGCTCACCATTCAGCCGCTGGTGGAGAACGCGATTCGGCACGGCGTCGCCAAGAAAGTGAGCGGCGGTCAAGTGAAGCTTGCCATTCGCCGGCACGAATCGCAAGTGGAGATCGTGGTCGAGGACGACGGCATCGGGATGACCGAACGGCAGGTCGAGGAACTGACCGATCCCGGCAGAGACCGCGACGGCGTTGGATTCGCCAACATCATGAAGCGGCTCGCGAACCAGACCGGCGCCAGACCCTTGGTGGAGAGCGGGCCGGGCCGAGGCACGCGGGTAACGATCTTGCTTCCTTATACCGAATAAAGACAGAGATCTGAAGGAGGCGAGAGAGATGATACGGGCTTACTTGGCGGACGACGAGGAGCATGCCTTGAACTTGCTCGAGCTGCTCCTCGCGCGGACGGGCGACGTGGAAGTCATCGGCCGTTGCGGCAACGGTTTCGACGCTTTCGGGGAGATCGGCCGGCTGCAGCCGGACGTCGCCTTCCTCGATATCGAGATGCCGGGGATGAACGGGGTCGAGCTGGCGGAGAAGCTGGGCTCGCACTTCCCGGATGTCCAGATCGTCTTCGTGACGGCGTACGATAGGTACGCCATCTCGGCCTTTGAGCGGGATGCGGTCGACTACCTCCTCAAGCCGCTGGAGATGGAACGATTGACGCGATCGGTACAGCGGGTCAAGCGGGAGGTGGCGCGGCTTCGGGCTTCGGAGGCGTGGGCGCAGGCCGCGAGCGAGGTCTCCGGTACGGCGGAGGCGGCCGGTCCGGAGAAGATGCTGCGCGTGCAGCTTCTGGGCGAGACGCAGATCGTGTGCGGGGACCAGGAGCGTCTGAAGTGGCGCACCGCGAAGGAGAAGGAGCTGTTCGCCTACTTCGCCGTGCATCATGGCCAGCGGATCCACCGGGACGTGCTGCTGGACGAGCTGTGGCCGGAGGAGAATTACCAGAAATCGAAAGTGTATCTGCACACCTGCGTGAGCTACCTGAGACGGGATCTGCGCCAGCTGGGCTTGAAGTCGGCCGTGGTCTACGAGGAGGAGAAATATTACTTGGATCCAAATCTGCCCGTATCCGACTACCAATCGCTTCGGCACGCCCTGATCGCAACGCGCGCGGCGGGCAACCTTCAGGCGTCCGAACTGGAGGGAGTGCTGGCGCTCTATGCGGGTCCGCTGCTGCGGGACGAAGACTATCATTGGGCGGAGACGGAGATTCGGCAGCTGGAGACGACCGTCGAAGCGCTGCGGCTGCAGTTGGGAGAGCTGTATGAGCAGGAGGGCGATTACGGGAAAATGACGGAGACGGCCCGTCTCCTGTTGAAGCAATCCCCTTACAACGAGGAAGCCTACCGGCTGCTGATGCGGGGCTGCTCCGGCAGCGGCAAGCTCGACGAAGTGTTCCGCGCGTTCGAAGAGATGACGGCCCGGCTCGGCGAGCTGCGGATCAGCCCGTCCGAGGTGTCCAGGCAGCTGTATCGGAGACTGACGGAGCGCGCCTAATCGGACCGTAGGACAGCCTATTGGCGCGTTTTCCGCCGCAGCAAGGCCAAAGAGACGTGCCCAGTACGTCTCTTTGTGCGATTTCGCGGTGGGAGGGTTCAAAGTGACGTATCCAGTACGTCACTTTGAGGTTTCACGCCGCAGCAGGGCCAAAGAGACGTATCCAGTACGTCTCTTTGTGCGATTTCGCGGTGGGAGGGGCAAAGTGACGTATCTAGTACGTCTCTTTGAGCGTCCACGTCGTAGCAGGGGAAAAGTGACGTATCCAGTATGTCACTTTGAGGTTTCACGCCGCAGCAGGGTCAAAGAGGCGTACTCAGTACGTCTCCTTGAGCGATTTCGCGGTGGGAGGGGCAAAGTGACGTATCTAGTACGTCTCTTTGAGCGTCCACGTCGCAGCAGGGGAAAAGTGACGTACCCAGTACGTCTCTTTGTTGGATTTCGCGGTGGGAGGGCCAAAGAGGCGTACTCAGTACGTCACTTTGTGCTTCTTTGCCGCAGCAGGGCCAAAGAGACGTATCCAGTACGTCACTTTGGGGTTTCACGCCGCAGCAGGGCCAAAGAGGCGTACCCAGTACGTCTCTTTGTGCTTCTTTGCCGCAGCAGCGCCCATTCCAGGGTAGATGAGAGCCTAGTTAGCAGCCCGCAGCGCCTGTCCGCAGCGGCCGCAATACCGCGTGTCCGGCGGAGAGACCGTCCCGCACGCTTCGCAGACGAGATCCCGCCGCTCCCCGTCGTCGGCGAGCCGATCGGCGGCAGGCGCCGGGTTCAGGGCGGCGAGAGCCTGGAGCTCCTCTTTCGCGCCAGAGCGGATCAGCCGGAGGAGCAGCAGAATGCCGGCTGCGCCGACGACGGCCATGCCGGCCGCGCGCCAGCCGCCGCTCGGGTAATGATAGTCCCAGAGCGCGTGAAGGGCCACGCTCGCCACGAGCAGTCCCGCCGCGCGCAGCAGGCGCGACGCGCTGGCCGAGCGGGCGCCGGCCGCGCCGCGTCCGAAGCCGAACCAGACGCCCGTCGCGGCGATCGCCGTCCATGTGCCGTGCCCGAAGGGCGACAGCAGCGCGCGCAGCCAGAGCACGGCCAGCATGCCGCCCGCAGCCCCGGATTGCAGGTGCGTCCAGCCGTAAAGGATGCTCTCGATCGCGGCGAAACCCATGCCGACGGCAGCGCCGAATACGACGGCATCCATCTGGAAGCGCTGGCGCTTGCTCCGCAGGAACAACAGACAAACCAGCAGTTTCGCCGTTTCTTCGATGACCGAGACGGCCAGCGGGATCTTGAGGTTGTCGAAGACGAGCCCGCCGTCCCCGCCGCTGCCGATCAGCCAATTCCGCTCCACGATCCACGCCAGAGGCACCGCGAGGGCAGCCGAAGCGAGGAATGCCGCAACCAGCCGGAACGTCCGGAACCCGAGCAGCTGCGCGCTCCTCGCGTAAGCAACGAAAGTTACCGGACCGGCCAGGCCTCCGAGCAGCAAGGCGGCGACGATCCAGACGGCGTCGCGCTGCCATGCCGCCATCGCCGTCGCGGCGGCGAACAAGCCTCCCATGGCGAGCAGCAGATCGATCCAGCGCTCCCGCTTGGGGATACGGACCGTCCCTGCGGGCGCAGTTGCGCGTTCTCGGGCTTCTTGCTCTTCGGGCGTCAACCAATCCGTCTCCGCCGCACGGAACAGGTCGGGCCTGCGGATGCGGAGCGTCTCCAGGAATTGGCGCTTCACCGGCGGATACTGCATCAAGACGAAGCGATACTCCTCCCGCCCCATCGTCAACAGTTCCCCTTCTTCGCGCGCGACGACGCTGCTCGTTTGCGGCATGCCCGCGAGCAGGGCGATTTCTCCGAAAAAGTCCCCCTGGCCGAGGACGGCGACGCGCTTGTCCCCCGTCCGCATCTCGAACCGGCCTGCCGCGATCATGAAGAATCGGTCCGCCGCTTCGCCTTCCCGCACGATGACGTCGCCGGCCTTCACCTTCCGCCGGACCGTAATCTCCGCCAATCCTCGCAGCTCCGAATCCGGAATCGCGGACCAGATCGACCCTTTGCTCAGCATGCCGTGCAGGATCCGGATATTCGCCGAGTAGGTCAGGCTCTCATGGAAGAGCGGGCCGACCGCGGCTAGCCGCCGGAATCCCTCCCGGTCCAGCCGCAGCGCCTCGACCGGTCCCGAAGCGGCGACGCTCGCGGTTCTCCGTTCGCTGGAGAGGAGGGCGATCTCCCCGATGAGCTCGCCGGGGCCGAGCGTAGCGAGCAGGACGGTGCGGCCGATCAGGCTGCGCGAAGAGACGCGCACCGTGCCGGCGACGATGAAGTAGCAGGCGTCCCCCGCCGTGCCTTCCGCCAGAATCCGGTCTCCGTCCGCAAAGCGGGCGACGGCCATCGCGCGGGCCGCCGCTTCGAGCTCCTGTTCGGGTACGCCGTGAAGGAGCGTATGCCGGCGGAGATATTCCAGGATGGGAGTGGAGGTGAGGGAAGTCATATCGGATCGCTGCCTCTCTAGATTGAAAAGGAATCCGCCGCGGCAGATTCCTTCATCGATAACCTTTTGAATGGAATGAAGATTGCTTAACGCATATTGCCGATGATGCTGCTGCGGCTGTCCTGCATCTTCTTGATGAAGTTCGTCATGACGTCGAAAGCTTCGTTCCGCTTGTTGGTCATGGATTGCAGGCGGAGCATGTCCATCTGCTGAGAGTTGCTCAGGCCGTCGATCTTGCTCTTGAGCGAAAGGATAAAGCCGTCCACTTGACCCTCGTTGTAAGTGCGGTTAGAAACGTTCGCGTTGACCCCTGCGGCATTCAGGCGATTCTGCTGGTCTTCCGTGAGCGTGTATGGCGCTTTCCCCTTGCGGATATCGTTGAGCTCTTGCAGCAGATTGTTCAGCTTGGCGATTTGGTCGTTGCGCGACTGGACGTTTTTCAACTGGTCATTCAGTTGCTGATCCAGCAGTTGCGAACGCTGCTGCTGCACCATCATAAGCGCAGTCTCGAGGTCCATCCCGTTAATCTGGACCGACGTCACCCCATTGGCGCCGATGCCGCCGATGGCGTTGCTCGTCGTGTCTTGCCCGAGCGCTTCCCTCACCGAATCGTATGCTTGGTTGTTGAGCATGATCGCTATGCCTGCTACGACGCCTACGACCAAAGTGCCAACCATTCCTAGTACGGATTTCCTGCTCAAAATAAAAGGCCCCCCATGTCCATTAACTTCCCTAACTATAATGCAAAAAAGTAATTTATGGCAATAAAAAGTGTACGGACCGGCGTCGGGAAAGGGAAAGAGGGGCGATAGAAGGGAGTCTTGGACGCCTACATCGGCAGACGGAGAGCGGATAACGCGAAAGAGGGAGTCTAGGACTCCTACATTAGCGGACGACGAGCGGATAACGCGAAAGAGGGAGTCCAGGACTCCCTCTAGGGCGACTTTTTCCTCCTCCGGTTCCCGAAGCTCCCCTAATGGATAAGGCCGCTCTCGTGCGCCTTGCGGACCATGCCGCCGGCGGCGCGGTTGATGACGCGCTTCAGCGCCAAGCCGACGACCAGCGCGGCCGCGATGTAGATCGCGAGACGCAGGAGATCCCGCTGCACGATGTCCCACAGAATGCCTCCCACCGCCTCGCGCATCATGGAGATGGCGTACGTGAAGGGAAGATAGGGGTGGATCGCTTGGAAGAAGGGCGGCGTCACCTGGATCGGGAACGTACCGCCCGCCCCTGCGAGCTGCAGCACGAGCAGGACGATGGCCATCGCTTTGCCGACGTTGCCGAACACGGAGACCAGCGTGTACACGATGAGCATAAACGCCGCCGAGAGCAGCATGCCGAAGAGCACGAACCACGCTTTCTCCAGGACGTAGGTTCCAAGCAGGTAGATGTCCCCGAGCGTGACGCACAGCGATTGCAGCATCGCGAGCGTGCCGAACGTCAGGTAGCGGCCGAAGTAGACCTGCCAACTGCGATACTCGGCGCCCTCCTCATGCACCTCGACCGTCAGCAGCGATACGAGCAGAAGCGCGCCGACCCACAGCGACAGCGTCGTGAAGAACGGCGACATGGCGGACCCGTAGTTCGGGATCGGGTACAGCCGGTTCTCCTTCAGCGCGACCGGCGACGCGAAGAATTCGCTCTCCTTGCGCGCGTCGTGCCGCAGCAGCTGAATGATCTCCTTCAAGTTGTTCTCCCGCTCGAACGACCGGATTCGCGCAGCGAGCTCCTTGATTTGCTTTTCCACGGCCGGCAGGTCCTGCTTGATCCGGGCGAGCTCCTTGCCCCCCACCTGAATGCCGGTAGCGGCGTCGGCCAGCAGCTTGTTCACGTCCGGGAGCGCGGAGACGGCTTCCCCGAGCGCGGTTTGCGCCTGGCCCGCGGTCTTCGCAGCCTTGTCCAGCGCCTGAGAGACCCGCGGCGCGATCTCGCTGTCGTACCGATCCAGAATATCGCCGAGCGTATTCGAAGCTTTGCCGGAGAGCGTATTCAGCCGGTCGACGAGCGCCTTGGCCGGCTGCTCGCCCCGTCCCGCGGCATCGGCGATCGCATGCAGCGCGTCGGCCTGCTGCTTCAAGTTCGCCCCGACCTGGTTCAGCTTAGAGATGGTAGACGTGAAACGTCCCGTACCGCCTGCGATGCGGTCCAGCTGTCCGAACAAGTCGGCCAGCCGATTCGCGATCTGACCGGCGGCCGTCAATCGCTGCGCCGCTTGGTTCGCGGCTTTCTGGACAGCGCCTAGATCGGGATTCGCCTCGGCCAGCAGCCCCGTAACCGCCTGAGCCGCCGTAGCTGCCTGCTGTAGATACAGCAGGTCCTGCTTGATGGTCGGATTCATCTGCTGCAGCGCGGATTTGCTCGTCTTCAGCGCCTCTTCCGCGCGTCCCGCGAGCTTCTCGCCGTCCTTGGCGAGCTGCGCCGCGACGGGCAGACGGTCCTGCGCTTTGCCTACGATGCCATTCAGCGTAGACAGGTCGGACTGCGCGGTGTTCACTGCCTGCCGGATCTGAGGGAATGCCGCTTCGACCTGAAAGAGAATCGCTTTGACCTTCTCGATCGTCGGCAGGTTCGCTTCGAGCTCGCTGCCCACTTCGTTGAAGATGCCGAAGATGATGCCGTTCGCCGTCTTCACGAAGTTGGCGCTGACCTCCTCCACGACGCCGCTCGCGCCCTTGGAGGTGATCTTCGGGGCGACGGCGTTGATCTTCTCGTTCACGTAGTAGTCGATCTCGGCCTGTTGGGGGCTAGTGGCGAGGACGGTCGCCAGCCTTGCGGAGAAGTCCTCCGGGATGACGATGCTCGCGTAGTAGTCGCCATGCTTCACGCCGCTCATCGCGTGCGCGTCGTCCGTGAACACCCAGCCGATCTTGTTGTTGTCGTGAAGCGAAGCGACGATTTCCTTGCCTAGATTGATCGGTTTGCCGCGCAGCGTCGTGCCGCTGTCGTCGTTCACGACGGCGACGGCCAGGCCGCTCGTCTGCGAATAGGGGTCCCACGAAGCTTCGATGTTGAACCAAGCGTAAAGGGAGGGCAAGGCGACGAGGCCGGCGATGATGACGGCGGCTGCGGGATTGGTCGCGATGCGGCGAAGGTCTCGGCCGTAGATGGCGAAAAGCGATCTCATAAATAGCGGTCTCCTTACCTGCGATTGGCGCTAATGGCTATTATCTCTGTACCCTAGCCGAATCATGCCGAACGCGCCGGATTCCGACAGGGGGATCGTCCGGATCGCCGAATCATGCCGATCGCGCCGGATTCCGCCAAGTCGCTCGTCCTGGATGCAGTTGCATGCGCGATTCGTCCTTGCGGTCTCCGCCGTTCTGCCGATAAATTGACGTCCCCTACCGGTGCGTTACAATGAAAGGACAGGAATGGGTTGTCGAAGGGGACGAGGAGCATGAAGGGATTGCGGAACGTCGGCGTATTCGCGCACGTCGACGCAGGCAAGACAACGACGACGGAGCAAATGCTGTACCGAAGCGGGCGGATTCGGGCGCCCGGCAGCGTGGACGCGGGGACGGCACAGACGGATTGGCTCGAGGTGGAACGGGAACGCGGGATATCGGTACGCGCGGCTGTGACGCGGTTCGAATGGGAGGGCGTCGGCGTCAACCTGGTGGATACGCCGGGACACGTCGACTTTCTGTCCGAGGTCGAACGGTCGCTGCGCGTCATGGACGGCGCGGTGTTGATCGTATCGGCGGTCGAGGGGGTGCAGGCGCAGACCGAAGTCATCTGGCAGGCGCTCCGGGAGCTGCGCATTCCGACTTTGATCTACGTGAACAAGATGGACCGGATCGGGGCGGACGCGGAAGCCGTGCTCGCGCAGATTCGGCGGCTGCTGTCGGCCGACGCCGTGCCGGTGCAGGCGCCGCAAGGGGCGGAGGCATCGTTTGCGGGCGCGGCAGCGCTGCTGGGCGACGAGGGGACGGCGGAGGCGGGCGGCCCGTTCGGCACGCTGCTGATGGAAGCGGTTGCCGAACGGGAGGAAGCGCTCTTGGCGCGGTATCTAGATGAAGGGACGTTGCCGGCGTCAGAGCTGACGGCCGTCCTGACCTCCTCCGCGCGCCGCGGCGAGCTGTTCCCCGTGCTGTTCGGCGCATCCGGCAAGGGGCTGGGCGTCACCGCGCTGATGGATGCGATCGTACGGCTGCTGCCGCCGCCTGGCGGCGATCCGCACGCGGAGGTGGCCGGCGTCGTCTTCAAGTTGGAGCGGGATCCGGTCATGGGGCGCATCGCGTATGTGCGGCTCTACGGCGGCACGATCCGCAATCGCGACACCGTCCGCAACGCCACGCGGGACGCGCTCGACAAGGTGACGCAGATCCGCAAGATCGACGGCCAGAAGGCGGAGGACGTCGGCCTGCTCGAGGCGGGGGACATCGCCGCCGTCTGCGGCTGGAGCCGCGCGCGGATCGGCGATGTCATAGGCTCGCCGGAAGGCGTACCCGGCGAACGGCGGATGGCCGTGCCGCTGCTGACCGTGCAGGCGCATTGGCAGAGCGAGGCCGACTATCCGGCGGTCGTGGCCGCCTTTCAGGAGCTGGCCGACGAGGATCCGCTCCTCGACCTCCAATGGCTGCAGGATGAGCGGGAGCTTCATCTGAAGGTGATGGGACCGATCCAGATAGAGGTGCTCACGAGCGTGCTGCGGAGCCGGTTCGGGCTCGCGGTGACGTTCGGTGCGCCGTCGGTCATCTACAAGGAGACGCCAGCGGCGGCCGGCGAAGGCTACGTCGCCTATCTGGCGCCGAAGCCCTGCTGGGCGATCCTCCGCTTCGCGATCGAGCCGCTGCCCCGCGGCAGCGGGCTCGTCTACGAATCGACCGTGCGCGGGGAGCGGCTGCTCGAGAGCTATCAGAACGAGGTGGCGCGCCGGGTGCCGGAAGCGCTGCAGCAAGGGCTGCGCGGCTGGGAGGTGACCGATCTCAAGGTGACGCTGGTCGAAGGCGAGCATCATGTCTGGCATACGCACCCGCTCGACTTCGTCATCGCGACGCCGATGGGCGTCATGGACGGGCTCGCGCGCATCGGCACGAAGCTGCTCGAGCCGCTGCTGCGGTTCCGCCTGTCCGTCCCCGAGGAATTCGGCGGGAAGCTGATGAACGAGCTGGTCGTCATGCGGGGGGCGTTCGACGCGCCGGTGCTGGCCGGCGAACGCATGGAGATCGAAGGCGTGCTGCCGGTCGCGACCTCGCTGGACTTTCCGGCGCGATTGGGATCGATGACGAAGGGGCGCGGCGTGCTTTCCACCTTTTTCGCCGGTTACCAAGAAAGTCCGCAGGACGCGGACGCTACCCGCAATCGCAGAGGGGTGAATCCGCTCGATCAGGCGAAGTACATCCTCGCCGCCCGGAGCGCTTTGACTGCGCAATAGCGCAACATTGTCCTATCATTCACAAGATTGTGGCCTATACGAGGGGCGCGGCGGTGCCTACAATGAGACTTAAAGGAGAGGTTGTTCATGGGAGGACGCAAGCTTCGTTGGGGAATTATCGGAGGCGCGAACATCGCGGTGAACGCGGTCATGCCCGCCATCGCGCAATCCGAGCTGAATGCGCTCGAAGCGGTTGCGAGCCGTGATACGGCCAAAGGACGCGCGGTAGCGGACAAGTTCGGGATCGCGAAGGCCTACGGCAGATACGAGGAATTGCTCGCCGATCCGGAGATCGACGCCGTCTATATCCCGCTGCCGAACCACCTGCACCGGGAATGGGCGATCCGCGCCGCGGAGGCGGGCAAGCACGTGCTGTGCGAGAAGCCGCTCGTGCTGAACGCGCGGGAAGCGCAAGAGATGGTAGACGCATGCCGGCAGGCGGGCGTCCATCTGGCCGAGGCGTTCATGTACCGGCACCATCCCCGCATGGCCAAAGTGCGCGAGCTGATCCGGAGCGGCGGGATCGGAGAGCTGCGCGCGATCCGCGGCGCGTTCACGTTCAACAACGCGGGCGACGCGGCGAACATCCGCTACCGCGCCGATTGGGGCGGGGGCGGCCTGTACGACGTCGGCGTGTATCCGCTGACCGCAGCGAGATACGTGATGGAGCGCGAGCCGGAAGCGGTGACGGTGCAGGCGTTGTTCTCGCCGGCGCACGACAACGTCGACATGATGGCCTCGGGGCTCGTCGAGTTCGCGGGCGGAGTATCGCTGACCTTCGACTGCGGCATGTGGGCGGACTTCCGCAACTTCGTCGAGATCGTCGGGACGGAAGGACGCATCGAGATTCCGCAGACGTTCTTGCCGGGCGCAGAGACGCCGGACTATGTGCTGCATGCCAAGGGAGAGCGCCGCGAAGAGCCGGCGTCCCAGGTGAATCAATACACGCTGCAGGCGGACAACTTTGCGCGCGCCGTCTGGGGCGAACCCCCGAGGTTTGCGCCGGAGGACGCGGTGCTGAACATGAAGCTGATCGACGCCTGTTACCGGTCGGCGCGGGAGAGAACGCGCGTAACGCTCGAATAGAGAGGATCGTGGGAGAGATGGCGGTGGCGAGCATGAAGCAAGTGAACATACCGGGGCTCGAACGGGGCTGTACGCAGCTCGTCATGGGTTCGATGATGCTGAGCGACGAGCGGATGGAATACTCCGCCGGACTGCTGGATGCCTATGTCGGCATCGGCGGCAATACGATCGATACGGCGCACGTATACGGCCCGAACGGGGCGCGCGCGATCGGAATCTGGATGCGGGAGCGGGGCAATCGGGCGTCGCTCGTCCTGATCGGCAAGGGCGCGCATCACGACGAGAACGGTCCGCGCGTCACGCAAGAGGCGATGGAGCGCGACCTGGAAGAGACGTTCGAGCGCATGCAGACGGACGATGTAGACATCTTCATGCTGCATCGCGACGATCCGGCGAAGCCGGTCGGCTATATCGTAGAGGCGCTTAACGCGCAGCTCGAAGCGGGGCGATGCCGGGCGCTGGGCGCCTCGAACTGGACGGCCGAGCGCATCCAGGAGGCGAACGACTACGCCGCGGCGCACGGACTGACGGGCTTCGCCTGCAACAGTCCGAACCTGAGCCTCGCGAAGCCGAACGAGCCGCGCTGGCCGGGATGCGTCTCCGTCGACGACGATTGCGCCGCCTGGCACGAGCGGACGCAGCTGCCGCTGCTCTCTTGGTCTTCGCAGGCCGGCGGCTTCTTCACCGGCCGTTTCGCGCCGGAGCGCCGCGACAACGCGGAAGCCGTCCGCGTGTACTACAGCGACGCGAACTGGGAGCGGCTCCGCCGGGCGAGCGCGCTGGCGGCGCGCAAAGGCGTGGACGCCAACCAGATCGCACTGGCGTTCGTGCTGCATCAGCCGTTCCCTACCTGCGCGCTCATCGGCCCCAACGAGACGTCGGAGCTGCTCTCCAGCGCCGGGGCGCTGGACGTTAAGCTGACCCTGGCCGAGATGCGGTGGCTGGACTTGAAGGACGCCGAGCTTCGCGGCGAGTAGAAATGGTCTGTATTCGCCATAGAGAATGACTGGGCCAGGGCCGTCGCCCTGGTCTTTGCGCGTTTATAGGGGTGCGTGCGGCATACATATCCTCGGCGATCGATCTCGATCTCTAAGCTGTGCTTCGGGACTCGCCAGGTTCATCGCGCTTATCATTGTTGTCGCGCAAAAGGCCCGCCCCGGGTCGCTGTAACGATAAAAAGCATCGTTAAAGCGTGAGAGTGCCCGCTCCGGGTCGCTGTAACGATAGAAAGTATCGTTACAGCGAGAGAAAGCCCGCTCCGGGTCGCTGTAACGATAAAAAGTATCGTTACAGCGCGACAAAGCCCGCCCTGGGTCGCTGTAACGATAAAAAGTATCGTTACAGCGAGAGAAAGCCCGCCCCGGGTCGCTGTAACGATAAAAAGTATCGTTACTGCGAGAGAATGCCTTCCCCGGGTCGCTGTAACGACAAAAAGTATCGTTACAGCGAGAGAAAGCCCGCCCCGGGTCGCTGTAACGATAAAAAGTATCGCTACAGCGAGACAAAGCCCGCCCCGGGTCGCTGTAACGATAAAAAGTATCGCTACAGCGAGACAAAGCCCGCCCCGGGTCGCTGTAACGATAAAAAGTATCGTTACAGCGCGATAAAGCCCGCCCCGGGTCGCTGTAACGATAAAAAGTATCGTTACGGCGAGAGAATGCCTGCCCCGGGTCGCTGTAACGATAGAAAGTATCGTTACAGCGAGAGAAAGCCCGCCCCGGGTCGCTGTAACGATAAAAAGTATCGTTACAGCGAGAGAAAGCCCGCCCCGGGTCGCTGTAACGATAAAAAGTATCGTTACAGCGAGAGAAAGCCCGCCCCGGGTCGCTGTAACGATAAAAAGTATCGTTACAGCGAGAGAAAGCCCGCCCCGGGTCGCTGTAACGATAAAAAGTATCGTTACAGCGCAAGCGAGGTCGAGCGTTTTCTGCTTGGCCATTCCTCCTGAAAAGCGATGGGGCAAGGAATCGGATTGGAGCGCCTGAGATGCTCCCCATCGCCCTCAAACCGTCACTTTTCCGACGCTGAGGTTCATTTAAAGATGGCGATATTTCCAATATACTGGAATTATATCGTGCCAAAATGAACAGGAGGGACTCGCATGGTCTGGAGAAACGCAGCATCATCCCGCTCCATCCTCCGATTTCTCATCGTCGCTGCTTTTATCGTCTGCTCCGATACGCTGATCGCCCGCTGGCTGCCCCATGCCTCGGAAGACGATCGTCAACTCGGCTACGCCATCCTGTTCGACTTCATGATTCTCATCCCGCTCGCCTATTGGTTCCTCGTCGCCCGGAAGCCTCAGGCGAAGAAGTCCCGCGTCCTGCTGCTCCCCGCCGCCGGCGCCGCGCTGGCCTGGTTCATTCTGCCCGCTGCGATGCGGGGAACCGTGTGGCGGACAGCCTGGTACGTCGAGCTCCTGATCATTGCCGTAGAAGCGGCTGTCGTCTTCTACGAGATGCGCGTCATTTACCTGATCGTCCGCAGCTTCCTGGCGGCGCGCCGCACGCAGCCCGACACGCCCGAAGCGCTGCGTTTCGCGGTGGAGCGGACCGCCGGCCAAGGCAAGCTGGCTTCGGTCTGGCTGCACGATATGCTCATGGTCTATTACTTGTTCTTCTCCTGGGGAAGCCGGTCCGCACGCGCGGTCTCTGCGGCGGAACGATCCTTCGCCTATCACCGGAACAACCACCACGCGATCCTGCTGGCCATCGTCACGAAGATCCTCGTGTTCGAGGCGGTCGCGGTTCACTGGATGGCGGCGATGTGGTCGCCTATCGCGGCCTGGATCCTGACCGCTGCCAGCGGCTGGCTCATCGCCTGGCTGTGGGCGGATTATCGCGCATCCGTGCTGCAGCCGGTTCGGATCGAGGGAGATCGGATCAAGCTGCGGTACGGTCTCCGCATTCAAGCGGATGTTCCGCTGGATCGGATCGAAGCCGTTGAAGCCGTCGCCTCCGAGACCAAGATCGATCCGGCGGTCCGCCGCGCGGCCGCCGAGCCGATCTTCGGTCAAGCGAATGTGTGCTTGGTCCTGCGCAAGCCTCTGCGGGTATCGGGCATGCTGTTCCTGCCCCGGGAGGTGTCTTATCTCTATCTCACCCTGGATGCGCCCAAGGAATTCGAGCAAGCCGTCCGTACCGTCCTCGAAGGCGAGAATGCGGTTTGAAATGAGACGGGCGATCGAGTTATGATCATAGAAGAATCCACCAGCATTCCGCTTTAGGGAAATGAGGAGGCAGTCCAAACTTATGGATATTCTAGAAGCCATCAAGGGTCGCCGCAGCATCGGCAAGGTCAAAGACGAGCCGGTCGCGCGGGAACTCATCGAGCAGATCATCGAGGCCGCCGTCTGGGCGCCCAATCATTTTCATACCGAGCCTTGGAAGTTCGTCGTCATGACGGGAGAAGGCCGCCGGACGCTAGGCCGGGCCTATGCGGACATCGCGGCGGAGGGATGGGCCGAAGACATGCCGGCCGATGAACGAGCCGATCGTATCGCCCGCGAAGAAGCGAAGGCGTTCCGATCGCCCGTCGTGATCGCGGCGATCAGCGCCCCGACCGGCGCTCCGCGCACGATCTTGGCCGAGGAGCGGGCCGCCGCGCATGCGGCGGTGCAGAACCTGCTGCTCGCCGCGCACGCGCTCGGGCTCGGCGCCGTCTGGCGTACCGGGGAGCCGGCGTACCATCCGAAGATGCAGGCGGCCTTCCGGCTGGAAGGCCAGGAAGAAGTCGTCGGCCTGATCTACGTCGGTTATCCCGACATGACGCCGCCGCCAGCCAAACGTTCGCCGGGTACCGAGAAGACGGCGTGGCTGGCTTAGCAGCACCGGACGTTCCCTTGCCAGAACCATGGCTGGGAGCGTCTTTTTTTATCATCATCGCGCTTGCATGAAGCGGGCGGAGGCGGCGCAACTTATGGGAACGCGGAAGGTTAGGTTGGAGGGGGAAAATCGCATGACGCGCGTATTGGCCATTGTGATCTCCGGCGTTGCACTCATCGCGCTGCTGTTGATTCTGATCAGCCTGTACTTGTACCGTTTGGGCGTCAGCCGCAACAAGAAGGAGTTCCTGCGCACCGATCCCAACATGCCGCAGGTGGAGGAGAGCGCCTGGGAGGCGGCTCAGCGCTGGTACCGCGAGCAGCCGTTCCAGGATGCGGAGATCGAGTCCGAGGAAGGGCTTCACCTGCGGGGACACTTCCTGGAAGCCGAGGGGGCTACGCATAAGGTTGCCATTCTTGCGCACGGTTACTCCGGCGAAGGAGAGGATATGGCGGCTTTCGCGCACTTTTACCATGAATCGGGATACCATGTGCTCATGCCCGACAACCGGGGGCACGGTCACAGCGACGGCAAGTACATCGGGTTCGGATGGCACGACCGCAAGGACTACCTGCGCTGGATCGACTATGTGGTGAAGCGGATCGGCGAACAAGCGCAGATCGTCCTGCACGGCGTGTCGATGGGCGGCGGGACCGTCCTCATGGTGAGCGGGGAGAAGCTGCCGGAGCAGGTCAAATGCGTCATCTCCGACTGCGCGTACAGTTCGGTTACCGGGATTCTGAGCTATCATTTGAAGATGATGTTCAAGCTGCCCTCATTCCCCTTCATTCCCTTGACGAGTCTGATCTGCAAGCTGAGAGCCGGGTACTTCTTCGGCGAAGCCTCCGCCATCCGTCAAGTGAGCCGGTCCTGCAAGCCCATTCTGCTCATCCACGGCGACCGCGACACCTTCGTCCCCACGAAGATGGTGGATCAGCTCTATGAAGCGGCGCGCAGCGAGAAGCAGAAGCTGATCGTCCGGAACGCCCGGCACGGCACCTCGTTCATCACCGATCCGGACGGCTATCGCAGCGCCGTGATGGGCTTTATTGGACGGTATGTGGTTTAACGATGCGATACAGCTTCCAGTACCCGCCGAATTCTTGCTCGAGCTCCGCCCAGTCGGCGCCATCGGCATAGAGCTGCGGGTACTTCTGGTTGAGGGCGTCCAGCGACAGCACGGCCTGCGGATTCGGCAGCAGCACGTAATCGGCCTTGCTGCCCGCGGGATCCTCCAACGACCGCGCGAAGTCCGGATCGCTGGTCACGATGAAGCGTTTGGGATGGTCGCTGTCCATGACGATCCGGAAGCTGCTGAACGAATCGGTTAGAACGAGTTGGTCGGAATGGCGCTCGTTGATATAGGCCGACACGGATCTGCCCGCTTGCTGCTCGGCATATAGCTTGTTGTGATGGAAGGCTTCGTATTCATCCGAAGCGACCTTCGGATCGTTCATCATGAGACCCATCACGCCCGCGCTGGCGAGGAAGCCCAGGATCAAGACGAACGTACCCGTGCGCCGAAGCTTCATCTGGCCGATCTCATACGGAATCCAAGCAGCCGCGATCGGGAAAGGATACAGGTAATAGCGAATCCAGGCGGCCGATCCCCCCTTCAGGAGCAGTCCGTACTGCATCGCCGGGATCGACAGGATCAGCGCGAGCAGGACGGCCATGTCTACCCGGAACAGTCTGCGTTCGATCGCTCGGAACAAGACGATGATCGCCAGCGGCATGCTGAAGTAAGACAGCCTATGGCCGACGAACTTCGCCGTCTCCCATGGGTTGCCCGCCAACTTGGCGAAGACGGGATTGCTCTTGATCAACTCGGCTTGTCCGAGATTGCTGTAGGACGACGTGAGAAAATAAAGCGGATCGCCCATGATCGTGTAGTTGAAGAAAATCCAGATCAAGCCGGAGAAGACGACGGGCGCGAGCAGCATCGTCCACGTTCCTTCGGTCTCGTGCCAGCGTTCCCGGCGGCTCTCCTCGCTTCGCCGCCAGATCCATAGCCCGGCTGCCAGCGCGACGCCCATTCCGAACGTGACCGTCTCGTAGCGCGTCCAGAAGGCCAGCGCCAGCGCGAACGCCACGATGAGCAGCGGACGCACCTCCGCCTTCGACATCCATAGCAGCATATAGACGACGCATAGCTGAACGAAGCTGATGAAGACGGCTTCGGTCAGTCCGTTGGCGCCATAGTAGAAAATGTACGGATTCAGCGCGTAGAGCAGGGCGAAGAGCAGGCTGACGCTCTTCCGCAGACCGAAGGAGAGGCCGGCCCGCATGAGCAAGGAGGCCGACCAGGCCGAGAAGAAGCTGGTCAGCAGGACGGCGGCCAGACCCGAGGAAGCCAAGGGCTTGTAGATCGGGTAGAGCGCCAGCGGGATCAGCTCCAGCAAGCTCGGCAGCGGGTTCCACACGAACCCGATATTGGCCAGCGCGGGATGGCGGCTGTACAGCACGTAGAACGCGTTAGCCACGCGGCTGGAGGCGTCGCCGGACATGAAGCCGTAGATATGCGCCAAATAATAGCCCGTTCCCAGTTCCAGCACGAAGACGAGGAGGAAGACGAAACGGGGCCAGCGGCTGCTATGCGTCTGTTCGTTCATAGGGGCCACGCTCCCGTCCTTCAAGATCGGCTGCGACAGTTGTTCTAGACAGACGGGCTGCCCGGTATTCCCGCATCATGGTCCTCCAATGTCAGTCCGTGCGTCGTCTTCTCCCAATAGAACGGCTTCGTGATCAGCTGAATGCCCGCCTTCACGGCCGCTATGCTGATCATGATCCAATATACCGGCGTCAAAAGGGTGTATTTGACGAGGGAGAAGGAGAAGGTCTTGTCCCCTTCCAATCGCATCTCTTTGGTAATCCAATAGAATCCCGCCGTGTAACTATAGACAAAGAGAAAATTGCCGATAAAGAGCTCGATGGCGGAGAAATAATAGATCGCGCCCGGGAAAAAGAGCGAGATGATCTCCAACTTCGCGCCGTACCAAAGCACGATCATGAGCCAGAACAAGGGATTGAGCAAAGGAAGTATCGGCGTGGCGAACACCATCACTTGAAAGCCGAAGAAGCCCTTCGGACCGAGGTCGCGCCATAGCTTCAAGGGATCGCGCATGTGGACGAGCCAGGTCTGCATGTACCCCTTGATCCAACGGGATCGCTGCCGGATCCAGTTGCCGTAGCGGCTGTTCGCTTCCTCCCAAGTGCGGGAATCGACGATCGCCGTCTTGTAGCCTTCCTTGTACAGCCGAATGCCGAGATCCGCATCCTCCGTGACGTTGTACGGATCCCAGGCGTTGATCTCTTTGAGCGCCTTCATCTTGAAGTGATTCGAAGTTCCGCCTAGCGGGATCGGAATATCGAGCTGCATGACGCCGGGCAGCAAAAGTTCGAACCACATGCTGTACTCATGGGTGAACCAACGGGTCAGCATATTCTGATTGCTGTTGAAGTAGTTCAGCTTCGCCTGGATGCAGCAGCATTCGGGCGGGCTGCTCCGGAAGGCGAGATGAACCTTCTTGAGCTGGTCGGAATCGGGCCGGTCCTCGGCGTCGTAGATGACCACGTACTCGCCGCGCGCGCGAATCAGTCCGTAGTTGCATGCCTTCGGCTTCGTCTTCGGCAGGCTGTGCGGGATGACGAGCACAGTGTAGTAGAAAGGCAGCTTCATCGATCGGAGCAGCTCCTGCGCTTCGACGTCGTCTTCTTCGATCAGCAGACGGACGTCGAGCTTGGCTTTCGGATAGTCGAGCTGCTCGATATTGCGCAGGAGGTGCGGGATCACGCTGCTCTCCTTGTACATCGGGACCAGGATCGTATAGACCGGCAGCTCCCGCTCGTCTATGGCGGCGATCTGCTCCGGCGCGAACCGGAGTTGGGCAGCGCGCTTCGTACCGAATAGGATGATGGCGAACTTGAAGACGGACATCGAGAAATAGACCGCTTGGACGGCCACGTTAAGCACGATCAACGTCCACAGCCAATTCCAGACGAGACAACCGGCCAGGACGAACAGCGAGACGGAGAAGAAGACTTTCTGCAAGGTCGTAAAAGTGACGTGCGCCGAATTCTCCGGCTTCTCGGCGATGAGCTTGGACGTGCTCTCGTGCATCAACTCTTCTTCGTAAACGGCCTTCCAGAAGAACTCCATCTCGCTGCTTGTCGCAAGGACCTGTTCCACAGGCATTCCCAGGTACTTCTCCACGTCTGTCCGACGCTCTTCGTCCAGGGGTTCGTTAACCGCGATGAGGAACCGATTCACATACTGGTGCACGACGACCGCGCCATACGCTCTGGCCATCGATTCAGGCAGCCGGATTTGCGAATCAAGACTGATCTCCGCGCCGATTCGTCCGATGCTATGCTGCGTCGCGATGGCCCGGTACAATTGTTCGGGCTCTAGCATTTGCAGCGACAGCAAGACGTCTCCTAGCAACCCGCCGCTCTTCTGCTGGAAGGAGAGCGCTTTGTCCAGCTGCTCCTGCGAGATATAGCCGGAGGCGACCAGCATGTCGCCGAGCCGCCCCTTGGACGGCTGCTCGTTCAGGAACGGCAGCAGCTGCTCCGCCGTAGCGAAACCCATGTCGATGAGGATATCGCCAAGCCTGCCGCCATAATCCCGTTGTCTGGCCATCGCCGAGTCCAACTGCGCCTGGGAGAGGATGCGCTCATCGACGAGACGGTCGCCCAGCCGGGCGCGAGTGGCGGCCGCGGGAGGAGGCCCCTGGTCCTCGGGGGATGACCGCTCGTCGTCCTCCGGAGATGACCGCTCCTGGCGGAGATTGCGGATGCGACTGCGCGCTTCTTCAACCTGCCGCTTCAGCTCTTCCGCTTCGTTGTCCAACCGCATAAGACGGTTGGCATGATCCGCCCGCGTTCGCGCCAGCCTCTCGCTAGCGTGATCCAGTCTAGCCCGCTCCTGCGCGATCTTCTCTCGCGTCTTACGCGGATGAAGCCCCCGAATCTTTAAGCGCAAGCGTGTCATGTTGTCCCCTTCCTTCAATCAACATACGTTCTTCCGCAAGCGATGCTCTTAAGTCGGCTTGCAGCGAACCGTTCCGCGCCGTACCCGTGAGATGCAGCGCCAAGTAACGCTCTTCCTCTTCCGCGATCATTCGCTCCACCGCTTCGATATCGGAACGAATCGCCTCTAACGCGGTCTGAACCCTAGCCGGATCGAACCCGACAAGGGCGTATGGTTCCTGCTCCTCTGAGCGTGATCGCTTCATCAAGCATGCAACTCCTCTGCGGGCCGCTTGGCGTCTCGGAAGATAACGACCTCGATCAAGGCCGCGTCCTGATCGGCGACGAATCTTCCGGGGGCAAGGCAAGTGTGGGTCTGACCGATGTCAAGCGGGACGATCCGATCGTCCTGGATCACGCGGCCATGTCCGCGAATCACGGTCCAGACCGTTACTTGGGATGCCGCTAGCGTATCGGCCGCAGCCCCCTTCGGAAGGTCGAGGCGATTGGTTTGCGACCCATGCGTATCGGCCGACCTCGAGTCGATCCATTGACGATGAACCCGGATAGGCGCCTCTCTGGACGCGGCTGTTTCCTTCAGCCCTTCCAAGAGCGGCTTGATGGCAGGCGCGCCGCGTTTGCTGCTGACGAGAATGCCTTCTTGGCCGGCAATCACGATGACGCCGGACGTATCGTTGACGATTACGGGAATCGGCAGTTCGTTAATCACGTGGCTGTCCACGCTGCTCACATCCATAAAGCCTTCGCCGTAGAAAGGCTTGTCCATGCAACGCGCCACGGATCCCCAATTGCCCAGATCCGTCCAAAAGCCGTCAAACGGCAAACAACCGATATGCGATTCCCGCTCCAAGATCTCATAATCGATACTCCGCGCGGGCAGCGCGGCATAAGACGCAAGGAGATCTTCATAACGGGCGGGATATCCTCTCTCCGCCAGTTTGTCTAAAAGATAGCCGACTCGCATGGCGAACACGCCGCAGTTCCACAACGCCCCGTCCGCGATGAGACGCTGGGCGGTTAGCCTGTCCGGCTTCTCGGAGAAGTCCCGCACGGGCAGAAATGAGCCTGTCCCCGCCGCGGGGAGAATATATCCGTATTGGTCGGAAGGATGATCGGGTCTGGCTCCGATTAAGCCGATATTGCGATCGGGCGCCTCGTGCATCGCTCGTGCCAGGAGAGGAAGACGGTCATAGAATGCGGGTTCCGCGCCTCCGTCGACGGGAAGCACGATCACGATCTCGTCTCTCGGCACATGCATTTCGCTATGTAAGTATGCTGCGGAGAGGGCGATCGCAGGGAACGTGTCGCGGCGTTCGGGCTCGGCGATACAAGGGCACGAGATGTTCAATTGCTCGCGAATGACGTCTTTGTACTGGCCGGAGGTAGCGATAACCGTATCATTCTCCAGCGAGAGCCGTGCCAGATGGGACAAAGTTCGCTGTAGCATCGTCCATTTCTGTCCGGACTCGTTGGTCAAGAGCGGCAGAAACTGTTTCGATTGTTGTTCGGTGGAGAGAGGCCAGAGTCTTTTTCCGGAGCCGCCGGAGAGCAGTACGATCTTCATTGAACCTCTCCTTCCCTATGTCGCTGCGTGCAGGCATAAACGGACGAATAGATAGGTAGTTCTAGGGTCATGAATTCATTATGGATAACGTTGCAATAAAGGGTAAAAAAAGATCATATTTAGGCCTGTTGGACCATTATAATTGGTTTGAAGGAAGAAAAAAACATATATTTTGTAAAAGTTTAAAAGACGTCACCTCAGCATGGGCGACGCCTATTTAGGCTTCATGCGGGCCTCGTTCATCGATTAATCGCCGCTCTTCGGCGAGCGTCGCCTTCAAAGCATCATGAAGCGCACCGTTCCTCTCCGCGCGAAGGTGACGCTGCCTCAGGAACGCCTGGTCTTCTTGCGCGAGGGTTCGTTCCGTCGCTTCGATGTCGGAGCGCAGCGCCTCCAGCGCCGATCGCACGGCAACGGGATCGTAACCGATAAGCGCGTATCGGTGTTTGGGCTTGGCGCGTTTACGTCTCATCGCGGGTTCATCTCCTCGCATATTTGGCGCAGATGTCATTCCATTACCCAAATTCACCGGATTCAATAGCAAAAAATCCGCTCCTCCTATAGACGAAGCGGATCGGGAAAGAGATCGAGGGGATCGCTGCAGGCCCTTGAAGAAGTCATGGGCCGGGGGAAGCCATGGCCAACGGACCTGCAGCCCGGATGCGGCAAGGCACGACTCGCCCGACTTACTTCCCGGTCGATTCCTCGCCTGCCTCCGCGTTCTCATAAGCAATCAGCGTAACCTCGTGGCCGTTCGTCTCGCGCAGGCGCTGCTCCAGCTGGCGGATCCGTTCCACGTCGTCCTGGGGAAGACTGGCGAAGCGGTAGGGGTCGGTGTGCATGAATCTATCGCGCTCCTTTCTGCAAACTTGAGATCTTCGTTAGTATGGGCGCGGCGGCGGGGGCTCATTCAACGGCCATTTGACTTCCGCGCTTGACCTTTGATATAGTTCGTCTGTAGAACAATTCACGAATCAAACTATTCTCGGAAGGTGAGTTCATGATCGACTGCAAGCTGCTTAGTCAAATCATCAGCCGCTACAAATCGGCGATGTTCACGGTACAGCGGCGGATGAACGCGCTGATCCGCGACGAGATGCCGCAGGATCTGACGATCGACCAGTTCTCCACGCTCGAGTATATCCGCTCGCGGGGGCAGTGTACCTCCTCGGAGCTGGCGGAAGTATTCTGCGTCGGCAAGAGCTCCATCACGGCGATCATCACCCGCCTGTTCGACAAGCGCCTCATCAAGCGCCTGCCGGACGACAAGGACCGCCGCGTGACTTATTTGCGATTGACCGAGGAGGGCGAACGGATTGCCGGCGAGCTCGACGGCAAGATCGAAGATCTCCTCAGCCGATATATGGGTCACTTCGAAGAGAAGGAAGCCTCGCAGTTCATAGAGACATATGAGAAGCTGGCGCGCGTGCTGGTCCAACAGCCGGAATCCGACGCGCCGGCGGGAGAGGAGAAGCGGCAAGGATGAGAGCGATGGTGAAGTTCAAGTGGCTCGTGCTGGCGGCGTGGCTGGCGGCGGTCGTCGGGCTCGCGCTGACGGCGCCGAACATGGCCGATCTGGTCCGGGAGAAAGGACAGATCTCCGTGCCGGACGGGTATTCGTCCACGAACGCCTCGAAGTGGATCAGCGAGATGAGCGCCCAATCTAAAGAAGGCCAGCGCGGTGATGCTACCGTGCTCGTATTCAGCGGGAAAGAGAAGCTGAACGCCGATCATCTGGCGGAGATCCAGCGCGGCATCGGCGAGCTGAAGGCGCAGCAGGAGAAGCTCGGCATCTCTTCGATCACCACCCACTTCGACACGCCGGACTTGGCGAAGCAGATGGTATCGGAGGACGGCAAGACCGTCCTGGTGCTGCTTAGCGTCGACGCGCACGGCAAGGAGACTTCAGACGCCTTGTACAAGGCGATCGCGGACGTGAAGGTGGATCATTATCTTACGGGCAACTGGCTCATCCAGGAAGACGTCATCCAGAGCTCCGAAGAGGGCTTGAAGAAGACGGAGTACATCACGGTCGCCTTCATTCTGGCTATCCTGTTCCTCGTGTTCCGTTCGGCCATCGCGCCGTTCATTCCGCTCCTCACGGTCGGGATCAGCTACGTGGCGGCGCAGTCCGTCGTGTCCTACCTGGTCAAGTATCTCGACTTCCCGCTGTCGAACTTCACCCAGATCTTCATGGTCGCGGTCATGTTCGGGATCGGGACGGACTACTGCATTCTCTTGATCAGCCGGTTCAAGGAGGAACTCGCGCATAACGGCGGCGACAAGGTGAAGGCGATCCTGGATACGTACCGGACGGCGGGGAAAACGGTGCTGTTCTCCGGCCTCGCCGTGCTGGTCGGGTTCGCGTCGATCGGCTTCTCGACGTTCGGCCTGTACCGGTCGGCCGTCGCGGTCGCCGTGGGCGTCGCGGTGCTGATGCTCGCGCTCGTCACGCTGGTGCCGTTCTTCATGGCGGCGCTGGGTTCGGTCATCTTCTGGCCGGCGCGCGGATCGCTCGAGCACAAGCCGAGCGGATTCTGGGGCGCGGCAGGCAGCTTCTCCCTGCGGAAGCCGCTATGGGCGCTCGTGCTGCTCGCCGTCATTCTCGTTCCGTTCTTGAGCTTCTACAAAGGAACGACCTCGTTCAACTCCCTCGACGAGATCGGGGACAAATACAATTCCGTGCGCGGCTTCAATCTCATCTCGGACAGCTTCGGACCGGGCGAATCGCTGCCGACGACGGTCGTCATGAAGACCGACAAAGCGCTCGATACGTCCGAAGGCCTCGCGATGATCGAGCAGGTGTCCCGGGAGCTCTCGAAGGTGGACGGCGTGAAGGCGATTCGCAGCGCCACGCGGCCGACGGGCGAAGCGCCGGCGGACTTCCAGGTCGCCTCTCAAGTCGATACGCTCGGCAACGGCCTGAACCAGGGGACCGACGGCATCGACCAAGTGGCCAAGGGACTGTCCGACGCGAGCAAGTCGCTGGAGAGCAACGCCTCCAAGATTAGCGGAGCGGCCGCCGGCGCCGATAAGCTGGCGGTCGGCACGCAGGCGCTGAAGCAGGGCGTCGTGCAGCTCGGCGACGGCTTGAAGCGCATCGAGAAAGGTTTGCGCGACGGTTCGGTCGGCGCCAAGCAGCTGAGCGACGGGCTGGCGCAAGCGAAGGCGAGCGCGGACCGGCTGACGGCGGCGAGCAAGCAGCTGCTGGACAGCTACAAGCAGATGGATTCGGGGCTGGGGCAGCTCGCCGCGGCCTACGCCGATCTGGCGAAGCAGCAGCAAGGGCTGACGCAGGGGCTGGCGGATCTGGGCCAAGGCTTGGGCGGGTTGGCGGAGAAGTATCCCGAGCTGAAGCAGGACGCCGACTTCCTGCGTGCGCAAGGCTCCCTCACCCAGCTCCAGACGGGCTCCGCGCAGCTCGGCGAAGGCCTGAAGCAACTGAACGACAAGCTGGCGGGCGTGAACCAAGGGCTGTCTCAGGCGAACGCGGGCTTCGGCCAAGCGGCGGACGGCCAGGCGAAGCTGGCGCAGGGACTCGCGAAGCTGTCGGCGGGCATCGCCGACCTGCAGGCCGGCATCGCGCAGGCGGCGGACGGCCAAGGCCAGGTCATCTCCAAGCTGCCGAGCATGACGAGCGGCTTCGACAAGCTGGCGTCGGGCCAGCAGGAGATCGGGTCGGGCTTCGCCCAGCTGAACGGCCAGCTTGGCCAGCTGACCGACGGACTGAACCAGAGCGTGGACGGCTTGACGAAGGTCGCCGGCGGCTTGAAGTCCGCGCAGGGCTACATCGGCGAGCTGACCGCGACGCCGGACAAACAGCTGAGCGGCTGGTTCATTCCGGAAGAGGCGATCCGGGACGCCGAGTTCCAGAAAGCGCTGGATGTCTACCTGTCGCCGGATCGCAAGATCGTGAAGTTCGACGTCGTGTTCGCGGGCAATCCGTACGCGTCCGAGACGATGGCGAAGATGCCGGATGTCGAGGCGGCGGTGGGCCGCGCGCTCAAGGGCACCGGCTACGAACAGGCGAGCGTCGCGGTGGGCGGCGTGACCAGCATCAACCACGACCTGAAGACGATCTCGTCCGGCGACTACGCGCGGACCGTCGTGCTGATGCTCGTAGGCATCGGGCTCATCCTGATCCTGTTGTTCCGCTCGTTCGTCATTCCGATTTATCTCATCCTGTCGCTGCTCGGCACGTACTACACGTCGCTGGCGATCAACGAGCTGATCTTCGTCCGGATTCTCGGGTACTCGGGCGCTAGCTGGACCGTTCCGTTCTTCGGCTTCGTGCTGCTGCTCGCGCTAGGCGTCGACTACAGCATCTTCCTGATGGACCGGTTCAAGGAATACCGCCATCTCCCGCCGCGGGAGGCGATCTTGAAGGCGATGAAGAACATGGGGACCGTCATCCTGTCGGCGGCGGTCATCCTGGGCGGCACGTTCGCGGCCATGCTGCCTTCGGGCGTCATGTCGCTGCTGCAGATCGCGACGATCGTGCTCAGCGGACTGTTCCTATACGCCGTGGTCGTGCTGCCGCTGTTCATCCCCGTCATGGTGCGCACGTTCGGCGAGGCCAACTGGTGGCCGTTCATGGGCCGGCAGCGCGCGCCGCACGACGGCGAGAGCGAATCGCATCCTTCGGCGCCGACCGCGCGCCCGGCGCACGACAACTAATAGCTGCGTTTTACGCAAAAAGGAGAGCTTCCCAGACGCGAGAGATCGCGAGGGGGAAGCTCTCTCTTCGTTCACAGGTCAACCAACGGGCCGGAACTGGATGAGGGCGTGTCGATTCGGGCGTATCTGATATCGCGCGAAGATCGAACGGGAGACTTCCTGACGATCGCGCTGCAGCTGGCCGGATGGCTGAAGCGGCTGCATCTGGAGGGGAAGGAGGCCCCCGCGATCCGGCCGGATCGATTCGCCATACGAACGGCGGACGGGGCGGTACTCGCGACGGCACCCGCCTCCGATGCCCGCGCCCGCCGACGAAGTGGGACCGGCGGAACAGCCGTTTTTATCTGATGATGGGATGGGGCGTCCAAAAGTTAGGCCAAGCTTGAACGCCCTCCAAGGTGCATGCCCGCCGTTATCCCAAGTCCGGGAAGTCCTGCAGCGTTACGGCGGCGTCCTTCGTCCCGTGCAGCTCGAAGACGACGATCTCGTTCTCGCCTTGGCGGAGCAGCGGACCCGGCAGGTATAGCGCCTTCTGCGGGCCGACCTCCCAGTAGCGTCCGAGGTTGAAGCCGTTCACGTAGACGACGCCTTTGGTCCAGCCTTCCATCTGGACGAACGTGTCCATCGGCTCGTCCACGCGGAAGGTCGCGCGGTGGAACGCCGGTCCTCCGGGCGCTTCCGCTTCGGCTGCCCGATCCGACGAGTGCGGCTCGAAGACCAGTCCGGTCAGGTCCTCCATCGGTAGCGAGCGAATCGTCCAGTCATAGAGGAATTGGCGTTCGAAGCGGACGCCTTCGGTGATGCCCTTCGGGTCGTCCATTTTCCACCCGTAATTGATGCGCCCCATGTTCTCCACCAGAATATCGAGCCGTACGCCGCCTTCCGGCACCTCGAACGCGATGTCGTGCGCCTTCGGCTCCAGCAGCAGATCGTGGCTGTTGCGCTCGATGACGCCCCGGTAGACGCCGTCTACGAAGACCAGCGCCCTGTCCCGTACCTCCTGCAAAGTCAGCTTGCTCAAGGGGCGCGGTCCCGACAGCTGCGTCGAGTAGAGGATGAAGCCGTAATCCTGGTCCAGCGCCTCCATCGTCTCCGTGTGCGCGCGGTGCACCGGCGTCGACAGACGGTCCAACGAATCGAACAGCGCCGCGCGCTCCGTCATCGCGATGCGTCCGTAGTTGCCTTTGGGCGAAGGCGCGGGCAGCGGGATATCCGGGAGCTTCGCATACTTGCCGATGATCTCCTGCATGGCGTGATATTTGTCCGTCAGATCGCCCCACTCGGTGAGCAGCGCATTGTAGTCGTAGCTGGTGATCGTCGGCTCATGCTTGTCGAAGAAGTTCGCGCCGTTGTAGAAGCCGAAGTTCGTGCCTCCGAAGAACATATAGAAGTTGACCGAGGCGCCGGCGCGGAGGATGCGGTCCAGAACGTCCGCCACGTCGTCCCAGCCGCGCACGTGATGCTCTTCGCTCCAATGGTCGAACCAGCCGTTCCAATACTCCATGCACATGACGGGCCCGTTCGGCTGGTACTCCTTGAGCTTGGCGAACGCTTCCTCCGGCCGCGAACCGAAGTTGACCGTCGCCAGAACGCCGTCGACCATGCCTCCTTGGAGCATGTGATCCTCGGGTCCGTCCGAGGTGAACAGCAGCACGTCCATCCCGCGGTCGATCATACCCTGTCGGATGTAGTTCAAATATTGCTTGTCGTTGCCGAAGCTGCCGTACTCGTTCTCGATCTGCATGGCGATGATCGGCCCGCCGTTCGTGCAGAGCAGCGGTTTGAGCCTCGGCAGCAGCGCGTCGAAGTAGGCGTCGACTTTGTCGAGAAACGGTTGATAGTAGCAGCGAAGCTTCATGTTCCGATCCTTCAGCAGCCAGGAGGGGAGTCCGCCGAATTCCCACTCCGCGCAGATGTACGGGCTTGGCCGCACGATGACGTGAAGCTCCAGCTCGGCGGCGGTCTCGATGAACTTCACGAGATCCGCTCCGCCGTCGAAGCGGAATTGCCCTTCCTTCGGCTCGTGGACGTTCCAGGCGACATAAGTCTCGACGGCGTTGAAGCCGCAAGCTTTGAGCTTCAACAGCCGATCCCGCCATTGCTGCGGAATGACGCGGAAGTAGTGGATGGCCCCCGAGATGATCTGAATCGGTTGGCCGTTCAGCAGGAAGTCGGAACCTGCGGTCGTAAAAGTCGCCATTTGCGCATCGCCTCTTTATAGGATGATAATGACAGTTTAAATCATGGAAATGATTGATTCAATCATAATTATGCGCAATAAATACCGCTCGGCTCCTCCCATGCGGGATGAAGCCAAGCGGCAAGACTCGAATCGCGATATGCATCGGAATCGTGGCGCGCGGAGGTCGGGCAGCGTAGCGAGGCCGTCGGTCGGCAGCCGATGGAGGATGCCGCTTGGCGTCCGCGAGGCCGTCCGATCGGCCTAGATCAACCGCTACGGCGACTTGAGGCGGGCCATGTCGCGCTGTAACGATACTTATTATCGTTACGGCGACGATGGGCGGGCCATGTCGTACTGTAACGATACTTTTTATCGTTACAGCGACTTGAGGCGGGCCATGTCGCGCTGTAACGATACTTTTTATCGTACGGCGACTTGAGGCGGGCCATATCGTGCTGTAACGATACTTTTTATCGTTACGGCGACTTGAGGCGGGCCATGTCGCGCTGTAACGATACTTTCTATCGTTACAGCGACCAGAGGCGGGCATTGCCGTGCTGTAACGATACTTTTTATCGTTACGGCGACTTGAGGCGGGCCATGTCGCGCTGTAACGATACTTTCTATCGTTACAGCGACCAGAGGCGGGCATTGCCGTGCTGTAACGATACTTTTTATCGTTACGGCGACTTGAGGCGGGCCATGTCGTACTGTAACGATACTTTCTATCGTTACGGTGACCTGAGGCGGGCCATGTCGTGCTGTAACGATACTTTTTATCGTTACGTCGACTTGAGGCGGGTTACCAAGGCCCGGCCTAGCCGCTGGGCTGTCTGCTCGGACTCGCCACGCACAGGCGAACCGACCCACGCACAGGCGAACCGACCGGTCAGCGTCGCGGCGTTCCGATCATTTTCTCCGGCCGCACGTACGCGTCGAACTGCTCTTCCGTGAGCAGTCCCGTGCGGAGGGCGGCCTCGCGCAGCGTGAGTCCTTCCTTGTGCGCGAGCTTGGCGATCTTGGCCGCGTTCTCGTAGCCGATGTGCGGGTTGAGCGCCGTGACGAGCATGAGCGATTGGGCGAGATTGCGGTCCAGCACTTCGCGGTTCGGCTCGATGCCGACGGCGCAGTGCTCGTCGAACGAGCGCATCGCGTCCGCGAGCAGGCGGACCGATTGCAGGAACGCGTTCAAGATGACCGGCTTGAACACGTTCAGCTCGAAGTTGCCCTGGCTGGCCGCGAAGCCGATCGTCGCGTCGTTGCCCATCACCTGGCAGGCGACCATCGTCAGCGCCTCGCATTGGGTCGGATTGACCTTGCCCGGCATGATCGAGCTGCCCGGCTCGTTCTCGGGGATCGTGATCTCTCCGATCCCGCTGCGCGGGCCGCTGGCAAGCCAGCGCACGTCGTTCGCGATCTTCATGAGGTCTGCCGCGAGCGCCTTCAGGGCGCCGTGGACGAACACCGTCTGGTCGTGGCTCGTCAGCGCGTGGAACTTGTTCGGCGCGCTGACGAACGACTTGCCGCCGGCCTCCCGGCCCAGTGCCTTCGCGACGCCGTCGCCGAAGTCCGGGTGCGCGTTAATCCCGGTGCCGACGGCCGTGCCGCCGATCGCGAGCGCCTTCATCGTCTCGACGCTGGCGCGGATCATCGCTTCGCTCGTCGTCAGCATCGCGTGCCAGCCGCTGATCTCCTGGCCGAGCGTCAGCGGCGTGGCGTCCTGCAGATGGGTGCGTCCGATCTTGACGATATCCATGAACGCGTCGGACTTGGCCGCAAGCGTCGACTGGAGCTGCGCGAGCGCTGGCAGCAGCGTATCTTCGACGGCGATCACCCCGGCCACGTGCATCGCGGTCGGGAACGTATCGTTCGAGCTCTGGGAGCGGTTGACGTCGTCGTTGGGGTGGACGCGCTTGTCGCTGCCCCGGGCTTCGAGCAGCTGGTTGGCGCGGCGGGCCAGCACCTCGTTGACGTTCATGTTCGACTGGGTCCCGCTGCCGGTCTGCCAGACGACGAGCGGGAAGTGGTCGTCCCACTTGCCGGCGATCACCTCGTCGGCCGCCTCCGCGATCGCGCCCGCTTTGTCCGCGTCCAGTTGACCGAGTTGTTCGTTCACCTGGGCGGCGGTCTTCTTCAGCATGGCAAAAGCCCGGATCAGGTCCGGCGGCATCCGCTCGCCGCCGATCCGGAAGTGCTGGCGACTGCGTTCCGTTTGCGCGCCCCACATGGCCTCCGAAGGCACTTGAATCTCGCCCATCGTATCGCGTTCCGTCCGATATGCCATTGTCGTTTCTCCTCCTATCGCGGCGCAATCCAAAGATTGCATTCCTCTCTATGTTTACCCTATTCCGGACGGTTTACATATATGGGGGGACGGGTTCGATCGAAACATTCGATTTCGGGCGATCGTCTAACCTTACATAACGAAGGAGGGATCTTGCATGCGTACGGGAACAAAGGCGGCGCTAGGCCTGCTGGCCGGCGTCATCGCGGCGGGCGGTTGGGAGGAGACGGCGGCCTTCGCCCAGTCAGCCGGACCGAATGCCAGCTACGAGATGCCGGGCGCGGGATTTGTCAACCCTAATCCGGTGCCGTCGGCGCAGCCGAAATGGACGGCGGATCTGGACGCGCCGCTGGTAGACGCTCCCGCCGGACTCGCGACCGGGAACGGGAATGTGTATTACCTGAACGACGGGAAGCTCATCGCCAAACAGGCGGCCTCCGGCAAGACGCTGTGGTCTTATGCCGCGAAGCTCCAGGGCGGGCAGATCGCGATGGCTGGCGGTTTCCTGTACGTCAGCGGGCAGGAGGGTAGCGTCTACCGGGTCGAGGAGAAGACCGGCAGCGGCAAGCGCGTCTATCAAGCCAAGGGGGAAAAGACGGCGCCCGCCCTCTCGGTAGACGGCGGAACCTTGTACGTGCTGGCCGGCGGGACGCTATTATCCGTGAATCTGGCGACCGGCAAGGAGAATTGGCGCAATACGGACGCCAAGACACTCCCCACGAAGATCGGGAACACGCTGCTTGCGGGCGCGGTAGAGTCGGGCGCCCTCACGGTCATGACCTATTACGCGATCGATCCCGTGACCGGCAAGTCGCTATGGCGGCTGGAGGGCGACCATACGGGGCCGTTGAAGGTGGACGGGGACAAGCTGTATTTCCGCGACCTGTGGCCGCATAACGATCAGACCGAAACGTTGGCCGATATCGACGAGGTGGATTTGAAGACGGGCAAGATTACCGCCACCAAGTCGTTCGTTCCCGTCAAGGAAGGCGAGGATCCACTGTACCAGCATGCGTCAAAGGTCGTTATGGAGGGCAGCGACATCTATGTCGTGACGAGCGACCGGGGCGTGTTTAAATACAATTACGATTCGGATCCGGCGGTCGTGCAGCCTGAGGTCATCCAGAACAACGGCATGTTCATCGCGGGCCCGTATAACGGCAAGCTGTACTTCCGCAACGGCGACAACCGGGGCATCGAAGCCCGCAAGATCGTCGACAAGTCGCAGGTGTACTACGAGGGACTGAACAACCCCGTCAGCCGCTTGGACCTCATCGATGCGGGTATGTACGTCGGGCAGACGGACGGGCAGATCTTCGCCCTGAACGTCGCGACGGGAAAGGCATTGTTCCGCTTCCAGACGTCGGCGGAGAGCTATGGTCCTTTCCAGGTGGAGGAAGGGACGCTGCTGGCGCAAGCGGGGGGCAAGCTGTACGCGTTCGCGCTGCCGGCTGAGCTGCAGAAGCCGGCGAGCGGCGGGACGACGGCCGGCTCGTTCGTCAAGGCGGACGCGAAGCTCACGATCGACGGCCAGGCCCGCGCGTTCTCGCCGTCGATGATGACGACGAACAATCGCATGTTCGTGCCGTTCCGATCGTTGACGGAGGCGCTCGGGGCCAAGGTGGGCTATGACGGCGCGACCAAGCGGACGACGGTCACGTACGGTGATCGCAGCTTCCAGATTGCGGACGGCGCGCCTTATGCGGTGGTCGGCGGCAAGCAGAACCCGCTCTCCTACGCGCCGGTGACGCTGAGCGGTTCGCTCTACGTGCCGATCAAGGACTTCGGCGATCTGCTCGGCGTAAGCGTCGTCTGGAACGGCGGCTCGCGCACCGTCGAAGTGAAGACGAAGGCGTAGCTTCACGTGTAAAAAACGGCACCGCCGTCTCCCGGATGCTGGGGAGGGGCGGTGCCGTTTTCAGCGTGTTTGGCGGGGAATTCGGCCGAGATAACCGAAGACTCGGGTTAACGGACCCCGCCGAGCGGGGAATTTGGCCGAGATAACCGCAGAATCGGGTTAACGGACCCCGCCGAGCGGGGAATTCGGCGGAGATAACCGCAGAATCGGGTTAACGGACCCCGCCGAGCCCGGATTTCGCCCGAGATAACCGAAGACTCGGGTTAACGGACCCCGCCGAGCGCGGATTTCGCTCGCGATAACCGCAGAATCGGGCTAACAGGCCCCGCCGAGCGCGGAAACCGGCCGAGATAACCGCAGAATCGGGTTAACGGCCCCGCCGAGCGCGGATTTCGCCCGTGATAACCGCAGAATCGGGTTAACTTGCTACGCCCTCACACCGCGCGCTGGAATTGGCTGTTGTACAACCGTGCGTAGAAGCCCTCCCGCGCCAGCAGCTGCTCATGCGTGCCCCGCTCGATGATCTCGCCGCCGTCGATGACGAGGATCAGATCGGCGCCACGCACCGTATTCAGCCGGTGGGCGATGACGAAGCTCGTGCGGCCCTGCATCAGCGCGTTCATCGCTTCTTGGATGTGCATCTCCGTCCGCGTGTCGACGCTGCTGGTCGCTTCGTCGAGCACGAGGATGTCCGGATTCGCCAGAATGGCCCGCGCGATCGTGATCAGCTGCCGCTGACCGTGGCTTAGGTTGCCGCCCGACGAGGTCATCGGCGTGTCGTAGCCGAGCGGCAGCTTGCGGATGAAAGCGTCGGCGTTGGCAAGCCGCGCGGCTTCGGCGATCTGGGCGTCGGTGGCGTCCAGCCGGCCGTAGCGGATATTCTCGCGGATCGTGTCCGAGAACAGATACGCGTCCTGCAGTACGATGCCTAGCCGGCTGCGAAGTTCATCCTTGGCGATGCCGCGTATATCATGGCCGTCGATCGTGATGGCGCCTTCGTCTACGTCATAGAACCGCGTCAGCAGGTTGATGATCGTCGTCTTGCCGGCCCCGGTGGGGCCGACCAGCGCCACGACCTGGCCCGGTTCCGCGACGAAGTCGATCTCCCGCAGCGTCGGCGCATCCGCCTGATAGCCGAAAGTCACACGGTCGAAGACGACGCGGCCGTCGCCAACGCCATCCGTCGTATCCGGGCTCGCAGCGATCTTCCCCGCGAATGCATCCGCACCAGCATGATTGCCCTCGGAAGAACGACGGCTCATATCCGTTTGCTCGCCCTCGTATAAATGCCGCTTCTCGGACGCACGCTCTTCATCCTCGGATAAATGCCCGCTCTCAGAAACAATCTCGCCCTCGGAAGAACGACGGCTTATATCCGCATGCTCGCCCTCGTATAAATGCCGCTTCACGGACGCACGCGCCTCACCCTCAGATGAATGCCCGCTCTCATCCCAATGCTCGCCCTCGGAAGAACGACTGCTTATATCCGCATGCTCGCCCTCGAATAAATGCCGCTTTTCGGACGCACGCTCTTCATCCTCGGATGAATGCCCGCTCTTAGACACAATCTCGCCCTTGGAAGAACGACGGCTCGTATCCCCATGCTCGCCCTCATACGGATGCCTGCTCTCAGACGCGCGCTCATGGCTCCCATCAGCAGGCTCCTCTTCATACTCCGTCTCCATATCCATGACGTCGAAGACGCGCTCCGCGCCGGCGACCGCCGCCTGGATCGCGTTGTACTGGTTCGCCAAGTCGTTGAGCGGCCAGGTGAACTGGCGGGAGTAGCTCAGGAACGCGACGATGACGCCGACCTTCGTCAGATCGTGTAGCGCCATCCAGCCGCCGGCCGCCGCGATGAGGATGAAGCTCAGGTGGCCCATCATGTTCATGGCGGGGCCGATCGTGCCGGAGAAGATCTGCGCCTTCGTCCCCGCGCGCTTCAGCTCCGCGTTGATCCGCTCGAATTCCGCGACCGCTTTCTCTTCCCGGCGCAGAATCTTGATGACCTTCTGTCCGGAGACGGTCTCTTCGATGAAGCCGTTCAGCTCCCCGAGATGCTGCTGCTGGTTCTTGAAGTAGCCCTTCGTACGCCGGGCGATCGTCTTGGCGACCAGCAGCACGAGCGGCGCCGTCACCATCGTGACGAGCGTCAGCCAGACGTTGAGCGTCAGCATCATGACGAGCGATCCGACCAGGGTCAGCAAGCTCGTGACGATCTGGATGAAGCTCTGGTTCAGCGTGGCCGAGACATTCTCCACGTCGTTCGTCGTCCGGCTCATCAGCTCGCCGTGCGGCGTCCGGTCGAAGTAGCGCAGAGGCAGCCGCTGCAGGTGGCGGAACAAGTCCTCGCGGATCTCCCAGACGGTCCGCTGGGAGACGCCGGCCATGACGAACGACTGAATCCAGTTCGTCAAGCTGCCGAGCGCGTAGACCGCCATCAGGACGGCGCACAGGCTGAGCAAGCCGTCGAATTGACGCGGAACGATGTGCGCGTCGATCGCCCGGCCCAGCAAGTAGGGGCCAGCGAGCGAAGCGGCAGTGCCGATCAGCGTCAGGCCGACAACGGCGAGCAGACCCGCGCGCTGACGGCCCAAGTATCCCCAGATGCGCCGGAGCGTCGCGCCCGTGCGCTTGGCCCGCTGCTTCTCCGTCGGCTGTGGCCGGGATCTGCGGTCAAACATGGTAGAGCGCCTCCTTGCCCCGTTGGGATTGGTAGATCTCCCGATACACCGGGCTGCGCGCCAGAAGCTCGTCGTGCGTACCCTCGGCGGCGATGCGCCCCTCGTCCAGCACGACGATCTTGTCGGCGTCGATGACCGACGAGATGCGCTGCGCGATGATCAGTCGGGTGCTGCTCTTCATCCGCTCCCGGAGCGCGCTCTGGATGCGGGATTCGGTCCCGAGATCGACCGCGCTCGTACTGTCGTCGAGGATGAGGATGCCCGGATTCAGCAGGATCGCGCGAGCGATCGAGATGCGCTGCTTCTGACCGCCGGACAGGTTGACGCCCTTCTGGCCGACCTTCGTGTCGTAGCCGTCCGGGAAGCCGGCGATGAAGCCGTGCGCCTCGGCCGCGCGAGCCGCGGCCTCGACTTCCTCTTGGGTGGCGTCCGGCTTGCCGTAGCGAATATTGTCCCGGATCGTGCCGCTGTACAGCACTGCCTGCTGCAGCACCATGCCGACCTGGCGGCGCAGCCGCGCGGAAGGGATGTCCTTCACGTCGACGCCCCCGATCGCGATCCGGCCCGCCGCAGCGTCGTACATGCGGGGAATGAGGCTGACCAGCGTGGACTTGCCCGAGCCGGTCGCCCCGAGGATGCCCACCGTCTGGCCGGGCTCCACGGCGAGGTTCACGCCCCGAAGGACGAGGTCGTCCCCTTCCGCGCCGTAGGCGAACGAGACGCCGTCGAACACGATCCGTTCCGCCCGGATCGTCTCGTCTTCGACCGAATCCGTCTCCCGTGCCGGCGGCTCCGCCATGTCCGGCACGGTATCCAGCACCTCGCGGATGCGCGCGGCGGACGCCTTGGCGCGGGAGATGGTGACGACCAGGTTGCCGAGCGCCGCCATCGCGAACGCCATCTGCGATACATAGGTGATAAAGGCGGCGAGGCTGCCGACTTCGAGACCGCCGGTCTTCGTCAGGTTCCCGCCGAACCAGAGCACGGCTACGACGCCGGCGTTCAGGATGAGCGTCAGGAGCGGCACGTTGACGGCGACCGCGCGGGCGGCGCGGATCGCCATGTCCCGGTTGTCGCGGTTGGCCCGGCCGAAGCGGGCGCGCTCGAACCCGGCGCGTACGAAGGCCTTGACGACGCGGATGCCGGACAGGTTCTCCTGCACGACCGTGTTGACCCGGTCGAGCTTCTCCTGCACCTGACGGAACAGCGGAGCCGAGCGGCGCAGCGTGACGTACAGGATCGCGAACAGCACCGGGAGGATGGCGAGACAGAGCAGGGCGAGACGCGGGTTGATGAGGAAAGCCATCGTCAAGCTTCCCGCGAAGAGGAAGAAATCGCGCACCAGCATGCGCAGCGACATCATCACGAGATTCTGGAGCTGCACGATGTCCGCGGTGAGCCGCGTCACCAAGGAGCCGGTCGTTAGGGCGTCCAGATTGCGGAACGTGAATGTCTGCACCCTGCGGAACAGCCGGTTGCGCAGATCCGTGCCGAAGCCTTGCGAAGCGAGCGTGGAGAAATAAGTGCAGCCTACGCCGCCGATCAAGCCGACGCACGCGGCGCCGATCATCCACCCGCCATACTGCCAGACCGCGCTTAGGTGCCCGGCCGTCACGCCGTCGTTCACGATGCCTGCCATGAATCGCGGCTGCAGCAGATCCATGCACACTTCCAGGATCATGAATAGTGGGCCCAGGATCGCAGCCGCGCGATACGGACGCAGGAAAGTCGTTAATTTCGTCAAGCGAACGTTACCTCCTTCGATCATTCGTCGGCTAACGAATCGGGTGTGTCGAGATTGTGCTGCATTTGCATGAGCAGACGGCGCAGGAGCAGTTGTTCCTCCGGAAGGAACCCGGCGAACGCCCGCTGCTCCACCGACCGAATCGCGCCGCCGACCGCGTCCAAGGCCGCACGCCCTTTGGCCGTCATATAGACGCGAGAGATCCGCTGGTCTCGGTCGTCCGGCCGGCGCTCGACGAGCCCGGTCTTCTCCATCCTCGTCAGCATAACGGTCAGCGTAGCAGGGGTCAGCCGGACTCGCTGCGCCAGCTCCCGCTGGCTGAGCCCGTCTTGCTCGCAAAGGCGGAAGAGCACCGGCGGCTGTCCTGGATAGACTTCATATTCGTGAATTAACCGATCGACTTCCCGCCGGTGCTGCTTCAGGACGTGACGCATCAAGTGCGTGAGCGAATCCGGAAAAGGCTGCATATATAGGCCTCCGTAATTAGTTAGTCAGCTAACATTAATGTAGGGGCCGCGCTTCCGGTTGTCAATCCTTTTTTCGTCAGGTTCGTGCGCGAGATGGCGTCTTTTTTTTGAAATGGGGCTTGGCCATTATCCCTATCAGGGCTTACACACCTAATAATCGTAGGGAATATTCGTCTTCGGTTGGCAAAGGTCGCCCGGAATTCATCGACTGGGACCTGTCCGGTGGTGCTTGTCGGTGGTGCTTGTCGGTGGTGCTTGATGGTAGTGCTCGCCGATGGTATTCGCTGGTGGTTCTTTCTCATGGTTCTTTCTCGTGGTGGCTGCTCCCCAATAAATTGTNNTGTTCGGTCGGCGTTGGAGGTTTCGGAGGTCTGAAGCTGCGGAGGTCCGGAGGTCTGGAGGTCTGGAGGTGCGGAGGTCCGGAGGTCTGGAGCAGTGGAGGACTGGGGATCTGGAGGTCCGGAGGTCTGACAAATCTATGAAGACGTAACAATAGGTGCTTAGAATGTCAGAATGGCCGCTTATCACCAAATAAGAATCAGATAGGCCATGTAGATGATATCGTTGCAGCTCGTAAAGACCGGATTCGCCGTTGTGAGATCCTTTTATAGCCCGTCGCAATTTCATATAGCCTGTGACCTGGTAAGGGCATGCGTCTTTTTTGACAAAGTCGAATCTATATAACGTTATTTACATGTGCTATGCTAGGGTGAGATGTACGTACAAGCACATTCATGGCGCAGGAGGATTCGATGACGATGGAGAATCAAGCGTTCGAGGGCACCTATAAGGGGGAGCGGGCGATTTGGCTTCAGGCCGGTCCCTACGAAGCGGCGGTGCTGCCGGATACGGGGGCGAACCTGATCGCTTTCCGCGACAAACAGCGGGGCTATGCATTCATCCGCGAGCCCGAATCGGCGGAGATGGAAGCTTTCAAGGCCCGTCCGATCGTGCACGGCATTCCGGTGCTGTTCCCGCCGAACCGGTACGAGGACGGGAAGTTCGCGTGGGAGGGTCAAGTCTATCATTTCCCGGTGAACGAGCCGGACCGGCGCAATCATCTGCACGGCTTTCTCAGCGACATTCCGTGGGAGGTCGACCAGTTCGGCGCCGACGGGCTGGAGAGCCGCGTCACGCTGTCGGTTACGATCGATCCATCGCACCCGGTGTACGCTTGTTTCCCGCACTCTTTTACCGTTCAACTGCAATACACGCTTAGCGCGCACGGCCTTCATCAAAGGATCAGCGTCCGCAACGAAGGCGCGGACCGCATGCCGTGCCTGCTCGCGTTCCATACGACGGTCAACGCGCCGTTCGTGCCGGGCAGCACGCCAGCCGATCATACGTTCAAGCTGACGGTGGGCGAGCGGTGGGAGATGGGCGCGGACGGCCGGATGCTGCCGACCAAGCGCAAGCTCGCGCTGACGCCGGGCGAGGAGCGGATGCGCGACGGCACCCAGTCGCCGTTCTTCGAGGCGATGGACAACCATTATACGGCGCAGCCGCAGGACGGCCGCAACCGGATGGAGCTGCTTGATACGCGCGTCGGCGTGAAGCTCGTCTACGACATCGGGGCGGGCTACAAGCAATGGATGATCTGGAACGACGGCGCGAAGGGCGGATACTTCTGCCCCGAGCCGCAGGTCAACCTCGTCAACGCGCCGAACATCGAACTGACGGCCGAGGAAGCCGAGGCGGTCGGGCTCATCGGCCTCGCGCCGGGCGAGATCTGGGAAGAGACGAGCCGGCTGTACGTGATCGGGTAAGAGATAGGCAACGTTTGAAGCTTTTGTACGCAAGCGCCGGCGAAGATCGTTCGCCGGCGCATTTTTTTTCATCAGGAGCACGGGCTCCCGCTTTCGCCGTGAACGCTTCGGGGCGCTCATCCGTCTGTATGTAGAGATACCGCGCGAAGCACGGACGCCGGAACGATCGGGTCCGACTCGCATGCAGAAGGAGCGTGAACCATGACGCCATCGTTGAAGCCCGTCCCGAGGAGCGCGATGCGCATCTATATCGGGAAAAAGGCATACCGGTTGAAACGGTATGCGGAGTGGTACTTCGGAGACAAGAAATACGCGAAGCGTCTCGAGCCGGAGCGCCGTCTGCCCCATGTCGCCTTCACGCACCGGACGGTGCTGCTGCGGCAGCTCCGCGCGGTCGACATGCAGCTGCAGATCAACAAGGTGCACAATCTCAAGATCGCGTCGCGCCTTCTGAACGGGCTTGTCCTGCAGCCGGGAGAGACGTTCTCCTATTGGCGTCTCTTCGGCGATGCCACGAAGCGCAAAGGTTATCTGGACGGCATGATCCTCTTCTACGGTCGGGTGACGACCGGCGTCGGCGGCGGATTGTGCCAGCTGTCGAACCTCATCTACTGGATCACGCTGCACACGCCGCTCACCGTCACGGAGCGCTATAGACACAGCTACGATGTCTTCCCCGATACCGGGCGGAGCCAGCCCTTCGGCAGCGGCGCGACGTGCGCCTACAACTATCTGGACTTGCAGATCAAGAACGAGACCGACCGGCCGTACCAGCTCATCGTGTATCTGACGGATACGGATCTGGCGGGGGAGTGGCGGACGACGGCGCCTCCGACGAAGTCTTACGAGGTTTACGAGAAGGAGCACTGGATCACGCAAGAACACTGGGGCGGCTATATCCGGCATAATCGCATTCACCGGAAAGTGTTCGACCGGGAGCAAGCAAGCGCGGCGGACGAATTCGTCACCGAGAACCATGCCGTTATGATGTACGAACCGATGCTCGGCAGCGGCAAAGGCGGCCCGAATTGAGAACGTACGCGCACGCTGCCCGATCTTGGCGGTCCAAGACACCGCGAGCCGCAAGCCCTGCCTTCTGTACGAGTCCGTACGGAAGCCGGGGCTTGCCGTTGCTCCGGGCGCCTATTCGCCCACCAGCCGCCGCAACTTGGTCTCGGTCGGCGAATTGGACGCGGGCGTATAGACGCTCATCCGCAAGTCGGCGCTGCCGTGCACCTGCAAGGAGGTCAGATGGAACAGCATCTTGCCCGCCTTCGCGTGGCGGAATTCCAGCACGACCTCGGGCGCGCTGTTCACGCGGCTGTCGTGCCACAGTTGTTCGAAGTCGGGGTACAGCCCGCCCATCTCAGTGAGGAAGCGATCGTACCAGTCGTCCTCGACGTACTGTCCGTAGTAGGCGCGGAAGATCGCCAGATACCCGCTCGCGAAATGTTCCCAATTGACCGCGAGCCTGCGGAATTCCTTGCGGGCGAACAGTAGGCGGATCATATTCCGCTGCTCGGGCGGAACAGCCTCGAAGCCCAGGAACACATGAGCCGCCGCTTCGTTCCAGCCGACGATCTGGCAGCGCCGGTCCGAGATGATGGTCGGGCAGTACCGGAGCTCGGCGAGGATCTTCTCGAGCGCCGGCGTGATGCGCGGCGTCGGCTCAGGGGCGTGGAGCGCGGTGCCGATGCCGCTGTCCGAAGCCAGCGCGATCAAGTATTTGCGCTCGTCCGGCGTGAGCCGGAGCGCCTCGGCGATATTGTCGAGGACGGAGAGAGACGCCTGGATGTCGCGGCCTTGCTCCAGCCACGTGTACCAGGTGCTGCTGACCCCGGCGAGGTGCGCGACTTCCTCTCGGCGCAGGCCCGGCGTCCGGCGTCGCATGCCTTCAGGCAGCCCGACCGATTGGGGCGTCAGCTTGGCCCGCTGCGCCTTGAGGAAGGCGGACAGGGCTTGCAGTCTTGTTTGGGTATTCACAGGGGGGACACCTCCCGATGGATTCGGCGTATTTGGCGCGCAAGGCCATTCGGGCGAACCGGGGCATCCTTGCCGCCGATTCGGCGCCTTGCATTCTGGTAGTTATTATACCAGGATAAACGATAACTTGTAATAGGATATATCGTGTGGAAAGATGGAAGGTACAAGAGGTCCGCGGTCAGCATCGATCTGGACCGAAGGCAAGGAGGAAGCAATCATGGAGAGAGTAGTCATAACCGGCATGGGCGCGATCACGCCGCTCGGCAATGATGTGGAGACGTTCTGGAGGCGGCTGGCGAACGGGGAGTCTGGCGTCGGCCCGATCGATACGTTCGACGTGTCGCGGCACAAGGCGAAGATCGCCGGCATGGTTCGCGAATTCGACGCGGAAGCGCGGTTCGGGCGCAAGGAAGCGCGCCGGATGGATCGCTTCTGCCAATTCGCGGTCGCGGCGGCGGATGACGCTGTCGCGGACGCCGGACTCGACATGGAGACGGTGGACCGCGAGCGCGTCGGCGTCTATGTCGGCGCGGGCATCGGCGGCCTGCAGACGCTGCTGGACAACGACGGGCAGCTGCGGGACCGGGGACCGGAGCGCGTGAGCCCGTTGCTCGTCCCGATGATGATCCCCAACATGGCGGCGGCGATGATCAGCATCCGCCTGGGCGCGTACGGCCCCACGATGGCGCCCGTGACGGCTTGCTCGATCGGCAATACGGCGATCGGCGAGGCGTTCCGGCTCATCCGGGCCGGCGACGCGGATATCATCCTGGCCGGCGGCACCGAAGCGGCCGTCACCGATATCGCGCTCGCCAGCTTCGGCAACGCGACGGCGCTGTCCGGGCGGAACGAAGCGTCCGGCGAAGCCAGCCGGCCGTTCGACGCCGGCCGCGACGGGTTCGTCATGGCGGAGGGCGCCGGCATCCTGGTGATCGAATCGCTGTCGCACGCGCAGCGCCGAGGGGCCCGCGTGCTGGGCGAAGTGATCGGCTACGGCGCGAGTTCGGACGCCTATCATATAGTCGCGACGCACCCCGAGGGGCGGGGCGCGTATCAGGCGATGCGCGCCGCCTTGCGCAGCGCGGGGCTCTCGCCGTCGGACGTGGACGTCATCAGCGCGCACGCGACGAGCACGGAGATCGGCGATCTCTCCGAGACGGAAGCGATCAAGCGGCTGTTCGGCGAGGACGCCTACCGCATCCCCGTCACGGCGAACAAGTCGATGACCGGGCATATGCTGGGCGCGGCGGGCGGGATCGAAGCGATCGCCCTCGCGAAGATGCTGCAGGAGGGCGTCGTGACCCCGACGATCAATCTGACGTCGCCCGATCCGGCCTGCGATCTGGACTATGTCCCGAACGAAGCCCGGCGCGGTCTGGATCTGCGGATCGGCCTGTCCAATTCGTTCGGATTCGGCGGACACAACGCGGTGATCGTGCTGCGCAAATATGAGGAGACCGCCTAACGCAAGCAGAATAGCTGCGCGCCAGAGCCGTTCGCGATATTCGCGGGCGGCTTTTTGTCGCGGGCGATTGCTTGAACGTCGGGGCATCCGCCGCAAAATGGAAACTGCGGTTGAGTTAAATTGATCGATAATGTAATATGTTTATTAAATAAGCAAACGATATGAGGTATTGTCTATGAATAAATTCGAAGAGCGGTTTCCCGTGACAGACCGGGAACGGTCGGATCTGATCCAGCGGTTTTTCCCGAAGGGGCCGGACGGTCCCCTGAGCCATATCCCGAAGAAGGAGAAGCGGAAGCTCGTCGTTCTGCGCCATCTGGCGGATACGTTCGAGCCGGGCAAGCGGTACACGGAGAAGGAAGTGAACGAAGCGCTGAAGGCGCGATTCGAGGACCATGCGACGCTGAGGCGGAATCTGATCGACTACCGGTTCATGGACCGGGAGCCGAATGGGAGCCATTACTGGCTGAGGACGACGGATGCGGCAGAGCGGGGAGAGCCGGAGCGCGGATAAGCAACGGCGCAAGGAAGTCGGAAACGCGTACGCGCGCAGCATCCGCCGGATGGGGATTGAGCAAGTACAAGAAGGAACCGAAGGAACCCGAACGGCGGCTCTGGCTCGAGAAGCTGCAGTCCTGCGGCGAGCGGGGTTACAATCGTCCGCTCCGAGGTTGCGTTGCGGTCGGGCGCATAGAGGCCTCCATTCGCGGCGATCTCCGACGGATGGAGGCCTCTTTCGC
This sequence comes from Cohnella nanjingensis, assembly GCF_014212125.1. Classification (GTDB taxonomy): domain Bacteria; phylum Bacillota; class Bacilli; order Paenibacillales; family Paenibacillaceae; genus Cohnella; species Cohnella nanjingensis. The sequence goes on from NZ_JACJVP010000005.1 coordinate 72,665, forward strand.
CTTGGTTCGTTTGCTTTGAAAAAATATTTGGATTGCGGGCTTGAGCCTTACGTCGCGTAATGGTTTATAGTAAGAGTACCGGTAAGCACGATCGCGCGAATCGAGGGGATGATCATCTCAGGGCAAACGCAATGGAAAGTGGGCGAGCTCGCCAAGTTGACGGGACTGACGGTGCGAACTTTGCGCTTTTACGATCAGATCGGATTGTTGTCGCCGACCGGCTATTCGGATGGCGGGTACCGGCTCTACGAGGAGCCGGACCTGTCGCGTCTTCAGCAGGTCCTGGCGCTAAAGGAACTGGGGCTGCAGCTGGATGAGATCAAGTCCGTCTTGGCGGACCCGCACTACAATCCGTTGGAAGTGGTGAACCTGCAGGTCGCCCGTCTCCGGGATCAGATCGCAAGGCAGCAGCAGTTATTGAAGGAATTGCAGAACGCCGCGTCGCTCATGCAGGCGAACGAACCGTTGAATGTAGAGGGCTTTGCCAAGCTGCTCGGCATGATGAAAAAGTCGCACGAATCGTACTTTTCCGAACGACGGACAAGCATGGAACGCTATTTCGACCGGCTCGGCGACTGGCTTGCGCAGCCGTCCGAAGCCAATATCCATGAGGAGGATGACCGATGACCGCACGATTTGCTACGCATGACACGTTTGTAATCGAGAAAACCTATGAGGTCGCGCAAGACCGCGTTTTCGCGGCCTGGTCGAATCCCAAGGCCAAGGCCAAGTGGTTCTCTCCGGCCGACACGTTCGAATTCCGGGTCGGCGGACGGGAGACCAGCCGAGGCGGCCCTCCGGGAGGTCCTATATTCGCCTTCGAAGCGACCTATCAAGAGATCGTCCCCGGCGAGCGCATCGTCTACGGATACACGCTGGACATGGACGAGACGCGGATCTCGGCCTCCGTGGTCACGGTTGAATTCAAGCCGGCAGGTTCCGGGACGCAGCTGATCTTCACGGAGCAAGGCGCCTTCCTCGACGGACACGATTCGCCGAGCCAACGAGAGCATGGGACGAACGCGATGCTGGACACGCTGGGCCAAGTGCTGCAGAGCGCGTCCGCATCCGGGGACAGTGAAATTTAGTTGTTCCGCGCGGCCAACCTTTATCTCCATTAGGGACAACATCCCTACCTTCACCCGCGATTCCCGCGGGTTTTCTTATTTTTTGGGGGAAGCCGCGAACGAGAAAAAAGGGCATCCGCGCCGCATGCTCCTCGTGAAAGGGATGCGGCAGGGATGCCCCGACCAAGCTTAAGCGTCCGGCTGCGCCCCGCTCCCGGCCGCGCGGACGCGCGCCGATTCGGCGGCTTCGCTGCGCATGGCGGGCGCCCCGGCGGGAAGGATCGCCGCCCGACGGCGCGACGCGATGAACAGCGCGGCCACGATCGCGGCCCCGGCCAACGTCGCCGCGGCGGCGACGATCAAGGAGACGTGCATGCCGTCCACGAACAACCGGCCGCTCTCGCGGACGACCGCCTCCCGGCTCTCGGCCGGCACCGGCGCCAGCGCATCGCGCGGCAGCGAACCGCTCTCCAGCTGCGCGGAGAGCCGCTCCGCCGCGCCGTCCGGCAGCGGCAGTCGCGCCAGCGCGCCGGGAGCCGCCGAGCGGATGTGGCCGCTGACGATCGCGCCGGTAAGGGCGACGCCGAACACGGCGCTCAATTGGCGGAACGTATTCGAGAGGCCCGAAGCAGCGCCGGCCCGCTCGGGCGAGACCGCGCTCATCAGCGCGACCGTGGCGGAGGAGCCGCACATCGAGATGCCGAGCCCGAGCAGCGACAGGGCCCACCAGTAGCCGCCGTAGCCCACGCCGTCCCTGCCGATGAGCAGCAGGCCGGCGAGCGACCCGGCGACGAAGAGCATGCCGAGCGGGATGACGCTGCGCGGAGGAAGCTTGGGCGCCAGCGTCCCTCCGATGTAGGAGAAGACCATGATGCTGGCGGTCAGCGACAGGAAGCGCACGCCCGTCTCGACGGGCGAGAGGCCGTTCGCGTTCTGCCAGTACAGGGTCAGCAGGAAGATAACGCCGTACAGGCCGAAGAAGCCCAGGAAGTTCGCGAGGGACGCGACGGCGACGACCGGGTTGCGGAACAGTCCCAGCGGGAAGAGCGGCTCCCGGCGGCGCAGCTCCCAGAGGACGAAGACGAGCAGCAGGACAGCCGAAGCGCCCAGCGTGCCCGCGATGCGGACCGAACCCCATCCCCAGGCGTTGCCTTCGATCAAACCGTAAGCCAGCAGGGCGATGGAGGCGATGAACAGCAACTGACCGGGGGCGTCCATGCCGCGCGCCTGCCGCTGCTCGGCCGGTCCTCTCATCAGCGCCAGCGCCAGGGTTACGGCAGCGCCGACGGGGAGGTTGATCCAGAAGATGCTCTGCCATCCGAACCGCTCGACCAGCCATCCGCCCAAGACCGGTCCGGTCGCCAACGCCACGCCGCCGACCGCGGACCAGATGCCGATGGCTTTGGCGCGCGCGGCGGGCTGATCGTACAGCCTTCGGATCATGGCGAGCGACAGCGGGAGGAGCACGGCTCCGAATACCCCTTGGAACGCGCGGCCGGCGAGCAGCCAATCCAGCGAAGGCGCCATCGCGCAGAGCACCGAGAACATAGTGAAGCCGACGATGCCGGCGAGGAATACTTTGCGCGGCCCGAGCACGTCGCCGATCGCGCCGGATGATAGCTGCAGGCAAGCGAAGGTAAGCAAGTAGGCATCGACTACCCACTGGAGTCCTTTCAAGCCGACGTCAAAATGCCGCTGAATGTCGGAGAGGGCGACATTGACGATCGTGCCGTCCAGATACACCATGAATACGCCGAAACAGAGGAAAAACAGCATCCACCCCCGGCTGCGGGGCGAGATCGCTTCGATCGATCGATTGGTCATGTTCATCCGTCCTTTGGCTTGCCGATTCGAACGGGCCGCGAGCGCCGTTCGGTATCTTCATTGTAGAAATTGACAACTCATTCTGTCTAATTTATCATTTGAATCAATATCATAAATTACGTTCATGCATTTGACATTCAATTGCTCTGTCAAGGAGTGTGCCGCCGATGGAATGGAACCAGATGGAGTACTTCCTGACGGTCGCGAGATTGCAGCACGTGACGCGGGCGGCCGAGGTGCTGTCGATTACGCAGCCGGCCTTGAGCCATTCGATCGCCAAGCTGGAAGAGGAGCTCGGGGTACAGCTGTTCGAGCGAAGCGGCCGCAACGTGCAGCTCAATCGCTATGGGGAGCTGTTCGCTCATCGGGTGGAGCGGGCGCTGCAGGAGATCGAGAAGGGCAAGCAGGAGGTCGAGGAGTTGACGAACCCGGAGTCCGGCGTCGTGTCGCTGGCCTTCCTGAACGTGCTGGGGACGCGGCTCGTCCCGATGCTCGTCCGATCGTTCCGGGAGCGGCATCCCGGCATCCGATTCGAATTGAACCAGGGGACGTGCGAGGACAATCTGAAGCGGCTCGCGGCCGGCGGCTGCGATCTGATCGTCAGCGCGCCTAGGTGCGGCGAGGACGGGATCGCTTGGGGGCCTATCACGGACTTCAAGGTGGACTTGGTCGTGCCGGCCGGACACCCGCTGAGCGGCCGCGACAGCGTCACGCTTGGCGCGCTTGCGGGCGAACCCTTTATCGGCCTGAAAAACCAGTGCGGTCTTCGCCTTGCGATGGATCGGATGTTCGGGAAGTGGGGCTTCGACCCCCTCGTCGCTTATGAAGCGGAGGATCTGCCGACGGTCGCGGGCTTCATATCCGCCGGGCTCGGCATCTCGCTGCTTCCTCGGACGGCGGGCGTGAAGTTGGAAGGCATCGAATGGGTAAAGCTGGACGCTGAAGACAACGAGTTCGAGGTCGGGTTGGAATGGAAGGAGAAGCGGTACCTGTCGCCGGCCGCGCGATTGTTCCGGGATCACGTCTTGGAAAAAAATCTCGCGCTTCGCTTCTGAGGCTGATAATAATTCTCAATCGTGGGCATAATGCTGGAGGACAAGTAAAAACGGCTTCGCCGTCCTTCTCGGAAAGAAAGAAAGCAACCGTCCAAGGGTTGCTCTCCGCCAAACGCTAAATTTTCGGTTCGAACGTCTTGCAGTCGGTTTCTTCGGAATTTCTCGCCTGTTGTCCGCGGTTGCTGACCACATAGATCGAGGTAGCGTTGCATTTGTTGCCATTCGCCCAATACTTGCACGAGTTCACTTCGCAGAGCACGTCTTTTGCCATGGCCTGTCTCACCTCCCGTCTTCTCTAGGATGGGTGAATCGCGGGACATTCATACCCGGACGGCGCATCGCTTCCGAGCCGAAGCGGTGCCGTTTGGGGTGTGCGTTTTTTGTTGTATAATGGGACTTATTCGAATGAGGCAGGGGGCTGGACGGACGAGATGTTCCAAACGAAGAAGCTGTTGATGCTCGGATCGGGCGAATTGGGCAAAGAAGTCATCCTGGAGGCGCAGAGGCTGGGACTGACGACGATCGCGGTGGATCGCTACGAAGACGCGCCCGCGATGCACGTCGCGGACCGCAGCTACGTCATCGATATGCTGGACAGGCAGGCCGTGCGGGAGCTGGTGCTGCGCGAGCGCCCGGATCTCATCGTGCCGGAGATCGAAGCGATCGCGACGGCGGAGCTCGTGCAACTGGAGGAGGAAGGCTTCCGCGTCATCCCGACGGCGCGCGCCGCGCAGCTGACCATGGACCGCGAGGGCATCCGCCGTCTCGCCGCGGAGACGCTGGGGCTTCCGACTGCGCAGTATCGATTCGCCGATACGTACGAGGAATTCCAGGCCGCCGCGCGGGAGATGGGCTTCCCGTGCGTCGTGAAGCCGCTCATGAGCTCTTCGGGCAAGGGGCAGAGCGTCTGCCGCTCCGAGGACGGGATCGAGCGGAGCTGGCAGATCGCCATGGAAGGCGGGCGCGTGCAGCAAGGGCGGGTCATCGTGGAAGAGTTCATCCGCTTCGAATCGGAGATTACGCTCCTCACCGTACGCTCGGTGCACGGCACGCTGTTCTGCCCTCCGATCGGCCACATCCAGCAGGATGGAGACTATATCGAGTCATGGCAGCCGCACGACATGACCGAAGCGCAGATCGAGGAAGCGAAGCGCATCGCTCTGACGATCACCGACGCGCTCGGCGGAGCGGGCCTGTTCGGCGTGGAGCTGTTCCTCGCGCAGGACAAGGTCATCTTCAGCGAAGTATCGCCGCGCCCGCACGACACGGGACTCGTGACGCTCGTCAGCCAGAACCTCTCGGAGTTCGCGCTTCACGTCCGGGCCGTCCTGGGCTTGCCGATCCCGGAGATCAAGCTCGTCGCCCCTGGCGCCAGCCGCCCGCTGAAGGCCGTCCAGGAGTGGACATCCTACCGGCTGGAGGGCGTAGAGGAAGCGCTCGCGATTCCGGACGCCCAAGTCCGCGTATTCGGCAAGCCGGTCACCAAGGTAGGCCGCCGCATGGCCGTGGCGCTCGCGACTGCGGAGACGGTCGAACAAGCCCGCGCGCAGGCGGCCGAAGCGCTGGGCAAGCTGCGTCTGTACGGAGAATAAGCAGCATTTGGCAGGCGGGGGCCGTTGACAGGGACCACGCCTGTAACTATAATGATCACAACTTATAAAGGATTCTGTCGGGACACGGCACGGCAGGCATCCGATGGACGGAAAGGGGGACGCAATCATGGCGGCCAATAGCCGGTTTGCCGTTGCGGCGCATGTCCTGTCCCTCCTGCACATTCACGAAGGCGGCCGGATCACGTCCGAGTACATCGCGGGCAGCGTGAATACGAATCCGGTCGTGGTGCGCAGGATTATGGGCATGCTGAACAAGGCCGGACTCGTGCAGACGAGTCCCGGCGTAGCGGGCGCCACGCTCGCCCGACCGATCGACGAGATTACGCTGCTCGACGTCTATCGCGCGGTACAGCCCGAGGACGGGAGCCTATTCGCGATCCACGACAACCCGAATCCCGATTGCCGGGTCGGCCGGAACATCCAGGTCACCCTCGATACGGCGTTCACGCGCGCGCAACAAGCCATGGAGCGGGAACTCGCCGGCATGACGATGGAGGAAGTCTGTCTCGACATCGTGAACCGCCCGTGAGCGCGATCCGCTCCGGGTACGCCGTACGGTAAGACTTTCGAACGGTAGACATCTATTATCTTGGCCATGAGGCGATCTCCCGCAGACCGGATCTGCGAGGGGTTCGCCTCTATTTGTCTGCAACCGGGTAATAAAGTCTATAGGGCGTTGAGCGACTATCGATGCGGATCTCGCGGCGAGGTCCGGAACAAGGGGGCTAAAACATGTTGGAATCGCGCGCATATGAGGTGGTGGAGGTGCCGGCGTACGGCGGGAGCGACGTGATGCGCACGGCCAGATGGCAGGGCCGCGCGCTCGCGCCGTTCGAGGTCGCGATAGAGATGGAGGCGGCCGGCGTATCGCAAGCCGACGTGCTGATGCGCGAAGGCGCTTATGTCGGCGGCCCCCAAGCCGCCGTTCGTTCCCGGATACGACATCGTCGGCCGCGTCCTGCACATCGGGCCCAGCGTGACGACCGTCCGGCCGGGCGACCGGGTGGCGGCGCTCACGCTGCATGGCAGCTATGCGGAGATCGTCTACCTGCCGGAGTCGGATCTGTATCCGGTGCCGGAGGAATTGGATCCCGCCGAAGCGGTCGCGGTGATCTTAAACTATATGACGGCGTATCAGATGCTGCATCGGACGGCGGAAGCGAAGGCGGGCAGCAGGGTGCTGATTCACGGCGCCGCCGGCGGCGTGGGGACGGCGCTGCTGCAGCTGGGCGCGGCGGCGGGTCTGCGGATGGCGGGCGCGGCGGGGGACGGCGAGCGCGAGCGGCTGCTCCGCTATGCGGCCGACGCGGTCGACAGCCGGCGGAGCGATCTCGGCGAAGCCCTCCGCAAGCTCGCCCCCGAGGGCTACGATGTCGTGATCGAAGGGACGGGCGGTCCGCAGGTCAAGCAATCCGTCCCTCTCCTCGGCCGGGGCGGCAAGCTCGTCGTCTACGGCGTCGCGCATCTGTTTGCGGGCGGCCGCCGGCGGGCGCAGCGGGCCGTGCGGACGTACGCCGGTCTCGCCGCCGCCAGGGTCCGGGTCCGGCTGCGGGGGAACCGCTCGCACATCTACTCCATCACCGCGTCGAAAAAACGGCATCCGGAATGGTTCGCCGAGGATCTGAGCCGGCTGTTCGACCTGCTGCGGGATCGCCGCATCGCGCCCGTGATCGCAGCTCGGATGCCTCTCTCGGAGGCGCGGCGGGCGCATGAGCTGCTGGAGCGGCAGCAGGCGTTCGGGAAGATCGTGCTGCTGCCTTCCTGAGCGCGCGATGCCTCTGAAGGGAATTGCTCCTCAAGCCCAACGGTCGCAGAGAAGCCGCCGCCCCGCCCGCGATTGCGAGAGAGGGCGGCGGCTTCCGTTCGCCATTTAGAATTTATAAGTATCGCGCTTATCCAAACTTGGAAGCCTTATTCGGCTGTCGGGGAGGTCTTCTCCCTGGCGGGCAGTTGCTTCACGTAACTATCCGACAAGGTCAGCAGCTCCAGCGCCCGCTCGTATTGGGATTGAGCGACGCCGGCAGCGCCGGCCGGCATCGTGGCGTCGTTGTCCAGCGCATAGTTGACGCCGTCCTCGAAGCCGCTGCCCGGAATGAACAAGTGCCGATCGTCGATGACCGAGCCCGAGGGCAGATAATAACGCTCCGGCAGCAGATTGCTGGTCTGGTTCAGCAGATCCTGGCCGAAGTGGAGCTGGCCGGCGAGCGGGATGCCCGCCAGATTCGCGAGGGTCGGCAGTAGATCGATCTGTCCGCCCGTCTGCGTCAGCTGCGCCGGGTAGGTGACGCCCTGGGAAGCGATGACGAGCGGGATGTTCACCATATCGGAATAGCCGTACGGACGGCCGTAGATCTCTTTCATCAGATCCTTCTCGGCGCTGTTCAGGGAGTAGATCGGCAAGCCTAGGTGATCGCCGTAGAGGAGCACCAGGCTGTTGTCCCAAACGCCGTTCTCCTTCAGCTTCGAGATGAACTGGCCGAGCGCGTAGTCCGCGTAATTCTGCGACCGGATATAATCGCCGACCAAGGTGCCTTCGTACCGTTCCGGGAGCGTCATCTTGTACTTGTCTTCCGGAATGGAGAACGGATGGTGCGCGCTCATCGAGATGACGTGCGCATAGAACGGGTTGCTCGCCCGGTCCATCCGCGCAAGTTCGGCGGCCGTCTTGTCGTACAGCACTTCGTCCGAGGCGCCGAAGAACAACGCGTCGTCCGTGCCGAAGAAATCTTTGTCGTAATAGCGGTCGAATCCGACGGCGTCATAGAGTTCGCCGCGGTTCCAGAACTCGACGACGTTCGTGTGGAACGTCGCGGTGTCGTACCCGTTGCCGCGGAGCAGCTTCGGCAGGCTGGGCAGGTCCTTGTCCACGTAGTTCATCGTCGCGGCGCCGTGAAGCGGGATGTAGAGCGACGTGTTCACCACGTACTCGGCGTCGGACGTGTTGCCTTGGCCGACCATTTGATAGAAGTTCGGGAAGTAGAAGTTGCCCGACGCCAGCTGGTTCAGGTTCGGGGTCACTTCCTGACCGTCGATCTTCAGGTTCACCAGGAAGTTCTGGAACGATTCGAGCTGAACGATGATGATATTTTTGCCTTTGGCGACATGCCAGTACTGCGGAATCTCCGGCTCCCGGATGCCCTTCAACCGGTTGATCGCCTCTTGGGTAATCTCGGACTTGTCGACGAGTTCCTCGTTGTCCGGCGCCAGGATCGAGTAGAGCTCGTAATTCAGAATGCCCATCTCCTCGGCCTTGGTCCGCTCGTTCATGCTGGCCCGGTTCGGCAACACGTTGAACAGGCAGATGGCGATGGAGACGACGAACAGCGCGGTGACGGCTTTGCGGCTCTCCCGCTTGGAGGCGATGCGGCGCCAGTCTTTGACGCGTTTGCTCGTGAAGAACAGGACGCCGATGACGACGATGTCGATAAAGATGAGCACGTAGTAAGGATCGAGCAGGGAGAAGACGCTGTTGCTGACGGCGGTCACCTGGTTCACTTGCTGCAAGGCGTGATAGGTCGCGATGACGCCGTAATATTTGTAGTACATAAAGACCGAGAAGAGGATGGCCGTCACGACCAGATTCACCAGCAGATACAGCGCGAGCTTATGCTTGCGGGCGAACCATTCGATGAGGCAGAAGACGATCCAGAAGAACGGAATCTCCGTTACGATGGTCCGCCACGAGGGGCCGTCGTCGAAGATGACGAGCCAAGCCACGCAGCTTTTGAGCAGCAAGACGAAGGTGAAGAATACAAAGGGTTTGTTGCGCCATAATCGCATAGGAGGGACAAGTGTCATGTATGCGCCTTCCTTTCTTCGCAGACTACTCTCTTTTTGAAACGGAATCGTAGATTTGGACGCAGAAAAAACAACAGGCCTGTAGCGCTTCGCAGCGAACAGCCCGTCTCTTCAGTTATCACTATATTATGCAGGCCTGCCAAGTCAATGTCAAAGGAAAGGGCCTCCAGCGCTTGACCTCCCGCCGGAGCAGATCGAGCGTGGCCGTCAGCGTGAGACCGACGCCCGGCGTGCCTGCCGATCCGGTAATCGAGCAGCCGAACGACTGTCCCGGCGGGACGGCGATCCGCCCGTGCAGCGGCCATTGCAGGTCTTTCCCTTGCGGAGAACGGGGAAGACGGTTCAGGGGTTTTTCCATTCGCGGTACCAGGCCTGCGTGCGGCTGGAGGGCAGGGTGCCGAACTCCTCCGCGAGCATCGCCGACAATTGCGCGTACTGCCGTTCCACCATGCTGTTCTCGCCCATGGCGCCGTACGCCTCCATCAGCTTGAGGGCGACCTCTTCCGCGAAGGGGAACCGGTCTTGGATGCGATGGTACCAGACGGCGCCTTCGGCGCTTCCCCGCCAGTCTTCCAAGTACTGCGCGAAACGCATCGCTTGATGGAACCAGATGCCGCGCAAGCGCTGCCGTTCGCCCTCCGCCCAGATATAGTCGTGGGCTTCCAGATAGTCCCCCCTATAAGTCGTGAGCAGCTGTTCGAACGCTTCGGCCGTATCCCGGGCGAGGGGCGGCGCCTGCTGCAGCCGATCTTCCCACTGCTCCGCCTCGTATATGCCGTCTCCCAGATCCAGCGCATAGCCGTTTCCGGCATTGACGATCCGGATGTCCAGCCCGGCGGCTTCCATCGATCTGCGGAGCTGATAGATCGTCGTATACAGTTGGGTATATGCCTTCTTGCTCTCCGTGTGAGGCCAGAGCAGATCCAGCAGCGTATCCTTGCGGGTAGGCTGATGGCGGCGGTACAGCAGGTAGGCGAACAATTCCTGCGCCTTCGTCGTGCGCCAAGGGAGCGTCTTTCCGTCGCCGTACTCGATCTGCAGGCTCGGGAAGCACCGGATCATCGGCGGAGCGGCGACGGGGGCGGGCTTCTGCTGCAAGCGGTCGGACAATCGTCCGATCGTACGGAGCAGCCGCTCGGGCTGCAGCGGTTTGAGGATATAGTCCAGCGCCTGGAGCTCGAAGGCTTTGACGGCGTACTCTTCATAGGCGGTGACGAATACCACTTCGGCCGCGGGGTGCAGGTCCTGCACTTTCTCGGCGGCGGCCAGGCCGTTCATTTCCGGCATGTCGATATCCAGGAAGACGACGTCGGGCCGGATCCGAACGATCGCCTCCAGCGCCTCTTGCGGATATTGATGCATCCCGACGACTTCGACGTCGTCGATCTTGCTCAATTGTTGGTGCAGCGCCTTGAGGGCGAGGTCTTCATCGTCGACCAGCATGCATCTCATCTCTTCGGGTCTCTCCTTCCAAGGGACGCTTCCCCTGCGATAGAGCTTTATTCTATTTTCTATTATCGGCATCCCGTTTGTCGATTTTCTGTATTAATTTGTTTAATTTTAGCGGATTCTGTTCATTTTTTGTACAGATCGAGTTGATAGGATGCATATGGACGTTAAATCAAGGCGAATGAAAGATGGTGGATGCATTGAGAACATGGTGGAGGAAATCGTTGGTCGTGACGCTCGCTTTTCTGATCGTCATCGCGAACGGGGCGTGGAGACCCGGCACGGCCCAAGCGGGGCCAGCCGATAAGCCCGACAAGTATATTACGTTTGTCTACGACAATTTTGCAGATTCGAATCCCATGGTGAACAAGCAGTTTCTCGCGCTTAACGGGGACGCGCGGTATGCCGACGACGGCGGCAAAAACGTGCTGAGAATGACCCGGAATGTCGGAAACGTCTTCGGGACGGCTTTTCCTAAGAACCGGAGAATATCGCTCACCAACGACCGCTCCTTCAGCACGTATTTCTCGTTCCGCATGCACGGCGGTTCGTCGAGTCCTGCGGACGGCATCGTCTTCACCGTGCAGACGAAGTCTAGCTCGGCGGGCGCCGTCGGCCAGGGGATGGGCTACGGCGGCCTGCAACCCAGCATCGGGATCGAGTACGATACGTATTACAATCCCGACAACAACGACCCGAGACGCATAGGCGAGACTACGGGCACGCGAAGCAACCACATCGCGGTAGATTTGAACGGCGTCACGAAGCATGCCCCGAGCGACTTCGTGAACATCGATCAAGGGCAGATGGACCTGACCAACGGCATCTACTATACCTGGATCGACTACGACGGCTTGACCGATACGCTCAAGGTCTACCTGAGCAAGACCAATCAGCTGCCGGACGCGCCGATCTTGACGAAGACGGGACTCGATCTGTCCAAGCTCTTGAACCAGGACGAGGCGTATGTCGGGTTCACGGCAGCCACGGGCGGCCAGAATCAGAATCACGATATCGACGCTTGGTACTTCAACAACGACAGCGGACCGATCGAGCCGGCGAAGTTCGATTACTTCAACGCTCCGCTCGACATTAAGCTTGGCATCGTTCCCGGCGAAGGCTCCAAACGTTCGGTGCAAGCCACGGTGTACGACCTGAACGGCGATATCGTACCGAACTACCCGGTCACCTTTTCTTTATACGACGTGCTGGGCTACCTCAAGAACGACGGCAGCCATACGTCGAATCCGGCGGATCCCGGCATTGTGTACGATGACAGCGATCCGTCCCGCGTCATCCCGCTCGAAGCGCGCCAAGTCGAGACGCGTGCGGCCTTGGACGGCGAGACGAAGGTCCTGGACGGCGGCGCGCTCGTCAACCGTTACGTGACGGTGAGGGCGAACGAGTACGGGGTCGCGACCACCGATCTGTACAGCTCCGTCAGAGACGGCTTTACGACCCATGTCAAGTCGGTCGTAGGCGGCGTCTACGGCGGGATCTCCTATGGCGGCGGGGCGTATGCGGAAGGACCCGTCTCGTTCTCGGCCGACAACGAAGGACCGCAGCTGGAAACGGCGGTCGTCGACAACGGCGACCGTGGCCGGCTGCTCGTGACCTTTGACGAGCCTGTCCTCTACGGAGGCGACGGCGGATTCTCCGTGATCGTGAATGACGACGCGGGCAACCCGATCCCCGCCGTCATTGCCGGCGGGAGCGGCACGCCGCGAGATCCGCTCGTCTTGGATCTGCCGCCGGGGGTGACGATCCCGCCCGGCTCCAAAGTGCAAGTGACGTACCGCAGCCAAGACGGCGACGTGACCGACTTGGTCGGCAACGACCTGTCGGACATCACGTCGCAGCCGGCGGACAATCCGTTCGGACCGAGCGGCGCCGCCGTCATCAACGACGCGGGACGCAGCCAAGTCGCGCTGGACTTCGGGTATCCCGTCGCCCTGAACGATCTGAACCCGGGCCTGTTCGGCATTCAATATGTCGACGGAACGACTTCAAAGCCGGTCTCGGTCACGGGCGTCACCTATGACGGCTCCGATACGAGCCGGTTGATCCTGACGCTGGGCGGCCCGGTGCCGGCAGGAGCGCCGGTCGCGCTGAATTATCAGCCGACCGCTGGCTTCCCCGGCATTACCGACCTGAACGGAAACACGTTATCTCCGCTCGGGAACTATCCGGTGCGGAACCAATTTGGGCCTGTTCATGCGGCCGTCGTCAACGACGAGAGCCGCCAGACGGTCCGGGTCGAGTTCCCGTCGCCCGTCGCGCTGACGGGGGACGTCAAGGATGCGTTCCTCATCCGGATCGCCGGCGCGAGCGCGCCGGTGTCCGCATCTGACGTTCAAGTGGACGGTTCGAACCCGAACGCGCTGCTGCTGACGCTGCGGCTCGACGAGCAGGCGTTCCCGGACGGCGTGCCGTTCGGAGCGGCCGTCACGCTGGACTACGCGCCGGCATCGGCCATCGTCCAGGAATCGGGCGGACAAGGACGGGAGCTCGCGCTGCAGAACGGCTTCCCGGTGGACAACCAGCTGAAGCCGCAGCGCGCCGCCGTCCTGGACGATGAGCAGCGGGATCGCGTCAAGGTCACGTTCGATTCGCCGATCCGCGTGGATCCGGGCAGCGAAGACGCCTTCATGCTCCATCTGAGCGGCGATTCGTCGCCTATTCCCGTCACGCGCGCCGAAGCGGATCCGCAAGATCCGAATGCGATGATCCTGACGCTCGAGCTGGATAGCGGGAAGTATCCGGAAGGCGTGCCGGCGGGCATCGCCGTGTCGATGGATTACGACCCGTCGAAGGGCCGGGTGGAGGGGGCGAACGGCTTCCCGTTGTCGCCGCTGTCGAACTTCCCGGTTCGCAACGCGGATGCCGCAGGCATCGTCTTGACCGCGAACCCGGCCGCGATCGTAGGCGACGGCAAGTCCCGGACGGAGCTGAAGGCCGTCATCACGAAGCCGGACGGCTCCCCCGCGGCCGGAGTAACGGTGAACTTCGGCGCGCCGGCGGGCAAGGGCAGCTTCCCGAACGGGGCGACTGCCGTGACGGATGCGAGCGGCATAGCCACGATCCCGTATCAATCCTCGGCGATCACGGGCGTCGATCCGCAGCGGATCCTCGTCGTCGCCAAGGTCAACGACGCGGAGCAGGGGCTGATCGCTCAAGCGCAGATTGACATCGAATTCGCTCCGGCCTCCGTAGAGGGCGTGGTCACCAGCGATAACGAGCCGGTATCGGGAGCGGTCGTGACCATCACCGGACCGGACGGCTTCACGAGCACCGTCACTACCGGACCGGACGGAGCATACGCCTTCGTCGTTCCGAAGGGCAACACGACGTACGACATCGCGGTCACGCGTCCGTTCGGGGCCTCCTCCAGTCCCGTGACCTACAAGCAAAAAGTAAACGTGGGCGACGTGGCCGGCACCGGCCACGAAATCGTTCCGTCGACCCGGACGGTAACGGGGATCGTCGGCTCCAAAGGACCGGACGGGCAAAGCCTCCTGTTCGATCCGGCGATCGTCGGCCAATTGAAGGTCTACCTGAAGGATGCGGATACGGGCGTCTATCTGACCGATGCGGCGACCGGCAACGGTTGGTTCCCGCTCGCGGGTGCAGGCGTGTTCAGCATCGATAATGCCGTTCCGAATCAAGCATACCAATTGGAAGTGCGCTACGTGCTGCCGGATCCGGCCCGCCCGGACGACCGGCGGTATGACCGGGAGATCGTTATCAACGCGCTTGACAACAACGGGACGCTGCCGGTCATCAAGCTGACCCAGGACGGCGAGCTCAACATCCTGGAAGCCTTGATCGATCCGTACGGGGATATTACGGACGCCAAGACGAACGCGCCGGTCGACGGCGCAGTCGTCAAGCTCTATTACGCCGATACGCCGCGGAACGCCGCGAACGGCGTGACGCCGAATACGCCGGTCGCGCTGCCGGGCATCCCGGGCTTCGCGCCGAACGACAATGCCAATCCGCAGGCCGGCAAGGACGGCGGCAAGTACGCGTACTTGGTCTATCCGACTACCGACTATTATGTGGTCGTCACGGCGGCGGGCTATGAGACGTACACGAGTCCGATCCTGGCCGTCGAGCATGCCATCGTCAGGCACGACGTGAAGCTGCAGCCGGTATCGGGAGGTTCGAATCCGCCGGTGGTCACGCCTACGCCGACACCGACGCCGCCTGTGCAGCCTGCAGTAGGAAAACCGGGATTGACGGTGAATCTGACGGTCGATCGCAGCGCCTACGAAGAGAACGGCACGGCGACGATCGTCGTGGACCATCTGAATGACGGAACGGCCGTCCTCCCGTCCGGAGAGATCACCGTAACCTTGCCCGAAGGCGCCAAGGTCCTTGATGCGGACGGCGGAAAGGTGACCGGAAACAAGATCGTCTGGACCGTATCCGGTCTCGCGGCAGGCAATGGTGGCCAGCATAAGATCAAGGTGCAATGGCCTGCGATCTCCGCAGCCGAGCAAGTCGTCGAAATCGCAGGACAAGGCGCCGCGAACGGGACGGAGCTGGCCCATCCGGATGCCGCCCGCGCTTCGGCGAAGGTGCTGCTGTACAGCAACCGCTTCGGCGAGACCGTCCACATCCGCTACATTCTGGGCTATCCGGACGGCAAGTTCCTGCCGGACCGCCACCTTACGCGCGCCGAGCTGGCGGCCATCATCGCGCGGCTGCTGAACGGCGGCGGCACGACCGAGCATGCGGCCTATGCCGACGTGCCGGCCAAGCATTGGGCGAGCGGATACATCCGGATCGTGACCGATCATGAGATCTTCAACGGGTTCAACGACGGTACGTTCCGTCCGGACGTCCCGGTTACCCGCGAAGAGCTGGCAACGGTTATGGTCCGCTACCTGAAGCTGAATGTCTCCCAGCCGATTCATTCGAACTTCGCGGACACGCAAGGGCGCTGGTCTTCCGCCGCGGTCGAGGCGCTGTTCCGCAACGGGCTGACGACGGGTTACCCGGACGGCACGTTCAAGCCGGGCAGCGGCATCGTCCGCACGGAAGCGGTGACGCTGATCAACCGCTTGCTGTTCCGCGGTCCGCTCGCGAACGTCGCGCCTTCTTTCCCGGACGTGAAGGCTGACCACTGGGCGTTCGGACAAGTGGAAGAGGCGACGCATTCGCACGCCTCCACCCGAGCTTCGAACGGCAGCGAAGTGTTCGTGAAGCAAGTGGAAGACCAAGTAAAATAACGGCTTGACCTTCATGATCCCGAATCGGCCTTGCACCGGTTCGGGATTCTTTTCGCCCTTTTCCGAGGACGGCGAAGCCGGGTTTCTTGGATGGGGACGGAAGCGGGGGCGTCGGATGCTCGAAGTTTCGGCGCCTGCTGTACATCTGTGCGCAATTGCGCTATTCTCACTTCATCGGCATCTGGCGCTGAGATCGAGGAGAGGGGAATGACGGATGGCTGGCAAACGCATCGCCTTGTCGTGGAGCGGCGGCAAGGACAGCTGCATGACGCTGGACAAGCTGGCGAAGGCGGGGGAGGAAGTGGCTTGCCTGCTCACGACCGTTCCGCGCGAGATCGGACGGACGTTCGGGCACGGCGAACGGACGGAGCTGATCGCGGCCCAGGCTGACGCGCTGGGCTTGCCTGCGGAGTTCATCGCCTGCTCGTTCGACAGCTACACGGAGGATTACGTCGCGCGGCTCGGGGAGCTGAAGGCGATCTACGGGTTGGAGGCGATCGCGTTCGGCGATCTGTTCCTGGCCGAGCACCGCGAATGGGGAACGCGCGTTGCGGAACGGGTCGGCCTCGAGGCGCTGTATCCGCTCTGGATGCCGCCGGGGGAGACGGGGGAAGCGCTGAAGGCGTTCGTAGCGTCGGGCTACCGGGCGGTCGTCATCCGCGTGCGCGACGAGGCGCTGTCGCCTGCGTGGCTGGGACGGGAGCTGGATGCGAGATTTTACGCGGATATTTTGCTGGAACGGAATGTCTGCCCGATGGGCGAAGGCGGCGAATATCATACCTTCGTATATGACGGCCCCTTATTCCGGAAGGCGGTCGATTGGGTGCCCGGCGAGCGGCTTCGGTTGGAGACGACCACGCGGTTGGATATCGGACCTCCGACGGCTTAGCGCAGGATGAGACGGCAAGACCCCCGGTTCGCTTAGAACCGGGGGTCTTCCTAATGTATGGGCATGATTACTCGTTCTCTTTGGGTGTCTGGTCGAGCAGCTTCCGATAGATGGCCGTCATCAGCGCGATCTCCTCGGGATCCAACGGATCGAAGAGCTTGTCGATCAGCGCTTCCTGCTTGATCCTGATCTGCTTCATCGCTTTGCGGCCCTCGTCGGTGATCTCCAGCTTGACGACCCGGCGGTCGTTCGCGTCGTTCACCCGCCGCACCAGATTCTGGCGCACCAGCTTGTCCGAGATGACGGTCATGCCGCCCGAAGTCACGCCGACGAGCTGCGACAGATAAGTGCTGGGCTTGGGGCCTTCGGTGTTCAGGACGTCCAGCGTTATCGCTTGGCTCTGCGAGATCTCGAGCGGATTGTTCTTGCTCCACTCCGAAGTCCAGAGCCGCGCGTGCATGCGCATCATATCAACCAACCGTACCAGCTCTTCGTGTTTGCTCACGCAGAACCTCCACATCCAAGATCTTCTCTTCGCCAGAATATTCGATATTGCTCGCGGAGTCAAATTTATTCCGGCCGGTTGAATGTGGCGGAGCCCATCTCGAACGGCGTCGTGACTCCTTCGTACATGAGGTGCATCGACATGCCGACGGCGGCATGGGTCAGATTGTGGCAATGATCCATCCATAATCCCGGATTGTCGGCCGTGAAGGCGACTTCGTAGACGTCGCCTTGGCGGACGTCCAGCGTGTCGGACCACCAAGGACTGCCGTCCGCGCGTTCGCCGTTGCGGGACAGGACGAGCATATGATGGCCGTGCAGATGCATCGGGTGGTCGACCTGGCCGCGGTTGACGATCTTCACGCGGATCCGCTCGCCTTCCCGGACCATGAACATCGGCGTCTTGGGGAACACTTGCCCGTTGATAGTGTACAGATTCGTGAAGCTTCCATCATAGAAGCCGAATTTGTTGTCCAGCACCATCGTGAAGTTCCGGTCGAACGGCGTGTGCTCGTCAAAAGGGACCTCGGCCGGCTGTCCGTAGTGAAGCGGATCGAACGCGCGCGTCTTCGGAAGAGCCGGGATCTCGCCGCCGCCGTCCGCGCTTAGCAGAATGCCCCGTTCCTTCGATCCCCCGACGCTGAGGAAGACGGGATGGTCCGGCATCAAAAAGACCAGGTCGGCCCGGCCGCCGGTCGAGAGTTCGACGTGCGTGTCCGTGAGCTCCCCCGGTCCGTTCAGATCGGTGCCGTCCAAGGCCGCCACCCGGAAGGGCGCGCCCGCCAGCGTATAGCGCTGGATGGTCCAGTCGTCGGTGTTGATCAAGCGCAAGCGAACTTGCGTGCCCGGGGCTGCCCGCTCCCGGCGTACCGTATCGTCGTTGCCGACGGCGCCTTGGTGGGTGATCGCGACGATGTCCTTGATTCCCGCATCCTGGCCGCCGGCCGGCTCGACGACGAGCGGGCCGAACAGTCCGCGTTGAACGGCTTCCTGCGAATCCTGGTGCGAGTGGTACCAGAACGTCCCTGTCTGCTCGGCGCGGAACCGGTAGACGAAGGTCTCGCCCGGCCGAACGGCGTTCTGCGTGGCGCCGGCTACGCCGTCCTGCGCGTTCGGGACGTCGAGGCCGTGCCAATGGATCGTGACGCCCTCGGCGATGTCGCGGTTGATCAGGGTGACTTCGACAAGCTCGCCTTGGCGCATTCGGAGCTCCGGGCCCGGCATCTGGCCGTTATACGTCCAGGCGTCGATCGTCTTGCCCGAGCTGAGCGTAACCTTGGCTTCCTGGGCCGTCAGCGTGAAGCGGCGGTCGGGCGTCCCGGAGACGTCCCCGGTCAATCGGGTGACCGGCAGCGAAGCGGCGTTGCCGGCTGCCGCGGTTGCCGCTGCGGCCTCGCCGTGGCCGGCGCCGTGCGGGAACGCGATACCGCCGCCGTAGTCCATCGCGCCTTCGTCCATGCGCAGATGCTCCGGCAGCCGGCTCGCTTGGGCGTTCAATGCGATGCCGCCGGTCGCCAGCGCTCCGGCCACGGCCAGTACGGCGAGCGTACGCATGGAACGCTTCCAGAGTGGCGGCAGCGTGGCCGACGCGGCGTCGCGGTCGTTCAGCAGCCGGCGCCAGCGATACCACTGCAGATGGGACAGACCAACGATGAGAAGACCCAGCAGCAGCAGCGGGAGAATGAGATCCGCGGGGATGAAGGGGACGGGCGGCACCAGGTAGAAGTAGATCGCGGTCAGGGCGCACAGGGCGGCGCCGCGAAGCGGGACGACCAGCAGCGGATGCGACGCTTGGCGGAACAGCTCCGGGTCCAGCGGCGCGCCGGTCCTGCGTCCCGACTCCCGCCAGATCCAGAAGAGTCGCGGAACCGCGCACCCGACGACGAACAGGGCCGGGATGACGACAATCGGCAGATGGACGGCGACGCGATCCTGGGACAGGATCCATTCCGAGTGCGCCCATACTTCGACCACCGCCCAGATCTCCATGCCGATCGCGGCTATTAGCGCGGCCATCCAGGAGATCGTCTTGCGCGTCTTGCGGCGCAGCCGTTCGGCCGAGCCGCCGTATCTCAGCTTCGCGGCGCTCGCGCCGGCCCGCCAGGCGAAGAGGGCGATCAGGAACAGCACGCCGATCTCGATATTGCTCCAAAGGCTAAACATCATGGTAGAGCTCCCTCCGTACGGTTATCGTTCTGTTGCTTCCATCTTAAGACGGACGCGGCGAAGACCGAACCGCCCGGGGGAGGGTTTTGAACCCCGACCTGAGGTGGAGTGGGTCTCCGACTAGGGTTGCTCGATGCGGATGCTGCCGCTGTCGGTGCGCACCTTCACGAGTTCCTTCGTCTGCTGCTTGGATTCCGGCGCCTTAATGGATCCCGAGTCGGACTTCAGATCGTAGAAGCCGCCGTAGGCTTCGGGCAATTGAATGCGCACGCTCCCGGAATCCGTTTTGACGTCGACGCCGGATGCGTCATCCTTCTGCAGCCGCACGCTGCCGGATTCGCTCTTCACCGCGACGGCGCCGGTCACGCCGCTCAGCTTGACGCTGCCCGAATCGGAGGAGGTCGTGAGCTTGGCCTTGATGCGCTCGCCTTGAATGCTGCCCGATTCGGACTTCACGGTCAGGCTGTCCCCGGCGAAGCCGGCTAGATGGACGCTGCCGGAGTCGGCGCTGACGGCCCAACTGCTGCCGGCGAAGTCGGCCAGATGGACGCTGCCGGAGTCCGATTTGATGACCGCATTGCGGGCGGCGGCGCCGTTCAGATGCAGCGAGCCGGAATCCGACTTGACGACCAGGGAGTCGAGCAACGTCTCGTCGGAGATCGAGACCGTGATCGTCTGCGCTTCGCTTGGCTTGATGAAGTCCAGGTTGAAGACGAACCAGCGCGGATTTTCCTTCAAGTTGAGGGTCAAGCTGCCGTCCGAGATGCGGGTCCCGTTGAGACGGTCGGCGATCTCCTGTTCGACTTTGCCTTCGAAGAGAACCGAATCGGTGCCGTCCGTGCTATGGACGAAGTTCACGTCCGTGCGCTTGTATTCGTTGTCGACGATCAATTCGCGAAGCTCGCCGCTGCCGAACGTCCACTTCTGCTCGTGTACCTGCAGCGTCTTGTCGGATTTGTCGGCGTTGAGATTATAGAACGCGAGCCCGCCCGCGCCGATCAGAATGAGTCCTAGTGCGATTAACAGCCATTTCTTCATGAGTAAGTCCTGCCTCTCCACATATTTACATTCCAGCGCAGATATACCGCAGTCAGCCAGATCCACAGCTTCGCGGCGTAGTAGGTGACGAAGACCATCAGCAAGCCTACCCCGAGAGCGGCCATCGTTACGAACAGGAACGCGGGAGAATAATGCGCGTTCAGCACCCATTCGAGCAGCACGGCTCCCGGCGAGAGCAGCAGGCCGACCGTGGCGGCCGCGACGCCGAGCAGCGCCGACCAGAGCGATGCGCCGATCGGCAGCATGATGAGATTCAGGAAGAAGAGAAGAATGGCCACGCCCAACATACGGGGGACGTCGCGTTCCACGGGCGGCTGCGGGGGGGCCGGCGGATAGCTGAAGCCGAGCGCTTGCGCCGCGATGCGCATCGGATCGCCTAATTCATAGGCGATTTGTTCTTCCGACTTGCCGATCTGCTCGCCGGAGAGGAAGTAAGCGTCAATGTCTTGGAGCATGCGATCGCGCTCCGGTTCGGGCATCGGCTCCAGATAGTGGCGGAGCGAGCCTAGGAATTGCTTCTTATTCATAGCGATCTCCCTTTTCGATTGCGGCTTGCGGCATGTTGCGTTTGCCTTTCACTGTTTTCATTCTATTCGATTTCCTTTTGTTCCCTAACCGACGCCGGAACGGTTTTGTACCCCGACTAAAGTTGGGGGCGGAACTCTCTTGGGACAACTTCCGGTTTAACGGCGGCGGGGGTCGGGTAATCAAGGTCTACTTCGCCTATTTTTGAACGAAGACGCAATTTGGACTATATTTTGCCACACATTTGTGATAAAATGTTCACATATAGCAGCGCTTTCATGAGGAGGTTAACCATCATGAGAAAAGACATGACCAACGCATTGAAATGGATCGCGACCGTGATTATCGGATTGGGCATCCTGTTCAGCGCCTTCAATATGCACCAGTTCAGCGACGAGAACCTGGGTCTGATGATCGGACTGGGATTCTTGGTCGGCGGATTGCAGATTCTGCTCTTCGGCGTCGCCGCCCCGTTGATGATGAGGAAGTCGGAGCAAGTCTCGGAGCCGGACCCTTCGAAGGAACCCGCTTGAGGATGTAGGTCATTTCTGGCTGAGCGACCAAGGACTGCCGCTGCGGAGAGGATTTCCCGCATGCCGGCGGTCTTTTTGCGTTGTTCTGTTTGAACAAAGGTCGAATTGGTGAACAAATTATTGCTAAATATCAAACAAAGATTGACGCCTTTGTTAACAGTAGAGAACCGCGCTCTCCTTTCTGCTATGTTAAGGGCAGAGCGCGGAACCTTAATGAGACAGGTCCGTGCAAGTGAGCGCAAAGCGGCTATCGAGGAGTGGAAGCAAATGAAGTGGACGGGAATGTACCGACGGATCGCAGCCCTAATGACGATGGTCTTGACCGCCGTTCTCCTGGCAGGATGCAGCGACGTAGTCGTGCTTAACCCCAAAGGCTCCATCGGCCAGCAACAGATGGATTTAATCCTCATCTCTACCGTATTATGCTTGGTCGTCGTCGTACCTGTCCTGGTACTGACGTTTTGGATCGCCTGGCGTTACCGCAAGAGAGAGAAGGACCAGGCGGCATATCAACCGAATTGGGATCACAGCACGAAGCTGGAGACGATCTGGTGGGGGATTCCGATCATCATCATCGCCATCCTGGCCGTGATCACCGTTCAATACACGTACAAGCTGGAGCCG
Source organism: Cohnella nanjingensis (assembly GCF_014212125.1). Taxonomy (GTDB): domain Bacteria; phylum Bacillota; class Bacilli; order Paenibacillales; family Paenibacillaceae; genus Cohnella; species Cohnella nanjingensis. Next base: position 95,005 of record NZ_JACJVP010000005.1, read on the forward strand.
TCGAAGCCGATCGAATCGGAAGCCAAGCCGATCACGATCCAGGTGACGTCGCTCGACTGGAAATGGCTGTTCTTCTATCCCGAGCAAGGGATCGCCACGGTCAACTATCTGAAGTTCCCTTCGAATGTGCCGGTGCAATTCGAATTGACCTCGGACGCGCCGATGAACTCGTTCTGGATTCCGCAGCTGGGCGGCCAGATCTATACGATGTCCGGCATGGCGATGAAGCTCCATCTGATCGCCGACGAGCCGGGCGAGTACAAGGGCGCGGGCGCGAACTTCAGCGGCAAGGACTTCGGCCAGATGAACTTTGTGGCCACGGCGACGTCCCAAGCGGACTTCGATCAATGGGTGCGGGAAGTGAAGCAGTCATATCCGTCCTTGACCAAGGAAGGGTATACGGAGCTCGCCAAGCCGGGCACGTCGCTCGTTCGCTCGTTCTCCTCGTTCCCGCAGGGATTGTTCAACGAGATCGTCACCAAGTATCAGGTCGACGGACAATCGGGCCATCACCACGGCGGCGCGGAGGCTTCCTCGGGCGACGCGAAGGCGAAGGACGGCGCAGCCGGTTCCGATGCCGATGGACACGATATGTCGGGCCATGACATGTCCGGAATGACCGATCACGACATGTCCGCCATGACCGATCAAGACATGACGTCGCACAATCATAACGGTTAAAGGAGGGGACCCACTTGAAAATCAACAGTTTATCCGATTTCTTCGTCACCGGGGACCCGCTAATCTACGGTGCGGACGTCGCCATCGGCCTGACGATGGTCGCGGTCGTCCTCGTGCTTACCCTGTTCAAGCGATGGGGCTGGCTCTGGCGCGAATGGCTCACGACCGTCGACCACAAGCGGATCGGCATCATGTACGTCATCGCGTCGCTTCTCATGCTCTTCCGCGGCGGCATGGACGCTTTGCTCATGCGGACGCAGCTTGCGATGCCGGATATGGAATTCCTGAAGCCGGACCACTATAACTCGATCTTCACGACGCACGGCGTCATCATGATCCTGTTCATGGCGATGCCGCTTATGTTCGGCCTGTTCAATCTCGTCGTACCGCTGCAGATCGGCGCGCGCGACGTCGCGTTCCCGTTCCTGAACTCGCTCAGCTTCTGGCTGTTCTTCATGGGCGCCATGCTGTTCAACCTGTCGTTCGTCATCGGCGGTTCGCCGGATGCCGGATGGCTGTCCTATCCGCCGCTCTCCGAGAGGATGTTCAGTCCCGGCGTCGGCCAAGACTTCTATATCTGGGGCATCCAGATCTCCGGGATCGGGTCGCTCATGACGGGGATCAACTTCATCGTGACGATCCTGAAGATGCGCGCGCCGGGTATGAAGCTCATGAAGATGCCGATGTTCTCCTGGTCGGTCCTCTCGAGCTGCCTGACGATCATCCTGGCGTTCCCGATTCTGACCGTCACGCTGGCGCTGTTGTTCATCGACCGCTACTTCGGCGCGCATTTCTTCACGCTCGACGGCGGCGGCAATCCGATGATGTACATCAACCTTATCTGGATGTGGGGTCACCCCGAGGTATATATCGTTATTTTGCCCGCCTTCGGGATCTTCTCCGAGGTGGTCGCCACTTTCTCGCGCAAAAAGCTGTTCGGCTACAAGTCGATGGTGTTCGCACTCATGAGCATCAGCTTGTTCTCGTTCTTCACTTGGGCGCATCACTTCTTCACGATGGGCTCCGGCGCGGACGTCAACGCGTTCTTCGCTTTGACGACGATGCTGATCGCGATCCCGACCGGGGTCAAGGTGTTCAACTGGCTGTTCACGATGTTCCGGGGCAAGATCACCTTCGAGTCCCCGATGCTCTGGACGATGGGCTTCATTCCTTGCTTCGTCGTCGGCGGCATGACCGGCGTTCTGCTCTCGGTGGCCCCGGCGGACTTCCAGTTCCACAACAGCTACTTCCTGATCGCGCACTTCCACCAAGTGCTGATCGGCGGCGTTGCGTTCGGTTACTTCTCCGGACTATACTACTGGTGGCCGAAGGTGTTCGGCTTCAAGCTGAACGAGAAGATCGGCAAGTACGCGTTCTGGTTCTGGAACATCGGCTTCTACGTCTGCTTCATGCCGCAGTACGTCCTCGGCCTGATGGGCATGACGCGTCGCGTCAGTACGTACGGATGGGATTCCGGCTGGTGGGAATGGAACTTCGTTTCCACGATCGGCGGCTTCCTGATGGGGATCGGCTTCCTGTTCCAAGTGTGGCAGATCCTGCACAGCATCAAGTTCATGGAGCGCGTATCGGGCGATCCGTGGAACGGCCGCACGCTCGAATGGTCGATCCCGTCTCCGGCGCCGGCCTACAACTTCGCGACCATCCCGCAGGTGCAGGAGCGCGACGACTGGTGGGCGACCAAGGAGCGCAAGGCGCAGGGGGTACCCGAGCAGCCGCGCGCGCCGCTTGAGCCGATCCACATGCCGAAGAACTCCGGCATTCCGATCATCATGTCGGCCTTCTGGTTCATGGCCGGATTCGGTTTGGTCTTCGACTGGCTGTGGATCGCCATCCCGGGTCTCATCGGGGTAGCGGGAAGCATGCTGGCTCACTCGTTCAACTACAATACCGACTACTACATTCCGGTCGATGAGATCGAAAGTACGGAAGCGGCAGCAGGGAGGGTCGTCTAATGGCACACGGCGGTAATCACGCGGCATCTCAAGCGCACGGTCATGATGGGCATCACGACCAGGAAGCGCTGCGGATGATGGGCTTCTGGATCTTCCTGATCACCGACTGTATCCTGTTCGGCACGCTGTTCGCGACCTATGTCGTCCTGCACGGCAGCACCGCCGGCGGACCGACGGCCTCCGAGCTGTTCGAGATGCCGGGCGTCATCGCCGAGACGTTCATCCTGCTCACGAGCAGCTTCACGAGCGGGCTGGCCGTCCTCGCGATGAATAAGGGCAGCAAGCGCGGCCTCATCGGCTGGCTTGCCGTCACGGCGATCCTCGGCGCCTCCTTCATCGGACTCGAAGTATCCGAGTTCGTGAAGATGGTGCACGAAGGCGCGACGATCAGCACCAGCGCGTTCCTGTCCGGCTTCTTCACGCTCGTCGGCACCCATGGCGTTCACGTCTCGGTCGGTCTCGTCTGGATGGTCGCTATCATGCTGCAGCTGAGCCGGCACGGCATCAACTCGGTGACGAAGCGCAAGGTGAACGTCATCAGCCTGTACTGGCACTTCCTCGACGTCGTCTGGATCTTCGTCTTCACCATTGTATACATGATGGGGGTGAAGTAAGATGGCAGAGCAGCATCCGCAATCGCACGGACGCGACGCGCACGGCGGCCATGACGAACACGAGTCGCACGGCTCGCTGAAGTCGTACGTCATCGGCTTCGTCCTGTCGCTCGTCTTGACGGCCATCCCGCTCATCGTCGTGCTGAACGACATGGTGACGGGAACGGCGGCGAACGTCGTCCTGCTAGGCACGGCGGTCCTGCAGTTCGTCGTGCAGCTCTTCTTCTTCATGCATCTGAAGGAAGAGAAGAAGCCGCGCTTCAACTTGCTGGCGCTGATCCTGGGCCTCGTCATCGTCATGACGATCGTCGCGGGCTCGATCTGGATCATGACCTACAACAGCGTAGGTTGAGGGTAATTGTTAAAGGGAAGAAGCGGAGGGTTCCTCTGCTTCTTCCCTTTTTGGCGTTGGGTGAGCGTGCCGTGCGGCGATTGGGCTGAGATCGTCGATTACTTCGACTATCTCGCGAGGAAAGTGTGTGTCTCGGGCGAAGATCGTCTAAAATTTTTGACTAACTCGCGGTAGTGTGCCAGGTCCCACGGATCAGAGCGGATATTCCGCCTTAATCGCCTCGAGCGTGCCGCATCCCACGGATTAAAGCGGATATTCCGCCTTAATCGCCTCGAGCATGCCGCATCCCGCAGATTAAAGCGGATATTCCGCCTTAATCGCCTCGAGCGTGCCGCATCCCACGGATTAGAGCGGATATTCCGCCTTAATCGCCTCGAGCGTGCCGCATCCCGCAGATTAAAGCGGATATTCCGCCTTAATCGCCTCGAGCGTGCCGCGTCCCGCAGATTAAAGCGGATATTCCGCCTTACTCGCCCTGGTAGAGTCGCGCTATCGCTTCGCAGTGCGGGCCTCCCGTCGTGCCCCGCCCCCGTCAGATCGCGCGGACCGCGCCGCCGTCGATCAGGAGCGACTGGCCGGTCATGTAGCTGTTGGCGGGGCTGGCGAGGAAGGCGACCAGCTTGCCGAATTCCTCCGGCGTGCCATAGCGGCCGGCGGGGATGAGGGCCGCTGCGGCCGCCTGCACTTGTTCTAGCGGCTGGCCGGACCGTTCCGCGTTCGCCTCGTCCAGCTCCAGGATGCGATCGGTGGCGAAGCGCCCCGGGCCGACGGTGTTGATCAGGATGCCTTCCTTGGCGAGATCGGCGGCCAGGGACTTCGCGAGTCCGACGACGCCGACGCGGAAGGTCGACGACAGCATGAGGTTGTCGATCGGCTCCTTGATCGAGCTGGACGTGAAGTTGACGATGCGGCCGAAGCCTCGCTCGCGCATGTGCGGCAGCGCCGCGCGGATGGCGCGGATATAGCTGAGCAGCGTTAGTTCGAACGCCGACTGCCAATGCTCGTCCGACAATTGGTCGAACTTGCCCGGCTTCGGCCCGCCGGAGTTGTTGATCAGAATGTCGAGTCCGCCGAAGCGTTCGACGGTCGCCTGGACGGCGCGGTCGATGTCGCCCGCTTGCGTAATGTCGGCGACGAGCGCGATCGGCGCGGTTCCGGACGCTTGGGCGATCTCGTCCGCCGTCTTCCGGATCGTACGTTCTTCGCGGCCCAGCACGGCGACGTTCGCGCCTTCGAGCGCCAACTGCAGCGCCGTCGCCTTGCCCAGCCCTTTCGAAGAAGCCAGCACGAGCGCGGTCTTGCCCTTCAATCCTAAGTCCATGAATGAAAGCCTCCTTCGGGATGCGCGATAAAAGTAAAGGGGTGCGCGATGCATACGAGACCCGGAACGGCGCAGACCCGCTCTCCCGCGGCATCCATGCCGCAGGAGGCGCTCATTCGCCCTCGTTCCAGGGATTCAGATGCACCAGCACCTCCACGACGTCCGGGTCGCTCTCCATGATACGCCGCTTGATCTCCCGGCCGATATCGTGGCCTTGCTGAATCGTGTAGTGGCTCGGCACGCCGACCCGCACGTCGACGATTACGTAGTGGCCGTGCTCGCGGGCGCGAACGCGGTCGATCCGCTTGATATCGTCGAGCGAGGCGATGAGGCGCTCATAGGCCCCGAGCTTCTCGACGGGAATATTGTGCTCCATCAGGATGTCCACGGCCTCCGTGCCCATCTCGTAGGCGAGCTTGAGCACGAGCAGCGAGACGATGATGCCCGCGATCGGATCGCCGTAGGCCGCCCAGGACCAGTCGAGTCGGTCGCCCAGGATGGCTATGCCGATGCCGATGACGGCTGCCAGAGAGGCATAGACGTCCGCCAGATGGTCGTAGGCGGTGGCGAGGACGCTCTTGCTCTTGGCGGCCCGGCCGACCCGGATGGTGTAGAGATACAGCGCCAGCTTCCAGACGAGCGAGATGAAGGCGGCTACCAGCGGCAGGAGGCTTCGCTCGCTCTCCGGCGGCTCGGTCAGCGACAGGATGGACTGATAGCCGATCCACAGCGCCGCTGCCGCCAGGATGATGGCGACCAGCGCGGAAGCCACGACCTCCGCCTTGCCGTGGCCGTAGGGGTGATCCTCGTCAGCTGGCTTCTTGGACACCATCGAGGAGGTGAGGGCGGCTACCGTCGCGATGATATCGCCCGCATTGTGCACGCCGTCCGCCACGAGCACGGGGCTTGCGAACAGCAGGCCGACGGTAATCTTAAGCGCCGTTAGCGCGATATTGCTGATGAGGCTGATCCATATGGCCAGCAGCCTGGACGGATGCCGTGAGGTCACCTTTCATTGCTCCTTTGCGGAGAGAGACTCGCGAGCGGTTCTTTGCGATATTTTACCATACACGATAGACGTTACCTAATCCCCGGCGTTGCCCGGCGACCCCGAACGGCGGTACAATAGACGTATGAGTCGGCTTCGGTAGAAAGGGAGTACAGAGGATGAGTGTGACAAACAGCATGCCGCAAATCTTCTCGCTGGTCGGTTCTCTGGTGGCGGGCGCGACCGTCATCGCGGTGCGTCTTCGCGCGACTACGAAGCCGGCGACGATGCGCAAGATCATCGCCCCGCCGCTCGGGATGGCGACCGGATTCCTCATGTTCGTCTCCCCGCTCGTTCGGGTGCCCTTAACGTGGGGACTGGCGGCTTTCCTGATCGGGGCGTTGTTCTTCTCTTACCCGCTCATCCTGACCTCGCGGTTCGAGGTCGCGAACGGGCATATTTATCTGAAAAGATCGAAGATGTTCATCGTCATCATCGTTGCGCTGCTGGCGGTGCGGATCCTGTTGCATGACGTGGTGGAGCGGTACGTCAGCATTCCGCAAACGGCGGGGCTCTTCTTCCTGCTCGCGTTCGGCATGCTGCTGCCGTGGCGTCTCGTCATGGTGAAGCGATTCAAGGCGGTCGAGCGTCAAATGCTGAAGCAGCCCGAGGCTTAGGCCGGCGCATATTCATGCGGTTCTGCGGCAAACGCGGAGCCGTTTTTTATTTCATAAATATAACATGAATAGTTAAATATATGTTATATAATAACAAAATACGAGGAATACATGTTATGAATATTGACATAAATCTGCGGGGCGAATAAAATTACATACAATACCAATCCTAGCCGGAATGCCGGCAGGACGCATCGGATACCCGCCTTGAAAGGAGGAAAGGCTACTCTCCTCCGTGTCCGCCCGAAGGGGAGAGCCGCCCCGCATGGAACTATGGAACGCCGTTTCCTCATTGACTCCTTCCTCCTCCCGTTTCTACGACGAGATGTACGAGGGCTCCGCGGTTCGGCCGCATTACGAGAAGACGCAGGGCGTCCTGTCCCGGATGAGCTTCGAGGAGCGCGCCGCCCGTCAGCGGACGATGAACCGCCGCCTGCTCGAAGAGGGCATCACCTTCACGCTGGCGCAGCCGGATCAGCCCGAGGCGCTGGAGCGAACCATCCCGTTCGATCTCGTTCCCCGCATCATTCCGAGCGAGGAGTGGGAGACGATCGAATCGGGCGTCAGCCAGCGCGTCCGCGCGCTCAATGCCTTCCTGCACGACGTCCACCACGATCAGCATATTTTCCAAGACGGACTGATCCCCCGGCGCATGATCATGGGCAACCGCTATTTCCGCACGGAGATGATGCGGCTGCGCGTGCCCGGGGGCAGCTATATCACGGCGTCCGGCATCGACCTCGTCCGCGACGACAAGGGCGGCTACTTCGTGCTGGAGGACAATCTGCGCTCGCCGTCCGGCTTCTCCTACCTATTCAAGAGCCGATCGATCATGACGCACGACTTCCCGGAACTGTACTTCTCGCACGCCGTCCGCGGCATCGATCGCTCGCTCGACGCCTTCCGCGCGGCGCTGCGCGGCATGGCGCAGACCGACAAGAGCGATCCCGTGATCGCCTTGCTCACTCCCGGCAGCTACAACTCCGCCTACTTCGAGCATGCGTTCCTGGCGCAGCAGATGGGGCTCGAGCTCGTCGAGGGCCGCGATCTCGTCTGCCGCGACCACAAGATCTACATCCGCGGACTGGGCGGCCTCCGGAAAGTCGACGTGCTGTACCGCCGGATCGACGACGACTATCTCGATCCGCTTGCTTTCCGTCCGGACTCGATGCTGGGCGTAGCGGGGCTCATGAACGCGTACCGATTCGGCAACGTCGCCATCGCGAACGCGCCCGGAACCGGCGTGGCGGACGACAAGGCTATCTATACCTTCGTGCCCGACATGATCCGCTACTATCTGAACGAGACGCCGATCCTCTCCAACGTGCCGACCTACCTGATGAGCCGGCCGGAGGAGCGGGAGTACGCGCTCGGTCGGCTGGAGGAGATGGTCGTGAAGGAGACCTCGCTCTCCGGCGGTTACGGGATGCTGATCGGCCCCGCCTCGACGGAGTGGGAGCGGGAGCGTTTCGCGGCCAAGATCCGCGAGCACCCGGACAACTACATCGCCCAGCCGACGATCCGGCTGTCGACGGCGCCGGTCTGCCTGGACGGCAAGCTGGTGTCGCGCCATATCGATCTGCGGGTGTTCGCGCTCATGAACGGCGGACGCGTGCACGTGCTGCCGGGCGGACTGACCCGCGTGGCGATGAAGGAAGGTTCGCTCATCGTCAACTCGTCCCAGGGGGGCGGCTGCAAGGATACTTGGGTATTAGCGCGATGAAGGAGGGGGACGCGATGCTGGATCGGATGGCGGAATCGTTGTTCTGGTTGGGGCGTTACGCGGAACGGGCGGAGAATCACGCCCGGCTGATCGATGTGTACTATCATCTGCGGGAAGATGCGGCCGGTTCGGACGGCGAAGTGTGGCGGCGTATCGTAGGGGCGATCGGGGATCGCTCCGCTTTCGAGGAGAAATATCCGGCGTACGGCGAGCGGGAAGCCATTCACTTTCTCACGCTCGATCCGAGCCAGGACAACGCTCTGGTCGTCTGCGTGGCGCAGGCGCGCGACAACTTGAAGAAGATCCGGGAGCGGCTGCCTTCCGAGCTCTGGAATCTGCTGAACGGCTTCTACCTGTGGCTGCGCCAGGCGAACGTGGACGAGGTGCTTCGCGACTCGCCGCATCGCTTTTACGGACGGGTCAAGGAAGGACTCGCGGCCTTCCAGGGGATGGCGGTGTCGATCGCGCTGCGGGACGCGTCTTGGCACATGATGGAGTGCGGCCGGTATCTCGAGCGGTCGGAGAACGTCGTTCGGCTGCTCCAGTCGATGCGGCAGACGGCGGCGGAGGCGGGGGGGTCCTCCTACGCGTACCTGATGGCCGTGCTCAAGTCGGTCGGCGGCTATGAAGCCTATCGGCGGCTGGGCATCGAGGAGCTGAACCTGGAGGAGGTGTCCTCCTTCCTGCTGCTGCAAGAGCCCTTCCCGAGGTCGGTGCACTATGCGCTCGCTTCGTTCGAGAGCCAAGTGAAGGCGATTCGCGGCAGCGCGGACAAGTCGGGCAGCGGGCTCGACCGCATCATCCGCATGGCCGGGAAGGCGCGGTCGGAGCTCGGGTGGCTGGAGCGGCGGGATATCGCGGCGGATACGATCGACAACGTGCTGCTGCAGCTCGCCGGGACGAACCGGCAGCTCGGCGAGGCGATGGCGAAGACCTTTTTTTCCTCCGGAAGGGAGGTCATCGCATGAAGCTCGAGATCTGCCACGTGACGAGGTATCGGTACGGGGGGGTCGTCTCGGACAGTGTCAATGAACTGCGGCTCGCGCCCCGGACGGATGAGCGCCAAGCCTGCTATCAGCACGTCTTGACGGTCGATCCGAACGTCACGATGATGTCCTACGAAGACTACTTCGGCAACCGCGTGCATGCCTTCACGGCGAACGATGCGCACCGGGAGCTGGTGATCGCGTCCAGGTCGACGGTCGTCACGCGGGACTCGGAGATGAAGCGCAAGACGGAAGAGCCGCCAACGGAGTCGTGGGCGCGCATCCGCAGCGACGCCTTCGTCGACGCCTACGCGGAGTATCTGCTCCCGAGCGCGTTCGCGACCTTCCATGCGGCGGTTAGCGCGTATGCTTCCGTGATCGGCGCCGAGGCGGGCGTGTTCGACTTCGTGAAAGGCGCTTCGGGGCGAATCTATGAAGACTTCGAGTACAAGCCGCAGTCCACGGGCGTACACACGACGGCGGACGAGCTGATCGGCATCGGCTCGGGCGTGTGCCAGGACTTCGCGCATCTGCTATTGGCGGTCTGCAGGCTGCGCGGCGTCCCCGCGCGGTACGTCAGCGGCTATCACTTCGTGGGAGACCTGCAGGGGCGCGACGCCGACTTCGAGCAAGCCTCCCATGCGTGGATCGAAGCCTACGTGCCCGGCGTCGGGTGGCTCGGCTTCGATCCGACGAACAACGGGCTCGTCGATTGGCGGTACGTGAAGCTGGCGCACGGGCGCGACTACCTGGACATCGTGCCGGTTAAGGGCGTCTATCGCGGGACCGACGAGCAGGAACTGACGGTGAAGGTGGACGTTCAGTTGGCGGCGGGGTGATTCGGTTAGGGTGAATGGAACGTTGGCGGAGGCTGTCTCCGCAGGTCGGATCAGGCCTCGGGGATAGCCTTTTTGCGTTCTTCGCGGCGGCAGGACGGGTGGGGGCGTGGCCTCAAGAGATGTACCCAGTACACCTCTTGAGGCGCTATCGCCGCAGCGGGACCCGGAGACGGCTTTAAGCCGTCCCCAGCGTCACGCCCATCTTGCGCAGATATTGCCGATAGGCGATGCTGACCCGGTCGCAGCGCAGCGACAGCTCGGCCTGCAGGTCCAGCGGCAGATTCTCCGGCTTCTGATTCTCGACGATCGGCTTGTCCTGGGCGAAGATCATGTCCTGGAAGGCGATGATCTCCTCGTCGGTCGTCCCGGTGTCATAGTTGAACGACAGGATGCCATAGGCGACGGACATGCCCTCGGCGACGGGGCGGATCGTGAGCAGGATGGTCATCAGGTAGCCCGTCTCGCGGTCGCGTTTCGTGAAGCGGACGGTGAGCGGACGGACGATCTCATACGTATAGTAGACGTATTTGGCTTGGCCAGAGCCGTCCGGATCGGGCTGATAGACCGCGATCTCCTCGGAACGGATGCCGTCCGCGTCTTCGATCATCCGGTAATCGCCGACGACGGCGTGCTCCGGGACGCCAAGGTAGCCTTGGTGAATGAAGGCCAGGTGGCCGACGTCCAGGAAGTTCTCGGCGATGCGCGGGGGATTCGCCAGCACTTCCTGGGGACCCCAGATGACGTTGCGGTAGGCGGAATCTTCGTATTCCGGGTACGCCAGGAGAGGCGCGTCGCTGCCGCTCAGGTTCACCCAGACGAGTCCGTACCGCTCCTGGCATGCATAGGCGCTTACCTTGGCCTTCAGCGGGATCGCTTGACCTTCGGACAGCTGCGGAATCTTGGCGCACGCGCCATCCGTCTCATACTCCCACTCATGATACGGGCAGACCAGGCGGCCTTCCCGGACGCAGCCGAGCGAGAGCGCGGCGCCGCGGTGCACGCACAGGTCGGCGAAGCAGTGGATGCCGCCTTCCGTCCGGAACAGCACCAATCGCTGGCCCAGCATCGTCACCGGGATAGGGCGGTCTTGTACGTCCGAGGCGCGGCAAGCCACGATCCAATCGCCGGCCAATACGGGATCAAGCGTGTTCATAAAAGGAGTCCTCTTTTCCTCGGTCTGATGCTTATGCCTCCATCATAGGACAAGGCGGCGGGGAGGTCAATAAAGACGAACGATAGTTGTGATAATTGCAAAGATCGTACGTAAATAATCTATACAACTTGTCGAAATTCGTCTATAATCAGACAAGTCGAGTCAAAACGGCGAGTCCGCCTCAAGAACATTCCGCCCATATCCAAGGAGGTATCACCCCGCGCCATGCAAGGTGAACAATTGAGTCAAGCGCCAAGCAACAACCTGATCGTCGGCGTCGACGACAAGATCGGTTACGGCAAAGCTTTTCTGCTGGGACTTCAGCACGTTCTGGCGATGGACTTGTACATCGCGCCCATTATCATTGCCGGACTGCTGTCTCTTAGTACCGGGGATACCTCGTTCTTCATTCAGATGTGCTTCTTGGCCACGGGGATCGGCACGCTGATCCAGACCGGCTTCGGACTCAAGCTTCCGGTCGTTCAAGGCCCATCCTATATTCCGATCGGCGCCATGTCGGCCATCGGCGGCAAGCTCGGGCTTGCTGCGATGACGGGCAGCCTCCTGCCCGGCGCCCTCCTCATCGCCGTCCTCGGCGTGCCGCTGAAGATTTTCGCCAAAGCGGTGCGCAAGATCGTCCCTCCGATCGTCGGCGGCACCGTCATCATGGTCGTCGGCGTCACGCTGATTCCTTCCGCCATGAATTCCATCTTCACCTACTCCGGCAACATGGGCCATAACGTGATCGTCGCGGGCGCGTCTGCGGCCGTCCTTGTCGCTTGCATTCTGCTGGGCGGCAAGATGAAGGGCTACGGCACCTTCTTCCGCCTCATGGGCGTCATCATCGCCATCGTGGTCGGCACCGTCATCGCTTCCTTCTTCGGCACCGTGGACTTCTCGCCGGTCCGCGACGCGGCTTGGTTCTCGCTGCCGAAGTTCTTCCCGTTCGGCACCCCGACGTTCGATTGGAGCGCCGTGCTGACGATGGTATTCGTCTATCTGATCGTCCTCCTGGAGACGACCGGCACCTGGTTCGTCGTCTCTTCGGTAACCGGCAGCGAGCTGAACGAGAAGCGGCTGAACCGCGGCGCGTTCGGCGAAGGGCTCGGCTGCTTCGTCGGCACCCTGTTCGGCGGCTCGCCGATGACCGGCTATTCGTCCAACGCGGGCCTCATCGCGATCACCGGCGTCGCCAGCCGGATGGCGATCATGGCGGCGGGCGTCATCCTGCTCGCGCTCGGCCTCATTCCGAAGCTGTCCGTCCTCATCACCTGCATCCCGGATACGGTCATCAACGGCATTTTCGCCATCGTCTGCGTGGCCATTCTGATGAACGGCATGAAAGTCATCCAGCCGCTCAAGATCAACGACCGCAACATGATGATCATCGGTATCCCGATCGCCCTGACGCTCGGCTGTACCGTATTCCCGAAGGACGTGCTTTATTCGCTGCCCGACTTCGCGAACTACATCTTGTCTTCCGGCACGGCGGTAGGCGCGATCGCGGCGCTCATCTTGAATCTCGTCATTCCGAAGGGCAAAGACAAGGAAGGCGAGAAGGCCTGAATCGGAACGTTCGGATTTTAATGTTCGGATTTAAGTTGTTAACGCGCCACATTTGGACTATTAAAGTTCGGATTTTGTTAGAAAAGCGAATGATTGTGACAAACGCCACTTGACGCGTGCGGATAAATGGCGTACGATTTGATTCGTGATCGGAAACGGGCCGTTATGCCCGAACATTCGAATCGAATCGCCTCACATGATCGGATCTTCCATTCGTATATCCTCGGCAATAGGGGCCGGGGGTCTCTACCGGGAACCGCAAATTCCCGACTACGAAGGAGGTGGAGTTTTCCACATCCTTTGTCGTCGGGAATTTTTTTGTTTTCTTCAGGGTCAAAACGTACGTCTCGCCGTCCAGGAAGACGGCAATGCCATTTTTACTTGGTCATCCAACATGTATAAGTTTCACGCCTATACATTTCCGCATGACCGACGATAAAAACGTGTCGCCGTCCAGGAAGACGGCAATGCCATTTTTACTTGGGAGGCTGAACATTCATGAACGCTTATGATGTCATCGTCGTCGGAGCCGGTCCGGCGGGTATCTTCACCTGCTATGAATTGACGCGCAAAGCTCCTCGCCTCAAGGTGCTGCTGGTCGACAAAGGCCACGAGATCCACCGCCGCAGCTGTCCGATCCTCGAGGAGAAGATTCAGCTGTGTCCGCCCGCCGCGGGGAAGAAAGAGTTCGCCGGTTGTCTGCCCGCGTGCTCGATCACGGCCGGCTTCGGCGGCGCCGGCGCCTACAGCGACGGGAAGTTCAACATCACGACGGAGTTCGGCGGGTGGATGACGGACTACCTGGCGCCTTCGCAGGTGCTCAGCCTCATCAAGTACGTGGACGACGTGAACCTCGCGCACGGCGCGACGCACACGCTGACCGACCCGACGACCGAAGTGGTCAAGGGCATCGAGCGGAAGGCGTACGCGGCGGGCCTCAAGCTGCTGCGGGCGCAGGTGCGCCACCTCGGCACCGAGCAGAATCTGGAGATCTTGAAGTCGATCGCGAGCTTCCTCTCGGACAAAGTCGAGATGCGCTTCAAGACGGAAGTCGCGGATCTGCTGACGGCGAAGGAGAACGGCGCGCACACGGTGAAGGGGATTCTGCTCAAGAACGGCGAGGAGCTGCATGCGGATCAAGTCGTCGTCGCTCCCGGGCGCGACGGTTCGGCCTGGCTGACCGAGGTGCTGAAGAAACGCCGCATCAAGATGCACAACAACCAGGTGGACGTCGGCGTGCGCGTGGAGACGAGCGACGTGGTCATGCGCGAGATCAACGAGCATCTGTACGAGGGCAAATTCGTGTTCAACACGTCCGTCGGCACGCGCGTCCGGACCTTCTGCAGCAACCCTTCTGGACACGTCGTCGTCGAAAATCACAGCGGCGTCATGGCCGCCAACGGCCATGCGTTCAAGGATCCGGCGCTCGGCTCGACCAACACGAACTTCGCGCTGCTCGTCTCGCACAAGTTCACCGAGCCGTTCGACAAGCCGAACGAGTACGCCCGCGAGATCTGCAAACGCGCGAACGACCTGTCGAGCGGCGGCGTCATCGTGCAGAAGTACGGCGACATCCTGCGCGGCCGCCGCTCCACCGCATCGCGGATCCGCGAAGGCTTCCTCGAGCCGACGCTGAAGGAAGCCGTGCCGGGCGACCTCGGGCTCGTGCTGCCGTACAACACGATGAAGAGCCTGATCGAGATGGTGGAGGCGCTGGACAAAGTCACGCCGGGCATCGCCTCCGAGCACACGCTGTTCTACGGCGTGGAGGCGAAGTTCTACTCGGCGCGGCCGCAGCTCACCGACAAGTTCGAGACCGAGATCGCCGGTCTGTACTGCGGCGGCGACGGCGCGGGCATCACGCGCGGCCTCGCCCAAGCGGGCGCGGCCGGCGTCTGGGTGGCGCGCGCGATCGCGGAGCGCGGGGACGCGTAAGCGAAAGTAGGTCGCGCAGGGTCTAGGCTGGCAAAGTTGCGGTTGGTGCCGTTTGGTGCTTTTGGGATGCGGGTCACGCGAGGAGAGTTATCAACTGCAGATCAATGCCGGCGCCGCTAATCAATAACCGCTCCTTCTTATTCCCCAACAATTGCTGCGTCCAGTCTACGAAACCGCCATCCACGATACTCACATCATTCACGTTGATTTTGAAATTAATTCCGTGGTAATAGCGGTTGTTGCTTTCTTCCTTGTCGGCGATAAACAAGCAGGAACGAAACCGCTCGTTCAAATGATCGTACATTCTGTCCATTAAACCGTTCGAATCGGTGTATCCCTTTCTCATGTGAAGAAATACCTTTATCTCTTTTCCTAGCTTCTCGCCGAAATAGTTGATGTAGAATTCCATTTGCTTGGTCATTGCCTCTTTTTCGAAGCGATACGACCCGGTATCTTTACCTGAACTAACCAGGGTAAACTTGTTCGACGCGAGGCGCCGCCGATCCTCCGCGCGATGGGATATTTACCGCGGATGCGGGTGTTGGTATAGTCAAGCTATAGCGGGGCCCGCTCGATCGGGCGCGGATGGGGGAGAGAAGAGGATGAAGATTGCGGTCATCGGCGAATTGAATGTAGATGTCATCGTCACGGGAAGGGACGTCCTGCCGGAGTGGAACCGGGAGAAGCTGGTCGATTCGTTCGACGTGGTGCTGGGATCGTCGTCGGCGATCACGGCGGCGGCGCTCGCTTCGCTGGGTGCGGACGTGAAGTTCGTCAGCGTCGTGGGAGACGACGACTTCGGCCGGCAGTGCGTCCGGGAGCTCGGGCGTTTGGGCGTGGATACGAGCGGCGTGGTCGTGGACCCGGCGCTGAAGACGGGGGTCACGCTGTCGCTGTCCACGCCGCAGGACCGGGGGCTGTTGACCTTCCCGGGCACGATTCCGCTGCTGGGTCCCGGCCATGTGCCGGCAACGCTGCTCGCCGAAGTCGAGCACGTGCACTTCGGATCGTACTTCTTGCAAGACGGGATGCGGCCGCATTGGGCGGAGCTGTTCCGGAAGGCAAGGTCTCACGGGGCGAGCACGTCGTTCGACACCGGCTGGGATGTGGCGAATGCGTGGGAACGAAGCGGCATCGACTACTTGCTCCCCGAGACGGACTTGTTCATTCCGAGCGAAGAAGAATTCCTGCAGCTGTATCCGGCGCCATCGCTGGATGCGGCCTGGCCGCTGCTGCCGGAAGGGGTCCGGGCGGTCGCGGTGAAGCGCGGGGGCAGCGGGGCATCGTTATATGTGCCGAGCCAGACGGTCGCGTCCGTCCCTTCGTTCGCGGTGCGAGTGGCGGATACGACCGGCGCCGGGGACAACTTCAATGCGGGCGCCATCTATGCTTACCGCAGCGGCAAGCGCGGGGAAGCGCTGCTGCGCTTTGCCTGCGCCTGCGGCGCGATCGCGGTGCAGGGCGTCGGCGGCACGGGCAAGCTGGCCACCGTCGCGGAAGCGGAGCGGCTGGTGCGCGAGGGCGCGGTAAACGCGTAAGGAGAGCGGACATGGGAACGGGATCGCCGAGCAATCGGCGATCCCGTTTTCGTTGCCTTCGGCATTCGCGACATCTGGGAGGGCACCAGTGGCACCCGTGTAACCCGCGGCATCCATGACAATCGAGATTCCCTTGTCACCTTGAATCCCCTCCGAACCACTCATGTTTTCCTCGATTAACCCGGTTAACGCTTAGCCGTATAAATTTTCTCTACAACAACGTAACCAACGTCAGCGCAGACAACAGGACGGAGACGATGAGCAGTACGATCATCGGCCGAACGGCGGTGCGGAGCTCGCGCAGGTTCACGTTCAGACCCATGCCGGCCATGGCCGTCGTCAGCAGCACCGCGGTGAGCGTCGAAGTGCCGCTCATCCAGCCGCTCGGCAGCGGCAGCCAGGCGTCCGGATGCGTTGTGCCGAATACGCTCATCGCGAGGAAGCCGAGCAGGAACCAGGGGAACGAAGCTGCCGCGCGGGCGGCGGGAGCGCCTGCCGCAACGCCGCGTGCTCGGTCGGCCTCCGCATCGCCAGCGGCGGCGGCTTGCGCCTGACGCTTGGCCAGCTGCCGCTGGCGGAAATGCAGCGCCAGACAAAGCGGCACGAGCAGGAACACGCGGCTCAGCTTCGCCAGCATGCCGCTCGCCATGGCGTCCGGACCGCCTGCGGCCGACGCCATGGCGACGTGGGCGATCTCGTGCAACGAGAGGCCCGACCAGAGGCCGTACGTCGCGCCCTGCAAGTGCAAGAGCGGCTCCAGCAGCATGTAGGCGATCGCGAAGATCGTGCCTACGGCGGCGATGAGACCGGCGCCCATCGCTGTCCGCTGCTCTTTGGCGGCGAGGAGCGGGGACACGGCCGCGATGGCGGCAGCCCCGCAAATGCCGGTGCCGACGGCGAGCAGCAGCGTCAGCTGCCGGTCTGCCTTCAAGAGGCGGCCGAGCAGCAGTCCCGCCGCCAGCGAGAAGGCGAGGGTGGCTGCCGCCCGCGCCAGCAGGGGCAGTCCCTGCTGCAGCACGGCGTCGATCGGCAGCTTCAAGCCGTACAGCACGATCGCGGTCCGCAGCAGGGTCGTCGTCGAGAAGCGGATGCCGGGGCGCAGCGCCTCGGGCAGCCCGAACAGATGCCGGTACGTCGCGGCGATCAGCAGCGTACAGGCCATCGGCCCGAAGAGCGAGAGTCCGGGCACGCGGGCGAGCTGCCACCCGGCCAGCATCAGGATCAAGGTCAGGATCAACCCGCCGGCGATGCCGGTCGAGCGCAGCCGCCAATGGCGAAACCCTTGGAATCGTTTAGGGGAAGGCGCGGGAGAAGGAAAAGGAACGGTGGCGTTCATGCGGAAGCACCTCTTTTCGGTTCGGTTGCATCTATCATACTTCCGTTAGTATGATAAGAAAAATGAATTATTATTATAGTCACGATAAGTAAATGATTATGATAAGGACGGGAGGATCGCCGATGGATATCCAGTTGCAGGTATTCTCTGCCGTCGCGGAGCTGCGGAACTTCTCGCGGGCCGCCGAGCGGCTGCATATGACGCAGCCGGCCGTCAGCCAGCATATCCGAGCGCTGGAGGAAGCGCTGGAGACTCGACTGCTGGAGCGGAACAACAAATCGGTCTCTCTCACCCGGGCGGGGGAGATCGTCCTGCATCATGCCCGCGAGATTAACGGGCTGTATGCCCGGATGCGCGAGATGGTCGACGAGCTGACGGGCAGCGCGCACGGCCCGCTCGCGATCGGGGCGAGCTACACGTTCGGGGAGTACATGCTGCCGCTCACGCTGGCGCGATTGCACGAGACGTATCCCGAGATCGCCCCGTCCATCACGATCGCCAACACGGCGGATATCGCGGAACGGCTGCGCGGGCGGGAGCTGGACGTGGGCATCGTAGAGGGGGAGGAGATCGGGACGGGACTCGACGCCGTCCGGTTGGCGGAGGACGAGATGGTCATCGCGGCGGGCCGGCAACATCCGCTCGCAGGACGGGTGAAGCCCGCGTCCGCGCAACGGCTCGCCGAGGAGCCCTGGATGGCCCGCGAAGCCGGTTCGGGGACGCGCGCCGCGATGGACCGGATGTTCGCGGAATGGGGCGTCCGGCCGGCGCGCCTCATGGAGCTGGGAAGCACGCAGTTGATCAAGGAGACCGTGGAGGCCGGGCTCGGCCTCACGCTGCAGTCCCGCTGGGCGCTGCGCAAAGAGCTCGGTCTCGGTTCGCTGAAGCTGGTGCCCGCGCCGGGGCTGCCGGTACGCCGGAGCTTTCATGTCCTGCTGCGCAAAGGCGATCTGCGGACGCGGACGATGGAGCTGTTCCTGCGGACGCTGCGCGAAGAGACGAACAAGCTGCTGACCGAGCCGACGATCTGAACCGCGCCGTTCCCCGAGAAAGGAAGACGACCGCAAAAAAGCCGTCTCGCAGCTTGGCAGCTGGGGAGACGGCTTTTTCGGGGGCTTCATGAATTTCAGCTTAGCTTTTCTTTTCGTTCGAGAGCATAAGCTTAGCTTTTCGTTTCGTTCGAGAACTTCAGCTTAGCTTAGCTTTGCGGTTGCTGAACGATTTTCTCGAACGCCTTCAAAAATTCGGAAGCGGGATAGGCGCCGGACAATCCGTACTTGTTGTTCAGCACGAAGAAAGGAACGCCCGAGATCCCCATCGCCGAGGCGTGGTCGAGATCTTGCTGCACTTCCTCCGCGCCGCGGCCTTCCGTCAGGCCGGCCTCCAGCTCGAAGGAGGGCAGGCCGAGATCCGATGCGATCTCGAGCAGCACTTCCGGCTTCGCGATGTCGCGGCCGTATTCGAAGTAGGCGGTCATGACGGCATCGATCCACTGCTCGCGTTGGGACTCCGGCGCGAGATAAGCCAGACGGTGCGCCAATACCGTATTCGGCATGCGCGTAACGCGGTCGAACCGGAAGGTCACGCCGACGGCGGCACCCGCGTCGGTCACCCGCTGCAGCATCTCGGGGATGCGGTCCGCCCCGCCCATTTTCCGGGACATCGACGATTCGAACGGGAGTCCTTCTTCGGGCAGCGTCGGATCCAGCAGGAAGGCGTGGTAGCGGACGTCGACTTCTTCGCCTGTCTTCGCCGTCCATTCGGAGACGGCGTCCAATACGTTTTTCTTGCCGATGCGGCACCACGGACAGACCATGTCCGAATAAATATCGATTTGCACGTTCAACACCTCATTTATAGATGTGGGTTTTGGAACCAGGCTGCGTCACTGAACAATTACACTGAGTATGACAGAATGCCGGAGCCCTTACAATGCGCTGGTGGCGAGCCTTATCCAACCTCCGGCCCAAATGCGTCGGAACGGCGAATTTCCGCTCCGAACGGCCTTGGCAAGGCTGGCGGAATAGGTTCCCGTCCGTTGCGGCACACTAGAACCCGGCCCCCTTGACAGCTCCAACTGTAACTGTTAGTATTACAGTAACCACCCGGGGAGGCGGTGTCAAGATGAACAGCGAATTTATCATTGCCGTGCACAGTCTCGTGCTGCTGGCCCACAAGCCGGATTGCATGGCATCGAGCGAGGAGATCGCGGCAAACGTATGCACCCATCCGGCGCGCGTGCGGAAGGTGCTCGGCTTTCTGCGCAAGAGCGGGTACGTGGCGACGCGCGAAGGCTCCGGCGGCGGCTACCGGCTGATCAAGGATCCGACGGACATGACGCTGGCGGACATCTACCGCGAGATGGCCTCAGGTTCGCTGACGCCCAGCTGGTGCAGCGGCAACCCGGAGATGGATTGTATGGTGGGCTCCAACATGCAGGATGTCATGAACGCGGTGTTCTGCGGGGCGGAGCAGAAGCTCGAGGCGTATTTTGCCGAGATTACGATCGGCCAGATGCTCTCTCGGATCAAGGAGCGTCAGCACGTTTAGGCAAGGGTAAGAGTGTCTGACGGCTGTCAGTCAGCTTGGATGCCGCGGGCTAGCGGGCGATGTCGTCCGATCGGTCCGATCATCATATGGAGATTGGCCTATATTTTGATTTCTTAGAAGGAGTGGATTCACATGACAGTAGTCGTAACCAAAGACAACTTTAGCGCAACGGTCGGCGAAGGCGTATCCCTGGTGGACTTCTGGGCCCCTTGGTGCGGTCCTTGCAAGATGCAGCTTCCGATCGTCGAAGAGCTTTCCGGCGAACTGGAAGGCACCGCTACGATCGCGAAAGTGAACGTAGACGAAGAGCCTGAGCTGGCTTCGCAATTCGGCGTCATGAGCATCCCGACCCTGATCGTCTTCAAGGACGGTCAACCGGTCGACAAGCTCGTAGGCCTGCAAAGCAAAGATTCCCTCAAAGCGAAGATCCAAGGCCGCCTGTAAGCCGGCCCAGGATCGACGAAGAGCACCCCGTCCGGGAGGACGGGGTGCTCTTTTTATGCGATGCTGAACCAACCTTCTAGTTCACCGTTAAATGGTCCATTGCGCATGCGTGATCGCCACGAGCCGCCATTCCGTTCCGTCGGGGACGAACGTCAGGATCAGACTCTCCCAATCCATGCCCTCCAGCTTGCTGTCGAAGCCCGGGTAGTGGAATTCGACGAAGGACGCGTTCTTGTAGACCGATTGGCCGTTGTAGGCGGTGTTGCCTTTGCCTACGAGCTTGTTGACGCTGACGGTAGGCGCGCCGGCGAAGTCTTGATCGTACACGAACCGTTCGAAGTAGTCCCGGAACGTCAGCTTGATCGCTTCGCCAGAACCGTCTAGCGTACCCCAAGCGAGCTTGTCGGTCGACTTGAAGGAGGGCAGCTCGCTCGCGGCGAATACTTGGTCTTGCTTGTCGTCCATGTGAGCGTATGGGCTGAAACGCAATCCCAGCTCGGGGTCGATCCGGGAAGAGAGCCGCTTCAGATCGCGGTCCCGAAGCGCCTCGGCCGCCTCGATGGCTGCACGCTTAAGTTGTTCGACCGGTCCGGAAGCCGCGGCCTCGGTCGGCTGATCCCCTGCGGGAGCCGATGCCGAAGGCGACGCGCCGGCAGTGCCGGACGATGCCGGATCGGTGGACGGAGAGGCTGACTTAGAAGCTTCTGCAGAGGCGGTAGGAACATCCGTCGAGGCCGAATTCGAGTCGGTCCCGTCGGCGCCGCAGCCCGCCAATTGAAGCGCAAGAACCACCGCGGTTAGCAGCGGGAGCCATTTGCGCATCCTATACATTCCTCCTACACCTTTTTTTTACTTTATAAATTCTTTAGGTACATCGTTAGACGCAAAACTCGGGCAGATGTTCCGGTCAATTGCGGCTGGCGGAAATTTTTTTAGTCATACAGAATTGATAAGTTTCACGCCTACCCATTTCTGTATGACCGCCGATAAAAACGTGTTGCCCTCTTCCGAGAAGACGGCAAAGCCGGTTCTACTTGACATAGAAAGATCACGTCTAGGGTCTGCGGAAGGTCGTAAGGCTTTCGTAAGAAACGTTTAAGATCCTCGTTCTCGATTGGTTAGCGGCTCGTTACGCCTGGGCGGTATCGTTGAACCGAAAAGAGAATGAAGGAGGCGTTGAGGGGATGAGAGAAATGAAGCTGAAGAAGCAGCGCGCGCGGGGGATCGCGGCGTTGCTCCTGACGGCAGCGCTGGCGGGTACGCTAGCGGCATGCGGGACCGGCGGCAAGGCGGACGATCAGCCGACGCCATCGCCTTCCGCGAGCATGAAGGCGGAGGACGCGATGACGCCGGAGGCGAGCATGAAGGCGGAGGGCACGATGATGCCGGAGGCGAGCATGAAGGCGGAGGGCACGATGATGCCGGAGGCGAGCATGAAGGCGAAGGATATGATGACGCCGGAGGCGAGCATGAAGTCGAAGGACGCGATGTCGCCGGAGGCAAGCATGAAGGCGATGGATGGGATGTCGCCGGAGGCGAGCATGAAGGCGAAGGACGCGATGTCGCCGGAGGCAAGCATGAAGGCGATGGATGGGAAAACGATGGAGAAAGATGGGATGTCCACGGGCGGCAAATAGCCGCCGGACCGCCCGCCCGGCATGCCCGAGTGTTATAATTCGAATAGAAACGGTCGGGCAAAGGAGGCTGGACGCATGACCGCAACGGTGCTGGTCGCGGACGACGAGCGGGAGATCGCGGACGTGTGCCGCAGGTATCTGGAGCGAGAGGGGTATACCGTGTTGGTCGCGGAGGATGGCGAGCGCGCGATGAGGATGTGGGATGAGCATCGTCCCGATCTGCTCGTGCTCGACCTCATGATGCCGGGCAAGTCCGGCTGGGAGGTCTGTTCGGCGATCCGCGACGAGGAAGACGTTCCGATCATCATGCTGACCGCCCGGGGCGAGGAGAGCGACAGATTGCTGGGTCTGACGCTCGGCGCGGACGATTACCTGACGAAGCCGTTCAGCCCGCGGGAGCTCGTGCTTCGCGTCCGCAACATTCTTCGGCGCTCGGCGCCCAGGCCGCACGAGGCCGATCATCGACGGCACCAAGCGCTTGAGAGCGGGAACAGCTCCGAGGACGTCCGCTTTGAAGGACTGTCGCTCTATCCCGCCCAGCGGCGCGTGACGATTCGCGGAGAGGACGTGGACTTGACGGCCAAGGAATTCGACTTGCTCGAATGGTTCGTTCGGCATCCGGGGCAGGTGTTCTCCCGCAGCCAGCTGCTCAGCCGGGTGTGGGATATCGCTTTCGAGGGCGACTCTACGACCGTAACCGTACATATGCGTAGATTACGCGAGAAGATCGAGCCGAATCCGTCGGAGCCGACTTTCCTGAAGACGGTATGGGGAATCGGCTACAAATTCGAAGGGCGGACGATCGAATAATGCGGCGCGGGCTCCGGTTGCGTTCTTATCTGCTGCTCGCCAACGCGGTCAGTCTGACGTCGATCCTCGCCGTGCTGTTCTATTGCTATAGCCGAATGCTGCTCAGCGCGCCGACCTTCGCTTGGCTGGGGGCCGCGACCGTACTGGCGGGGGCTTTGTCGTTCGTTCTTCATTTCGTCATGATCCGGCCGCTGGAACGCTCCGTCGTCCGGATCGGCGAGGCTTCGGGACGGATTGCGGCCGGACGATTCGGCGCGGAGGTGCCGATCGTCGGGCCGGCGGAGTTCCGTCTCCTGGCCGAACGGTTCAACGCAATGAGCAGGCAGCTCCAGATCAGCTTCGAGGCGGTCTCCCGTTCGGAAGCCTCGCGCCGGGAACTCGTGGCGAACGTGGCGCACGATCTGCGAACGCCGCTCGCGCTTCTGCAATCGCACTCCGAAGCGCTGCTGGACGAAGTCGTTCGCGACGAGGAGACGAGGCGAGACTACCTGCAGGTCCTGCGCAAGGAGTCTATGCGTCTCGGCCATCTCGTTCAGGATCTCTTCGACCTCTCCAAGCTGGACGCCGGCGCGGAACCTTTTCGGCCGCAGAAGCTGCCGCTCGAGAACGTGCTGATCGACACTCTGAACGCCTATCGGCCGAAACTGGAGGACAAGATGCTGGAAGTCGACGTGTGGTTGCCGGAGCCTCCTCCGGCCGTCTGGGGGATCGAGAGCGAGCTGCGGCGGATCGCCGGCAATCTGCTCGACAACGCCATTCGCCATTCTCCGGAGGGCGGGCGTCTGATCTGGTCCGCGGAGCGCGGCCCGGAACCGGACGTCATCACGGTGCGCCTCCGCGACGAAGGGGCCGGCATGACGGAGGCGGAGCGCGGCCGAATCTTCGACCGGTTCTACCGGTCGGACCAGAGCCGCCAGCGGGACGGAGGCGGCGCCGGGCTCGGACTCGCGATCGCTCTCTCGCTCGTCGAGCGGCACGGCGGCAAGATGGGCGTCTCTTCCCGCGAAGGGGAAGGGAGCGAATTCTGGTTCACCCTCCGCCTGGCGAAGGGACGATGATCCGAGGGGGAGAGAAAATGAGCGAACGGAAGAAGCCCGGTCTAGGCAAGCAGCTTACGGATCTGCACCGCTGGAACGCTTGGCTCGTCGTCGCGCTGGCCGTCACGGGGCTCGTTCTGTCGTGGGGGGCGGCCAGGGGCTGGCTCGGCGAAGGGCGCGTCTGGATCAAGCAAATCCATATCTATGTCGGGTTGGTTACGGGCGTCCTCCTCGCGCTCTACGGTCCGCTCATGCGCCGGCATGTGAAGCAGTTGCGCAAGCGCCCCCGGCAGCGGGGCAATCTGGCCTTCGTCATCGCGCTGTTGGCCGGCTGGCTGCTGTCCGGTATCGTGCTGTGGCAATTTCGGCATCTGCCGCCGCGCTGGGCGAACAACGCGCTCGTCGTCCACGACTTGCTGACCTGGGTCGGATTGCCTTATGCGGCTTATCATTCGGTAACGCGCATGCGCTGGATGCGAAAGCCGGAACGCCGGACCGTCCGCGCGGATACCGAGGAACCGGCCGTTAGCGGCAGCGGTCGCCCGGGGCTGCATCCGGCGGCGTCTCCGCAGATGTGGATGAGCCGCAAGCAGTTCGTCCGCTGGTCGGTCGGCATCGCGCTGACGGCAGCCGTGGCGCCGTCTTTCTTCAAGTGGCTTGGGAATTCGTTCGCCGGCGCCGGCGGCAGCGGCAGCATCGAAGCGGGGGAGTCGGATCCGAACCGGATGCTGCCCGCGCCGGAGCCGCTGCCCGAGTCGCGGCAGGTGGTCGGCGGCGGGGCGCAAGGCCGGTTCCGGGTCTATACCGTGACGCCGCTGCCCAAGTTCGACTCCGGCACGTGGCGGTTCACGCTGGACGGACTGGTGGAGCGCCCTGCGGATTGGAGCTGGGAGCAGTTCCTAGCGCTGAAGCGGCGCGTGCAGGTGAGCGACTTTCACTGCGTGACCGGCTGGTCGGTCTACGGCAACACCTGGGAAGGCATCCCGCTCGTCCAGCTGTTGAACGTCGCGGGGGTGAAGCCCGAGGCGCGCTTCGTGAAGTTCTACTCGGGCGACGGCGAATATACGGATGCGCTGTCGCTGGAGCAGGCGGGCATGGATGACGTCCTGGTCGCCGTCTTGCACGACGGCAAGCCGATCCATCGGGATTACGGCGGACCGGTGAGACTCATCGTTCCGAAGATGTACGCGTACAAATCGGTCAAATGGCTGGATCGCATCGAGCTGATCGACCGGCCGCACACCGGTTATTGGGAGGAGCGGGGGTACGACAACGACGCCTGGGTACGCGCTTAGGGGGCTCCCAGGTGGAGACGATTTTCGCGCAGATGAACAAGAATAGCCCGTAACGCGCCGCGCGCGCGGACAACGAAAACGGCGATGGCATGGCACCCTTTCAGAGGTGCCTTTTTTGCAGGGTTGCACAAACAGGCCTCCATTTTGCTCGGGGTCTGAGGGATCTCGGCGGAGGAGGTTGCTGCGGGCGGGGCGAGATAAGGCGGGAAAACCGCCTTATTCGAAGCGGAGGCGTATGGATTCGGCGAGTAAGGCGGGAAAACCGCCTTATTCGATTCGAAGGCGTGCAGATCGGGCGAGTGAGGCGGAAAAACCGCCTTATTCGAGGCGGAGGCGTGTACATCTGGCGAGTAAGGCGGAAAAACCGTCTTATTCGAGGCGGAGGCGTGCAGATCGGGCGAGTAAGGCGGAAAAACCGCCTTATTCGAGGCGGAGGCGTGTACATCTGGCGAGTAAGGCGAATAACCGCTCCATTCACGAAAGGCGCTAGGCATGGTTCGCTCCGTACGGTCGCGACGTCCGTCCGGCCTCTCGGCTCTAAGCGACTGGGTGAAAGTGGATCGCCGAGAAGGTTGTGAGGGTCATGAGGCTATGTTACCGTAGAGGAACGCTGCCGGGCCCGCAAGCTCAAAAAGCAACGGCCGGCAGCCGTTGCTTCGTTGCATGCAGGGGGTCAGTCCGATTTTTTCTTCTTCTTGGGAACGGGAGCGACCGATTTGGTCCGCTCGAGCGTGTCGTTCACGAAGGCCATGTCTTGGTTTTTGGCCGCCATGTTCGTCGTGCCTTCATAATTGCCTTGATGCGTCTTGTTCTCCATTGGGCATCCCTCCTCGCGATGTAGGTTAACCGAATAAAGGAGGCTATAACCGTTATGTCCCCTATACCGAAACGACCGTTGGCGGCGCTCGGCGCGCTCCTCCTGGCCGTCTCGCTCGCCGCATGTTCGAATTCCGCGTCCCCGGCTTCCGGCAGTCCTGCCGCGCCGGCCGCATCACTTCCTTCCGCTTCGCCGACGGCTTCCTCGGAAGCGCTCGACATGCTGGAGAAGGCGGCCCAAGCGGCCGAGGGCTTGTCCACTTATGCCTACACGCTGCAGCTCTCCCAACAGCTCAGCGGGGGCGCGGCCGAGGCGTCCGACCTGAAGGTCGACAACGAAGGCAAGGTTGAGTGCTCCCCGCTGCGGGTCGATCAGAACGTGACGAGCGACATGGATGGCGCGAAGTCGTCGCTGCGCGCGATTCTGGAGCCCGGCGCTTACTATGTCTACGATCCGGAGTTGACGGAGTGGGGCAAGCTGGCCCCGGACCAGGCCGACGAAGTCGTCAAGACGCTGTCCGATTACCAGACGAATCCCGCCCAAGCGATGAGGGAGATCTCCAAGCTCGGCTCCGGTCTCGTCCTGACCCGGAAGGGGGAACAGGACGTCCTGCGGTACGAAGGAAGCGGACCGGAAGCCAAAGCGTTTCTGAACCGCGTGCTGGAAGGGACGCTGGATCTGGGCAGCCTGGACGCGAAGGTGCGGGAGAGCGTGGCCGTCCAATCGTTGAAGGTCAGCGTCACGTTGGACGATGCGAAGCGTATGCCGCTGGCATACAGCATCGAATCCGAGATGACGATCGATTACGAGGCAGGCAAGCCTTCAACCCTTCGCCAGACGCTGTCCGGCACTTATGACAAGCTGAACGCGGTGACGCCGATCGTCGTGCCCGACGCCGCGAAGCAGGCGCCCGTCCTCGATCCGCCGATCGACGATCCCGCCGCGGACGAAGGCAACCTCGGGACGCTGGACGATCTGGAGGACCCGTCCCTCCTGAACCCTTAACGCGTTCGGGTGGACGGACCGACCGTCGTTCCGGTATAATGTCCGGTAGTATTGAACAGCTTGACGGCCGCAGCGGACACTCGCCGCGCGCGGGACCGCAAGGAGTCAGGAGCGTGTACCCATGCCACTGTCCTGTGGTATCGTAGGCTTGCCCAATGTCGGCAAGTCGACGTTATTTAATGCCATTACGCAAGCGGGGGCCGAATCGGCCAACTATCCGTTCTGCACCATCGATCCGAACGTCGGCGTCGTAGAGGTGCCTGACGAGCGGCTGCAGAAGCTAGCCGACATCGTCACGCCGAACCGGATCGTGCCGACCGCGTTCGAGTTCGTCGATATCGCCGGTCTCGTCAAAGGCGCCAGCCGCGGCGAAGGTCTCGGCAACAAGTTCCTGGCCAACATCCGGGAGGTCGACGCGATCGTTCACGTCGTGCGCTGCTTCGTGGACGAGAATATCACGCACGTCGCGGGCAAGATCGACCCGATCAACGACATCGAGGTCATCAACCTGGAACTCATCCTCGCCGACATCGACTCCGTCGAGAAGCGGATGGAGCGTTCCCGCAAGAACATGAAGGGCGGGGACAAGAAGTACGCCCAGGAGATCGAAGTGTTAGAGCGCATCCATGCCGCCCTGCTCGAAGAGAAGCCGGCGCGCAGCGTCGACCTCTCGGACGAGGATAAGCTGATCGTTCGCGATCTGCACTTGCTGACGATCAAGCCCGTGCTCTACGCGGCGAACGTCAGCGAAGGCGAAGCCGCGAACGCGGACGGCAACGAATACGTCCAGCGCGTACGCCAATTCGCGGCCGCCGAAGGCTCCGAGGTGGTGCCGATCAGCGCCAAAGTCGAATCGGAGATCGCCGAGCTGGAGGGCGAGGACCGCGAGATGTTCCTCGAGGAGCTCGGCCTGACCGAGTCCGGCTTGGACCGTCTCATCCGCGCCGCCTACAAGCTGCTCGGCCTGTACACCTACTTCACCGCAGGCGTGCAGGAAGTCCGCGCCTGGACGATCCGCAAGGGGACTAAGGCGCCCCAGGCGGCAGCCGTTATCCATACGGACTTCGAGCGCGGCTTCATTCGCGCGGAAGTCGTGTCCTATGAGGACCTCGTCGCCTCCGGATCGATGGCGGCGGCCCGCGAGCGCGGCCAGCTGCGTCTCGAAGGCAAGGAGTATGTAGTCGCCGACGGCGACGTCATGCACTTCCGCTTCAACGTCTAACGGACGGACCTGTTTCTGTTCATAAGCTCGGTTCTCCTAGGGTCGGAAGACCTTCGGAGGATCGCGCTTTGTTTTTTGATTCGTGATGAACCCCTTCCTTTTCTTGTGGTATAATCAACCAAGAAGGCGGTGATCCGGTGGATGAGATGCTGCGTATGATCGTGGATAAGCTCGACCGTATGGAACAGAAGCTGGACAGCGTCGAAAAGAATCAGGAGAGATTCGAACAGAAGCTGGAGAAGTTTGAACAGAAGCTGGACAGCGTCGAAAAGAATCAGGAGAAGTTCGAACAGAAGCTGGAGAAGTTCGAACAGAAGCTGGACAGCGTCGAAAAGAATCAGGAGAAATTCGAACAGAAGCTGGACAGTGTCGAAAAGAAGCTGGATAGAATCGAAATAAAGGTAGACGCCACTTTCGAACAGGTCGCTAAAAATACGGAGCATGAAGCGGTGTTTAACGAACTGGCCGCTACGGTCGAAGATCATTCTACGGATATTCGGCTTTTGAAGAAGCTAGTCGCGAATTAGGAATACATACGACCCCTTCCATTTTTGAAGGGGCTCTTTTTATTTTCTGCGCAAAATAAAACGGTTGCTCTCGCCGTCTGCCAGCAATAGTCCGCGATCTCCGCGATCTCTTCGGCGACGCTGCAACCTTTTCGCGGGCGGGCTCGTCAAGGGGATAGGCAATCATCTCCAAGACAAGACATGGAAAGGAGTTTTTCCCCTCATGAAAAACAAAAAACTCGTTGTCGTTCTGACCGCAGTAGGCTTGCTCGGCACTTCGGCCGTCGTCGGCGCCGCGGATCTCACGCAAAAGGTTAGCGGTCTCCTCCGCCACGATATCAAAGTGTCCGTGAACGGCTCGACCTACTCATCCCTGGAGCCGGTCTACATAGACGGCAAGGCTTACCTGCCGCTCCGCGATACCGCGAACGCGCTCGGCTACGAGCTGAAGTGGAGCCAGCAGGGCAAGCAGTTCGATCTCCAATCGAAAGGACAAGGACAAGGAGAAGTGGACGAGAAATTGCTCCATCTGAGCGGCGTTGTCATCAGTGCCAAAGCCGATAACGACTTGGTCAGCTTGGAAGTGCAAGGCAAGAGCCAGAACGACGGCGTCGACTACATGATCCTCAAAGCGGATAAAGATACGGTCGTCGTCGACGAGACGGGCGCCGCCAAGCTCGCTAAGGATATCAAGCCCGGCACGCACGTGACGGCCGATTACGGTCCGATCGTCGCGCTGAGCTTCCCCGGCCAGTCGCATGCGGCCAAGATCGTCGTCGGTCCGGAACGTCTGATCAAGGAAGATACGGTCAGCGCGATCGAGAAGACGGATGCCGGCTGGAGCGTCCAACTGGGCAGCGCAGAAGGCGACGCGGCGGCATCTAGCGTCATCCTGAACGTCGACGCGAACACCCTCGTGGTGAGCCCGTCCGGCGAACCGATCAAGCTGGAGGACGTGAAGAAGGGCGCGAAGATCCGCGCGTACTACGGCCCGGCCACGACGAAGAGCATCCCGCCGCAGAGCGCGGCAGAGCTCCTCGTGGTCATCCCGGAGCAGGCGCCGACGCAGCCTTAACCGCATGAACGAACGACGCTAACTTCTTCTTCACACAACGACGAAGCGGCCCCTCGGGGCCGCTTTTGCTTTTGGCGGAACAGGCGCATTTCCTGCAGGAGAAACGTTCTGCTTGTCGTTCTGTCCAATAAATGGAGGACGAGACGGAGAGATGCCGAGATGCCGCCGAGCGCCGATCATTCATACATCCGGACGATCTCTTCCGCCTTGCGTCGAATCGCGAGCGCTACGGACGCCGGCTCCAATACCTTCAGGTCGGTTCCGAATCCGAGCAGATAGGGAATCAGCCAGGGCTGATCCGGCCGCATGGCGCGGACGAGCACGGATCCGTCCGGTTCGTTCGTGAGCTCCCGGGCATCGAACGAATCGGCGGCTCTCGCCGCTGCCGCGGGAGCGAAGCGCAGCCGCAGCTCGACCATCGGGACGGAAGCCCGGAGGGAGGCCGCATCGCGGCCGATGGTCAGGTCGGCGTTCTCCCGCGGATCTTCGCGGCGCGCGAACGTCTCCTGCGAGGGCTTCAATTCGCGAATCCGGGATAGCCGGAACACGCGGAAGTCCTGCCGGATGAGGCAGTAGCCGTATACATACCAGATATAGCCCCGCAGCACGACGCGCATCGGCTCGCACGAGCGCACCGTCTGCGCGCCGTCTCCGCTCGTATAGGCGAATTCGATGACCTTGCTGTCCCGAATCGCTTGCCGCACGATGCCTAGTTTTTCTTTGTCTCCCTCGCCGCCGGACCGCCATGGGTTGAAGTCGATCGAGATCTGCCGGTTCGCTTCCTCGACCCTCTCCTGCTCCGACTTTGCGAGCAGCGCGCCCACCTTGTCCAGCAGTCCGCCGATCTCCTTGTCCTCGAGCGCGCCCTGGATGCCTTGAATGCCCTTGAGGGCGACGACGATCGATTGCATCTCTTCGAGCGACAGGTATTGCCGATCCAGCCGGTAACGGTCCATGATCTCGTATCCGCCGTCCACGCCGGCATACGAGATGATCGGGATGCCCGACTGCCCCAGCGTCTCCATGTCCCGGTAGACGGTCCGCAAGGATACCTCGAACCGTTCGGACAGCTCCTTGGCGCTGACCCTGCTCCGGTTTAGCAGCAGCATCGTAATGGCAAGCAAGCGGTCAAGCTTCAAGGCAGGGCCTCCTCATTCAGGCTTTGGTTCGCCGTCAATTCGTCCAGGAACAGCTGCAAAGGGCGGCTGACGAAGGCGTCCTTGCGCATCACGAAGTTCGTGCGAATCGTGTGGGGCAGCATCGCGGCGTCATGGGTCCGGACGCTCCCCGCCGCCGCCGACTGCGCCACGACGCTTTGCGGCAGCAGCGTAATGCCCAGTCCGGCCGAGACGCCGCCGATGATGGCTTCGAGCGTGCCGAACTCCATGATCTGCGGCGACTTCCAATCGTTGTTCCGCAGCCATTCCTCCAAGACGGAGCGATAGTGGCAGCCGTCCGTGAATACCAGGATAGGCTTCGCCGCCGCATCCGCCAATTCCTGCATGCCGTACTCGGAGACCAAGGCGAGATCCTCGTCGAACGCCGGGATCGCGATGACTTCGTCGTGCGGGACCGGTCCGGAGAGAAAGGCGCCGTCGACCTCGTAGCGGAGAACTTTGTCGAGCACTTGCGAGGAATGCCCCGTCGAGAGGGACAGCGAGACGTCCGGATATCGGCGGTGGTATTGCGCGAGCAGCAGAGGCAGCCTCACCGCGGCGCACGATTGGGTCGCGCCGATCGCGAGCGGTCCGCGCGGCTCCGTCGAGGAGGTGACGGCGCGGGAGGCCTCTTCGAGCAGGCCGAGTATTTTGTTCGCGTATTCGAGCAGCGACTTGCCGCCGGCGGTGAGGGTCATGCCGCGATTGTGCCGGTGGAACAGCACCGTATGCAGATCTTCCTCCAATTGACGGATGCGCGCGGTGACGTTGGACTGTACGTAGTTGAGTTTGGCCGCCGCCTTGGTGATCGAGCCTTCCGCCGCGACGGCTTGAAAGACGCGGAGATCGCCGCTTTCCATGCTCATCGTCTCCTTCTCTGCAGGCCTGATATCATTGTGAGTGATTGCAAGCATTAATAATGACTATTATATATGAATGCTAGCCGGCGTTACAATACCTCTAAGGCATCGATAGGAGGTTGCGGGGATGAGCAAGAAAACATTTGCGGCTTTATTGTTACTGACGACATTCGCGATGGGGACGGCGTTTCCGGTCGGCCGGCTGGGACTCGACTACGCGTCGCCCTTTCTCCTGATGGGTATACGCTTCGTCTTGGCGGGCGGGATCATGGCGCTCGCGACGATCAAGCGGCCGAAGCCGCGCGGAGCGCGCGCGTGGGGGAAAATGGCGCTGCTCGGCACGTTCAACTCCGCCTGCGTGATGGGATGCGCCTATTACAGCATGAGATGGATCACCTCGGGGGAATCGGCCATCCTGATCTTCGTGAATCCGCTGCTCGTCATCGTGCTGGGCACCCTATTCTTGGGCGCGCGTTACGGCGGGCGGCAATGGGCGGGCGTCGCGCTCGGCTTGGCCGGGGTCGTCTGCACGTTCGGAACCCATTTCCACGTGCAGCCGGGCACGTTCATCGGACTCGCGGGCGCCGTATTCTTCGCGACCGCAGCGCTGCTCATGAAGCGGTGGGGTCCTTCCTTCGACGTGTGGGTGCTTAGCGGCTACCAGATGCTGGCCGGCGGCGTCGTGCTGCTCGTGCTGAGCGCCTTGTCGGAGCACCCGCATTTCGAGCTGAATCTTGCTTCCGCAGGCGTCATGCTCTGGCTGGTGCTGATCAGCTCGATCGTACAGTTCTCGGCTTGGACCTATCTGCTCCGGCAGACCGATCCCGGGCGGACGAGCGCGTTCTTGTTCCTGGCTCCTTTGTTCAGCGTGCTGACCGGCTGGGGAATGCTGGGCGAGCCCCTTCACGCCTACGTAGGCGCGGGAGGCGCGC
The DNA here is from genome assembly GCF_014212125.1 of Cohnella nanjingensis. Lineage (GTDB taxonomy): Bacteria > Bacillota > Bacilli > Paenibacillales > Paenibacillaceae > Cohnella > Cohnella nanjingensis. The sequence goes on from NZ_JACJVP010000005.1 coordinate 128,034, forward strand.
TCATCTGCGTCGGGATCTTTCTCGTCAACTGGCAAGCCCGTAAACGTTCCCTCGCGGCCGATATCCCGCAAAAAGTTGCGGAGATGTGATATAATAGAGGGACGATTACGATTTATACGGAGGTTGAGTGAAGTGCTGGACCGTCTTCAAGTGCTGGCGGACCGATATGAGAAGCTGAGCGAGCTTCTGTGCGATCCCGACGTGGTGAACGATTCGTCTCGTCTGCGTTCGTATGCGAAGGAACAATCGGACCTGGAGGAAGCCTATCAGGCTTACCTGGAATATAAGCAAGTCGTCGAGCAATTGAGCGGCGCCAAGGCGATGCTCGAAGAGAAGCTGGACGACGAGATGCGCGACATGGTGAAGATGGAGATCGAGGAACTCGCTGAGCGCAAGGTCGAACTGGAGGAGCGCGTGCGCGTCCTCCTGCTGCCGAAGGACCCGAACGACGACAAGAACGTGATCGTCGAGATTCGGGGCGCGGCGGGCGGCGAGGAAGCGAACCTGTTCGCCGCCGAGCTGTACCGCATGTACGCGAAGTACGCGGACGCGCAGGGGTGGCGCACGGAGCTGCTCGAAGCGAGCGTGAGCGATCTCGGCGGCTTCAAGGAAGTGATCTTCACGATCAACGGACAGGGCGCGTACAGCAAGATGAAGTTCGAGAGCGGCGCCCACCGCGTGCAGCGCGTACCCGAGACCGAATCCGGCGGACGCATCCATACGTCGACCTCGACGGTCGTCGTCATGCCGGAAGCCGAAGAACTGGACATCGAGATCCTCGACAAGGATATCCGCGTCGATACGTTCTGCTCGAGCGGCGCCGGCGGCCAGTCGGTTAATACGACCAAGTCCGCGGTGCGCGTGACGCACCTCCCGACGGGCATCATCGCGACCTGCCAGGACGGCAAGTCCCAGAACGACAACAAGGCCAAGGCGCTGCAGGTGCTCCGCACCCGGATCATGGACATCAAGATCCAGGAGGAAGAAGCGAAGTACGCCGGCGAGCGCCGCGAGAAGGTCGGCACGGGCGACCGCAGCGAGCGGATCCGCACGTACAACTTCCCGCAGAGCCGCGTGACGGATCACCGGATCGGCCTGACGCTGCACAAGCTCGATTCCGTGCTGAACGGCAGCATGGACGATATCGTCAATGCGCTGTCCCTCGCCGAGCAGACCGATCTGCTGGAGCGGGAAGGCATGGCTTGATGAAGCGGATCTGACTGCCGCAGCGGGAAGATGAGTTGAATGACGCAACGGGCGGCGGCCACCTTCCTCGGGAGGCTTGGCCGCTTTTCGTTTGCGCGAGGGCGCGGCGATCGGCCGGTTCTGGGATCGACGGAGGCATCCGGCCGATTGCCGGATCGGCGGGCGCGACGGTTCCGGGAACATCCGATCGATAGGGATGGCATAGCCGGGGCGGAGATGGAAGGCGGAGATGAACGTGGAGAAAGTGGAATCGATCGGAGAGGCATGGCGCGCAGGGGCTTTGCGGCTGCGGGAGGCGGGCGTGGACGAGGCGGACGCCAATGCGGAGCTGCTGCTGGCGCACCTGCTCGATCGCGACAAGGCTCGGCTGCTTCGCGACATGCGGGAGCCGTTCCCGGCGGATCGGCGGGAAGCGTGGGACCGGCTTCTGGCTCGCAAAGCGGCGGGCGAGCCGGTGCAGTACATCACGGGCAGCCAGCACTTCTACGGCCGCCGATTCGACGTATCGGCCGCCGTATTGATCCCGCGGCCGGAGACGGAGCTGCTCGCCGAAGCGGTGCTGGCGGTCGCGGACGAGCGGCTCGGCGGCCGTACGGGGCCGCTGCGCGCCCTGGACGTGGGCACCGGCAGCGGGGCGCTCGCCGTGACGCTGGCCGCGGAGCGGCCGTCCTGGCAGGTGACGGCTTCGGACCTGTCGCCGGAAGCGCTCGCGGTCGCGCGCGCCAACGCGGCGCGTCTAGGCGCGGAGGTCGCATTCGTGCAGGGCGACCTGCTGGAGCCGTTCCTGGCGCCCGGACAGGAGCGGGCGTTCGACGTGCTCGTCTCGAATCCGCCGTACATCCCGTCGGCGGACATGCCCGGACTGCAGCGCGAAGTGCGGGAGCACGAGCCGCATCTCGCGCTCGACGGCGGCCCGGACGGGCTGGCGCCTTATCGGCGGATGGCCGCCCAGCTCGGACGCCTCCCGTCCATGCCCGGGTTGGTGGCCTGGGAGGTCGGCATTCATCAAGCGGAGGATGCCGCGCAGCTGTTGCGGGACGCGGGAGACTGGAGCGAGATTCGCTTCGTCCGGGATTACGCGGGCATCGATCGGCACGTGCTAGCTATCCGTTAGGGAGTTCGGGCTGCGGATATCGCGTGCCGAGAAGCGAGCGGGGCGACCCTGGCCGAATTGCGGTCGTCAAGCGTCAAGCGATAGCGACGGCTGGCGCCGCTAGGCCGAACCATGCTAGGCGATCGCATTGCGTTCCGCTAGAGGAGCCCGTAGGCGACCTGCAGTTGCGCGCTGTCCGCCGCAGCGAACCGCATTTTCTATCGGCCATGCGCTCCGTAGACTTGTTTCCAGACCGCGTCCGAGGTGCCTAACGGCGCTCGAGGTGCGGTTTTTTGCCGTTTTCTCCCTTCAGTCTCCCCCGTCCGACACGATAGCAGGCACTCTCTTCCGAAGCTCCCTTTCCGCCGAATAAAAAGCGAGATTGCGAGGTTTATAGTTTTCCCAACGGGACATAATGATGGCTAAGACGTTCCGGAACGCATCGACGGCGCCGACGGGTGCCCACGAGGAGCGAGAACGATGCGTGGTCTTCGCCATTATGGTCCTTTTATTCTTCTTTTTCTGGTCGGTGTCGTTGGTTTCTCTACTTTCGCCGTACGCAATGCAGCCGCGGACGCGGAAGGGGACGCGTTGATCCCCAATGAAGCGATCCGCATTCGAATTATCGCCAATTCCGACGGCGACCGCGACCAAGCCGTCAAGCGCCAAGTGCGCGACGAAGTCGCCCGGCTGATCGATTCCTGGGGCGCGATGCCCGATACGATCGAGGATGCGCGATCTCTGATCAAGTCCCATCTGGACGAAGTCGAGAAGACCGCTAACCGTGTGCTGAAAAAAGAGAAAGCCGGTTACGCCGCCAAAACGGTGCTCGCCAAAGTGGATTTCCCGACGAAAACGTTCGAAGGCAAGGAATACCCGGCCGGCAAATATGAAGCGCTGCGGGTCACGCTCGGCGACGGCAAGGGGGCCAATTGGTGGTGCGTGCTGTTCCCGCCGCTCTGTCTGACGGCGGCGACTGCAGCCGACGACCGGGATGCCGGCCCGGATCAGGCGAAGGTCGAGCAAGCTTCCGCGAAGGGCGACAAGCAGCCGAAAGCGCAAGCGGTCAAGTCGAACGCGAAGACGGCCCAGGGCGGCGCCGAAAAACAAGCGGCAGCGCAGCAGCAGGAGAAGCCGCACGCGAAGTTCTTCCTGTGGGTGCTGCTGGAGAAGCTGTTCGCCTTTCTCCGGGCGTTGTTCTCCTAAGCCGCTATGATATAATCGTCGTATTATCGGCAAGGCAAGGATGGATTCTACGATGAACAGACAGACGCAATATTGGGCGCCGGAGCGACTGGATTCCGGCCTGATCGAAGCCGCCTCGGCCTTGGCCGCGGGCGGCGTCGTCGCGTTCCCGACCGAGACCGTGTACGGACTCGGGGGAGACGCGCGGAGCACCGAAGCGGTGGAGCGCATCTTCGCGGCCAAAGGCAGGCCGTCCGACAATCCGCTGATCGTGCATCTGGCGGATGCGGCGGGCCTGGACGGCCTGGCGGCCGGCGTGTCCTCGCTGGAACGGAAGCTGATGGCGGCGTTCTGGCCGGGTCCGCTGACGTTCGTGCTGCCGGCGCTGCCCGGCGCGGTGTCGCCGCGGGTGACGGCCGGGCTTGACACGGTCGCCGTGCGCGTCCCCGCGCACGAGACGGCGCGCCGGCTGATCGCGGCGGCGGGCTGCCCGATCGCGGCGCCAAGCGCGAACCGCTCGGGCCGTCCCAGCCCTACGCTGGCGCGGCACGTGCTGGACGACCTGGACGGCCGCATCGACGGCGTGCTGGACGGCGGGCCGACCGGCGTCGGCCTCGAATCGACCGTCGTCCGCGTGATGGGCGACGTCGTCCACGTGCTGCGTCCGGGCGGCGTCACCGCCGAGCAGCTCCGCGCGGCCGCCGGCCCGGACGTACGCGTCGAGAGCGGCAGCGGTGACGTCGGCGACGTCGGCGAAGCGGCGCGAGAGGTTGCGCCTTCCGGCGATGCCGGCGCTGCAGGCGCCGACGACGGCTCGGCTGCCGAGACGGCACCGCGTTCGCCAGGCGTGAAGTATACCCATTACGCGCCGCAGGGCGAGATGGTGCTGGTGACGGGCGACGCCGCGCCGATGCGCGCGACCGTGCAGTCCGCCGCGGACGCGGCCCGCGCGCGCGGGCTCAGCGTCGGCATCCTGGCCTGCGCGGAGCATGCGGGCGACTACCGCGCGGACGCTGTGCTCGTCCTCGGCAGCCGGGCCGAGCCCGGCGAGGCGGCGCAGACGCTGTATGCGGCGCTGCGGGAGTGCGACGATCGGGGCCTCGGCTACATTGTCGCCGAAGGCTATCCCGAGGACGGCATCGGCGCGGCGCTCATGAACCGTCTGCGCAAGGCGGCTGGCGGCCACGTGCTTCAAGCATGAGGCGAACCGGGCGAAGGGGATTGAACGGCTTGAGTGTCCATAGCGACGCAGCGCCGTTCCGTCCCCGTGCCGAAGGTGTGTAGAGGGAGGCCGCGTCTTCTTTGAGGCTACCTACCGGGGCGATTAGTTGTAAACGTACAACTAATTCAGCCTGACAACCGCGTTCCGGCAGGTTGAGTTGTAAAAGTACATCTTATTGGGACGCATTTTGAGTAAAACCGAGTTTTTCCTTAAATTAGATGTACAAATGCAACTAATTCCTCTTTTTAAGCGATTCCGGCTTGAATTTGTTGTACAAATGCAGCTTATTGGCGGAACAGCGAAATGGGGGGAGAGGGAGGTGCGGGAGGTACCGCCCGACCCGCCGCGCAACCACCAACCGTTGACCGCGAACCCCCAAAACACTACCACACCAACAGCACCACCAACAGCAACCACCACCAACAGCCCCCCACCACCAATAGCCCATCACCACCAGCCCATCACCACCAGCCCCACCAACAGCATCACCACCAGCATCACCACCAGCCCCACCAACAGCATCACCACTAGCCCCACCAAAAGCAAGCACCACCAACAGCAACCACCACCAACAGCAACCACCACCAACAGCCCCCCACCACCAATAGCCGATCACCACCAGCCCCCCACCACCAGCCCCCCACCACCAGCCCCACCACCACCAGCGCCCAACGCCCACAGGTCTCCTTGCATGCTCCTTCTCCCCGTCCTCCGATCTGCCGCCAACCTGGCGCCCACACCCAACGGCCTCCCCGCAGAGACATGATCGAGCCCTTGTCCGCATATGTTGGTCTTAGCGCAAGGCCCGGGACAGGTTGCTCGCGGGACGAAGGGGGAAGAGCCATGGAGTGGCACGTCGCTGCGGGACATATGCTTACGATCGTCATTATGGCGGTCGCGCTGGGGATGGATGCTTTCTCGCTTGGCGTTGGGATCGGTCTGAGGGGCGTCCGGAAGCTGGACGTGCTCAAGCTCAGTTCGATGATCGCGCTCTTCCATGTGCTGATGCCGCTGGCCGGCATGTTCACCGGTCAGTACGTCAGCGTGCTGCTCGGGGGCGTGGCGACGTCGGCTGCAGGGGGACTGTTGCTGCTGCTGGGCGGACATATGGTCTACAGCGCGCTGCGCGGCGAGTCGGTGGCTTCCTTCAACCACCGCACGCTCTGGGGGATGCTCGTGTTCGCGCTCAGCGTCAGCGTGGACGCGTTCTCCGTCGGCGTATCGCTCGGCATGTTCTCGGCGCATATGCTGCTGACGGTGATGATGTTCGGGTTTTTCGGCGGGGTGATGAGCGTGTTCGGCCTGATGCTCGGACGGCGCGTGAGCCGGTCGCTGGGCGGTTATGGCGAAGCGTGCGGCGGCGTGATCCTGTTTGCGTTCGGCCTCCTCTTTCTGATATAACTAATTCACCATGAATTGACGTCTGCGTAGGGGAGGAGAACGCTTATGCAACGCATTCTGCTAGTCTGCACGGGCAATACGTGCCGGAGTCCGATGGCCGAGGCGATGCTCCGCGCGCAAGCGGCCCGGGACGGCCTGCCGCTCGAGGTTCGCTCCGCGGGTGTAGCCGCCGCTTCGGGCATGCCGATCTCTTCGCATGCGGCGAAGACGCTGCGCCAGCGGAACGTGGCCCTGCCGGGACACGCCACGCCGCTCACCGGCAGCGAGGTCGCTTGGGCGGACGTGATCCTGACGATGACCGGCTCGCACAAGCGGGCGATCGTCGAACGGTACCCCGATGCCCTGTCCAAGACGCATACCCTGATGGAATTCTCTTACCGCGATCATCCCGTGATGGAAGACATCGCGGAGGCGGAGCGGATCTATACGGAATGGCAGATGCAGCACGTCCTGGGCAAGCCGCTCTCCGATGCGGACCGGGCGAAGCTCCAGGAACTGGAGCGGCGGCTGCCGAGCTTCGATATCGCGGACCCTTTCGGCGGACCGCTCGAAGCTTACGAGGCTTGCGCCGAGGAGATTCGCGAAGCGCTGGAACGGGCTTTTCGCAATCCCGAAAACCATTGACTTTTGTCCGGCGCGTTCGGTATGATGAAGCTACAAGTTGCAGTTCCGGTGTAACTGGCGACACAAGTGGGGTTAACCACAGTGGAGCACCGGAATGACGGCCGGTCGCCTGGGCAAAGAGCAGCGTGCATCCGCACGTGTGCTCTTTTTCGTCTTTTTGCAGCAAATTAGGTATAATACATCTGACCAAAGGCGACGGCAGAGCCCCTTTTTCCGCAGGAAAGGGCCGCCGGTCGTCGAAGACGATTCGCCGGCTGCGGAAGCCAAGGCGCACGGCCGAATCGCGACGAAGGGGGACATTCGAGGCATGAAAATCGCAATCGGCGCCGATCACGCGGGTTACCGCCTGAAAGACGTCATCGTTCCGTTCCTGAAAGCGCAAGGCCACGAGATCATCGACGTAGGCTGCAACTGCGCGGATTCGGTCGATTACCCGGACTATGCGGTTCCCGTATGCGACAAGGTCGTCAGCGGCGAAGCGGAGCGGGGCATCCTGATCTGCGGCACCGGCATCGGCATGTCGATCGCCGCCAACAAGACGCCGGGCATCCGCTGCGCGCTCGTGCACGATCTGTTTTCGGCGAAGGCGACCCGCGAACACAACGACACGAACGTGCTCGCGATGGGCGAACGCGTCGTCGGCCCGGGGCTCGCGGAGGAGATCGTCCGCGTCTGGCTGGATACGCCGTTCTCTGCCGGAGAACGCCACCTTGGGCGATTGGGTAAGGTAAAAGCATTGGAGCAGCAATATTCCCTTCACCCTTAACTAGCTTAACTAGTTTAGACTGCCGGGAGGAGAAGCGCGCATGACGCATACCGAACAACAGCGGACCGGCGAGTCCGCACCGGCCTCGATCGCGGACCAAGTCGAGCAAGCGCTCGGCGAGCTCGTTCAAGCCGGACGCCTCGCCGCAGGGCAGACGATCGTCTTCGGCGTCAGCACGAGCGAGGTGCAAGGCCGCCGCATCGGCACGTCCGGCGCGGAATCCGTCGCCCGCGACATCTATGCGGGCGTCGACCGCGTACGCCTTCGGGTCGGCTTTCACGCCGTCTGGCAATGCTGCGAACATCTGAACCGCGCGCTGGTGACGGAGAGGGCGCTGGCGGCTGCGAAAGGCTGGACGGTCGTCTCGGCGGTACCGATGCCGAAGGCCGGCGGCTCGATGGCCGCCTATGCGTATCGCCGTCTGAGCGACCCCTGCCTCGTCGAGGCCGTGCAGGCCGACGCGGGCCTCGATATCGGCGAGACGCTGATCGGCATGCATCTGCGGCCGATCGCCGTGCCCGTGCGGCCGAGCGTCCGCTGGGTCGGCGAGGCCCGCGTGACGATGGCGTACGCCCGGCCGAAGCTGATCGGCGGAGAACGTGCGGTATACGCGCTGCCTCCGGAGGAAGACCGGCATTCGAATACATGCGATTAACCCTATGAACTTATACCTTGAGGAGGATTCCGATGACCGCACATCTGCGCAATCAAGACCCTGAGATCGTCAAAGCCATGAACCTGGAGCTGACCCGCCAGCGCGACAACCTGGAGCTGATCGCTTCCGAGAACATCGTCAGCGAAGCCGTGCTCGAAGCGATGGGCACCGTCCTGACGAACAAATACGCGGAAGGCTACCCGGGCAAGCGCTACTACGGCGGCTGCGAGTATGTCGACATTCCCGAAGAGATCGCGCGCAACCGCGCGAAGGAACTGTTCGGCGCGGAGCACGCGAACGTGCAGCCGCACTCCGGCGCGCAAGCGAACCTGGCCGTCTACCTCGCCGTCCTGAAGCCGGGCGACACGGTGCTCGGCATGAATCTGGCGCACGGCGGCCACTTGACGCACGGCAGCCCGGTCAACGCTTCCGGCTTGCTCTACAACTTCGTCGCCTACGGCGTCGACGAGCAGACCTTCACGATCAACTACGATGAAGTCCGCAAAGCGGCGTTCAAGCATCGTCCCCGTCTGATCGTAGCGGGCGCCAGCGCCTATCCGCGCACGATCGACTTCGAAGCGCTCGGTCAGATCGCCCAGGACGTAGGCGCGCTGCTCATGGTCGACATGGCGCACATCGCGGGCCTCGTCGCCGGCGGCCAGCATCCGTCTCCGGTGCCGCACGCGCACTTCGTCACGACGACGACGCACAAGACGCTGCGCGGTCCTCGCGGCGGCTTGATCCTCTGCCGCAAGCCATGGGCGGCCGCGATCGACAAAGCGGTCTTCCCGGGCACCCAAGGCGGACCGCTGATGCACATCATCGCGGCCAAGGCCGTCGCGCTCGGCGAAGCGCTGCAGCCGTCCTTCAAGGACTATGCCGCCAACGTCGTCTCGAACGCGAAGGCGCTCGCGGACACGCTGACCGCGGAAGGACTGAACCTCGTCTCCGGCGGCACCGACAACCACCTGATGCTGGTGGACACGCGCAATCTGAACATTAACGGCAAGGACGCGGAGCACGTGCTCGACTCGGTCGGCATCACGGTCAACAAGAACGCGATCCCGTTCGACCCGACGAGCCCGTTCATCACGAGCGGCGTCCGCATCGGCACGCCGGCGGTCACTTCCCGCGGCATGGGCGTCGACGCGATGAAGACGATCGGCAAGGTCATCGCCCTCACGCTGAAGAACCCGCAAGACGAAGCCAAGCTGGACGAAGCCCGCAAGATGGTGCGCGATCTGACCGCGCAATATCCGCTGTATCCGGAACTGCAATACTAATCGAACGCCAGGCTCTCCCTGTATCGGGCGGGCCGCGAAGCGCCCATTTTCTGTCACTTGATGGAAAATGGGCGCTTTCCGTTTGACGGATGGCGGGTAAAGGGTATAAACTGTATATACGCTTAATTTCCGGCATCTCGCCGGGAAGCGGGGGAACCGATCAATTGGGGCGAATCGACGCGTGATGCCATTCAAGGCACCGTCATAGGGTACCATCTACCCGAGCCCGTCAGCTAACCTCGTCAGCAGTGGATGGGTCAATGCACATACTTACTTCGACTTAATTGACCCTATCGAGGGTCTTTTTGCGTCTTTGGAGACCCCTGTCTGGCTAAGCGCGATCCGTTCTGCCGTCTCCTCGGGGGTCTTTTGTCGTCCCCTGCGAAGAACGCCGGCCGAACCGCCGTGGAAAAGGAGGAATTACGTTGGCGATGAACGAACCATCCATCAACTCGCAACCTGACGCTCCCGTCCTTTATCCTGACAATACGTATTACCACGGTCTTATCGATTGGAACGACGCGAACGACCCGCTTCGCAAGCTTGTGACGCCCGCCGCCGAAGCGGCGGCCCCGTCCCGCGGCATCTGGTGCATCTCCGACGAAGAGAACGACTATCTCGCGCAAGGTTACCGTCACCAGTACCGGACGACCGCCTTTCTCATGGTGCCGGAGACCGAAGCCAAGGAAGGCATCGAGCCCGCGCTTGCGTACATCACGCAGCATCCGGAGATTCGCCAGGTCGTGCTCGCCGGCGGAGACAGCCTGAATCTGCCGACCTCCAAGCTGCGCACCGTGATCGAACGCCTACGCGAGATCCAGCATGTGGGGATCATCCGGCTCAGCTCCAAGATCCCGGTGATCAATCCGATGCGCATCTACGAGGACGAGGGCCTGCTCGAACTCATCCAGACGCATTCTACGCCGGCCAAGCGCATCTACGTCATGGCGCATGTCCACCATCCCCGCGAGCTGACGCCCGAGTCCGTCAAGGGCTTCCAATCGCTGCAGGCCGCGGGCGCCGTCGTCGTCAACCGCACGCCGATCCTGGGCGGGATCAACGACGACTCGGAGGTGCTGGCCTCGCTGCTCGAACGTTTGACCGAAGCGGGAGTCACGCCCTATTACTTCTTCCTGAACCGCCCGGTAGACGGCCGCCAATCGTTCGCGGTGCCGCTGGAGCGGGCCTACCGCCTCGTGGAGAGCGCCAAGGCGCGGACGACCGGCCTGGGCAAGCGGGTTCGCCTGTCGATGAGCCACAGCTCCGGCATGATCGACCTGCTGGCCGTCGACGGAGGCAAAGCGTATCTCAAATACCATCCGTCGCTCGAAGACGAGACGGGCAAGTTCCTGACGGTCGACTGCGCGCCGGACGCGACCTGGTTCGACGAGCTGCCCGGCAGCGACGATGCGGCCGCGAGAGAGCAGGATGCCCGGGATTCGGCCAAGAGCCAGCCGCTGCCGACGTATCTGCGGACGCCGTACCACATCGGAGATTGATTCGCGCATCGCCGCGGCCCGCTCGGGCTGCGGCGGTTTTTTTGTCCCCGTTCCACAAACAATAAGCCGCGCAGATGGCGGCGCGCGATCGCTTCACGAAATTTTAACAAATCGGGAGAAACGAAATTGAAACTCCGGCGCGCCGTCCGCGTATTATCGTTACATAAGGCCGAACGAATAACAGGCCACGAGGAGGATTCGTGTAAATGTCCATTTTCAAACGATTGCGCGATCTGACGTTGTCGAACGTATATGCTCTCATCGAGAAAGCGGAAGATCCGGTCAAGATGACCGATCAATATTTACGCGACATGCAAGAGGATCTGGAGGACGCGGAGAAGGCGGTTGCCGCGCAGATCGCCCTGGAGAAACGCTTCAAGCAGCTGTATGAGGAGCAATCGGCTCTCGTCGCCAAGCGCGAGGAGCAAGCCAACATCGCCGCCCAAGCGAAGAACATCGAACTCGCCCGCCGGGCGCTGGAAGAGAAGAAGGCTTCGGAGCAGAAAGCGGCCGAGTACAAAGCCAGCTACGACCAGAACAAGCAATCCGCAGACAATCTGCGCCTGAAGCTCGACGAGATGCGCAAGCAGTTCACCGATCTGAAGAACCGCCGCGAGACGCTCGTCGCCCGCGCGAACGCCGCGAAGGCGCAAGCCGGCATCAACAAGGCGATGGCGGGATTCGGCGCCGACACCGCGATATCCGGTCTGAGCCGGATGGAGGAGAAGGTTCGCCAGATGGAAGCCCACGCGGAGGCGACCGAGGAACTGAGCGGCGCCAAGGGCAAATCGCTGGACGACGAGTTCGCTGCCCTCGGCAAGAACAAGGAAGTCGAAGACGAGCTTGCGGCGCTGCTCAAAAAGTACGAAAATTAAAGCCGTTAACGAAAAAGGAGAACCCCGTCGCGGGGTTTCCTTTTTCCACCATTTAGAATGGATGAGTTCTACGCTTATCCATTTCTAAATGGTCTCCGATAAAAACGATTCGCCCTCTTTCAAGGACGGCGAAACCGTTTTTACTTGGATTCAGGGAGGTCTAGGCACGTGGCCCCGCCCTGCTATCGGCTCCGTTTCCTAACGGGTTCGCCCTCTTTCGAGGACGGCGAAGCCGTTTTTGTTCTAGTTAAGGGGCGATCCCGCGCGCAGACGGCGGATCGTCCGAGAGGAGAGACGTTCACGTTGAGTTGGGACCAGATCGCAGGCACGCTGCTGTGGACCGCCGCCGGCGGGGTGCTGCTGTTCGTGCTGATGGGTATCGATGCGATGTTCACGAAGTACAAGGACATGGAGGAGATGAAGCGGGGCAATACCGCCGTGGCCGTCCGCTTCGTGCTGAAGCTGCTGGCGCAAGGCTATATTTTCAGCCGCTCCATCGTCACCTCCAACGATCTGGGGGAGGCGCTGCTCGTCTCCATCATTTCTTTCGTCATCTTGTTCATTCTGGAGTGGATCGTAGAAGCCGCGTTCCGGAAGATCGCGGATCTGCGGCTGGACGAAGGAGTCAAGCAAGGGCTGGTCGGGCACGGATTGGTCGCCGGCTCGCTGCACTTGGTTGGCGCACTGATCATTGGGGCGTGCCTGTAAGACGCCGCGGCTAGGAGGAGGACGGACATGAGCTTGTTTCAGCGCGTCAAAAACATATTAAAGAAACCCGAGCCGCTCAAGGCGGAGCGCAGCGTGCTCACCCTGGGTCCGGGAGACGTGTGCGAAGTGTCGCTCGTCACCTACCAGGTCGTCGGGCGGACGAAGCCGGTGAACCGGAATGCCGTCTGGCTGTCGCTGCGGGACGGGGCGGACATCCGCTACCTGTCGATCGAGGAGCGAATGCAGTCGGAGTTCGCGCTCTATAGCGCCATCGACGGGCGGCTCGATTCGATGGACGAAGTGCCGGCGCATATCGAGCTGGACGGGATCGACTACCATCTGGAGGAGCAATATGCGTCGCGGATCGCGGAAGCGGGACAGACGCCGTTCACGTCGTCCGGCGGCGAGCTGTACGTCTGGCAGTTCCAGTCGGACGGGCGGAAGCTGCTGCGGATCGAATGGCAGGACGGGCGCTTCATGCTGTACGAAGGGGAGCAGATCCTCCCCGCGGACGTCGAGTGGCTGAGAGGTAACGTCTGATGAGCCCGCGTCTTCGCCGCTGGGGGTCGGCGCTTCATCTGGCGGTCGTCCTCAGCTTGATCGTGACGCTGCTCTCCGCTTGCGGAAGCAGCATCAACGTCAAGGAGACGTATCCGCTCGAGTCGGTCAGCCAGAACGGCAGCCAGACCTCCTATGTCTACCGCGCGGCGGGAGAGACCGTCCAGGAGGTCGCCAAAGGACTGGTCGTCCAGAAGAAGCCTGACCAGCTCTCCAAGGAAGATCCGGACCATATGTTCTTGGTCTACCCAGACCAGATTATTCACGTCCAGAAGGACGAGCAGAAGCCGGAAGACTCGCTGGTCGAAGTGGACAGCAAGGAGTACGTCCGTCAGAACTACAGCCCTTCGTTCCTGGAAGGCTACCTGCTCGCCAGCCTGATCGGCAATCTATTCGATATGTCGCGGCCCGGCGGGTATTACGGCGACTATCGCGGCTACGGCAGCCAGAAGGCGTATCCGCCGCCGGCTACCGGCAAGTACCGCGCGCCGACGGACAACGATCTGAAGTCCGCGCCGCCGATGACGGTCAACAAGAAAGGCTCGATCTTCAAGCGCGGCAAGACGCAGAGCGGCTCGGACGTCGGTTCGGGCGGCCTGTTCAACAAGAAACCGCCGTCCACATCCGGTTCGAGCGGCTCCGGCGGGAGCATCACCCGGAACAAGGATGGGGACTCTTCGAGCAAGTCCGGCTCCTCCTGGATCAAGCCCCGCAAGTCGACGAAGCCCCGAACGAGCTTCGGCGGCTCGGGGCGGATATCCAGGCGACGATGAGTCAACAAATAAACCGGAGCCTGCGAATATGCAGGCTCCGGTTGCTGTATGCGCCTCTGTTGCGCCATTCCTTCAGCCGCAGCGTATCGATGCGACTTCGCCCGATGCGACGAACATCAGCCGTTGCAGGCCTCCGAGGACTTCAGCAAGCTGATCTCGACGCCTGCCAGCATCATGATGCCGATGCCGTGGTTGTCGTTAACGACGGTACGCAGGTCGTACATGTAGTAGTCCGGCGAGTAAGAGTAGCGCGAGCCGCTGCATACGCCGTGGACATTGCCTTGGCGGTCGATCGCGACGGTGGTCAAGCCGCGCCAAGCTTTGACTGCCGCTGCCGCATAGGATGCAGCGTCACTGTTGCCGTCCCCGTTGTCCAGCCAGCCGTAGCGGACGCCGCGAGCGAAGGCGTAGGCGAACATAGCGGTGCACGAAGCTTCCTCGTACGCTTCGGGCTCGTTCAGCACTTGACGCCACAAGCCCGATTCGCCCTGCAAGGCGAGTACCCCCGCGCACATGCGATTGAAGAAGTCGAGCAGTCTCTCGCGATCGGGGTGTTCGCTAGGCAGCTTCTCCAGCAGCTCCGTCAGCGAGAACAGCACCCAGCCGTTGCCGCGCCCCCATGGGATGCGTGTCGGCTGACCGTATTTGAAGTCAAATACGTGAGACATGATGCGCTGATCTTCCATGAACAAGTAGCGTCGGAACAGCAAGAATTGCTTCGCCGCCTCATCGATCGCTTCTTGAGAGCCGGTTGAGGCGGTATAACGGGACAGGAAAGGAGCGCTCATGTACAGATCGTCCGCCCACATCGTGTCATCGAAATATTCGCCGGGGCTTTGACGGTAGAAAGCTCCGTCGCCCCTGCGTTCCAGCTTGCGAAGCATAAATTCCGCAATGTCGCCGGCGATGCGCAGGAAACCTTCATCGCCCGTCTCTGCATGCGCTTCGAGCATAGCGGAGCCGAACGAGCCGCAATTGTCCAGCATTCGCATCATGACGAGCTGCTGATTGACGGAAGGGAAGCCGTATTCGTCCCGATCCCACAAAGCGTACGCATACATGTCGGCGCAACTGCGGATATGGCTTAACGCGTAATCGGACAGCTCGCGTCGTTTCAACGTCCGAGCGGACCTAAGCAGTCCGTACATCGTCACGCCGAGCGGATAATCCCAGCGCCCGTAGTTCGTGGAGGCTCCGGTCGTCCACTTGTTGCTCAGCATCGCGTTCTCATAAAAAGGTCGTACGCGCGTCTGCGGCATATCCACCGTCCAGTAGGCGTACCCATCGGGACTCCCCAGCGTATTGACGGAGGGCAGCAACGATGACAGCGAGCAGACGGAGGCGGGGCTAAGATCGGCATCGGAGGCGACGGGACCGGAATACAGCCAAACGCCTTGATAGCCGTGCACCTGCGCCGGAGGGAGGAAGGGGCGGGGGCGCTCGCCTTCGAAGGCCTCAAGATCGAAGCCCCAGCCCTTCGATCCGTTGATCGTGCGTACAAGCAACTGAGCGGAGCCGGAGACGGTCAAGGGCGACGTTCGGAAGGTGCCGGCTTCCGCCAGGTCGACGACGAGCCGCTCGTTCAGCCAGATGGAGGTCGGCCCGTGGGCTTCGCCTCGGAGCACGATGGATGCCGGACGCGCCGTCTCCAATCGCGTCCAACCGTAAGCGGCAACCGCGCGATCGGGACGGCCGTAGAGCCGTTCCATGTTCGGCAGCGCCTGCCTCTCCGCCGACCACCGGGTCTGCGGCAGCCAAGTCAAGCCGCTGTCCTCTTCCGTCCGTCTCCCATCCGGAAACTGTCCGTTAGAGCCGAATAACGCAGACCGGGTAGCCTGAGAGAAGACCCAGCCCGCGCTGCCGGATCGATCCGCGAAAGGAGACAGCACGTTCAGGATGCGGACCTTCGCCTCGTCGGCTCCGAATCGGCAGCCGAAGCCCGCGGCAGTCCGCCTTACCTCGATCAGCAGCTCGTTCCAGCCCCTGCGGAATAGGAGCGGAACGACGATTCGCGCATCCGGTTTCATCTCGTCCACCGCGCTTGACCGGTACAACTGCTCTGCATTCAGGTAAAGCCTTGTCGGACCGAAAGGCTCTACCAGGCCGTCGATCGCTCGCTCTCCATCGCTCCACACGAGACCGAACAGATAGGCATAGTCGCCGATAGTCGCTTGCGGCAGCCGTTCCGACAGGTCCATGTCGTACAGGCCCTCGGAGGTTTGGAGCACGCCGGCCTTGGAGAAGGCTCGCAACGCGAACGGAACGGGCGGATTGGCGCCGACATAGCGACCCGAGAGCAGCTCCAGGATGCGGCGGTCATCGTCCCCGAACGCGTATCGCGCGCTGTCGCGGGGTTCCATATAGACGGTCAACGGCTGCTTCCTCCTCGTTGGTCCGACTGCGACAGCCGGATGTCGAACGTCCGGTCGTACGGCGTCAGCAGATTGACGATCAAGGTCTGACAGTCCGGCGGGAGCGGGGCGTTACGGAGCGTCCGAGCCTTATGCTCGTGCGCTCCGCCGTCCACCTCGATCCAGTCGCCCCCGACCGCGTAGCGGATCTTGCCTTTGGTCCAAAACTGCGAACGTGCCGCCGACGGCCTGCCCGCCGACTTCTCCGCGGAGGCCTCAGCAGATTCCAATCCGCCGCCTTTGAGCGTCCCGTCGACGCCGAATACGAACGTCAGCTGCGTCAATACCGGATCCGGCATCCGGCAATGCACGCGCAAGCGCCAACCGTCGTCCCTGCGGGTCAACTCCACGTCGACTCGGTTCTCCTGCAGATGCGTCGCTTCGCGCAAATGGTGCGGAAGCAGGTACCATGGGCTGACGTCTTCGCCGGCTGTCGCCGGCAGCTTGTCCGCGGGAACGGGACCGTAGTAGCCCTTGGATTCCGTGCCGTGCAGCCTATAGCCGTCCTCGAACGTCTCCAATGCGTTCATCCGAACGAATCCCGGCTCGAAGTTCGAGCCGATCCGAACGGCGAGCAAACGCGCGGCCCCATGGCGCAGCGCGAAGAACGATTGCGTCTCGGTCATGACGGTAGCGCTTGATCTGCCGGCTCGTTCCCGCGCGACGGGAGCGCCGAATTCGGGATGAAGCCGGCTGTGATAGATCCGGCCTCCGTGGCCGGCGTCCGCCATGGACGCTAGATGACGCTCGCGCGGGAAGCCGCCGTTCAGGACGACCCGGTATTCGACCGGCAGTTCGCCCGGCGCGACGGCAGTCTCCAGCAGCTCGGGGCGGAGCAGACAGCCAAGCAACGTATGGTTAGGCGCGGCGCCGGGGTGATGGAGCGACTGGCCGGCAAGCTCGGCCAGGGCGGCGAACAGCGGATCGCGATCCCGATGCGTCATCAGCTTGCTGACGAGCAAGTAGCTGGCCATGTCATGAGTATGACCGAAATCCTGGCGGCCGGAATAATCCGTGACCACTTCCCCGTCAGGGTGAATCAAATAAGCCATCATACGCAGATTGCGGCGAACCGGCTCCAGCAACTCGGGGCGATCGAGCAGGTCCGCCGCGTGCGCGAGCATGACGTCGCTGACGCCGTTGTAAATGCCGTTGCTTCGCTCGGTCCATTCGCCATCCGGGGTGCAATCCATGCCTTCCGCGAGCCATTGCTCCGCTCTTGCCTTCAATTCAGGCGATCCGGTCAGCCGGAAGAGGAAGCCTAGCGCCGCGGACAACACCCACCGGTGGTTCGGGGTATGGCAGCCGCCGGTTAACAGCGCTGGCGCCGTCCGTTCCAGGAACAGCCGGAGGTCCGCTCTGACGCGGTCAAGGGGCTCCCAGCCGTGGCGGTCGAGCAGCTCGAGCGCCTGCGCCAGTCCAACGACGACGAACGCCGTGTCCGGCGGCGAATGCATATTCGTCCAGCCGGGAGAGATCGTGCCGTCTTCATGCTGCGCGCGGAGCATGAACAAGACGGAGAGCTCCAGTCGCTTCAGCAGCTCTATGCCGTGATAATAGCGTGAGTCGGGGGCGACGAGCGCGCATGCCCATTGCGTCATGACCGTCACCGTTCCCGTATGGCTTGGCCAAGCTACGCCGGTCTCCGGGTCCGCTATGCCTCCGAAGAATCGGCTGCTTGCGTCCATCACCTGGTTCCCGATTCCGTCAGCCGTCCAATAATCGTTAACGGCGATCAGCTTCTCGTACATCCTCATCCATCCTCTCTGCGATGTTCCGCTTCCTCAATCTTGAAGGCTGCTTAGCCTTTAACCGCCCCTAACATGACGCCGCTAACGAAGTAACGCTGGAGCCACGGGTAGACGATCAAGATCGGCACGGTAGCGAAAATAACGCTGGCGGCCTTCAAGCTCTCGGGCTGCAGCGCGGCATGACCCGAAGCGCCCTCCATCTGCAGAAGCTCGCTTATCATGTTGTTCTGAACGAGCTGATAGAGCTTCAGCTGCAGCGGATACATCTCCGGACTTGTAATGTACATGAGCGTGTCGGTGAAGCCGTTCCATCGTCCGACGGCGTAGAACAGGCTGAGCGTCGCCAGCACCGGCATGGACAGAGGGATGATGATGCTGACAAGCGTCCGAAAGTGCGAGCTGCCGTCGATCTCCGCCGATTCTTCCAGACTGTCGGGGACGTTCTGGAAGAAGGTGATGAGAATGATGAGATAGAACGGACTGATCAGGCCGGGCAGCACGAGCGCCCAGATGGAGTCGAGCAGATGCAGGTTACGCACCAGAATATATTCCGGAATGATGCCCCCGCTGAAGAACATCGTGATCATAATGACGAACATGAACAGCTTCCGGCCCTTCATATTCCGCTTGGACAGCGGATACGCCGCGGCGATCGTCATCAGGATGCACAGCGCCGTGAACAGGACGGTGAGCAGAATCGTGAAACCAAGCGAGCGGATCATGGAAGCGTCCGAAATGACCTGCTTATACGAGTCCCATTTAATCTCGATCGGGAAGAGACTGACTTCGCCGGACATGATCGAACGGGACGAGCTGAGCGAGATCGAGATGATGTGAAGAAACGGAGCCAGACATACGAGCACGAATAACAATAGAGCGATCAAATTGACCGCGTCGAAGATGCGGCCGTCACGGCGAGCTTTCATGTCTGATGCTCCTTTCCAATATTCGATGCCGAAGCGTCGGTCGACTACAGAATGCTTTGATCCGCCAGTTTCTTGGAGGCGTAGTTGGCGCCAAGCACGAATAGGAGCCCGACGACGGCCTGAAACAGACCGACTACCGTAGCTAAGGTGTATTGGCCGGATTCAATGCCGACACGGTAAACGAACGTGCTCAGCACGTCGGAGTATTCGCGGACCGCGGTATTGCCGATGACGTAGGGACGTTCGAAGCCGATGGCGATCATGTTGCCCAGACTGATGATGAGCAGCGTTACGATGGTGGGCTTCAGACTCGGCAGCGTGATGCTCCATATTTTCCTGACCCTGCCCGCGCCGTCCACGTCCGCCGCTTCGAACAACTCCCGGTTGATCCCCGTGAGCGCGGCCAAATAAATAATCGTCCCCCACCCCGCGCTTTGCCAGACGCCGACGATCAGATACGTGACCAGCCAGTCCGCCTTGTTGGTCAGGAACGGAACCGCCTCGAAGCCCAAGGAGGTAATGATGTTGTTGATCATGCCGGATTGCGTGCCGAAAACCTGGTATACGATGCCTCCGATGATGACCCAAGAGATGAAGTGCGGGATGTACAGGATCGTCTGGGACAGCTTCTTGAACCAGGCCGACTTTAATTCATAGAGCATGATGGCGACGATAAGCGGAGCCGGGAACGAGACGAGCAAGTCGAGGAAGTTGAGCATGATCGTATTGCGCAGCGTCTTATAGAAGTCGCCCATCGCGAACACTTCGCGGAAGGCGTCGAGTCCGATCCATTTGCTCCCGTTGATGCCTTGGAAGAAGTTAAAGTCCTTGAACGCGATCACGATGCCGTACATCGGTCCGTATTTGAAAATGATGAAATAAAGCAGGGGAAAGACCAGCAGCGCGTACAATTGCCAATATCTGCGTAAGTATCCGAATGCGTTCAAGGCGGTTAGCCTCCTTCATCCTGCGGTTGCGCCCAAGGAGGAGCATGGGGGCTCCTCCTCGAACGCGGGGTTCTCGCCCTCTTCTGAGGACGGCGAAGCCGGTTTTACTTACTTCATCGCCTTGTAGGCTGCCGTGCGCTCATCGAGAATCGCCTGTCCGCCGCTTGACAGATAATCCTTCATCATCGATTCGTACGTGCCGTCGAATTGCTCGGGCTTCACCATCGCCGTCTTGACGATGATTTCTTTGAACTTGTCTTGCAGCGTGGTGCCGTATTTCGCTTCCGCTTCGATCGGCTTGTCGAACCGCACCGGCTTGAACGTATCCGAGCGGGATATCGTCAACGCCTTGCGCGTCTCTTCCTGATATGGCTGCGGCATGCCTACGACGTAGGCCTCGATGTTCTTGTCCGCGTCGCCGAGCTGCTTGCCGTTGGAGATAATCGCCATATCGCCTTGGTTGTAAAGGCGGTTCTTGATTTCCTCGGCCGCGTTCGTATTCATGACTGGAGTCCCGTCTTTTAACGTGTAGTTTTCGCCTTCCACGCCGTTCTGCATCTTGAATAGATTGTCGCCGGAAGCCATCCAGTCGAGGTATTTGATCGCTTCGACCGCATTCTTGCTGGACTTCGGAATCATGAGGTACATGCCGATCGGCGTATATTCCGGCTTCGGATGTTTGCCTTCTTCGTTCGTATATACGTCGACCGCGGCGAGCTTCGCATCCGGCATGTTTTTTTGCAGGGTCGCGTAGAGGCCGTCGGCGTAGAACGGGTTCATATCATCCTCGCTGAAGAAGCCGACGAGTCCGCTGGAGACGTTCTGACTCAGCTTCGTCTTGTCTTTGTCGAGTCCGAAGTCCGGGCTGATCAGCTTTTCGTTGTACAGCTTGTTCATGAATTGCAAGGCGTCCTTGAAGCCCGGCAGCAGCGTCGGAAAGTCGTTCGAGCCTAACTGCTGGGTTAACGTATAGCGTTGTTCCTCGGACGTCGGCTTGATGAACGACCAGATGAGCGGCTCATATTGGGCCGGCGCGATCGACATGCCGAGCGGAATGACTTTGCCTCCGGTTTGACCGGGGTCTTTGTCTTTAAACGCCTTCAGCGTGGCATACAATTCATCCGTCGTTTGCGGCATCGGCAGACTCAGCTTATCGAGCCAGTCTTGACGGATGAAGGAAGCGTACTTGCCCAGATGCGACCGTCTGGCGGGCAGCGCGTATAGTTTGCCGTCGTACTGGCCGTACGCTAACGTATCTTCTCCCAAAAAGTTTTTGAGGTTCGGACCGTACTGGTCCAGCAGCTCGCCGAGATCGGTCAAGCCGCCTTGTTGGGCATAGCGGTTGAACGTCGGCGTATCGTACGTGAACACGACGTCGGGTACGTCGGTGCCGCTCGCCATGAGCACGTTGAGCTTATTGACTTCTTCGGAGCGAGGAACCGGGACGTATTGTACGTTAATGTTGTTCGGCGTACCGAAGTTGTCCTGAACGAACGTGGTGAGATAATTTTTGGTAATCGAAGAACCGGTGGGAGAGTTGCCGCGATCGAACACTTCGACTTTAAGCGTGGCCGCCTTGGTCTTGGCGGAGGAGCCGGCGGACGCGGTAGCGGAAGCGCTCCCGCCGTTATCCGCGTTGTTGCTGCTGCAGGCCGCTAGCAATACCGAGCCTGCGATAGATAGCGCGACCAATTGACCGGTTCGTTTCTTGAAGCTTGCATGTCGCCTCTTTTGAACCATGGTTCCAACCCCTTTGTGTTGTTGAATGGATTCCGAATCCGGCAACGATTGAATGCGGTTGCAAACGTATGATTTTGGAGCCGATCATCGGAATGGCCTCAGTATGTCATGCGCAATGACGCAACGACAATAAACTAGTTTCCGAAGGGCAAACCGACGCGACGAAGCCCGCCGTTATGCGATTTCACGGCGCCGAATGAACCAAATTCCCGATATAAACCGAATTCGGGCGGTGTCTCGACCGCCCGAACACATCGTTATAGGATAGAACGCGCATCTTATAGAGGAGCGGATGGCCGTATTTTGAGCTTGCGGAAGTCGCCCGGCGTGACGCCGATCGTTCGTTTGAACACGCGGCCGAACGTAATGGCGTTGGCATACCCGACTTGAAGCGCGATATTCTGGATCGTATCGGCGCTATCGGCTAGCAGCTGCTCGGCATGCTGCATGCGAAGCTGTACGAGGAAATCGACGAACTTCATGTCGTATTCCTGCTTGAATAGATAGCTGGCGTATTTGCCGGTAATTTGAAAGCGGTCGCTCAAATGCTTGAGCGACAGGTCGGGATCGGCGAAGTTCTCCTGAATGTAGCCTCGCATCTCCGTGATCATCGCTTTGTAGTTCTTCGTCTCGCTGACGGCGACATAGGTTCGGTAAATTTCGTTCAGGTATTCCAACAGTCGTATTCTCATCTCGGAGAGGGAGGGAGCGGCTAGCAGCCTGCGCAGCCAATCGTCGGCGTTCTCTCCTTCGAAGCAATCGTGCAGAGACGCGGACAACTCCTTGAGCTCGCGTCCCAGCATCTGTAGAAGCAGCCGCAGCAAGGCGTGGACGTCTTCGTCTCGCGGCGCGTCGGCTCCCAATCGTTCGAAGATGCCATCCAGTCGTTCGCGCCAGCGTTCGTTCGTCAAGCGGAAGTCCTGTACGCAATCGGCGCAGAGCTGCATGTATTTGAACATCTCGACCTGCCGTCCGCTCGGCACGTCTTCGATATCCGTCACGAAAGCTTGGCCGATGGACAGCTGACGATCCAAAGCGGACAGAGAAGCTTTGTACGAGCGGGTCAGTTGGCTCCATTCGGTGACGACGATGCCGATGCCGAAGGAAAGGGAGAGCCGCAGATGTTCCGCCATCCAGCTTCGGGCGGCCGAGGAGGCGCCGCGGAGCCGCTCCTTCATCTCGGCGCATTCCGCGGGCGCGGCCAGAATGAACGCGATTCGGTCGGGGCCCGTCCACTCTCCCCAGCCCTCCAGTCCTTCGTTGCGAACCAACTCCTGCATGACGTTGCCGAGCGCGTATTTCATCATGTTTTGCTCGCTGGAGGAATAGGCGTTCTGGAATTCCTCATCCTGGTTCAGCTTGATCGAGATGACGGCATACTGGCCGGATTCCCGCAGCAGGTTCAGCTTGCGGAGCCGAAGATGAGTCTCCTGGGACCATCCGCCGACGATCAGATCGATGAACAGCTGCCGGCGCTGGATCAGGACGCTCTCCTGCTGCTCCTTCTCGTAATCGATCGTCTGATGAATGAGATTTTCCAGCGCCCGGTCGATCCGCGACAGATCGTCCAGCTTGACCGGCGCGCCGTCGCTGCGAACTTGAAGCGTCTGGATACGGCTGATCATCAACTGGATCGGCTTATAGTTCCGTCTGGTAATCCAAATGATATAGAAGAGAGCGGCAGCGAACGTAAGCAGCGCAACCGCCACCCACGCATAGGAGATGACGGACACCCAAGCGAACAGTTGGCCGCTCTGAAGGCCGCTCTCGAAGGTCCAGTTCAGCGCGTCCGAGCGGCTCGCGGTCAGCACCTTGCCTGCTCGGACCCGATCGACGCCGTTGTCGGAGGGGTAGACGGTCTGTCCGGTCGCGTCGGTAATTTGCAGGAACGAGACGTTGTGATTGGTCATGCCCGAGATCATCTGCTCCAACCCGTATAGGCGGATATTGATGACGAGAAGACCTTCGTTGCCAAACGGGAGGGGAGCGGATTTGTACATCGAGACGACCCTGACCGGCTCGGCGCCGTCGTATTCGCGATAGGCGCGAATCGGCGACCAGCCCCGGTAATCCCGATGGTTCCAGGCTTGCTCGACGAAGGCGCGATCTCCGAACGACGACAGATCCGTTTGTCCGTTCTTGGTCAGAACAGCGCCGTCCGATTCGCGGTACATGTAGACCGATTCGATCAATTCGTTATTCTCCACGATGGCGGCCAAGCTGTGCACGACGCCGAATTTGATCTCTTGGTTGGCCGAATGGTTCATATAAGCGGCGTAGTTCGCGTTCTTGACCGCTTCGCCCGAGACGGTCATCTCGATCTCATGGGCGGCGCGCTCGATGCTGTCGACGGTGTAACCGGTAGAGATGCCGTCCGCTTTTTTCGTCTCCGTCCGCGAGATCTCGCTTACCGCAATGAAAGAAAGGGAGATGATGATGAAGAAGGTTAGCACGAGAATGGGGAAGTACGAGAACAGCAGACGAAAATACCAATTGCGAAGCATAGGATGTCCTCCTGAACAAAGTCGATACTGTAGGTGGGCATGCGGGCCGCAGGAGCGGCGGATGAAACCGAACAAATGCGAAGGCATGGCCTTTTAGGAAGCTGTGAAGGCAGGGACTATTTGGAAGCTGTGAAGGCAGGGACTATTTGGAAGCGCTATCATTAGTGGAGGAGCGTTAAGGTAAGCGGTTTACCATGCAAATATTGTATCATAACCGGTCATCGATACGCACCTCCTTCGCCAGAACGTCCGGGCGGGTGAATGCGTCGTTATCCGGGGAGCAAAATTAACACTCATGACCGTTCCGGCCGCAAGTGATGATGAAGAGGCTTAAGGCACGCGCATTTTCATAAAAAACGTATCGTTACTGTGGCTGGCGAGCGTCCTACGCGCGCTGTAACGATAAAATGTATCGTTAGAGCGGCTGGCGAGCGTCCTACGCGCGCTGCAACGATAAAATGTATCGTTAGAGCGGCTGGCGAGCGCCCTACGCGCGCTGCAACGATAAAATGTATCGTTAGAGCGGCTGGCGAGCGCCCTACGCGCGCTGCAACGATAAAATGTATCGTTAGAGCGGCTGGCGAGCGCCCTACGCGCACTGTAACGATAAAATGTATCGTTACAGCGGCTGGCGAGCGCCCTACGCGCACTGTAACGATAAAATGTATCGTTACAGCGGCTGTCGAGCGCCCTACACGCGCTGTAACGATAAAATGTATCGTTATAGCGGCTGGCGAGCGCCCTATGCGCGCTGTAACGATAAAATGTATCGTTAGAGCGGGAAATGCGGCGGCTCGACACGATGTAGCGATAGAAATGCAGTATCGCCGTTCCCGTCACAGGCCATGATGGAAATGCTTCAGACCGTGCATTTTCAAAAAAAAAGAGGAACCCGTCAAGGCTCCCCTTTTAGTCATATAGCAACCAGCATGTATCAATCGCACGCCTATCCATTCCTGTAGAAACGTCGGTCTAAAAGCGTGGCTCTCTTCTAAGGAGAAGGCCTGCCCCGCACTATCCGCTCAATACCCGCGCAGATACGGCTTCGCGACGTCCGCCTTGCCGTCCAGCTGGCGGATCGCGTCGACCGCCCAGTACGGGTTGCGGAGCATCCCGCGGGCCACCGCTACGAGGTCGGCGTCGCCCGTGGCCACGACGTTCTCGGCGAGCTTGAAGTCATCCAGCATGCCGACGGCCATGACGGGTACGCCGAGCGATTCCTTCACCGCGCGGGCATAGGGAACTTGATAGCCCGGGAAGTTGCCGGGCTTGCCCTTCACGGCCGGGCCGCCCTCGCCGCCGGTGGAGACGTCGAACAGGTCGACGCCGGCGTCCCGGTAGGCGCGGCTGACTTCGAGGCTGTGCTTCAGGCCGTAGGCGTACGACGCGTACTCGATGGCGGAGATCCGCATCAGCAGCGGCATGTCTTCCGGCAGCACGCGCTTCACCGCGCGGATGACCTCCACGCCGAACTTGGCGGGATCGCGGCCGAATTCGTCGTCGCGCTTGTTGATGCCCGGCGAGTGGAACTGGTGAATGAGGTAGCCGTGCGCGCCGTGCAGCTCGATCGTGTCGTACCCGGCGGCGACGGCGCGCGAAGCGGCTTGGGCGAACTTGTCGACGAGCGCCCAGACCTCCTCGGTCGTCAGGGCGCGCGGCGTCTTGGCCGTCGCGTCGAACGGCTCGTTCCACGGGCCGACGGGCACTTCGGCGTCGAGCGCTTTGCGGCCGGCATGGGCGATCTGCACGGCGATCTTGGAGCCGTATTTATGCGCTTCGTCCACGATGCGGCGATGCGCCGGAATCTGGTCGTCGGACCAGATTCCGAGATCGCGGTTGCTAATGCGGCCGTCGGGCTCGACGTCCGTCATCTCGACGATGATAAGTCCCGTTCCGCCTATGGCGCGGGAAGCGTAATGGACGAAGTGCCAGTCATTCGGCGCCCCGTCCTCCGCGTCGACGGAATATTGGCACATCGGACTCATGACGATGCGGTTGCGCAGCGTCAATCCTTTTAGCGTATAAGGGGTGCTCAGTTGGCTCATGAATCTGGTCTCCTCTCCAGGATATAGGTTCTCTCTGCACCTATTGTAACAGATTCGGTCACAGTTTAGGAGCGGGCGGTTCGCATCTCGGTCGCCAGCCGTCTGCGGAGAAGCAGCCATACGAGGATCGGGGAGCTTCCGAACGCGAGGAGCATGACGTTAATGACCGTCGGAGCGGTGCTCCGCGAGATGACCGCGATGAACGCAATCGTCCCGATGAATCGGCCGGCGTTCAGCGCAAGCTCGCGGAAGATGATGTATTCCTCGCGCCGCCTGACGCTCTCTTCGTTGCTGCCGATCTGGTCGAAGACGATGGAGACGGAAGGGATCGTATACAGCGGAATGAACATCGCGGTGCCGATCCCGAAGATGAGCAGCGTGCCGTAGCTCACCCCCCAGAACAGCGGCAGGATGAACGCGCTCAACATGACGACGCCCGCGAACATCCCCCAATGCCGATAGCGGGGCTTGAGGAACCGGCCGGCCAGATAGAAGCTGGCGAGCGCGACGGCGGAAGTATAGAGGGAGAAGTTGCCGATCTTCATCTCGCTCCGCGTGGACACGTAGACGAGCAGGGCGACCATGAAGCCGAAGATGCCCTCGCGCAGCCCTTGGGCGACCATGGCGAGTCCGATGATACGCCAAGGGTTGTCCCGTTTGCGGATGCCCCGGAACCCTCCGCGCCAATCATAGCTGTTGTCGACTTGCCGCTTGTGCAGGAGGAAGGTCAAGAGGGCGCCCGCCAAGAAGACGGCCAGCGAGATCGAGAAGATCAGGCGGTATCCGGCGTTGCCCGACTGCCGGGTGATGAGGTAGCCGGAGATCCAGGGGACGACCATGCCCGCTACGGAGCCGAGGAGACCGGCGACGCCGTTGAACCGGTCGCGGTTGTCCCGGTTCGTGATCTCGAAGTAGACGACGTTGAAGGCCAACCAGAACAAACCGGACGAGATGCCTTGCACGAATCCGAGGAGCGCGATGTAGCTGGCGGCCCTGGTGCCGAGCAGCAGCACGATGCCGTAGAACACGGCCGCCAGGAGGACGCCGATCCGGAGGGCGTTCATCTTGTTGCCTTCTTTGACCCATTTGCCGGCGAGCCAGAAGGTCAGCGACATCGTCAGCTGGTGCACGACCGCGAACCAGCCGAGCAGGGCGTAATCGTTCTTGATTTTCCATATGTAAATGTTCACGAACGTCCCCGACAACGCGTTGGCGCAGGTGAAGAGGGCGTTGACCCCGAGCAGCAGGAGTGCTTGACGGTCCAGCTTGCCGCTTCCTCCCTTGTCCTTCTTCGCGGGCCGCGTCTGTACGGCATCCCGTTCCCGGGCGCCGAACCCTTCGCGCAGCGAGGGACGCGCTTTGGTATGGTCCAGCATCTTGGCCTCCTGGATGTCGATTCTAGGGTGCAGGCGCTATCGAGATGCGCGAGACAACCTTCCTAAGGTTCGCCAGAATGCTGGAAATCATGAGTCCAAATCCAGGGATATCGGAACAATTCCCGCCGTCCCCGCCCAGTGAAGGCGGGGGCGGCGGGCGCATGCGCCAGCAGGGGATCCCCCGCGACCCGAGGGAGGCGGGGAAGCGTTCGCCGGATGCGCCTGCGGCAGATCCCGCAAATTCGGAATGGAGCGATGCGTTCGCCGGATGCGCCTCGGCAGATCCCGCCAACCCGCGGCGATAAGCATTCGCGAGACTGCGGGTCTCGGCTAGATCAGCAAAGTGATGACGAGCAGTTCGTACAGGACGAGCGTAAGGATGGAGCCCGCGGCGAGCGGCCCGAAGAATCGGACGTCCTGGGGCGTCGGGTTCACCCTGAGGTGCAGGTGGCAGCCGTCGCAGCCGACCACGGTGCCCTCGTACGCATGGCCGTCGATCGTCTCTACCCGAACGGGGCGATTCACGCATGAATTGCCGATGCCGGACAGCTTCTGGCGCATCTTTTTGACGCGGCCGACCCACTCCTGTTCGGCTTGATACATCGGCGACGAGACGCCGGCGACTTCCGCTTTGCTGGACATAGGCATTCCTCCCTGGGCATTCTGCAATAGCCTATGCAGGCGTGCCCAGAACGGTCACGCCTTGGCAAATTTCGACTATTTTCATGGGTTGCGACGGATGGAGTGCGTAGGCGGGGAGACAATGATATAATGAACGGGCATCTGAACGGAGGAAAGGGAGGAACAAAATGGGGCGCTTGCACGTCTGCGATCACCCGCTTATCCAACATAAAGTAACATTTCTACGCGATAAAAAAACGGAGACGAAGCAATTCCGCGAGCTCGTGGACGAAATCGCGACTCTGATGGCGTACGAGGCGACGCGAGACTTTCCGCTGGAGACGGTCCGGGTAGAGACGCCTGTCACCCTTGCGGATGGCAAAGTCATCGCCGGCCGGATGGTCGGTCTCATTCCGATTCTGCGCGCGGGGCTCGGCATGGTCGACGGCGTTCTGAAGCTGCTGCCGTCGGCGCGGGTCGGGCATATCGGGCTGTATCGCGACGAAGAGACGCTGCAGCCGGTAGAGTACTATGTGAGCCTGCCCACGGACGTGACGGAGCGCGAGCTGATCGTCCTGGATCCGATGCTGGCCACGGGCGGCTCGGCGAACGCGGCCATCTCCATCCTGAAGGGAAGAGGCTGCCGGCCGACGAAGCTGATGTGCCTCATCGCGGCGCCGGAAGGGATCAAGGCCGTTCAAGAGGCGCATCCCGACATCGATATTTTCGTCGCGGCGCTAGATTCCCATTTGAACGACCACGGCTATATCGTCCCCGGACTGGGCGACGCGGGAGACCGGCTCTACGGCACGAAATAATACGTTATTCTATTCGGCAAGGAGAGGATTCGGCCAGTGAGCGCGATTAGAGTCATGACCATATTCGGCGTGCGCCCGGAAGCGATTAAGATGGCGCCGCTCATTCTGGAGCTGCAGAAGTATCCGGGGCAGATCGAACCGATCGTCTGCGTGACCGCGCAGCATCGGCAGATGTTGGATCAGGTGCTGGACGTGTTCGGCATCAAGCCGGACTACGACCTGGACGTCATGCAGGCCGGGCAGACGTTGAACGACATCTCGATCCGCGTGCTGAAGGGGCTCGAGCCGGTGCTTCGCGAAGCCAAGCCGGATATCGTCCTCGTGCACGGCGATACGCTGACGACGTTCCTCGCGAGCTACGCCGCGTTCATGCAGCAGATCCAGGTGGGCCACGTGGAAGCGGGGCTCCGTACGTGGAACAAGCTGTCGCCGTATCCCGAAGAGATGAACCGGCAGCTGACGGGCGTGCTGGCCGACGCGCACTTCGCGCCGACGAACTGGTCCGCCGACAACCTCCGCAAGGAGAACAAGCCGGAAGATAACATCTACGTGACCGGCAATACCGTGACGGACGTGTTCCGGTATACGGTCAAGGAGGACTTCTCGCACCCGGTGCTCGATTGGGCCGCGGGCAAGCGCCTCGTGCTGATGACGGCGCACCGCCGCGAGGCGCAAGGCGAGCCCCACCGCCGCATCTTCCGGGCGGTGCGCCGGCTGGCGGACGAATTCGAGGATATCGCGATCGTCTATCCGGTTCACCTGAGCCCGGCCGTCAAAGGGCCCGCCGAAGAACTGCTCGGCGGTCACCCGCGCATCAAGCTGATCGATCCGCTCGACGTGGTGGAGCTGCATAACTTCTACCCGCACACGCATCTCATCCTGACCGATTCGGGCGGCCTCCAAGAGGAAGCGCCGTCCTACGGCGTGCCCGTGCTCGTGCTGCGGGATACGACGGAGCGTCCGGAAGGCATCGGCGCGGGGACGCTGGAGCTCGTGGGCACCGACGAGGCGCAGGTCTACGAACGCGCCAAGGCGCTGCTGACCGACGCCGCCGCGTACGAGCGGATGAGCCAAGCGGCCAATCCGTACGGGGACGGTCAGGCGTCGAAGCGGATCGCGGAGGCGATTCTGCACCACTTCGGCAAAGGAGAGCGCCCGGAGCCGTTCCTCAGCTAGCCCGCTCGCCGCTTCCCGTCGGGGAAGCGGGCGAACGCAGGGAGAGGCCTCGCCGCGAGGCAAACCAAGGAAGGCCAGGCCATCCGGTTCGTCAGAATCGGGGGCCTGGCCTTCGTTCCGTTCGCCGCCGCAAAGGCATCCGGAAACGTCGGAAATTCGTCTCGGGCGGCAGGGATCAAATGCCCCCGGGGCGCGCATGATAGGGGGGGGAGCGATTGCCAATTGATCATGTCATTTCCTTTTCTGGCCAGACCGATCGCCAAACGCTGGGAATCCTGTCGAATTTCGCAGGAACGCACGTAGCGGTTGCCTACAGCGTACAGTCGAACTGTACGGTTGGTAAGTCACGGAAATCCCGATGCGACAAGGCTTTTCGCCGCTACGTTCACATAATGTTTGATTTTCGATGAATTGACAAAGGTCGGGCGCGAAGGCTACAATATAACGTGAACCATAGGAAAGAAAGGGCTTACTTCAGCCGCTAGGAAGGGATAAGTTTCACCTTATCCGTCTCCGAACGGCCTCCGATAAAAACGTCTCGCCCTCTTCCCGGGGCGGCGAAGCCGTTTTTAGCTGTCCCTTTACCTTCCTGTCGGGCGTCGAAGGAGCGGATATCCATGCCTGAATCCCGACGTCAACCGCCGCTGCCGCCGGATGAGAATCCTTGGCGCGCCGCCGGTCTCGTGACCGCTATCGGCGTCGAACTTGCCGTGTGCGTCGGTTTGGGCTGGTGGATCGGTTCGGTCGTCGACCGGAACAACGGAACCTCGAGTTGGTACATGGTCGGTCTCGTCGCGGGACTGGTCGCCGGCATCGGCTCCGCCGTGGGCTTGATCCGGAAGTATGCTTCAGGGGAAAGGCGAAAGTGATGGACGATTTACCCGCTCTGCTTAGGAAGGTTTCTCGCATTACGTTCTTTTTTTTGTCTTTAGGATGCGTAGGCTGGATCGTCTGGCCCGCGTACAAGACTGTCTTCGGAGGGTTCATGATCGGCGCGATCGGCAGTCTCGCCATCGCGTGGCATCTGGCCTGGAAGCTCGTGAGAATCGGCAACGTGGCGATCTCCGGCGTCAAGCCCCGTTCGGGCTTCGGCTTCCTGAGCCGAGCCGCCTTGGCTTTGCTCGCCGCATTCGTGTCGGTACGCATGCTGGAGTTCAATCTCCCTGCGACCGTCGCAGGTTTAATTGCGGCGCCGTTGGCAACACTCCTACTGGGTTTGATGTCCAGACGCCGTCGCTCGGGCGGTCACTCCACCGATGAAAGGGGTGAAAAGCACTAACATGGAACATTTAGCGCCAATCGTCGTTCTCGGCGGCCAGAAATTCGACCTTGCGGCTATCTTTATGATCGTATTGACAAGCATTATCGTCTTCATCCTGGCTCGCTTGTCCATCCGCAACCTGTCGGTAGACAATCCCGGCAAGCTGCAGAACTTCATGGAGTGGGTCGTTGAGTTCGTGAGCAATATCATTGGCATGGCGACGGATTTCAAGCGGGGGAAGGTATACCTCAGCCTCGGCTTGACTCTGATTATGTACATTTTCATCGGGAACATGCTGGGTCTTCCTTTCAGCATCATCACGGAAGCGCACGGCCATGCGACGTTCCTCGGCATGGACCTGTTCATGAACGGCCACGAGGAAGCTCACTTCGCGTGGTGGAAGTCGCCTACCGCCGATGCGGCGATGACGATGGCTCTGGCTTTGACGGTAATCGTTCTGTCGCACATCCAAGGCGTACGCCACAACCGCAAGCACTACCTCAAGCATTACTTCCAACCTTGGGCGTTCTTCCTTCCGATCAACCTGATCGAGACGATCGCCAAGCCGTTGACGCTGGGACTGCGGTTGTTCGGCAACATCTACGCCGGCGAAGTCATGATCGGCGTCATCCTGGGGATGGGCTGGGTCGGCATTCCGGCACTGCTCGTCTGGCAAGGCTTCAGTATATTCGTAGGCGCCATTCAGGCGTTCGTATTTACGATGTTGACCATGGTCTATATCGGTCAAGCTAGCATTCACGAAGAAGAACATTAATCCAAACCCCAAATTCAAGGAGGATTTTCACAAATGGCAATTTATGGTCTGCTTGCAGCAGCAATCGTCTTCGGCTTGGGCGCGCTCGGCGCCGGTATCGGTAACGGTCTGATCTTCAGCAAAACGGTAGAAGGCATCTCCCGCCAGCCTGAACTGCGCGGCGCGCTCCAAACGACGGCGTTCATCGGCGTAGGTCTCGTAGAAGCACTGCCGATCATCTCCCTCGTTCTTGCCTTCATCTTCATGGCTCAGTAAGCAAACGAATCGAAACGCAAGGCGCGGAGTGCCACTTGCCTCCACGCCTTCCTTATGCGCAAGGGGTTTGTTGATCATTCAGCATGCATAAGTTTCACGCTTATCCATCTCTGAATGATCTCCGATAAAAACGCGTCGCCCCTCTGCCGAGGACCGCGAGTCCGTTTTTACTTGGGATTTTCAGCACTAAGGTGAAAGGAGTGGCGATCGGTGATTAGCTTTAACTGGACCAGTTTTGTTATTCAAATCTTGGCTTTCGGTATCTTATACCTGCTGTTGTCGAAGTACGCTTTCGGTCCGCTGTTCGGAATCATGGAGAAGCGTCGCCAGCTCGTCAAAGAGCAGATTGACAGCGCAGAGAAGAATCGCGTCGAGAGCGAGCGGTTCCTCGAAGAACAAAAGCAATCGCTTCAGCAAGCGCGCAAGGAAGCTTACGATATTATCGAACAAGCGAAATCCACCGGCTCCAAGCAAGCGGACGAGATCGTGGCGGCTGCCCGCAACGAATCCAGCCGTCTGAAGGAAGACGCGGTTCGCGACATCGAGAGCGAGAAGAACAAGGCGATCGCTTCCCTCAAAGCGGAAGTCGGCGGCCTGTCCGTGCAGATCGCTTCGAAGATTCTCGAAAAGCAAGTCGACGAGCAAGCGCAAAGCCAGCTGGTCGACGAGTACCTGAAAGACGTAGGGAACAAATCATGAGTCGCGGCACGGTCGTAGCGAAGCGTTATGCCAAGGCGTTGTTCGACCTTGCCAGGGAACAGGATCTCGTGGTTGCCGCGGAGAACGAATTGAAGGCGATCTCCGATACGGTAACCGCGAACGCGGATGTCCGCGCCTTCCTGGCTGCGCCGAACATCACGTTCGACAAGAAGATCGAAGCGCTGCGCGTCAGCTTCGGCGGCAAGGTCTCCCAGATCGTCCTGAATACGATCAGCCTGCTGATCGAGCGCGGACGCCAGGGCGAGATTCCAGCCGTGCTCGAAGCTTACCGCGAAGTCGCCGGCGGCGAACTCGGCCGCATCGATGCCAAGGTCACCTCCGCCAAGCCGCTCACGGATGAGGAGAAGAGCCGGCTGGCCGCGCAATTCGGCGGCAAGATCGGCAAGACCGTACGCGTAGACAATACTGTGGATCCGTCGATCCTCGGCGGCCTGACCGTCCGAATCGGAGACACGTTGTACGACGGCAGCTTGCGCGGCAAGCTCGACCGTCTCTCTAAAGAACTGCAAGCCACCGTGTAATTATGTATGTTAGGAGACAGGGGTGAACGAATTGAGTATCCGACCTGAAGAAATCAGCACGCTGATCAAGCAGCAGATTCAGAACTATCAATCCGATATCCAAGTCGTTGACGTCGGTACCGTCATCACCGTCGGTGACGGCGTTGCGCGCGTTCACGGTTTGGAAAAAGCGATGGCCGGCGAGCTGCTCGAATTCTCGAACGGCGTCGTGGGCATGGCCCTCAACCTCGAGGAAGACAATGTCGGCGTCGTTATCCTCGGGCCGTACACCGGCATCCGCGAAGGCGACCAAGTCAAGCGTACCGGCCGCATCATGGAAGTGCCGGTAGGCGATGCGCTGCTCGGCCGCGTCGTGAACTCGCTCGGACAGCCGGTTGACGGCAACGGTCCGATCAACACGACGAAGTCTCGTCCGGTCGAATCTCCGGCGCCGGGCGTCATGGCCCGTAAGTCCGTCTTCGAACCGATGCAGACCGGCATCAAAGCGATCGATTCGATGATCCCGATCGGCCGCGGCCAACGGGAACTCATCATCGGCGACCGCCAAACGGGCAAGACGACGATCGCGATCGACACGATCGTCAACCAAAAAGGCAACGGCGTTATCTGTATCTACGTTGCCATCGGCCAGAAGCAATCCACCGTTCGTACCGTCGTCGAATCCCTGCGCAAGCAAGGCGCGCTGGACTACACGATCGTCGTCACGGCGAGCGCTTCCGAGCCTTCCCCGCTCCTCTACATCGCACCGTACACCGGCTGCGCGATGGGCGAAGAGTTCATGTACAACGGCAAGCACGTCTTGATCATCTATGACGACCTGACCAAGCAAGCGGCCGCATACCGCGAGCTCTCCTTGCTGCTCCGCCGTCCTCCGGGCCGCGAAGCTTACCCGGGCGACGTCTTCTACCTGCACTCCCGTCTGCTGGAGCGCGCGGCCAAGCTGAACGACGAGCTCGGCGGCGGTTCCCTGACGGCCCTTCCGTTCATCGAGACCCAAGCCGGCGACATCTCGGCCTACATCCCGACGAACGTCATCTCCATCACGGACGGCCAGATCTTCCTGGAGTCCGACCTGTTCTACTCCGGCCAGCGCCCGGCGGTTAACGTCGGTAACTCGGTATCCCGGGTAGGCAGCTCCGCTCAGATCAAAGCCATGAAAAAGGTCGCCGGCACGCTCAAGACCGACTTGGCCCAATATCGCGAGCTGGCGGCGTTCGCGGCTTTCGGCTCGGACCTCGACAAAGTGACGCAATCCCGCCTCGACCGCGGCGTGCGCACGCTCGAGATTCTGAAGCAAGGCATTCAAGTGCCGATGCCGGTCGAACGCCAAGTCGTCTCCCTGTACATCGTCACGCGCGGACACACCGACGATGTGCCGGTCCAAGACGTACGCCGCTTCGAATCCGAATTCCTGTCCTATCTGGATGCGAACCGTCCGGAGATTCTCGCATCCATTCGCGATACGAAGGACCTGACCGCCGACAACGACAAAGCGCTCGTCGAAGCGATCGGCGCCTTCAAGAAAGGCTTTGCCGCAACGGCTTAAGCCTCGAGCAACTGTCCGAACAAGTTTGCGCCGGGCTTGTCCATCCAGGATGGCCCGGCAATAAGGTGGTGACATGAATGGCTAAAGGGATGCGCGAAATTAAGCGTCAGATCAAAAGTACGCAGAACATGAAGCAGATCACCAAGGCGATGGAGCTCGTGGCCGCCGCGAACCTGAAGCGCGCCCAGACGGCCGCCGAGGCGGGCCGGCCTTACTCCGACAAGCTGAAGGAGGTCGTCTCCAGCATCGCGACGGGCGGCGGGAGCGTCAAGCACCCGATGCTGCAGACCCGGGAGATCAAGCGGACCGCGTACCTGATCATCACTTCGGACCGCGGTCTCGCCGGCGGCCTGAACAGTGCGCTGCTGAAGCGGTTCGTGGATACGCTGAAGAGCAAGCACAAGTCGAACAACGAGTTCGACCTGTTCGTCATCGGGCGCAAAGGCCGCGACTATCTGAAGAGACGCGAATACCCGATCAAGCAAGAAGAGGTCGGCGTACCGGATTCTCCGAAGTTCGCCCACATCAAGTCGCTGGCTTCGGCTGCGGTGACCGGCTTCGAAGACGGCACGTATGACGAGATCTACCTGGTGTACAACCGGTTCGTCAACGCGCTCTCGCAGATTCCGACCGTGAAGCAGCTGCTTCCGCTCGACGCTTCCGCGCTCGAAGGCACGAAGCAAGCCGGTCCGTCCGCGGACTACGAGTATGAGCCGTCCGCCGAAGACGTGCTGAACGTCCTGCTGCCGAAGTACGCGGAGACGTTGGTCTACAGCGCCCTGCTGGAGAACAAGGCAAGCGAGTTCGGCTCGCGGATGACGGCCATGAGCAGCGCGACGAAGAACGCGACGAAGCGGATCGACGAATTGACCTTGACCTACAACCGTGCGCGTCAAGCGGCCATCACGCAAGAGATCTCGGAGATCGTAGGCGGCGCGAACGCACTGGTATAATACGGATTCGCTGGAGACTGAAGATACAGGAGGGACACGTATGAACAAGGGGCGCATTGTCCAGGTAACGGGCCCGGTCGTCGATATCGAATTCGACAACGGCCAACTGCCTGACATCCTCAACGCAATCACGATTCAACAAGGCGGCGATCATCCGGTCAGCTTGACGGTAGAAGTCGCGCAGCATCTTGGCGACAACCTCGTTCGCGCCGTGGCCATGTCGTCCACGGATGGTCTGGTACGGGGGACGGAAGCCATCGATACGGGCAAGGCGATCACCGTTCCGGTCGGACCGGCTACGCTGGGCCGCGTATTCAACGTCTTGGGAGATCCCATCGACGACAACGGCGCAGTGGACCGTTCGGTTGCATTGCCGATTCACCGTCAGGCACCGGCGTTCGACGAGCTGTCGACCCAACAAGAAATGCTGGAGACGGGCATCAAGGTTATCGACCTCATGGCTCCTTACGCCAAGGGCGGTAAAGTCGGTCTGTTCGGCGGCGCCGGCGTCGGCAAGACGGTTACGCTGCAAGAGCTGATCCACAACATCGCATCCGCGCACGGCGGTATCTCCGTATTCGCCGGCGTAGGCGAACGTACGCGTGAAGGTAATGACCTTTATCACGAAATGAAAGACTCCGGCGTTATCGACAAGACCGCGATGGTCTTCGGTCAGATGAACGAGCCGCCGGGCGCGCGTCTGCGCGTCGCCCTGACGGGTCTGACGATGGCCGAATATTTCCGCGACGAAGAAGGCCGCGACGTGCTGCTGCTCGTCGACAACATCTTCCGCTTCACCCAAGCGGGCTCCGAAGTATCCGCCCTGCTCGGACGGATGCCTTCCGCGGTAGGTTACCAGCCGACGCTGGCGACCGAGATGGGCCAATTGCAAGAACGGATCACTTCCACGAAGAAGGGTTCCGTCACGTCGATCCAAGCCATCTACGTTCCGGCGGACGATTACACCGACCCGGCTCCGGCTACGGCGTTTGCCCACTTGGACTCCACCACGAACCTGGAGCGCGGCATCGCGGCCATGGGTATCTTCCCTGCCGTCGACCCGCTCGCTTCCTCTTCGCGGATTCTAGCGCCTGAGATCGTCGGCGAAGAGCACTACCAAGTCGCCCAAGGCGTTAAGAAACTGCTGCAACGCTACAAGGAACTGCTCGACATCATCGCGATCCTCGGGATGGACGAACTGTCCGAGGACGACAAGCTCGTCGTTCTGCGCGCTCGCCGCGTACAGCTGTTCCTGTCCCAGCCGCTGCACGTCGCTGAAGCGTTCAACGGCATTCCGGGCCTTCACGTTTCCGTCAAAGATACCGTGCGCAGCTTCAAAGAGATCCTTGAAGGGAAGCATGACGATCTTCCGGAACCGGCATTCCACAATGTCGGCACGATCGAAGATGCAGTCGAGAAAGCGAAGAAGCTTGCTCAAGGGCTCTAATTCGCTTCTGATGGAGGTATCGATATGAGTACCCTGAGACTGGAAATCGTCACGCCCGAGCGCAAAGTCTACGATAAAGACGTGAACATGGTCGTCGTCAAGGGTGTAGGCGGGGATCTCGGGATTCTGCCGCACCACGTCCCGATGGTGACGCCGCTGAAGGTCGCGCCCGTGAAGGCGAAGATCGGCAACGCGGAAGAGTTCATCGCGGTTCACGGCGGCTTCATGGAAGTGCGCAAGGACAAGGTCGTCATCCTCGCGGAATCCGCGGAGCTGGGGTCGGATATCGATGTGATCCGCGCCGAGCAAGCGAAGGAACGCGCGCAACACCGTCTGAACGAGAAGCAGAGCGAGATCGACCACAAACGCGCCGAAGCGGCGCTGCAGCGGGCGCTCACTCGGATTCAAGTAGGCGGGCATTGATCGCATAATTGAACAAGATCGCCGAGAGACGGAATCCCTGCCGGGATTCGCCGCTCCCGGCGATTTTTCCATTTGGGGCCGCCAAAGCGGGCCTGCTACGGAAGAGAGGCAAGGGCATGGAAGAGATCATCATCGTCGGGGCGGGCCCCTGCGGTCTGTCCGCCGCGGCGGAGCTACAGGATCAAGGGTACGACCCGCTGATCATCGAGAAAGAGAACATCGTTCACTCGATCACCCAATATCCGATCAACATGCAATTCTTCAGCACGCCGTCGCTGCTCGAGATCGCCGGCGTACCGTTCGTCACGCCGAACGACAAGCCTTCCCGGCTGGAGGCGCTGCATTATTATCGAATCGTGTCGGAACGGCGGCAGATGCGCATCCGTCGGTACGAACGCGTCACGGCCGTGACGAAGGAAGGCGACGGCTTCCGCGTCGACAGCGTCGGACGATCGGGAGAGCCGTTTGTCACCTATGCGCGCAAGGTCGTGATCGCGACGGGCTACTTCGACCACCCGAACCGCATCGGCATTCCGGGCGAGGACTTGCCGCACGTCAGCCACTTTTTCCGGGAAGCGCACCCGTACGCGGGGACGCGCGTCATCGTGATCGGGGGCAGCAATTCGGCGGTCGACGCCGCCCTGGAGATGGAGCGTATCGGCGCTCGCGTCACGGTCGTCTATCGGGGAGGGTCGGTATCGGCGAACATCAAGGCATGGGTGCGGCCGATCTTCGACAGCTATGCGGCCAAGGGAAGAATCGATCTGCGCCTGAACAGCCGCGTCGTCGAGATTCGGCCCGATCACGTCGTCATCGCGCAGACGGAGGACGGAGAAGGGACGCTAAGCGCGGTTCCGGCGGACTTCGTGCTGGCGCTCACCGGCTTTCGGCCGGATCGGGGCTTCTTGCGCGCGATGGGCATCGAGGCGCCGGACGGCGTCATTCCGCCCACGCACGATCCGGAGACGATGGAGACGAACGTTCTGGGGCTGTATCTGGCGGGCGTCGTCTCCACCGGCCGGGATGCCAACGAGATCTTCATCGAGAGCGGTCGGTATCACGGGCGGAAGATCGCGGCGCATCTCGCGTCGCTTCGCGGGTTGGAGGGCTAAGAGAAGAAGGTTTGCATGCATGCTGCGTCGCTCTTCGGCGAATAGGTTGTCTCTTCCATCCGGGGAAATGGTTGAACGGAGCGCCTCTCGGGTAAATTAGAGGGGACAACGTCTATTCGGGAGGGAATACGCATGACGAAACTGCATGATCGTCTGAACAGCAACCTGGCGGACTGGAACGTGGCCTACGTGAAGCTGCATCATTTTCATTGGTATGTGAAGGGGCCGCACTTCCTCGCCTTGCATGTCAAATTCGAAGAGCTCTATAACTTCGCGGCTTTGTCCCTGGACGAAGTGGCGGAGCGGCTCCTCGCGATCGGCGGCAAGCCGGCTTCGACCATGAAGGAGTATCTCGCGCTCACGACGCTGAGCGAAGCGGGCAGCGAGGCCAAGGATACCGACATGGTGAAGGCGATCGTCGACGACTTCATCAAGCTGGTGAACGAGCTGTCGCAGACCCGGGAGATGGCCGAAGAAGCCGGCGACGCGCCGACGGCCGACCTGCTGGTGAAGCAGATCGAAGAGCTGCAGAAGCAGACTTGGATGCTCAGCGCGACGGCGGGCATCAGCGTCCCGACCAAAGTCAAAGTGTAATTCGCTCCCTTCGATCCGATATGCAAGCGGAACAACCGCGGGCAAGCCGGTCAAGCATCCGGCTTCCCGCGGTTTTTTTGCGCATTCTGCCTGCGTTAACCGTTGAATGCGGTTATCTCCGCCTTCATGGGCCCTATTCTGCCTGCGTTAACCGTAAAGTGCGGTTATCTTCGCCTTCATGGGTCCCATTCTGAGTGCGTTAACCGTTGAATGCGGTCATCTCCGCCTTCATGGGCCCTATTCTGCCTGCGTTAACCGTAAAGTGCGGTTATCTCCGCCTTCATGGGCCCCATTCTGAGTGCGTTAACCGTTGAATGCGGTTATCTCCGCCTTCATGGGCCCCGTTCTGAGTGCGTTAACCGTTGAATGCGGTTATCTTCGTCTTCGTGGGCCCCGTTCTGAGTGCGTTAACCGTTGAATGCGGTTATCTTCGTCTTCGTGGGCCCCGTTCTGCCTGCGTTAACCGCAAAGTGCACTTCTACAAGTGGCGTTTACCTGCCGCAGACGACCTAAGCGCACGTAGAACCGCTTGGCTTTATCATGATTCCGAGAAGCGCTACGGGAGTCCAAGAATTGCCGAGCAACTGCGCAAGGAAGGCTGGAAAGTATCCGAGCGCACGGTGGGCCTTCTGATGCGAAAGCAAGGTTTGCGCTCCTATATGGTCCGCAAGTTCAAGGTGGCGACGACCGACTCCAATCACGACCTGCCGATTGCGCCTAACCTGCTAGCGCAGAAGTTTCAAGCGACGCGGCCGAATCAGAAATGGGTCGCCAGCGCTCTAGGTTACCAATCCCCGGTGAAATTCCAGGAACAGCATTACCGACGCACATCCGGTTCCGTGTAAGAGGTGTCTACTTTATTGACAGAGGAGAATACACATCGTTCCGCACAGGTGTACACGGAGGACGGCCGTATCGTTCTGCCGGAAGAATCGAATACACATTGCGCTTCGATCGTTCCGTATCCGAGACCGTACAGACGTTTTATATTTTGGTCCTTATCGAAGACGATTCGTCGGGAACCGGACCTTCAGAATATGCATACCCGCTTAATACGCATTTTCATGAAGATGCCGTAAAGGACAAGCCGATCGGGATTCGCGAATGGACCGGTTTATTGCTTATCTGGTTCCGGCGCTGCAGCCGAAACTTGATTGTGGCGCCGGACGGTGCCATTTCATTTAAGGAATCTTAGCTTTATGCACCATACAAAAAAGGGACTGCCCGAAGGTCAAATCAGACCTTGGAGGCAGTCCCATTTTTGCGCGGAGGTTCAAGCGTACGTTCCCCGCGGACTCGGCGACGAGCGAACGGCTTAGCGCGAAATGCGCAAACGAGATTAGTCCAGCTTCGCCGGGCTTACGGTGATGATGCCGAGCTTCTGCGGCTGGTCGGCCGTCGCGCCGAACCACATCTCGCCTTTCCCGACCATGATGCCTTCGTCGTTCACGAACAGATCTTCGGGTTTCTGCGCGGCCAACGCCTTCTTGACGCTGTCGTTGAAGATGGTGTCGTACTGCTTGAGGAATTCGTCCTTCGTCTTCACTTGGACGGTCTCGACGTCATTATTCACGTTCAACGGGAATAAAATATGTTCCGCGACTTTGTCGGCGTCGTTCGCCGCGACGGCGGCTTGGACATCGGCGAACATCCGGTTGAACGCAGCCGGATCTTCGACGCCGGCGACCTCGTAAGGGTTGTCCTTCGCGGGCAACAGGGAAGGCGATTCCTCCGGCGAAGCCGAGGCGGACTCGGCAGGGGCGGAAGCCGACGGCGAAGCGGAAGGGGAGGCTGACGCGGAAGACGATGCCGATGCGGAAGGAGACGCGGCGTTGTCGTTCCCGTCCTGGGCCGATCCGCAGCCGGCCGGGACGAGGATCGCTGCGGCGAGCAAGGCCGTCAAGGCCAGTTTGTGGCCGAACGTTCGGTAGGGGACGGCAGTCCCGTTCTTGTTTTTCATCGGAAGACATCCTTTCTGGGTCTTTCTGAAGCTCATCTTATTCGACGAGAGAAAGGGCGGAAAAGTTACCCGGTACGACCCTATTCAACACGATCAAGGGAATCGCGGGGCCGCGTGAAGCCGCGTTGTCGAACGATGTAACCGCTTTTTTCATGGACTTGATTAGGGCCATTTGTTATACTTATGTGGGGAAATTTGCCTGTTCGTTCCGTTGATCCTGCGTTCGATTCCCAATTCGGAGGCGATGGTGCATGGAGAGATACGCGAATCAATACGTCATTGTGACCGTCTTCCTGGTGCTAGGCATCGCGTTTCCGATTGTCGTGCTGTGGCTCGGCAGCAAGCTGCGTCCGAACAAGCCGACGGCCGAGAAAGAGACCACTTACGAGAGCGGCAACGATCCCGTAGGAGACAGCCAGATCCGCTTTAACGTGAGGTATTACCTGTACGCGTTAATGTTCGTCGTGTTCGATGTGGAGACCGTATTCCTCTACCCTTGGGCCGTAGCCTACAAGAAGCTCGGTCTTTTTGCGTTGACGGAGATGGTCGTGTTCGTCGGATTGCTCTTGATCGGTCTCATCTACGCCTGGAAAAAGAAGGTGCTGCAATGGAATTCAATTTAGCCAATGTCTCGCCGGACGACATCCGCGAGCTGGAACGCAACGTATTTCTCGGAAGCATCGAAACGCTAAAAGGCTGGGTTCGCAGCAATTCGCTGTGGCCGCTCACCTTCGGACTCGCCTGCTGCGCCATCGAGATGATGGCCGCCGGCGCCCCGCATTATGACTTGGACCGGTTCGGCGTCATGTTCCGAACCTCGCCCCGCCAAGCCGACGTGATGATCGTGTCGGGCACCGTGACGAAGAAGATGGGCCCGCTCCTCCGCCGTCTGTACGATCAGATGCCGGAGCCGAAGTGGGTCATTGCCATGGGCTCGTGCGCCACGGCGGGCGGACCGTACGTCAAGTCCTATTCCGTGATCAAGGGCGTGGACCAGATCGTCCCCGTCGATGTCTATATACCCGGCTGTCCGCCGAATCCGGCGGCGCTCATCTACGGCATTAACAAGCTGCAGGAGAAGATCCGCTACGAAGCCAAGACCGGGAAGCGGGTGACGAGCGGATGAGCGAGGAGGAGAAGCGCGAGGCCGCGCAGGATACCGGCGCTAAGCCCGAAGGGGACGCAGCGCAAGCGCCGGACAGGGATTCGGCCCAAGCGCCGCAAGCCGCAGGCAATGCCGAGGCGGAGCAGGAGAAGACGCCGGAGGCTGCTACGGATGCGGCATCGTCCGAGCCGGCTCCCGTAACGGAAGCTGCTGCGGATACCGGCGAGCCGGATCCGAATCCGGCGCCAGAGGCGTTCGCGAACGCTGCAGAGCCGGCGTCGGCGCCTTTGCCCGAAGCGGATGCGGGCGATGGCGCCGACGCGCCGCCTGCCGCGCCCGCATCCGTCGGTGACGCTGCGGCCTCGCCGGGCGACGCCCCGCCGAAGGCGCAGGCCGGCGAAGGCGAGGGCGAGGGCGCGCCCGTCCGCCGCAAGGAGACGGACGAGGAGAAGGCCGCCCGGCGTAAGGCGGCGTTCGAAGCGCGCGAGGCGGCCAAGGTCGCCGCCGCGCAAGCCGCCGGGCGCCAGGCTGCGCCGCCCGCAGCCGCAGGCGACGC
>NZ_JACJVP010000050.1 GCF_014212125.1 Cohnella nanjingensis
TCCGATTCGATGCCCATCTGGAGCTTCAATCCGTCGAGGAAGTGAATCTGATGGAGCGGGAAGCGATGAAGATCGTACACGAACGCAATACGTTTGAGGTTCCTATCAAACCTTATGAAATCAAATCGTTTCGCATTCGGTTTGACTCCATTTAACTTTACTGCATGGCATGAATCCCTAACCAATCGGTTTGGGGATTCATGATTGTGTGTGCCTAGCCAAGTTGTTGATGACCTTAAAGTATCGGATGTCAACCCGCAACCTACGCCGTCGTTCCGGCGCCGAATCAAGCAGGAGCAGCGAGGATGACGATGAACATAACGCCGGCAACGCGTTCGTGAACGCGTGAAGCAGAAGGAACGACATCTTCGCAAAACCCCCATGAGGGGGTTTTTACGATTTTGCGTGTCGTTTCAGCTGTTCTTATACGTGTTTCCGATTGTAAAATGAAAGTGCTGAACGTGAACGACAGGGCAGATCTCCTTGGGAAGGAGCAAACTCATGAAGTCGAAATATGATAAGCACGATGTAATCAAGCTTGAAGGCCCGAGGAACAAAACAGCCTGTTACTGGCCTGAGGAGATACGTTTTGAACTCCCTTTTCCAGTTTATTATGATAGATTTTTGTATATAAGCAAATTTTGGTATGAAAAGTGGTATACCCCAACTCAATTTCACGATCATTTCGAGTTATGTTATGTCTGTGAGGGGGAAGGTTGGTTTATCCTCGAAGGTATGATGTTTCCGGTAAAAAAAGGAGACATATTTGTTACCAAGCCTGGCGAGATACATTGCGGAGGTGCTGTGGTCAATGTGCCATTTCTTGTTTATGCGGTTGGTTTTCGGTTCGAACAGATGGCGGAGTTGGAAAAAGAATATTATAAGCTGAGTATTCAACGGATTTCCAACGATTCGGATGAAGTTGTAAGACCGTATCTGGATAATATTATGAATGAAATAGAAGCGGGCTCAGCGTATGCACACCTTATGGTTCGATCCTATATGAGTGCGATGCTGACGATCATTTTTCGAATTTATGAAAGACATCATGGATTAACTAAAGAGAAGACGAAGTCGTTGACACCAGAGATGATGCACGTTCTAAATTTAGTTCATATGGACATGAATTTTATGGGGAAGATTGATCAGATCGCAAATAGGGTGAACATGAGCAGGTCGAATCTCGACAGAGAGTTTAAAAGTCAAATGGGAGTTGCACTTGGAGAGTATGTCCGGGGTGTGTGGGTGGAAAGAGCAAAACAGTTGCTAAGACAGTCCAGTGAATCCATTACATCGATCGCTGAAAAGTTGCATTTTGACTCCGTCCAAGCTTTTTCTATGTTTTTTAAACGTCAACTTGGATTGTCGCCACAAGCGTTTAAGCGGCGAATCAATGTTGATGAAATGCAAGTCTCAGACAAGTTGAAATCCTGATGAAAAACGTGAAATAC
The DNA here is from genome assembly GCF_014212125.1 of Cohnella nanjingensis. GTDB lineage: Bacteria > Bacillota > Bacilli > Paenibacillales > Paenibacillaceae > Cohnella > Cohnella nanjingensis. The sequence goes on from NZ_JACJVP010000050.1 coordinate 1,452, forward strand.
TGTATGAAATTCAGTAAAGCTCCTTTACATTCTTGACCTTATACTAAAGGTGAAATTCATATCTCATGTGGTAAAGGAGTTTGATCCAGTGATTGCTTATTTTAGCTCTGAAGAAGCATTAAAAAAATTGAAGTTGTTTTTTTCTTTGGAATTCGATTTGATCCGTCATACGATTGGTTATTGTCCTCGCATCCCGCGATATCTCGACAAATGTCAATTCGTTCGGCATGTCTATGAGGATTTAAAGCGAAGCCGCATGCTCCGAGAAAGAATTCAGGATTTCGGACTCGCACAACCAGAGAAGCAATTAAACGAAGCATGGACGAACTTGGTTCGCCATCTGATGAGCGCGGCGGATGTCGACTTGTTTATCGCAGCATTTTACCGCGTTGTAAAGGTAGAGCAAGTTGCGGCTTACAGAAGTTATATTCAGAATGCGCTTCGTTTGAATGACGCTCCGTCGGTGGAAGTTTTCGAAGATCATCTCCCGGCGATGGAGAGGCAGCTTGCTTGGGGAAAACAGTTCGTGGAAGCGGGAAGCATTTCGGCTGACAAAGAACGCGAAGTTATCAAGTTCGAAATTGAAATTCGTGAACATATTGCAAGGTTGGGGAATTTATATGGAGGCAGCTCACAGGAAAACGTCAACATAGAAACGGAATACCCGGATTATGCGGTGCCTGCCGAGATGGAACTGGAGCCCAGGTTTATATGGAGAAGCGCTGAACGAATTTACGATTCTGTGAATCAAAGTGAGGAGCATCCGACGCACCACTCCTACACTCATTTTACAGAGTTGCCAATTATCGATTTAGTAGCAAACATCGTTTATGACGGTAAACATATGCCGTTTGAATATCTTGCAGATTTTATTCGCCAAGCCTGGGATGAAGCACGACACTCGCAAATGGGGTTTTCACGTCTGCGATCCATGGGAGTTGACCCGTATCAAGTTCCAATTCCTGTTGGACATTACAAAGCGTATACTTCAGTACCGCTACTTGAAAGAATTGCAGCCTTGACGCAGGTTGGAGAGGCTTGTTCGTTCGTACCTAAAAAACAATGGACGAAAATGGCTATTGAGCACAACGATCTGCTTACCGCACTCGAACATGACTATGATATCGTTGATGAGAAAAACCACGTTAAATTTGGTGTTAAATGGATTAATGAGTTGATCAAGAAAAATAATGAAACCCGTAATTTTAAGCAGATTGTTCAAGATGCTGAATGGAAGGTCAGAACGGGAGTAAACGAACTAAAGAAGGAGAAAGGAGAGAAATGGCAAGCTGATCTTGGACCACGCTTTGAGGGTTGCCATGTCAGCAATTCTCCGTTAAATCTCGCACCGAATATTATTATTGCATAAGCTTGCACAAAGGAGTCCCGAATAGCATTGGTGCAGAACCGTTGGAGAACGTACTGTTCTCCGACGGTTCTTTCAATTTGCAATCTTAAAATTTAAGTATATAATGATCTTAATATATTAGGATGGAGAGGCTTGATATGCCAGGAAAGAAACCTTTATACCAAAGTATTGTCGATCATTTTATACAGCAAATTGAGGGAGGGCAATTGGTTCCAGGCAGCAAGCTGCCATCCGAAAAAGAACTGATGGATTTTTTTGGCGTGAGCAGAATAACGGTGATCAAGGCTCTGGATGAATTGTCTCATTCCAGCCATATATACCGGGTGAAGGGAAAGGGAAGCTTCGTCTCCGAAAACAGCAAGAACGATGTTCGAATCGACGGCTCTTCGGCAAATGGCGCGCTTGAAGACGCTTCGATGAAGATTTTCTCGGTCGTGCTTCCGTATAGCGAGCAAATCGGATATGAAATATTGCGTGGCGCGGAAAAAGAATTTGAAAAAATCGGCGGCTATGTTACGACTCACAACTCCGAGTACAAGCCTGATCGTGAACGGGAAATCATTCAAAAATTAAGGGCGGACAAGGTTAGAGGCATCATTATCTATCCGTGCTCCAGTGAACATAATATTGATTTATTCGGCGATATGCTGATTGATGGATTTCCTTTTGTCATGATCGACCGCGATATCAAGGAACTCCACACCCCTCACGTTTATTCTAATAACTTTCAGGGGAGCTATGATATTGTCTCTTATTTGATCGGATTGGGGCATCGCCATATTGCTTTTGTCTGTTCCAGATTACGGGAGGTTACTTCGATTTTCATGCGATACAGAGGGTATTGCATGGCCCAAATTGATGCCGGCATTACGCTCCAACCCGAATTGCTGATCAGCGACTTGATTTCCTCTGACGATCCAGCCGAAAATAATCCATCGGAATACCCGGAACCGCACTTTTTGGCGGCATCACGGGTGATAGAGCGTTTAATGTCGCTGAAGCAACCGCCTACCGCTATTGTGGCCGATAACGATTACTCGGCTATGTTTCTCATGAAAGCAGCGATGAAAATGGGCATCAGCATTCCGTCCCAGTTGTCGATTACCGGCTTCGACAACCTTCCCTTTAGCAATCATATGGATGTACCTTTAACGACAGTGGAACAATCATTCACCAAGATGGGCGAGATGGCCGCACGGATGTTGATTGAGCGGGAGGGGGGCCTTCAGACCGAATCCAATGAAGTGATACTAAAAACGAGTATCGTCATTCGAGAATCAACCGCAGCACCAAGGTCCGAAAAAATATATTGGCCCGCCCACAGCGAATGACATAATATATTATGTTTGATCGATTTTATTTTTTTTTTTTTGATTTTTTAAGTGACAGCGCATACATTTTGCCCTATAATGAGTAAATGTAGATACATGATATGTCATGTGAGATGTGATGAGGCCTTTTACTCAAACATAATATGTTAAATAAACATCTTGGGGGGAATTATGAAATCAATCGTGCAAAAGTCCAAATATGGAGCATCTCAACGTCGAATTCGAAATATCGAGGCATGGGCCTCGGTAGGACCCGTTATGGTCTACATGTTCATATTTTCTTTATTACCGGTGATGTTTGTTATCTATCTTAGCTTTACGGAATGGAATGGAATCATTGGCTTACCGCAGTGGGTTGGACTTAAAAATTTCGTAAACTTCTTTTCATCCAGCCAATATTTAAAGGTTTTGTGGCAAACGGTTTATATCGGCGGCATCGGGCTGATTCTTGGGATGACGCTCCCCTTCCTGCTGGCGCTGCTGTTAAACCTGAAAATTCGGGGACAAAGCGCGTATCGGACGGTTTGGTATATTCCCGTAGTGACTTCGTTTGCCGTCATGTCGCAAATTGTCATCGTTTTCCTTAATCCGATGGATGGTTCACTAAACAATTTTCTGTTGAGTATCGGTTTGCAGCGGGTCGATTGGCAACTTAGCACGTTCTGGATGGTCTTTTGGATTACGATTTTCGGCCAATGGAAAGGAATAGGGGGCGGTGCGCTGCTGTTCCTGGCGGGGCTTCAATCCGTCGATCCGTCCGTGTACGAAGCAGCCAAGATAGACGGAGCGGGGAGATGGCGGCGCATGGTGTCGATCACCGTACCGCTGATGAAGCCAATGTGGGCATTCGTATTTGTAATGGGGATCAACGGAATGTTTCAGGTTTTCGAGCCCATTTATTTTATTACGCAAGGTGGACCGAAAGGTACGACGACTGTTATCGTTTACCAATTGTGGAAGGACGCCTTCGTGAACTTTCAGATGGGAATGGCGAGCGTTGGATCTGTCGTTATTTTATTGATTGTAATGGCTTGTACAATGGTCAGCTTGAAGTTATCCAAATCGATTTATTAGGTGGTGATCGTATGCACAAGAGCGCTTTGATCAGGGGAACCGCGCATGTGATCTTATTTGCAGGCGGGCTTATGATGCTGTATCCGCTGCTGTATGCTTTATTTGGCGCCATGATGGATCCCTTCGAGTATTTAAGATCCTCAAGCTTGATACCAATTCCATCTCACTTGAATTTTTACAAATTTGCAGAGATGTTAACCTATAAAGATTTCCCCTATTGGATTCGCAATACGTTGTTCAGGATTACCTGGTATCTGGTCTTCATGGTCGTGACATCGGTCGTGCTCGGCTATTTTTTCGCCAAAGGAACGTTTGTCGGCAGAAAAGTGTGTTTCTACTTCATCTTGTCCACGATGATGATTCCATCCATTACAGCCATGATCCCTTCCTACGTGATGTATGCAAGATGGCCTTGGACTGGCGGTAATGATGTTTTTTTCGGTGGACACGGCCTGTTGAATTCATGGGGGGTCTTGCTCCTGCCCGGTCTCGTTTCCGTCATGTCGTTGTTCCTGACCAAGCAAATGTATGACACGCTTCCCGGCGAATATGAAGAATCGGCTCGTATGGACGGAGCAAGCACGTACCGCATCATTTTTCAAATCTACGCGCCTATGTTGAAGCCGGTACTTGCCGTGATTCTGATTACCGATTTCAATGGCATTTGGAACGATTTCATGACGAATTTGATCTATACCGACAATCCAGGCCGCAATTTAACGACGATTTCTTACGGCATGACGAAATTGCCGAAACTGCTGAGCAATATTAAACTGCAAGAAAATTTCGTAAGCGATTACCCGGGGATATTTGCTGCTGCATTTATGATTGTATTACCGACAATCGCGGTCTATCTGTTGGTTCAGCGCCATATTGTCCAAGGGCTGGCGATGTCGGGGCTGAAAGGATAAGGATAGAGACTACCGATTGGGGAGGTGAGGCTAGGAGAGGGAAGGTTAGAAGCGGAATCATCGGACAGGATATGCACAGGGCATGAGGGGATCATTACAGCTTGTATAATAGGGAGGTTTCATTTGACATGAAGAGATTGAAAAAAACGATGATTTTTTTTATGCTCGCCGGGTTGTTGTTGACTGCGTGCAATAATTCGTCCTCATCCTCTAATGAATCAGATGCACCGAGCGCTTCATCCGGTGCGACTGACAAAACTGCCGAAAGCGGGAAAGAACAGAAGGATGTTACGCTTGTCGTATGGGTCGGCGGCATGAACTCGAGTGAAGAGATTGAGGCGGATAAAGAAAAGAAAGAAAAGGAAGGCAAAAAGATAGAAGGTCAAGTGGCGGCTACATATAATTTGATTGCCGCGTTTGAGAAAGAACATCCCGGCGTGAAGCTGAAATTCGAAAATCATGGATGGGGCGAAGAATTGACCCAGAACGTTCAGAGGGCGGTTCTGGGCGGCACAGCTCCCGATGTTGTCGCGGGAGAGTCACAGGTGTCTGAGTTTACAAAACTAGGCGCATATAAGGCCCTTAACATTGACGATATGAAGGATGACATTATTCCGGGTACGATCAAAGCGGCGACTAAGAATGGCAAAGTGTATGGCTTGCCTTTGAAGTCGGGAACATTCGCGCTTCAATACAATCGGGATGTGCTGAGAAAAGCGGGCTACGACCCGGATAAGGATATTCCGACGACTTGGGATGAATTGCTGAAGATGTCCGAGGAGATCACCAAGAAGGGCAATGGAGAATACTACGGCTTTATGATTGAACCCTCTGCAGGAACGGGAAGCATGTTCCGCTTCCATCCTTGGCTCCAGCAATTGGGCAGCGATTTCGGGACGTCTGAAGGAGATGTGTTATTTAATACGCCGGAAGCGTTGAAGGTATACGAGTTTCAACGCAACCTGTCGCTGACATCGCCGCCGGGAGCCGCAGCGATGACGGATGAAGGGCAAATCCTATCGGCATTGCATAGCGGAAAAGTAGCGTTCCAGATCGACGGTCCGTGGCAAATCGATTGGGCCAAGGGCGATAAGTGCGATTGCGGCTACGCCAGAATGCCTGTGCCGGAGGCTGGGAAAACCGGGAATTCGATTATCGGCAACCCGATCTACTCGGTGCTTCGGGATAGCAAGAATCCCGATCTAGCGGAAGCGTTCGTCAAATTTATTGCGTCTCCGGAAGGTCAAGCGATCCAAATGAGGGAAATGGCCATTTTGCCGGTTAACAAAAAAGCGGTAGACCTGGTGCCGGATTATTTTACGCGGTATCCCGAGATGAAGGCGTTCTACGACGAACTCGAGCAATCAGTCAACTTGTCGCCGCTTCCAGAGTTCAAGAAAAATTCTTCCCAGATCATCGACATCTGGACGATATTGAAGACACTTGTGTTCGACCCGAAACAGGATATCAAGAAAGCTGCGGATCAGTCTCAGAAAAATGCTGAGGATCAATTGAAATAAGGAAAGGCATTCGGCGTGAGAAAAAAGGGGGGATGTTAACGTACTAACAATATCCCCCAATTAGGGGATCAGGAGATCAAGTGCCAGTTTGAAAAGTGTTCAATGGTTATTAGAACAGGGAGGCTAATCTGATGACTAGAAAGCTTTTCCGGTTTCTTATGGCTTTGATCTTGATCTTGGCGTTGATAGCCCCCGCCATGGACTCCGCGTCGGAAGCGGAGGCGGCAAGTCTCGGATCGACGATTTATGTGTTTGATCTCGATCAATACCGCGATACGGCGGACCGTACCGATTGGTACGACATGGAGTTGTTTGTCAGTACATTGCAAGGTATCGTCAACCAACAAGGCCCGAGGCTGTATATTCGCAACCATAAGTTTGGCGCTCCTTTCGGAGATGTGGCCACCTCTGAGTACAATAGCATCAATACTTATTGGTTGGACAAGTTTACACAGCGGGGGCAATGGTTGAGCGAAGCGACGGTTACGACGCTTTCAACGATTGAAGACCTTGTCTCTACATTCAATAGCACCATCAACGGTTTAATCCTATGGGATCCGAAAGTGGATGCAACCGTTAACGTGGCCACGACGATGGCCGGTTACGAAGGCGCTCCCATTGTAATGGCCGGCGGTAGTTTGTATAACCGATTGACAAGCTCGCCGAACAATTTGGCTGTGAAAACCGGCTGCTCCTGCAACCTGACGACAGCCAACGGAGGGGGACCTTTTACAGGGGCCAATGCGAAGACGGACGCTTATATGTGGGCGAAAACCAATTATTTAGATACGGGCAAAGTAAATGCTGGCTTGCTTGGCTTTATTGAGGACGGGTTTGTCCGTCAACCGGGATCGATCAATCCGCAAAGTTTCGCCGTGGAGCGCGATTACCTCGTGAAAAATAAAGGGTTTGCCTTCGACTTGTCTCCCTGGGGGATTCAAACGGTCGATGGCAATGAGAGACCGAGCGACGCGCCTGACCAAGGAACAGGTACGACCAATACGACGATTTCAAGAGACAGGGAAGTATTGTTATCCATTCTGCAATCCTCCTATTCGATTTGGGGTCAATATTGGCCGATCGAAATGACCGGCTTCATTCCCTGGTGGGATAAATATTCTTCTGTCGGCAACAGGGGTTCGCACGATCCGGTGTCCGGTGAATGGAAGAGTGTCGAGGAATTTTCCAAATACAACGTCCACATTTCCAGCGCGATCGACACGCTTGGGTATGGGAACGCTTCTTTCCATTCCTGGGCGCCGATCGGCACCGGGTTGAAAAATCCGCCGCAATCGCCTGCTAGACCCGCGCTCGGCACGAATAAGACATATGTGCTGTTTTACATGGGCGATTATGATGGGGGGATGCTCCATCAATCATTTCCCTATATATGGGAAGATAAGGGGAGGGGCAAATATCCGTTAGCGTGGGGCGTCGTGCCGAACATGATCCGCGACTATCCGGACATCGCCCAGTACATGTACGATACGGCGACGCCTAACGATTACTTCTATGCCGGCTCTTCCGGAGCGGGATACGCGAATCCGGGCCTGCTTCCGAGTCTGGACAATTGGACACCCTGGAGCGAACTGCTCTATAAGCGGGCCGGAATGACGATGTCGGGATTCATCAATAATGGAAACGGAGGGGTACTAAGCAATGCCGCTGAGCAATCCTATTCCAGGTACAGCGCGGATGGCATTACGGTTTATTCGACGACGGGCACTCCTGCCGTTCGCAACGGCAACATGGCAGTGATTACGAATACTGTGGGAGTGGACAGATATGACTTGAACGCGGCGGCAACGACCGTTTACAACGCAACTTCAGCATTAACGAATCCGGGGGGACAGAATAACTTTCTTACGATTCGTTCATCTTTTGCAAGTCCGTCCTTCATCAATGACTTATATGAAAAAATGCGGGCAGATCACCCGTCGTGGAATTATGAAGCGGTGGATCCTTACAGCTTCTATAGCTTGATCAGGCAAGCTACCACTTCCAATGCCAATGACGGTATCGTCCTGTCTGTCGATATGCCCGATCAAATGGTCGCAGGTAATGACTATGATGTCAGTGTAACACTTCGAAATGTTGGAAGTACAACCTGGACGATGGGCTCTAACGATCGGTTCGGCGCCAGTACGAGCAATCAATTCATCTGGAAAAACTTGAACGGCGGCTATTCCATCGACGCAAAGAATCAACGAGTATTTCTATCCCCAGGAGAAAGCATCGCACCGCAAGGCACGAAGAAGTTTACGTTTACGATAACGGCTCCGGCGACAACGGGAACGTATACGTTCAGCGGGCAGATGGTACGCGACGGGGCTGCCTGGATGGGAACTCCATATACGAGATCTATTCCGGTCGTGGCGGCGTCAGGAGATCAGGCTATCGTCACTTCCGTCTCCGTGCCAATCGAATTGGCCGAGGGTACAACCGGAGCGGTAAGCGTAACTGTAAAAAATGTCGGTAGCACTACTTGGACAGCAGCAGGCAATTACCGATTGGGATCAATTCCGGCATACGATTTAGATTTTAAAAAAACGATTGTAAACAGCATCATATGGACCGGATCTTCCGGCTGGGGATTCAGCAATTCCGAAACGAATCAACGGGCTTATTTGGCCGCTGGAGATTCCATTGCTCCCGGTTCCAGCAAGACGTTCGTCTTCAGCGTGCAAGCGCCGGCCAAACGAGGAAAATATGTATTTTCCGGACGCATGGTAAAGGATGGGACGGCCTGGTTCGGTCCGACGTTCGAGAGAGAGATTACAGTCGTACCTTCCGTTCGCGCCGGATTGGATGCGGCTCTGGTAAACAGTGCTGCAGTACCCGTCTATATGCCTGCCGGCTCGACCCGACGGGTGACACTCTCTTTCAAAAATGTCGGAACGGAAACTTGGACACGTACGGGGAATTACAGGCTGGGCGCAGCGGCGACCAATGAATTTACATTCAGCAATTTCAAAGACGGCGGCAGCAGCGCCTCATCCACCAATCAGCGCGTTTATTTGAATGCAGGGGACTCCATTGTTCCTGAAGGGGTAAAGTCCTTTACTTTCGATATAACGGCTCCGGCTGCAGCGGGGCTACACACTTTCTCGGTCGATCTGATTCACGAAGGAGCAGGTTGGGCAAATCAAACCGTTTTCTTCAACGTGAACGTCACAAATGTTGTGAACGATGCGGTATTCACAAGCAATAATATTCCGATGCAAATGGCCGTGGGTTCCCAGCATGCCGTGGAAGTCGAACTTATGAATACAGGTTCGGGGGTATGGACTTCTTCGGCGAATTACCGACTCGGCACACAAACGGACAATGATTTTGACATCGTGAAATTCAATGACGGCGGATATAGCTCCGGTGTTGCAGATCAGCGCATCTACTTGAACAACAACGACTCTGTTAAGCAAGGCGTCAAAAAAATGTTCAAGTTTACCGTCCAGGCTCCGACGGTGCCGGGAACCTATAATCTGGTGCTGCGTATGGTGCAGGATGGCGTAACCTGGTTTGGCAACACGAAAACCGTTTCGATCCAAGTGGTGAGCCCGAAAGTATACAGGGTGAATGCGGGAGGCAGCGGATTCACCGATGCCGGCGGGCGAGCATGGGCGGCGGATCAGGCATATTCATCCGTGCAAGGTTACGGATATACCGGAACGACTGCGGCAGGCTCCACGGCAAATACAGTTACGGTTGTCGATAGTGACAATGACGAGTTCCCTACGACACTGTTTCAAAGCGAAAGACATGGCGGTTCGTTCGGTTACCAGTTTGACGTGCCGAACGGCACGTACCGGGTTCGGCTTGCGTTCGCAGAGCTTGCCAAGACGCAATCCTATCAACGCCAGTTTTCTTTGCAGGCCGAAGGGAACGACATCTTGTCCGGTTACGACATCTACAAGATGGTGTACGACCGCATCGCCGGCGGACAATATCGGGGTCAGCGCTTTGAATTTACGGTCGATGTGGCGGACGGGCAGTTAAATCTGGATTTTAGCGGGCAAACAGGCGACGCGCAGGTGAACGGTATTGAGGTAGAACGTCTCTATTAACAAAGAGAAAAGAGATAAGATCAAATCGATAGGAGCGAGTCGCGGTTGGAGAACAAGACGGTTCACATTATTTCTCATTCCCATTGGGATCGCGAGTGGTACATGCCATTCGAAAAGTTTCGCATGAGGCTGGTTCAGCTGATGGACCGGGTGTTGGAGCTGCTGGAAACCGAGGGCAACGGGTTCGAGTTTTTCCATATGGATGGACACGTGATCCCGATTGACGATTATTTGGAAATTCGGCCCGATCAGGAATCCAGGATCCGTAAGCTGGTGGAAGCCGGCAAATTGTTCGTCGGTCCGTGGTATGTGTTGCAAGATGCCTTTCTGACGAGCGGCGAGGCGCAAGTTCGCAACTTGCAAATCGGCTTGCGGCGGGCTGAACAGCTCGGAGGGGCTGCGAAAATCGGTTACTACCCGGATACGTTCGGCAATATCTCGCAGACCGCGCAGCTGCTGCGCGGGTTTGCGATCGATACGGCGGTATTCGGGCGGGGGATCAACGCCATCGCGGAAAACAATACGGTCGATGCCGATTCGATCGACCGTTATCCGTCCGAATTATGGTGGGAATCGCCGGACGGCTCCAAAGTTTTATCCGTGTTTCTAGCGAACTGGTATCATAACGGAATGGAATTGCCGACGGACCCCGATGCGGCAAGGGAACGGGCCAAAGTGGTGCTGGAGAACGTCGAGCGGGCGGCAACGACGCAACACCTATTATTGATGAATGGCTGTGATCACGAGCCGGTACAGGCGGATATCGGTCAAGCCATCGACGTCCTCAATCGCATCCTGCCCGACTATACGTTTGTTCACAGCCATTTTCCGAATTATTTCGCCTCGCTTCGGAATGATCCGGCGAATTGGCCGACGGTTTCAGGCGAGTTGATTGGCGAATATACGACGGGTTTGGGAACGCTCGTCAATACCGCGTCCGCGAGGATGTATCTGAAGCAATGGAACGTCCGACTTCAGACGGAATTGGAACGGTGGGTTGAACCGTATACGGCCATCGCTCATTTACTCGGCGATCCCTATCCTGAAGCTTTCATCCGTCACGCATGGAAGCTGCTGCTGCAAAATCATCCGCACGATTCCATCTGCGGATGCAGCATTGACGAAGTGCATGAGGAAATGGTTACCCGTTACCGTAAGGCCAGGCAAATCGCCGAAACGCTAAGCAGTAAAGCTTTGGAGTCGATTGCAACGGCTGTTGACACCGCGTCACTGCTTACTTCTGCCGAATCGGAAGGCGTGGAAGGCCATGCGGTTCCGGTTGTCGTGTTTAATCCGCTCGGTTGGGAACGAAGCGAATGGGTCACGGTGGAGGTGGATGCCGGAGAGGAATTTCAAACCGACCGTTGGGTGCTGCTCGACTGCAAAGGGGAATCCGTTCCGTATGACTGCGAGGATCACGGCTGGGTGCACGGTTTTACGCTGCCCGACGACAAGTTCCGCGTTAAATGGAAAAAACGGCGGTACATCCTGCGCTTCTTCGCCAGGAACGTACCCGCGGTAGGCCATCAGTCGTTTATCTGGATGGAAAAGGCGGCTATGCCGGCTCCCGAATTCCCGCTACTAAAGCTGCCAATCTGCACGGTCTCCGACAGTTCGGCCTTGATGGAAAATGCCTATTTACGAGTCGAAGTAGAAGGAGACGGCCAAGTTCGGCTAACGGACAAAGAGACAGGCAGGGTGTTCAAGGATTTGCTCATCCTCGAGGATACGGGAGACATTGGAGACGAATATATGTATACCGCCGCACAAGGAGCGGAGCCGATCACAACGGCCGGTCGCCCGGCGAGGCTGGAAAATGTATCGACCAACTTTGCCGCATCCGTTCGCCTGGAGCATATCCTCGAGCTTCCTGTGGCGCGCGAAGCGTCGACGCGGTCAAGTCAGAAGAAAAAGCAGAAAATCGAAATCCTATTAAGCCTGGGAACGGAAGCGCGCAGCGTTGACGTGGAGGTTAGCCTAGATAATCAAATTAAGGATCACAGGCTGCGGGTATTGTTCTCGAGCGATCTCCGTACGGACAGCGTCTATGCGGACGCACCGTTCGACGTGGTGAAGCGGAGAATCGAACCGTGGAGCGGATGGACGAACCCGGCGCGCAACGAACGGATGCAATCCTTCTTCGATTTAAGCGACGGATCGGGCGGGCTCGCGATTGCTACGGAAGGCTTGCCGGAATACGAAGTGCTGCGGGACGGCCGAAACACGATGGCGCTGACGCTGCTGCGCTGCGTCGGCGAACTGGGCGACTGGAATTACTTCCCGACTCCCGGCGCGCAATGCATCGGGCCTTTCTCCGCCCGTTTCGCCATTGTGCCTCACCGGGGAGACTATCGTTACGCGGTGCGTGAAGCTAGTCAGTTCAATGCGCCTATGCGCGCGGTGACGACTTCGGTTCATGGAGGAAGCTTGGCGACCGAGCTGTCGTGGGCGGCCATCGAAGGCGATCCTTCCGTTCAACTCACCGCGCTGAAAAAAGCCGATTCCGGCAATGGTGTGACACTTCGGCTCGTAAACTTGGGTATGGAGGAGCAGGTTGTTCGCATGAGCGGAGAACTCTTCAGACGAAGCCGCGAAACGCATGAGACAAGCCTAGACGAACAAATTATCGGACCTATGGAGCAGGAAGAAGCAGCGGTTTGCCTGACGCTGACTCCTAAAAAAATCGCCACCCTGATGACGGAGCAATAATTCTTTAGCTGGAGTAGCCCGGATTCTCGAGTATTCGCATAAAAGGAGAGAACGACATGCATTCGCTTGTGCCCAAATTACAGCAACTGAACAAACATAAAGCTTCCGGCTATTGGCCGGAAAGGATCCTGACCCAGCTCGAATATGGTTACCGGTTGTCCAAAGTTAACGAAGGGCGCTTCAATTCACTGCTGGAAGAGGCCGTCGATTATTTGACCGACCGGGCTTCCGAAGAGGGCGTCATTACGCGAAGCGCCGCCGTTCAGGCGGAAGCCATGATTTCCAGTCTCTCGCCGGAGGCCAAGAAGTTTAGGATGCTGTGCGTGGGCCATGCCCACATCGATATGAACTGGATGTGGGGATGGGATGAGACCGTTCAAATTACGCTTGATACGTTCCGGACGGTGCTGGAGTTACTGAAAGAATATCCGGCTTTCAAGTTCTCTCAGTCACAGGCGGCGATTTACCTCATTGTCGAGGAATATGCACCCGAGATGCTGCAGGAGATCAAAGAAAGAGTCAAGGAAGGGCGATGGGAAGTTACGGCGTCGCACTGGGTGGAAGCCGACAAAAACATGCCGAACGGCGAAAGCTTGTCGCGCCATCTGCTCTATACGCGCCGTTATTTATCCAAGCTGCTAGATATCGAGCCGGAATCGTTGAATATCGATTTCGAGCCGGATACTTTCGGACATAGCGCGAACGTTCCGGAAATATTGGCGGATGGCGGAGTCCGGTACTATTACCATTGCCGCGGCTATGAAGGCCACAATATCTATCGCTGGGTTGCGCCTTCGGGCAAGTCCGTGATCGCGTACCGCGAGCCGACCTGGTACAACAACTATATCGAGTACGGGTCGGGGCTGTACGTGCCCGAGTTCTGCGCGAAACACAACATGACGACCATGCTCAGGGTGTATGGAGTCGGAGATCACGGCGGCGGTCCGACGCGACGCGATATCGAACGTCTGCTCGATATGGCGACGTGGCCGGTCTATCCGACCGTCGAATTCGGCACGTATGCGCAATTTTTTGCCCTTGTCGAACAAATCGCCGATGAGCTTCCGGTTGTGGATAATGAGCTGAACTTCGTGTTCAGCGGCTGCTACACCTCGCAAAGCAGAATCAAGCTGGCCAACCGGACTTCGGAGGCGGCGCTTTACGAAGCCGAAGCGCTCGGAGCGATTGCCCATTTCCAAACCAACGCGGCTTATCCGGTCAATCGATTCGGGGAAGCTTGGCGGAACGTGCTGTTTAATCAATTTCACGACATTTTGCCGGGTTCCGGCGTGATCGAGACGCGAGAGCATGCGCTGGGGCAGTTTCAAAACACGATGGCGACGGCCAATTCAGCGCGTCATCGGGCGCTTCGGGCGATATCCGCCGAAATTGACACGTCGCGGTACATCAGCGACGAGCCGATTGCCGACTCGATTTCGGATGGCGCCGGCGTCGGCTACGGCAGCAAGGATTTCAAGGTCACTCAAGTTGGCCGAGGCAGCGGTGACATGCGTATTTTCCATGTTTATAACACGACGTCGACTGAACGGGAGGAGGTTGTCGAATTCGTGCTGTGGGACTGGAACGGCAATATCTCGCAAGTTGTATTCGAAGATGATAAAGGCTGCGTGACAGACCATCAGATTATCGATCAAGGGTTCCATCAATACTGGTCCCACCATTTCATGCGAGCACTCGTCAAGGTGCGAGTTCCAGCCTTCGGCTACAGTACCTATGTCATGAAAACGAAAGTACAGGAAGAACCGCTTCATTTCCAAATCGAGCCCCGAGTAGAGAAGGTGGAAGAGTTCTTTCTTGAAAATGAGCGGATCCGGGTGGCGTTCGATCCTGTCAATGCTTCGATTCGATCGTTCATTAACAAAGAGAGCGGTGAGGAATTGATCGACCCTAACCGTCCTTCCGGGATTTTCCGGTTCGTACAGGAAGACTACAACAAAGGGATGACGTCCTGGATCGTCGGCCGTTACATGGATATTCAATGCGCGCACCAACAGGTCAAGCTGACGAAGCGGTATGACGGTTCCGGCGTGCGCCAGGCGATTCGTTACGAAATGTTGTTCGGCGCATCGAAGCTTGCGGCCGAAGTATCGCTCGATGCGGGCAGCAGTATGCTGGGTTTCGAAGTCGAATGCGACTGGCAGGAAATCGGCAAGATGGGGCAGGGTATTCCGCAGCTTCATTTCCATCTGCCGTTCGCTTACGATTGCGATGAATACGTCTATGATATTCCGTTTGGCACCGTTGTTCGGAAGGCAAGGGGGCAGGATGTCCCCGCGAACGGCTGGGCGTTGGGGCGGCGCAAGACGGGAAGCGGCCGATCGTTCATGCTGCTTGTCGGCGCCAAGCACGGCTTCCGCGGCACGGACAACTCGCTTAACGTCACGTTGCTCCGCAGCTCGTACGATCCGGATCCGCACCCGGAGCTGGGCATTCATCGCTTCCGGTTCGCAGTCGCGCTGGTCGGCTCCGAATCGAACAGCGAGCTCATTGATTTAGGCCAGAAGTTTCTTCATCCGCTGCATGTCGTAGCGGACAAAGCCCACGAGGGCAGATTGCCTACAACGTACAGCATGGCTGGACCGATATCCGGCGGAGTCGCTGTCTCCGCGATCAAGCTGGCGGAAGACGGAAGCGGGGATTGGATCATACGGTTTTATGAGACAGAAGGGAAGAAGACGGAGGCAGGTATGCGGCTTCCTGGTGCTCCGCGGCAAGCGCGGCTCGTCGATTTGCATGAGGAAGCGCTTCCGGATGCGCCTGCCGTCCGTATCGACGGCGATCAGGTGACCGTCTCGATGGCCGCGAACACGATTGCAAACATCAGGCTGACTTTTTAATATTGCAGCTTATTCTAGCAAGGGGGTACATTGGTGCTTCACGATAACATGTGACGGCACGCAAAATGGAGGCGCGAATCCGGAGCTAGAGCGCTTCCGCTACAACACCATGCGATATTTCTCCGCCGATACGAAAGTGATCCCCGAGGCGAACGAAGGCTTTAAGATTTGGTTGGCCTGAGGAAAGGACGTGGCAGGAAACTTTTACGTCAATGTTCCATGACTCTCATTCCCGTTTCGAGCAATACCAACAACATGGCATGATCTCGAACCGAGATTTGGTAGTTTTACGCAATTGTTGATGCCTTCAATGACAGGTTCCTGATCTGCTTCTTCTGGCAGAGCAGGAACCTTTTTTGTGATCTAAAATATTTAGACTGCTGCCCTTTACGAAACTAGTTATATTGCAGTGTCTGAGCTCTTCATTACCCCGTTGAGACGTTTGTGAAAATTAAAAATTCAACTTATATAGATATTGAAATTTTCGAGTCAAGCCGCGTTTTCCTCACTGTTGGGTAGTCAAAAGGCAAATGATGATCGCATAGAAGAGGACTGGGCATGAAAAGATCAGTTAATTAAACAGATTTCAAATGGCCCCTGCATCGGGAACGCATTTTTAGGTACTGCCGCGTTGTACGGCATTGCATTCGAATATAGTCGTTATCAAAGAGAGTATTTCCGTACGCTTTGTGGCCAAAAACAATTATGTCAAAACAATCGGCAGTTCCTTTAGCGCAAACATCATTGTGCTGTCCATCCGCGCAAGCTCCTTGACACGGTCGCGGCGGTATTTGGGAAAACGGTCCAGCAGCGTTTCGATCGCGATTTTGGACTCAAGGCGGGCGAGCTGGGAGCCCAGGCAGTAATGAATGCCGCTGCCCAATCCCAGGTGCGGGTTCGGGTTGCGGTGGATATTAAACTCCTCCGGACGGTCGAACACCTTTTCGTCATGATTGGCCGACGCCATCCAGATATGGACGAATTGACCTTGCTTCAGTTCTTGCCCGCCAAGGACCGTATCCTGCTTCACGCGGCGGAACATCAGCTGCACCGGGGAGAAATAGCGGAACGCTTCCTCCAGCGCGCCCGGAATGAGGCTGCGGTCAGAGAGCAGCTGCGCTCGGACGTCCGGCAGGCTGTCGAAGCCGAGCATCGCCGAGGCGATCAGGTTGGTCGTCGTCTCGTTGCCGGCCACAAGGAGCAGGATACAGAAGCCGATGATCTCGAGGTCCGTCAGATGCTCATTGTCGATGCGTGCCTCCACCAGCTTAGTGACCAGATCGTCCTGCGGATGGCGTTTGCGGTCTTCGGCAATTTCGGCGAAATATTCGCTCATTTCGCGCTGGCATTGGTTGAAAGCTTCGCCGCTGTTCCCCACCAGGGCATCGGACCAGGCTTTGAATTGTTCGCGGTGATCGCGCGACACGCCGAGCATTTCGGCAATGACGACAATCGGCAGCGGGCTGGCAAAATCAGCGATGGCGTCCATCCTGCCCTTTTTCTCCGCTTCGTCCAGAAGCGAGGTCGTGATCGACTGGATTTTGGGAGCCAGCGACTCGACGACGCGCGGCGTGAACGCCTGGGTCACCAGCCGGCGCAGCTGCCGGTGCTTGGGCGGATCCTGCCGCAGAATGCTGTGCTCGAGCGGGTCTTCGGAGTCAGGGAAGGGGGATGAGGAATAAATGTCGTGATTCGTGAATACCGCCTTTACATCGTCATAGTCGAAGACCTCCCAAACTTGATCATCGTTGCCGGACAGGACCACGGGGGACTCTCGCCGCATCTTTTTAAACCATTCCAAAGGCAGCAGTCCGTTTTCATTCCATTCCATGAAGCAACACCTTCGCTTTCTTTTCAGATGATAGAACCTAAATTTCCGGTAAGCCGGTTTATCGATCATTGCGCTGGCGATCTTTCGATCAATGAGGTCTGTCACTGGTAAATATGCTCTGTCTGCTGGATCCGATATAAGAGGCACCATGCAGATTAATCTCGATTTTGAACGACTCCAAAGTGTCGCCGTCCGAGTTCATGAAACACGCTTCAGTTACTGCTATAGCCGGGCATGGGTTGCCGTGGAACAGCCAGTGGGTAAGAATTTCAAACGAGAACCGGAGAAACAGACTTAGTCCCATTTCCATCTTCCAAGAACAGATTACTGGAATACCGATGCGCTTTCCAGCCTCCGAGGAGACTGGAAATGGGCCTAAAAAGCTTTTCGAAAGATACTATACGAGGAGGATATTGAATGAAAAAGGCGTTAGCATTCATACTTTCTTCGATGCTTTTCCTTGTGGCATGTTCGAATTCAAGCCAAAACAATTTGAAATTGGCACTATAAACAAATACGCTACGAATGAAAGTAGTAATCTACCGAATCTATTTTCAAATAAGTACAAAAAGGGAACAAAATTATTAAAAATAATGAATGTCGAAACCAGTGATTTTATTGCTGTTCAGGATGATGGCAAATTCTATAAAGCAGAAAAAATGGAAGGAATGAAAACAGAAGCCAATTAGGCTGCTGTCAGACTGAAGAGAAAAGCACTTTCTTAGGCTTCGCACGATGTGAAGTGCACCTCTTGAAGTAGACCGGAAAAACCCCCCCTGGCTAAAGGTAAAACGAGGCCGCTGAAAAAGTCCTGCCAACAGAATTAACTCCAAAAAGGTACAGCTACTCAAGATTAATGAGGGAGCAGTGCCTTTTTTTCTGTATGCGCGACTTGCCAAGTTAGACACAATTAGCCGGTGCAAGTCCGGTCTAGGTAACAGCCAAGTCACCTCATAGCTGATGGGCAATTGGTGGAGAGATTCTAAGGTTGAAGCCCGTGACAAAGTAACTCCGACTAGAGTGTGAGCAAATCAGCAGGCCGTAACATGAAGTGAATCCTGCCGCATGGCGGAGCATACGCTTCCTAGACCGACCGAGGTGCTGACGGTCCTGATCGATACGCTCCGCAGCGGGGAGTTAGGACGCAATCCGGAATCAGTACGGCCAGAGCCCAGATCGGCTTCGTCATCGGCGGCGGAATGGGCTTCGCGCTCGGACTGCTGAACGGGTTCTCGCGAACCGCCGAGGACGTGTCCAACACGACGGTCCTCCGTCGTCCGGCTCGCGGCGAACGAGAAAATGTGACTATTCAATTCTTTGTTGGCGTTAAGCTTACATTTCCGTAATCATAATGACAGCTTCTTTAGCGATGATTCATTTATCACAATTCAGAACATTGTATACATGAAGCGAATCCGCAACGTTACATGTTGTGCCCGTATAGCTGACCGCATGCTGCATCGATGTCCGTTCCGAATTGCGTTCGCACGGTTACTTTGATTCCCTTTGACTGTAAGATGCCGACAAACTTATGAACCCGATCTTTGTCTGATTGACGATAGCTTTCAGGCGTCACGTCGGTTGAATTGTAGGGGATCAAATTGACGTGATATAAATGTTCCCAAGGACCTCTTTGCTTGAGCAAAGCAGCAATGGCTTCCGCATGCTCATTTGAATCGTTTTCTCCTCGAAGTAATATATACGCTATATAAACTTTTCTACCTGTATGACGAATGTGCTGATCCAACGTGTTCAACACATCATGCAGCGGAAACCGATTGTTAATGGGCATTAGCGCGCTCCGCTGATCGTCGAACGGAGAGTGCAGCGAAAAGGTCAGGTTAACCTGTGGAAATTCTTTGGTCAGACGATCGATGCCCGGCAAAATTCCGATGGTGGAAACCGTAATTCTTCGATGTCCCAAACCGAAGATTCGCGGATCTGTTAGAATCATAAGCGTGTCGAAGATATTAGGATTGGCAAGCGCCTCTCCCATGCCCATAAACGAAACACTATCCAAATCTTGACCATTTAAATGAAAGTACAACAGTTGATCGGTAATTTCATCAGCGGTTAGATTCCGTTTCAGTCCGATTGTACCCGTAGCACAGAAGCGACAACCATATCCGCATCCGCACTGACTAGAAATACAATAGGATTTCCAGCCGCGCTCATAGCTTAGTTGGACTGCTTCGATGCGTTCACCGCCATGAATGGAAAAAAGCACTTTATTCACTTGGCTGGATGTCTTTTGCATGACAGGAGTTAAGTTCAAAACGCGTTCGCCAAGGTTCTTTATTAATTCGTTTCTTATACTTTTGGGGAGCATGGTCATTCTGTCATATTCGTCAATTCTTTGCTTGAAGATCGCATCCGTGATTTGTTGAAACCGATAGGCGGGTTGTTTCAATTCGGTCAATATATGTTGAATCATTTCGTATTTCGAAGTTGATTTCATGTTTTTCTCCTCTTGAGCCGGAGAAAATACCTTAAGCACCAATAAAGGGTGCTTAACATCTACATTAACCAACTACAATGAAAACCCAAGATGCTTGCAGCTCCAGCCGCTACGTGCATCTATCGATAGATGGATAATGCTCCGGCATCCGTTTATTTTGATCGTGAACCATACCAACGGACAATGAACGGTTCACATGAACATTTACAATCTCAAACATGTATTTCAACCTCCTCATGGAAAATTACTCCATAAAAAATAAAGAGCTACAAGAAAGTTATCCTTCTTGTAGCTCAAATAAACAAATACGAAATTCTAACCCAATTGATAGATTAGAGATTGTTATTTGATTTGAGTGAAGAGAGAATAAGTAACTTTCTTGCTTAACAAAGAATAAAACAGTTTTTGTTTTATCATTCGTTAATGAAGCAAGAAATATTACATTATTCTTTTCACTCCCTTAGATTAATTACTGGCATTGTAGCACAACCAATTATATATTTCAATTTTCCGATTATGACGATCGGCGCCGCTCACGCCCCGCCTACCTGCGTCCGCGGAACGTCCGGCGCAGATCCGACACCCACGCGTCCGGGATTTCCCACGGGATGAAGTGGCCTCCCGCTTCATGGGCGGCGACGTTCACGTGGTTGTACCAGGGGGCTCGGTCGCTGGCCAGAAAGTGCGGGACGCGCTGTTCGGTCGAAATGCCCGGCGGATTTTCGTACCCGACGAAGGTGATGCCGGTCGGGGCTTCGACGACGGGCCATCGATCGTGCGAGGGCGTCCACGGATAGCGGTTCGCGTTGGCATACATGCGCATCGACGTTTCGATCGTATTATTCGTCCAGAAGATCGTGGCATGGGTGAGGAGGTCGTCCTTGGAAAACACTTGCTCCAAATTGCCGTCATGATGGCTCCAGCTAGCCCAGCGCTTCAGGATCCAGGCGAGCATGCCGACCGGAGAGTCGCTCAGTCCGTAAGCGAGCGTGCCGGGGTCGAGGACGTGAACGGCGAGATGCGAGGCGAAGCGGCGATCGAGTTGCAGGATGGCGGAGCGGATCGGTACGGGCAGATCGTCCGGGATCGGGCGTCCCGCGGCATAATCCCAGGCGCGCTCCCCGGTGAAAAAGCTCAGCTTTAGGGCGGAGCCGATATGGATGCCGTAGAGCTCGCCGCTGTATTTGTGTCCCAGCTGTCCGGTCACGAGCGCCCCGACATCGCACCCGGCCGCCGCGTATTTCTCGTAGCCGAGAACATCCGTCATCAGCTCGTGCCAGAGGTCGGCGATTTTCCAAAAATTCATGTCCGGGTGGCGGGGCAGCGGAGCGGAAAAGCCAAAGCCCGGCAGCGAAGGGACGATGACGTCGAAAGCGTCGGCCGGATCGCCCCCGTAGGCGGCCGGGTCCGCCAGCGGATCGACGACTTTGGACCAGTGCCAAAACGTCCAAGGCCACCCGTGGGAAAGGATGAGCGGAATCGGACGGGGCCCTTTGCCCGGCCGGCGCATAAAGTGGACAGGGACGCCGTTCACTTCGACCCGGTAGTGCTCGTAGGCATTGATCGCCCGTTCGGACTTGCGCCAGTCAAACCCGTGGATCCAATAGTCGACGAGCTTCTCCAGATCGTCCCGCCGAACGCCGTAATACCCATCCTCATTGCCGGCGTCGATCGGCCACCTGGTAGCTTGGAGCCTGCGCGCCAGATCGGCGAGCGTTTCTTCGGGAATATGAATGGGGTAGGGGGTCAAGGCGAAGGAAGCTTCGGACATCGGTGATCCTCCTTGACGATCTCGCGAGACAAAGCGCGAAGACCGGATAAGATGAGGAAATTATATCAATAATTTATATAAGTGTCTAATATAAAAGAGAGAAGGAATCCCCCGCTCCTTCGAAATCGTCAACGATCACGTCGAGGAGGGGGGCGCTTCGTTCCCGATTTCGGCCAAGCGCTTCAGGGCGGGGACGGCGGCGGCGACGGATTGCCGTTCCGCCGGCGTCAGCCCGTCCGCGAACTTCTCGAGTCCGTCCGCGCGCGCCAAGCGGCGGGAACGGATCAAGTCCGCGCCTTGCTCGGTAATATGCACGAGGACGACGCGTCCGTCGTTCGGATCGGACCGGCGCTCCACCAGCCCGTCCCGCTCAAGCCGGGTGACCAGCTGGGTGATGGCCGACTGCGTGACCTGCTCGGTGGCGGTCAGCTCGGTGAGTCGCATCGGGCTTTTCAGCGTGAGGGTATGCAGCACCGACAACGTCGTGAAGCTGAACTTCCCCACGGCAGGCAGCCGGATCAAGATTCTCGTCAGCGCTTCGAGCGCGAAGGTCAATTCGGCGACGTTCAAGTCGCCGGGGGTTGGTTCGAATGGAGGCGGTCTCATGGGTCCATTATAGCATATTCCTTTCATTTATTTAGGGAATCGGTTGACATGCAGGAAAGGATTGCCTATCATTTTGGGCGAGAGTCGACATTTTTGTTCGAATTTACCAGAATCATTTGAATAACGGTAGAATGATTATTGTTCATTTTTATTGATTATTTTTAAAAGCCGCGAAAATAAATTCGTCCGTCTGTCGATTGGGGCTCATGCCGTTCGTCGTATAGATAAGTCAGCCGATAATCGCGAAAGCCGACTAACCTTGCCTAAGGGGGTTCTTGGGGATGAAACGCGTCATCTCGGAAGACGGCACGACCATCGCTTATGAATCGGCGGGAAGCGGTCCGCCGCTCATCTTGATCGACGGCGCGCTATGCAGCCGTTCGAACGGACCGAACGGACCGCTCGCCGAGGTGCTTCGGCCGCACTACACCGTATTCACTTACGATCGGAGGGGGCGCGGAGATAGCGGTGACCAATCCGCGTACGAAGTGGAGCGGGAAGTCGAAGACCTCTCCGCGCTGATCCGGGAAGCCGGCGGATCGGCGTTCGTTTACAGCATTTCGTCGGGAGCGGCGCTGGCTCTCGAGGCGGCCATGAGGCTTCCCTGCATTCGCAAGCTGGCGCTATACGAGGCGCCGTTCGTCGTCGACCGCAGCCGGGCGCCTGTGCCGGAGCATTACGCGGCGCAAATGGAGGCGCACGTCCGGGCGGAGCGTAGAGGCGCCGCAATCAAGCACTTCATGCGCCGCGGCGTGGGACTTCCCGCCCCCGTGGTGGCGCTGATGCCGCTCATGCCGGCCTGGTCGAAGCTCAAAGCCGTCGCCCATACGCTGCCTTACGATACGCGCCTGACGATCGAGCATCAACGGGGCGACGGGAGCAGCTTGCGCCGATGGGCCGAGGTCCGCGTCCCTACGCTCGTCGTCGCAGGAGGCAAAAGTCCGGTCTGGATGCAAAACGGGATGCGGGCGCTAGCCGAGGCGCTGCCGAACGCGCGCCTCGACAGCCTCCCCGGACAAACGCACATCGTCAAGCCTGCCGCACTGGCGCCGGCGCTTCGGCAGTTTTTCCAAGATGAAGAACACACAGACGCAGATCAAGGAGGTCCACGATGAAATTCGAAGCCGAACTTCTGGCGAGCGGAAAGACAGCCACCGGCATCGAGGTCCCGGAAGCGATCATCGAGGCGCTCGGGCAAGGCAAGCGCCCGGCCATCCGCGTCACGCTCCGCGACCATACGTACCGTACGACCATCGGCGTGATGGGCGGTCGCTATTTGATCCCCGTCAGCGCCGAGCATCGGGCGAAAGCCGGCGCCGCGGCCGGGGACAAGCTGGAGGTCGAGATCGAGCCCGATACCGAAGCCCGCGTATTGGCGCTGCCGGCCGACTTCCAGGAAACGTTGGCCCGAGAGCCGGGCGCCCAGGCGTTCTTCGAGGGTTTGTCCTACAGCAACAAACGCAGGTTCGTCATGCCGATCGAGGAAGCGAAAACCGACGAAACGAGGCAAAAACGTATCGACAAAGCGATCGGGCTGCTGCGCGAAGGGCGCTTGCCGTAAGCAGGATAAACGCGACAAAGATAGAGGAAACGCTTAGGCCGCCGGCTCCCGGCGGCTTTTTCGCTGCCCTCGTCTTCTTTTCTTCAGAATCCATACCAAACCGAAACGACAGGGGATAGCTTTTCCCGGGGCGCCCGGTATAATAGAATAACTTGTTGCGCTTACATCCAGAGCTGTCGGGCGGAAGGGGAAATCTCGCAGATGCTGCAAAGATGGACGAGGTTAACGGGACGGCATTTCAACTTGCGGACCAAGCTCCTGCTGCTCTTCGTCGCGTTGTGCCTGTTTCCGCTATGTCTGCAGGGCCTCGTGACGTTTCGCCACTTTTCTTCCACGGTCAGCGAGAAGACGGAGCACTTCACGGTCGACATCGTCCGGCAGATCAACGCGAACCTGGACCGGCTGCTGAAGGATCTCGAGCAGCTGTCCTTCATGCCGCTCTACGACCAGAGCGTGCTCGACATCCTGGCCAAATACGACGGACCGATGGGCTCGGCGACCTGGGCGAAGTCCGACGACTATATGAAGCTGAAGCTGTTCTCCTCCGCCCAGGCTTACAACAAACCGGAAATTCACGGCATCCACCTGATCAGCGCGAGCGGCATCCTGTTCTCCAGCGTCGACGCCATGGCAATCGACTCGGTCTGGGACGCCCGCCAGGACGATTGGTTCGGGGAGCTGTACGGCTCCGACGGAGAATGGGTGCTGATCCCTCCGCATTCGCCTTCCTACTACACCGCCCGTACGTTCGAGCCGTTCGTCGCCTTCGGCCGGGTCATCCGCGAGCCGAAGACGCTGAAGCGGGTCGGCTACATGATCATCGACATCAAGCTCGACGCTTTCCGCAGCATCCTCTCCAATCTGAACTTCGAGAAAGACGCGAACCTAATCGTCGTGGACGATCGCAAACGGCTGCTGTTCGAGCGGAATTCGGCCGACGGCCGTTCGGTCTACGGCGAGCTGCTGCGGCACGAGCGTCTGTGGCAGCTCGGGAGCAACGAGCGCCTCGCGCTGGACGGCAAGCAGTATTTGTACGTGCAAAACAGCTCGGCCTACTCCGGATTGACGGTCATCAGCCTGACGCCGATCGAAGTCATTCAGAAGGAGTCCCGGCAAATCTGGACGTTCACGCTCTGGTTCGCGGTGGCGTGCCTCGCGGTCGTCGCGGCGCTGGCGGTTTTCCTGTCGTATCGGATCACGCGGCCCTTGATCGATCTGAAGAAGAAGATGATCTCGGTCGAGCAGGGGGAGTTCGGCATGCGGGTGGCCGCCTTCGGCAATGACGAATTCGGTCTGCTCGGCCGCGGCTTCAACCGCATGATGGAAGAGATCAACCGCCTGTTCAACGAGGTGTTCGTGCTCGGCATGCGGGAGAAGGAGGCGGAGCTGGCCGCGCTGCAAAGCCAGATCAACCCGCACTTCATCTACAACACGCTGGAGTCCATCAACATGATGGCGATTTCGCGCAAGCACGAGGAAGTATCCGATATGGTCTCGGCGCTCGGCAAGCTGCTGCGGTATTCGATCGACAAGGTCGACCGGCTTGTTCCCCTGAAGGAAGAGATCGCCTTTCTCGCGTCGTACGTGCGCATCCAGCAGCTTCGCTACGGCGACCGGCTGCGGGTCGTCTACGAGATCGACGAGGCAGCCCGGGAGCTGCTGATCCCGAAGCTGATCCTGCAGCCGCTCGTCGAGAACGCGCTGTACCACGGCATCGGCGACCGGGAGCAGGGCGGAACCGTCTGGATCGGCGCCGTCCTCCTGGCCGGCGAGCTGATCTTGGCCGTCAGGGACGACGGCAAAGGGTTGAACGAGGAGGAGGTCGAGGCGCTGAACCGTGCGATCGCGGCCGAGCCTTCCTACCGGACATGGCAGCGCACCGACCGGGATGCGCTCGGCCTGGGCAACATCTATCAGCGCATCAAGCTCATTTACGGCGAACGCGGCGATCTATCGGTCGACAGCAGCATCGGGCAAGGGCTGGCCGTCACGATATCCATCCGGATCCGCGAGAAGGAGGGCGAAGACGATGTATAAAACGCTGCTGGTCGAAGACGAGGTCGTCATCCGCGAGGGCTTGCGCGAGCTGATCCGCCAGTCGACCTATCAGTTCCGGGTGTGCGGCGAGGCGAGCAACGGCAAGGAGGCGCTGGCGTTTTTGCGCACCGAGGTGCCGGATTTGCTGATCACCGACATCCGGATGCGGGAGATGGACGGGCTGACGATGGTCCGCAAAGCCAAGGAGATGTACCCGGACCTGCCGATCATCATCATCAGCGGCTACGGGGAGTTCGAGTACGCGCAGAAGGCGATCGAGTTCGGCGTGTCCAGCTACCTGCTGAAGCCGATCGAGCGCCATGAATTCGTCGCCGCGATGCGAAAGGTCCAGTGGGCGATGGATCAAAAGCGGGGGGTACTCGCGCCGGAGCCGGCGAATGCGGAAGACGTGGACCGCCAGACCGGCGGCGACGCACGGAAGCTTATCCGCGACGTCAAACGGATTGTCGTGCGCCAGGTGGACGGGGATTTGCGCCTGCAGACGGTGGCGGAGCTGGTGAACTTGAGCCCCGCCTATTTGAGCCAGCTGTTCAAGGCGGAGACGGGGACGAACTACTCCGAATACGTCGCCGAAGCGCGGATGGAGCGGGCCAAGTGGCTGCTCGTCCATACGCGGCTCAAGATTTACGACGTCGCCCGGCTGTCCGGCCATCAAAGCCCCAAGCACTTCATGCTGGCGTTCAAGCAGCAGGTCGGCGTGACGGCCGGCGACTACCGGGACCGCCACGGCCGGTCCGCGGACGAGGCCATGCCCGAATGAAGCAAACGGAGTAAAATATCGTACCTTTTCTAAAACTGGCGTGATTTCGGGAGTCCGTTCCCTCTCGATATACTGAATGCAGACTTCAATCAGCCTCAGAGGGGGATACACATGAAAAAGGCAAGCGCTTTAGCGGCCTTGGCGCTGCTGACCGCAGTGACCGCGGCTTGCGGCGGCAACAAAGACAACAACGCCGCGGGAGCGTCCGGCTCGCCGGACGGAGCGAAGGCGGGCAACGTCGAGCTCAAGTTCATGATGTGGGGCAACCAGGGCCACATGGACGTGTACAACAAGCTGATCGCGAACTTCGAGTCCCAAAATCCGGGCATCAAGGTGACGATGGAGTCCGTGCCGTTCGCCGATTATCAACAGAAGGTATCCGTACTGGCCGCAGGCAAGTCGCTGCCCGACATCGCATGGGTGTCCGAGCGCATGGTGCCGCAGTTCAAGGCCAACGGCATTCTGGGCGACGTGTCGGAGTTCAAGGACGACGCGGCCTTCAAGCTGGACGATTACATTCCGAGCACGCTGGATCTGTTCCGCGACGGCGACAAGCTGCTGGGCTTGCCGTTCTCCACGCCTCCGGTCGTCATGTTCTACAACAAGACCCTGTTCGACAAAGCCGGTCTGACCGATCCGAACACGTTGGCCAAAGACGGCAAATGGACGTGGGCCGAGTTCGAGAAGTCGGCGAAAGCGCTGACCGACAAGTCGGCCTCCAACCGGGTATACGGGGCGAACTTCTTCCGCGATTGGAAAACGTGGGTCATCCTGTCCTCCTACTCCTGGTCCAATGGAAGCGGTCCCTTCGACAAGGACATGACGAAGTTCACTTGGGACGATCAATATGGCGTCGAGACGTTCGAGATGCTGGAGCGCATGATGTTCACGGACGAGTCGCATCCGAAAGCCGGGGAACAAGTCAGCTTCGACGCGGGCAACGTGGGCATGTTCTTCGATTCGTACAGCTACGTGTCTACCGCAAGGGCCATCAAGGACTTCCAATGGGATATCGCGCCGACGCCGTCCGGCTCCCAGGGCAGCGCGCCGATGCTCGGACAGGCGGGCTATACGCTGTTCAAGGACAGCAAGCATCCGGAAGAAGCGAAGAAGCTGCTGAAGTACTTCGCCAGCCAAGAAGGCATCCAAGCGACTTCGACGTTCTTCGTTCCGCCGCGTACGACCGTGCTGAACTCGGACGAATTCCTCAATCAGCCGAACAATCCGAGCAAAGAGCACATCGTGCAAGCGGTCATCGACGAAATGCCGAAAGCGCGCATCCTGCCCGGCCACGTGCAATGGCAAAATATCGATAACGCCATCCTGCAAGGCTTCGATCGGCTGTTCGGCAAGGTCGAGCCCGCGGAGAGCAACTTAAAGAACATCGCCGAGAAGGTCAACGCCATACTGGCATCTAAATAACGTTTGTTGCAAGGGATCCTATAAATCGAAGGCAAACGGTTCGGATTCGAGCCGTTTCCTTTTTTATCAGTCATACGGAATATATAAGTTTTACGTCTCCATTTCTGTATGACCTCCGATAAAAACGTATTGCCATCTTCCGAGAAGACGGCAAAGCCGTTTTTGCTTGACCGGTACGGATCCATCTCTCGCTACATCACTTGAAAGGGAGGAAGCGGCTTGACCAGATTGCAGCAATGCCTGAAGCAGAACAAGCTGTCGCTCATCGTCAGTCTCCCCGCCAACGACATCGGGCTGGCCCGGGCGGCGCTGGAAGCGGGCGCCGACGGATTAAAGGTTCATTTTAACGTCGGGCACCGGGCCAGCGGAACGCATTTCGGATCGCTGGAGAGCTACAGAGGGGTATTTGAGCGCATCCGGGGGATGTTCGACGGGCCGCTGGGCGTCGTTCCCGCAGGCAGCCTCGAAGACGCGGACGCCGCGTCGATCCGGCAGTTGGCCCCGCTCGGCTTTGATTTCTATTCCATCTACGCGCATCATCTGCCTTCTCACATGCTGTACGGATCGGGCTTGGAGAAGACGTTCGCGATCAACCACGAATACGATCTCTCCTTGGCCGCGTCGGCGCGCCACTTCGGCTTCGCCGCGCTGGAAGCCTCGATCGTCCCCGGCGACGAATACGGCACTCCGCTCAGCTTCGCCGATGTGTTGAAGTATCGCCGACTCGTCGAGCAGGCGCAGATTCCCGTCTTGGTGCCCTCGCAGCGCAAGCTCGTGCCCGACGACATCCGGGCGTTAAGCGACGCGGGCGTCCAGGCGGTGCTGCTGGGCGCGATCGTCACGGGACGGGCAGGGGAACAAATGCTGCAGCAAGTAGCGGCGTTCCGCGATGCCATCGACAGATTGACTTAAGAGGCGGTGAGACGGAGATGAAGGGCGATAAGAAGCGGCGGAACAAAGGACCGCTGGCGCGCGAAGCGCAGATTACGGGCTGGTTGTTTATTTCGCCGATGGTATTGGGCTTCACGCTGCTGCTCCTGTTCCCGATGGGGCTGGCGCTCTACATGAGCTTGACCGATTGGCCGCTGCTGGGAGAGCACCATTTTACGGGCTTGGACAACTACCGCGGCATTTTGGCGGATGATCTTTTTTGGAAGGTATTCGGGAACACGGCTTATTTCACAGTCGGCTTGGTGCCGCTGAACATCATTCTGGCGCTGCTCCTGGCGCTGCTGCTGTCCAAGAAGCTGCCGGGCATCGGACTGTTCCGCACCGCGATATTCGTGCCGGTGATGACCTCGCTGATCGTCTGGGCGATCGTCTGGAAGTACATGTTCGCGACCGATTCGGGGCTGATCAATCAGATGCTTCAGCTGATCGGGATCAAAGGACCGGCCTGGCTGTACGATACGAAGCTGGCGATGCCGGCCGTCATCGTGACGAGCGTGCTGAAGAACGTCGGCCTCAACATGGTGCTGTTCATCGCGGCGCTGCAGCAGGTGCCCCGCTCCCTGTACGAGGCAGCCGAGCTGGACGGCGCGGGCAAGACGAGAACCTTCTTCAACGTCACGCTGCCGATGATTACGCCTACCGTGTTCTTGACCGTCGTCATGACGGTCATCGGGTCGCTCAAAGTATTCGGCCAGATCTACGTCATGACGCAAGGCGGACCCAGCGAGAGCACGAAGGTGCTCGTGTATTACATCTGGGAGAAAGCCTTCAAGCTGTATGACCTCGGCTATGCCTCGTCGGCGGCATTCGTGCTGTTCTTCGTCGTGCTCGCGCTGACGCTGGTGCAATGGCAGCTTAGAAAGAGGTGGGTATTCAATGAAAGCGACTAGTCCGCCGTCCCTGCGCAAATCGCTGGGCAACATCGGAACGTATGCGGCGCTCGTTCTCGTTTCCCTGGTGATGCTGGTGCCGTTTCTATGGATGATCTCGACCTCCTTCAAGGAGCCGCAAGATATATTCAAGTATCCGCCGCGGTTCATTCCCAAGAGCTTTAACTTCCACAACTACGTCGAAGTGTTCGATCGCATTCCGTTCGGCTCGTTTTACGTCAACAGCGTGTATATCGCTTTTGTCGTCGTGATCGGAACGGCGTTCTTCGCCTCGTTGGCCGGTTATTCGTTCGCGCGCATCCCGTTCGCCGGGCGCAATATCGTGTTCCTCATCCTGCTCAGCGCGATGATGATCCCGCACGAGGTCACCGCCATTCCGATGTTCCTGTTCATGCGCGAGCTGGGCTGGATCGATACGCACTGGCCGCTGGTCCTGCTGCCGATCTTCGGGGCGGGCGGCGTGTTCGGGATCTTCGTCATGCGGCAGTTTTTCATCAGCATCCCGAAGGAGCTGGAAGAAGCCGCGATGATCGACGGCTGCAGCCGATTCCGCATCTACGGGCAGATCATGCTGCCGATCGCCAAGCCGGGCATCGCGACGCTCACGATCTTCACGTTCGTGACGAATTGGAACGAATTTTTCGACCCGTTGATCTTCATCAACACCCGGTCCCTGATGACGCTGCCCCTGGGACTCTCGCTGTTCACCGACGAGGTCGGCACGGCATGGCATTATCTGATGAGCGCGACGGTCATGGCGACGGTGCCCTTGCTTATCGTGTTCTTCTTCGCGCAGCGGCAGTTTATCGAGGGCGTGGCCATGACGGGATTGAAGGAATAGCAGAAGGAGAGGAGTTTGCGGATGAAAACGATAGAAGCGGACGTCGTCGTCGTCGGCGGAGGGCCGGCCGGCATTGCGGCGGCCGTCGCCGCCGGACGCCTGGGCGCGAGGACGGTATTGGTGGAACGGTACGGGTTCGTCGGCGGCATGTCCACGGCCGCGATGGTCTACCCGTGGATGACCTTCCATGCCGACAGCGGCGAGCAGGTCATTCAAGGCATCGCGCAAGAGATCGTCGACCGGCTGATCGAGCGAGGCGGCTCGCCCGGCCATCTCCGGGATACGGTCGGGTTCGTCCATACGCTTACGCCGTATAGCGCGGAGATCTTCCAGATCGTCGCCATGGACATGTTCCGGGAGGCCGGCGTGAAGCTGCTCCTGCACAGCTTCGTCGACGGGGTGGAGACCGTAGACGACCGCATCGCCGCGGTGCGCATCGCCACCAAGTCCGGGCCCATCGCGATCCGGGGCAGCACGTTCGTCGACGCGAGCGGAGACGCGGACGTCGCCTACCTGTCCGGGGCGCGGACGCTCCAAGGCCGGGACGGGGACCGTCAATCCCAGCCGATGACGATGAAGTTCCGGATGAGAGGCGTCGATCTGGACAAGGTGAAGGCGTACATGATCGCGCATCCCGAAGACTTCTACAAGAAGACGCCGTTCGCCGAGCTGCCGCACATTCCGTTAACGGGCGTCAGCGGTTTCTATTCGCACTGGCGGGCGGCCAACGTGCCGATCAACCGGGACCAGGTGCTGTTCTTCACGGGCCCGGCCGAAGACGAAGTGCTGATCAATTGCACGCGGGTGCAGGGATTGGACGGGACGGACGTCGAGGCGCTGACCCAGGCGGAGGAAGAAGGGCGGAGGCAGGTCCTCCTGATGTCGGAATTCCTGAAGCGGGACGTTCCCGGCTTCGAGCGGGCTTCGGTCTCCTCGGTCGGCACGCAGATCGGCATTCGGGAGACGAGACGCATCGTCGGTCATTACGCGCTGGCCAAAGAGGACGTGACCGAAGGGCGCAAATGCGCGGACGTCATCGCCCGGAGCGGGTATCCGATCGACATTCACGACCCGTCGGGCAAAGGCGTGACCGCGGCCTGGATCGCGGGAGACGGCGCGTACGATATCCCGTACCGCTGCCTCGTCTCGGCCGACAAACGCAATCTGCTCGCGGCGGGCCGATGCATCTCCACGACGCACGAAGCGCTCGCGACGACGAGGCTGACGCCGAGCTGCATGGCCACCGGCCAAGCGGCCGGCACGGCCGCGGCGCTCGCCGCGCTGTCCGGTGCGGACGCGATCGACGTCGATATCGCGGCGCTGCAGGCCGCGCTGCGCAAGGAGCGGGCCGCGATCTAAGCGGGGCGAAAGGCCATGCGATTCTTTCGGCGCGTCCCATCGCGGACACGCCGGCTACAGGTTCCGGAGGCGGCAATGCCGTGAGGCTCGCGTCCTTTCGACTGTGCCGCACCATCTAAGCCCATGGTGAAGATTCAACCCCATTGCCCCCTCATACCGAAAACAAGGCGAGAAACAGGTGCGATCCTGTTTCTCGCCTTGTTTTTAGTTGCCCGATTCCCCGGACGTCTCCGCGTCGCCAACGCTTTCGCGCCTCTCCTCGAAAAACGTTCCCGTCTTCAGCCCCTCGACGAAGCGCTGCAGCCAATCGTAATAACCGGCGGCGTGCTTCAGCTTGTGCAGGTCGGCAAGGCCCAGATCCCGCTCCTCCTCCGGCGTGTTCACGGCGAGGATGGTCTCCGACAGCTCGGGGATGGCGGCATCGATGGCGCCCCGCATGACGTCGATCTCCCGCTGCAGCTTCGCCGCGAAGAACGCTTGGAAGGCTTTGAAGAAGTCGGTCTCGGCGACGTACAGATCCTTGCGCTCGTCCTTCTCCCTCAGCTTGGTCACCATCTGCGATTCGATCAGCGCCCGAACCGCGTAGCTCATGTTGCTCTTGCTCATGTTCATGCTCGTCTGCATCTCTTCGAGCGTCATCGGACGGTCTTCGAAGAACATGATGCCGTACAGCTGGCCGAAGGAGTAGTTCACGCCATAGAGGTCCATCGTCTGCGCGATCGCATCGATGACCTTCAGCCGGACTTCCTCGCGGACCGTCGTGGGTTCTTTCATTTTCCCCGAAGTCGCCTTCTTCATCCCGGAATGCCTCCCATCCGAACTCCGCCTCGCGAACGCCGCGAGATTTTACACAAAATTCATCTTCGCTTGATGCGGGCATAACCCTTTTTTTGCGAATGAACGTACAATAAATATTGAACATAAGTGGTTTTCAGACTCATATGGCTCTATTATATCAAAAATACAATCGTTATTGAACGATACAAATAAAAACGGATTCGCCTTCCTCTGAAGAGAGCGAGACGTTTTTATCGTTAAAAGGAGGAAAAATGAAACGTTCCCACCTCGCCGGCGAATTCAAAGCGCTGCTGTTCACGCTACCCGCGCTGGTTCCGCTGACCTTGTTCTGGTTCATCCCGCTGGGATACGTCGCCTATCTCAGCTTGACGGAGTGGGACTTCATGAGCCCGGACAAGCTGTTCGTCGGCCTCGAGAACTACCGCAGCCTTTTCGGGGATCCGGCGTTCTATCAGTCTCTGCGCGTATCGCTCCTGTTCTGCCTGGGCAGCGTCCTCCCCGTCATCGCCATCGGCCTGTCGCTCGCCTTGCTCTTCAACCGCAAGATGAGAGGCGGGACCGTCTACCGGCTGCTGATGTTCTCGCCTTGGGTCACGCCTACCGTCGCCGTCTCCATCGTCTGGTCCTGGATCTACGAGCCGGAGGTGGGCCTAGCGAACAGCGCGCTGCGGGCGATCGGCCTGGACGGCATCCGTTGGCTCGAGGATCCGCAGTGGGCGCTTGTCGGCGTGCTGATCGTCACCGTCTGGAAATCCGCGGGCTGGTGCATGATCTTCTACCTGGTCGCCATCCGCAACATCCCTTCGGATCTGCTCGAGGCGGCGGAGCTGGACGGGGCCGGGAGCGTACAGACGTTCAAGAACGTAACGCTGCCGCTCATCTCTCCGACGACGTTTTTCCTGGTCATCGTGCAAGTGATCCAAGCCCTTCAAGCCTATGACCAGATCAACGTGCTGACGCAAGGGGGACCGGCCGGGTCGACGCGCACCTTGCTCTATCTCTACTATCAGTCGGCGTTCGACGCCTATCGGATCGGCGAAGCCTCTTCCGTGGCGATCACGCTCGTGATCGGCTGCGTCCTGCTGTCCCTCGTCTCGTTCTTCGTCGGGCGGCGCACCGTGCATTATTCCTAATTCTGCGAACTGGTTGATCACGAAAGGAGAGAAACCCATGCGAACCGGCAACAGGCTCGGTACCGTCATCCGGCATCTCCTGCTGGCCGCGGCGGCGGTCATCATGGCGTTCCCGTTCTACTGGATGGCGACGAGCGCGCTCAAGACCAACGACGAGATCTGGCAATTCCCGCCGACGTTCTGGCCGGAGACGGCGCTGTGGAGCAACTTCGCGGACGCCTGGCATGCCGCCCCCTTCGCGCGGTATCTGTTCAACAGCGTCTTCGTGGCCGGGACGATCGTCGTCCTGCAGATCCTCAACTCCGGCATGATGGCCTATGCCCTGACCCACATGAAGTTCCGCCTGAAGGGGGCGTTCACCGCGCTCGTGCTCGTGGGCTATATGGTGCCGAGCACGGCGGTCTACCTGCCCGGATACGTCATCCTGGGGAAAATGGGGCTGCTGAACACGTATACCGGCTTGATTATCTCGAACTGCGTCAGCGTCTTCTCGATTTTTCTGATCCGGCAAGCTTTCCTGCAGGTGTCCCATGAGCTGGTGGAGGCGGGCAAGATCGACGGGGCGTCGCATCTGCGCATTCTGTGGACGATTCTGGTCCCGTTGACGCGTTCTTCCTTCGCCGTGCTGGCTCTCATCACGTTCATCGAGCAATACAACAACTACTTCTGGCCGATGCTCATCACCAAAAACCCGGATCTGCAGCTGGTATCGGCCGGTCTTAGAAGCTTCTTCGTGGAGGGAGGTGCATACGGGCTGAAGTGGCCGCTCATCATGGCGGCCAGCGCATTCACGATCGCGCCGCTGCTCGCGCTCTTCGTCCTGACGCAGAAGACGATCATCAGCAGCGTCAATCTGTCCGCAGGTGCAAGCAAGGGTTAACAACGAACAGAGAAGAAAAGTGGAGGGAAAACCCATGTTCAAAATGACGAAACCCGCAATCTCCAGCGTCCTGTTATCCTCGTTCCTGATCCTGTCCGCCTGCGGTTCGAACGGCGGCACCGGCGAGTCGGCATCCAGCCCGAGCCCGGACGCAACATCGCCCGCAGCCAGCCCGAGTCCGTCCGCCAGCTCTTCCGAGTCGGCCGGAGCCAAGGCGCCGGTAACGATCGAATTCTGGTACGGCCTCGGCGGCAAGCTGGGCGAGAACATGCAGAAGCTGATCGAGAAATTTAACGCCTCGCAGCAGGAAGTCATCGTGAAGCCGGTCGTACAGGCGGATTATGCCGAGACGGGCAAGAAGCTCCAAGCGGCGATCGCTTCCGGCGACGTCCCGGCCGCCGTGCTGTCCTCCAACGTGGACTGGGCGCGCAAAGGCTATTACGCGCCGCTCGACGAGCTGATCGCCGGCCAGCCGGACTTCAACGCCGCCGACGTGATCCCGACGTTCCTGGAGCAAGGAAAAGTGGACGGCAAGCAATATTTCCTGCCCATGTACGGTACGACCCAAGTGATGTACTATAGCAAGGAAGCGCTTGAGAAGAACGGCATCAAGGCGGAGGATCTGACCACCTGGGAGGCGCTGGGCGCCGCGGCGGCCAAGATGGCCGTCAAATCCGGCGGCAAAACGTCGTTCTACGGCTGGGAGCCGATGTGGGGCGCGGACAACATGATCGACGCGACGCTCAGCAGAGGCGGATCGATCCTGAGCGAAGACGGCAAGACCGTCACGATCGACACCCCCGAGTGGATCGACACATGGGAGCAGTTCCGCAAGTGGATCCATGAAGATCAGACGATGCGCATCCATTCCGGCGGCCAAGGCTGGGAGTATTGGTACAAAACGATCGACGACGTCATGAAGGGCCAAGCGGCGGGCTACACCGGCTCGAGCGGCGACCAAGGCGATCTCGACTTCGCCAAGCTGGCGGCGATGGAGCAGCCGGGCTGGGAAGGCGTCGGCCCGGGCAAACCGGTCGCGAGCGCGATTCAAGCGGGCATTCCGGCGAAGGCGAGCCCGGAGCAGCAGCAAGCCGCGTTCAAATGGTTCAGCTTCTTCATGAGTCCGGAGAATACCGCCTTCTGGTCGATGAATACCGGCTACATCGCGGTTCGGCAGTCGGCGCTGGACGACCCGGCGTTCGTCGCGTACAGCAAGAGCAACCCGCAAAGCGCGATCCCGCTGAAGCAGGCGTCGCACGCTTCGAAGCCGTTCCAAGACCCGACGGGCGGCAAGATCAACGACGCGCTGAAGATCGCGGCAGACAAGGTGCAGATCAGCAACATGCCGGCGGCCAAGGCGCTCAAGGAAGCGAAGGAGACGGCGCAGCGCGAGCTGGACAAGCTGAAATAATAGAAGGAGGCGAGGACATGCCCCGGTTGCGCGTGAACGGCGTCTATTATCCGATTCGGGCCATCCTGTTCGATAAAGACGGCACGCTGCTAGACTTCATCTATACGTGGGGGCGCTGGGGCGAGCGATTGCTCGCCCGGTTTTCCGCCGGGCTGCGGGCGCGGGGGCTGCCACCGCTGCCGGAGGATCTCTCAGCGCTGTGGGGCACGGTACACGCCGAAGACGGCGCGATCACGGACTACGACCGCAACGGTCCGCTCTCGATGGGGACGATCGGCGACTTGATGTCGATCTTGACGTGGCACGGCTATCGGAACGGCCTGTCCTGGGCGGAAGCGAAGCTGCTGGCCGAGGCTTGCCGGCAGGATGCCGACGACAGCTTGGCGCAATCCCGTGCGGCGAAGGCGCTGCCGCATGCGATCGAATTCCTGACGCAATGCCGCGACAGCGGCATCGCGCTGGCCATTGTGACGGCGGACGAGACGGCTCAGGCGGTTCAGCAGCTCGAGTGGCTCGGCATCCGCGGGCATTTCTCCGCCGTCGTCGGCACCGACCGGGTGGACAGGGGCAAGCCGTTCCCGGACATGGTCGCGCTGGCCTGCCGCGAGCTCGGGGTGGCGAGCGGCGAAGCGGCCGTGATCGGGGACACGAACGGAGACATGAGGATGGCGAAGTCGGCGGGAGCGGCCGTCGCGATCGGCATCGCCGGTCCGGACGCCGCCGAGGCGAGCAAGCTGTCCGAGGCGGACGCGGTCATCGCTTCGTATCTGGCGCTCGCGGCCGAAGCGGACGAATGAAGAAGGAGGTGAACGGCGTGGGATGGCTATTCCTCAGCATGGCAATCCTCCTTGAACTGTCCGGCACCGTGTCCATGAAGCTGTCGGAGAGCTTCACCCGGGTCGTCCCTTCCGTGCTGATGTTCGTCTTCTACGGCGCCAGCTTCACATCGTTGAATTACGCGCTCGGTTATCTGGAGGTCAGCGCCGTGTACGCGATCTGGTCGGGCGTCGGGATCGTGCTGATCGCGCTGGCGGGCTACTTCATCTTCCAGGAACGGTTGTCGCTCGCCTCCGTCTTGTGGATCGGGGTCATCGTCATCGGGGTGGCCGGCTTGAGCATCAGCAACAAAGGACATTAACCATTGAGGGGAGACTCGCGCCATGTTGAACGCAAAGGATGCCGAGGAGAAGCGGGAGCGCCCGCTGCTTGCCTTCCAAGTGATCACGGATACGCACGTCACCGCCGATCCGGACCATGCCTACAACCGGAATCTGGATCGGGCGCTGGCGGATATCGCCGCCCATGCGGAGGAGAGCCGAGGCATCATGCATGT
The DNA here is from genome assembly GCF_014212125.1 of Cohnella nanjingensis. Lineage (GTDB taxonomy): Bacteria > Bacillota > Bacilli > Paenibacillales > Paenibacillaceae > Cohnella > Cohnella nanjingensis. Next base: position 39,351 of record NZ_JACJVP010000050.1, read on the forward strand.
CGGCGACGTGACCGATCACGGCTTGGCGGAGGAATACGATGCGTTCGCGCGCATCTGGCGGCGGTACGCGGACCGGCTGCCGGACATCCGGTTCGCGACGGGGAACCACGACGTCGGGCTCGGCGTCTGGGACGAACGGCTGCATCGGTTTCTGGCGGCGACCGGCATGCCGGGTCCGTATCACGATTATCGGATCGAAGGGTACCCGTTTCTTTTTCTCGGGACCGAGGAGGGGCTGGAGCTGTTCTGTTCGCTGTCGGAGCGGCAGCTCGCTTGGCTCGACGCCAAGCTGGGCGAGGTTTCGCGGGACAGGCCGGCGTTCGTCTTCCTGCACCAGCCGCTGAAGGATACGGTGGCCGGCTCCCTCGAAGCGCAGCGCTGGTACGGCGTGGAGCAAGACGAGACGCTGAAGGCGGTGCTTGCCAAGCATCCTCACGCGATCGTCTTTACGGGCCATACCCATTGGGAGATGGACGCGCCGCATACGTTCTACGACGGCGGGGGCACGCTCCCGCCGATGTTCAACGCGGCTTCGGTCGCTTACCTGTGGACGGACGAGGACGAGCGCAAGGAAGGCAGCCAAGGGTATTACGTCGAAGTGTACCGGGATCGCGTGCTGGTCAGAGGGCGGGATTTTACGCGGGGGACCTGGGTGGAGAATGCTCGGTTCGAGATCAAAAGCAGTTTGCAGCGTCAACTGACAGCTGAATAAATGAACGACAAAACCGGGATGAATGGCCATCGGCTTCATCCCGGTTTTTCATTTGCGCTCGGCTATGCCGGCAGCGGTAGACCGTTAAGCTCTTTGGTGATTTCGGCGATGGTTAAGTGATGTTGCGAAAGGACGGACATGTTCGAATCCGCCGACGGTATGACACAAAAGTTAAGACATCATTTAAACTCTCTGAAGGTAGAGAAATCTATGGAAACAACCTGCTATAATGGGAATCGCAGCAAAGCCCGTTAAAGGAGAATCGTTCCCATGAAAAGCGGCGGTAAAGAGCGGATGAGGCTACAAAACCAGCGAATCAGATTCACGGTGATGACGGTTATGGTTATCGCATTTGTCGCCGCATTGGTCCTGCCTTTTGCTGGATCTTTATTCGACAAGTCCGGAGGACCCCAGGTGAAGGACGGCATACTGGACTTGCGGGATTGGAGCTTGGACAAGGATGGAGCCGTTCGGCTAAACGGTTCTTGGTCGTTTCACTGGGGGGAATTGCTTGAAACGGCCGATTCCTTGGGAACAGATCATCCGCAGGCGGATACGTTGGCTAAAGTGCCGGGGGAATGGTCGCAATACGGGAAACCGGGACGCGGTTATGCGACCTATCGGCTGAAGGTCGTCAATGTTGGCGTTTCCGGTACTCTTGGATTGCGAATCCCCGCAATCGCGCCGGCCTATAAAATCATCGCGGACGGACAAGTGATCGCGCAGGCAGGGACGGTAGGGACCGACCGGTTCAGCACGGTTTCCGCCTATCGACCCCAAACGGTCGTTTTCAAGCCGCAGGGAGAATCATTCGATCTCCTTCTTCAGGTCGCAAATGAAATTTATCCCGCTGGCGGCATCTGGTTTAGCCTGACGCTCGGAACCGAACAACACATGCAGGATTCGAACATGCTGAAAACGATGGGCGACATGGCCATGTTCGGAGCCAGCGCGTTGATTGGTTTCTACCAAATCGCCGTCTACTTGCTGCGCCGAGAAGAACGATCGACGCTGTATTTCGGCATCTGTTGCCTGTTAGGGGCTTGCCGTATATGGGTGATCGACGGCATTTATGTGGTTAATATTTTCCCGCAAGTGGATATCCATACGATTATCAAGGTCGAGTATTTGACCTATTTCGGCGGAGTTACGGTGGCTTCATTGTTCGTGAAGGAACTGTACCCCAAGGAGTTCAACCGTACGGTTATCAATGCGATGGTTGGAATCGGCAGCGTATTCATCGGCGCAGTAATATTCCTTCCCGCCGAGATCTTTACATACTTAATCAACTATTTCAATCTCTTGTCGCTTGTCAGTTTGGCTTATTTCGTCTATGGATTCGGTCTGGCTTTACGGCGCGGACGCAGCGGAGCGCTGCTTCAGTTGTTCGGCTGGTTTTCATTCTTGGGCGCGGTCTGCCATGACGTCCTGTCCAGCAATGGCCGAATCATCTGGATCGATGCGCCGCTCGGTCTTTACGGCTTCATCTTTCTCGTCTTTATGGAGTCGCTTGAATTGGCCCGCCGGTTTACGAATGCTTACCGTGTTATTGGAGCGATGTCGGAAGAGCTGATCGATTTGAACCGTATGAAGGATGAGTTTCTCGCCAACACCTCGCATGAACTGAAGACGCCGCTCCACGGGATCCTGAATCTGTCCTTGGCGCTGAAGGAAGGGAAGTCCGGTCCTGTCAGCGGGGAACAACGCGAGCAGTTGGATGTCGTCGTAGGGGTCGCCCGCCGGATGTCCAATCTGATCAACGATATCCTGGATTTATCACGGCTGAAGAATAGCGGCATCCAACTTGAATTGAAGCCGGTCGATGTTCGGGCCGTCATCTCGTCGCAGCAGGAGATTTTCCTCAACTATATCGGAGATAAGCCTGTGGCGTTGCGACTAGAATGGCCGGAATCGCTTCCCGACGCACTGGCGGATGAAAGCCGGTTGCTCCAAATCGCGTACAACCTTATCGGCAACGCGATTAAATTCACGCCCGAAGGGGAGGTCAAGGTCACGGCGTGGGCTTCTGGAAATATACTGAGCATCTCGGTCTCCGATACCGGCATCGGCATTGAAGCGAACAAGCTGGACGCCATATTCCAATCGTTCGAGCAATTGGGCACGTCCGTTGCCAGGGAATACGGCGGCGCAGGGCTTGGTCTTGGAATTGCCCGGCGTCTGGTCGAATTGCACGGGGGCACGATTACGGTCGCTTCCGCGCCGGGTCAAGGCTCCGTATTCACGTTCACGCTGCCCGTTAGCGACAGCAAAGCGGCGGCTCGTCCCCCTTCCCCGTTAACCGCCGACCTTGTCTCGCCCGAAAGGCTCGGGATTCGGCGGGTCATGTTGGAAACAGCCGCAACGATTGCCCCCGATAGCGTCGTGAAGCGAGAGCACTCGATTCTGGCCGTAGATGACGATCCGATCAATCTCCAGGTTCTAAGAGCCATTTTCGCGGACGAACCGTATGAGATCGTCACGGCGTCGAGCGGCGCCGAAGCGTTGGAGCGTTTGGCCAAAGACGGAAATAAAATCGGTCTGGTTATTCTGGACGTCATGATGCCCGGTTTAACGGGTTACGAGACATGCAGGCGAATCCGCGGAGAGCATGCGCTGTCCGAATTGCCCATCCTGCTGACGACGGTAAGGAGCGGGCCGGACGACGTGATGCACGGATTCGAGGCAGGAGCGAACGATTATTTGAGCAAGCCGTTCCAAGCCTACGAGCTGCGGGCCCGAGCGCGCACCTTGCTGGAAATGAAGCGTTCAGCGGAGGAGGCGGTACGAACGGAGATGGCGTTCCTTCAAGCACAGATCAAACCGCATTTTCTGTATAACGCGCTCAATACGATCGTCTCCCTGACGCTGGACGAGCCGCAAACCGCCCATGATTTGTTGTTGTATCTCAGCCGGTATTTGCGCGGAAGCTTCGACTTCAAGAACAAAGAACGGCTCGTCCCGCTTCGCAAAGAGCTTGAGCTCGCCGAGGCTTACCTGAGAATCGAGCAAGCCCGGTTCGGCCGCCGTCTTAGAGTCCGTTATGAATTGGACGAGGTTTCCGATTGCCTGCTGCCGCCTCTGACATTGCAGCCCTTGGTGGAAAATGCTGTCAGGCACGGCTTGACGAAAAAGGAAGACGGAGGAATCGTCACGGTATCCGTACGCGCCGATGCCGAGAACATCGTGATCAGCGTCGAAGACGACGGAGTCGGAATGTCAGAGCCGGCGGAACGCATCCTTTCGAGAGATGGAGACGGGAACGGAGGCGGCGTCGGGCTAAGGAATATTCATCAGCGGATGCTTCGCCAATTCGGTAGAGGGCTTGAGATGGAGAGCGCGGACGGCAAGGGCACCAAGGCCACGCTGCGCATTCCCCGTGCGGCAAAAGCGGTAAAGGAGGGCCGCGCATGATTCGAGTCATCGCCGTGGACGACGAGCTTCCCGCGCTTAAGCGGGTGGGACAGCTATTGGAGTCCTTCGAGAACATCCGGGTGTGCGGATTGTTCGAGAAGCCCCAATCGTTGCTCGAGCATACGTTAACAACGACGGAGCCAATCGACTTGGCGCTGCTGGACATGGAAATGCCGGGTTTTCACGGAATGGAATTGGCGCGCCGGCTGCGCGCCGTCCGTCCGGAAATACAGATCGCTTTCCTGACCGCCTACGAAGAGTTCGCGCGCGACGCTTTCGAGGTGGAGGCGCTGGATTATTTGCTCAAGCCGATCATGAAGGAAGACCTGGAGAGAACGGTCGGCAGGTACGAAAAACGAATCCGTCTCCGCGGAAAGGCGGATCACGTTCCCGAATCCGAGCCGGGAGTGAGGATCCGCAGTTTCGGCCCGTTCTACGTGACGGCGGAGAACGGCCAGCCAATCCGGTTTCGCAATTCCAAAGGCCGGGAACTGTTGGCGTATTTGCATACGCATCGCGGCAGGTTCGTCAGCAAGGTGCAGCTTATGGATGCGCTATGGTACGGCCGGGACTGGGAACGGACGCAGGCTAACCTGCATTCGACGGTGTATCAGCTGCGCAAGGATCTCGAGGCATGCGGGCTGGAAGACGTGATCGAGCAGTCGAAGACCGCCGGCACCAGCTACGGATTGCGCTGGTCGGTAGCATTCGACGATGTGAACGCGTATGAGGAAGAACGGCGAAAGTATAAGACGACCGTTTCCCTAACGCATTTGATCCAAGCGGTTCAGCTCTACGGCGAAGGGTACTTAGCCGGAAGCGGATACGAATGGGCCGCTCCGCGCCAAGCCGAGCTCGAACTCGGCTTTATCGAGCTGCTGGAAGCAATGGTCGATACATACGTGAAGCAGCAGCGTTATGAGATTGCGTTGAGCCCCATGCAGAGATGGTCGCAGCTGCTGCCGTTAAGCGGTCGCCTTCACGCGAAGATGATTGCCCTCTTGTTGTTCATGAACCGGGAAGAGGACGCACGAGACTATCACGAGCTTGCACTGGAGATGCTCGATCAGGCAGAAGAATTGGCTATGTTGGATTATGGACGAATATTCGCCAATCCCTCCGCATTATTCTAGATCGTGGAATCACGAAATATTCACCCATTGAAGCGGCTTACCGGAAACGGAAAGGCGTTTTTTTGTGCGCCTCACAGTCGCACTCTAAGTGGTTCAAATTCTGCACTTATCCGGGAATAGTCGACAAACCGGCTCAATCCTGCTCCCACGCTCATATCATAAATGAATACAGGGGAGGGATGAAGATGTCTAGTACCGGTTCGCTTTGCGAGCAGTTCTCAAGGATTATCGGAGGTGTGCCCGGCTTTGCCGGCGGGAAATGCGTCTCGACAATCAACCGAAACGAAATCAAAGCCACGATATTGGGGAAAAGATTCAGAGTAACATCCTCGTTTTCGTTCGAATCCTTAAATAAAAAAACAGGCAGAGCGCTTTGTTTAGGCAGAGCGGCGTTTTTAGAGAAAGAAGTCAATAAATTCATAAAGGTCATTCGAAATCAAAATATTAAAGTTTCGTCCGTCCATAACGAATGGCTATTCGATCGACCCCGCTTGATTTATATCAATATTGAAGCGGTGGATAGACCTCTTGATTTCGCAAGAAAAGTCAGGAAAGCGTTAGTCGCTGCTTCCGTAGGAGAGGGCGAATCTACCCCGAAGGGCGGCAAAAGCCGTTGATGGACAGAGAGATGTTCCCAAACGCAATCGGGAGCGGAGATTCAGTTTGCCGTGGAAAAGGTCCCCTTCTATAAAAGCGAAGGAATCTATTATATGATGGAGTGAGAATGACTTCTTAATATTTTGAGGAGGTTGGCTGATGTGAAAAGAATAGGAATTATTGTCGGTAGTTTAAGGGGAAATTCGTTTAATCAAATGATTGCGAATACGATCCCTGAACTCGTAGATTCCGCAAAATATGAATACATATCGATTGGGAATCTTCCCTTGTATAACGCGGATTTGGATCGCGGAGAAGGGCTAGACCCAGTAAGGCATTATCGCGAGGCGATTCAAAAGACAGATGGCATTCTCATCGTTAGCCCGGAGTATAACTCAGGAATACCGGGTGTGCTGAAAAATGCACTGGACTGGGCTTCGACACCAACCAAAACAGCCGTCCTCATCCATAAGCCTGCAGGTGTGATAGGTGCAACGCCTGGCGTAAAAGGAACGATTCTGTCGCAGCAGCAAATTAGGCAAACGTTGGATGCCACCCAATCCTATGTTTTGCCGTCTCAAAAAATGTATATCTCTCAAGTTATGGAAAAGATTGATTCGGAAACTCGCAAGCTAACCGATGAAACGACCCGCAAATATCTGCAGCGTTATGTACAGTCGTTTATTCAATGGATCGACCAGGTACAACGGTTGAGTGAGTAATTAGGATAACCTATTAAAAATATATGGAGGCTATTATGGGTAAAATTGCGGTTTTTGGCTTTGGACGTATCGGAAGACAGCTTCTTCGGTCGGCGCTGCAACAAAATTTGTTTGTCCCCTTTTCCATCTCGGATATTAAAGATGAAGCTACGCTTGCCGCGCTTTTTGAAGTGGACACCAATTACAAACGTTGGCATGAGCGCGTATCGGGCCAAGAAGGCGCAATCGTGATAGGCGACCGGGAGATTCGGTATTTAAATTCTGCCAGCGAATTGCCCAATTGGGGCGAGTTAGGCGTTGACCTGGTTATCGATTGTACCGGTCGTGCCGTTACGCGATCGGTAGCTGAGCTACACTTGGAGCGAGGCGCCAAACGGGTGCTTGTAAGCGGTCCGAGCAAAACGCTGGAAGACTGCGACGCCGTATTGCTTAAAGGAATCAATCTGGACACCTTCGATCCCGATAAGCATAAAATCATTAGCATGGCGAGCTGCACGACCAACGCGCTTGCGCCGGTAGTCAAATTGGTCCGAGAAAACTATGGTATTCAATACGGCTTATTCTCCACCGTCCACTCGTATACGAACACGCAATCGTTAACGGATCAGCCGATGAAGGACCGCCGGGATTCATGGGCCGCCGCCGAGAATATTATTCCGTCGTCTTCAGGCGCAGCCAAAGCGCTCAAATTCATTTGGAGCGACCTGCAAATCACAGGCAAAGCCTACCGTATACCGACCCGTACCGGAAGCATTGCCGAACTTAACCTGATTACAGAAAAACGGTGCACCGTTCAAGAGATTAACGATATGTTCCGCGAAGCCTCGAAAGAAGGCGAGTTGAAGGGCGTTCTTGATGTTTTGGAAGGAGAATGGGCTTCGTCCCGAATTGTAGCCGATCCGCATTCTTCGATTATTGACCTGCCTCTAACCCAGGTACAAGGTGAACTGTTATCCGTCGCTACCTGGTACGATAACGAATGGGGTTATGCTTCGCGGTTGGCCGAGGTAGCCGCCTATCTTGCGGCAAAATCATAATATTGTTCTTATCCTTATCCGAGTATCCATTACGCCTGCGGAATTCCGTAGGCGTTTTTTTTGCATTTTGCCGCTAAAGTCGAATTTACGGCGTTTTCATGATATTTATAGTCAATACAGTCAAAACCGACTATGAAAATGTTTTGAAAATGGCCGATAAATGGGGAATAACCCATACTAATATGGCTACTAAGGAGAGTCCACCATTGCCCTCTTCATCGACTGCTAAAAAGTTACCCTCGCTGAATCTCTCATCTCTGAAGGTCAAACTGCCTACCCTCATTTGCTTGCTCGTTATCCTCTCGCTGGCAATAACAAGCCTCATCTCGTATTCGCTCTCTTCCAAAATCGTATTAGGCAAGAGCATGGAGGAGATGACCGCTCAATCGGATCGAATAGGCGAAAGCCTGCTTGCCGCCATGCAATTGGAATGGCAATCCGTTTATTTGCTCTCCGTTCAAAGTTCGTTCAAGGATCTGCTAAAGCTTAGCAATAACGGGACGATGACGGAGAGCGAGTTCTTCTCGGAAAGCAACGCGTCGCTCGTAAATGCGAACAAGCGGCTGACTGATAGTCTGGAAGGGATGCCGGGCATCGACAGTTTGGTCATCCTCAACAACAAGGGCAAAGTCATCGCCAGCAGCAATCCGCAGTCGCTAAAGCTCGATCTGAAAGACCGCTCCTACTTTACCGAAGGCATGAAGGACCATGCGTACATCAGCGAAGCGCTGCGAGCCAAGTCGACGGGCAACCTGATAACGGCGTTTGCCCAGCCCATCATTGACGAGAGCGGCCATGTGATCGGCATCGCCAACGCGTCGGTCAACACCTCGTTCTTCGTCGACAAGCTCAAGAACTTCCAGCTAAACAAGCAAGGGAAGCTCTTTATCATCGATAGGCTCGGCACGGTAGTCTATCATTCGAGCAATTCCGAGTTGGCCGGCAAGCCGCTCGAAGCCTCGATTTACGAGCCGTTCTGGAAGAAGGCCTCGACTGCTACGATCGAGACGGGGAAGGTCGATACTGACGAAGCGTACGCCCGGTATTCCAAAATCCCGAATTCCGACTGGACGGTCGTCGTCGAGGATTCTTACGATGATTTGCGCAAGCCGCTTCAAATGATGATGGTCCGGATGGTTCTGGTCACTGTGGTCGCGACGATCGTCGCCGCGGCCGTCGGCTTCTTCATCTCCCGGACAATCACGAACCCGATCGTGAAGCTGAACAGCCTCTTCAAGCAGCTCTCCTCCGGAGACCTGACCGTCGTATCGAACAAGCGGTACGGCGGCGAATTTGGCGACCTGGCCCTCAGCTTTAACGCGATGGCTGAGAATAATCGCCGACTTATCGCCGGGATGAACCATTCGATCGAGATTCTAGACAGAAGCACGAACGAATTGGAGCAATCGTCCAAACGTACGGCGAAGTCGATCGACGAGACGTCCGCGACGACGGCCGAGATCGCCAAGGCAATGGAGACGCAGTCGAACGAGACCGAGAGCATGGTCGACAAATTCTCCGAGCTCGGCGGGAAGATCGGCGTCGTGACCGGGAAATCGCGCATTGTCAAGGAGAAGGCGGACGAGATCACGGGCGAATTCCATGCCAACAAGGAAGTCATCGAAGGGTTGATAGAGAGCAACAGGAGGAATGAAACCGAAGTCGGGAAAATATCGGAGCTCACCGAACGCCTCACGGAAAGCTCCACCAGCATTGGCCAGATCTCGGAGACAATCGCGGAGATCGCAAACCAGACGAAGCTTCTCGCGCTGAACGCCTCCATCGAGGCCGCGCGGGCGGGCGAGCAGGGACGCGGCTTCGCCGTCGTCGCCGCCGAGATCCGCAAGCTGGCGGACCAGACGTTCCAGCAATCGAACGGGATCAGCGGAATCATCGGCCTCGTGGTCAAGCAGGTCGAGGACAGCTACGAGAGCGTGCGGGAGATCTCGGCGCTATCCGAGCTGCAGAATGACTACGTCGCAAGAACGGAGCAATCGTTCGAGGCGGTCTTCGACAACGTAAGCGCGATTCTCGAGGAGATTCGCACGATGGCGGACGAGCTCGCAAGCATCGACCGCTACAAGGACGACGTGCTCGAGTCCGCTCAGATGCTGTCCGCGACGGGTGAAGAGGTGTCGGCGTCCGTGGAGGAAGTGACCGCCACCGCGCAAGAGCAATCGGGCATGGTTCAGCAGCTCGCGGCCATGGTGACGACGATAGACGGGTTGACGAAGGAGCTCGCCGCTTCCGCCTCCAAGTTCAAAACCAAATAATTCGCCTTAAGAGTCGCTTCGCGGGAGACAAGTCACCCGCCGGGCGGCTTTTTCTTTTACATCATTTGAACATCCGCGCCAACGGTTTCACATCCGCAATACCTGCCTCGTAGGCGCTCTTTTTCCGTTTGCGGCGATTAAATTCTTGAAGATGGCGGATCAAAATGAGTCTTGCCAGCTTAGGAAATTCCTGCTAACATCAACTTGTACACATAAGTGTACATCCAATCGTTCGTAAGTCATCGGCTTAAGGGGGTGATTTCCATGTTGGACAAGAACGATTTCGCGCCTCTCTACATTCAGCTTCACCGAATTCTGAGAGGGAAGATTTTGAGCGGAGAATACAAGCAAGGGGAGGCCATCCCCTCCGAGTCGGAAATGATGAAGATTTTCCAGACGACCCGGGGAACGATCCGTAACGCGATCAGTCTGCTGGTCTCCGAAGGGTTGGTCGAGCAGATTCGGGGGAAGGGAACCTTCGTTCGCCTCAATCTGCTGAATTACAGCATTTTGAATTTCGGAGGCTTCACGGATTATTTGAAGAGTCGCAACGAAGTGGCGGTATCGCAGATCCTGGAACAGAAAACGGTAAATTTGGATGGCAAGGACTATTTCAAGCTCGTGCGGGCCAGGGGAGTCAAGAAAGAGGAAGCCGTTCTGTATTTGACCATCGACACCTCCTATCTGCCCGTTTCCTTGTTTTCCGGCCTGGACAGCCACAATTTTGAGGAAGAATCGCTCTACCACGTCCTAAGGAACTCGTACCGCGTGTATCCGAGCCGCACCGAGATTTCGCTGTCGCCGATCCTTATCCATGACAAGGTAAGGGAAATCCTGCAGGTCGATAAGAAGGAGTCGGCCCTGCTGAAGGCGGAAGGGGTCGTGTTCGACCAGAATGGCGTCGAAATCGAGAAAGTATCGGTGATCTATGGCTCGAACGTCGAATTTAAAATCATGACGAATATGAATCAGGCTTAGGCGGCCTGAGCAATCGATGGACCCAAAGGGGAGGGCTATTGAATGAAAAAGAGAATTGCGGGCTTGCTTGTCATTACTTCAATGCTTTTGGTAAGCGCTTGCGGCAACAAGTCGAACAATGAAGGGGCGTCGTCGTCTCCTGCGAAAGGCGAGACGAAAACGCTGAACGTCGTAAACTGGAAAAGCTACGGATCCGACGATCCAGAGGTCGTCAAAGAATTCGAGGAGAAATATAACGTCAAGGTCGTCCATCAATACATGGCTTCCGAAGAAGAGCTGTTGACTAGACTGAGAACCAGCAAGGAGGGGGATATCGACGTTATCCTGCCCAACGCGTCCATCCTGCCCGTCGCCATCGGCGAAGGATTGCTGCAACCGATCGACACTGCTAAGCTAGCCAACTACTCGTCGATCTATGAGCCGTTCAAGAACATCCCCGAAAACGCGAAGGACGGCAAGGTATATGCCGTACCGTGGGTATGGGGTTCCACGGCCATCGCCTACAATCCGGAGACGGTCAAAGCGCCGATCGACTCGGTCCAGGTGTTCTGGGACGAACAATATAAAGGCAAAATCGCATTCCGGGACGATTTCAACGATGCGATCATGACGGCTGCCCTGGCCTTGGGGCAAGATCCGAACCATCCTTCCGATCTGGATGCCATCAAGAAGAAGCTAATCGAACAGAAGCCGCTCAACCGGACCTACTGGAAAACCGGAGACGAATTTTCCAAGCTCTACGCCGGAAAGATGGCAGACATCGGTTTGATGTGGAGCGGCCAGACGGCGTCCATGAAGAAGGAAGGACAGAATATCAAATACGTGATCCCCAAAGAGGGAGCGATCGGTTGGATCGACAACTGGGCGATCGTCAAAGGCTCCAAGAATAGCGACCTTGCCAATCAATTCATCGATTTCATGATCGACCGCAAATTCCAAGAATCGTGGGTGAACAAAGGCGGCCCCGCGCCGGTCAACAAAGAAGTCGGCAAGAACCTGGACCCGGCGTTCGTGGAAGAAATGGGATTGGACGAGAAGACAATCGGCAAACTGAAATTCATTGCCTACCACACGGACGAGGAGAAGCGGAAATGGAACGAGCTGTGGCTGGAAGTCAAATCCCACTAAGGCAAGACTGGGGAGTGAGCTCGTTTGGATAGAAAGATTTGGTTAATGAGTCCGGCCGTTTTCCTGCTCCTGATCTTCTGCGTGGTTCCGCTCTTCATCATGGTGTACTACAGCTTCCTCAGCGACGGGACCGGCGGTCATTGGACGATACAGAACTATATGGATTTCTTCCAGAAGGACATTTATCTGAAGCTGACCTGGAAGACGGTCAAGATGAGCTTCTACGTCACGGTGATCAGCCTGCTCATTAGTTATCCGATGGCTTACGTGATGGTGAGCATCATTCAAGGCGGCAAAAACATCCTGCTCATGGCCATTATCGTCCCGTTCTGGACGAGTCAGCTCGTCCGGGCGTATTCCTGGCAGAACCTGCTTCGGGATGGAGGCTTATTGGAGATCGTGCTGCGGAAGCTCCATCTCATCGGTTCCGGTCCGCTTGGTTTGATGTTCACCTCCACCGCGGTGATCATCGCGATGGTCCATATTTTCTTTCCTTATATGGTCATCACGATCTACATGTCGCTCGAGAAGGTGGACGGCGCCCTGGTGGAGGCTTCCAAGAGCCTGAAGGCAGGACCGCTGACCACGTTCCGGCGCATCGTTCTGCCGCTTAGCAAACCCGGCATCATTTCCGGTTGCATCCTTGTGTTCGTGCCGAGTCTCGGGGTGTTCGTCGAACCCCGCGTGCTCGGAGGCACGCAGGGAACCGTCATCGGGACGGTTATCGAAGACCAATTTTTCGAGATTTACGGTTGGAACTTCGGGGCGGCTGTCTCCTTTATTCTACTGGCGATCATTCTTCTCTCCATGGCCGTACTATCCCGATTCGCCAAAGAGGAGGCATAGCGATGCTAAAGAAAGGAATCGGCTGGACGTACGTTTCTCTTGTCTTGCTGTTTCTCTACGCGCCTATCCTAGTCCTGATGGCAATGTCGTTCAACGCTTCCAAGTACAACGCGCTGCCGTTCGAATTCAGCATGCGGTGGTACCGGGAGCTCGCAGGCAACGATAAGCTGATCGACGCCTCCTTGACCAGCGTCTATATCGCGGCCGGCACAGCGGTCATCTGCGTCGTGCTGGCCACCATGCTGATGCTCTGGGCGGTGCAGACGAATTCGAAGCTCAAGAGATGGATCGATTCGCTCGTGGTTCTGCCGTTGACCATTCCTTGGCTGATCTTGGGCTTATCCTTGCTGCTCCTGGTTAGCGCGGCGGGGATAGACAAGAACTTCACGGTGTTGCTGATCGGGCACGTCGTCATTTCCTTGCCGTACGCGGTATTGGTCATCAAGGCCAGACTGCAGAGCATGGATTTGACGATCAACGAAGCGTCGGCGAGCTTGGGAGCCAACGAGTGGACGACTGTCTGGCGGATAACGCTGCCCTTGCTGTTTCCGGCCATGCTGGCGGGTGGCTTTCTGGCCTTCGTGATCTCGTTCGACAACTTCATTCTCTCGTATTTCCTGATTCCCGGCGGATCCAGCACATTGCCGATCGAGATCTACTCGTCCATCAAGTTTGGGTTTACGCCGGAGATCAATGCGGTATCGACCGTCATGCTGACCGCAACCACCTTATTGATCGTGCTAATTGCGACCATCATGAGATCTTCGCTCAAATTCTTTCTGAAGTAGGAGGCTGCGATGGCCCATCTAGAGATCAACCGGCTGACGAAGTCTTTTCACGGGAACCGGGTGCTGGACCGAATCGACATTGCGCTCGAGAAAGGCACATTCTTGTCCCTGCTCGGACCTTCCGGCTGCGGGAAAACGACGACCATGCGGATGGTGGCCGGTTTCGAAAGCCAAGACGAAGGGACGATCTCGATCGGAGGCCAATCGATCGATTCGTTCCCTCCCTATAAACGAAACATCGGCATGGTGTTCCAAAGCTATGCTCTGTTTCCCCACATGACCGTCGCCCAGAACGTCGCCTACGGATTGGAGCAGCAGCGGATGTCCCGCGGGGATATTCGCAAGGAAGTGGCGAATGCGCTCGAGATGGTCCAGTTGACCGGGTATGAGCAGCGAAAACCGAAACAGCTGTCCGGCGGACAGCAGCAGCGCGTCGCCCTGGCCAGAGCGCTCGTGACGAAGCCGTCGTTGCTGCTGCTGGACGAGAGCTTAAGCGCGCTGGACAAAAACTTGAGATCCGCCATGCAGATCGAGCTCCGCATGATCCAGAAGGAGATCGGGATCACGACAATCTTCGTTACGCACGATCAGGAAGAGGCCATGACGCTGTCCGACCGCATCGCGGTAATGAGAGCCGGCCGGATCGAACAAATCGGCTCGCCGCATGAGATCTACGAACAACCCGCGAATACGTTCGTAGCCGGCTTTGTCGGACAGTCCAACTTCCTCAAAGGGACCTTGGAGGAAGCTGGCGAGGGCAGAGCACGCTATGTCTTAGACAACGGGAATAGCCTGTTCGTGCCTATCCCGGCTTCCGGCCCTGCATACGCGCAAGGAACCGGAACGATTCTGTCCATCCGGCCGGAGAAGATACGTCTGACAAGGGACGTTTCCGCGCAGACCGGGATAAAAGGAACGATCAAATTCATCACCTATGTCGGCAGCACGTTCACTTACCTTGTCGAGGCGTTGGGACAAGAGCTGAAGGTTCAGCGGCAGAACGATTCGAACGATCACAGTTTTCGGCAGGGTGAGGATGTCTGGCTGGCATGGAACGCCGAGCACCAAACCCTGCTGACGGAGTGAACGCGATGGATGACAAACGGGAGATTCTCATTTTCGGCGGTATCATCGTAGATCAATACGTGCTGGTGAACGAAAGCCCGAAGAGGGGAGGAGACGCACTCATCTCCGATTCCTTCTTCCGGGTCGGCGGCTGCGCGATCAATGTCGGCAGCACGCTGCAGAACCTGGGCGTGCGTCCGCATATCGCCTCCATGGTCGGAGATGACGAATGGGGACGGAAGATCAAATTGTATTTGTCCCAAAAGGCGTTCTCCGAACGAGCCATCCGGTACTTGGAGAATCGAAGCTCCGGTTACTGTATCTCCATCGTGGAGCGGGACGGAGAGCGGACGTTCTTGACTCGCAAGGGATGCGAAGCGGACTTCGCGCCATCCATGCTCGAGGACGTGCCGTACGATCGGGTGTCCCATATCTACCTGACCGGATATTATCTGCTGGAGCCGGAATCGGCGAACCAAATCGTTCTTCAACTGAAGAAGTTGAAGAAAGCGGGGGCCTATCTGGTATTCGACCCCGGTCCGCTGGCGGGTTCAATCCTTCTCCATACGCTGTACGCCGTCATGGAGCTTACCGACCTGCTCATCCCGAACGAGAACGAATGGGAGATGCTTTCCGACCTCATGCGATGGGGCAAGTGCGGCGACTCGCGCTGCCGGGAGCTCGGAATCAAGTGCGTGATCTTGAAACGAGGAAGCCGGGGGGTAGAGGTCCGAATGGAAGGGAACTTTTTCAGCGTCCCCCCTTACCGGGTCGACAGTATCGATACGACCGGGGCCGGGGACAGTTTCGCCGGCGGTTTGCTGTACGGCTTGTCCCAAGGCCTCGGTATAGATGAAGCCGTTCGGATCGCAAGCGCCTGCGGCGCGCTCACCACGACCATCATGGGTCCGCACGGCGAATTTTCACTGAATGACATCACAGATATGATAGAGAAAGCAAGGTGAAGATAAGGATGGAGCAGGATAACGCTTTGTTGGACAGGGCATACGGAAGCCTGATCGCGACCGCGATCGGAGATGCGATGGGAATGCCCGCCTCGTTCATGTCGCCTTCCCAGATCAGGAGAATTTACGGCAGGATTACGGATTTCATGACGCCGGATCAGGAGCAGACAGCGCACCATTCGGTCGAAGCCGGGGGAATTACGGATGACACCCAGGAGAGCCTGATCGTATCTTCCGTCCTGATCGAGGCTGGCCGATTCGACCCGGAGCTGTTCGTTCGGAAAATGAGGCAGTGGGCAGAGGATTACAAGATGCTCGATTCGACGGTAATCGGACCTAGCACGCGCAAATTTCTAGAGACGATCCTCTCGGATGGAGACTACAAGGAATCGGGTAAAACCGGGGACACCAACGGGGCGGCCATGCGCGTCGGACCGATCGGGATCTACCGTCACGGCGATGTGGACCTGGCGATCGCGGAAGCCGAGGCATCCGCACTCCCCTCTCACGGGAGCCGGGCGGGTGTCTCATCGGCTAGTGCGATAGCGGCCGCCATCGCGACGGCGGTCGCGGGGAGCTGCACGCCGCGCGAAGTGGTGGGCGCCGCGATTCAAGGGGCGGAATGGGGCGAGCGGAGAGGATTCGACCAGCCGGCCCCGTCCATTGCGGCCCGAATCCGATTGGCTGTCGACTTGGTAGACCGGGAACGGGAACGGAACCGGCCGGTGAACGAAGTTTGCGAAGCGTTGTACGCATTTATCGGCGCCGGCATGAAAAGTTACGAATCCGTTCCGTTATCTCTCGGCGTGTTCTATGCCGTGGAAGGCGACGTGAAGGAAGGAATCCTCGGCGCCGTCAACATCGGCGACGATGCGGATACGAACGGGGCGATCGTCGGTTCGTTGTGCGGAGCGTACAGCGGAGCATCCTCTGTTCCGGCAGAATGGATCGCGAAGGTAGAGAGCACGAACGAAGTTCCGTTTAAGCGGATTGCTTCCGATTTGCTGGAGAGAAGAAGGAAAGCAGCCTCCGGTTCATAACGAAAAGCGTCGATTGTTTCCAGCCTAAGGGCTGCGAGCGATCGACGCTTTGCATTTTTCGTGCTTGCAGCGTTTTAGCCGGGCTTCGTATTTCGGATGCCCGTTCGGAGGACCCCTATTCCGAGGTCGATGAATCCGGGTTTACTCGTTTCGGGTATTTCACTACCGGCCATTTCTCCTTGCGCAGCGCGTCCAGCAGCTCGGAGGTGACGTGAAGGTTATCCTTCACGAGCTCCCGCGGGGTCAGCGCCATCCATTGGTTCAGGGAGATATCGACGAACCGGTCGCTCCGGAACATCTCCAGGAACCAGAGCGTCCGGCTGCCCGTGTTCTGAATATAGTGGCCGAAGGCGAACGGCACGTAACCGACGTCGCCCGCCCGGTAGTTGAACGTGCGCGCTTTGCCGTTGCCGCCGAACACGGTCATTCTGCCTTCTCCGGACAAGTAATACTGCCATTCGTCGTTGTTGGGATGCCAGTGGAGCTCCCGCATGGCGCCAGGCTGAATCTCGACCAACGCGGCTGCAACCGTCTTGGAGATCGGGAAGTTGGACGAATCGACGATCCGTACGCTCCCCCCGGGCGTCTGGAGCGGCGGCTGCGCGAGCAGCCGGTGCGTGAAGCTCTGAGGGACGGTCCCATAGGGCGACGTGACGCGGTCGTTCTCCAGCGGGCCGGGGATCCGGTCCTCGAAGATATAGACCTGCCCGTCAGGGATCGTGTCGAACGCGCGCTGCGGGACGCCGAAGTTGGCGGCCAGGACTTCCTTCGGCGTATGGGCGAACCAGTCCGTGATCGACAGCGTGTTCAGGTCGGAGAAGATGCCGTCGTCGAACACCAGCAGGAACTCGCAGCCTTCCGCGAGCGCCTGGATCGAGTGCGGGAGCCCGGCGGGGAAGTACCACAGATCCCCCTGGCCGACGTCCGCGATGAAGTTGCGTCCGTTCGCGTCGACGGACGTGATCCGGGCGCGCCCGCCGATCATATAAGACCATTCCGCCTGCTGATGCCAATGCATCTCGCGCACGCCGCCAGGCCTGAGGCTCATGTTGACCCCCGCGAGCGTCGTGGCGATCGGCAGCTCCCGCACGGTAATCTCCCGCGACCATCCGCCGTGACTCAACGTCATGTGCGTGTCGGAGAAAGACATGCGCAAGTTGGGCAGCAGCCCGGCGTCCGTCTCGGGCGGCACGAGCATGTCGGGATTCTCGATGTCTCTTAAGACGTCGCGGGGACCGTAGTCGGGTCCGCCCGCGCCATCGCTGCGAATCGGCTGCGGCACGGGGATAGGCTTGCCGTCGTTCGGGTTCGGGTCGATGGGATACGCCATGCGTCAGGATCCCCTCCAGTCAAACGCGAATCAATCGCTCTCACTCCTACTCAGCGTATGAGGGGCAGCCCGGCCATTATGACTGCATCCTCGTCGCGCCCGTCCATTCATGCGGTTTCCCCGCAAAAAACACGCATGATCTTACCAGGTCACAGGCTATAATGAAAATTGCGACAGGCTATAAAAGGATCGCACAACGGCGAATCCGGCCTTTACGAGCTGCAACGATAAAATCTACATGGCCTATCGGATTCTTATTTGGTGGTAAGCAGACATTCTGACATTCTAAGCACCTATTGTTCCGTCATCATAGATTTGTCAGACCTCC
>NZ_JACJVP010000051.1:0-23855 GCF_014212125.1 Cohnella nanjingensis
TTTGAATATTTATCGATTTTCCGCTGAATAAGTTATACGTTTGCAAGTAAATGCCTCTTCTCCGCCAATGGGAGCCAATTAAGTTGTATGAATACAATTTATTGGGAAGCAAGCACCACGATCAAGGCACCAACAGCGAGCACCTCGGCGAGCATCCCCGGCAAGCACCAACATCAATCACCACGATCAAGGCACCAACAGCGAGCACCTCGGCGAGCATCCCCGGCAAGCACCACCATCAATCACCACGATCAAGGTACCAACAGCGAGCACCACCAGCGAGCACAACCAGCGAACACCACCGGACATGTTCAGCCGATGAAGTCCGGGCGACCAATGCCCAATCGAATACGAATACTCCGTACGATTATTAGGTGTGTAAGCCCTGAAAGCGACGATAATGCCAATGACCCATTTTCATAAAGAAGGCCGCGCCCCATCGGGCACGGCCTTCTTCGATAGAAGCGGTCGAGCTGGTTAAACGCCGATTGCGGCAGCGCTTGATTCCGTCCGCGAATCGAGTTCGATGCGGTATTCCCGCCGATTCGCAAAGGCGGCGTATCCCGCTTGCGCGAAGGCGTTCGCCATGGGGTGATTGTTCACATCCGTGTCCGCGCGAATCGGCGCGACGCCGGCCGCCTCCAGGATGGCCGTTCCTCTGCGCAGGAGCGCATGGATATAACCGCGCCCTCTGTGCTCCGGCACGACGCCGATGAATCCGATGGTGGCGAAGGTTGGGCTCTTCGCCGGCATGATCAATCCCACGAGCTCGCCGCTAGGCGTATAAGCCAACTGCCACCAGTCGGGCTCGTATGCCATCCGGCGCAAATCCTCGAAGGCGCGTCTGGCGTGTTCAACGGGCCCGAGCCGATCGCGATCGCCTTGCTCGCGAAGGTCCAGCGTCCCCCTGTTCGCTTGTTCGATCGCCGCGATGAAGGCGGTCTCGCCCACCTCGGCTAACGATCTGAACGATAGTCCCGCATCCCCCTTATCGACCGTCGCGGACTTACCGGGAATGCGCTCGAATCGACAAGTCTGCCGAATCTGCGCAAAGCCCGCTTCCTCCAGAAAGCGCATGCGCGCTTCCGGATGCGTCTGCCACTGCGGCGCCATGACCGGGACGTCCAGTACATGTTCGATCTCTCTAGCGCCTAACGCCCGCATGGCAGGCAAAGACTCTTGCAGCAATCGACGGCCGATCTCCGCGCAGCCGTCTTCGACCCACGGCAAGTCCAGCAGCACCAGCGATAGGGGGTGAGCCTCGCCCGGCATCGTCCAGTAAGCCAGACGGCCTAAGGCTCGTCCGCCCTCGCTGGCCACATAGCACCATTCCTCGCGCATGGAGCCTTTGGCGATCATCTGTTCCACATAGCTTTTAACGTCATCTCTGTGAATTGCGGGCTCCCTTAAATCGAGGAACCGATCGAGCTCCCCGGGCCATACCGGTTGAACGGTCAAGGTCAATACTTTTCGCCAGCTTTCTCATGATTTGGAATTCGGCTTGCGAATGCAATAAGATCAAGAGCGTTCACCTCCTGGAATCGAATGATTAGTTGTAACCGACATAATGGTTTTCGAAGGTTACAAACATAGCTTATCATGCCGATTCAGGAAATGACAAAGGCCAATGCACCGCGCCTATCGTTCCAACCGACGCATAGATTTATTCTCGTTTCGCTAGTCTTCCCTCTTAATCTAATAGGGGCCGAATCGCCATCTCAGTCCTTAGGCGTCCTGTTGGCACGTTCGAACGGGCAAGCCGTTCACTGAGAGGACACAGGCAGGACGTACGCGCGGCGGAAAGCCGATGCCTCTCCCTCCTCCCTAAGCGTTTGCGGATAAATCGCGTCCATAGGTAGAGGTACAGACCCCTTCCCTCATCGCTCATATATTGTCAAGGTGACGCGACATCCGTCACGACTCCGCCTGGGTGCTTCTTCTTCGGCCCATCACGATAGCCGACGTGATGGGCTTCGGCTTTTTTTAGCAAGCCGGTCCGCGCATCCGGGTCGCTATGTCGGTCGGTCCCGCTTTGCTTAGACGCTAGCGGATTCTGCGGAAAATGTGCGAACGTACTGACCGTATAGACGTTTTTACATACATTGGCAAGGTGACCTTCCCTCACAATCCATTAGACGGTGGTGATAAAAATGGGTGTTGTAGGAGGCTCCTGTGCCGGTTACGGCGGAATGGGCGCAGCTGCGTTTGTACTGGTGCTCTTCATCTTGCTGGTCATTATTCTGCGAGCAGGGTACTAATTCTCTCGAGGTGCGGTTCGCTTGAATAGATCGACTTATGAAAGGCGGTGAGACAATGGGCTACGGTGTTGGTGGAGTAGGTGCTAGCTGTGCTGGCTACGGTGGCGGTAGCGGCGCTGCATTCGCCCTGGTACTCTTCATTCTCCTGGTCATCATCCTGCGTTCTGTTTGGTATTGATCTGATCTCGCGGTCCTCCATGAAGCCGTTCGCGGCTTCATGGAGGATCTCTCTCCAGTCCGGACAAGTCTTCGGCGAAGCCCGGGCTAGAGGAACGGATGCGGATGCGGATTCAAATCCGTCGGGGTCAATCTCGATTCCGCATACCCGAGCGCGGCCGGAACGGCAAACAGGCGCTCGAGGCCCGTCAACCGTCTCAGATGATGCCCGAACGTCATCGGCAGCAAGCCCGGCACGATCACTTTCACGCAATGAAGTCCGTTGCGCCGGATCTCGTCCGCGGTCTGATTCACCACGATCACGTCCAGCCGCAGGTCCCGGAATCGGCGCAGGAGCGCCTTCAGCTCCTCGGTCAGGTCCGAGCGCCGGGCCGGCGGCTCGAACGCTTCCCAGAAGGGAATCGCGGGTCGATTCGGACGCAGTAGAAAGTCCAGGCGCGATTCGGCTTCGGGAACGGTATACAGCAGCGCATGATCCGGCATCTCGCTGACCCGATCGGGGTCGCGCAGCATCTCTACATATTCCCGGCGGTTGTCCTCCGACATGCCGTCCAGATAGCCCGCATGGCCCGCGAGCTCCATGATCGCGCTCTTGGCCGCCCGGACGGGATCCAGGTGCGCGCCGGCGGCGCAGATTAGATTCGCGCCGCCCGGCTTGCGATTTTTGCCCAGCGCCCAGATGCTCGGGATGCCGGTATCGAGCGTCGTATTGAATAGCTGCACCTCGTAGCCGGCTACCGCCTCCAGACGATGCAGCATCAAGGTCAATTCGTCGTCGCCCGATGCATAAGGGTCGAGCCGGGGGACGGACAGCCGTGCATACCACGCGAGCAGGAACGCGTCCCGCTCCACCGCTTCGAACAAGCCGTACAGAATCGCCTCCGCCAAGCTCCCTCCGATCGCGCTGCCGTTCGAGCCTTCCGCGACGAAGCCGCCGCCGAAGCCGGAGCTGTAGTAGACCAACTGCTCCGGGATCAGCAGCGGCCGCTCTTGGATGAGCGAATAGCCCCATACCCAAGGGATCGGGGCATCCGGATCGAACGGCTCGTAGGGAAAGTCGGGGGACGCGTACTGTTCCGGCGAATAGAGGCCGACCGCGCGGGGATCTAGCGCCCGGTCCGCGAGATTGCGGTAGGCGTCGCGCACGCGGGTCTTCCTTCGGCGGGGGATGGCGCCGCAGTACCGCTCCAGCCCTTCGAACAGGGCGGTAAGCGCGCTGTCGGGGTAGGCGTGAGCGCGGCCGGCCGTGATCTCGTTGCCGTACGAGGTCGGCAGCCTCGCGAGCGCGTCGCAGAACGGCGTACCGGGCTGAAGGCTCATGGCATTCATCAAGCCGGTCCGTTCGTCGCGGTAGTCGCGATGGATCGCTTCCGCCATCTCCGCGACCGCCCGCGTACGATACGAGGCCGCGTTCGCCTTCGGGCTCGGCTGCAGCGCGATGCGGGCATCCTCTTCCCGGTCGTCCGGCATCTCTCCGCAGAGCGGGCATTGCGGATCCGGCAGATAGGCATGAAGCGAATTGGACAGCGTCTTGAGATCTGCGAGGTAGACGCATCCTTCGGTCAGACAGGGATCGCCGCGCATCGCTCTCTTCGCCTCCGCCGCGATCAAGCCGCTCATGTAGCCAAGACTCCACCGCGATACGGAAGGGCCCGGCAAGACGACATCGTGCAGGAACAGCTCCATCTGCAGCTCGGCGCTCACGTCCCGGTCCCTTCCGGCGGTCTCCAGCCTCGCGAACGCACAGCGGGCGCAGCCCGGCTTATCGGACCGGACCAGCGGCCCGACGATGCCCTCTTCCCGGACGACCGTCGCGCCCAGCCAAGGGATGCCCGCGCTGTGCAGCGCCTCCTCGACGGCCGACTGTACGGCCGGCCGATAGTCCTCATTCAAGACCACGCACAGCTTCGCGGTTCGGGGAAAGCGATCGGGCACGGTCTTGCGGCGAATGACCCGATAGGATCCGGACACGGCCTGATGGACAAGCGACGCCAACCGTCCTTCCCCGACGATCACGATCGAGGCGTTCATCCCGCCGTCACCGGATCGTCTCCGGCCGGACGCGCCGAACGGTTATGCATGATCGATCCCTCCTTTCTTCCGCCGGGCCGGGCGGACCGGGTCGGACGCCGAGCGTAGAAGGATGCCGAACAGACCGGCGATGGACTTCGGGATGCTCGGATCCGGCGCGATTTTATAGACGAGCAATGCGAGTTCCGCGCGCTCCAGCCTTTCCAGCGCCGATCGGTAGACTTCGCGCTCGGCCTCTTGTGCGTCCGCGGGCAGAGACGCGCACGGCAGCAAGGGAGACGGCCCGGCCGACTCCGCGACGCTCGGAACCGTCAATCCCGCGTCCCGTTCGTTCAAGCCGCCGTTCTGGACGTCCAGCAGCGCGCGCAGCAGCGCGCGGCGCAGGGCCAGCGTAGCATTCAGTCCCACGCTGCCGTACCAGCGGCCGTTCGTACCGATCCAGACGACCGGGAAGCCGAACACCTCCTCGCCTAGACCGACGAGCGGCTCGCCGCTAAAGACGTTCAGCGCCCGCCAATAGTACCGGCAGCGCGCATCCGCCACCTCGCCGAGCCGCGCCCCGATCACGGCAGGCGCGCGATCGGTATCGCGCGCGAGCCACTCTGCCTCCAGGCCGTGCTGCAAGGCGCGGCATATGCCTTCCACCGCGGTCGCGCCGGCGCCCAAGCCGCGCAGGCCGATCCCGCGCCCCTCCAAGAGCCGCGCCGCGTATGCTTCGATCCCGGCCAGCCCAGCTTCCCTTCTCGCTTCCTCGTGCGTCAGCCCGGCGCGCCGGATGACCGGCAGCAAGCCGGACGGGCCGTCGGTCCGCGGATCGGCCGCTTGCACGCGGCATTGCGCCAGCGGCAGCTGCCTCAGCGCCCCCTCGTCCCACAGGTGGAACACGCCTGTCGACGGCGACGTCAACCGCTCGAAGGCAGCGAGCAGATCCGGGGCGCCCCTCCGCGCCGGTCGCCGAAAGGCCGACGGCAAAGGATAGCGCCGCGGCCGGTCGCCCTGCGCGCTTCCGGAAGCCAACGGATGCGGAAGAAAGGGATGCCAGCTTCCTTCCAGACGCGCCGTATGGAACAAATAGAGCGAGCCTCCGCTCGCCGCTCCCTCGCCGCCGGGGGCCGTGGCATACAGCGTATGCAGCATCACTTGGGCGAGGATGTCCCCGGCTTCGGGCGCTGCCGCTGCCGCTGCCGCGGGCGTGCCCGGCACGGCGTTCGGCGCCGAGCCCTGCGGACGCGATTCGAACGCCGACCGTCGGATCCGGCGCCATGCCGACTCCCAATCCCCGGCAGACGCCGGCGTGACGAGCGGGCCGACCATCCAGACCGCGCGACGGCACCAGGCCGGCAGCAGCGTCTTCCCTTCGGCCCGGCAGGCGGCATGCAGCGCGCGCAGCTCGTCGGGCGTATCGGCTTGGGTGACATAGAGGATCACCTCGAACGGGCGTATCGCTTCGCGCCAAGTCGAACCTCCCGCCTCCGGCAGCGTCAGTTCCACGATCTCCGCATTAAGTGTTGCCCGGCGTGCATCTGCTAGCAGCGCTTCGAGCCGCTCGAGATCCGTCGGAGCCGCGCCGGTCACCAGGATGCGTAGTCGGGACAAGCCGGATGCCAGCATCGCCGCCGCAAGCGAGAGCAACAAAGGACCGGACCCGACGGCCAATACGTCCTTGAAGCGCAGCGGCTCGGCGTCGTTCGGCTGCGAGAGCGGACGCGCCTCCGCAGCCGCTCGTCTTCGAAGCTTCATCGGATTCACGGACCATTCTCCTTCGCCGGAGCGCGCCGCTCGCTCGCGCGCCCCTTGCTGCGTCAAGTCTAAAGTTCTTCTTTCCATGGATATGAGCGGCGAATTGTCCGTTATTCATGCGCGGCCGGAAACGGCGAAGAGCCGACTTCATAGAAGTCGGCTGAACGATCCGGTCGATCTCGTCGATCGAGTTGGTTCTCCCTAGGCTATGGCTTCCGATGCGCGAGCGAGCTGTCCGATCATCGCGGCGCCGCGGCTTGCTCCAGCGCCACCCCGAATGTCTCCCGAAGGCCCTGAATACCGGCGGGCGTGACCCGAACCGCGCGCGTGTCCGGCTGCCGCTCGATCCATTGCAAGAACAGTAGACGTTCCAGCAACGCGTGCCCGAGCGCGCCGCCGAGATGGGGATATCGTTCGCTCCAGTCCAGGCATTTGTGCAGGAACGAACGGCGCTGCCTGCGGACGGCCGGCATGTCGATGCCGAACCGGGCGAGGAACCGCTCCCCGTCCTCGGTGAGCACGAACCGGTCCTGCTCGTCCGCGAGCGCCCCCATGCGCAGCAGCGCGTCCGTCACTTGAACGCCGACGCTCCCCGCTAGATGATCGTAGCAGGTGCGGGCATGCCGGATCGCCCGATCCTCGGTCGATTGGCGCAGGGAGCGGATCTGTACCGGCCGCGCGATCGAGAGCAGCGACTCCATCACGCCGGCGACCTCCGCGCTCCGGATGCCGTAATACCGGTGTCTCCCTTGACTGCTGACCGCGACGACATCGGCTGCGACCATCTTCGCCAGATGAAAGCTGGCAGTCTGCGGCTTGATCCCCGCCATGGAAGCCAGCTCTCCCGCCGTATGCCTGCGCCCGTCCAACAGAATCGTCAGCATCGCCGCGCGGGAGGGTTCCGTCGCCATGCCCGCCACCGCGGCCACATGCGGATTGACGCTCATCTCGTTCACCCTCTCCTCATTTGCATTCCACATTTCGATGATACTTGAAATGTGCGCTTGGTACAATGACATTCAAACCAAGAAAGGAGATTTCCCCATGAACGATACGAAACGCCCGCCGGCGTCGATGGCCATCGCGCCCAGCATCCTTTATTACGGGACGCCCGTCATTCTCTTGACGACCCGCAACGAAGACGGCAGCGACAACATCAGCCCCTTGTCCTCCTCCTGGGCGTTAGGAGACCGCATCGTCCTCGGTGTCGGATGCGCCGGCCAGGGATACGGCAATCTGATGCGGGAGCGAGAATGCGTGTTGAACGTGCCCGACGCCTCCCTCTGGCGGCAAGTCGAGCTGCTCGCGCCCTTCACGGGCAAGCAACCGGTGCCCGAAGCGAAGCGCAAGCTTGGATTCGCCTACGAGCCGGACAAGTTCGGCAGGGCCGGTCTATCCGCCGCGGCATCCGAACGCGTGAAGCCGGCCCGGATCGCGGACTGTCCCCTGCAGATCGAAGCCGCCGTCCGGCATATCCGGATACCGGACGAAGCCCCGCATTTCGCGATCGTCGAGACGGAGGCGCTGCGGGTCCATGCGCATGCGGACATCGTGCGGGACGAGCGCCACATCGATCCCGTCAAGTGGAACCCGCTGATCTACAATTTCCGCCATTACTACGGACTGGGTCCAGAGCTCGGCCGGACGTTCCGCGCGACGACCTGAAGCCGCGTCTGTTACTTCCGCCAAAGGACGCTCAGCGGTATCCGGCCGCGTTCGCGGGTTTGCCCGCGTCCTGCACTTCGACCATATACCGCCAGCAGTCCGGCTGCGATCCGTCGAGATCGCGGAATCCGTACGCCCGGGCGAGCTGCCCGCTGGAGACGGACTGACCGCTCCAACGGGCGACGTCCGGATCCGCAGCGAGCGCCGCGATCGCTCGCCCGACATAACGCGGCGTCTCCGAGATCGCGAAGTGAGGCTCCTTCGCCAGGGCGTCGCGCCAATTCTCCTCCCGCACGCCCATGTGGTTCAGCATGATCTCGGACCGCATCCAACCCGGGGTCACGGCCACGGCCGCACACGAATAGGGCGCCAATTCATGCGCGAGCGAGTCCGGGTCGAGATTTTCCTCTGCCAACGCCGCGTTCTCAGACTCTCGCCCGTTAAGCCGTCTTCCCTCGGAAGAAAGAGACCATCAGGTACAAGAGCGGCATGATGACGAGAAAAATCGAGGCGTAAGGCAGCCACGAGGTCGACAAAAACTTACGGATGAAGAACACGTTCGGGTAACAGAGAAGCGCCATCACGACCAGCCCGATGGCGCATGGCCACAGGAGCGCGCGAAGATCTTTGACGCCCAGCGCCTCGGAGAACGCGAGCAGCGAAGCGTGGAACGTCAGCGTGATCTTCACGAAGATCGAACAAATCCAGATGAAGATCATGATGCCTTCGATCCGCTCGAGGAAGCGGCCGATCTTGATGTTCTTGGCCATCGTATAAGCCGGATAGAGGTGATTCGCCGTCAGGTCGCTGCCGAGTACGCCGATGCTCCCCAACGTCGTCAGGATCAGTACGAGGCCGCCGAGCGCGGTGCCGATCAGGAAGCCCTTTCCTTTGCCTTTGCCCGCTTTGACGCTCGGATAGATCATCAGCAACACGACAAGCTCCTGGAACGCAAAGAACGATACGCCGCCCTTCAGAATCGGGACCGGTCCGTATTCCATGAACGGCATCATGCGGCGGCCGTCGAAGTCCGGCATCATCGGGATGATGAACAGGACGAGCAGCAGCACGATCCACGGGAAGAATATCTCCGCGGCATACGAGAACCCTTTCATGCCTTTCCTCACGGTTAGGGCGATCGCGCAGACGAACATGATCAGGAGCGGCTCCATCGGGGTATCGACCAGAATCTGCGACGTGAGGAAGTACCCCATGTCGCCCACCATCAGCGAAGCCAGCACAAAGCAGAACGACGCGAAAAACGCGCCCAACAGCTTGCCGATCCAGCGGCCCAGCAGCAGCTCTCCGATCTGAACCAGCGTGCGTCCGGCATGCCGCTCGGCCAGCAGCACGTACAAGGCGGCGAATCCGACATTGAGCCCGATGCCGACGATCGCGGCAAGCCAGGAATCCTGCTTGGCCGCCTCGGCGAGCCCGGCCGGCACGATCAAGACGGAAGTCCCGACCATGAAGAAAAACGCGAGGATGGTGAAAGCGCGATGCGTGATGTCCTTGGAGCTCTCCATATCGTTCCCCCTTCCGCCTGACGCGCTCAGGGCAGTCCAAGCGCGTGACACGCCGCTGCGATCCAGTCGACCGGATTGGGCAGCGGCGCATGAAGCCTATGCGCGATGTACAGACCCGACCAGAAAACGAGCATCGCCATCAAACAGCCAATGTTCTTCCAGCGCTCTCCTCTGCTCCCGTACGATAGTTTGCGAATCTCGAACCAAGCGATTGCGACGGCGCTCGCCGTTACCCCGATGACCCCCCACATGGCGGCAGGCTCACTCCTTCACCATCCGTTCTACGGATTTGTCGATGGTGCCGATCTTGCGGACGTAGAGATCCGGGTAGACCTGCACGCGGACATGTCGGAAGACCTCGTTCCAATCCCGAATCCGATGCCAGAGCGCCGGCTGCTGGCGGTGCACCTCCAGCCCGAAGCCGAAGATGTCCGCACCCATCCCCTGCGCTTCCTCGATCCCGTGTTCAAATAACTGAGTTAGCGTTTTGCGGGCTTCTTTGCGCAGCGATTCCAGCGCCTCCGCCTTGCCGAAATCCATACCGCATTCAAGATCCGACAAATCCGACTCTACCCGGACATGGACATGGATGACGGGCATATCGCCCGCTCTTGCGACCCGAACACGCGTCTCCGAATGCATGACGGCAAGCGAGAGCTTGCCGTTCTCCCCGCACTTCTGAACGCCAAGCGTCTGATGGATGGAATTCTGCAGATAGTTCAGCGCCTTCGTGCCGTCCGCATCGAGCCAGCCGACCATCTTGTCTCCGACGAATACGGCCATGCCGCGATATTCCATGACGGCCGAGGGTGCGATCCCTTGGTTATTGAAGCGCGTCCTTCCCCTGACTTTGTTCCCTGCGATCTCAATGCCGGTCAAGGCCGGACTTTTGCCCGACGCGGAGAGATCGATCGTGAGCCGATCAAGCGTAATCTGTCCCGTCGCCGCCCAGAGGGTGTCCGAATTGTATAGCTTCGTGTACAGGTTATTCGCCGGGATCGGATCCATCGCGCTGTAGATCCCGAGCACTTCGGCGGGCGTCGACTCCCGGGCGACGACCAGGTAGAAGTCGTTGCGCATCTCCGCATCGCGCGAGAGATAGTCCAACGGCTTGGCGATGCCGTCCCGGGCGAGGCGCTCCCCGAACACGACGATGCGCAGATGGGCAAAATACAGCCGCTTCGACGATTGGTTGGTCATCCTGCGCAGCGCTTCGGGCACGGTTCTGCCGTCCTCCGTGAAGGTCACGACGGGCGCCAAAGTCGCATTGATCCCGTTGCGCGTGGACACTTGGCTCGGATTGACGATCTGCGCGGTCACTTTGTAGCCTTCGTCCGTCTTGTCGATGCCGAGACCGACCACGATCGCGAGCTCGTTCAGCTCGTGACGGCTCCAGCACCCCGACAGGAGCAGGACGAGCGCGAAGGCGCAGACCGCAGCGCCCGCTCGACATAGGCTGAGCGTTCTCATCGGCGCTGCTGCCGGCTGCCGCTACGCTGCCGCAGGCGCACCCGGTTTCCTCCTTTGGTCGTCGAGGGCCTCAGTCTCATCCAGGGGATCGGCATCCGGAACAGCGCGTCCTTCTGGTCGTTCAAGCGCAGCGGCGCGAACGGCGCCATGTAGGGCACGCCGAACGATTGAAGATTGCACAGATGGACGACGAGCAGAATGATGCCGAGGAACACGCCGAACAAGCCGAACGACGCGCCCAGCCCCATCAGCATAAAGCGCAGGATACGGGCGGAGATGCCCATGTTGAAGGCCGGCATCACGAAGTTGGAGATGGCCGTGATCGAGACCACGATCACCATTCCCGCCGTGACGAGGCCGGCCTCGACGGCGGCTTGGCCGATGACGAGCGTCCCGACGACCGAGATCGACTGGCCGATCGTCTTCGGCATGCGCACGCTCGCTTCGCGCAAGATCTCGAAGGTGACTTCCATCAACAGCCCTTCCATGAAGGCGGGAAACGGCACGCCCTCCCGCTGGCTGGCGAGATTATAGAGCAGCGTCGTCGGGATAAGCTCCTGATGAAAGGTCGTGACGGCAATATAGAGCGAAGGCGTCAGCGTGGCGAGCACAAACGCGATGACCCGAAGGATGCGGATCAGGGAGGCGAAGTCCGTCCGTTGGTAATAGTCCTCGCTAGATTGGAAGAATTGAATGAACAGCGCCGGAACGACGAGGGCGAACGGCGTGCCGTCGACCAGGATGGCGACTTTGCCTTCCAGCAAGTGCGCCGACACGACGTCGGGCCGCTCCGTGTTGAATACGGTCGGGAAAGTTGTGAGCTGCTTGTCCTGAATGAACTGCTCGATATAGTTACTCTCGAGGATGGCGTCGATCTCGATCCGATCCATCCGCCGGCGCACTTCGTCGAGCACGCTGGACGTCACGATGCCGTTCATATACGCGATCACGACGCGGGTCTGGCTCTCCTTGCCGATGATGCGCGTCTCCATCCACAGGTTGGGGCTCTTCAGCCGGCGGCGGATCATCGCGGTATTCCAATCCAGTACCTCAGTGAAGCCTTCGCGCGGACCGCGCACGACGGATTGGACGTTCGGCTCCTCGACTTGACGCGCTTGAAGCTTGACGGAGTCGACTGCGAGCGCCGCATTCGCCCCGTCCAGCAGAACGATGCCGTGTCCGGTCAGCAAGTAGCTGTAAATTTGCGCTAGGCGGTTGACCTCGACGACGTTCGCATCCGTAAGGATGCTCTCCTTCAGCGCCGCCAGGTACGCGTGCGGGTCCGTCAGTTGGGCGAGTGGCAACTGCGGATCGGCGAGAAGCTTGCCCATCGTCGTTTGGATATCGGACATGCCTTCGGTATAGAGGACGGATCCGCTGCGCGCGCTTCCGTCGGCGAGACGAATCTTGAACGCGCGTTGCTTGACGTCCGAACTCTTGCCCAAGGCAGTCATGATGCGGTTCGCGTTCGCTTCCAGGGAAGCTTCCAAGATCTCTTCATTCGGCGAAGAGGGATTCGGTCCGGCCATGATGCGTCACTCTTTCTGTCGAGACTGAATGTCCACATCTTCGCCGAAGTCAGGGCGGTTTATACGGCAGACGCTTAAGCGGCGTATGCTTCCGGAGTTTGCGGATAGGCGCGATCCCCCGCCCGGACGGCGATCAGAGACTGCCGGCCCCGGTTACGCGACCGCACGAAGACCCATCCGATTTAACGTTTGAACAACGTCGGAAAGTAGTCGTTCTCGAACAGCTGTCCCGCCCTCGGGCGAGGACCGAGCAGGCGGATATTGTCATGCCGCTGTACGCCCGCGCGATAGGCGGTGCCGCCCGGCATGAGATGGGCGACGACCGACAGCCGCGGTTCGGCGGTGCGGTTCGGACCGGAGCCGTGGAACGTCAGGCCGTGGTGGAAGCTGGCCTGCCCGGCCTTGAGGATGCAAGGCTCCTCCGTCCATTCGCGTCCGTCGGCGAACCGGTCCTTCAACGCTTCCATATTCGGATCGAAGAACGCGTCGCTGTCCGGCACCAATCCCCACCGGTGAGAGCCGAGGATCGTCATCATGCCGCCGTTCGCCAGGTCCGTATCCTGCAAGGCGATCCAGACGGTCACCATGTCGGGCTGGTCCGAACATTGCCAGTAACCGTAGTCCTGGTGCCAGCCCACGTTGCCTGCGCCGGTCGGCTTGTCGCTGACGCCCGGCTTGTAGATCACCTGATCGTGCCACAGCCGTATCTCGTCCACCCCGAGCAAGTCGGCCGACAGCTCGCCGATGAACGGATCGGTCACGGCCGCCCGGATCTCGTCGTTCACCCACCAGCCGTTGTCCAGCTTGCGCAGCGCATCTGGATCGGATGCCAGTCGGAAGGGATTCATCGTCACGCCGTCGCCGTCATAGTCGCCGGACCAGATGCGCTCGTGCGCCCGGCGCAGCCGCTCGATCCGGGCGTCGTCGAACAGCTTGGGACTGATCCAGTATCCGTCGCGTTCGAACGTCGCTTTGTCCTCGTTCGTAATCCGATAGCCTTGTCTAGCTTCGCTGCTGCTCATCGTATCTTCTCCTTCATGTCTGGGATGCCTCCATCGTACGATAAGAGGCGACTGTTGACGTTCGCGCCCGTGCGCAGTAGTATTAGACACATTCAGTACGATCGCGAACATGCGGAGAGGAGTCTGAGCCGTGGTCCGTTCCATCCCGATTGCCGCCAGATGGACCTATGAACGCGAGCAGGACGGGCCCGTTCCCGGCGTGCCGGAACTCGTCATGCTCGGCGGCGACGAGCCGCGCCGGGCGGCGCCGCTCTCCCTCCATGCCCACCCCGGCTGTTATGAGTTCGTGTTGATGGAGAAAGGCAAAGCGAGCTGGGAGCTTGACGGACGGCTGTACGAGACCCAAGCCGGAGAACTCTTCCATACGCGGCCGGGCGAGATGCATCGCGGCGGCTTCAACGTCATCGAGCCCAGCAAGTTCTGGTGGCTCATCTTCCGCGCGCCGGAGGGCGCGGATTGGCTGAGGCTGGCGCCCGGCGAACGAGACCTGATCGACAGGGCGCTCGCGATCCAGCCACGCGTCGCCAACGTCGGATTGCTTCCGACCGGCACGTTCCG
Source organism: Cohnella nanjingensis (assembly GCF_014212125.1). Taxonomy (GTDB): domain Bacteria; phylum Bacillota; class Bacilli; order Paenibacillales; family Paenibacillaceae; genus Cohnella; species Cohnella nanjingensis. The sequence continues at coordinate 13,977 of NZ_JACJVP010000051.1, forward strand.
GCGCCTGCGCCGCGAGCTGGCGGGCAGCCACCCCTTCCGCAGCCTCTTCGTGCGCCAAGCCCTTCTCGACCTGCTGCTCTCGTTCCTCCGGCCGGATTCGGAACGCGCGGCCATCGCAGACGACCTGCTGCGCCAGTTCGACCGGATCGCAGGTCGGATCCGGCGGGAGCCCGAATGGCGTCCTTCGGTGCAGGACTTGGCCGACGAAGCCGGGATTAGCGCCTCGCATTTCTATCGGACGTTCCAGGCGCATACGGGATTCTCTCCGATGAATTTCCTGGAGCGGGAGCGGGTCGAGGAGGCTTGCCGGCTCCTCGAGGCGGACCGGCTGCCGGTGACCCAGATCGCGCACCTTCTCGGCTACCCCTCCAGCCAGCACTTCGCCACCGTCTTCAAACGAATCATGGGTTCGACGCCTCGCGAATGGAAAAATACGAAGAGGGACGGCAGAGAAGATCCCCCTGGGGGATAGCGCATAGCGCTGCCCGGGACGATCACGCCCTGCTGCGGCGGTCTGGAGCGGCGATGATCCTTATTTGGACTTGACTCTGGCGAAAACGCACCAAGGGACTGTCCCTCGGGCCCAATCGGCCTTCTGAGACAGTCCCTCTGAATCCTCGACTTATCGGGAGGATCCCCCGATATCTTGAATGAATCTCTCCAATGCGGCGACATCCGTGATGTTCCGGTTGCAAACGCCGCTATCGACGCACACGTAGTTGCCGATCGCTTTGTAATAATCCGACGAAGCGTTCGCCGGTTTGGATTTGGTGATCGCCGAGAACAGCGCCACCTCCTCCTGCCGATTGCACAGGAAGCAGGTCCCCTTCTTGTTCGTAGGCGTAAATCTGCCTTCGATGCCGAAGAGCTGCCCGCTCCGCGCATACACGAGGAACAACTTGCTCGTCGCGATGTCGGTCCAACCGAGATAGGTCACAAAGCGTAGATCGATTGCGGCCAGGTCGGGAACCTTCAGCTTCTTGATCTTGGGGAACAGCTTCTTGATCTGTTTGTCCGTCACGGGCTGGAATCCGATCAGATCCGATTCCAGTTCACGCAGATATTGCCCGAAGTCGCCCAGCGTTTGCAAGGCGACGATCTTCTCGAGCGCTAGGCGTTGATCCTCCGAAGCCTCCGGCAGCGCCTCGACGATCTTGCTCTGCGCGCTGTATCGGACCGACTCGACGACCTTCGGATCGGCCACGGTATTGCATGCACGCTGCACCATGGCAGCCTGCTTCTTGATCAGGTTATATTGATGGTTTCTAATGAATGGCGCATTCATGCTTTTCAGCCCCTTATTTGGAATGACGAATCCAAAAGGTGCAAAGCCCATTCTTAGAAACGATATCGGCTCTCTCGGGCGAATCGGAAGCTAATCGTGTCCGCCCCATGCAAAGTATCGCCCCTAAGTTTAGGCTTTGCATGAGTCGTTGCTCATTCTGGCAAAGTGATTTGCCATCCCTACCAACCCCCTTATATGGACCATTATAAATACATCCGTCCGATGCCGCAACGATTCTAGCGAATTCCAAAGCGGGGCTAGCCGCGCAGCTTGTCCTTCGGGACGATGGCCACGGTGCATCGCGATATACAGATCAGCCGCTCGTCTTCGTCCGTAATCTTAATATCCCATACCATCGTCGTCCGTCCTTTGTGCAATGGAGTGGCCGTGGCGGTGACGATCCCGTCCCGCTTGCCGCGAATATGATTGGCATTGATCTCCAGACCCACGGCCACCTTCGTTTCCTTGTCGATCTGGTGATACGTGCCCACGCTTGCGACCGTCTCGGCCAGCGCGACCGAGGCGCCGCCGTGCAGCACGCCAAAGTACTGCCGGGTCGCGGCGCTCACCGGCATCGTGGCGACCACACGATCCGCCGTAAGTTCGGTAATTTGCATGCCCAGGGCGCCAAACATCGAATTCCGGTATTGCTCCTGATCTTCCAGCATCAATCGCTCGTGATTGTGTTCCACCGATGTCGTCTCCCCATGGTCCAGCTGCCGCGTCGCAACCGGTTTATACGTCCGTCTCTCTACCATGATGCCGAATGGGAAGACAAATCGCAAGTTCTTCCTCGCGCGCCAATCGGACGCGCGGCGAACCTTCCGCGAACGAGTTGCTCCTAAAATGACCTAAATCTGTTAGACTAATAAATCCTGGAATGATTGCAAAGAAACGAATGAGGAGGAGATCGTCGGATGAGTCATTCGAATTCGAATCTATGGGACGCGGAATGGGAGGTTTCCGTTGAAGCGGCCGCAAGATTGATTGGCAGTCAATTTCCCGCGTTGGCTTCCCGGCCCGTTCAGCGATTGGACCACGGTTGGGACAATACGGTGTACCGGGTCGGAGACGAATACGTCTTCCGCTTCCCCAGGCGGGAAGTCGCCGTAGCGTCGTTAAGGATGGAAGGCCAGATCTTGCCCCAGCTCGAAGCGTACATTCAGATCCCTTATTCGAAGCCGCTCTTCCACGGCGAAGGAGATCGCGACTACCCGCTGCCTTTTCTGGGTTATCCGTATCTGCCAGGCGCTTACCCCATCGGATTAACGGATGAACAACGGGCGCTGTCGGCTGGAATTCTCGCGCAATTCCTGAAGGGGTTGCATGCCTTTCCCGTGGAGATCGCGCGGGAGAACGGCGTGCAGGCCGACCACCGGAATCTCGCGGATATCGCGGCCCGGATCGAGCGGATGCAAGGTTTCCTCTCCAAGCTCACCCCTCATATCGAGGCGCAAGATCGGCTTGCCATTGCCGGCTATCTGGATCGGCTGCCAACCGGCCGCGTCCGGCCATGCGACGTCTTCCTGCATGGCGATCTTCATTTTAAGAATATCGTAGTCGACGAGACGGGTCTTGTTGCGGGCGTCATCGATTGGGGAGATATCAATATCGGTCATCCGGCTTGCGATTTGAGCATCGCCTACAGCTATTTGCCTCCGCATGCGCGCCCGGCGTTCTTCCAAACTTACGGACCGGCGGATGAGGAGACGCGCCGGCTCGCGCGATTGATCGCCGTCTACATCCCGATGCTCATCTGGATGCAAGCGATCGAAGACCGGGCGGACGCGATAGCCGAAGAAGCACGATCGAACATCCTCCGCGCGCTCGCGGATTAAGCGACATACGCGGACCCCCCCCCAGTCGGATGGACGGTACCCCGAATAGGATGAGGTACCAGACCGAATGGGGGGAGATCCGAACTTCGTCGCTAGAGGCGGGATCCGCGATCTGGCGCCGAACAAAGTGCTGTTCCACAATACGACCGGTGGACAGGTATGCCGGGTCAGCGTCTTCAAAGATCGTTACTCCACTCCCGCAGCCTGCATCATCGCTCGAAAGGTCGGGTGGCCGCTCTCGAACATCTCCGAAGCGTCCACCGTGTCGACCAGGGTACCCTTCTCCAGCAAGGCGACCCGGTCCGCCAAATAGTGGACGGCCATCACGTCGTGCGAGATCAGCAGATACGAGAGTCCGTACTTCTCCTTCAACGCTCGTAGATGATGCAAGATTTGCTTTTGAACGATCATATCCAAGCTGCTCACCGGTTCATCGAGCACGATCAGCTTCGGCTTGAGCGCGATCGCGCGGGCGATGTTCACCCGCTGAAGCTGGCCTCCGCTCATCTGGGAGGGCCGCTTCAGCATATCATCCGCAGCGAGACCGACCAATTCCAGCAATTCCGCGACCGTACGCCTTTCTTCTTGAGCGGACTGTCGCTCATAGTTGCGCAAAGGCTCGGAGATGATCTGCCGGATGGTCATTCGGGGGTTCACGGCGGAATAGCTGTCTTGAAAGACGACCTGAATGTCGCGCCGCCAGGAACGACGCGTTCTCCGTCCCTTCGGATAAAGGTCTTCGCCTCTGAACGTCAGCCTGCCTTCGTCCGGTGGCAGCAAGCCGAGAACCATCCGCCCGAGCGTACTCTTCCCCGCCCCGCTCTCCCCTAGAATCCCAAGGCAGGTTCCCTCCTCCAACGTGAACGAGAGATTGCTTATGGCGCTGCCTTCGGCCGTTTGCCTGCGGAACCACCCGGAGGCGTGGTAGGTTTTGGATAATCTCTCCGCGACTAACAGACTCATAGAATCACCTTCTTCTTTCCGCGATAAGCGATGGACAGCAGCAAGGTGCCCGCTCCGATGCATGCGGCCGTTCCCAACATCGTCTGATAGGAGAACGCGCCTGCGATCCATCCCATGACAAAAGCGCCGGATGAGGTGCCGAAGTCCGCCGCGGCGATAAACCAGCCGATCGAATATCCGCGAGATTGCGCAGGGACGATGAAGGTGATATAAGTCATCAGCGTAGGATACAGCAAGGACAGGGCCAGGCCGTTGAACACCGCTGCGGCAAGCAGGACAGGCGTAGACAACGACAGCATGAGCAGTGCCGGAGAGATCATGAAGCAGGCGATCAGAATGACCAGCAGCCATTTGGGATAACGGGCCGACGAAGGAATATGCTTCCGTCCAAAGAAACGAATGAATATGAGAACCGCCGTCTCCGTCAAAAAATAGAGCGGCGCCGAGTGCAACCCCTTGCTCTCCAGGTACAAAGGTAAAAACGTAGGCGAGACGCTGAATACGATCGAAGCCAGCAGCATGACGAGCGACGGGAATAAGAGAGCCGAGTTCGTCTTTCTCGCGAGACTGCCGCCCACCCCCCTGTTCTCGCTTCCTTCCCTGCTTTTCGGCTGTCCGGCCCGCGCCTCCAGATTCCTAAACAATCCCGTACCGAACACAATATTGCAGCAGCCGATGCCAGCGAACAACAGCAGCAGCTGCGTCATCGTCACTTGATCCTTCATATTGAGCACGAGCACCGGCACGAACGTATACGGCACCATCGATGCCAGCGAGAGGAGCGACAGACCTTGCCCCCTCGCTTTGTCGGAGATCAGGTCGATGATCAACAGATGCACGGTCATGGAGAAGAAGGCCAGAATAGCGCCTTGGAGCGCCCGCATGATCGCAAATGCCCATAGGTTCTCGAGGGTATAGGTGAAAAGTACGATCGCATTCAGAATAAGCGCGATCATGAAGATATTGCGAGAGCCAAACTTATCAACGATGGCGCCTGCCACGGGCCTCAGAAACATCGAAACGAACATATAAGCGCCCATGATGACGCCGATCTGGGACTGCCCGGCCCCTAACGACTGCGAGAAGAAAGGCAGCGCAATGATGAGCATATGATTGGTCGCGTAGAAGAGCAATGCGACCACGTACAGCCAAACGGCTCTTGGGTTGAAAGGATTCTCGAGGTTGATCGATTTCAAATTAGACTCGACTCCCGTTCTGGTACCGGCTGCTCCTCGTTAATCGGGCTTCCCACAGCAGCTTCGTATATTCTTGCTCGGGATTATCCCGAAGTTTCTCGACGGTTCCGCTCTCGATGATCCTTCCTTTTTTCATCACCACAACCGCATCGGCTAGCGCCTCAATGACGTTTAGGTCGTGGGATACGAGCAGAATCGCCGTCTCCCGATTTGCCTTGATCGCGTGGAACGCGTCGATGACGCCCCCGCGGTTCATACTATCCAGTGCCGTGGTCGGCTCGTCGGCCACGAGAAGCGCCGGATTCGTCGAGATGGACAGCCCGATCATGACCCGCTGCAGCATGCCGCCGCTGAGCTCGAACGGATATTGGCTTAGAATCCGGCCGGGGTCTTTCAGATTCATCCGGGCAAGACAACGTATCGCTTGCTCGGTCGCTTCTTTGCGGGAGCGGAATCCATGCAAGCGCAAGGTCTCGATGAACTGGCTGCCGATCGTGAGGAGCGGGTTGAAGGCGGTCATGGGATTCTGAACCACCAAGGATACCTCGGAGCCGCGAATCCGAATCATTTCTCTAGGCGCGAGTCCCGTCAGTTCCCTGCCGCCAAGACGGATGCTTCCGTACGTCAGGCTGGCCGATGGCGGCAGGAGTCCGAGAATGGACAGACAGGTCATCGACTTGCCGCAGCCGCTCTCGCCGACGATTCCCAGCACTTCGCCTGCCCGGATCCGGAATGTCACGTCTTGGACCGCCTTCGTTTGTCCTCGGTCCGATTGCACCTCGATGCTTAAATGGCGAACGTCGAGTACCGTCTGTCTATCGCTCATGGCTTACCTCCTTATTGGCGGTTTCAAGCAAGCCTGAAGTCTTGGCTTTTTTTCGCAAGGGACTGCCCGCGCCCTTTCTCTCTCCGACCGCATCGCCAACGACATTGAGCAGCGCCACCAGGATGAAGATCATCGCTCCGGGCGCGATCATCAGCCTGGGATGGCTGCGAATGAACGATTTGCCTTCGTTGATCATGGCCCCCCATTCCGCCATAGGCGCTTGAACGCCGAGTCCGACAAACGACAATGCGGAGATATCCATAATCACCCATCCGATCTCCAAGGATACGACGACCAGCAAGGGCGGCAGCAGATTCGGAACGATATGCCGGCTCATCATCCGGAACGGCGAAGTTCCGCTCACCCGAGCCGCGACGATATACGTTTGCTGCTTCAATTGGTTGACGAGTCCGCGAACGAATCGCGCGTAGTAGACGGTCTGCACGATGATGAGGGCGACCGCCATCTGCTTCCACCCCGCTCCCCAGACGGCAATGAGGCTGATGGCCAGAATAAGGGACGGGAACGCCAAGATCGCATCGCACGCGCGCATGACGAGGCTGTCTACGATTCCGCCTGCATAGCCCGCCAGAAAGCCGATGGCGAGTCCCAACACCAGACAGGAGGACACGATCAGCAGCGCCAAGCCCAGCGAGACCTGCGTTCCATAGAGGAGGCGGGAGAGCAGGCAGCGCCCCAACTGATCCGTCCCTAGCGGATAATCCGAGGAGGGACCTTCGAGTTTGTGGGCGAAGTCGACCAAATTCGGATCGTGCGGGGCCAGATAAGGGGCAAGAAGTCCGCAGACCACAATCGCGAGGAGAAGCGCCAACGCGAGAATCAAGGCCCATCGCCGACGCGCCGGCGAGAGAACGCGAAGGAGAACGTTCATCGTCCGTCCCCCTTCCCGATCGCTTGCGTCAATCTCGGATCCAAAGACGCTTGAATCAGGTCGGCGGCCAAATTCCCCATGACGAACACGAACGCCATGATGAACAGGTAACCTTGGATGACCGGATAGTCCCGATGAAACACCGCTTCCAGGAAGAAGCCGCCCATCCCCGGCATTCCAAAGATCTGCTCTACGATCACCGTGCCTGCGAACAGCTTCCCCAGATTCATCCCCGCCGCGGTAACGACGGGACGAATGGCATGGCGCAGAACGTGCCGAGTCACGATGGCGAACGTCCCTAATCCTCTTGCTCTCGCGTACAGGACAAACGGCTCTTCCAGACTCTCCAGCAGCCCGGCCCTGAGCAGCCGAGAGTATGTGGCGATAAGCGCAAAGGCGAGCGTCACGGAAGGCAGAATATAATGAAACCAAGCATCCGCTCCCTGCAAAGGGAACCAATCCAGCTTGACGGACAGGAAGTAAATCAGGAGATACGCCAGCCAGAACTGCGGCATGGAAGCGCCAAGGAAGGCAAGCAGCCTGCAAATATGGTCGGTTAGCTTGTTCTTGCGGAGCGCGGACGCGATGCCGATCGGAATGCTGACCAAAAGAGCAAGCATCAGACTGGCTCCCGCTAAAGTCGCCGTCACGGGGAGCCTGGCCGCAAGCTCGCTCGTCACCGGAAGCTTGCTGTAGAAAGACGTTCCCAGATCAAGCCTGATAAGCTGGCCGAGCCATACGCCATATTGATGCCAAAAAGGCACGTCCAACCCTAATTGGGTTCGGACTGCCCTCAGCGTCTCCTCATTCGGCACGATGTTCGAGACGGACAAGTAAGCCTTGGCGGGATCGATTGGGGTCAAGCGCAAGAGCAGAAAAGATACGAATGAGGCCCCCAATAAGACGGGGACCATCATCAGTATTCTCTTCCACACATAAACCGATAGCTTCATTGGCGCAACACCTTAGTTATTTTTGGATGTCCAGCGTGTCGAACGGCGTCTCGTCGCGGTGTGCCGGGAACTTCAAGCCGGTTACGTACTTCGGATAGACCGCGATGCTCGTCAAGTACGAAATCGGCAAGTATACCGCTTGGTCATGAAGCGTCGTGAGGATGGAGGTATACAGCTTCTGGCGTTCCGTCTCGTCGGTCGTGAGCAGGACGTCCTTCATCTGTTGATGCAGCTCCTTGGCCATCGGCAAGCCTTGCTGAGACTCATAGATGCCGTAGCCCGGCTCATAGTTGGTCGATACGAAGCTATGCGGGTCGTAAGGGGCGCCGTACGTGCCCCAGAACAGAAGGTCGAAGTCCGCCGCCTCCATGCGTTTGTTCCGTAGCTGCCTCTCTAAGCCCGTTAGCTTGACCTGAACGCCGATCTGCTTCAGATCGGACTGAATGGCGGTCGACATCGGCTTCTCGACTTCGTCGTCTCCCATGTAGACCAATTCGATCTCGAGCGGCTTGCCGTCTTTCTCGCGGATCGTCTTGCCGGCCGGCAGCTTCCAGCCCGCTTGGTCCAGCAGCGTCTTTGCCGCCTCCATGTCGTAGTCGTACGGCTTCAATCCGACGTTCGCGTAGGGGAAGTTGCTGGCGATGATCGAATCGGCCTTCTTCTCCACGCCGTTCGTGACGCCGTCGACAAGCGCCTGCTTGTTAACCGCATGTTGCAGCGCCAATCGGACGTCGAGATCCGCGAACGGCCCCTTGGCCGTGTTGACGATCAGCGCGCGGCTTGCGAGGGCGTCGGAGATAGAAGTCTCGAACTTGCCCGAGTCGCGCAGATTGACGAACGAATCCAAGCTGATCACGCCTTCGCCATAGATCAGATCGATGTCGCCTTTCTCCAGCGCCAGCACTCTCGCCTCCGGGTCCGGGATGACCTTGACGACAAGCTTGTCAATCTTCGGCTTCGCCCCCCAATAGTTGTCGTTGCGGGTGAAGACCGCGAGCTCGTCTTTCTTGTATTCGGACAGCACCCAAGGTCCCGTCGAGATCGGATTCTTGATGGCGTTCGCCGTATTTCCGTCGTCCGGGAAGCCTGCAGCGCCGAGGAAGCGAAGCGGACGAACGACCGCGAACTCCTGCAGGGTCGGGTAATATTGATTCTTGAGCGTTATGCTGAACGTATGCGCGTCGACGACCTCCGTCTTGTCGATCTGGCCGATAACCCCCAGCCAAGAATGCATATCACGGTTGGCAAGAATCGTATCGAAATTTTTCTGAACGACGTTCGCGTCGAATGCCGAGCCGTCCGAGAACTTCACGTTCTGCCGGAGATGGAAGGTGTACGTCTTGCCGTCCTCCGAGATGTCCCAAGATTCGGCGAGCTTCGGTACCAGCTGGCCCCCATCGCCATAATCGATCAAGGGCTCATAATACATGCCTTGGGCAAAAAATTCGTTCGGCGCGTATTGATGCGGATTCAACGGACCGATATCCTTGGGCCAAGAGATCGTGAGCACCTTCTCTGCACCCTGAGCCGCTTGCGTAGCGTCACCCGCAGACGAAGTTCCCGATGGTCCGGACGAGCCGGCATTCGGCTTCTGATTCGTTTGGCAACCGGCCAGAACGAAGGATAGAACGAGTACGAGAATAAGTACGGTATGCGCATTCTTCAGCTGACGAAACACGAACATTCGACCCCCGCGATGCATATAATGATAATGATTATCAAACTCAATAATTGGATCATAACTGATTTATTATCCGATTACAACCTTTATTTGATCGTTTTAGCTGTCATTTTCAATGGAGGGTCTCCTCCGAAACCTTCGGAATCCGGCAAGCATGCGCTTATGCCTGAAGCTGGATCGTTTATTCAATGGCATATATAAAAAACACGCATGACCTTACTTTAGGTCACAGGCTATAATGAAAA
>NZ_JACJVP010000051.1:23905-71864 GCF_014212125.1 Cohnella nanjingensis
GACAGGTCCCAGCCGATGAATTCCGGGCGACATTTGCCCAACCGAAGACGAATATTCCTTACGATTTAGGTGTGTAAGCTCTGAAAGCGATAATGGCCAAGACCCGCTTTCATAAAAAAGAAACCCGGCGTCCGGAAAGAACGCTGGGTCTCTCGATTCGCGCGCCCGCCTCGATGGCCGGCCGCTTTGATAGTCCATTCGGTTAAACGCCGTATTCGTCGTGCAGCCTCCACCACTGGTAGGGAGGGGTCTGCGGCCAACCCGCCGGAGAATCCTCCCAATCTTCTTGTCGGCCGTAAGGCGTGAGGTCTAGGAGATTGAAGTCGATTCGCAGTCTGTCGACGCCTCGAGACGTCGTGTAGTAGGTGCGATAGACGTCGTCGTCGTCGCGGAGGAAGACGCTAAGGCCGAATCCCCTGCCCGCGCCGCAGTCGTCATTGAAGCCGTCTCCGTTCGAGGAATACCAGGGTATCGTCCAGCCCATCCGTTCCTTGTAAGGTTGAATCTCCGACAGCGGCGCCGGAGATACCAGGACGAACGACGTATCGCGCGCGCGCAGATGGGCCAGATGTCCGATATTGTCTGCGAACGAAGAGCAGCCCCGGCAAAGGTGGCCGGATCCAGGCGCCAGCATGAAGTGATAGACGATGAGCTGGCGACGTCCGTCGAACAGATCCAGCAGATTAGCCTTGCCGTTCGCGTTCTCGAAAGCATAGTCCTTGCCGAACCGGACCATCGGCAGTCTACGGCGCTCCGCGGCCAACGCGTCCAGTTCGCAGGTGAGTTCCTTCTCTCGGATCAGCAGCCGTTCCCGGGCGATCCGCCACTCGTCTTCCGTGGCGATCGGGGGAAGCGCCGTCGGATCGGGTTTCATCTATATTCCTCCTTGCGTTATTGTCGAATTAATCCAAGAGGAGGCCGCCGTTCAAGTTGACGATCGCCCCGGTTATCGCGCCCGCGCGATCCGACGCCATGAATGCCGCCGTGTCCGCCACCTCCGCAAGCGTCGGGAGCCGCTTCAAGAGCGTCCCGCCCGCCGCGCCGCGCAGCCTCTCCTCGACCGTCATGCCTTCGCGCGAGGCAGCCATTTGAAAGACTTCCCTGGTATGGGAACCTTTCTCCACCGCCTCCGGAATCATATGCGGCCTGAGGCAGACGACGCGAATGCCGTTCGGCGCCAGCTCGCCCGCCAAATGGCGGGAGAAGCCTTCGATTCCCGCGCACGCGAAGTTATGCCCCATATATCCGGGACCGGGCATGCGCGAGACGGGCGTCGAGAGGGTGAAGATAACGCCGGCGCCCAACGGTGCCATATGCCTGGCCGCGGCCTTGGCGGTGATAAAGTTCGTTCGCGCAAAGGCGCTGACGGGGAAGAAATAGTCTTCCAAGCTCAGCTCCGCGATAGGCGTACCTTGGACGTGAACGAATCCGACGGCGTTCAGCGCAATATCGATGCCGCCCGTCCGTTCCGCCACCGATGCCGCATGCCGGTTCACGGCCTGTTCGTCGAGCGCATCGACTTGCGCGATCTCGGCGAAGCCTCCCTCGGCGGCGATCTCCCCGGCTACCGCGTCCAACTTGGCCGGCGTGCGGCCCGCGATGAACACCTTCGCGCCCTCTCGCGCGAAGGTGCGCGCGACCGCGCCGCCGATCGCGCCTCCCCCTCCATAAATGACGGCTGTTTTATCTTTTAGCAACATAAAGACCTGCCTCCTTTACTTCAAGGATAGCAGGTCCTGCCACGCGAGATTTCTTCTCGATTGCTATATACTGGAATCCGCTCCGTCTCGCATCCGTCCGCCGATCCCGACCGGCCTGCCCGTTCGCGCGGACGCGTTCGCGGCCAGCGTGACTTCGACCGTCCCCAGGGCGTCCTCGTAGGGAGACCGGACGAGCGAACGGTCGCCGGTCAAGATCGCGTCGATGAACGCGCTGTCCTGCTCGAACCTCGCGTCCTTCGTCTCGCCGACAGGCTGCGCAGTTGAATGCCGCAGCCGTCCGCAAGCTTCTAGATCCGTTCCGCCTCGGCGGCCGTCGTCTCCATCGCGAGCCCGACGCCGCCAGCTTCGTACAGGTTGAGCTCGACGGCGTCGTACCCGGCATCGCTGCTGACCCTGAAGATCTCCTCCAGGCCGGCTCCTTCCGGGAAGCACCATTGGTTGATTCCTTTGCGCATGCGGCAGCCCCTCTCTTCTTAATGCCTATCAGAGAAACAGAACCATCAGAACGTCGTCGTAATAGGTTCCGTCGATCTTGAGCGCGCTCGGATTGGTTCCGTACCTGCGGAAGCCGAGCGAATCGTACATTCGCTTGGCGGTGACGTTGCTCGAAGTCACGCTAAGATACACTTGCTCGACCCCTTTGACGGCTTTAGCCTTCGCGATGGCATGCTGCATCAATCGTTTGCCGATCCCGAACCCGCGCGACTCCGGACGAACGTACATCGCGACGATATTCGCCCGATGCTTCAGCTTGGCCCTGCTCTCCAGCACCAAGGAGACGATGCCGATCAGCTGCTCTTGGTCGAACGCCCCGAAGGTGAACGACTCCTTCGCTTCGAGCCGTTTCTCGAAGTCTTCGCTCGACAAGCCGACCTCTTCCTCGTAGCTGGAGCTGAAGGCTTCGGTATGATACTGCAACGCTTCCAACCGAATCTTGCGATAACGGGCCGCATGATGGGATTCCAGCTCTCTGATTTCCATGACTAGCCTCCTGGGTTACGTGTTGCACGCATCGGCTTGTTCTCTCGAACGCACGCCATACGGGTATGTAATTCCACGCCGGACAGGGACATTCCTGTTCCCCTGCCAGATAAACGATAGGACTGCCTGGTTTGAGGCGCCAGACAGTCCACCGTTTCCTCATTCAACCGAACGGGACGCGAACATGAAATACGTTAGATACGCCGCGCAAACCAGAGCCAAAAAGCCAAACCCGCCGAAAATGTCCAAGCGGGACGAAAAATAACCAAAGCCGACGCCCACCGCGCTGAGCGCTGCATTCTCTCCCAACGATTGAAAGGATCCGATGGTCGCCCGCATCGACGAATCGTCGATACGATGATGAAGATAGCCTCTAGCTAGCGGTTCCACCAAACCGGCGAACAAACAAACCAAGCCAAGCGCGGCCAACCCGCCGAACTTCGGCAGACAAGCGAGACCGGCAAATCCCGCCGCCAGCGCTGCGATCACGATCGACAGGAGCCTTCTTTCGCTGATTCGCGTCTTCAGCTTGTGAATGCACAGATTGCCGGGCAGCCGGAGGACGAAAATGCCAGCCGATGCTAAGCCAAAGTATAGAACAGGAATGCCCAAGCGATCCAAATAGGTCTGCCAGAACTCATCTACGAAGTTGATCGCGGCCCCGGTGACGATCCCGGACAACACGACAAGCCGTACGCCCGGATGGTCCCGAAAAAAACGGACGGAGGCCGTCAAGTATGCGCGAAGCGGGATCGGCCGATCCTGTATCGCCTCCGGCTCGCCATGACGCGTCGGATCGACCAACAGCAGGCTCAAGGCGAACGCGGCCAACATACTCACGAGCGAGATCCCGTAATTCAACGCATAATCGAATCGCTGCGCCAGAAAGCTGCCGCACAGCGCAGCGATCATAATCGAGACGATATCGAGCGCGTTCAAGCGGCCTAGGTACCGTTCGAACAACCGCTCCCTGCCGCTCGCCTTTAAGGAATCGTATAACAAGGCATCCTCCGCGCCGCTGCTGGCCGATCTCCCGATCGCCGCCAGAACGACGACAAGGGCGAAATGCCAAAAATCCGAGGCGAATAACAGAACGAGGAACTCTCCGCAACCCATGAGCGCCGACAAAACGATCATGCGCTTGCGGCCCCAGCGGTCAGCGATAATACCCGACGGCACTTCAAGCCCTACGATCGTGAATGCGAATATCATCTCCGCGTACACGACCATCTGTATGGTCATGCCCCTCTCTTCCCAGTAAAGCCGTTCAATGACGTAAGCCGGGATGAGATTGGAGAAGAAGCGAATGACAAAAAGTATTCGGACATTTTGCAAAGGACCGGCCATCGTGCGAACCCCTCTCTCGGGAATGGAATAGGAGAACCCATTCCGATTCGGAGGCGCACGCGAACGATGGCAAACGAAGGATTAGCAGGGCGGCCTTGCGTAGGTCATAACCGCTTACCCCCTTGGCACGTAATATTTCTATATTAACACCGAAAGGCCGACATCGGAGCCATATTGATTGTTTTTGCGTCGTTTGTTACACTGGCGTAATACCCATTTTGATGGGTCCTTTCTCTTAGGAGTGATTACATTGACGTTATCCGCATTCGAATCCTTTTTGGAGACGACCAAGCGAGAGCTAAGCCGCGACGAGAGATTCCTGGCCCTCCTGGCCGGGGGATCCCTGCTAAGCGGGACCATGGACGAATTCAGCGACTTGGATCTGATCCTCGTGTATGCCCCCGAGCACCGGGAAGCGATCATGGCCGACCGCCTCTCCATCGCCGGACGATTCGGCAGCCTCCTATCGGCGTTCACGGGCGAACATGTCGGGGAGCCGCGACTTGTCATCTGCTTATTCGGCCCCCCGGCGCTTCATGTCGATCTCAAATTCGTCACGCCCTCCGAACTGGAACGGCGGATCGAGAACCCTTCAGTCTTGTGGGAAAGAGGGGCGGAGATCGGTCGGGTGCTGGAGCGGACATCGCCTGCCTATCCAGCTCTCGATCGGCAAGCGATCGAGGATCGGTTCTGGGTGTGGGTGCACTACGCTGCAACCAAGCTGGGACGCGGAGAGCTCTTCGAATGCATGGATACGATTACCTTCATCCGAAGCCAAGTGCTCGGCCCCCTGCTCGCGATCGCGAACGGGCAGCCTCCGAGAGGCGTTAGGCGGGTGGAACAATGGGGAGGACCGGCGGTCGAGGAACTGGCCGAGACGATCCCTCTTAACAGCCGCGAGAGCTGTTATCGGGCGCTCCTCGCCTGCATCGGAATGTATGTGCGGCTGCGCGAGCCTTCCGGAGACCTTGTCGTCCGCCGGGAAGCGGAAGAGATCGCTCTAGCCTACCTGAATGACGTGTATGTCCGGGCGCAGGCCAACTAGTCGTATATCGTCGCCGAACGGAACTTGCAACATGAGGCACTCTCCCTCTCCGATGCCTAATTTGACCGCAAAGAGGCGAACACGCGCGATGTGACGTACGGGGTACGTCTCTTTGACCGCAAAGCGGCGAGCATGCGCAAAAGAGACGTACGGGGTACGTCTCTTAGGCTGCAAAGCGGCGAACGTGCGCGATGTAACGTACGGGGTACGTCTCTTAGGCTGCAAAGCGGCGAGCATGCGCAAAAGAGACGTACGGGGTACGTCTCTTTGACCGCAAAGCGGCGAACATGCGCAAAAGAGACGTACGGGGTACGTCTCTTCGACCGCATAGCGGCGAACACGCGCGGCTTGGAAGTTGTCCCGCCGGTCTTAACCCTTCTCGGACGGCATCTTTCTGCGTGCTAGTCCAACCAATCCTCGCAAGTATCGGCCAATTGCTGCAAGCCGTTCATGAACAAGCTGGCATGATAGCCGTCGCACACCGCATGGTGAACCTGCAGCGAGACGGGCAGCCACGTATTCCGGCCATCCTCGAAGTACTTGCCGCCCGTGACGATCGGGAGCAGATACTCGCCCTCATTGTACAACTGCAAATGAAAGCCCGTGAAGCTCGTCCAGGGAATGGACGAGATCGAGATCGCATTCGCGGGCATATCCGGTCGAGCCCACAATCCCTTCGCGCTGCCGAATCGCTCCTGATCCCGGACATAGTTGGCGTGGAATAATGCGAAGTCGTCATCGAATGCCGTCCAGGTCGCGGAGAAGGTCCGATCCTCGGGATGGAAGATTGTATAGCACGGCATCAGTCGATCCCAATAGCCGAGCCGCCCTTGGTCGTCGAAGCTCGTTCGGAAAGCGGGATCTCCGTGCGCCGTCCGGACGATCATATAGAGAAATGCGGGATAAAGCTTCATATTCCGGGCCCGAAGCCGTTCCAGCAAGGTCGTCGCGTTCAAGTTCGCCGTCATGCTGAACGTGCATTTGCTTTGTTGCATGTAATGCATAAAATAAGGCTCACGATTCCATCGTGCGCGATCGATCAACTGAAATGCCATATTGTTAACCTCCTAAAATGTTCAAATCAGAACTTTTTAGGAGGTTAACTTCACTGCGAGCTCCATCCACCTCATCCCTTTCCGTCCAATCTGGAATTTAGAGGGTCAACGTTGCCGCGACCGGATAATGATCGGACGGATAGCGGCCCTCGAACGATTGGCGATCGACCGCGATCTCCGCAACCCCGAACGCCGGCGTCACGAAGATATAATCGATCGTCGGCCCTTCCGTTCCGCCTTGGAAGTCGTGGAACGTAGCCCCGACCGGTCCGCTCGTCGCTGAGAACGCATCTTGAAGTCCGGAGCGCGCCCCGTCCAGCTCCAGCTCGCCGCGCAAGAATCGCATCGGCGCGTCCCCCGGCTCGCTGTTGAAGTCGCCCGTCAATACCGCCGGCAAGCCGTCCTCGCGGCTATCTGCCGCCATGCGCCGCACGAGCAGGCGGGCGCTCTCGAGCCGGGCTTGCTCCCCCATATGATCCAAGTGCGTATTGTAGAAGCGGAATTCGCGGCCAGCGTCGCGCTCGCGGAGCTTCGCCCAAGTGCAGATGCGCGGCAGACTGCTGTCCCAGCTCTTCGAGCCGGCTAGCTCGGGCCGCTCCGAGAGCCAGAACTGGCCTTGCTCCCGCAGCTCCAACCTGCCGGCATCGTAGAAGATCGCGCAGTGTTCGTCCGCTCGTCCGCCCTGCCTCCCCTCTCCGATCCAGGCATAGCCGGGCATCCGCCCGGACAACGCCTCCAGCATGGCTTGCAGCCCTTCTTGGGTGCCGACGATCAGGGGACGATGGCTTTGCAGCGTCGCGGCGACGCGCCCGATTCGGTGCGTCCAGCTGTTCTCGCCGTCGCGCGGCTCATCGTATCTCAGATTCAAAGACACGACTCGAAGATTCATGCGTGCACTTCCCTTTCCCGCTAGATTAACAGGATTGCAGCCTGTCAGGCGCATGAAAGCGCTCCATAACCTTGCGCTCGTATGGCCTATTCTATCCCCTTGCGCCCGCGGAAGCAAGCGTCGGACAGTACGCCGACAGACCGCCTCGACCATATCGGGCGGTTCATCTAACGATTCCTCTATGAATCTATCGGTCTCTGTCGAATATGAACGAATGCGCAGCGGCATACCCCGCTGCGCATTCGAGCTTCAGTCACCGCGATGGGTCTTCGTCGCTGCCGAAGAGGCGAACGATCCGCAGCGCATGGCCGCGGCTTCGCGCGTCCCGCTGCCGGCTGGGCCGTACCGAGACGCGCGAGACGGCACCCCCTTCCGGCAGCGCGAACGTCGCGATGACCGGACGATAGACGTTCATGCACCAGTCGTCGAACGGATTCAGCGGCGCGTAAGCTTCTCCGTTCACCGCGTACTCCAGCATGCCGGTGTCGGGTCCGCAGAACATCAGCAAGCCGGCGCTCCGGCCGCGAACATGCCAGACGATCTCGGCGCCCTCGGCGTCTCCGGAGACGAGATGCGCCCCCTCGTACCGCCAATTGATCATCGGACCCGGCTGCGTCTCGCGCCGTTCGAAGCCGCGGATCTCCGCGGCCGTTTCGAAGCCCCTCATCCAGACGCGAGAGAGACTGTCTTCGTCGAGCGGCTGCGACCGCTCCGGCACACCCGGATGAAACGCGGACGCCGACTCTCCCTCTCTCGGAGGCCGCAAGGCATCCTCCAGAAAGGTCCGGACGCAGGCCGCATAGAGCGCATAGCCGGCGTCGTTCGGATGGACGCGGTCCGGCGCCAGCTCCTCCCACCGGCAAGCCCCGGCCAGGATCCGGTCGCGCGCCGCCGCCGCGGCATGGATCGATGGGATGCCGTAGCGTTCGGCGACCTCCTCGTGCAGCGCGATCGTACAAGGCAGTCCTTCCGCCAGATTATCGTCGTCCGCCGTATAGACGAAGACGATCTCCGTCTCCGGCGACCGCTTCCGGCATTGCCGCACGATCCCTTCCATGCCCCGGATGGTCGCCGTCCGGTCTTCGTCGTCGTTAACGGCGAACTCGACGAACAGCAGGTCGATCGGTCCCCGGTCCAGCACCTGCTCCCCCAGCCGATAGGCGCCGAAGGTCGAGTTCGTGCCGCCTACGCCCGCGTTGACGGAGACGAAGCCCGCCGGGCTCGATTCCCGCAGATAAGCCTCGGTTAGCGCCCGCCAGCTGGTCGCGTCCGGCTCGGAGGCGCCGTAGCCTTCGGTGATCGAGCCCCCGAGGAACGCGGCCGCGATCGGCATGCCGGCGGACAGGCGCGCTCGCAGGCGAGGCAGCCCTCCGCGCGGGACCGCATAGCGCAGCCCTCCGGTCATGCCCGCGCCAGCCGGACCGTCTCGCCCTTTGCGGTCTCGAGCTCGATCAACGTCCCTTCCATTCGCAGCGTCTCTCCGTTCTCCCGAATCCATTCAACCGCCCCCTCGCCCCATGGATGATAGATTCGCAGCCGCTCCCCCGCCTCGCTGTAGATCTCGACGTCCGCCGCCTCGCCCGATCGGACGGAGGCGCTGACGAGGAATCCGCCGACCGCTCGCAGCGTGGAGAAGGAGGCGTCCCGGTCGGACGGCCAGTTGGGGAACAGCCGGATGATGCCGGTATAACTTTGTATCAAGCACTCGTTCAATACGGCGGGCAGCGCGAAGTTCTCGAACCAGATGCCCATCGGCGCCATGTAGTCGAACGCGGTCGTATCGGAATAGCGGCCGCCGGCCTGCAGCACTTTGTCCGTGCAGGTGCCGTTGGGCAGCATGCAGTACGCGATCTGCCGCTTGAAGCGTTCCAGGTCGAGCTGTCCCAGCCGCGCGCCCGCCATCGGGTAGAAGACGAGATCATTGCCGCCTTCGTTGCGATGATTGCGGTACGACCGCTCGGCGACGGCATACGTCTCCGGCGGGGAATGCAAGCCGTGATCTTCGCCCGGAAATACCGTCGCGACGCCGTTCGGAACGTTGTAGACGACCTCCGGGTCTTCGCCGGCGACGGACACGAACACCGTGCCGAGTCGCGACTCCGCGGTCGGATAGTCCGGGAACGCGCGCAGAATCTCTCGGGTCTCGGCGAGCAGCTCCGACTCTTCCGCTTGCCGGCCGAGCGCGGCGCACGCCTCGCCGAACGCTCGGAACAGGAATTTCGTCAGCGTCAGGTCGACGATGCAGTCGCGGTTGCGCCGGAAGCCCGGCGTGAGCTCGTACAGCTCCGGCACGACCGTCGGGAAGATATGGTAGCGGTCGTCCCCCCAAGCCTCCCCGCGCGCGTCAGGCCGCTTCATGTAGTCGACCATGAAGAGGACCGCATCCTTCATCGGGACGAACGCCCGGTCGGCGAGGAAGCCCCGCTCCATCGTATACAGATAGTGCCACCAGAGGCTCTGAACCGTCCATGGCGTCTCGCACACCTCCCATCCCCAATGCGGCACGGGATAGGGCATCATGCTCATCTCGACGGGATACGCCGAATGCGGGAAGTACGCGCCGCGCAAGCCGTAGTATTCCCGCGCCCACTGGCGGCTGACGGGCAAGACATGATCGACCATGTTCGCATAGGCGAGATGCTTGTCGGCGTGATTGCTGGAGAAGGCGACCCAGAATGGCTGCTGGGTGTTGTAGTTCATATGATAGTCCCCGTGCCATTCCGAGCCGATGCGGCCGTAGCTCCAGTTCGCGAACAATCCCGGGCAAGCCGCGTTCTCGGAGACGGCGCATTGGAAGAAATACAGGTTGCGATACCAGATCTTCTCCAGGAATTCGTCCCCGAGCGCGACGCCCGAGCGGGACCAATACGCCGCCCAGACGCGATCCGAAGCCTCGCGGGCGCGCGCGAAGGCAGCTTCGTCCGGACGCCCGGACTCCAGCGCGCCCTCATCGCCGTCGCTCGCCTTCGTCTCGCCCTGCGTTTCCGGCTCGGCGGCATCGGTCGCCGGCACTTCCGCGGCCGCCCCCTCCTCCAGCGCGGCGCAGACGACGAACGCGCCGGTCGCGGCGATTCGCGCCTCCAGCGCGTCGGCCGCGGGCCGTCCCCGAACGGCGGTCTCGGCGGAGCAGCACGCCGTCAGCCGGAACGCACGGTCCTGCGGCCCCGCGCCGTCGAGCGACCGCGGCAGCGACTGGCGGAAGCTCAGCCGCCGTCCGTCCGCGCTGCAGGCGGACGCATACGCCGGCAGCTCCTGCGGCGTGAGCGGATCCGGCAGGAGTTTGATCCGGTTGAACGGCGCGAGGGCAGCAGAGGAGCCGTCTGCCGCGTCTGCGCGCCATGCCGCCCACAGGCGGTCGCCGCGTTGATCTACGAACAGTTGCAGCACGGAGTGCCTGCCTTCCGTCAACAGCCGGATCTCGCACTGGCCGTCCGCTACGTCGAGCGTATGGCCAAGCACCTCCGTCGTCCGCGTATCGAAGCCCAGCAGCAGCGAGCCGCAAGGCATCGGACGCGGATAGGGCAAGCTGTAGTTCTCGCTGCTCATCTCCACGTAGGCGCGGTACCAGTCGTCGTCCATCAGCGATTCATGGCGTTCCGGTATGGCCCGGAGCCGTTCGAACACCGACTTGAAGGTGCCGATCTCCTGTCGATGATTCTCGGCGATCCGAATGTCCCATACGTTGTTGTGGCCGAAGTGAATGACCACCGCGTCGGGGCGGGTCGTGACGACCGCGCCCAATCTCCCGTTCCCGAGCAAGGCGCCTTCGAAGAAGTTCGCGGCCGGTCCTTCATGCCGAATGGCGTGTTTTCTTGCTTGCTGCTGCGTGTTCAAGATTCATGCCCCCCCGTGCTTTGTTCATCGATGTCGCGCAGCGCATGCTGCGCTCGGATCGGCGAAAGCGCTTGCCGTCCGATTCCATCTTAGAGAATTCCGCACCGTGGGCATAGGTACACTTGCTCCGCTTGGCGTACAGCTCTCCCGATCGGCGGGGCAATCGCGCGCCCGAAGGGCCACGCCCTCCGTTCGATGCTAGCGGGGGAACGGCAACAAGAAGTCGCGACACGCCGAGGGACCATCGGTTCCCGGTCTAGAACGAGCCAAGAACCGATCCCGCCCGCAGAACCGCCGCTCCCCGGACGCGTGTCAGGCGGTTACGGCGTCGACCTCGCCAGCCGATCGTCGTAAGCCCGCTGCATCGTCGCCACATATCGGTCCGCGCCGATGCGCTTCAGGCCTGCGACGTATTCGTCCCAATCCTTGGCCAGGTCCTTCGCGCCGGTAATGAACTGCAGCGCGCTCTGATCGATATAGCCCTTGATGATCGTCTGCAGGTTGTCGGCCTCGTCCGCCTGCGCGGCATCGATCCAAACGGACCAGAACGGATAAGGATCGTCCGGCTCGTGACCCTCGTACAGCTGCGTCGCTTTGTACAATCGCCGCTCGTAGCCGTCCGGAGAATAGATATCCATGCTTTGCACCCAGCTGTCCCGGTAGGTCTTGGGCATGTAGAAGTGACCCATTCCGCCCCAGCCCTGATTGCTCGGCGGCGCGCCCTCCCGCGCCGGGATACGCGCGAACGCCGGCGCCGCATCCGGTCCCAAGGCGTGTTCGCCCGGCGCGGGCTTGCGCCAATCGACGCCTTCCAGGCCCACTTCCGCGTTCGCCTGTCCCTCGGGGGTGAACATGTAATCGACCATCCGGATGAGCGCGATCCGCGCCGCTTCGCTCGCCTCGTTCGTAATGACGAACTTCGCCCCCGGCGAGATCCCGCCGCTGCCTTGATAGACGGAATTGTCCGCATGCGGCCCCTTCAGCGGCGGCACGGGACGGTAATCGCCGCCTCTCCGGTTATCCGCGCCCGTCCCGACGAAGATATCCGGATGCATCGCCGCCCCCGCGCCGAGAATCTGAGCGTCCGCGTTCTCTCCGATCTGCTTGAAGGCGTCCGCGTTCTGAGTGAACGCCCCCGGGTCGATGAGCCCTTCGTCATAGAGCGACTTAATATAAGCCAGCCCTTCCTTCCATTCCGGACGGTCGGCGACCAGGCCGGCCTTGCCGTCGGTCAGCCGCAGATAGGTGCGATCGTCGTCGTAGATAAAGCCGTTCATCAGGAAGGGGACGATACGAACGCCGAAGTCCTCGGTCGAACCGCTTAGCGACACTTCGTCGGCTTTCCCGTTTCCGTTCGGATCCCGGGTCTTGAACGCCCGCAGGACGTCCCGGAACGCCTCGGTCGTAGACGGCATGGCCAGATGCAGCCCGTCGAGCCACTTGGCGTTGATCCACATCTTGTACGGATAGGAGCAATGGAAGCATTCGCTGTAGTCGACGAGCCCGTAGATGTTGCCGTCCGGCGCGGTGCTTAAGGTCCGAAGCTCGGCGTTCTGCGCGAAGGCGTCCCGGATATGCGGGGCATCGCGTTCGATCAGATCGTTCAGCGGGTAGAGCAAGCCTTGCTGGCCGTAGCGGAGGACGTCCGCCTGCGAGAATTGGTCGATATAGGACGTCAAAATATACGCGTCGGCGTAGCGGTTGCCGGCCAGCGAAATCTGCCGCTTTTCCTTGGCGCCTTCGTAAGGCACCGTCAACCAGTCGAAGCGGACGTTGAACCGGTCCTCCAGCAGCTTCGAAAACCCGTTCGTCTTCAGATTCTGCGACGCGTCCTGCTGGGCGAAGATACGGATGACGAGCGGCTCCGGCTTCGCCGAACCTGGCGCGGACGACGCCGCGCATGCGGTCAGGAGCAGCAGATGGATGACGAGGATGGCAAGCCAAGGCCGCAAGTAACGCATCAAACTTTCTCCACTCCCTCTCATTCGTGCACGGTCTGCCTGTAAGCGCTCGGCGAGACGCCGGTGACGCGCTTGAACGCCCTGCGGAACGAGTGCGAGCTGTTGTAGCCGGTCGAGGCCGCGATATCGTCCACCGTTTGGTTGCTCTGCCGCAGCAGTTGCGAGGCGCGATCCATCCGGACGTGCTCCAGATGATCGGACAGGTTCGTGCCCGTGACTTCCTTAAACAGCTGCGAGATATATTTCTCCGGACGCTCGACCTGCTCGGCTACCCGGTACAAGGTGAGCTCCGGGTCCGAATAGCGCTCTTCGATGAACCGTTTGATCTGCTCCACGATGCGGATGTGCGCGTCGTTCTTGCGGCTGTTGATCCGTCCGCAGATCGCCGCGACGACTTCGTTCACTTCCGCCTGAACCGCTTCGAGCTTCTCCGTCTCCGGGATCTCGATGATTCGGTTCTTCGCCCGCTCGAACAACTCCGAATCCTGGAAAGCCTTCTGGTCCAGCAGCTTGAGCAGCGTCCCCTTCAGCTCTCCGACGAGCTGGTGCCTCATCTCCAGGGACAACTCCCGCCGCTCGGCGTTCTCCGCGACGATCGACTGCACGATCCGCTTGGCCTCCTCCAGTTCGCCCGCCCGGACCGTGCCGATCAAGCGGAGCTCGGTATCGAGCGGATAATAGTAGGTGCCGCTGTTGATGCGCGTCTCGCGATGCCACAGGATCCCGTTCCGGTTCCCGGCATGCGCGTATTCGAGCGTCTGCTTGGCCTGCTCGTAGGAGGCGCTGACCTCCGTATCCGTGCGGAAAGCGTCGCCCATCGCCACCGTCACGGAGATGCGATACGCTTCGAACACCGAATCCGAGAGCTCCTCCAAGAGACGGGCGATCGCTTGCCTCCCCGATTCGCCGTCCGCCGGCTCGTCGTCCGGGCGTACGAACAACAGCACGATCCTGTCCGAACCCAGGTCCGTCATATGGACGTCCTCCGTCCGCTCCGACAGCGCCCGCTTCAGGAGGAGCCGGGCCGCGCTCAGCTCGTTCAGGATCTCGACGCTGTCCATGCCGGAGTAACCGTCGATCTGCAGGATGCCCGCATATCCGGCTCCTCCGGCGAATCCGGCGCCCGCCTGCGAAGCCGCCGCCCGGATCTCGTCCCGCGACTGGAACTCGCCGGCGATCAACCGTTTGAGGAACGCGTCCCGAACGAGCGGCAGCTGCCGGTGCAGCTCCGTCTCGAGCCGCTTGTTGTTCACGATCATCTCGGATATGTTGCCATGAAGGAAGTCGTAGGCGTTGCGCTCCCGCTCGCCCTCCTGTCCGAACTGCTCCCGGACGACCGTAAGCAGCCGATGGATCGGCGCGCTGTTCCGGTACGAGAGCAGGAGGCCGACGATGAGACCGATCGCCAGCGCGGCACCGGTGACCGTCCAGGTGATGAATTTGATCTTGTTCGCGTTCTCCATCAGCACTTGCTTCGGGATTCCCGCCTGATAGATCCACCCGTTCGCGCCGGACGGGATGGTGATGACGAGATCTTCCTTGTAGAATTGGCTCTGACGCCGCTTGTCGAACGTATGGTCGGATGCGATGCGCGCGACTTCTTGCTCGCCGATCCCCTGCAGCGCGATCGTACGGCCTTCCGCGTCGCTGATGCGGACCCAACCGCCGTAGCGGTCCGTAATGCCGGACAAGAGGTTCGAGATCATCGAAGCGTCGATCATCACGACGACGGTCGCGGGCGACGTGTCGCCGAAGCTATCGAGCGGCAGCGACTGCATGTAGGTGACCACTTGCTTCTGCGCGCCCTTGTCCACGAACGGATGCATCGGCATAATCTCGCCCCGGTGGGTCCGGCCGAGCACCTGCCGCTGCCATTCCGCGAGCGTCATGTCCGCGTAACGGAAGTTCTCGTAGTAGTGCTCGGGGCGGAAATACGCGGACCCCGGCGACAGCACGACGTTGTAGTTGTTCAAATAGATGAAAAAATCCTGAAGGAAATCGTTCGTCTGCCCCATCGTCGAGACGCTCTTCATCATCTTCCAGATGCCGTACACGTTGGATTTGTCGCCTACGTTCTTCTCGTTCATGAGGACGGCCAGATCCTGGTTGATCGCCAGCTGCCTGGTAAAAGCCTGCACTTCGTCCATTCTCCGCTCCAGAATGTCCTGGCTCTTCTGCAGCTGCGTCACGCTGTTCTCGATCGAGACGGACCGCGTGACGGAGATCGAAGTCCGGTACGACATGTAGCCGGCGATGCTGGGGATGATCAGAATGAGGACGTACGAGAACATGAATCTCCGGAAAACGCTGGAATGTCTGGACACGAAAGGCCTCCCCTTATGACAGCGCTGTCAAAGCCGTATTCCTATTATCTACGAACGCGAACAAAAAGCAACAACCGGCATGCGGGATGCCGGCGTTGCTTGGGAGGAACGAGGACGGAATGACGATTACATCGCGAGAGGCGCGGCGACTACGATCGAACGGCAAGCAAGTCGGCGCCGAAGACATAAACCGCGCCGGGCGACAGCTCGAGCCGGATGGACGCGTCTCCGCAGCGCAAGACGGCGGAGCCCGCCGCGTGCGCCCGGATGACGGCCTCGGTCAGCCGGCCGCCCTTCCAGGCAAGGTCGACTCCCGCGCCGCCCTTCGCGCGCAGACCCGATGCCCTCCCCTCGGGCCAAGCGGCCGGGAGCGCGGGCAGCAGCTCGATCTCGCCGGGACGGCTGCGCAGCAGCATCTCGCCGATCGCGGCCGTGCCGCCGAAGTTGCCGTCGGCGACGAAGATGTTCGTCTCGGCCCCCGCGATGCCGGGCTTTGAATAAGTCAAGAGATTGTCGAAGCACAGCCGGCCGATCAGGTAGGTTAGGCTGCGCCATGCCTGTTCTCCGTCGCCCAGCCGGGCGAAGCTCGCCGCGAACTGCGCAAGCGTGAACTCGACGTCCTCCAGCCCTTCGCGCTGCATCCGGTTGGCCAGCGTCTTCCTCGCCGCATCGGCCAGCTCAGGCGTGCCGCGCGGCGTCACCTGATCGCCGGGGTACAGGGCGTACAGATGGGACAGATGCCGGTGATCGGGCTGGGCTTCGCCGTAATCCTCCAGCCACTCCTGCAGCTGTCCCCGGCTGCCGACCCGCAGTGTCGGCAGCCGGTCCAGCGCTTCCTCCAGCCGCGCCTGCAGCGCCGCATCCGTCTGGAGCAGCTCCGCCGACGACCGGCAGAAGGCGAACAAAGCGCGGATCAGCGCCTGGTCCATCGTAGGTCCCATCGACAGGGCGTGCGCCTTAGCCGCTCCGCTCCCCCCTTCTCTCCCCGGCGGGTAGAAGCTGTTCTCCGGCGAATTGGACGGCCCCGTGACGAGTTGACCCGTCTCCGGATGCGGCGTCATATAGTCGAGGAAAAAGATAGCCGCCGACCGGAGGACGGGATAGGCCGTATCCGCGAGGAAGCCGCGGTCCAGCGTGTATTCATAATGCTCTCGCAGCAGATCGGCGATCCACAGCCCTCCCGTGACGTTCATGCCCCAGGAGTAATGCCAGCCCGGATCGGTGAAGCCCCAAGCGTTCGTGAAGACGTGCGCGACCCATCCGTCGCAGCCGTAGAGTCCGCGGGCCGTCGCCTCGCCCGCCGCGGCCAGCCTCCGGACGAAGCGAGCGAGCGGCAGATGGCTCTCCGGCAGATTGGCCGCTTCCGTCGGGTAATAGTTCATCTGGGTGTTGACGTCCAGATGGTAGTCGCAGCTCCAGGCCATCCGATTGGCCTCGCCGTCGTTCCACAGCCCTTGCAGATTGAGCGGCAGCGGGGAATCTTCCCGCGAGCCCGCGATCGTCAGATAGCGGCCGTACTGGTAGAACAGCGCGTACAGCTGCGGATCGGCGTCCGGCTCGTCCGCGAGCAGGCGGACGCGCTCGTCGGTGGGCAGCGCCGCGCGAGTCGATTCGCCGAGCGATAGCCGTACCCGATCATAGAGCCGACGGTGATCGGCGACATGGTCCTCGCGGATGCGCGCGTAGCCTTTGGCAGCCGCGCGCGCCGCCCGGCCCTCGCCCTCGTCGGCCCAGCGCTCGTCAGCCGCCAGATAGTCGGTGTGCGCCGCGAAGAGGATCAGCGCCTCGTCAGCCCCGCGGACGATCAGGCAGCCGTCCGCGATGCGGACGCTGCCGCCGGTCGCGACCGCGCGAACGGCACCTTGGCACCGAACGCCGCACTCTCCGTCGCTATGAACGTCCTCCGTCGCTTGCCCCCGGAACGCGAGCGTATGCCCGTCCTTCGGGACGACCTCGAAGCGGTCCGTACGGCCCGCGAGCGTCAAGTCGAACGATACGCCGCCTGGCGCGGCGCCGCTTATCCGCGCGGCGATCACGCCGTCCGGGTGCGAAGCCAGCACTTCCCGGCTGAGGCGCAGCTCGCCGCCGGCCCGGACGTCGGTCCGGACGACGGCGCGATCCAGGCTTAGTTCGCGCTCGATTCCCGTCGCCTCCGCGTCCGGATCGCCGAAGCGGAGGCGCAATTCGCACAGCGTCAGGTGCGTGCCGAAGTTGCCTTTCTCCGGCTGCCAGAGCGCTTCGACCAGCGCCTCTCCGCGCGCGTAGTCTCCGGCGAAGAACGGCTCCCGGATCCGGGCCAGATCGTCCTTGCCCCGGGGCGGGTTGCGGCTCGGCTCCGTCCGGCCGGACCAATACGTGGACTCGGTCAGGCTCCAGGTCTCCTCGTCCGAGCCGCCGTAGACGACCGCGCCGAGCCGGCCGTTGCCGATCGGCAGTCCTTGCTGCCAGCCCGCGGCCGCGCGCGCGTAGCGAAGCATCATCTCGCTCGTCTGATGTACGTCATTCGTTGTCATCGTTCTTCCGCCTTTCGCTTGTCATCCGATTGCTCAGTTCGCCCAGCCCTTCGGTCTCGACCGTCACGACGTCTCCGTCCTTCAGATACGTCCGCTCCGCCTCCGGATTGCCGAGCATGACGCCTTCGGGCGTGCCGATGAGGATCAGGTCCCCTGGCTCCAGCGTCATGTAGCGGAAGATATAGCTCACCAGCTCGTCGCAACTGAAGATCATATCCGACGTGCGCGACTGCTGCCGGAGCTCGCCGTTCACGCGGCACCGGATGGCCTGATCGTTCGGGTCGGGAATCTCGTCCGCCGTAACCTCGGTTATCCAGCCACATGATGACGCCTCCTCGGTTGCCGAATGCTCCGCAAAGCTTCGAATCACTCTTCCGCTTTCGGTGCAATTATCGTATCATTTGTAGTGTTATTCGTATTTGATAACGCATCCATTCATTTGACGATTCATCCGGTTATTTCGTCGCATTGCATGCAAGAAGGAGGGGGATCCATGCGCCTTTTGAGCGAGATTACGCCGCACCTGGGGGATTCGATGCCTTATCTTTACGACGGCAGCGCCAACGAGAAATGGCGGGTCTGCAACGTCTACGCCCTCCATTTGTTCCCCGAAGGCCCGGGCGAGATGGAGATCGAAGGCAAGCGCTATCCGATCGATCGGCGGACGGTCGTC
Organism: Cohnella nanjingensis; assembly: GCF_014212125.1. Taxonomy (GTDB): domain Bacteria; phylum Bacillota; class Bacilli; order Paenibacillales; family Paenibacillaceae; genus Cohnella; species Cohnella nanjingensis. Next base: position 42,249 of record NZ_JACJVP010000051.1, read on the forward strand.
TTCCTCCGGCCCGAACAGCCTCACGCGTTCCATATCGACGCGTCGCACCCGCTCGCCTCGTACAATCTCTATTTCGATCTGTGGGACCGCGTTGATCCGATCTCGGTCAACCGGACCTTCATCTACGCGCCCGAGCCCTATCTTTTCCGCACGTCCTCGCCCGTTTTCCCTTGCGGAGAGCTGGACGCGCTGCCCGGGATCTTCTCCCTTCAACCCCACCCGCAGCTGTACGACGCGCTCGTCGCGGTCGCGAAGACTTACGTCGATTCGCTCTACTACCGAGACGAAGCCGTCAACAGCCTCCTCTACGCCTGGTTTTTGGGCTGGCACAACGCGATCCGCAACCGTCAGCCGAGCGATTATCGCATCGTACGGCTGCTGACGTATCTGGACTTTCATCTGGACCGGCGGGAACCGGTAGAGACCTGGTCGAAGATGTGCGGCCTTAAGCGGACGTACTTCCACGAGCTGTTCCTCCGGGAGACGGGGATGACGCCCAAGGCCTACCATCACAAGCTCCGGATGCGGCGCGCCGCTCATCTGCTCCAGGAGAGCGACCTCAGCGTCACGGCGATCGCCGAGAAGCTCGGTTACCTCTCTATCCACCCGTTCACCCGTCACTTCAGCGCGTATTACGGCGCCAGCCCCAAGCGCTATAGACTAGGACCGCCGACCGGCCCTTAAGCGGAAGTCGACAACAAAAAAGAGGCCGTCTCCAAGGTCATGAAACGGACCAGGGAGACAGCCTCTTGGGCGATGCTGCGGCGAAAACGCGACATGCGGCGAATTGGCTCCATGTGGCGTATTGGGTACGTCACTTGAGCTCATCTATGGCGAATTGGCTCCATGTGGCGTACCGGGTACGTCACTTGCGCTCATCTGCGCCGAATTGGCTCCATGTAGCGTACTGGGTACGTCACTTGCGCTCTGATGCAGCGAGATTGCACAATGTGTTGTACGAGGTACATCACATGAGCTCTGCAAGATTCAGAGACGCTCGGGCTCAGTATAATCTCTTGACGTAGCCTTCCTCCAAACGAAGAGCGATCGCCTCGGGCGTCATCCCGTCCAGCTTGGCATGATCGGACAAGATGCGCGCCGCCGAAGGCCGCTTCTCCGGCGCCGGCCAAGTCGCGGGATCCCACAGGCCCGATCTGCGCATCGCCTTGGCACAGTGGAGATAGCATTCTTCGACGGCGACGACGATGGCGACGGGCGGCATCTTCCCCTGGACGGCCATCGGCGCAAGCAGCCGCTCTTCCTTCGTGACGACGGCCCGGCCGTTGACGCGCAGCGTCTCGCCCATACCGGGCAGCAGGAAGAGCAGCCCGATCTCCGGATTGAGCATCAGGTTCCGCAGCGAGTCGATCCGCTTGTTCCCCGGCCGTTCCGGAATCGCGAGATGGCCATCGTCCAGCACGCGGACGAACCCCGCCGCATCCCTCTCGGCGATACGTCGCATTTGCCCGCCGCATCCGAGGTCGACAAAAGCACGAAGGGAGATAACGCGATGAAATCCCTGCAATGCCGATCAAGATGCGCGATAACCTTGCTGCGGACCAGCTCGCCCGGATAGCCGATCAGCGCGCGGAGCTCCTCCTCCGACGTGACGATACCCCGTTCATCTAGAGTCGTCATCCCGTCCCCCCTTGATCTCCGCATCCTTCCAAGCCCGCTCTCCCCTTCTCCATCCTCAATCGGCATGTCCATGGGCTAAGATATTAACGAGCTTGCCGAACGGATCACGGACGTAGAACCGCCGGACGCCCCAGGGCTCGTCCGCCGGTCCGTACACGATCTCGAACCCGGCGCTCCGCATGCGAGAAAGTGCTTCGTCGACGTCGTCGACTTCGATCGACAGATCCGGGGTCGCCGTGCCGGAGCCGCCTTCCAGGGATACGATGAAGGTCAATCGGATCGTCGCCAATATTGACGCGAGGAATGTCGCCGTAGCCCGGCGATTCTATGAGGAAGCGTTGGGTCTCGACCGGATCATGGATCACGGCTGGATCGTAACGTATGGCTCGGAAGCGAACATGGGGGTCCAGACGTAATCGTCCGATGGTCTCGCCTTGCCGACCCGGACGCGTACTCCCGATGATGATCGCGATATTGGCCATCGCGTTTTCCTCCTCGAAGATCGATGGATTGTGTTACTTGCAAGCTCATTATGTTGTATATAATAAAAGATGGGAAGTAGGCACAATAATGTGGTGTAGGATCAAATAGGGTACTGTCAATGAGGAGGCGACCCCGTGAGTCAACAACCGGCTACCTGTCAATACGTGCGGCTATGGACACGATCGTAGGCAAATGGAAGCTCGGCATTCTTCATTATTTGTTGCGGCATGAAACGCTGCGGTTCAATGAGATTCGCAGATTAATCCCAGATTAATCCCAGATATCACGCAGAGGGTGCTCACGCTCCAACTGCGCGACCTGGAGGAGCAGGATATCGTTCGGCGCGTAGTCTATCCGCAGATCCCGCCCAAGGTGGAATATTCGATCACGGAATACGGCAAAAGCCTAACGCCGATCCTCGCAGCCATGCATCAATGGGGAGACGCCCATCTCGAACATATGAAGAGCAAAGCGGTGCGGACGGATGAGCAAGCGAGGACGGACTGACAGGCTTCCGGACTCTCGCATCTTTCCGGTTCTGGAAAGCGAAAAGTCCGTTCTGCATGGCAGAACGGACTAGTGTGCTGGACCGTTTTTCGTAGCATCGACGCTTAGACCGTCCCGAGCACGACGATCACGATCATCCCCGTCAGGATGATCGCGGATGCGGTCAGTCTTCTGCGCCCTTGCCTCTCCTTCAGCAGGAACAGGCCGAACAGCGCGCCGAACACGATGCCAACTTCCCGCAGCGGCGCGATACTGGAGACCGGCGCGTGCTGCATCGCGAACAAGAAAAGCAAATACGACCCAGGGGACAGCACCGCCCCGGCGATCAGCACTTTCCAGTGCAACCGCACGGCCAGGCGGATGCGCGTCAGCGGCAGCGCTGCGCGCGTGATCCCCAACATGAACCCGATATTGGCGATGCCGAGCAGCGACAACGGCGACAAGTAATCCAGGAACAACTTGTCGATTAGTGTGTAGGTGGTCGTGCAGAGTCCGACGGACAAGGCCAACGCCACCGGCCTTAGCTCCATGTCCCTCCGTCCGCCGACCGGATTCCATCCGCTCATCAAGGCGAATCCGACGAGCATACAGCCGATACCAGCCCATCCCCAAACGTGGAGAGACTCCGACATGAACGCCACGCCGATCACGGGGACGAGCAGCGTAGATGTCCCTCTCATGATCGGGTAGACTAGCGAGAGATCCCCTTGCGTATATGTATATGCCAACAATTTGGCGTAGAGCCCCTGAACGGCCATCGATAGCAGCGCCAAAACGATGCCTTGCCAAGGCAGCCCCTTTCGCGCAATCTCTACGATGGCGTAGACGAGGAGGATCGCGTTGCTCGGGACGAGGATGGTCCAGAGAAAGACCGCCTTCTCTTCGCTCCTCTTGGCCAAGAAATTCCACACGGCGTGCGCCAAACCCGAACAAAATACCAACAATAATGACAAGGCCAGCAAAAGAGGTCACTTCCCTATGTGCGTCTTTGACAATCTGTTAACGCTGCATCTTCGCGCGATTGCCAGCTTGGCAGTTTGCCTGTTTCGACATTCGCTAGACGAATCCCACAGAACATCCTACGTCCAAAACGCACACAAGTCAACACAAATACCACTAATAACAACTGAATTTCAATGAAACCTTAATTATTAATGCCATTAAACGAAATGAAAAACACATAAAATCACCCTTTTACAAATCAAGCGCGAGCCCAGTCGCCGCGTAATATGGCCAGAAAAAATGGCTAAGGAGGATCAAATGAGAACAGACATCCATAATTGGCAACCGATTACGGTCTCCGAAGCGTGCGCGATATTCTCTGCTGTTCCCGTTCAATGGTGTATGGCGGGAGGCTGGGCTTTGGATTTGCACATGGGCAAGCAGTCCAGGCCGCATGACGATATCGATATCTTAATAAGACGAGATGAACAGTTAACGGCATACGATCATTTATCAAAAGAATGGACGTTATATAAAGCGGAAAACGGCAAATTGGATCGTTGGGAAAAAGGAGAATTCCTCATAACCACAGATGATATATGGGTAAGCAAGGATGATCATTCGCCTTGGGCTTATCAAATCATGTTAGCCGATACGGATCATGAATCCTGGATCTACAAGAGAGAACGATCGATTCGGAGAGATTGGGAAGATGTAATCTCACATACGCAAGAAGGAATTCCCTACTTAAAACCGGAAATCCAACTGCTTTATAAAGGCGGAAGTTCGGCCATTCGCGAAAAGGACCAGAAGGATTTCCTGCAATTGCTGCCCCTCTTACATCCGCAGTCAAGAGAGTGGCTTCGAACTGCATTGAAAAAGCAATTCCCAATCGGGCACCTATGGGTGGAGCAGATCAAAAAGATGGAAGTCTAAAGACATCCCCCTGCTTCCGACCAAACGTTAAAAGGACAGCACGGTGGCTGTCCATTCTTTATCATTCAGAATTTATAAGTTTAGCACCTATTCAATTCCGAATGATCTCCGATAAAAACGTATCGCCCTCTAATGAGGACGGCGAAGCCGTTTTTTTTGGGGATCCGGCCCGCTTTTAATCGGGTTCGATTCCAAGCACGTCCGTATTCGGCGGAATATAGCCCATCTGGCGCGCCATCGTGACTACTTGACCTTTGTGATGGTATTCGTGCGTTACGGTGTGCAGGAGCAATTGGACGGGCGTTCGAACCACTACTTCGTCTTCGTTGCGCCAAGGAATCTTCCTTCGGATCGGCTCGTTCATTCGCTCTCCGAACGTCTCGAACAAAGTATTCACGATCGCATCGGCCTCCGCGAAGCGGTCCGAGACCTCTTCCAGACCCTAGGCTGATGTCCGATGGAAGCATGTCTTTCATCCCCGGGCTTGACGGCGAGTTGTCTCCTCCGGTCGCGCTCCGACCGCCTCGCTAACTCATCGCGCTTTGGGCGAGCGCCAGGCACTTCTCGACCGCGCGGGCAACGACCGAGCTTTGCAGCGGTTTGCTGATATATTCGTTCATGCCCGCCTCCAAGTACCGTTCGCGGTCGCCGACCAAGGCATTGGCCGTGACGGCGACGATATAAGGGCTCTCTTCCCGCCGCACGGACTGGAGGATCCGCTTCGTCGCTTCCATTCCGTTCATGACCGGCATCTGAATATCCATGAAGATCATATCGAAGCGGTCCCGCTTGACCGCTTCGATCGCTTCTTCGCCGTTGCGGACGGTGACGGGGCGGTAGCCGAGTTTCTCCAGCATGCGGATCAGCACCTTCTGATTCACCTCGTTGTCTTCCGCGATCAGAATGCGCAGGGCGCCCGGCGGCTGAACCGTCTCCGCCGACTGCGGCTGCGAAGGCGCCGCGCCCGGCGGATCCTCGGCCCGCAGCATCAGATGGAACAAGAATACGGAGCCGCCGTCGGGATTCGGCTCGTAGCGGATATCGCCGCCCATGAGTTGCACCAGCTTCTTCGTAATGGCCAGTCCGAGGCCGGTCCCTTCGGCCTTCCGTACCATGAAGTGATCGACTTGATAGAACGGCTCGAACAGGTTGCCGACCTTCTCTTCCGGGATGCCGATGCCCGTATCCCGGATCGCGAAGCGGAGCCGGACTTGATCCTCCTTCACGCCGGCCAGGTCGACCGCGATGGAGATCGATCCGGCCGGCGTGAACTTAATGGCGTTGTTCGTCAAGTTCATTAGCACTTGCTTGAGCTTCAGCGCGTCCCCGATCACCGCCTGCGGCACGCCGGAGCTGATGGATACGTTGATGTCGAGATTTTTCTCGAGCGCTTTGGACATCAAGGTATCCAGCGTCTCGGCGATCGCGAAGTTCAGACCGAACGGCTCCTCGACGAGCTCGGCATTGCCGGATTCGACTTTGGAGAAATCGAGGATGTCGTTGATGATAGCGAGGAGCGTGTCGCCGCTCTTCTGGATGATCGATACGTATTCCCGCTGCTCCTTGTCCAGATTCGTGTCGAGCAGAAGATCCGTCATCCCGATCACCCCGTTCATCGGCGTCCGGATCTCATGGCTCATCATGGCGAGAAATTCGCTTTTCGCTTCGTTCGTCTTCTCCGCGGCTTCCTTCTCGATGAGCAGCTTTTTCTGCTCGGTAATGTCTTTGACGAGGAGATAGAAGCCGATATTGCGGCGGTTGACGATGATCGGCGCGATCGTGACCAGCACGTCCGCCGTATGGCCGTCGTTGTGCGCAATGCGGTTGATCGCGCCTTCGATCTCCGCATACTGCTCGTTGTCGGCCAAGATGCGCTCCAGATTGTCCTCGCCGATGAAATTCGCGATATTGGTACCGATCAGCTCCGGCACCTTTTTCCCCGTCAGGCGCTCCGCCATGACGTTGGCATTCATGATGCGGCCCTGCAGATCAAAGGAGATAATGGCGTCGTGATTGTACTTCTTTAGCGAGGTATAGCGTTCGACCGTCTCCTGCAGCTTCTGCTCGGCCAGCTTGTTCGGGGTGATATCGATGATCTGCATAACGAAGTACGGCGGCCGATCTCCCGCCTCGTCCCGGTAGAGCGTCACGTGCGTGGCGGTCCAGATCAGCGAGCCGTTTTTATGTAGATAACGCTTCTCCATGACGAAGCTTGACCGCTTTCCCGCTAGCAAGTCTTCGCAGGTCTCCGCGATCGGGTCTTGATCGTCGGGATAGGTGATGTCCCCCACTTTGAGGCGTAACAGCTCCTCCCGGTCGTACCCGAGCATGCGGCCGATCGCCGGATTCGCGTCCAACCACATGCCATCCAAGGCGACCAGCGCGATTCCGGTCGGGGTATGATTGAATACGTGCTCGAACAAGGCGTTCGAATTGAACTGGGCTTGCTCCATGCCTTCCTATCCCTCCTCTACTCGCATTCATCGCTATCATACAACAAGAGATCTGACGAGCATAGACATACCCGGTAACGTCGGATTTGAAACAGGGGAGCGCAAAAAACACGCATGACCTTACCAGGTCACAGGCTATAATGAAAAATGCGATAGGCTCTAAAAGGATCGCACAGCGGCGAATCCGGCCTTTACGAGCTGCAACGATAAAATCCACCTGGCCTATCTGATTCATATTTGGTGGTTAGCGGACATTCTGACATTCTAAGCACCTAGTGTTCCGTCATCATAGATTTGTCAGACCTCCGGACCTCCAGACCTCCAGATCTCCAGACCGCCAGACCTCCAGATCTCCAGACCTCCAGATCTCCAGACCTCCAGACCTCCAGACCTCCAGACCTTCAGACCTCCAGACCGCCAGACCTCCAACGCCGACCGNNAAGTAAATGCCTCTTCTCCGCCGATAGGGGCCAAATATGTTGTATGAATACAATTTATTGGGGAGCAGGCACCACGAGAAAGCGCCACGAGAAAGAACCACCATCAAGCACCATGACGCACCACGGCGAGCACCACCGACAAGCACCGCCGGACAGGCCCCAGCCGATTCCGGGCGACCTTTGCCCAGACGAAGACGAATATTCCGTACGATTATTAGGCGTGTAAGCCCTGAAAGCGATAATGGCCAAGCCCCATTTTCATAAAAAAAGAAGACCTCCGCGAAAATCCATTTCCGCAAAAGTCCTCCCGCCGGACGAACCGGCTTCGATCAATCTTCCAACTCGACGTTGTGATAGACTTGCTGAACGTCTTCCGAATCTTCCAGCAGGTCGATCATCTTCTCGAATTGCGCTTGGGAATCCTCCTCGAGCGTCACGTACGTCTGAGGGATCATGGTCAGCTCCGCCACGGTGAATTCGGTGACGCCGGCGTTCTTGAACGCCTCTTGAATGGCGTGGAATTGTTCCGGGTCGGCATAGACGATGACCGCGTCCTCTTCCTCGACGACATCTCGAACGTCGACGTCCGCTTCGATCAGAATCTCGATCGCCTCGTCCACCGTCTTGCCCGTCAAGCCGATGACGGCGGTCGCGTCGAACATATAAGCCACCGAGCCGTTGACGCCCATATTCCCGCCGTTTTTGTTGAAGACGGCGCGCACCGCGGCGGCCGTGCGGTTCACGTTGTTCGTGAGCGCGTCTACGATGACCATGGATCCGTTCGGGCCGAAGCCCTCATAGCGCAGCTCGGAGTAGGTCTCCTCCGAAGAGCCTTTGGCTTTCTCCAGGGCCCGGTCGATGATCGCCTTCGGCACGTTGTACGTCTTCGCGCGTTCGAGAACCACCTTCAGCGCGCGGTTCGCTTCCGGATCGGGCTCGCCTTTCTTGGCGGCTACGTAGATCTCTACGCCGAACTTCGCGTAGATGCGGCTTGTGTTGGCGTCTTTGGATGCTTTCTTCTCTTTAATGTTGTTCCATTTGCGTCCCACTCTAAGATCCTGCCTTCTTTATGTATTTTATCGCTTATTCCATTTTTCGGCGTTCCTCCTCGTATTTTATCAAATGATGCGAAAGAATGCTATTTGCAGCCTTTTATTTGCCGAAGAACCCTGCGGCCGAATAAACGGCGAAGCCGCCGCGCAACCTACCTTTGCCAAAGATGACCAATCGAGGAGGGATCAAAGTGAAGGATCTCCAAAAAACGGAGCTTGAAGATCAGACGGCCTACATGATCGCAGGCATCCCTACGCCCCCGGACCAGCAGGATATCGCGGCGACGGACATGCTGAGCGAAGCGGTCGGAGAACTGACGGACGAGCTGCAGCACGCTTTTGAAGGCAAACCGAACGAAGAGGTGTGAATCCCGCGTCCGCTTGCCGGCCGATACGCGCTGCCTCCCCATGCATACCAGAGCTTGCTGCGCGTCAATTATGCCCAGACGCAGCTCGCGCGGCGCCGTCCCATCGCCGAGGCGGCGGCCGAGGCCGGCTTCTACGACCAGAGCCATTTCACCAAGGCGTTCGCCGGCTTCGTGGGTGCCACTCCGCTCAAGTACGCCGCTTCCGCGCTCGGTTAAGTTCTGCGAACCACGCAATTTTGGCCTCGGCGGCGCTCACGTGATGTACCTAGTACGTCTCTTCGCGTTTCTGCGCCGCATCGACTTTTCTTAAAGCGCTTCGATGATGTCGCCCGCAACGAGGGACGAGGAGGTCGGACGTCCGGCCGCCGCGCGGTCTCCCGCGGCTCCGTGCAGCCAGACACCGAACGCGGCCGCCTGATCCGGCGTGCGTCCTTGCGCCAGCAGGCTGCCGACCAATCCCGCCAGCACGTCGCCGGCACCGCCGGTTGCCATCCCCGGGTTCCCGGTGGCGTTGACGTATACGTCGCCTTCCGGCGTCGCCACGACCGTCCGGGCGCCCTTCAGTACGAGTGTCACGGCATGCTGCGTCGCATACCGGCGCGCGGCCTCTATCCGGTCCCGCTGAATATCGGGCACCGCGAAGCCGGCCAGCCGGGCCATCTCGCCCGGATGCGGCGTCAGGACCGCCCTTCGACCGCATAGCTGCGCGGACGCCTCCGGCATGTCCGCTAAGATGTTCAGCGAGTCTGCATCGAGGACGATCGGCAGAGCGGGATCGAGGCCTGCAAGCAGCTCGCGGAGCCAATCGCCGTCTCCCGCCCATCGGCCGAGCCCGGGACCGAGTACAAGCGCATCCTTGCCGACCGTCAGCTGCGACAGCGCCGCAGGCGCAACCCCGCTCCAGTCGCCTCGCTCTTCATCCGGCAAGCCGTAGATCATCGCCTCCGGGACGCGTCCGGCCAGCGGTTCGACCAGCCGATCCGGCACCGCCCAGGTGACGAGTCCGCAGCCGCCGCGCAAGGCCGCTCGGGCGCTTAGCAAGCCTGCGCCGCTCATCGGCCTGCTGCCGGCGGCGATCAGCGCGTGGCCATAGGTCCCTTTGTGCGTATCGGCCTCGCGCGCCCGCGCCGGATCGACGCCCAATCGCTCCCGGAGCGTCCGCTCGTCCAACGCAAACGTACGCACGCCGATCTGCTCCGCCAGCCGGGCCGGTATGCCGATCGCCCGCACGACGACTTCGCCAGCGGCGCCGGCGCCCGGATACTGCACGAGCCCGCGCTTGGCATAGGCGAGCGCGACCGTCCGCGCCGCCCGGATGCAGGGATCGTGCAAGTTCCCGGTATCGGCGTCGAGCCCGCTCGGAGTGTCGATCGCGACGATGGGCAATCCGCTCGCGTTCGCTTCCCGGATGAGCGCGGCGTAGACGCCGGCCGGCGCGCCTCTGCTGCCGGTGCCGAGCAGCGCGTCGACGATGCCGTCATACCGCGTCCAATAGATCGGGTCGCCCTCGCTCCCGGCGTAGACGACCGCCGGGAGGCCGAGGTTCGCGGCGATGTCCCGCTGCACGGCCGCTTCTCCCCGGAACCCGGCGGGGTCGGCCGCATATGCGATGCCGACCTCGCAGCCCGCCTCCAGCAGATGTCTGGCCGCGACGAGGCCGTCGGCCCCGTTGTTCCCTTTGCCCGCGAGCACCAGCCAGCGCTTCGCCGGGCCGCCGTGCGCCTGCGCCGTTAGGCGCATCGCTTCCTCCGCGACAGCGCGTCCCGCGTTCTCCATCAGGACGAGCGCGGGGATGCCGATTCGTTCGATGGCGGCCTTGTCGATGTTCCGCATCTCTTCCGAGGTCACGATTCGCATGCGGACCCTCCTTCTCGCGTTCATTTTTCCCGGTTGGCCCGGTTGGGTGGTCCGCTCGCTCGCCGCCCGCCTGCAGCTTATAGCCAGAGATATAGCATCATAGCCGCCGAGAACCAGATGACCACAGCGGACACGCGGTTCAGCACCCGGAGCAGCTTGCCCGTCCGGTCCAGCGAGCCGACCATCCGCCCCGCCCAGGCCAACGCGACGAACCACAGCCACGAGACGAGAATGCAAGCACAGGCGAACATCCATTTCTCGGCGCCCGCATAGTTGAGCGAGCTCGTCCCGATGACGCCGACGGTATCCATGATCGCGTGCGGGTTCAACAGCGAGACGGACATCGTGTAGGCGATTTGCTTGCGGACGGGATAGGCGCCCGTCTGCCGGGTCTTGCCTTCCTCCGCACTGCTCCGCCACGTCGTCCAGCCCATATACAGCAAGAAAAGGATGCCTCCGGCAAGCAGGAAGCCCTTCAAGACGGGAATGCCGAAGATCAGGACGGAGACGCCCAAGACAGCGAGCGCCAGCAAACAGGTGTCGCACAGGGCGGCCGTGACGACCGCCGGCAGCGTGCGCCGGAACTGCGCGTTCCGCGCGCCCAGGTTAAAGATAAAAGCGTTCTGCGCCCCTAACGGCAAGATGAGGCCAAGGGCTAAGAGGAATCCGTGCAGCGCAGAAGTAAGCATACCTACCACAACCATTCTCCGTTCAATCGTCGGCGAATCTCTCTATCCGATGGACAGCAATCTGCGATAGACCTTGATCATGCTGATGTGCATGCCTTCATGATAAAGATTGAAGCTCAAAAACTGCTCGGGCGAAGCCAGCCGCATGCCGGCCGACGTCCGGTAAGGAGGATCGATCGTCTCTTCCAGCCGATGACCCAGCGTCTCGCGGATGCGCTCGATCTGGCCGCGGAGCAGCGTCTCCAGCTCGGGCAGCGTCGGTACGCGCGCGGAAGACGGCGCATCCAAGGGGGAGGTGCCGTATTCGAACAGCTCCTTGAAGCCGTTCGGGCGATGCAGCGGAAGCCCGAGGGATTGGAATGCAAAGCGTTCAAGCACGACGTATATATGACCGAATTGCCAGCGCAGCGAATTCCGGAAGCCTTCCGGGATTCGGTCCGCTTCGTCTTCGGATATCCCCTCCATGAACTTCAGGGTTTGTCCTCTCACGAAGTGCAACTGGTCGAACAGATAGGAGCCCATGCCGTATCCTCCTTTGAGATCGGATTTGGAATAGAATATCACATTGCGCCGCTCCCGCACAGCCTGGGAAAGCGAGGTTTGCCGCGCCGCATTTCACAGGAAAAACTGGGTTTGCCGGGACTTTGATCACGTTGTCTCCAAGATCCCGGCGGCGAGGTTCCCGAACGTCCGGATATCCCGCAGGTAATCGTAGCCGTTCGGATTGGCCAATTGATTGTACATCCGCACCGCCACCGCGTCATAAGCAGGCATGACCAGGCAAGCACAGCCCGTAATGCCCAAGATTTGACAAGAACGCTCCGGCACCTGCTCTCCGATCTCGTTCATCGGGGACTCGCTTTGCAGCCACCAGATCATGCCGTTCCTCGGCCTGGACGTCGGGAGCGAAACCGGCGTCTGCTGCGCGACGACCCGTTCGAAGACGCGAGCCGGCACCGGCTGCCCGTCCTCCGTCCGGCCTTGCCGCAAATGGATGTACCCCAGCGGGCCAAATCCCCGACGCTCGCGAACAGGTTGCTCTGGTCGCCATCGGGACTTTCGTTCGGACCGACCCAGCCGGCTTGACCGTCACAGATATTGTAGATCAGATGCGGATGATGCGCCGTTCGCCAGCCGGTATGCCGCAGCCGATACGGCTCGAAGAAGAATCGCTCCGCGTATTCGCGCAGCGTCAGCCCCGACAGGCGGCGGACAAGCGCGATCGGCATCGCGATGCCGGGGCTACGGTACGCCCAACTAGCGCCGGGAGCGAACTCCCGGATATAGACCCCATCCGCCTCTCTTAATCCGTGGGTATGGGCGAGCAGATGCCGCAGCGCGCAAGGCTGCTTGATTCCTCTTCTCGTTCATCCGTCATCCGTCTCCTTCGTTTAAGCTTGCATGCCGCATCCGGCGCTCAAGCTAAAAGAAAAGACCGCAAGGCCGTTCCCCTGCAGTCCCGTTCGTTATCCGTTCATTGTTCGCCCCGGAGATCGAAGCGCCAGGCATTGCAGTGCATGAAGCTCCCTTTCGGATATTCGAACGCCGTCTCGCCCAGGAAGACGAAGCCGAGCTTCCGGCAGATCGCGTTGGACGCCGGATTGTCCGTCGACGGGAAGGCGTGAAGATACCGATGCCTGCCCGCTTCGCGAACGCGCGCGATGACGGCGCTCACGGCTGCCGCCGCGATACCTCTGCCTCGGTACGGCGGGAAGGCGCCCCATCCGGTCTCGCAGATCGTCTCGTCCTGCCAGACATTCTCCCAATAACCGGTCGTGCCGACCGCTTCGCCGCCCGGCTGCAGGACGATGCTGAACATTTGTCCGTCGTCTCTGCCGTTTAACGCGACATATCGCCGATGGCGGTCCTTCACTTGCTCCTCGGTCTCCGGCCCGCCAAGATGCTCTACCATCTCCGGTGCGTTACTGAGATGCAGCAGAGGCAGGTCCGCCTCGGTCCATATCGCAATCGCAACTTGCATCGTAACGATCCGTTCGCTCACGGGCGACCCTCCATTCCGGCACTTCTATCATCCTTAACGCAGGATTCGGCTTTTCACCATCCTCGCTCCTCTTCGCTGCCGCAACGCTACAACTTGCATCGGGCCGGTTGTTTCACAGTATGGCTCTACACCAGACTTGAACCAATCGGATTATTTCCTTTTTTCAATATAATTCAGCAGCGTGAGAATGAACATACCGAAGGCGAAGAGGACTGAAAAAATTTGAAATAAATCCATCATACAGTCTCCTCCTTTCAAGAAGAGCTGCCCGCCCGATACAAGTTGTCTATTAAACATAGTCCTATCTGGGTAATAATGGAAGTGTAATCCTGACTAATTATTCTACAATCTCCGCGAATTGGATCACGGTCCCAGCCGCCGCATCGTAGAGTGTTTGCCGCCGCTTATTCCACAACGGACCTACCAAATACAGCAGCGCCAAGCCGTAGACGACCGCCAGCAGCGTGTACAGGACCGCATCGGGATAAGAGGGGGACAGCGTCATATGCCAGATCGTGAAGTGTGCCAGCTCCCAAGGCAAGAACTTGAGCGCGGAACGGCCAAGCGATGCGCCCATTCCGATCGGCTGTCCCCGCACGCCGGCCACGACGATGCCGGTCTTGCGCTTGCCCCAAGTCGCGTGCCGCCTGGAGCCCTCACTTATCGCGAAATAAAGATAAACCGGCAGCGTCAGAAAGAGAAATCCGGTCAGCTCCGCCCGAAGCGGACCGGCCTGGAACAATGGCGCCAGGACTGGCCGCGCCAGCGAAGCGACGCCGATCAGCAGCACGAGAAAGCCGCAGATCAGCAGATAGTCCCACAGGAACGCGACGATCCGAACGCGCATCGGCACCGGTCTCCCCGTCGCGGGCTTCAAGTCTTCCATCATCGGCCTACTCCTCTCGGAAATGCCATGCATGCGAATAGCGGATGCCCAGCGTCCGCTAAAGTGCAGTTTGGCTCATGTCGCGTCATCCGGGCAGCCAGTCGGCCGCCTAACGCTTGACCCAATAGCGGCTGCCGTCCGGGAGCCGGTCCATGAAGCCGTATCCGATCAGATATCGGCGCAGCGTCACATAGTCGGCGAAGCGCGCTTTGAGCAGCGCGTTAACTTCCTTCTCCGTATACTGCCGGTTCTCTTCGAATTGGCGGGACAGATGTCGCAGGATGGCGATCTTCCGCTTCTCCTTGCGGGGGAACTCGCTCAGCGGACCGTCCGGCCCCTCCTTGAAATAGGCCTTCAAGATCTCTTCGTTCTCCTGCTCCGTGATGGCGTAACGTTCGTCCACCATCGTCGCGGTCCGGTGCGCCGTGATCAGCCGATGCTGGCGGCTCGTGCGGTCGTTCGCGAGCTCCATGATCGCGAGGAATACCTTCGCCTGCTTCATCCGCTCCCGCAGCGTGAAGCGGTGGTTGCGGATCGTCGAGGTGCTGCCGCCCTCCAGCTCCGTTACGATCTCGCTGTCCGACAGGCCCTCGTGGAACCATTGCAGCAGACGCTTCTGCAGGTCGGTAAGTCCGGTCAGCTTCTTGTCCAATCCGAGAAGGTAGGCGAACATGGAGCCGTGCGCCCGCTCGACATGGATGCGCGCGAACTTCTCGGCTTCGTAGAACACGCCGTCCAGCGGGTAGATGACGCCCTGCGCGTAGCGTTCGCCGCAGGCGAGGCAGACGTACGTCTCTTCTTCCCCGAAGTAGGTGTAACCTCGCTTCAGCTCCTCGAGCGGTACTTCCCAGAACAACTCGGTAACTTGCATTCGCTTGATCTACTCCCTTGTACGTTCGCTTTCGTTACCGTCAGTTTAGGGGGAGCGCCCCGCTAAGTCAACAGGTATGCTAGACAATATAAAGTTTCGTCTATCGCGAACAGGACGATAGCAGCTTCCCGCTCAAGGCCGCCGCGATGCCATTCGCCCCTTCGGCCATGACGTGACGCCGACGTCCCGCCACCGTTCCATATAAAGGAAGCCGTTGACGCGTCCCCAGATTTGCGCGATGTCGGTTTCGAAGTCCCCATTCGTCTCGAAGTTGTACGTGTACGGGTTGATCAGTTCGCTTCCCTCTTTTAAAAACGTATGAACCCGGCGGGCATGCAGACAAACGGGGAGCGAGGTCTGAATCGGACCTCGGCTCCCCGTTCCGTCTTTTTCCCGTTAACCCGCGATCTGCCTCAACGACTCCAGGGAGACGCGCTCGACGAATTTGCCGAACTTCTCTTTGGCTTTGGCATGCGTCTTGTAATGCGCGATGATGGCGGTCAGCACGGGAACGAGCCGTTCCTCCGGCAGCCCCTGCGCCAGCAGCTTGGCGAACGTCGTCTTAAGCCCTCTCGGTTCTCCGCCCACGTAGAGATCGAACCGGTCCCGCATCTTGACGATCCCGATATCCTTGAGCAGCGGTTCGCTCGTGCCGAGCGCGCAGCCGGCGTATCCGATCCGCAGCGGCGCCGGCGTCTCGATGCCGGCGATCGCCCGATTGACGATCCGCGCGGTCTCGAGTCCCGCTTCTTCCTCGCCTTTGCAGAAGTTGCACGCGATTAAGCTTTTGGCGACGGCGCCCGTCGGGTAGACTTCCAATCCGGCTTGCTCCAGCTCCTCCCGAATGGCGTCCCGCCGGCTAAGCGGCACCTCTACGTAGACTTGCCGGAACGGCGTCATCTCGATGCCGCCATCCGGCCCGGCCGCCGCGGCGACCGTCGCCAGCTGCTCAGGCTTCCATAAGGCGCCTCCGCGTTGAATGGCGGGGGCTGCCGCGATCTTGACCTTCTCTTGCATGACCCTTCTCCTTCCGATCGGGTTGACGTTCCCCTCCGTATCTCGTTCCGTTAAGCGCGTACCTTGACGCGCTGCAGCCGCAGGGCGTTCAGGACGACGGAGACCGAGCTGAGCGCCATGGCCGCGCCGGCTACCCAGGGGGCGAGCAGGCCGACGGCGGCGATAGGGATGCCCAGCGTATTGTAACCGAGCGCCCAGAACAAGTTCATCTTGATATTGCCCATCGTCTTGCGGCTCATATAGATCGCGTCAGGGATGCTCGCCAGATCGCCCCGCATGAGCGTGACGTCGGCCGCTTCCATGGCGACATCCGTGCCGGTGCCGATGGCCATTCCGATGTCCGCCGTAGCCAGCGCCGGCGCGTCGTTAATGCCGTCTCCAACCATGGCGACGATCTTGCCTGCCGCTTGCAGCTTTTTCACTTCTTCGGCTTTCCCCTCGGGCAGCACTTCCGCGCGGACATGGTCGATGCCGACTTGCGCGGCGATAGCTTTGGCGGTACGCTCGTTGTCGCCGGTGATCATGATGACTTGAATGCCCATCTCTTTGAGCCGGGCGACCGCGGCTTTGGAGGTCTCCTTCACCGTATCCGCCACGGCAACCATCCCCGCGTAGCGTCCGTCGATCGCGACCAGCATCGCCGTCTTGCCAGACTCCTCCAAGCGAGCCATCGCTTCGTGAGCGCGGCTGGCGTCCACTTCATACTTCTCCATCAGTCGGCGCGTGCCGATCAGCAGCCGTCTGCCTTCTACTTGCGCCTGAATACCGAATCCCGGGACCGCCTCGAACGAAGTCGTGCCGGGGAGCTCGATGCCTCTAGCCTTGACGCCCGCTACGATCGCTTCCGCCAGAGGATGCTCCGAGTTTTTCTCGGCCGAGCCTACCAGCCTTAACAGTTCGGTCTCATCGTCCTCCGCCGCGACATCCGTAAGCTCGGGCTTCCCTTTGGTGACCGTGCCCGTCTTGTCGAGGATGATCGCATCGATCTTGTGCGTGCGCTCCAGATGCTCCCCGCCTTTGAACAGGACGCCGAGTTCGGCCGCGCGGCCGGAACCCGCCATAATCGACGTGGGCGTCGCCAATCCCAACGCGCAAGGGCAAGCGATGACCAGGATCGCGATCGCTTTCTCCAGCGCTTCGGCGACGTCCCCCGGGGTGACAAAGAAATACCAGACGAGGAAGGCGGCCACGGCAATCCCGACGACGATCGGGACGAAGATGCCCGAGATGACGTCCGCGACCCGTTGGATCGGCGCCTTGGAGCCTTGCGCCTCCTCGACGACTTTGATGATCTGGGCCAGCGCCGTGTCTCTGCCGACCTTCGTCGCTTGAATCCGAAGCATGCCGTTCTTGTTGATCGTCGCGCCGATGACGGCGTCTCCCGCTTGCTTCTCCACCGGAAGGCTCTCGCCGGTGAGCATCGATTCGTCGATCGACGAGACGCCCTCCAGCACCAGACCGTCTACCGGCACTTTATCGCCGGGGCGGACGAGCACGATGTCACCGGCCAGCACTTCTTCTACCGGAATCGTGAGTTCTTGGCCGTCGCGGACGACGAGCGCCGTCTTCGCCTGCAGACCCATCAGCGACTTGATCGCTTCGGAGGTCCTCCCTTTGGCGAGCGATTCGAACAGCTTCCCCATGATGACCAAGGTGATGAGGATGGCGCTCGTCTCGTAATACATCGAAGGTCCGTGGTGCATGCCGGCGCCCCGGGCATACCAGTCCAGCGTCAGGTACAGACTGTAGAAGAACGCGGCGGAAGTGCCGAGGGAGACCAGCACATCCATGTTGGCGCTGCCGTTGCGAAGCGCCTTGTAAGCCCCGACGTAGAACTGTCTGCCTACGTAAAATTGCACGGGCATCGCCAAGATCAACTGAAACCACGGATTCATGAGAATGTCCGGCGCATAGATCCACGAAGTGAATGAGAAGTGCGCAACCATGCTCCACAGCAACGGGAACGAGAGGATCGCCGAAGCGATGAGCTTCCGTTTTTGATTCCGCAATTCCTTGACGCGATGGTCTACAGCGCCGTCCTTCTCTTGTTCGGAGATCGCCTTGTAGCCCAGCTGCTTCACCTTGTTCTGCATGTCGGCGACCGTGACGTCCGCCGGAGCGTATTCGACGCGCGCCGTCTCCATCGCGAAGTTGACGGAAGCGCTCGTTACGCCGGGCAGCTTGGCGAGGCCCTTCTCGATCCGATTCGCGCATGCGGCGCAGGTCATGCCCTCCAGCTTGAAGTTCGCCACTTCCTTGGCGGTATCGTAACCGAGCTTGCGGATCGTCTGCTCCAGAGAATCGACGCCGACCTTGGCCGGATCGTAGGTGACGCTCGCTTTTTCAAGCGCGAAGTTGACGTTGGCGGACGAGACGCCTTCAATCTTGCTTAAACCTTTTTCGATCCGGTTCGCGCAGGCCGCGCAGGTCATGCCGGTGATCTGCAAGTTCGATTGCTTGTGATCGGGGGTAGTCGTATTCATATCGATTCGCTCCTTCGAATAGCGGCAGGTTCTTCGGTGTCGCTTTGCCAACTTGTTCCTTGATTGAAGTATACCCCACCACCCTATATTTCGTCAATTCATTTTTTACGATACCCCCGAACCCTATATGAAAAACGAATCTGGACTTGCTCTTTCCCATTCTTTATAGGATGTCACGGAAGAAATCCTTTCAACCGCCGCGCGCCTGCTCGGCCAGGCCCTATGCCGCTTATGCGGAAGCCGAGGCGCCCGTCTTCTCTCTCTTCGGCGAGCGGATGAACAGCAGCGACAGCAAGGCGCCGGCGAACGCCACCATCCCGGACCAGAAGAACGCTTGGTGGAAGCCCGCGTTCAATGCCGCGGCGGGCGTTCCGCCGCCATGCGAGGCAGTTGCGGCAGCGGCGATCGCCGTCATGACGGCCAGGCTGATCGCGGAGCCGATCTGATAGCTCGTATTCGCCAGCCCCGAGGCGAGCCCCGCCTCTTCCGGCTTGGCTCCCGACATCGCGGCCATCGTAGCGGGGATATAAGCCAGCGACATGCCGAGTCCGCCGAGCAGCGATGCCGGAAGCACATTCGCCGCGAAGCTGCCGTCCGTCGGCGTGTTGCCGGAGAAGAGCAGCATGGAAGCGCCGAGCGCCGTCAGTCCGATCACGATATTGGCCTTCAACCCGAATCGGGCGATCAGCTTGCCGGTGATGAACATCATGCTGACCGCGATGAGCAAGGTCGTGGGCAGTAAGCCGACGCCGCCCGCAAAGGCGGAGAACTTCAATACTTGCTGCATGTAGAGGTTGAGGAAGTACCATAGCGGAATCCAACCGCCGGCCAGCAAGAGCAGCGCGAGATTGCCCGCGGCCAGATTTGGGGTCTTGAAGACGCGAAGCGGCACGAGCGGTTCCTGCCTGACGATCTGAACCCCGAGGAACAGAACGAACAATGCCGCACCCGCCGCCAGCGTTCCGATCGTCGAGACCGAACCCCAGCCATGCTGCTCCGCGGTGACGATCCCGTATACGATCGACACCAATGCCGCTGTGACGAGCAGCGCGCCCCACAGATCGATACCGCCTTTTCTTCGTACGCCTCTTGCCAGCCATCTCGGCGCGAAGAGCAGCGCGAGCAGGCCGACGGGAACGTTAATCAAGAACGTCCATTGCCAATTCAGCCATTCGGTGATGACGCCGCCGAGGAATACCCCCGCCGATCCGCCGGCCGCCGCGGAAGCCCCCCAGAACCCGAGCGCTTTGCCCAGTTCTCTCGGATTGCCGCTGAACAGCATCATGACGATCGTCAGCGCCGAAGGCGCGATCAGAGCCGAGCCGAAGCCTTGGAGCGCGCGGCCAACGTTCAACGACGCCTCGCTCCAGGCCAATCCCGCGAGTAGCGATGACAGCGTCAGCACCGCAAACCCCCACATGAAGATCCGGCGTTGCCCGAACAGGTCGGACATCCGTCCGCCCAACAAGAGCAGACCGCCAAAGAAAATGACGTAAGCATTGAATACCCATTGCAGGCTCTCTTGCGTATAGCCCAGCGCATGCTGGATGGCCGGCAGTGCCACGCCGATGATCGACGTGTCCATGATGACCATAAAGTTCGCCAAGCATAACAGGGCAAGCGCCATCCAGCGTCTCGGATCGGCTTGCGGCGTTAAGGATGCGGGTTGGGACATGCGAATCTCCTCCTTTATCTTGAACTGCCGGTTCCCCAGGCCCCTCGGATCGCACGCGCGACGGCCGTCTCCAAACGAGGTCGATGCAAGCGGGCTTTACGGGATTTTTTACCGGCGTTTCTTCTACATGGTATAGTCCCCTACCCTATATTGTCAATCCTCGTTTTTCTCCGCCGCAAAATAATGATGAAGTAGGCAGCCATCCACGAGTCTTCCGGTCAGAAGCGCTTCATACTCGCTCGACCGGATCTACAAGCTGATACCGCATCCTGCGCTTAGCAATCCGCAAAAGACGAACAGCCCTGCCTCCGGCAGGGCTGTTCGTCTTTTTCCTTGTTTTTCAACGCCTATCCTGACGATCAATGCGGCCGTTCCGCGTCGGAGATGCTGCTCGCCGCCGGCGCATCCGTCGCGAGTAGAAAGAGCCGTTCGATGCAACCTCGCATGGTTAATGCCATTAAACAAATGGGCTATAACGATTACCGCTTCC
The DNA here is from genome assembly GCF_014212125.1 of Cohnella nanjingensis. Lineage (GTDB taxonomy): Bacteria > Bacillota > Bacilli > Paenibacillales > Paenibacillaceae > Cohnella > Cohnella nanjingensis. The sequence continues at coordinate 63,038 of NZ_JACJVP010000051.1, forward strand.
CCAAGACGACATGGATGGCCTTCCCGATCTCCTCATAGCTCGTACAGCGGCAGATGTTGGACTGCATCCAGTCCTGGATCGTCCCTTCGTCCGCTTGGGGTTCCAGACGACTCAGGGCCACGATGTTCATGATGAACCCGGGCGTGCAGTAGCCGCATTGAAAAGCGAACTGCTCGACGAACGCCCGCTGCGCCGCCTCGTCCTGCAAGCCTTCGATCGTCGTCACCGCCTGTCCGGCGCTCTCCACGGCCAACATCAGGCAAGACTTCATCGGCCGGTCGTCCACCAGCACCGTGCAAGCCCCGCAGTCCCCGTTCCGGCATCCGGGCTTCGCGCCCGTCAGTCCGAACGACTCGCGCAGCACGTCCAAGAGCAAGTCCGCCGGGCGGGCGACCGCCGTCCTCCGCTCTCCGTTCACATGCAGTTCAAGCTGTACGACATGCTCCGCCTTCATCCGATAGCCACCCCCTTCTCCAGCCTCTCCAGCGTCTCTCCCAGCGTGACCTTCAAGACATACTCCCGGTAGAGCGCCGACCCTTTAATGTCATTAAGAATCGGCGCGGGCAATCGGGCGATCGCCGTCGCGATGCGTTCCTCCGCCGGCACTTCCCGTCGGTTCAGGATAAGCTCCATCTCCGTCGACCGGAACGGGAAGGCGCACACGCCGCTGAATGCAAGCCGGATCCCTTCCTCCGCCCGGATCGCGGCCACCGTCAAGAGCGGATAGTCGATGGCCGATCCTTTGCGCCGCTTGTCCGTCACATAAGGGAACGCCGCATAGCGCACATCCGTCATCGCCTGGACGAGCAGCTCTCCTCTCCCTAACCGCAGCGTACGATCGAACAGCTGTCCGATCGGCGCCGTCCGTTCCCCGCCAGGGCCCGCGATCCGCAGCGGACTATCGGTCAGCAGCAAGGGCAGCACGGCTTCCTTGTAGATGAACCGCCCGCAGACGTTGCCTCCCAGCGTGATCTTGTTCCGCGAGGTACGATCGGCGACGCCCGCTCCGGTCTCTCCAAGCAGCGGGAACAGCCTCGCGTCGTGGATCTCCGAGAGCGTGAGCGCCGCCCCCCAGACGAACGCGCCCGATCGCCGGCCGATCTCCCGGCAATCCGGGATGCGCTTCACGTCGATGACCGCTTCGGTATATACCTCGTTGATTCGCCCGAGGGTGATGATCTCGGTGCCTCCGGAGAAGTACAGCGGCTGCTTGCCCCGGGCATCCAGGTCGACGAAAAGCGCCACCGCTTCCCCGACGGTCGCGGGCTGATAGTAGTCAAACGGATACGGTATCATCGGCATACCCCATTCTCGCTCTCCAGATGCGTTCCGGAAATAGCGGCAGTCGGTTCAACCGGACGCCGGCCGCGCGGGACAGCGCGCTCGCGAGCGCCGCCGGCATGCCGATGAGACCGTGCTCGCCGAGCGCGCGGGCCCCATACGGGCCGTCCAGACAGGGTCGTTCGACGAAGTCGACGACGTACGCCGGATTCTCGCCATAGCGGAAGACGCTGTAGTCGCGCAGCGTCGGATTCTGGATGCGGCCCTCCGCGTCGAACAGGAACGTCTCCCGATTGGCGAAGCTGAGTCCCATCGCGATAGCGCCTTTGATCTGACCCAGGGCGCCCATCCGATTCATCACCCGGCCCGCGTCGTTCACCGAAACGGCCTTCAGGATGCGGTACGAGCAGTCTCGCGTATCGAGCTCGACCTCCACCGCCTGGGCGCCGACGTTCCACTCGGGACCGGGCGTCCCTTCGCCGGTCTCGGGGTTCATGGGATTCATCCGCCGCTGCGTATAGGTGCCGCGCCCGATGATCTGCCCACCGATCGTGTTGCCGTTCGGGAAGCTGTAGCCGTAGCAGATCTCCTTCACGTCGATCTGAACGCTCGGATCGGCGCGTACGAACACCTTTTCGCAGTCCAGCTCCAGATCGTCCGGGTCCGCCCGCAGGACGCAAGCCGCGATCGACAGCAGTTGCCGGATCGCGTCGTCCGCCGCATGCAGAACGGCGCGCCCGGCCATGAACGTCCCCCGGCTCGCCACCGTCTTCCAATGCTCCGGCGAGATGCCCGTATCCACCGTGAAGCGCACATGAATCCGCTCCGTGCGCATCCTCATCCGTTCGGCGAGGATCTGGGCGAGCACCGTCTTCGTTCCCGTCCCGATCTCGACGACGCCGGTCTCGAGGTTCAGGCTGCCGTCCGGGTTGAAGGAGACGATCGCGCCGGAACTGGCATTCGGGTCGATCGAGGAGTTTTTCCAGAAGCAGCTGATCCCCTTCGCGCGGACTCGGTGGTCATCCACTTGAACCAAGTTCCAGTCGTCCCACTCCGCCAGACGCTTCATGCGTTCCATACAAGCCGGCAGATCCCCCAGATTGCTCGGCGTGAGCAGATCGCGGGTAGGCGCGATATCGCCGGGCACGACGATATTTTTCATCCGCAGCGCCCACGGGTCCATCTGCAGCTCCTCCGCCAGGGCGTCGATCGCGCGCTCCACTGCGAACGTGAGTTCCGCATGTCCATACCCCCGGAACGCCGAGGGATAGGGATGATTGGTATAGATCGTCAAGCATTCGCCATGCATATGCTCGATCGCGTAAGGCCCGCTGCAGTCCCCGGCTGCCGCCCGGGCGATATCGCTCGACTTGTCGTCGTACGCGCCGCCGTCGAAGCGGTAGATCAGATGGGCGGCCTTGATCTTCCCCTCCTTCGTGCTGCCGAGGCGTACCGTCGCTTCCAGGCCGATATGGCCGGGCGCCGTCACCATGTCTTCCTCGCGGGTATATAACACCTTCACCGGTCTGCCGCCGATCGCCCGGGACGCCAAAAAAGCGATCAGCTCCGGCTGGATCGCCGCTTTGCCGCCGTAGGCGCCTCCGACCAACGGCGCCTCGACCGTGACGAAGCCGACGTCGACCCCGAAGTACTTGCCCAGGTATTGCTTGACGGCAAACGGCGCCTGAGTGGAGGAGACGATATGGACGCGCCCGTCCGGCTTGATCTCCGCGATCGCGCTGCGCGTCTCCATCGCGGCATGGTCGGAAGGCTTGAATGCGACGGCATTCTCTACGACGGTCTCGCTTTGCTCCCAGCCTTGGCTCATGTCGCCCAGCCGGACATGGATGACGCTCGCGACGTTCGTGCCGGGCACGGAGACGACGCCTTCCCCTTTCTCGTACTCGCCCAGCCGCTCGTGCAGCACCGGCGCATCCGACCGCAACGCATCGGTCGGCGAGAGGACGACCGGCAGCGGATCGTAGCGAACCTTGATCAGGTCGGCCGCCTGCTTGGCCTGCACCTCGGTATCCGCCACCGCGACCGCCACGACCTCGCCGTAGTGGCGTACCCGATCCTTGGCGATGATCGGTCGGTCCCGGATCTCCTCGCCGGTCAGCACGCCGCAGTCGTCGCCGGTGAGGATCGCCCTGACGCCGGGCGCGGTCCGAGCCGCCGTCGCATCGATCCCGAGAATGCGGGCATGCGCGTAAGGACTGATTTTCATTCGAGCATGGTGTATTCGAGCCTCGACCGCGTCGCCGGTGTAGTGGCCCGCTCCCGTCACTTTGTCGTAAGACTCCTTCTTGGGCACGCTTCTCCCGATCTCCGCCAGCGTACATCCCCCGCTTTCGCTTGGACGTTCCCCTTTTCCGAACCGCGCTTCGACGGATTCATTATACGAGCGGGCGTGCGGGCATATGCCACCGTCAAGCGAAAACGGCTTCGCGCCCTTCGATGAAGGGGCGAAGCCGTTAAGCGCCTAGATCGTCAGCCAGGCTTTCAAGGACGTTTGCGCGACCGGTTGCAGGGCGATCCAAAACCTTCAAACGCCGCGCTAGATCGCCTTCAAATCTTCCAGGAGCTCGTTCGTGTCCAGCAGCAAGGCGGATAAGTAGAGCGGCGTATTCTCGCTCCTCGCCAATCGAACGAGCGGTTCCAACGACGGCGACGCGATCAACGACTGCCCCCAGCAGCCGCCGAGCTTGTCGAATTGCTCCTGCCACGCGCTGCGCTCCGACTCGTTCAGCGGCGCCGCGGCCGCGCCTCTGCGCAGGCGCGCCTCCGTCTTCTCCAGATAGTTGATCCCTCTGCGGAGCTTCTCCAGCCAATCGGCGTTCTGCTGCTGCCTGCGTTCGCTCTTGCGCCTGAACGGATTGTACCGCAAGCCGTCGGCCGCCTGCTGCAACGTCTTGCTGGCGTTCTGCCAATCCTGGCGCAGCGTCTTTATCTCCGTCCGAAGAGCCTGCTCTTGCTCTTGCCCGCAGCCGCCCCCCGTCCATGCCGCCAACTGCCCGAACAGACGGGTCACTCGATCCGCGAGCGGCTGCAGCGCGCGCTCGGCCGTCCGCGTCTCGTTCGGAGGCAGGACGAAGGCCATGACGATCATCGCGACGGCGACGCCGATCGCGGTGTCACGCAGCCGATCGACGGCATAGTGTTCGGAATGCCTCTGCAGCTCGAACACCAAAGCGCCGCTTAAAGCCGTTTCGCGAAGCCAGATCTCGTTGCGTTCGACGAGGAGCGCGATGCAGGAGATCCCCGCGAGCAGCGCGGCCAGCGTCCACCCGTTCAGCGGCATCGCCTTGACGGCGAGCATCGTCAGACCTACGCCAAGGATCGTTCCCCCCAGCCGGCGGTAAGAGAACAGAAGCGACTGCAGCACCGTCGTCTGCATGCAGAGAATAACGGAGACGGGCGCGAGGAACGGATGCTTGGATCCCGCCCAGTGCGCAAGCGCCCAAGCCAGACCCGAAGCGAAGGAGAGCTTGCCGATGATGCCGGACCACTTCGCGAACGCGTCTCTGCCCGCCTCTTTGCGCGCGGTTAATCCGCCGTTCATGCTCCTTCCCCCTTCCCGCATCTACAGCCATTATCTGTGCAACATCGACGATTCTATACGTCCTCCCTTACGGTAGCATGACGGACGGCTTATGATTTGCGCCGGCGATCCTCATCCCTTGACGGCCCCGGATGCCAGTCCCTCGATGAAATAACGCTGCAAGAAGAGATAAACGACGACCATCGGCAGCGCAGCGAGCAGCGAACCTGCCGCGACCCAGCCGATATTGCTGGAGAATTGCGAGAAGAAGCTGGCAAGCGCGACGGTAATCGTTCTCGTCTCGACATGCTGCAGGAAAAAGACCGAGAACGTATAATCGTTCCAGACGGCTACGCCGCTCAGTATAATGACCGTTGCCGTGATCGGTTTCAGCAGCGGGAGCAAGATGCGGTAGAAGAGGCTGAACCTGCTGGCGCCGTCGATCATGGCCGCTTCGTCCAGCTCTCTGGGGATCGTACTGATGAACCCGGTGTATAGGAAGATCGTCGTCGGCAGATTAAACGTTACGTGCAGCAGGATAATGCCCCAATACCGGTTCATGCCGCCGATATCGACCATGAACTTGTACAATGGAACGAGGATCGTCAGCGCAGGCACGATGAGGGCCGATACGAATAGCGCGTAGATAAACTGATTCCACCGCGTCTGGCGCCTGGACAACGGATAGGCCGCGATCGAACCGACGACGACGATGAGGAAGACGGCGCAGACGGTCACGATCAGGTTGCTCTTGAAGGCGGACGCCAGATTCGCCTCCCGCCATGCGTTCGTAAAGTTGTCGAGGTAGAGGTAGCCGGGGAAGATCCACTTGGAGCTCAGATCGTCATCCGCTTTGAAGGTGGTCGTCAACAACACGTAGAAAGGCAGGATATGGATCAGACAGATGACGAGCGACAGCAAGGTCATCCAGGTCCGGCGCGACTTGCTCAGGACGGCGTTCATGCCTGCACCTCTCTTCTGCGGAGCCAGACCAGCGCGAGCAAGCTGACGATCGAGATCATGACGAACATGAGAATGCCGACCGTAGCGGCGTAACCAGCGTCTTCGCGGCCGAAGTAGAGCAGATACATGAACGATGACATCGAAGCGGACGCGTAGCCCGGGCCGCTGTTCGTCATGGCGACGATCACTTCGAACAGCTTCAGGCCGCCGGTTAGATTCAACACCATGCTCACGGTGAACGCCGGGGCGAGCAAAGGCCAGGTGACATGGAAGAATCGCGTCCATGCGCCCGCGCCGTCGATGGTGGCGGCTTCGTAATAGTCGCGCGGAATCGACTGCAGGCCGGCCAGGAAGAGCACCATCGCGATCCCGAGGTATTGGTACGTATTGACGAAGGTGATGATCCAGACGTTCGCGTTCGGACTGCCGAGCAGGTTGGCGGGCTCGTTCGTGAACAGCAGAATGAGATCGTTAATCGCGCCTCCGTCATACTGGAAGAAGAAGTACCAGATGTAGCCCATGATGAGTCCGCTGATGATGACGGGCAAATAAATAACCGTTCGGACGATGCCTCGGGTACGGATGCTCTGGGTGAGGAAGAGCGCGTACAGCAGACCGATCAGGTTCTGGAATACCGCGCTTCCGATGCCGTAAATGGCGGTATTGCGAACGATCTTGCCCATGTCGGGATCGCTGAAGATCCGTTTGTAATTCTCGAGCCCGATCCATTTGTAATGCTGATTATAGCCGTCCCAGTTCGTGAACGAGATCTGGATGCCCCTCAGGAACGGGTAGAAGATGAAGACGAGAAACAGCAGCAAAGCGGGTACGTACATCAGATTCAGCCACGCTCCGCGCCTCGCCGCCTTTTTGACGCTGGCGGTCCCGGCACGGATGGTCGGTTCCTTCGGATCGGTCATGTGCTCCCTCCTAATAGGTTGTGGAGCTAAGCTGCTTCGAATTCAATTCGCAACAAAACTCGCTTCGGAAGCATGGTTCTTCGGTTAGCGGATTGCGTTCGTCGAGCGAATCCGGCTACGTCTTCATTGGCGCGAACCTTATCCCTCATGAACGATGGAAAAAGGGAGAGCGGACGCTCTCCCAGTCCGGCTTATGCCTGCTTGCGCAGTCGCACGTATTCCTGCTTCATCTTCTCGGAGAACTGCGCGGGCGTCGTCTGACCCGAGACGAGCGAGGTGCCCGTCTTGCACATGACGTCCCACATGCCGTTCGGCAAGTAGACGCGGTCGAAGTAAGGGAACACCCGAACGTCCTTGAACTGATCGTAATAAGGGGAGAATTCATGCTGCGAAGCGATGTCCTTCAGCCCGGGAGGCAGCTTCGTCGCGTTGGCGATCGTGGACATGTTCTCCGGCTTAGCGAAGAAGGCGATCAGCTTCTTCGATGCTTCCAGATGCTTGCCGTCCTTCCAAGCGCCCATCGTATACCGCTCGCCGCCCGAGAAGGTCGGCGTATCGCCGTCGACCATCGTCGTCAACGGCATGATGCCGATCTTCGCGTTCGGGTTCACTTTGTACACGTCGTCCGCGAACGAGGGCGCGCCGAAGACGAAGGCGATCTTACCTTGCGCGAAGCGCTTAGGCATATCCGTATACTTGGCCGTCAGGGCGTCTTTGTTGATATAGCCCTTCTTCTGCATATCGAGCAGCTTCGCCGCCAGCGGCGTCCAGTTGTTCCAATCGAACGAGCCGTCCAGCAGCGCATCCGCTTGATTCTGCTGGGGGCTGATGTACATGGAGGTCGCATAGAGATCCAGGAAGCCGCCGATCATGCCGTTGTCGATGCCGGACATGAAGAACGGCGTGACCTGGCCCTTGCTGTCCGTCTTGATCTTGTCCGCGGCGGCCATCAGCTCTTCGAACGTCGCGGGCGGCTGAATGCCGTATTGTGCGAGCAATTCCGCATTATACGAGATTCCGTCCTTGGCCTCGCTCAGGACAAGAGCCTCTACCTTGCCGGATTTGTCGGTGACGACCGGCTTAATCGTGTCCGTCAAGTTGGGCGCCCACGACTCGTCGCGCAGGTCGGCCAAGTAATTGCCGTAACGGATGACCGCCCAGCCATGCGTATCGAAGACGTCCGGCAGGTCGTTGGCCGCCATTTTAACTTTTAGGATATTTTCGTACTCCGCCCCGGGGAATTGGAACTCCACCGTAATATTCGGATTTTCTTGGGTAAAGGCGGCGCCGATCGACTTCATCATCTCTTGATTTTTCAGCTCGCCGATGGTGCTGTATACGGTGAGCCGCACTTTTTCCCCGCTGCCGGCGTCCGGCGTGCTCGTACTCGCGCTCCCGCTGTCCGCCGGCGTTGCGGTCGCCGTGCCGGATGGCTCGGCGGGACTGCCGCTAGGTTTGGCATTGTCGTCGCCCCCGCCGGATCGCTGCGAACAACCAACAAGCACCAGCAGCAGCATGAGTATCACAGCGTGCGTGCTTAATCCCCACTTTCGCATCGCGAATTCCTCCCTTGTCCTGATTAGGTATGCCGCTCGTCATCATGTTAGCGCTTACCCATGTATCCCACTCTATGCGCTCGCGCAGCGAACTTGACCTATTTTTCGCTGCCGAATCGGGATAGATAGGCTTCAAGCGCGATGAAGAGAATCCCATTCGGAAAATGAATCCGGAAAAGTTGAAATAACCAAAGAAACGACCGAAGGTGTTGGAGAACATGGCTCGTTCGTACGGATTGCGGGGCGGCGCAAGCGATGAAAACGAGAAAGAGACGGAGCCGCGTCTCGGCGAAGACTTGCAAAGGGGCTGTCTCAACAGGTCATAAACGGACCTAGGGACAGCCCCTTAAGCCTTGCTGGAGGATAAGCAAACGACCTGCATTGGCGGTCGGGGGGCTGGAGCGACAGATGTGCGTATGTAAACGACCTACATTGGCGGTCGGTTGGCCGGGGCGGCGAATGTGCGTATGTAAACTACCTACATTGGCGGTCGGCGGGCTGGGGCGGCGAATGTGCGTATGTAAACTACCTACATTGGCGATTGGCGGGTTGAAGCGACGGATGTG
>NZ_JACJVP010000052.1 GCF_014212125.1 Cohnella nanjingensis
TCGAGGTTCTTCAAAACCGTCCGTATCAGCTCTCACACTTCCTCCGGAAGTGCTGCCGCTGAAACGGACCTTTATGGAGAGTTTGATCCTGGCTCAGGACGAACGCTGGCGGCGTGCCTAATACATGCAAGTCGAACGGACTTTCAAGGGAGCTTGCTCCCGCGAAGGTTAGTGGCGGACGGGTGAGTAACACGTAGGCAACCTGCCTGCAAGACTGGGATAACATTCGGAAACGAATGCTAAGACCGGATACGCAATTCGGCCGCATGGCTGGATTGGGAAACACGGAGCAATCTGTGGCTTGCAGATGGGCCTGCGGCGCATTAGCTAGTTGGTGGGGTAACGGCTCACCAAGGCGACGATGCGTAGCCGACCTGAGAGGGTGAACGGCCACACTGGGACTGAGACACGGCCCAGACTCCTACGGGAGGCAGCAGTAGGGAATCTTCCACAATGGGCGCAAGCCTGATGGAGCAACGCCGCGTGAGTGAGGAAGGCCTTCGGGTCGTAAAGCTCTGTTGCCAGGGAAGAATAAGGGTGTGTTAACTGCACATTCGATGACGGTACCTGAGAAGAAAGCCCCGGCTAACTACGTGCCAGCAGCCGCGGTAATACGTAGGGGGCAAGCGTTGTCCGGAATTATTGGGCGTAAAGCGCGCGCAGGCGGTTTCTTAAGTCTGGTGTCTAAGTGCGGGGCTCAACCCCGTGTCGCACTGGAAACTGGGAGACTTGAGTGCAGAAGAGGAGAGCGGAATTCCACGTGTAGCGGTGAAATGCGTAGAGATGTGGAGGAACACCAGTGGCGAAGGCGGCTCTCTGGACTGTAACTGACGCTGAGGCGCGAAAGCGTGGGGAGCAAACAGGATTAGATACCCTGGTAGTCCACGCCGTAAACGATGAGTGCTAGGTGTTGGGGGGGTCCACCCCTCGGTGCCGAAGTTAACACATTAAGCACTCCGCCTGGGGAGTACGGTCGCAAGACTGAAACTCAAAGGAATTGACGGGGACCCGCACAAGCAGTGGAGTATGTGGTTTAATTCGAAGCAACGCGAAGAACCTTACCAGGTCTTGACATCCCTCTGACCGGTCTAGAGATAGACCTTTCCTTCGGGACAGAGGAGACAGGTGGTGCATGGTTGTCGTCAGCTCGTGTCGTGAGATGTTGGGTTAAGTCCCGCAACGAGCGCAACCCTTGAATTTAGTTGCCAGCACTTCGGGTGGGCACTCTAGATTGACTGCCGGTGACAAACCGGAGGAAGGCGGGGATGACGTCAAATCATCATGCCCCTTATGACCTGGGCTACACACGTACTACAATGGCCGGTACAACGGGCAGCGAAGGAGCGATCCGGAGCCAATCCTACCAAAGCCGGTCTCAGTTCGGATTGCAGGCTGCAACTCGCCTGCATGAAGTCGGAATTGCTAGTAATCGCGGATCAGCATGCCGCGGTGAATACGTTCCCGGGTCTTGTACACACCGCCCGTCACACCACGAGAGTTTACAACACCCGAAGCCGGTGGGGTAACCGCAAGGAGCCAGCCGTCGAAGGTGGGGTAGATGATTGGGGTGAAGTCGTAACAAGGTAGCCGTATCGGAAGGTGCGGCTGGATCACCTCCTTTCTAAGGAGCCCTTCGGGGCAATACGAAAGTCCGTTAAGCTTACGCTCGAGTTCAGTTTTGAAGGAGAAATCATCCTTCAAAGCGTACCGCACGAACGTGTTTCTAACGAAACGCTGCCTCTTGCGGCACGGTCGAGACGATCTTCGATCGCTCGAATTGCACCTTGAAAACTGGATAGCGAAACGAAGCGCAATTGATCAGTCTAACGACTGATTA
>NZ_JACJVP010000053.1 GCF_014212125.1 Cohnella nanjingensis
GGAGGGTTGGAGGTCTGGAGGTCTGGAGGGTTGGAGGTCTGGAGGTCTGGAGGTCTGGAGGTCCGGAGCTAGACCGGGCTTCACAATAGGTGCTTTGAAAGTCAGAATGTCCGCTGACTGCCAAATAAGAATCCGAGTGTTTTTATCGCCAAAGCGTCCGTTCGTTGCCCGGAGACCCGCGTAACGATCCTTTTTATCGCTGCAGAATGCTAGCCGTTTCGCGCCACTCGGAGCCGGGTTATTCAACGCAAAAAGGGACTGTCCCGAAAGGTCAATGAAGACCGATTGGGATAGCCCCTTCATTTTTGAGCGCGCGACCGGTCGTCCGCAAACGCCTCCGAGGAGCTTCGTGAAAATATTGGGACGCTTGACTTGAATTCGGGGAAGCGGCATCGCCTTACGCCTCCCCCCGCCCGGGCCGGACCGAATCGCGATATTTTCCCGGCGAGATCCCGACCGTCTTCTTGAACAGGTTCTGGAAGTAGGTCTCGCTCTTGTAGCCGACCTTCTCGGCGATCTCCGGCATCGGCAGACGCGTCGTCTCCAAATACTGCTTCGCCACCTCCATCCGATAGCGAATCAAATACTGGATCGGACTCGTCCCCGTCTCTTGCTTGAACATATGAATCAAGTGGTAGGCGTTCGTATGCGTCAAGCGCGACAAAGCGTTCAAGCGGATATCGGCATAATAATTTTCCTCCATATAGCGCTTCGCCAGATGAACGGTCTCCTTGGCCGGGCGCCTGCGGACTCCGCGCTCTTCCGTGCTGTACAGCAGCCGGGCCAGCCTTCCCATCAGCAGGGCGAGCAGCGCGTTCGCCATCTCGGCCGATTCCGGCAAAGCCTGGTTCCACTCCGCGATCATCTCGCCGAGGAGCTGCTTGACCGGGACGAAGTGCTCGTTCAGCTCGATGACGGCCGCCCTCTCTCCGCCGACCAAAAAATCGGATGGAAGCCCCCTCAGCTGAAGTCCGGCATAGCCCGCGTAGATGGCCGAAAAGGTATCGCTGGTCGACCGTTCCTCATGCCAGATCCCCCGGTTGTAGACCAGCAGGCTTCCCGTTCTCGCCCGGTACAGTCTGTTGTCCACGCGAAACTCTCCTTCCCCGTCCACGATGAGCAGCAGCTCGGCGTTGCTCTCATGCTGGTGAAGCGGGAAATAGAACCGCTCTCCCGGCCCCATGCGAAAGTACGCGCCGCTCAGCAGCTGCGGCATACGGATGATCATCGATTGCGCCACTTCATCACCTCGGACCAATATTCAATAGCCAAAGATCGCAACTATGCGCATTGAACTTTATTTTATAAATGATGTAGATTGTAATCAATAGGTATCGTAAAAGCGCTTACCTAAATATTCAATATATTCATTAGGAATGGGGCCATGCGAGATGACCGTTCGATTCCGCAAAAGAAAGATCAGCGACGAGCCCTACGAAGCCTGCTCGGTGTTTGACGTCAATCAAGACGGGAGGCTGGATATCGTCAGCGGCGCCTACTGGTACGAGGGTCCGGACTTCAACGTTCGCCACAAAATCGCGGACATTGCCTCCTATGCGCACTACAGGGACGACTTCTCCGACTATCCGATGGATGTCGACGGAGACGGGCGGATGGATTTGATTACGGGCTCCTGGTGGAGCGAGTCGCTGCGCTGGAGACGCAATCCGGGCGATTCCGGCAAGGCATGGGACACCTTCGAGATCATGCCTAGCGCCAACATCGAGACGATCCGCTTTTTCGACATCGACGGCTGCGGCGTACCCGAGATCTTCCCCAATACGCCGGGGGCGCCGCAGGCGTTCTACAAGCTGATCCGCGACGAGCGCGGCAAGGGCACGGGCCAATTCGGCAAGACGGTCATCGGCGAGCGGGACAGCGGGCACGGCCTCGGCTTCGCGGACATTACCGGCAACGGAAGGACGGACATTGTCCTGGCGGACGGCTGGCTGGAGCAGCCGGACGATCCGTTCTCCGGGCCTTGGACGTTCCACCCTGAATTCTCGCTCGGCTCGGCCAGCGTTCCGATTCTCGGGCATGACGTGAACGGCGACGGCCTCTGCGACCTGATCGTCGGCCAAGCGCACGATTACGGCCTGCACTGGTATGAGCAGGTTCGCGAGGCGGACGGTTCCCGAAGCTGGATCCGCCGCGAGATCGACGCAAGCGTGTCCCAATATCACGATTTGGCGCTGGCGGATCTGGATGGGGACGGCGAGCTGGAGCTGGTGGCGGGCAAGCGGTATCTGGCGCACGACTTCGACCCGGGAGCGGACGATCCGCTTGGGCTCTATTACTTCAAGATCGGCGGAGGGCGCTTCGAGAAGCACGTCATCGATTACGGCCCTCCGGGAGAAGCGTCCGGCAACGGCATCTTCATGTGGATCCAGGACATCACCGGCAACGGGTACCCCGACATCGTCGCGCCGGGTACGGAAGGCTTGTATTTGTTCGAAAATCTCGGATCGGAGGAGGAAGACGCATGCGCAAACTGAGAATCGGATTCGTCGGCGTCGGCGGCATGGGACAAATGGCGCATCTGTCCAATTATGCGGCGCTGCGCGAAACGTGCGAGGTCGTGGCGCTCGCGGAGGTTCGCCCGCAGACGGCCAGGCTGGTAGCGGAGCGCTACGGCGTCCCGCAAGTGTTCGACGACCATCGGGCGCTGCTTGAAGGCGTCCAGGTAGACGCGATCGTCGCTCCCCAGCCGTACCGCGCCCATCATGCGATTATTCCCGACATTCTTCGAGCCGGCATTCCGGTGTTCACCGAGAAGCCATTGTCGCTGACGGTCGGCACCGGCGAGGAACTGGTTCGGCTGGCCGAAGCCAACGGGACCCTTCATATGGTCGGCTACCACAAGCGCTCCGATCCCGCGATGGCGTATGCGCATGAGCGGATCGGACAATGGAAGGCAAGCGGGGAATACGGCAAGCTTCAGTATATCCGGGTGACGATGCCGCCGGGCGACTGGATCGGGGGCGCGGACGCTCCGCTGTCCGCCGGAGAGCCTTATCCGGTCGTCCTCCAGGAGGCGGGCCCTGCCGACTTCACGGACGAGCAGACGCAGCGCCTCGATATTTTCGTCAACTACTACATTCATCAGATCAACGCCATCCGTTTCCTGCTGCAGGAGCCCTACCGCATCGCCTTCGCCGATCGGAGCGGCGTCCTGCTGACCGGCGAGAGCGACAGCGGCGTTACGGTCGCCCTGGAGATGGCGCCTTACCAGACGACGGTCGAATGGCACGAGAGCTTGCTCGTCTGCTTCGAGCGCGGCTATATCCGCGTCGATCTGCCATCGCCGCTCGCCCGCCAGCAGGCCGGCAAGGTGACGATCATGAAGGATAACGGCAAGTACGCTCCTTCCTATGAACTACCGGTCATGCCGAATCGGTCGGCTATGCGCCAGCAGGCCATGAACTTTATCGCGGCGGTTCAGGGCGTTCGCCCGGCTCCCTGCGAGTCGAGAGAGGCGCTGGAGGATCTGAAGCTGGCAAGGGATTACATTCGGCTCATGCAGCGGTATTCCTAAATTCCGGAGGAGGGATCGCATATGCGAAGAGTGGCGATCATCGGGGCGGGCAGCATCGTCTTCTGCAATGCATCGGCGATACGCTCGGGCCTGGCGGCGTGTTCCGCGCCCTGCGCAGCATCCCCGCCATGCTGGATTTGGCGCGCGTTATGGAGGATCTGTGCCCGGGCGCCACGCTCCTCAATTACGTGAATCCGATGGCGATGATAGGCTGGGCGCTCGGCGAATGCTACACTACAGAAATGGCTCCTTGAGAAAGAGGAAGAGGCCATCCCCAGGTCCGGATAGACCCTGAGAGATCGCCTCGAACGATCCCGGAAAAATCACCCTCATTCGGGCAAGAACAAGGACCATTGCTCCTTAAGCAAGTCGCCAAGGATTCTCAAGTTATCCACTTCCACTCTGTTTACAGCCGATAAGGTCCTACAATCCTTGGAGCGGCTGACCAAGGCGATGGGAACCCCCTCTCGCTGCAAATGGTATTTGGCGTTTACAGGGTATGGCTGTGCTTCGAGCAGTGCGGCCGTACTGAGAAACGACTGAACCCACTGCGCCTTCTGCGGTTCAGACTTCCAGTTTCTTGCAAGCCACACGTAGAGCTCGGGATGAAAGTTGCCCATAATGCCGCTGAACCCTGCTGCGCCCAGTTTCAAAGATTCAAGCAGAGTGGCCGAGTTGGCGTTGAATAGTTTGAGTCTGCTGCCATGAAGAACCTCCATCTTCGCGCGGATATCGTCCAGACTGCAGGAGGTGTCCTTCAGGAAATAGAAACGCCCCGTCGAGGCGCACCACCGGAGCAGCTCCGGGCTTAACAGCCGCTTGTACGGATATGGACATTCGTAGAGTCCGAAACGAATGCCGGGCAGCCTGTCGAGCAGCAACTGCGCATGACGAATCCAGACGTCATCCGGCTCCTCCGGTTTGGCCAGGCGATTGGTTACCAGGACAAAAGCGTCGATGCCCGTGGCGGCGATGAGCTCGATCTCCTCGATCTGAGGCTCCAATGCATCCGAAATGTGGCCCGAAGCGACAACGGGGATTTTGCCCTGGGCTTCCTCCTTGACGAACCTGGCCAGTTCGACCCGCTCCTTCAGACTAAGAAAAAACATTTCACTTGACTGGCATACCGCAAATAGTCCGTCAATGCCGCGTTCGAGATACCATCCCATCAATCGCTCGAGAGCGAAGTAATCGATTTGACCGGACTCCGCGAACGGGGTGATCATGGTAGGCCATACACCGTCAACCATTTCTGTCATCGTCCATTCCTCCGCTATAGCGCCGTATCACGATGGTCGGAAGCGGTTGTTAAACTGCTTCCGCCCCCACTCTACCGCAAATTTGATATTGCCGGTCCCGGCGGGCGTTGCCGATTTGAATGTAATCGTAATGCTGCTCGCGTCGGCCGTCACCGACGAGATTCCAACGGAGTTGGCGTCGGCCGACAGCGCCGTCGCCGTGTACCATTCGGGAACGACGCCTAACAGATGCGCCACTTGAAAATCGATATTGCCGCCGTTCGCCGAAGCGATGGCCCGCTGCCCCGAAAATACGACCTCATCCCCGATATAGGACGACTGAGCCGGATAAGACAAGGAATCCCATACCTTGGTCAAGGTTGCATCTGACTCCGGCGAAGCTGTCTTTTCCCAATATTCGTACGTGCCCTGCGGATAGAGGTCGTAAGTGTATTCAAACACGCAATAGTTCGTATATTTGGGACGGCGAAAATAGAGCCAGTACTTCCCGCTTGCATCCGCATAAACGGAAAATTTGGCAAAGCCATCGCCGGTTCCGTTAAACCCGTCTCCATCAACCGTAAATGTCGGCTTAAAGCCGCCTGCGTCATGGCCGCGAACTCCGAACGCAAACTCAGCGGATGCGGAGCAATAAGACGCCTTGCCGTAATCCGCGGTCATCCTGACCCGACCGCTGAATAAGGATTTATCCGTCCCGATGCGGCACACCCGAAACCATTGCGCATAGTTCTGCACGCCAGGCTTCGGCTCGCCGATGTCCCGCAGCTTCTGGTAGCGCAGATCGCGCCAGGTATTGGTCCAGTTCTCGGCATTGCTTAAATGCGAGGTTCGAACAGGGCCGTCAAAATTAGTCATCCCGGACGTTTCCGGGTAATCGACTTTAATGAAGCTGCCTGTGAACGGCGCGCCCTCCGGCGGCGTCTCGCAGCGGAATGTGCCGCTTGAATCTCTGATGATGCCGTTCTGGCCGAACCCGACGCCTATGGAGTTGCCTGTTGTCCAGATGTTCATTTCCAGAATGGCATTGTAGATTTCATGCAGCGCATTGTTGTACACATCGACTCCCACGAGCATCCCGATCTGACCGTCGCGAACGTTAAGCGCGACGTTGCGGAACGTGGTATACCCGTATGAACCCATGTTGGCCGTTCCCGGCTGGCGCTTGAACACAATGTGACGCTTGCAGTTGCTGATCGATACGTTCTCCAGAGTCGTCCCCTCGACCCAGAAATTGCGGGTATGAAGCACGAGTCCATCTCCGGCCGTGAACCCGTATAGGCTTACATTGCGAAGCTTGAACCCGTACGTATCCGAAACCTCGACTGCGATCGAATTCGCATTATCCCCGCCGTTGATCGACAAGTCCGTAATCGAATGGCTGGTGCCGACAGCGCCGCTCCATGTGGCCGAGTTCCTCCAGTACCGGAACAGATGCCCGTCGCCTTTCCATACCAGATTCGTCACTCCGACTCCGTCGCCGGTAATCCTTACATTCGGCGGCAAATCGATGTTGCCGCCCGACTCCGTAAAGCTGTAGGTTCCAGCGGGAATCAGAACGACGCCGCCCTTTGCGGCTGCCGAATCCAATACCGATTGGAGGGCGGCGGTCGGATCGGCAAGCCACCGTTCGGAGTCGGCAACCCGCCAGACCGGCTTAGCGCCGCCGACCAGACTCACTCCGCTGCTTGCGGCCAGAGCGCCTTCCAGCCCGGCCTCGTATACCGCCACCCACGCTGCAGCGCCGATGCCTCCATCATCGGCAGGGTTGTCCGCGGCGGTTACGTGCGGCCGTGCGCCGGCCCATCGATATCCCGTTGTGATGCCGTCATCTGCAGTGAACTCGAGAATGTCCCGCTCGTACGCGATGTGCACTTGAGGCCTGAAAACGCCCCGAGCGCGAAACAAATCTCCTGATTGACCGTTCATCTCATTTCCTCCTCCGATGATCTTCTTATTGTCCGTTCATTCAATAGACAAGCTCCCGGAACCGCTTGACGGTGTGGAACGATATGAAATTGCCGTTATGCGCGCTGAAAGCGCGTTCGTCGCCGGAGCGGCTCAAGATATGCAAATCCTCGCCATCGATCGCCATGGCGGCATAGTGCCTCGACTGCTTAGCTGTCGATCCCGCCGCCACTAGGCCGGCAAAGCACCAGTCGAAGCAGTTCGTCGAGAAGTGAAGCTGCAATCTCGTCCTCTCGTTGTTCGGTAAATTGTAACGGTCGGGCGGCAATCGGTCCGCTCTCGTCATGCTGTCCGTCGCTTGCGTGCTGATCAGCCAATACAACCGGGTTCGTTCATCGTATAGGATATGAAATTTCATCTGTCCGCCCGGACAGGGGACGAACACTACGCGCTTCCCCGACGGAACGGTCTCCAGCAGGGTCGTCATCGCGCCGTTCCGATCTTCTGTTACCTTGGCAATGGCCGCATAACCGCTTCCGCCAGTATGGGCGCGCATCCACAAGTGGAACGTTCTCCCATCCGGGTCGTACCACTCGTGGTTTTGATCGACAAATTGCACGACGTTCGTCTCCAGCCAGCCCGCCGGGGCGCAGCCCCTGTTCGGTGCAATATCGATATAGCGCTGCGAATCGGCATGATAGAAGGGAACGCCGAAATAGTCCAGCTTCTCCGCGGGAACGGCATCACAGAAGGCAAGCTCGGAAGCAAATGACCAATTCGCCGCTGCGGTCAAGTCCGAATCCGTCCTTCCGCGCATCAGCACGGGCGCCAATTCGCCTACGGGCCAGCCTTCGACTCTGCGGTGCAAGCGTTTCTCCATCACCAGATACACCGACTCTTTGGCATAATGGACATTGCACGGCGCCTGATGCCACTCCTCGCCGCTGGTCAGCCGAACCGGAACCGACCAGTTATCCCCTTCATCCTCCGAGCGCATAATCGTCAAATCGCCATCGTGGCCGAGCACATACAAGAACTTTCCGGCAACGAACGGTCTTGCGTGCACATACGGGAAATCCGTCCGGAACGTCCAAGTTGCCCCCCGATCGTCCGAGGTGAACACTTTTCCATAACCCTTCTCCACACCCGGACCGCCAAGATCGAGCGTCGCCACCAGGCGGCCCGAAGGAAGCCGGGCAAGACCGGGGCTGTAGCAGGAGATTCGGGTCGGATCGGCAGATTCATAAACTTTGACAAAATCGTCGGCCAACAATTCCATTTGATCTCCACCTCCTCATAGGTTAAGCATCGGCTGCGCTCGCGCAACTCCGGTCTCTCACCCTTTCAGCGAACCGATCATCACCCCTTTGACAAAATACTTTTGCGCAAACGGGTAAATACATAGAACCGGCAAGCTGGATATGATAATAATTCCGTATTTGACGGACTCGGCCAGAAACGTTTTTTCCGCCATGTCCTGGTCCACAATCCCGAGATCCAGTTGCTGCATCATCTGCGTCTGGCTCGTCAGTATTTCCCTCAGTACCAATTGCAGCGGGATGTAATTGCGGTCGTTCAAATAAATCAGCGCGTTAAAGAACGAGTTCCAATTGCCGACAGCGGTAAAGACGATCAACACGGCAATAATGGCTTTGGACAGCGGCAAGACAATTCTCGTAAAATAGCCGATATTGCCGCAGCCGTCCATCTTCGCCGCTTCGAACAGCTCCGCGGGTATCGTCGATTGGAAGAACGTTCTCGTAATAATGATGTTCCACATGCTGACGCTTCCGAGAAGGATGACAATAAGCGGATTATTGATCAGGTGCAAATCTCTAACCAGCAAGTAAGTTGGGATCAGCCCCCCGCTAATAAACATCGGGATAATAAACAACGTCACAATAAAACCCCGGCCGACCATATCCCGACGAGAGAAAGCGTATGCCGTCATCAAGGTCAGACTGACGCTGAGCGTCGATCCCCCGATCGTATACAAAACCGTATTGCGATAACCGATCCAAAGCTGCTTGTATTCGAAAATAAGCTGGTAACCTTTCAAATTCATCCCCTTGGGAAATAAAAACACCCTTCCCGTTCCGACTGCGGAAGGGTCGCTGAAGGAAGCGATCACGATAAAATACATGGGATACAGCACAATGATCAGCATCGCAATCAGATAGATGCCGTTCATCCAATCGTATACCTTGTCGGATCGGCTTCTGCGCGTTGTGTCCGCCACCCTGATCCCCGCCTTTAGAAAATTCCGTTTTGCCCCAGTCTTTTGGCCAATTGGTTCACCGACAGCAATAAGATCAAATTCACGACCGAATTGAATAGTCCTACCGCTGCGGAGAAGCTGTACTGGGACTGCAACAAGCCTACCTTGTAAACATAAGTGGAAATGACTTCGGAGGCGCCCAGATTTAGTGCGTTTTGCATCAAGAACGCTTTTTCAAAACCGATGCCTAAGATACCGCCGCAGTTTAAGATAAGCAAAGTGACGATCGTCGGCAATATCGAAGGCAGATCGATATACCACGCCCTCTGAAATTTATTGGCTCCATCCACGACGGCCGCCTCGTGCAGCGAAGTATCCACGCCCGATAATGCCGCCAAATAGATGATGCTGCCCCAGCCCATTCCCTGCCAAACGCCGGACCATACATACAGATGCCCGAACGAGCCGGGATCGGACAGAATCATGAGCGGACCGCTTGTAATGCCCATGCCGTTCAGAAGCTGACTGACGATCCCTAACCGCGGAGCCAGAAATACATTAAGCATACCGACCAACACGACCGTCGATATAAAATGAGGAGCGTAAGTGATCGTTTGCACGAGGCTCTTCAATCGCTTGCTGTTCGCGCTATTCAGCGCCAAAGCGAGAATAATCGGGATGGGAAAACCCGCAAGCAAGGCGTATAAGCCTAGCGACAGCGTATTTTGGATTAACCCCCAAAACACGTCCAGCTCGAAAAATCGTTCGAAATGGTACAGCCCTACCCAATCGCTTCCCCATATGCCTTTGACCGGCTTAAAGTTCTCGAAGGCGATCAGAACGCCGTATAACGGTACGTACTCGAACAGAATGACGTAAATGAGCGCAGGAAGGACCAGAACGTACAAGCCGATGTTTTCTTTCACTTTGAACCATTTCCTGCTGAATAGACGTTTCGGGGTTTGCGCCCGGATCGCCGGATTCGGATTGATCATGCTGCATTCCTCCCGTACATTCGTCGGATGCGGACATCGGGCAACAGCCCGGTTAGGCGAGTCCGCTCTGAATATGCGTAGCTGCCTAACCGAATTTTCTGCCGCTTACTTGCCCAACTGGCTGGCCGCGTCCAACTGCTTCTGATTCAGCTGCATGTACTCATCCAGACCGAGGCTGTCCAGCTTCTTCACATAGGCGTCCCAGTCGTCATCCACGTTGTTCTTGCCCGCAATCCAGCCTGCAACGGTCGTCTTGATATAGTCGTTGATTGCTTTGTCCAGATCCAACAGACGCTGCTTTTCCATGTCATTCAGCAGCCCGGCCGGAACGGGCGGATAGTTCAAGCTTTTGGCAGGCAAAGCTTTTTTGTAAATATGGTCGTACGCCCATTCCCTTGTGCCTTCTTTGTTGACATTTTCGTTGACAATATTGTTTTTGAACATGTTCTCGTCGAGCAGAGCGATGCCGTAATTGCCGAGCCCCTTATCGGCTTCCGCATCGATTTTCTGATTCGTCAATTGATATTTGCCGTCAGCTGTTTGGGTCCATGCTGCGCCTTCTTTGCCGTAGTTCATCGTCATGGACCATTCCGGCTCCGCCAGCATATCCGCCAGTCTGGCCGAAGCGACGGGATATTTATTGTTTTTGAAAATAACAAAGTTCCTCGGCCAGATGCTGCGGGTTTGACGGCGGATCAGCGGCTGTTTGCCGTTGGGCGATTGAAGCGGAGCCATCGGGTACCACCATTTCCCGTCCATGTAGTTTTCGTTCTGATCGTTATAGGAGGTCATGGAACCGACGATAGGCGGGCTGGACGATATGGCGGCCGTATATTTGCCCCAGTCGTCCGTGAAAGCCTCCGGAACGATTAGGCCGTTCTTGTACAGGTCGGCCAAGTAGCGGATCGGCTCCTTCAAGTCCGGGTTCGTGGCCTGCGATTTGAACTTGCCGTCCTCGACTATAAAGTAGCTTCCCGGCGTATAAACGCCGAACGAACCGTACAGATCGAACTGCCCGCCGATGTTGTTGCCGTACTGGATGTAATACGGCGTCACGTTTTTGGGAATGGAGCCTTTGCCGGCATTCTCTTTAAAAGCCATAAGCACGCTTTTGAACTCTTCCGTTGTGGTCGGTATCTTCAAACCGAGCTCATCCAGCCATTTCCGGTTGATTAACCATTGATCCCGCAAATTGTAGCTGTACTCGTCGATTGCCACATACGGAAAGCCGTACAATTTGCCGTCCGGCATCAGCGCCTGCCGCTTCAGATCCGGATTGGACTCGAAGAACTTGCTCCAGTTCGGCGCATACTGCAGGAGATTGTCGACGCCGACGATATCCTTCGCATCGACCGCATCGGAGATCGCCTGCGGGGAAGGGTCCATTCGCAGCATAATGTCCGGATAATCCCGGCTGCTGAACATCAAATTGACCTTTTCCACATCGCTGTACACCTTCAGATTGATTTTGATATTCGTTTTCTCTTCGATTTTTTTCCAAATCTCGTATTTCGTAAAATCTCCCATGTGGGCGCCGTACAAGATGCCGACGTTTAATGTGATCGGAGTTGCCGCAATCGGATAACCCGTCGCATTCGTTACGCCGCCATCCAGCAGCTGCGTCTCGCCGCCGCTGCCCTTCGAGGCCGGCGCGCTCTCTCCGGCATTGCCGGCGCTATCCGAACAACCGATCAGCATGCCGCCGAGCATTGCCGTACAGACCATTCCGGTAACAAGCCTGATCAACTTCCCGCTCACTTGCACTCCCCCCAAAATCATATGGATTCATTCCTGGCACCTTGCTTGTAATCGTTTACACCTTTTGCGGATCGATCGCTTCCTCAGGCTAGCAGATGTGCCGCGGGAGCGTAAATATGTCGTTATCTGGCGATATGCTTCCCTTCCACAGGCCGGATAACCAAGCGCCGCAGCGCTTCCGCCGGCATAAACGGCTTCCCGAGCGGGTACGGTATGCCATCCTCGAATCGTGTGCGAAGCAATAAAACAGCCGGCTTTCGTTCATCGCGCATCGACGACGCGATTTTAACGAAAGCCGGCCTTACTTCAAGCTGAACGAGGGTATAAGAAGAACCTCTCAATATCCATCATACATCACTTTACGGAATGCTCCCGGCGTCGTGCCGACTTCTTTCTTAAACTTGCGTACGAAGCTCGAAACGTCGCAGTACCCGATCTCGGAGACGATCTCGACCAGCGGCTTCTCCGTAGAGCTGAGCAACTGTTTGGCTTTTTCGATACGCAAGTAATTGATGTGATCGGAGACGTTCTGCCCGGAACATTTCTTGAAATAATAGCTTAAATTGGACAGAGACATGGCAAAATGATCCGCCATGTGCTGGACGGTGAAGTTTGAGTCCTGATAGTTTTTTTCGATATAGGCGACCAATTGCTGAAGCAGCTCTTGATCGTGCTTTTCGCGATTTTCCTTGATGTACTTGCATAGGGCATGACAAACCTCGTTGACGCTTCGCCCAAGCTCCTTCACGGTTTCGAATTGGGCGAGCGAAATGACGTCGATATAGCCTTTGTCCAGCCCGACAAACTTTTTGTTGATCAACTGCATCGTTTTGAGCACGGTATTGATAATATCGAAGCAAAGACAACGGGCTTCGAACAAAGGCATGCTGCTTCCTGTGATCCGTTCGGTCAGCATCGTTACCGTTAAGGTAATTTGCTCCGTGTTGCCTTCGATAATGGACAATTCAAGCAGTTTCAGTTCTTCTACCGGATAAGGAAAGTCCGTTGCGGCGGTGGTTTGAATCTCTTCGAAGTAAATGATTTGGTCCGTTCCTTTGACCAGCCTGTAATCGAGCGCCGTATACGCCTCGATGCAGGATTTGCCGAGCTGTCCCGTCACCTCGCAGTCGTTGCCGACACCCACGGCAACGTTGGCGCCCAGCCGGTTCATCATCGTCCGCTGCATCTGCGTTAACGTATCATGCAGCGCCTCCCGGCTCGACTCTCGGTTATTCGTCAATATAAAAATCAGATGATGATTGTCGACGTTCAATCGCCCGTATCCTTCGATTCCGTCTGGAAGCGTCCTTTCCAGCAGCTCGACGAGTTCATGAAGCGAGGGTGCGTACGGCTCGCGCAGCCGATCCGAATAGGCCGAGAAGAAGATGGCGACGCGAAAATAGCGGTTGCTGAAGGAGATGCCGATCTCTCTCCCCTTATCGTTGAAGTCCTCCGCATCCGGGAAAGCACCGCGTAGCAGGTTGTTCAACAAGAAGTCTTTGACCGCGCCGTGATTGCCTTTGACCTGTTCGTTCAACAGCTTGTTCTTATGATTGATCCGATGAATCGTCATCCGTACCGCTTCAAGCTCGTTTCCAGCTTCGGAGACGTTCCCGGCCTCGGATTCCGCAAACAAGCGCAGTTGGCGGATCGGGCGGTAATTCACCCGCATATTGAACAGAATCAGCAGACCGACAGCGAACATAATAACAAGGAGCGTCCTCAGGAAGGCGTTCTTGGCCGCGAATACTTGGCTCATCGCTTCTTGGACCGGCATGTCCATCAAGTAGCTCCATCCGGTGTCCGGAGACTGGATATAAGAAACGAAGCTGGACGAGGAGCCGATCCTGGTTACGCTCGAATTCTCCGTCCGATCCGGTTGAATCAAAGCCAGCAGCTCCGCCTCGTCGGGACGATTGATCTCCTTATACGAGGCGACGATCTTGCGGTCCGGATTGATCGCCATGATATTACCTTTACCGCTGCCCATAATCTGTTGAAAGGCCTGCTCCCGGATCACAAACAACACCATGCGCTTGTCGTAATTGGAACTGTTGGGGACAAGATAGTTCACGATACGCCCCAATTCGCCGCCTCCGACTTCGCGGTCCGGTACCCAAACCTCATTGCCGTTCGCGTTCCGGACTGCGGTGCGGAATTGTTCCTCCGAGATCGCGCCGCTATAATACGTCGTCAAAAATTCCTTCATCGAGTACGTACGCGTTGAGGATACAAACCCGTTCAGCTGGTTGTAATAAACGACAACATCGCTTACAAAGTTGCTGCCGGAAATGTAGCTTTTCAATTGCTTGATGCCTCTGGACACATTATACGGACCTTCGCCGATCTGCTGAGTAGTCAAGTCCGAATTGCTGTAAATTTGATAAGCGATGGTGTTCATCCCGGTAATATTCGTATCGACGGCGGTGACGACATGCTGGAGAATATTGACGTTGTTCTTGATCACTTCTTCTTTCAACAGATGGAAGAAATAATTGTAGACCAGCATCGTGATAGCCGCAAGAGGAATGGCCAGCACCAGCATATAGGAGACCAGATAGCGCAGAAATAATCCGTTTTTCTGCCATACTTTTCGTTTGGTCCGCAGCATATTCGTCCCCCCTCTTGAAAGCCCTTTCAACATTTGATTACTAAAATAACGCATTCTTCCGCTATTGTACATCCGTTGAACGTCAAATCTTCATTTTGGAACAATGGCCTATGCCCCAAAAGCCGCATATTTACGAGAAGAATAAGCGCCTGTTATGATAATAGGCGCTATTGGATTCAACCGATGAACCGCAGCAAATGGGGGAGGGGATAGAGACTTGAGCAAGAGGATCGGATGGCTTCTCGCCTCGTTATCGTTGGCAATCCTGATTGCGGGATGTTGGCATACGGCCAGCACCGGTTCACCCAGCGCTTCTAACGGCTACCGGCAAACGGCAAGCAATCCGATTATGGAGAACGGAGTCGCCGTCCATTTATCCGGGTATCCGATCGTAAGCGACCCGATTACGCTGAAGACCGTTGTCGTCACCTCGTTAAAAGGCGACTATAATCAATCGAAATTTTTTCAGGCGTTGGAGAAGAAGAGCGGCATTCATCTCGATATCCGGCAAATTTCTGTAGACAACCAGGATAAGCTGAACCTGATGTTCGCTTCCAAGCAATACCCCGATCTGATGCTGCGATCCGACATATCGCCGCATCAGATGGCCATGGCGCAAAGCGCCGGGGATATCGTAGCGTTTTCGGATATGCTGGAATTTGCGCCCAATTGGATGAAAGCGTTGCAGAAGGATCCGTCCGCTCAAAAAGCGATGACGGCCGAAGACGGCAAGATTTACAGTCTTGGGCTTATTCAGCAAGACAACGTCTATTTGGGCATACGCGACCAATGGCTGATCAACAAGAAATGGCTGGATCAGCTTGGTTTGAAGGTACCGGAAACAACCGAACAATTTGTTTATGCGCTTGCGCAATTCAAAGCAAATGCCGGAATCGGAGACATTCCGCAGGATGTTATCCCCTATTATTTTCGTTGGGATCAGTATGTGGGCGGTCCATTGGACTTGTACGGCGGTTCCTTCGGCATTCTGGTGCCGGACGAAAACTATGTGACGGTCGAGAACGGCAAGGTCCGATTCCAGGCCATGAACCCGGCAATCCGGCAACCGCTGGCCTACTTGCACAGGCTGTATGACGAAGGCTTGATCCCTCCCGAAGCATTCACGGACGACTGGGGCGCCTATTACGCCAAATTGATGGCCGAACCGGAGCTCGTCGGATCGATCGAAGCCTACAGCAATCCGAATCCCGACGTCTATGTGCCCATGTTTCCGCCCAAAGCGCCTGGTGTCTCGAAGCCGTTGTATCGTCGGCAGACCGTGTTCGTCCGCAACAATCAGTTCACCATCTTCAAGAACAATAAGTACCCGATCGCTACGGCCCGGCTGGCGGACTTGCTGGCCGATCCCGATTGGACCGTTCAGGAGATGTATGGCTTGTTCGGCGAGGGAACGAAGAAAAACGATGACGGCACGTACGACATTTTGCCGCAAAGCGGGAACGCAGGAGATGTCCCCAATGTGGACGCCATATCGGCCATGACGCCGGAGCTGGCTGCCCGACTCCGCTACCTGCCGGGAAGCAACAACGACAACCGTTCCCGGGCCGTAGCGATGTATGAGCCGATTGTCGCTCCGATCGAGATGTTTTTTCCCAATTACATCAACTATTCGCTCGACGACCGCGACAAGCTGACGCAATTGCAGTTGAACATCAAAGCCTATGTCAGGCAGACCTTTATTCATTGGGTCGTCGAAGGCGGCATCGAGCAGGAATGGGATTCCTATGTTGCGAGACTTAAGAGCCTGCACGCGGATGAGATGATCGCGATCATGCAGAAAGGCCTGGACGAATATAACAAGACGTGATTCTCTTCCCCTCGTTCCAAGCGGTCATATCCATAAAATCGCGAATCACGACCAATCGATGACCGAGTTCAGCTCGCGTCGTTTGACCCGGCTGCAAGGACTGCAGATAGATCGCTCAGATCAAAATAACGCGAAATGAAGAAATGACGGCGTTAGGGAGGTTATCCCCGCGCCGCCATTTCTCGTTTTCCATCCACTGCTGCTTTCTTAAGCAGATTATGGGCGAGTTTGACTTCGAGAATTTTGAACAATGGTGTCGCGAAAACGGCCCTTCTCCTATCCTTACACCTGCAGCACCATGCCGTCATACGCGACGATAATGTCTTCCGGATCGAAGATCGCGGTCAGATCGGCGTGCAGCAGACCGATGTTGTGCGAGAAGTGTGTCGCGACCATGCGTGCGCCCTCCTCCAGCATGCCGCCGTCCCGCATCCGGTTGCGGATGCCGAGGACGGCCTCGATGTTCAAGTGACCGCCGGTGAACGGCAGATTGCCGTTGGTGCAATCGAGAATCACGAGATCGAGCCGGCGAGCCGACAGCCAGGTCCAAGTCTCCTCCGGCAGCAATCCCGTGTCGTGTCCGTAAAAGAGGGTTTTGCCGTCCTTCTCGATATGGAACAGCAGGCATGTCTCCTCCGGATCGTGGTTCGCCGGCAGCGCCGTGACGCGGGCCTCGCCCGTATCGATCGTCTCGAACGGCACGATCCGGCGGATCGCCACCCGATCGTCGCCCGGCCGCCCGATCGCTTCCCGGCACTTACGGACGACGCCGTCGTGTCCGTAGACCCGCAGCGGATGCTCGACGCCGTGCGCATAGCCCGGCAGCCGCATCTCCAGCTCCTCCGCCCGCAGATGGTCGGAGTGGGTGTGGGTGACGAACAGGTCGGTCACCTTGCCCAGATCGAGTCCGTCGCGCAGCATGTGCAGCAGCGTATCCGGCGGCAGATCGATCTTGAGCGTCTCGTCGATGAGCGCCGAGCTCCGCGTGCGGATATCGCGTCCTCCGCGCGACCGGGCCTCCGCGCAGTGCGCGCAGCGGCAGAACAAACCCGGGAAGCCTTCGGCCGCCGCCGTTCCGAGAAAATGCACCTTCAACGCCATTCCCCCTTCGACCTCTCCGGCCGCAAAAGTCTCCCGCACCTATTCATCGCCGTAATGCCAGATCTGCGCCGCCGCCCCGATCACCCCTGCGTCCGCGCCGACATAGGCCGGCAGCAAGACGCACGCGTCCCGCATGGCGGCCGAAGTCCGCGTCCGCACTTGCTCCTCCAGCGCCGCGAGGAACGGCTCCCCCGCCTCGGCGACGCCGCCGCCGATGATGACGGCTTCCGGATTGAAAGTATGAATGAAGCCCGCGATCGCGGCGCCGAGCGCGCGCAGCGCGCGGTCCATCACCTGCGCCGCGAGCGGTTCGCCCGCCAGCCAGGCGCGAATGATCTCCCGCGACTCCGGACGCCAATCCGGGGCTTGCTCCCCCGCCGCGGAAGCAAGCGCCAGCGCCTCCCGGCCCAACCTGGCGATGCCGGAGCCCGAGGCGTAGAGCTCGACGCAGCCGTTGTTGCCGCAGCTGCAGCGCGGCCCTTCGAAGTCCACCGACACGTGCCCGAGCTCGCCGGCGCCGCCGAACGCTCCGCGTACGAGCCGGCCATCCTCGACCATCGCCCCGCCGATCCCCGTGCCGAGCGCGAGGCAGACGAAGCTGTTGTAATTCCGGCCGGCACCGTACACCTTCTCCGCGATGGCGAACACGTTCACATCGTTGTCGATGCGCACGCTTAGGCCAAACCACTCCTCGACGTGCCGCTTGACCGGCATCCCCGCCCAGCCGGGCAGCAGATCGCTGGCATAGACGACCGCCCCCGTCCGGCAATCGATCTGGCCCGCGCTGCCGATGCCGATGCCGGCCGGCGCTCCCGAGGCCTCCATCGCCTCCCGCGTATGTTCGATTCCCGCCAATACCTTCGCCATAATCTGCTCCGGTCCCCGCTGCGCCTCGGTCGGCGCCTGATGCCGGTGCAGGATCGTTCCGTCTTTCGCGATCGCCGCGAATTGAATCTTCGTACCGCCAATGTCAACGCCGATTGCATATCCCGTTGCGGCCATTCCGGCTTCCTCCCTTATAGCTGCAGATCGTCCGGCCAGTGGGTCTCGATGCCTTGCTGCGCGAGCAATGCCAGATAGGCCTGCAGATGGGCGGGATCGTCCCGCACCGCGCGCGGGATCACGCCGTTCGCCACGGCGTAGGCGGCGAGATAGCCCGCCGACTCCCCGATGTTCCACTCCGTCGGATGGAGGCGGTAGCACCCGTTCGCAATCTGGGTCGTGCCGATGTTCTTGCAGGCCGGCAGCAGGTTCCGAATTCGCACGGGTAAGAGCGCGCCGAGCGGAATCTCGTACGGGTACGAAGGGATGTAGCACATCCGGTTCGTCCGCGTGGTCGGATGCAGATCGAGATGATAGCTTCCGATGCCTACGCTGTCCTCGTATCGCCGAATCCCGCGTTCCCCCCGAAGCTCCCGGCTGACGTCGTTCTCCGTCACCGTCTGCAGCGCCTTGATCCGCCGGGACTCGCGAATATAGGGCGCCTTCGCCAGGCCGTCGTCCGTGCCGAGCACGTCCGGACGGAGCCGTAAGCCCGGGTAGCCGCGTCCGCCGTCCGGCCTCGGCGCCTCCGTCTGCAGCCAGTACACGAGCGACAGGCTGAGCTGCCGCGCGCCCTCCAAATGGCGGGCCCGCTCCTCGGCCGGCACGCCGTAGATCGGTCCCAGGAAGTAATCGTTCTGGCTCCAATTCACGAGGGTGACGTCGCTGCCGTAGAGCCCCCCTTCGAACTGCGACGCGTCCGCGATGCGCCGGTAGGTCCACAGCGCCAACGACGACGCGCCGTCGGGGAAGAGAACCGCCTCCCGCTCCCCGTTCGTGTTCACGTCGGGGATGATCCAGCTGAGCAGCGGCGACCGGGAAAACCCGGGGACGAACGCGCGCCAGTCCTCGTACTGGGCGGGCTTGTCGATCGTATAGTCGCCCCCTTCCCGGTAATCGAGCGCGAATACGTGCGTGATGGACTGCATGTCGAGCGGGTCCGCCTCCTCCGGCGCGTGCGGTTCTCCCGTCTCGCCGCGGGCTTCGGCCCCCGTCACGTGCTCCGCGCCTGCGAGCGGCAGCAGATCGCCGCACTCGGTCGCATCCAGGAAGCAGCTGCCCAGCAGTTCGATCGTCTTGCCGGTCGCGGCGTGGTGCACCGCTACCGAATGAATCGTATCCTCGTTCACCGAGGCCCCGACCGGGCGGCAGCCGTACAATACGGTGATCCGGCCGCTGGCGACGTAGGGCGCGAGCATATCCTCCAGCACGTGGAGCGCGACCCGCGGCTCGTGGCACAGGCGGCTGACCCATCCGTTCCCGGGATTGAGCTCCGCGTTCCCGCGGGCCTCCTCCGTCAGAGGGTAGTTGTCTCTATAGTAGCGGCGGACGCGCTCGCGGAACTCCCTATAGGTCCGCGTGCATCCGAAGCGTTCGATCCACGGATGCTCGTCGGGGGGCACCGCTTGGGCCGTCAACTGTCCGCCCAGCCAATCCGTCTCTTCCGTCAACAGGACGCTGCGGCCCGCCTTGGCTGCCGCGAGCGCGGCCATGCAGCCTCCCAAACCGCCGCCCAGCACGATAATGTCAGCCGTCGCTTTCATTCGTATCCCCTCTCCGAATGCCCTCGCTTTCATTTCGCCTTTATACTAGCACAGGTTGAATATTCACTCCACTATTTTATTTGTTTTAGAAGAATTATTCCGAAACAAAGCCGCCTTTCTCCCCTTGTACGGTAAACCGCACAAAAAAACGGCCCTCCCGGGCCGTCTGCCAATTTCTAATAAAGCTTGTCCGCGACCGAACGCGCCGTCTTCTCCAACGCTTCGTCGGAGGCCTCCCGCTTCATCGAGAGCAGCGTCGTCAGGATGTTGAGCAGGTGAATCTGCGAGAACTTGGTCGACAAAGCCCCGCCTTCCGTAGGCATCTCGCGCGATGGCACGAGCAGCACGGTATCCGCGTAGGCGGCGATCGGCGACCGGAGATGGCTGGTGAGACAGATGACGACGGCGCCGTTCTTCTTCGCTTCCTTCACCGCGTCGACCAGGTCCCGGGTGCTGCCGGACGTCGAGATGCCGAAGACGAGATCGCCCTTCTTCACGAGCGCGGCGGACATCGCGATGATATGCGAATCCCGGTGCGCTTCGACGTTGATGCCGATTCGCATCAGCCGGTAGTGCAGATCGAGCGCGGTGATCCCCGAGGAGCCGACGCCGTAGACGAAGACGCGGTTCGCGGCAAGCATCTTGTCCACCGCCTGCTTCAGGTGGTCGACGTTCACCAGGTCCAGCGTATTCTTCAGCAGAATCTCGTGCTTCATCGTCACCTTGCGCGCGATCGTCATCACGTCGTCATCCTCGCCGATCTCCATGTTGGAGACGGACGGCGGCCGATCGACCAGATCCTGCGCGACCGAGAGCTTGAACTCATGGAATCCCCGGAAGCCGAGCTTGCGGCAGAACCGGATGACCGACGTCTCGCCGACGCCCGCAATCTCCGACAGATCCGTGACCGTGGCGAGCACGGCTTCCTCCGGATTGCTCTTCACGACGTCCGCGACTTTCTTCTCCGCCTTGGTGAGCGAGGAATAGATGCTTGATATCATCAGAAGGGTATTGGATTGATGCAGCTTCGGACCTACTCTGGACATGCGGATCACTCGTTTCTTCTCATCTTTTCTAGTTACAGAATAGATGATAAGGGGCGGGTTGACAAGCTTAACCAGGCAGCAAGGTTTCTCCATCGCGCGAAATATGGAGGAAGACTCCGCCTACCGTTCTTCCAGAATCTGTCTATATGCTGCAGGAACGCACGCCGCCGCAGCGCCGCTGACGCTTGTAAGCCGCCGCACGGCGGGTTATGCTGGAGCCATGACGATAGCGAGCGATGCGCAGGATGAAGCTGAAGGAGCGTGCGATCATGGCGTACCGGACATTCGAGTGGCAATGCAAGGACGGCACCATCATGCAAGGCGGAGAATGGCGTTCGGACGCCCGCGGCGCACCCGGCGCCGTCATCGGACTCGTACATGGCATGGGAGAGCATATCGGCCGCTATGGCCATGTAGCGGAGATGCTCACGGCCGAAGGCTACGCCGTGCTCGGCTTCGACCAGCGCGGACACGGCCGGACGGCGGGCAAGCGCGGCCATACGCCTTCGTTCGACGCGCTGCTGGAAGGCATCGACCGGATGCTGGACGAAGCCCGGCGGCTGTACCCGGGCGTCCCCGTCTTCCTCTACGCGCACAGCATGGGCGGCAACGTGGCGCTGAACTACCTGCTTCGGCGGCAGCCCGAGCTCGCGGGCGCCATCGTCACCGGACCTTGGCTGAAGCTGGCGTTTTCTCCGCCGCAGCTCCAGGTCGTGATCGGCCGCGTCATCGAGCGCGTCTATCCGAAGTACACGAACCACCGTCCCATGAACGTCGACCATCTGACGACCGATCCTGAGATGGCCAAGAGGTACCGGGCGGATCCGCTAGGGCACGGACACATTACGGCCGCGTTCTTCTTCGGCATCCAGCGCGCGGGCCTGTGGGCGCTGCGGCATGCCGGCGAGCTGCGGGTGCCGACCCTGCTCATGCACGGCGGCCACGACCGCGTCACGTCCATCCTCGCGAGCCGCCAATTCGCCGAAGCTGCGGGATCCCTCTGCGAATTCAAGGAATGGCCCGGCTTCAACCATGAGCTGCACAACGAGCTGCTGCGGGAGGACGTATTCGCCGATGTGCGCGATTGGCTGCGGATGCGGCTGGCAGCTGTCCCTCGGTGACTCGCGTCCGCTTCGCGCTACCTATCTCAACCGGTCTTTTTTCACGGAAAAACCGAACAGCACGATGGCCGAGACCACGATCATCACGAAAGGCCACTTGGCCACGGCTGCGCCTTGATCTTCGCCGACATGCGTCATGCAAGCCCCTGCCTCCAGCACGCCTAAGACAGCGATCAGGACCAGCCCGATGCGCAGCCGCCCGGCCCTCCTGCTCGTCACCCGACGCGCCTCGCCTGCCTTATTCCCGGATTCCATGTCGTTCCCACCATCTCGCGAGGGGCGCGAGCGCCCACCAAGCCACGTCAGGAGAGCGAACAACTTGCATACCAAGACCTCCTATACATAGACAATGATTATTGAAAAATCAAATATGAAGCCGCAAAAGCCTCTGCGACTTTCTTCATCTAGCGAACGGCGGATGATCTCATCGCGTGGACAGAGGCTTCTTCTCCTTCCGTTATTTATTTATTAATAAATAATAATGTGAAGGCAAGAAACTGTCAATGTCCATGCCAATACCAATGGCCCCCTGCCGTTTAGCTTGTCCGTCATTTGGCTAAAAAAGGTATGCGCTTCTGCCGGAAGCCGACAAAGGGGGATTTATCATGCGCAAATATCTGATCTTGATCGCACTCGTATGCCTCGCCGTCATCCCGATCGGAGCCGCAGCCGTCACGGACAAGCAGCCCCACGCGGCGGCGGAGACCGCCAAGACGGAGACAGCTGCGGACGACCTCCCCTCTTCGCCTGCCTATATCGCCAAAATCTTCACGATGGGCGGCACGACCTACGTGAAGCTCGACTATATTCAATGGTACCAAGGGTCCGAAGCGGACCGGGTCTTCCGCGAGCGGGAGCAGGACCCCGAGATGACGGAAGCGCCCGACGGCTACTATATCGTGAACGACGACCCTACCCTTCACACGTACGCGGTAGTCGACGACGCCGAAGTGTTCATGCAGATCTACAACCGTTCGGGCAGCTGGGACGACGCCGATATACAAGCGGACGAGCGGATCACCCTGCGCAAATTCCGTTCCCTTTTCACGAAGGATAATGAAGAGATCATGTCGTCCTTCCCCTATCGCGTGACGATCGCGAACGGCAAAGTCGTCAAGATCGTGCAGCAATTTATTCCTTAAACGCTGTAATGGACGGCCGGCTCCAACAGCGTCAGCGTGCCTTCGTCCGTATTCATATCGACGTACGCGCCGATAGGGATCGCGGCCTTGTAGCGCCCGTGGCCGGATGCCAGTCCGGCGAGGAGCGGCTTCCCTAACGGAACCAAGAAGTCGGCGATGAGATCTTCGTAGGACTTGCCGTAGGCGTCCGGACAGTTGGTGCATTCGCCCATGACGATGCCGGCGCACGCGTCCAGCTTCCCGGCCAGCTTCAATTGCTCTATATAGCGGTAGACGGTGTTGACGGGTTCGTGCGTCTCCTCGAGCATCAGAATCCGATTCCTCGTATCGACTTCGAAAGGCGTGCCTAGAGAGCCGACGAGCGATGTCAGATTGCCTCCGACCACGGGTCCCGCCGCCCGTCCCGGTACGCGGACCGAGAGCGGCATGCCGGGCGGATTCGCGATCGGACGCGGAACGACGAGCGAAGAGGTCGCCGTGAAAAATTGCTCGAAGTTGTAAGCCGGCGTATCCGGCTTGAAGTCGATCAGCAGCAGGCTGTGCAGCGTGATCAGGTTCGACAGCTGCGCCAGCGCATTGAGCAGCACGGTGATATCGCTGTAGCCCGTCAAGATCTTGGGATGATAGCGGATAAAATCGTAATCCAGGTAGGGCAGGATGCCTTCCACGCCGACGCCTCCGCGAACCGGCAGGATAAGCCTGACGTCGTCGTTCGCGAACATGCCCATCAGATCTTCGGCGCGATCCCGGTCGCTGCCGGCCAGATATCCGTCGATGTCATACACATGCCGCCCCAGGACGACTTGAAGTCCCATGCACTGGAGGTAGGCCAATCTGGCATTGATCGTATCGGCTTCGAGCGGGCTGCCTAGCGTGACGATGCCGACCGTATCCCCTCTGACTAGCGCGCGCGGCTTAATGGCCATCGGGCACCGCCTCCGTCCTTCCGGAATAACTGCTACTACTGAGGTTATGCCGGTCGGTCGGGCGCTAGCATCTTCTCGGTACGGCCGGCGGTGCCTCGTATGTTTTGGCCGGTACATAGAAAAGATGATGAGGAACAAAGCACGATGAGGAGGCAGAATGATGCCATTGCCCGAATTTCCCGAATCTTACTGGTTAGCCACGACCAAGTCGCCTTCCTACGACAAGCTGTCCGCGGACCTTGAGACGGCGTTCGCCGTGATCGGAGGCGGCATTAGCGGCATCACGACGGCTTATCTCCTCGCCAAAGCGGGGCGTCGGGTGGCGCTGCTCACGGCCAACAAGCTGTTCAGCGGCACGACGGGCTATACGACGGCCAAGATCACCGCGCAGCACGATCTGATCTACGACGAATACATCCAGCATTTCGGCGAAGAGAAGGCGCGGCTCCACTATGAAGCAAACCGGGACGGCGGCGCGTTCATCGCGGACATCATCCGGGAGCACGGCATCGATTGCGACTATGCCGAGGAAGACGCATATGTGTATGCCGTCGAAGAGGCGAACGTGGCGAAGCTGCGCAAAGAAGCGGAAGCCTACGCGAGGCTCGGCATTCCCGGCGAGTTCGTCGATCGGATCCCGCTGCCGGTCGCGGCGAAGGGCGCCGTCGTCATGAGGGGGCAGGCCCACTTCCATCCGCTGCCCTATCTGATTCATCTGGCGCAAGAGATCGTCCGGCTCGGCGGACAGATCTTCGAGGACACGACCGCGAGCAAGTTCAAGGAAGAGGACGGACAAGTCCGCATCACCACCGCCGACGGACATGAGGTCGTCTGCGAGTCGGTCGCCGCCTGCTCGCACTTCCCGTTTTTCGACAACGGGTTCTATTTCGCGCGGCTGCATGCCGATAGCTCTTACGTCCTCGCGCTGAAGACTGACTTCGCGTATCCCGGCGGGATGTATATCAGCGCGGACGATCCGAAGCGGTCGATTCGTATGGTGGAGTACGGGAGCGAACGGCTGCTGCTCATCGGCGGGGAGTCGCACAAGACGGGCCAAGGAGAGAATACGATCCTGCATTATGAGGCGCTCGAAGATTACGCGGCGGAGACGTTCGGACGGGGCGAGATTCGGTACCGCTGGTCTACGCACGACTTTGCCACGCTGGACAAGCTTCCCTACATTGGACAGGCTACGAAGGGAAGCGAGCGGCTGTTCGTGGCGACGGGCTACCGCAAGTGGGGGATGACGACCGGCGCCGTCGCGGCGCAACTCCTGACTGATCTGATGCTCGGCCGGGACAATCGGTATGCCGAATTGTACGGTCCCTCGCGCTTCGGAGCGGACCCCGGCGTGAAGACGTTCGTGCAGCAGAACGCGGACGTCGCCTACCGGCTCGTGCACGGCAAGCTGGAATGGCTGAACATGCATCCGGACGATCTCGGGCCCGACCAAGGCGCGGCGGTCCGCATCCAGGGACATCGGGCCGGCGCTTACCGGGACGCGGAAGGACGGCTCCACGTCGTGGATACGACCTGCACGCACATGGGCTGCGAAGTCGCCTGGAACGAGGGCGACCGGACGTGGGATTGCCCGTGCCACGGCTCCCGCTTCGATTACCGGGGCGAGGTGCTGACCGGACCGGCCAAGAAGCCGCTGAAGCCGCTCTAACGATAGAAAGTATCGTTACGCTTGGCTCCGGGCTGCGGACGGCCGCTGTAACGATAGAAAGTATCGTTACGCCTGGCTCTGTGCCGCGGACGGCCGCTGTAACGATAGAAAATATCGTTACGCTTGACTCCGGGCCGTGGATGGCCACTGTAACGATAGAAAGTATCGTTACGCTTGGCTTCGAGCCGTGGATGGCCACTGTAACGATAGAAAGTATCGTTACGTTTGACCTCGGGCCGTGGACGGCCGCTCTAACGATAGAAAGTATCGTTACGCTTGGCTCCGGGCCGTGGATGGCCACTGTAACGATAGAAAGTATCGTTACGCTTGGCTTCGAGCCGTGGATGGCCACTGTAACGATAGAAAGTATCGTTACGCCTGGCTCCGGGCTGCGTGTGGTCCCCGGAGTAGGGTCGGCATTGCGCGGTATTAGATTGTTTCAGATTGCGCCATCAAGGGGAAGAGTGGGCAAACGGACGGAGGAGGGACGGACCGTGAACGAATTCGAACGACCGGCCGATCTGGAGCCGTCGGACAAGCAGAAGCCCGGAGCTAAGCGCGACCACCCCGAGCAATATCCGACCGATAAGGAGAGCCTCTTCGACCGCTTCCTCAGCGAGCGGAACGTCGATCCGATCCCGGTGGAGGATTTGACCCTCGCCCAGAAGGACGAACGCCGCAAGGAAGAGACGAAGCGGGATTCCTCCAGCGATCGAAAGTACGAATAAAGGGCAACCTAGTTAGCGCGCAAAGCGATATGACGGAACGACCCTGCACGATCGAACCCTTCAGGTCTGCATTCGGCTTTCATGACGGAACAGCCTTGGACGAACGTGCACCTCGGCGCGCAACCGGCATTTTTGACGGAACGACCTCGAACGGATCGGGGCCTACCGACCCGTCCGTCCGCAAAAAGAGCTCTCCCAGGGCGTCCGATCGCCTGAGAGAGCTCTTTGCATTTCTTCCCTGAACTTACTTGAAGAACCGCGAGAGATGCGCGGCGGCTTCCTGGATGCCGTTCCGCTCGGCCTCGAGCGTCCCCCAGAAATAGTGATCCTCCAGCTCGATGCTGATCCCGCCCCGGTAGCCGTTCCGGGCCAATCCGCCCGCCACTTGCTCCCAGTTCACCAGTCCGTGCCCCGGGATCGTATACCGCCACGAGCCCTCGGAGAATCCGTACTTGGCGCCGAACGTAGCCGGCAAGTTGCCGCTCTCGTACAGCTCCTCCGCCAGAATGGCCGTGTCCTTGCCGTGACAGTGGGTGATGCGCGAGCCGAATTCGTCCAGCGCCCGCAGATAGTCGATCCCTAGCCGTACCAAGTGCGAGGGATCGTAATTCAAGCCGAAGTGCCGAGACGGGATCGCCTCGAACATCGCGCGCCACGTCTCCGGCGTACAGCCGAGCGTCGGATAGTACGGCGCCGGTCCGGGCCAGCCCTCGATCGCGATCGAGACGCCCGCCTGCTCCGCATGACGCACGATATCCGGGAACGTCTCCTTCCAGATCGCGAACGCTTCGCTCCGCGGCAGCGCCAGATCCTCCGGCACGAGGCACATGAACAGGATCGTCCCGCCCAGCCCGGAGATCTGAGTGATATGCTGTTTGGTCGCATCTACGGCTTGAAGGCGCCGCCCCTCGTCGCGGCTGAACAGCGCCGCCGCGTTCGTCGCGTCGACCGAGCCGATGCCGAGCCCCGCCGCGGAGCAGGCTTCCCGTACGGCTGGCGTCAGCTCGGGCACGTCGAGGAAGTCCAGCCCCGCTCCGCTCGCCCAAGCGGCCACGCGTTCGATGCCTTCGCCGCCCATCCAGGGCGGAATCCGCATGCCGATCGGCAGACTCATGACTTCACCTCGCCCGCGGCCGGGATCGGCACGTAGCCTGCCGCCCCGTAGACGGCCTCGGAGAACCGGACCACCTGCAGCGCGAACTCGCCGGTCACCTGAACGGGAATCCGGCCGGCGATGGCGTCGATGAAGCTCTTGTCCTGGTTCGTCGTCTGCGGCGGCAATTCCGGCACGATCGGTTCCTCGCGCAGCCGGCGCAAGGTGATCTTGCCGTTGTCGTAGAAGATGCCGCCCGTCTCGCCGCAGAAGACGTAAGTCTCATGCCAGCAAGGGGACCAGCCGACGAGGTTCAGTCCGGCCAGGACGTCGCCTTCGAAGCGGATCGTCGTGAACGAGTCGATCTCGACCGGAGTGTGGCGCTGGGAGAGCGATGTCTTGATCTCCAGCGGCTTGAGCCCCGTCGTCCAGAGCAGGACGTCGATGATGTGGCTGCCGGAATCCATGAGGAAGCCGCCGCCCGATAGCGCGGGATTCTGGCGCCAGGAGCCTTCCGTGCCTTGTCCCCATTCTTGATAGAGGGAAGCGGTTACAGACGTCAACTTGCCGATCTCCCCGCGCGCGATCGCCTCGCGAATATACAAAAATTCCGGTTGAAAGTGTCTTTGGTAGGACACCTGAAGCACCTTGCCCGCCTCGTTCGCCTGCGCGATCAGCCGCTCCGCCTCCGCGGACGAACACGTCATCGGCTTCTCGATCAAGACGTGCAGCCCTCGCGCCAACGCCGCCGAAGCTTGCTCGTAATGCATCGTATGCGGCGAACAGAGCACGACGGCGTCCAGCTCCGCCTGCCCCAGCATGTCCTCGTAGTTCGCGAACTGCGCCGCCTGTCCAAGCCCGAAGGCTTCGGTGAAGCGAACCCGGTTCGCCTCGCTCGGATCCGCGATCGCGCGAATCTCGACTTCTGGAAGTTCAAGCAACTGTCTGCCATGCCAATGCGCGATGCCGCCGGTACCGATCATGCCCACTCGAATGCTGCTCATGTACCCGTATCCCTCCCGGATGGTTTTGGTGCTTGCAGGAATGGTAGCCTTCCTGTCCATCTTATTCGAACCTCGCGAATAAATCCCTGCTCTTTTCGGGGAGAAATTTTTTAGGGGCACACGACGACGCCTTCGCGTTCCAAGCGGCAAATCTGTCCATGAAGCTTGGCGCGCCTCCCCAACGGCCGAACCGCCTGCGCCGCTGCCGCTCCTTCGCTCGGGGACGGTGCAGGCGCCGCCAGTCGCCGGCTGCGGCCCTTCCTCCGCTCATCCCTGCGCGAAGCGCTGCCGGTACTTGCGCGGCGAGATGCCCTCTACCTTCAGGAAGCTGGAGCTGAAGTAGGGCGCTTGATTGAAGCCGACCTCCTCGGCGATGCGCGCGATCGTATAGTCCGTCTGCATGAGCAGCAGCTTGCTCTGCTCGATCCGGTAGCGCAGCAGATACTCGGTCGGCGAGCAGCCGTACTCCCGCTGCATGCAGCGCGCGATGTAAACGGGGTGGAAGCGGAGGCTCTCCCCGAGCGCCCGCGCCGTGATCTCCTCGCGATAGTGGCTGCGCAAATAAGCCGCAGCCTGCTCGGCGCAGGAGGTAGCCGGCGACGAGCGTTCCGGCGCGACGCACGCGGCCAATTGCTGCAGCACCTCCTGGAACAGCAGCTGCTGCTTCAGCTTGGCGGCGCTGAGATGCGCGGCGGGCGCCAATTGGACGAGCTGCTGCAGCGTCTCCTCGGTCTTGGCGGGCTGCAGCAGCTTCGCGTACTGCGGGAGCTGCAGCGGGAAAGACCGCGTCGCGAACTGCACGGACGGCGAATTGACGTCGATCGGCTCATGGTAGCCCGAGGCCTCCAGCGTATCGGTCGCCGTCCAGCCGCCCGTCGTCTGGAAGTGCAGCCAGTAGTAGGAGGTCGGTTCCTTGCATCCTTCCGTCCCGTAATGATAGACGTCCGGGCGCAGGATCAGCGATTCGCCGACGGACACTTCGAACTGCCGATCCTCCTCTCCGATATAGAGACAGCCTCGGCTCACGACGAGCAGATCGAATACCTGAACGTTGCGCCTGCTCATATGACGATGGCCCTGCTCAAAATCCGTATGCCCGCTCACGATGTAATGCGGCAGCGGAGGAACCGTAAATTCCAGCAGATTCACCCTTCGCCCTCCTCCCCTCTGAAGTTGGTATATTGAAAGTTTCGGTTGGAAATCTGACACATGCCAATCAGTATAGCATCT
Source organism: Cohnella nanjingensis (assembly GCF_014212125.1). Taxonomy (GTDB): domain Bacteria; phylum Bacillota; class Bacilli; order Paenibacillales; family Paenibacillaceae; genus Cohnella; species Cohnella nanjingensis. Next base: position 29,755 of record NZ_JACJVP010000053.1, read on the forward strand.
ATAATTTGTTCTGACCACGACATACGAGAGGGTCCAATCGCACAGACATCAAGGGGAACCGGGAGGGTTTCGATCGTGAAAGCGGATACCAACAAATACGGCCTATGGACGCTCGCATGGCCGATCTTTATAGAAGTCTTTCTTCAAGCGCTGCTCGGCACGGCGGATACGATTATGGTTAGCCGCATCTCGGACGACGCCGTCGCGGTCGTCGGCCTGGCCGGACAGCTGTTCAACGCGCTGACGACGCTGTTCATGACGATCTCGGGCGGCGCGGGCATCTTGATCGCCCAGCGGCTCGGAGCGAAGCGCGGAGAGGATGCCCGGACGATCGCCATCATGGCGGTGACGATCAGCACGGCGATCGGACTTGCGATCAGCGCGGTACTCTATACGATGCCGGTGCCGCTCGCCCGGGCGCTGCACGTCTCCGATGAGTTGATGCCGCTGTGGAACACGTACGTCGCCTACTTCGGCGGCGGGATGTTCCTGACGGCGATGATCGCCAGTCTCAGCACGTCTATCCGCAATACGGGCAACACAAGAGCGCCGATGTTCGTCGGTATCGGGATGAACGCCCTGCATATTTTCCTGAACTATTTGTTCATCTTCGGGTCGTTCGGCATGCCGAAGCTCGGGCTCGCCGGCGTGACGATCTCGGGCAATGTCAGCCGCCTGCTGGCGGTGCTCGTCCTGCTGTACATGTTCCTCTTCGTCTTCGAGCGCAGGATCCGCATCCGCGACTTCTGGATCTGGAGCACCGGGATGTTCAAAGAGATTCTGCGCATCGGCTGGCCGCTCGGCGTGAACATGTCCTGTTGGGTGTTCTCCCAGCTCGCCATCTATTCGTATCTGGCCCAGCTGGGCGCCAAAGAGCTGGCCGCCCGCACGTATATGAACACGCTCGAATCGTTCTGCTTCATGCTCGGCTACGCTTTCGCGCTGGCGGTCCAGATCCAGATCGCCCACCTCTACGGCGCGGGCAAAACCCGCGAAGCTTACCGGGGCGCCTACCGCGCGCTCTACATCGGCCTGACGGTGGTGACGGCCAACGCGTTCCTGCTGTACCTGCTCGGCCACCAGCTGCTCGGCATGTTCACCTCCGACCGCGAGATCGTGGCCATGGGCGTCTCCCTGCTCGCGCTGAACCTGCTCCTGCAGCCGTGCAAGATGCTCAACATGGCCATCGGCAACTCGCTGAACGCCGTCGGCGACACCCGCTACACGATGTATACGGCGATCGGCTCCATGTCGCTCGTCGCCGCCGGCTGCTCCTATTGGCTCGGTATCGGCCTCGGCTGGGGACTGATCGGCATCTACTGCTGCATGATCGCGGACGAGATGATTCGCGGTCTCCTGGTGCTCGTCCGATGGCGCGGGCAGAAGTTCCTCCGCAAGGCGGAGGCGTCCGGCGGGGAAACGGCGGCATCGTCTCGCAATCGGCAGGAAGGCGTGCCTGTCTCCGTCTAACATAGCTAGGCTAATCCTTTTCTCACCCCCAAGACTTGGTAGGCTTAATCCTTATCTTTCCCCCAAGAAGACATATCTGTTCCCATCTAGCACAGCTAGGCTAACCCAATCCCCTCCCCCGTCATACAATGGCGGAAGGAGGGGATAAGCATGCCTATATACCGGATCATCGTCGATATCGGCGAGCGACAACTATACCTGCTCGACGGCGACAGGGTCGTCGACCAATACCCGGTAGGCGTAGGCAAGATGGTCACCCGGACGCCGACCGGCGACTTCCGCATCATCAACAAGCAGCTCAATCCGGGCGGGCCGTTCGGCGTGCTTTGGATGGGCTTGTCCAAGCCGCATTACGGCATTCACGGCACGAACGATCCGTCTTCGATCGGCCGGATGGTGTCCCATGGCTGCATCCGGATGTACAACGAGGACGTGCTCCGGCTGTCCGCGCTCGTCCCGATCGGTACCCGCGTCACGATTCGTCCGTGAGCTTCATTAACGTTTTCTGATAAACGTGCTTCGTCCGGCAATGTCTGGTAGGATGGGGGGATAGAACGAAACGAACGAAAGGGCGGGTTCCCGATGAACGAGACAACCGAGACCTCGTCGCTTGAGCTGGAGGAAGTCGCCGAGTTGTTCCGGCTCGTCTATCCGGCATTTATCGTCGAGATCGACCGGGCCGAAGCGACGCGCGGCAAGCTGAAGGAGTTCCACCTCGCCATGGCGGCGGAGCATGCGAAGAACAGCGTTCGCATATTGGGCTGGGATAGCCGCAGAACCTTAAATGCCATTTTCGAGACTTACAAAGATATCTATCTCCTCAAAGGACGCACTGCGGCGGATTTGTGGTCCAAAGACACGTTCGGCTGCACGCCCGAGATAGCGATGAACGATCCCGACGGCGCAAGAGAGCTCGAGGCCAAGATCGAGGCGATGCAGCTGCTGATCCAGGAGAAGGAGGCCGAGCTGCTGCACCTCTACCGCGAGATTCATATGCTGCAGGAGATGTTCGCGATCAAGAACCAGCCGGTCGTGACCGTAAAAGGAATAACGCCGAGCGACGAAGGGGACCCTTCCTAAGTGAACGACTTGCAAGGGACGTGAACCGGATGGCGTGGAACGGGCAGAACGACGATTGCGATTTCTCCCCGATGAAGGAAATGATCAAGACCAGCCTGACGGAGCTCGCCGCCGAGCTCCAGGAGAGCATCGGCCGGATCGACAGCGAGGGACAATGCCTATTGAACCGCTTCGAGCAGCTCGGGCGGCGGTTTCAGCGGGTGCAATCCGTAGCGGGCAGCTTCTATCTGAATTGCTACCTGTCCCCGTTCACGGAACGTTACAACGAGCTTAGCCTGAGCCTCCGGCATCTATCCGTTCGGAAGATCGGCGCGCTCATCGTCGTACAACGGGACGACCCGCTGGCCGACTATCTGCACAACGGCATCCCGGTCGGCGCCTCCGTCTCTCACCTGCTGCTCGAATCGCTGTTCCACCCGGGCAGTCCGCTGCATGACGGGGCTGTGCTGGTCCAGGGCAACGCGATCGTCAGCGCCGCCAACGTCCTGCCGCTCTCGGCGATGCAGGCGCATCAGAAGATGGGCACGCGCCACCGCGCGGCCGTCGGGCTGTCCGAACGCAGCGACGCGATCGTCCTCGTCGTATCCGAAGAGACGGGAGCCGCCTCCTTCGCCGCGAACGGCCATCTCTACCCGGTCCTGCTCCATTAAGGAATGAGCAGGATCTTTCCCGTGCTCGCCCGGCTCTCCAAGAGGCGGTGCGCCTCGGCTCCATCCGCCAAGGGGAACCGTCGCGGCGCCTCCATGCGCAGTTGTCCCATCCTCAACGCCTCGAACAGCGCGTTCGAGCGCGCGATCCGCGTTTCGCGCGTGGTCACATGGTTCCAGAGGTCGCCGCCTACCAGCTTCTTCGACGTATCCATCAGCATGCGAGGATCGACGAGAGGCGGATCGCCTCCGGCCATGCCGTAGAAGACGACCGTTCCCGTCGTCCGGACAGCCGAGAAGCTGTCCATCAGCGTCGATCCGACGGAATCGTAGGCCACGTCGACGCCCGCGCCCCCGTTGGCGATGCGCTTGGCTTCGCTTGTCCAATCCTCTCCATAGAGCAGCACGACGTCCGCGCCGGCCTTGAGGGCCGCTTCTTTTTTGGCATCCGACGAAGTCAGACCGATCACGCGCGCCCCGCGGCTCGCGCAGAGCTGCGTCAGCCACTGGCCGACGCCGCCGGCGGCCGCATGCACGAGCGCCGTGTCCCCGGCCCGCAGCGCGTAGCTGTCATGGATCAGATAATGCGCCGTCAGCCCTTGCAGCAGCAGGGAAGCCGCTTGCTCGCAGGAGATATCGTCAGGCAGCGGGATCGCCTGCTTGACCGGCACGGCTGCCAGTTCGGCGTTGGCGCGGGGGACGTCCGTGAAGGCGACCCGGTCGCCGACCCGAAGCGCGGTCACGTCCGGCGCGATCCGCGTTACGACGCCTGCGCCTTCGTAGCCGAGAATATAAGGCGGCTTGGCGACGAGATGGTAGTTCCCCCGCCGACGGTAGATGTCCGCGAAGTTGAGGCCCGCAGCCTCGATGCGAACGAGGACGGTGCCGGGCGCAAGCTCCGGATCCGGGATGTCCGTGTACCGCAGCACCTCGGGGCCGCCGAATTGCTCGAAGATCAATGCTTTCATCCGGTGTCTTCCTTTCGCCTACAACTTATGATAAACAGCTTAGCCTAACGATCGGGTTGGAGCAAGCGGGGCTGGTTGTTAGACGTTCCCAACCGGATGTCTCCGACTTCTCCGTCGCAATCCAGGCCAATACACCGTCGCTGTTCATATGCGATACGGATCATCCGAGGAAAAGCCGCCGAACGCGCCAAAAAGGATTGCTGGGGCGAAGATGCGCAATGGGATGTGCTGAATACATCACTTAAGGCTTGCTTCAGCCCGCCAACGCCCATGTAGGTAGTTTACA
>NZ_JACJVP010000054.1 GCF_014212125.1 Cohnella nanjingensis
CCTCTTCCTCGGCGACGTAGCGCCGGTACTCCGCCTCGCCCGCCAGGAAGTGCGTGCCGAGCTTCTCGCCGTACCGCGCCCAGCCGCCGGCGGCCGCGCGCAGGAACGCCAGGTGCGGCCGTCCGCGCGGGTGGATATCGTCCGGCGTCATGCGCTTCGAGAGCGCGAGCAGGGCGGCCGCGTCGTCCGCGGCGCCGCGGACGGCAGCCGGATCGACGCCCAGCCGCTCGAGCGAATGCGCCAAGTCTTCGCGCATCGCTTCCGGCGTCTTCATCGCGATCATGGCACTGCCATGCGGGGCGTCCGCCGTCGGAGCGACGATCCGGTTGATCGTCGCGGTCGTCGGATTCGGCGACACCGGCAGCGCGGGCAGACCGACGAGCGCGTTCGCGAACGACGACTTGCCGGCGCTGAACGCGCCGAACAGCGCGATCGTGAAGCGGCTCTGCCGGAGCTGCTCCGCCTTCGCGGCGAGACTGTCCGCCTGCTTGCGCAACTGCGGTATCGGACGGATCAGCGCTTCCGCTTGCGCCAGCAGCTCGGCCGCGCCGGTCGGCGCGCCGATGGGCGAGACGTCGCTGGCGCTAGCTGCGGCCGAAGACGCCGCGACGTCCGCCAGGCGGCTGATCGCCGACGGCTCGGCGGGCCGGGCGTCCGCGCGGGCGCCCCTCTCCGCTGCGGCGGCAGCCGCCTGCACCGGATGCGGCGACGGCAGCGCGATCGCCGACGCTTCGTCTTCGCCCGGCAGCAGCGCCAGCAAGGCGGCTTCCGCCGCGCGCTCCGCCGCGTCCATGTCGCGCAGCCGGGCGGCGACGGCTTCCTGCCCGCCGAGCCGGGCAAGCTCGTCATGCAGCGACGCCGCTTCGGCCGCCCGCGCCGGACTTTTCCGCCCGTCCAGCTCGCCCAGCAAACGCAATGCCGCCTTGCGGACCTGCGCTTTCCATTCGGCGCTCGTCTCGGCGGCGTAGTTCAGCGTCGCTTGACCGTCCGCGCCCGCGCCCGGCTTCACCCGGGCCTTCAACCAGGCCGTATCGGCCGCCGGGAACGACCGCTCCAGCTCCGCCTCGCGTTCGGCGCCTTCCCAGCCGGCCGCCTTGGCCTCTCTCCGCAGCAGATCGCGCACGTGATTGTGCAGATTGGCGGCGGCTTGGGCATTGAAGTCGGCTGCCAGCGCCTCCAGGCGCCGCTCCCGCTCCGTCTCGGTCTTGGCGCCGCTCCCCAGCCATCCGACCTTGAAGCCCGGCTGCAGGCTCTCCAGCATCTCCCGCGCCTTCTCCCGGGTCTCCGCGGGCGTCAGGTTCGCATTCCCGAGCAAACGGTCCACTTCTTCTTTCCAACGCGCCATGTCGCGTTCCCCGGCCGACTCGACCGCGGCGATCGCCTGCTCCAGCTCCGCCCGCTTCCGCTCCAGCGCCGCGAGCGCTTCTCCGCCGCCCAGTTCCGCGAGCAGCCCTTCGCGCGCCTCCGCGTTCGTCTGCCGCAAGCAGGCGCGGTGCTCCTCGGCCAGATACCGTGCGGATCGCGCCGCGCTGTGCAGCATGAGCGGTTCGGTCAGAGGCTTGAGCGCCTCCATGATCCGCACCAGCTCGCCCTGCTGCGACAGCGGATGGCCGGGCTCGCGGAGCGAGAGGAACAGCAGGCCCGCGGGTTCGATCCGCCAAGCTTGCATGGCGGTGCGGATCCCTTCCCGGAAGGCGGCGAACGACACCTCGCTCTCCCGGTGCTTGTCGACCTGATTCACGATGACGTAGGTCGGCTTGCCCCATTGATGGAGCGTGCGGAGGAAGCGGAAGTTCACTTCGGACAGCACGTGGTTGTAATCCGTCACATAGAAGACGACGTCGGCCAGATGCAGCGCCGACTCCGTCGCCGCGCGATGGGCGCCGTCCGTCGAGTCGACCCCTGGCGTGTCCACGAGCGCCATTCGGTCGCCCAGCAGGGGCACCGGGTACGACACGTCTATCGCCGCGACCCCTTCGCCGTCTACCGCGAAGGCGGACAACTGCTCCACGGGCAGATCCGGCGTCTCCTTTACGGAGCCGTCGGCGCCCCGGAAGACGACATGCGCGCCCGGCTTGCCGTTGCGAATCGTCACGACGTTCGCGCTCGTCGGGATCGGCGAGGAAGGCAGCAGCCGCTCGCCGCAGAGCGCGTTCACCAGCGTGGACTTGCCCGCCGAGAAATGTCCGCAGAACGCGATCGTCAGTACGCCTGCCTCCAGCTTTTCCGCAAGCTCTTCGAATTTGCCCGCTTGCGTCGCGTCTCCGGCCTGCGCCGCCTGCGACGCCATACGGCGGAGCGCTTCCGCGTACCGCTTCGCGGCTTCGGCTTGTTCGAGGGGAGCGATCCCGATATCCGATGTCTTCATGCGTTCTCGCCTCCTTGCGCCCTCGCCGCATCGTCATGCCGTACATTCGTCCGTTCGGCTTCGGCCGACCCGGGAGCCTTCGCTCCGCCCAGGGCTTTCCCCGCTTTGGCCTTAGCCGGCGTCGGCTTCGCGTTTCCGGCTTTGCCGGCATTCGCCTTGGCGGGTCCAACCTTCTTCGTCTTGGCTTTCTCCAGCTGCTCGCGTTCGCTTTGCCGCACGGCGGCCTTCATCCGTTTCTTGCCTTCCGGACAGACGTCCAGCAGCGGGCAAATCTCGCACTTCGGCCCCTGCGCCTTGCAGTGGTAGCGGCCGAAGAAGATGAGCCGATGGTGCGTGATCGTCCACTCCTCGCGCGGCACCAGCTTCATCAGCCGTTTCTCGACTTCGAGCACGCTGTCGTCCGGCTTCGCGACGCCGAGACGCTTCGATACGCGCTCCACGTGCGTATCGACTGCGATCGCCGGCACGTCGAAGGCGTTGGAGACGACGACGTTCGCCGTCTTCCGGCCGACGCCCGGCAGTTCCGTCAGCGCCGCGTGCTCCCGCGGCACTTCGCCGTCGTAGCGGTCGATCAGGATGCGGCACAGCTTCTGGATATTGGCGGCTTTGTTGCGGAACAAGCCGATCCGGCGGATATCGTTCTCCAGTTCCTCCAAGGGAACGTTCAAGTAATCGTGCGGGCTGCGGTACTTCTCGAACAGCGTCGCCGTCACCTTGTTGACCGTCTCGTCGGTACACTGCGCGGACAGCAGCACGGCAATCGTGAGCTCGAACGGATTGCGGTGATTCAATTCGCAGTGCGCGTCCGGGAACATGTCGGCGATCGTGTCCAAGATGTGTCTCATCTTCGTGGCGTTCATCGCGGCTAACTCCTTCTCTTTGCTCCAAGTAAAAACGGGTTTGCCGTCTTTTCGGAAGCGGGCAACACGTTTTTATCGTCGGTCATACGGAAATGGATAGGCATGAAGCTTATACATCCTGCATGATCCAGAAAGAATCCTATTATTTTCATCATTATAGTTTAACGGAAGTTCGCGGCACCGACAAGCATCGACGCCTGTCGTCCCCTTGAGGGGCAGCCTCCCTTCACCTTATTCGCTTCCTCCCGGATCTGCGATTCCGGGTCGAGGTGCCGAGAAGAGGAACGGCGTCCCTTCCTTATATGCGTTCTCTCCTTATACGTCATGACATGGAACGATTGCGCCTCCGTCGCAAGCCCCGTTTCGCCGGATCGATCCCGGACGGCGCTTCCCCTTGACGGAAGCCGCAGGCCGCGACTTCAAGTTTGCGCCATCCTAGCGCAGAGCTCGCTCCTTACTCCCCTAGTATCGCGACCGCCGTCCCACGACGAAAAAAGGGTCGAGCAGACCGATCGTCTGCTCAACCCTTTGTACGCCATATGCGTTTATTGCTTCACGATCTCCACCGCTTTGCCGCGCAGGACGTATACGGTAATCACGTCGTCGGCACGGAGCTCCGACAGCGGGATGATCGCCGTGTCCTTGTGCAGGTACAACTTCGGAGACAGCGTCACATAGGAATCCTGTGTGGACGAATCCAGCTTATAGTACAGCGTGTTCGTCGTCGCATCCGCATACCCGAAGAAGCGGCGCGTCGACGGGATGATGGTGATCACGTTCCGGTCGTTCTCGTCCTTGCGGATCTCGACGCGGTCGTCACGTTGAACGGTCGCGAGCGACGTATACGTCGTGCCCGTCTTGACGACGGCGGCGTTGGCGCCGACCGGAATGCGGACCGGCGTACCTGCGCCCGATTGAACCTCGAGCGCCGCGCCGTAAGTGTCAATGGCGGTCACGCGGCCGAAGACGACCGAGACGCTCTTGACCGCGACCGGCGTATTGCCTTGGAACGTGACATTGATCAGCGTGCCTGACGTGTACTTGCTCAGCGTGACGTTGTTGTTGTCCTCGTCCTTCAGCGAGACGCCGGAGCCGAGTACCCACTCGTCCGCGTAGCCTTCGCTGCGCTTGATGCTGAGCTTGCCCGAAGCCGCGTCGACCGCGGTAACTTCGGCCTGAATCGTGCGCGTCACTTGGATCGTGGCCGCTTGATCCTGGGTCGCGTTCAGCAGGACCGTCACTTTGCTGCCGACGGCGACGTCGGAATACGTCTTGTAGCCGGCGCCGTAGATCTCGACGGTCGGATTGACGTACGGCAGGTTCACGATCGTGCCGTTGTCGAGTTGGACGCGCAGAATGCGGCTCGATGTATTGTTCTCGTAGACCGTGCCGGAATATCTGGCGACGAAGGACAACGATACGACGTTCGAACCGGAGTAGGCGATGTCTACCTTCTTGCCTTTGTAGAGCTGCGGGTACGCCGCTTCGAGCGTGATGCGCGTGCCGTTCAGGTCGTAGCGCACGTTCGTGCCCAGGGTGAATACCTTCGGATTGCCGTAGGCGTCCTTCACGACCAGTACCTTGGCGTCGTTGTCATACGAAGAGATTACCGAGCCGTTGGCGTATTGGACCGATCGGCTCGCGACTTCGATCGTCGCGACCTTGCCTTCGCCGTCCAGCGTGAGCACGAGCGGATCGCCGGTGAGGAGGTCCGCCAGCGTGGCGTCTTTCACGCCGCCGACTTTGACCGCGACGTTCGTCTGATAGACGAGACCGGTGATCTTGTTCGGATTCGCGCTCGTCGTGTATTGGACGGTCTGCGCGGCGGTATCGACCTTGAAGAGGGTGCCTTCGATCGTGCCGGCCGTCGCGGACTTGCTGACGGTCAGCGTCGTGACGGAGCCGTTCACGATCGCATAGGAGACCGTATCCCCGACTTTGACCGCGTCCAGCTTCGCGTAGCTACCGTCGCTCAATTGGATCGTAGCGGTGCCCGATACGACGCGGGATTCCGTTACGCCAGTCGCGGCGTCCTTCACCTGCAGCGTACGGCTGGTCAAGTCGACCGCCGTAACCGTGCCCTGGCCGTTCTTCGTGACCGCGGATTGCTTCAGCTTCACGGCCAGCACCTTGCCGGCGCTGCGATAAGTGTCGACCAGCAAGGAGACTTCCGAGTTTGCCGGAATGTCCGCCAGCGCGATCTTGTTGTTCTCCGCGTCGGTGACGCTAGGCAGATTGGCCGCGTCGTACGCGTAGTCGTTCACTTCTTCGCCTTCGAGCAGCTTGATCTCGTGCTTGCTCGTGCTGACGACGATAACCTTGCCTTGGATCGTCTTGGCTTTGGCCGTGTTGTCCGTCTGCTCGATATAGGCGGCCGAGCCGTTGCTGTTGCCGATCACGATGGCTGTACCGTACAGTTTCAAGCTCTCGGCTCCCGTCAGCGACTCGGAGTCGCTGTTCGAGAAGAGCGTGCTGTCCGTAATCGCGTAAGCCGTCGTCGTGCCGTCCGAGTGGAGCAGCGACACTTTGTCCGGCGCGACGGTCAGGACCATGCCCGAAGCCTGGCCCGGATAGGCCACCTGCACTTTGGACTCCGCGCGACTGAACAGCGTCGCGATCGTCGCGCGGTTCACGCTCGCCTTCGGATCGAACTTGTTGCCGTCCACGCCTTTGACGAGCCCTTCGGCTACCGCCACGTTGACGTAGCCGAGCAGGGTGCTGTCGATCGCGGCGTTGTCGGCGAACGTCGTCGCCTTGCCGCCGGAAGCGACGGCGTCGGCTTCCTTGCCGATCGCGCGGACCAGCAGGCGGGAGATCCATTCGCGGGTTGCGGGCGCCTTGCCCCACTTGACCGTCGTTTCCTTCTCCGCCAGAGCGAACTGTTCGCTCGTCAACAGCTTCTGCTTGATCGCGTAGTTGACGTAAGGCTTTGCGTAATCGTCCACGTAGAAGGTGCTCGGGAAAGCGGACGCGCCGCTCGCTTTGGCTTCTTCTTCGAGGCCCATAAAGCGGATCGCGATGATGACCGCGTCTTCGCGGCTCAAGACGCCGGTCGGGTTAAACTTGCCCTTGTCGCCCAGAACCAGGCCTTGCAGCGCCAGCTTGGCGATATGCTTCTCGGCCCAATGGCCGGCCGTCACGTCGCTGAAAGGCGTCTTGGCAGCCGCCGACGCCGAAGGAGCCGGCCAGCCGGCTCCCGTCCATACGAGCGTTAAAATCATGATGAGTCCAACCCAAACTTTGCCCCGCGACTTCAACGACATCGTCTCTTCTCTCCTTGGGTTCGTTTGTCCGCGCGGGCGAAGACTATGCCCGCGGCGTTACGTCAAATTCAAATAGGCTTTGACCGCTTGGGCCAACCCTGCCGCCACCCGGTTCTGGAAGTCTTCGGTGAAGAGAACCTTCTCTTCGTCCGAGTTGGACAGATATCCGGCTTCGAACAGCACGGCGGGCATGACCGTCTCGCGCGTAACCGCGAGGCTCTTCTTCAAGACGCCGCGGTCCTGCAGGCCTCCTGCCGTCGTCGCGTATTGGTGCACGACGTTGGCGAACGCGAGGCTCGCGTCACGGGAGTAGTACACTTCCGTTCCCTTGATCGTGTTCTTCGGGTTGCTGTTGGCGTGAACCGACAGGAACAGGTTCGCGCCGATCGAGTTCGCCAGGTTGTAGCGGTCCGAGAGCGACGGGAACGTATCCCCGGAACGCGTCAGGACGATGTTCAGCCGCGGATCGCCCGCCAGCAGCGCTTGTACCTTCAGAATGACGCTCAGGTTGAACGTCTTCTCCGACTTGCCGCCGACGCTGATCGCGCCGGGATCCGATCCGCCGTGGCCGGCGTCGAGTACGACCGTATAAGTGCCGTTGCCCGGTTGCGGCTGCTGCTGATCCGGCTGCTTGAGGAGAATCTTCACCTCGCCGGCGGCCGTATCGTTCTGGATCTCGTAGTTCCATTTCTGGCTCATGTCCAAGACGAAACGCAGCGTCTTCGGCTTATCCGCGTAGAGCGAATACCGGATCTTCTGCAAGGCGGCGTGTCCGCTCACCGCAAGCTCGCCGGTCTTGCCGAGCGCCGGATCGGCCGGAAGCGCCGGATCGAAGTCCGAAGCGAAGTCCGACCCCGGCAGATCCACCACGATGCGATCCGGACCGGTCAGCACGCTCGCGGTCGGCGCGACAGCGCCGTCGTACTTCAAGACGATCGTGTCGCCGTCGAAGCGTACGCTGTGGATGACGCTGGCCGGCGTATCCGTCGGCGGCGTCACGCTGCCGCCGTCCGTCGCGCCGCCGCCCTCGTCGGGATCGACTACGCCGATCAGCCCGCCGCCGTCCGAGCCCGTGCCGCCACCGTTGCCGGTTCCGCCGCCGTTGCCGCCGCTGCCCGCGCCGCCGTTATCCCCGCCGCCCGGATTGCCTTCGCCGCTCGCGCTGTAGATGAAGGCGGTCTTGGCCGCGTTGTCCCAATAGACGGTCGCGCCGAAGTTGTCGTTGATGAAGCGCAGCGGAACCATCGTCCGGCCCGACTTCGTCAAGAGGGGCGGCGCTTCGATCGCCACCTTCTTGCCGTCGACCGTCGCGGTCTTGCTGCCCACTGTCATGACGATGGTCGTGCTGCCGCTCTTGACGGTGACGACTTTCTTCGTTTTCTCGTAATCTACTATGTACCCCAGGTTCTCCCCGACGACGCGAACCGGCAACATGACCCGGCTGTTGATCAACGCCGGCGGCTCCTCGGGCGCTAATTCCTTGCCGTCCAGGACCAACTTGGGTACGGGAGTCGCTGCGGAAGCGAGACCCGCGGTCATGAACAGCATGGAGACGACGAACAATAAAGAAACCCAGTACTTCATGCTTCACCTCGGTGTCGAATAATTTTGTGCCGTTCCCGATGAAAACGCCAGCTCCCCGCGGAAATCGGCGCTTCGCGAGAGAGAACGCCGCTCCCAGGGCATGTCCACGATAATTAGACGCGCGAATCTACCAAAAGTTGCGAGAAAAACAGGAAAAAAAGGCTCACGAACCCGAATTTTGCCGATTCGGAATTCGAAGGCCTCGCGGAACTTCGCGGACGGGATCGAGGGCGCTCGAAACGAAGAGAATCGTTGCGCGATTCCCTCTCGCCACGCCCTCTCTGCCGCTCGATTCAATTCGCATAAGCGCAAAAAACACGCATCTTCCAGGTCACAGGCTATAATGAAANNGAGCTGCAACGATAAAATCTATTTGGCCTATCAGATTCATATTTGGTGGTAAGCGGACATTCTGACATTCTAAGCACCTATAGTTCCGTCATCATAGATTTGTCGGACTTCCTGACCTCCGGACCTTCGCACCTCCAGACCTCCGGACCTCCAACGCCGACCGAACAGTTGTAAATGTACAACTTTTTCCGCAGTATGACCTTCATATCGATCAATAAGTTGTAAACGTACAACTAAATCGGCCATTTTTTGAATATTTTTCGATTTTCTACTGAATAAGTTGTACGTTTGCAAGTAAATGCCTCTTCTCCGCCGTTGGGAGCCAAATAAGTTGTATGAATACAATTTATTGGGGAGCAGCCACCACGAGAAAGCACCACCAGCAAGCACCACCATCAAGCACCATCAGCGAGTACCATCAAACGCCACCGGCGAGTAACACCGGACAGGTCCCGGCCGATGAATTCCGGGCGACCTTTGCCCAACCGAAGACGAATATTCCCTACGATGATTAGGTGTGTAAGCCCTGAAAGCGATAATGGCCAAGACCATTTTCGTAAAAAAAAGGCCGTCCGGCAGG
>NZ_JACJVP010000055.1 GCF_014212125.1 Cohnella nanjingensis
GGACTTTTTCAGTGGCCCCGCTGCGAAGCCGGTCTTTTTGTCGTGAACCCGGAAGGATTCGTCTCGTCTTGCCGCTGCGGATCCGTCTCCGATGCCAGTCGAGCACGCGGCGCTCAGCCGATGACGCGTAGTCCAGTTGGCCGGTCAAACGACTTTAGACGGAGAGCGCGGACGCGCTCCTGCCGCCCTTCTCCTTGGAGAAGATGCGCAGCGCGAGCGTCGCGCACCAGAGGGCGAAGAGGGTGAACCCGATGCTCCAAACCAGCGCCGGCAGGCCGGTATAGTGCTGCAGATTCGTGGCGTCGCCCGCCCGCGCCGAATCCTCGAACGCGTACATGGCCAAGGAGAACGGTCCCATCGCCGATTCCTCCAAGCTGAGGAAGGCTAGCAGCAGGTAGTAGAAGTTGCGGAACGCGGGGCGTACGAAGAAGGCGAATACGTTCAGCGCGATGAAGCCCGCCAGCCAGTACGCGCCGAAGCCCGAATGAACGTATAGGAGCAGCATGATCAGCGCGATGCCCGTGATCAGGCCAAGGCCGAGCTTCTGCTGCTGTCGGCTGTGAAGCTTGAACATCAGGAGGGCGAACAGAGACGCTCCGACATAGCCGGCCATGGAGACGAGCAGCTGCCCCCAGGAAGACGGAATCATCGAGTAGGTGACGCCGCTGTGGTCGGCATGAAGCTCGATCCGCAGCACGCGGCCAGACACCAGCAAGGTGACCAGGGCATGGCTGAACTCGTGAATCATCGTGTCCAGGTTGCGGAAATAGGAAGAGAACGGGATGAAGCGGGTGAGGAAGACGGATACGACCAGGTATAGGATCGTTAGGAACCACTTGTTCAAGCGCGCACCTCTTGGCATCAGTCGTGAATAGCTACCTCATTGTATACGCGCGAACGGGCAAAGGGTTTTGTTCGTCGCGCCGTCACTTCGAAGTAGAGGGAATATCGAGCCGTCATCCATCGTGAAAACCGCCTGTTTGGACGATCCGCCGAAAGAAATCGGCTTGTCGTCCAAACAGGCGGTCCATGGCTTAGCGGCGCCGTCAACGGCGGGACGCCGTCCGCCCCGCGCAGCGGGAGCGGCCCTGTGGCCAGACCTGGACCTGGGCGGCGTATAAGAGTCCGGCGAACGAAACGAGGCATCCGGCCACGATCATGACGATGCCGATGCCCGTGTTGTAATCCGTCGCCAGCATGGCGGCCGCGGCGATGACATCCGTCAGGCAGAGCACGAACAAGAAGGCCAAAGGCATAGTCGAACCTCCGTATCGGCGGGATAGTCCTATATACCCGATCTCGGAGGTTCGAATCAGCGCCGGACCCAAACGAAACGCCCTCGCCATGGCGTTCGGCCAGGGAGGGCGTCGGTCGTGCGGCGGATCGGTCGGTCCCGCGAATCAGAAAACGATGTCGTCCGCCGATAGCAGTCGGACGAAGCTGCTGCCGAGCACGCTGTTGTGATGGGCGACGATCTGGGCGGCGGTGAGCTGCCCGCGGTCGAACGTGCTATGGGCGTCTCGGACGAGCACGGTGTCATAGCCTAGGCTGAAGGCGCGGCGGGACGTCGTGTCGACGCAGAAGTCGGTCTGCATGCCGGCGATGACGAGATTCCCCACGTTCCGCTCTTGCAGAATGTCGTGCAGGTCCGTCTCGTGAAAGGCGTCGCAAGTCGGCTTCCGCACGACGATGTCGCCGCCGATCACGCCCAACGCGGGATGGAGCTCCCAGGTGTCGCTGCCTTCCTGGAATTCGTCGCCGTCGTGGCTGGTATGCTGGATGAAGACGACGGGTGTGCCCGCTGCGCGCGCCCGGTTCGCCAGGCCGGCCAACCGTTCGAGCACGGCTTCCTCGTCATGCAGCTTCATGCCTTCGTACGTGAACATCGCGACTTGAGCGTCAATGATCACTAACGCGGCGTTAGCGGATGTCGTCATGGGCGGATTCCTCGCATTCGTCGATTCGTTTAATAGCTAAGTTCGGCATCGTCGACGAATTTCCTGCCCAAAATCCGCATCGTCGGCGAATCTCCTGCCCAACTCCGCATCGCTGGCGATTCTCCTGCCCAAACGCCGCATCGCTGGCGATTCTCCTGCCCGTTGCCGCTTCGGGATGACGTTAGAGGACGCGCCGAGCGGTGATGTAGCGTTTCGGGTAATTGCCCGAGTTCAGGTTGCTGATGACGACCCCGCTCTTCGAACCCGTCGTGTTGTGGATGAATTGGCCGTTGCCGATGTAGATGCCGACATGGTTGATCTGGCCGGGCTTGCTCACGCTGAAGAAGATCAAGTCGCCCTTCCGCAGATTGCTCTTGGCCACGTAGCTGCCTTGCTTGCTCTGCGACTTCGTGCCCCACTTGAGCGAGACGCCTTGCTTGCCGAAGACGTACTTGGTCCAGGAAGAGCAGTCGAACGTCAACGTGCTGGGGCTGTTCACCCCGAATTTATAGCGAACCTTGCCTTGCATCGACTTGGCGAAGGCGATGAGCTTGTCCGCTTTTTGAGAAGCGGTCGCGGTTATTTGAACGTCCGAAGATGCGGTTGCGGCATGCGCGCCCCGCGGTTCTCCGATAACGCCGGCGGTAGCGATCATGGCGAAGCAGGCGGCACCGATTGCTAGTTTGCGCAAGGAATGTCTGTTAATCATCGTTTCCTCCTGGGGTAGATAAGTTTGGAATACAGGGGAAGTATAGCATGGGAGGGAAATTGGGATAGAAAATTTGAGGGGATCTTAATGATGGGAATAACCGGTGCCGAAGGAGAAAACGGGAAGGCGCGCGAGGGGGGGACGGCGGTCGCGCTCTAGGCGGCATGGCGCCGGGGAGGCGCCGCGCTAGACGATTCGAGGAGCGAAAGCGCATGGCGGGGCTTGTCTCCCCCTAGCATCAGACCGGCTTGAACAAGGTATTGCCGTAAGGTGCCCGGCGGTAAGCGAGCGGACGCTCGCCCATCTCCCGCTTGAACATCGTGCAGAATTGGGCGTCGGTCGAGAAGCCGCAGCGCAGGGCGATCTCCGAGACGGACAGCTCGGTGTGCTTCAGCAGCTGGCGGGCTTGTTCGAGCCGGATCTCGAACAGGTATTGGATCGGGGATCGCTCGTATTGCCTACGGAACAGATGGCGGAAGTGATG
The DNA here is from genome assembly GCF_014212125.1 of Cohnella nanjingensis. Taxonomy (GTDB): domain Bacteria; phylum Bacillota; class Bacilli; order Paenibacillales; family Paenibacillaceae; genus Cohnella; species Cohnella nanjingensis. The sequence continues at coordinate 3,131 of NZ_JACJVP010000055.1, forward strand.
ATAGCTGTAGCCGGCCATATCGGCGAGCGCTTCGATCGACACCTTCTGGTTGTAGTGCTCGTGCAGATAGTTGCGGGCGTATGCGAGCCTACGGTCCGGAAGCTCCGATTCGGGCGCGCCGACATGCCGCAGATGCGCGATCAGCAGCTGGCCGGTCAGCAGATTCAACTGGCTCTCGTAAAAGGCTTTCTTCCCTCGCATCTCCTCCAGCAACTGAGAGAGCGTGTCTGCGATCGCCGAAGCGACGGCCGGGGCGTACAAGCCGGTTCGAAGCGGCGCTTGGGTGCCGTCCGGGAGCGTGAAGCCGACGCAGACGACCTCCGTCGCGTCTTCGCGGCGCTCGTCGTGCGGAATGCCGGGCGCGATGAGCGCATAGGTGCCGGGCGCGTAACGGTAGCCGGTGTCTCCGATGCGGGTCGTCCCGGCGCCCCGCGCATAGTAGACGAGTTCATGGCAGCCGTGCCGGTGCAGGGGAACGGCGGACCGGGGCTCGTGCCGGGCTTCGAATAGAAAATCAAGCTGCGCTTGGATAGAGATCACCTCATGGACATCGTCGAACGGGAAAAAGCCAGATCATGCAAAATCATCGCCGGAAAGTGAAAAACAATCGGCGTCCCGTCCGCTATGATGGATTTACCTTTAACCAAATCATAGAAGACGGGACGACGGCTTGCAAGCGCTGCCGATTATCGCCCGCCAAGGAGGCAAGCGCATGACGATATCTTATCCGAAGCTGACGCCCGAGACGCTGCAAACGCGTCTCGCGCATCCCAAAGGAACCGTCCGCATGGTGCTGGACACCGACACGTTTAACGAGATCGACGACCAATTCGCCGTCGTCTACGCGATGCGTTCGCCGGAGCGGGTCAGGGTGGAGGCGTTCTACGCGGCGCCCTTCCACAACGAGCTGTCGGACGGTCCGAAGGACGGCATGGAGAAGAGCTACAGGGAACTGGAGAAGATCGCCGGCCTGCTGCCGGAGATGGCGGACGTCCCCAGGTTCCGCGGGTCGGAGACGTACCTGCCGGAGGCGCAGTCGCCCGTAGACAGCGAAGCGGCGCGCGATCTCGTGTCGCGCGCCATGGCTTCGCGGGAGGACGACCCGCTCCACGTGGTGGCCATCGGCGCGATTACGAACGTCGCGTCCGCGATCCTGATGGAGCCCGGCATCATCCGGCGCATCGTGGTCGTGTGGCTGGGCGGCCATGCGCTGCATTGGCCGGATACGCGCGAGTTCAACATGCATCAGGATCGTCACGCCGCGCGGGTCCTGCTGGACAGCGGCGTGCCGCTCGTTCTGATCCCGTGCATGGGCGTCGCCTCGCATCTGGCTACGACGTTGTCCGAGATACGGGAGTACGTCAAATTGCAAGGCGCGGTCGGCAGCTATTTGTACGACACTTTCGAGCAGTGCAGTCCCGATCATTTCGCCTATTCGCGGGTGATCTGGGACATCTCCACGATCGCCTATCTCGTGAACGAGGACTGGACGCCGAGCGAGCTCGTTCCGAGTCCGATCCTCGCGGAGGACGGACGATGGGGACCGCCGAATCCGGACCGGCATCCGATCCGCTGCGTGCGCTACGTCCATCGGGACGGCGTGTTCCGGGATCTGTTCGGCAAGCTGGGGGAACCGTCTCGTTAAGGGTGATGAATGGACTTTAATTGGAGCCAGTCGCCGGAGCGGGTCTTCACGAACAGCTTCCGGCCGATGCGTTTGCCATGAACGAACACGATGATCGCCTCCTGAACCGTTTTGGTTAAACATGAGTAATGGATGATTACCCGATTGCGCTCAAATTGTAACCCATGATTTGACAAAGAGGCGTCTGAGATGACCGCCAAATACGGTAATCATGGCGGCCAAGGGGGAGTTGAGCGGGAGATGACCGCGGAATGCGGTTATCTCGGTTGCTGGAGGGGCGTTTGCAGGGGAGATAACCGTGGAATGCGGTTATCTCGGTGGCTGGAGGGGCGTTTGCAGGGGAGATAACCGCGGAGTGCGGTTATCTCGGTGGCTGGAGGGGCGTTTGCAGGGGAGGTATCCGCGGAGTGCGGTTATCTCGGTTGCTGGAGGGGCGTTTGCAGGGGAGATAACCGCGGAGTGCGGTTAACGCTGCATCACCCCACCGTTCACGCAAAAAAGCAGGCCGTCGGGCCTGCTTTTTTGCTCGTTATTTCTTCGCCTCGAAATGCTTGATATACGTCAGCGCCTCTTCCGGATGCTTCGCGTTCGCGCGGATGCCCGCGATGAATTCCGTGCCGTTCACGCCCAGCTCCTTCGCCATCGTCGTCCCGGACAGATCGACGCCGTAGACATGCTCGGAGGTGTCTTCCTCGGTCTTGGACTTCATCTGCAGATCGGCGGGGATGCCGCTCTCGCCGTCCAGCGGCTTCAGCGCGCCCTGCGGCGCGAGCTTGGCGAAGTTCAGCTTATCCATGATGTACAAGTCCGACTTGTCGGTCATGAGGACGAGCATGCTCTTCTGGATAAGCGCCATGTCCTGCTCGCTCTTCGTATCCGAAGGCACGTAGGTGAGATCCGCGATCACGCGCTGCCAGTCCGGGAACTGCTTCAGGATGTCTTCGCCCAGCGGCTTGGTGTCGGCGGCCATCCCGTCGCCGTAGAAATAGTTGCCATAGAACATGACCGACAAGTTCGCGGGCGGCAGCTTGGCGAGCTCCGCTTGCTCGTGCTTGTGGTCGACGTAGCTCTTGATGCCGTAACCGATCGCGATCAGGAGCAGGATGCCGCCGAGAATATGGAATTTGTAATAGTGCAGGAAATGGTCCCATTTTTGCGCGCGTCCGGCCATCTTCTTGTACTTGCCGTAGTTCTGTTCCGTGAACGCGGCCTTCGCCTGCGTCTCCTCGTAGTCTTTGATGTAGCGGTAAGCGCGGCTGATCGCCTCTTCGTCGACGCGCAGGGCGCCGTCCTCCGCGTCGCCTTCGCGCATCTTCTGCGCGCGGGCCCGGCGGACGAGGATGTAATAGCGATTCTCCAATTCTTCTTTGTCTGCGTTTTCAGAAAGGCCGAGTACGTCGTAAGCCTGCTTCAATTCATCCATGAATATAGTCACCTTCTGTCGATTATCCGTCCTACTTAGTATACGTGATTCAAGCGTTCGGTTCCACTTCGGCGTCGTCATCGATTATGATGAAGAGACGAAGGTTGCGAAGAGCGGAGGCGACGGCAGGATATGGCGCACGGCGGCGGCTTGTTTCACGCGGAATGGCTAGACGGAGAGTACCGGCCCCGCGTTCACGCGTATTACTTCAAGCAATGGTCGGCCTACGATATGGCCTACCACGCCCACGACTCGACCGAGATCATGTACGTTATGTCGGATTCCTGCCGCGTCGTGCTGCATACGGGAGAGGGCCGGCACGAATCGGTCGCGCTCAAGAAGGGCGAGTTCATCATCTTGAACGCGAACGTGCCGCACCGGCTGCAGGTGGACAAGACTTGCCGGATGCTCAACGTGGAATTCGGGCTGACCCCAAGCCAGGGCGTCATCCCTTCGCTTCGCCGGCTCGCGGCCGAGGACGCGCCGCTCGTCGGCTTGATCCGGGCGCCCGATCCGTACCTCGTGCTGAGCGATCCGGACGAAGTGTATCATACGTTGAAAAGCCTCGTGCTGGAGCTGGACCTACAGAGCGCGGACGCGGGCATGCTGGCGCAGCTGCTGCTCGCGCAGCTGCTCGTGCGGATCGCGCGGCTGCGCTCGGCGCAGATCGAGAGCGGCCTGCCCGCGGCGGATTGGTACGTCCGGCAGACGATGGCATTCATGCAGCAGAACTACGACCGCGATATTCAGGTGAAGGATATCGCGGGCGCCGTGAACCTGCACCCGAGCTACTTGCAGCGCATTTTCAGGGCGCATTCGGGGCAGACGCTAACGGAGTATCTGACCGCCCATCGGATGGAGAAGGCCAAGATGCTGCTGCTCCACACCGACATTCCGGTGGCAGACATCTCCGAATACGTCGGGGTGGCGAGCCGGCAGTATTTCCACGTGCTGTTCAAAAAATATACGGGGCGGACGCCCGTCTCGTTTCGCCAATCGGTCGCGACCCAGAGCTGGCAGGGCGAATCGTAAAAAAGCTGCGATTTTTGACAAGTCTCCGTCCCAGGAAGTCACGATCTTGATCACGCTTTCCGTCCGGGTGCGTTTACAATTTGGGGGAGGCCAAAACCTAGACGGAGGTTGATCGAGATCATGTCGTTCAAGATTGCATTCATCGGAGCGGGGAGCATCGGGTTCACCCGCGGATTGCTGCGCGATCTGCTCAGCGTGCCCGAATTTCACAACGTGGAAGTTGCGTTTACGGATATCAATCGGCATAACCTGGACATGGTGACGGAGCTGTGCCGACGGGATATTCGGGAGAACGGCCTGTCCATCCGGATTCAGCCCACGACCGATCGCCGGACGGCGCTGAAGGACGCCAAATACGTCATCTGCACCATCCGCGTCGGCGGCTTGGAGGCGTTCGCGACGGACGTCGACATTCCCCTGAAGTACGGCGTCGACCAGTGCGTCGGCGATACGCTGTGCGCGGGCGGCATCATGTACGGGCAGCGCGGCATCGCGGAGATGCTGAGCATCTGCAAGGATATTCGCGAAGTCGCCGCCGAGGACGTGACGCTGCTCAACTATGCGAACCCGATGGCGATGCTCACCTGGGCGTGCAACAAGTACGGCGGCGTACGGACGATCGGCCTGTGCCACGGCGTGCAGGGCGGCCATTGGCAGATCGCGCAAGCGTTCGGGCTCGAGACGGAGGACGTCGATATCGTCTGCGCGGGCATCAACCACCAGACGTGGTACGTTCAGATCCGGCACAACGGCGAGGACCTGACCGGCAAGCTGCTGGAGGCGTTCGAGAAGCACGAAGACTTCAGCCGTACGGAAAAGGTGCGCATCGACATGCTGCGCCGTTTCGGCTATTACAGCACCGAGTCGAACGGCCACCTGAGCGAATACGTCCCGTGGTATCGCAAGCGTCCGGACGAGATCAACGATTGGATCGACCTGGGCAGCTGGATCAACGGCGAGACCGGCGGCTACCTGCGCGTCTGCACCGAAGGCCGCAACTGGTTCGAGACGGACTTCCCGAACTGGATGAAGGATCCGGCGCTGAAGTATGAAGCTTCCGAACGCAGCCACGAGCACGGCTCCTACATCATCGAAGGGCTCGAGACCGGTCGCGTCTACCGCGGACACTTCAACGTCGTGAACGACGGCGTCATCGCGAATCTGCCGGCCGACGCGATCATCGAAGCGCCGGGCTACGTCGACCGCAACGGCGTGTCGATGCCGCGCATCGGCGACTTGCCGCTCGGCCCCGCCGCCGTCTGCAACGTCAGCATTTCGGTACAGCGCCTCGCCGTAGAAGCGGCCGTAAGCGGCGACGACAAGCTGCTGCGCCAGGCGTTCATGATGGATCCGCTCGTCGGCGCGGTGTGCAACCCGAAGGAGATCTGGCAGATGGTCGACGAGATGCTCGTCGCGCAGGAGAAGTGGCTGCCGCAATACGGCCCGGCCATCGCCGAAGCGAAGGCGCGCCTCGCGTCCGGCAATCTGCTGCCGACCCGCGAAGGGTATCAGGGTGCCGCACGCCTGAAGGTGAAGACGGTCGAGGAGATGCGGCAGGACCGCGAAGCCGCGAACAAGAACGCCGGCGAGTCCGACAAGGGCAAAGACCGCGCGACCGCCGCGCATGAAGGCGGATAGCAAGATGTTGGTGATTGGAGCCGTTCCCGGGTTGCGGGGGCGGCTTCTGTTTGATGACGAAGGGTGAGAACGCCGCAGCAGCCAAAATTCCGCCAATGTAGGTAATTAAACTACCTACATTCGCCGCAGCAGCCAAAATTCCGCCGATGTAGGTAATTAAACTACCTACATTCGCCGCAGCAGCCAAAGTTCCGCCAATGTAGGTAAATAAACTACCTACATTCACCGCAGCAGCCAAAGTTCCGCCAATGTAGGTAAATAAACTACCTACATTCGCCGCAGCAGCCAAAATTCCGCCGATGTAGGTAAATAGACTACCTACATTCGCCGCCTGGCGACCACGAAACGCTCCTAGCCCGTCCCGCTATCGCGCGAACGATGGCTTTTTCCACTCGTCTTCGTTCTCTTTCCTCAGCCAATCCGCCCGCCGCATTCTCCATCATCGGCTATCCGCCGTCGGCTTCACCCTCAGCTTTCGCCCTCAGTCAATCTCCATCCGCCCCTACTCCGACCGCCGCGCCTGCGAGGGGGTTCGCCCTTTGTATTGCTTGAACATTTTCGTGAAATAGTTCGGATTGCCGCAGCCGACGCGCTCCGCGACCTCGGTGACGGTCAGATCGCCTTCGCCGAGCAGGCGCTCGGCCACGTTCATGCGATGCTGATTGACGTAGTCGATGAAGGTGCGGCCGGTGGCGTTTTTAAAGATCTTGCAGAAATGATAAGGATTCAGGTTGACGAGCTTGGCCGCGTCGTTCACCGTCAGCTTGGCCGCGTAGTGCGATTCGATGTGCAGGATCAGTTGCTTGAACCGCTCCATGCGCTTGCCGCCGGCGGCAAGCGGGCCGTCCGATCCCCGTTCGGGCAGGTAGGCGCGCGACAGCAGCGTGAACAGCAGGTACAGATGCGCCTTGACCGCGAGTTCGTACGCGCGCGGCTTGCGCTCGAACTCCTCGACCAGTCGGTGCACCTGCTCCCGGAAAGGGGCGTTCTGTGCAGCCGCGCCGTCCAGCCGGATCGGATACCGGAGCTGCCCTTCGAGATAGGGGGTCAGGAACCGTTCATGCGCCGGATCGAAAGGGAGACCGCCGAGCAGCGAACGGTTGAAGACGATCGACAGGTATTCGATCTCCTCCTCGACGGCGGCGTATCCGACATGCAAGGCGCCGGAAGGAACGATCAGCAGATCCCCGGGTTCGGCTTCGAACGGCTGGCTGTCGATGTGGAAGACGGCTTTTCCGCGCACCGCGTAGATCAATTCGAAGTGATCGTGCCAATGCAGATAAAGCGCGCTTCTTCCTCTCGCGCCCGGGGCGCAAAGGTTGCGGAACACGTTCAAAGGGTAAGCGTTCACATTCAACCACGTGTCTTCGCGCAATTCGCTGGGACGGGTCATCTAGGCGCGCTCCTTTCTCTCGCAAGATCGGGCTACAAAACCACAAGATTATATAGAGAACATACGGAAACATCCAGCTATAATCGGGGTATCGTCACTAATATAGCTTAATATAGGAGTGGTTCACAACCATGTACCAACCCTTGAGAATCGGCACCCTGGTCGGCGGCCACGACGCCGTCCGCGTCATCCCGCAGATCGCCCCGCACGGCTTCGAGTCGTTCGCACTGACTTACTGGCAATCGACCGGTACGGCCGATCTGGCTGAAACCGCCAAGCAGGTGCGCGAAGCCATCGGAGACCGCGACATCGTCATCTCGAGCATCGGCGTGTTCGGCAATCCGCTGACGGGCGCCGGGGACAACGCGGATACGCTTGCGAGCTGGGAGCGGCTTATCGACAACGCGTTTCATTTCGGCACCGATCTGGTCACCGGCTTCACCGGCAGGATCACAGACCGTCCGATCGACGAGTCCATCCCGAAGTTCGCTGAAGTGTTCGGCGAGTTGTCGCGGCGGGCAGCGGACCGCGGCGTTCGGATCGCATTCGAGAATTGCGACATGGACGGCACCTGGAAGACGGGGGATTGGAACATCGCGCACAATCCTACGGCTTGGGAGATGATGTTCAACGCGGTGCCCGCCGACAATATCGGTCTGGAATGGGAACCTTGTCATCAGATGGTCAGCCTGATCGATCCGATCCCGCAGCTGCGCAAGTGGGTGGACAAGGTATTCCACGTCCACGGCAAAGACGCCACGATCGCCTGGGACATCGTCAAGGAATACGGCGTGCACGGCCCGAAGACGTTCGCATGGCATCGGACGCCGGGCTTCGGTGATACGAACTGGTCAGACGTCGTCACGATTTTGCGGCAAGCGGGATATCGGGGGACGATCGATATCGAAGGCTGGCACGATCCGGTCTACAAGGACGAGCTCGAGATGACCGGACAGGTGCATGCCTTGAACTACCTCAAGCGCTGCCGCGGAGGAGACTTCGTCCCGAACCCGGCGTGAGTGCGTCTAGGCGGATCTAATCTTGAAGCAGGAAGGGAGCGCATACGCAAAATGAGCACATACAAAGTCGTCGTCGCCGGCTGCGGCGGCATGGCCCGTACTTGGGTCGAGTACGCGATCGCGCGCGAGGATGCGGAGATCGTCGCGCTGGTCGACATCAAGGAGGAGTTCGCGCAGGCCATGGCGGACCGCTACCAGCTCGCCTCCGTTGGCGTCTATACCGATTTGAAGCAGGCGATCGAAGGCACGGGCGCGAACGTCGTGTTCGACGTCACGATCCCGGCCAGCCATTTCACGGTCTGCTCGACGGCGCTTCAAGCGGGCAGCCACGTCTTCGGGGAGAAGCCGATGGCGGCCACGATGGCGGAAGCGCGCGAGCTCATCCGCATCGCGGACGAGAGCGGCCGCTCCTTCGCCGTTATGCAGAATCGCCGCTACGACGCGAATATCCGCGCGCTGCGCGAGCTCATCGCCTCCGGGACGATCGGCCGGACCGGCTATATCGGCGCGGACTTTTTCATCGGCGCGCACTTCGGCGGCTTCCGCGACGCGATGGATAGCCCGCTCATCCTCGATATGGCCATCCATACGTTCGACCAAGCCCGGTTCATCACCGGCGCGGACCCGGTCTCGGTCTACTGCCATGAGTTCAATCCTCCGGGCTCCTGGTACGAAGGCAACGCCGCCGCCATCTGCATCTACGAGATGTCGGACGGGTCCGTCTTCTGCTATCGGGGCTCCTGGTGCGCGGAAGGCGCGCACACCTCGTGGGAGTCGGCGTGGCGCGTGACCGGCGAGCGGGGGACCGCGATCTGGGACGGGCACGGCGCGCCCTATGCCGAGATCGTCGCTGCCGGCGATCAGGAGGGCAAGTTTCACCGCGATCTCGAGACCGTCGCCGCTTCGTTCGATTGGCAAGGCCGATCCGGCCATCACGGCTGCCTGGACGAGATGTTCGCTTCCCTCGCGGAAGGCCGTCCGGCCGAGACCGACTGCCGGGACAACATCAAGAGCATGGCGATGGTGCTCGGCGCGATCGAGAGCGCGAAGACCGGCCGGAAGGTCGATCTGCGAGAATATTATTGATGGCTGCAGGCCAGTGCGAGAGCCGCCGCGGGACGATGTCCGCGGCGGTTTTTTTAACGAATCAGAAAGTATAAGTTTCACCTATATTTTGCAGATTCGTCTCCAAAAAAAAGTATACCCGTCTAGGAAGACGGCGAAGCCGTTTTTACTTGCGTGTCGCCAGCGTCCATTCGCCCTTTTTTAAACGAACAAAAAGAAACATAACTATACACAACCGAACGTTCGTACTATAATCCTTGGTAGAATATCATGCGCAAGGGAGAGATCGTACATGAGTCTATGGGCAGGAGCCATCGAAGACGCGTTAGCCAAGACGCGGAGCAACATCGGCAAATTCGGGGACCAATTCCCGCATGTCAGCACGGACGGGGAAGGCGGCAGCCGCTATTCGACGAATCTCAATCCGAACATCGATTGGACGGACGGCTTCTGGTCGGGCATCCTGTGGCTGGCTTACGAATACAGCGGGGATGAAGCGTACCGGTCAGCCGCGGCCCGCACGGTGGAGAGCTTCCGGCAGCGGCTCGCGAACGGCGTCGCGCTCGACCATCATGACATCGGCTTCCTCTATTCGCTGTCTGCGAAGGCCCAGTGGATGCTGGAGAAGGACGAATCGGCCCGCCAGCTTACGCTCGCCGCGGCGGACAAGCTGATGTCGCGCTTCCGCGAGAAGGGGCAGTATATCCAAGCTTGGGGTCCGGAAGGCGACCCGGTGAACGGCGGCCGCATCATCATCGACTGCATGCTGAACCTGCCGCTGCTCTATTGGGCGCATCAACAGACGGGCGACGATCGCTACCGGCGAACGGCGGTCGTGCACGCCGACAAGAGCCGCCGGTTCCTGGTGCGCGGCGACGATTCCTCTTACCATACGTTCCACTTCAACCCCGAGAACGGAGCGCCGATAGGCGGCGATACGCATCAAGGCTATACGAACGGGTCGACGTGGACCCGGGGCCAAGCTTGGGGCATCTACGGCTTCGCGCTCTCTTATCGTTATACGAAAGACCCGCTGTATCTCGAGACATCGAAACGTCTCGCCAAGTATTTCTTGGCGCGTCTGCCCGAAGACGCCGTCGTCTATTGGGATTTCAACGCGCCGGTGAACGCCGGGACGTACCGGGACAGCTCCGCGTCCGCGATCGCTTCAGCGGGTATCCTTGAGCTGCTCGGCCACCTGGACGCGTCGGATGCCGACCGCGCGCTGCTGGAAGAGGGCGTGCGGCGTTCCATGAAGGGACTCGTCGAGCATTATTCGACCATCGGCGACGACAGCCGCGAAGGCTTCATTAAGCGCGGCTCCTATCACGTGCTCGGCAACTTTTCCCCGGACGATCTGACGATCTGGGGCGACTACTACTATCTGGAAGCGCTCATGCGGCTGGAGCGGGGCATCACCGGCTATTGGTACGAAAAAGGCACGGCATCGTAACAGGACTCCTCTTCATCGCATCGCAAGACGACCCGCGACAGCGGGTTTTTTTGCGTTCGTCTGCTCGCATAAGTGTCGTCTGTCCTTCTCTGTATCGTGCTCCGATTGCTAAGCTTCGCCACCGACGAAGGACGGCGAAGGCCCGGTTTTCCATGGCGGAAAAAATAAGCGCATCCTCGTTCCGCCGCAGCGAGCCCTCTGTACTGTTCCGCTTGTCCAAGCGCATATAACAAAAGAAGAATGTCCACGAGCGAAGGGGGAACCGCCGTTTGGAACCTTGGACGATATGGCTAATCGTCGGGCTCGCGCTCATCATCCTGGAGATCATGTCGCTTACATTTTATTTATTGTGTCTTGGGCTCGGCGCGCTAGCAGGCGCGCTCGTCGCCGGGCTGGCGCCGGACAGCCGTCTCGCGTCCTATCTCGTCGCCGCCGCGGTGGCCATCGTGCTAACCGTCCTGGCCAAGCCGCTCACCCGCCGCCTGAACAAGGGCCGCGGCTTCCGGGATGCGATCGAGAATCTGGTCGGCATGCAGGGCGTCGTCGTCGAGGCGATCGATCCGGGCAAGCCGGGCATCGTGCGGATTGGCAATGAGACTTGGAGCGCAAGCGCGGCGGAACCGATCGGAGCGGGCGAGACCGTCGTCGTCCGGAAGCGGGGAACGACCGTGCTGGAAGTCGCGAAGAGAACGGGAGGAGATGCTTAGATGGGCATTGCGATCGTCGTTGTCATTCTGGTGCTGGCCGTCGTCTTTGTCGGTTTCTCGCTCAAGATCGTGCCGCAGCAAAAGGTAGGCGTCGTCGAGCGGCTCGGCAAGTTCAACCGGCTGCTGACGCCGGGGGTGAACATCCTCGTGCCGTTCGTCGATTTTGTCCGGCTGTACCACGATCTCCGCATTCAGCAGGCACACGTGCCCCCGCAGACGGTCATTACGAAGGACAACGTGCAGGTGCAGATCGACACCATCATCTTCTATCAGGTGGTGGCGCCCGAAGAAGCGACCTACGGCATCTCCGATTATGTGTCGGGCGTGCGCAACATCACGACCGCGACGATGCGCCAGATCATCGGCAAGCTCGAGCTCGACGAGACGCTGTCCGGACGGGAGCGCATCTCGATCGAGATCCGCATCGCGCTGGACGAGGCGACGGAGAAGTGGGGCGTACGCATCGAGCGCGTCGAAGTGATCGATATCAAGCCACCTTCCGACATTCAGGATGCGATGGATAAGCAGATGAAGGCGGAGCGCAGCAAACGCGCGATCGTGCTGGAGGCCGAAGCCGCCAAGCAGGATATGATCCTGCGGGCGGAAGGCGACAAGCAGAGCAAGATTCTGAAGGCCGAGGGCGACAAGGAAGCCCGCATCCGGGAGGCCGAGGGTCTCCGGCAGGCGCAGGAGCTGGAAGCGCTCGGCCGGGCGAAGGCGATCCAGGCGGTGGCAGAGGCAGAGAAGCAGCGGATCGAGCTGCTGCGCGCGGCGGAGCTCGACGAGAACGTGCTCGCCTACAAGTCGTTCGAGGCGCTGGCAGAGATCGCCAAGGGACCGGCGAACAAGGTGTTCCTCCCGTCCAGCACGGTAGATGCGCTAGGCAGCGTGGGTGCGATCGGAGAACTGTTCAAGTCGACCAAATGAGCTAAGGCCCAAACACCATCTAGGTTCAAAACACCATCTAGTTCAAAACGCCATCTCAGATCGATAAACGCCATCCCGTGCAAAAGGCATCCTCCCTGCCCTAGGGCAGTCGAAGATGCCTTTTTGTCATCCGTTTACCTCTGAACGCAGCTGCCTGCCCCATTTAGAGCAAAAGAGTCGTTGCACATTTACGCAACTAATATCCCTGCAAGGTTAAAGCATCGGCGTCCGGTCATGCCAGACGGCGCCGCCGTCGCCGGTATGGAGCAGCAGCCGGCCTTCCGGATGATCGGGATCCAGCGCGATGACCCAGCCTTCCCGCGGGCTGATCAAGTCGCTGTCCTCTATGCTGACGAGCCGCGCGTCCGGCGCTTTGGAGAAGGTGACGCCGCCGTCGCCGGTCCGCATCAGTCCGCCTTCGACCGGGCCGGCCCCGACGCTGAGCGGAATCCAGCCCACCGCCACGTTGGCGAAATCCAGCTTGACCGGGTAAGGGCGGATGCCGGGCAGCTTGTCATTGCGCAGCTTCCAAGCGGCTCCCCCGTCCTCCGTCGCATACAGCTGCGAGCCGTGCGTATCGGGGTTGGCGAACAGCGCGAAGCCATGTTTTAGGTCCGTGAACTGAATATCGACGGGAGACCACTCCCCGTTCAAACGGGGCGCCGACGGGAGGAGCGTCCAGTGGCTCCCGCCGTCCTTGGTCTGCCAGATCGCGGTGCGGCAATCCGCGTTCGGAGTGGAGGGCACGGCGCCTCTCGCCGGGCAAGCGCTCCCGATCCGGCCGACCGCATAGCCCGTTTGCGGATTGAGGAAGGAGATACGGTACGGCGAAGCCTGCTTGTCCGGGATGGAGACGTCCATCCACCGCCGTCCCATGTCGTGGGAATGCAGGATGCGGCTGCCGGCGCGGACGATGACGTGATTGGCGTTCAAAGCTCGGACCTCTGTCCCTGCCGCATTCGCATCAACGTACGCCTCGGTGATCTGCTTCTCCCAAGTGCTGCCGGCGTCGGCGGAGTGGAGGATGGAGAATCGGCCGCAGACCGTCTGTCCGCTCTGCTCCCCGCAGTCTTGGAGACCGACGAGGAAGCCGTGCTTGGCGTCTCCGAACGAAAAAGTCGCATTTTGCACGCCCGGAACGGCGGAGGAACGCCAATGCGAGCCGGCGTCGCGGGTATGCCAGATCCGGGTGTCTTTGTCGTTGCCGGACGGCGTTCCGAGCGTCCAGCCCGTCTTGTTATCGACGAATTGAACGCCGGTGAGCAGGAGGCGTCCGGCTTGCGGGCTCGATGGGGCGGGAGCGGCGCGGGGATCGGGCGCTTGTTGGCGCGTACCCGTCTCCGATTGGAACTGACGGACATCCCCCTTGTTGGCGGGGGCATGGCGATGCGAATGTACATCCGGCGCCGCGGCGGCCGCATGGGACAGCCAAGCGGCCAGCAGAAGCGGCGTCAGCAGAAGCGCGAGTTTCTTGGTCATGGTGACACATCTCCTTGATAGTTGGTCGATCGCGCGATAGAGACCGTCGGACCCTAGCATTTCCATTCCGGGCGCGAACCAAACGGACGGTTGCGTGACGCCGGGGCATTCGGTACGATGAAGGAGATGAAGATAGCGGGTACAGGAGGTTCAACAATGGCACTTATTCATTGCAATTACGGGTCGGAGACCCTCGGCTTGTCCGTCTCGATGGACGTGATCCTGCCCGAACGCAGCTATTCTCAGGCCAAGCAAGCAGGCACTGCGGGACGCGCGGAGAAATATCCGGTGCTTTACCTGCTGCACGGTCTGTCCGACGATCATACGATCTGGCAGCGGCGCACGTCTATCGAACGGTACGTCAGCGGGATGAACCTGGCGGTCGTCATGCCGACCGTCTATCGCGGCTTCTACACGGACATGAAACAAGGCTATGCGTATTGGACGTTCATCAGCGAGGAGCTGCCCCATATCGCGCAGACGCTGTTCCCCCTGTCCGATCGGCGCGAGGACAACTTCGTGGCGGGGCTCTCCATGGGCGGATACGGCGCGTTCAAGCTCGGCCTGCGCCGGCCCGACCGGTTCGCGGCGGCGGCCAGCCTCTCCGGCGCGCTGGATATTCTAGCGCTTGACGTAGAAGGCGCACCCCTCTCCCGGCGCGAGTATGCGAATGTCTTCGGCGGCGGTGAAGCGGCGACAGGGAGCGACGACGATCTGCTCGCCGTCGCCGAGCGGCTGAAGCAGTCCGGCGTGCCCGCCCCGAAGCTGTTCCAGTGCTGCGGGACCGAAGACTTCCTTTACGAGGACAATCAGCGCTTCTTGGGCCGCGCCCGCGAGCTGGGACTGGACCTGACCTACGAAGAGGAACCCGGCGATCACGATTGGGCGTATTGGGACAAGAAGATCCAACGCGTGCTTGAATGGCTGCCATTGGAGAGCCGCGGTTAAGCGGATGAAGGTCATGCTTGACGAGGGGATGGATCGGGATAGGCGGTTCGCCTATTTTTTCATGCGGAGCGGGGTACATTAACGTTGCTGAATCTGCGACGAAATGGAGGCACTCCCATGAAATTTTTCCTCGATACGGCTAACGTCGACGAGATCCGCCGGATCGCCAAGCTCGGCCTGGTCGACGGCGTGACGACCAATCCTTCGCTCGTGGCCAAGGAAGGCCGCGACTTCAAAGAAGTGGTGCAGGAGATCTGCAGCTTCGTCAGCGGCCCGGTCAGCGCCGAGGTGATCGGCACCAAGGCGGAGGATATGCTGCGGGAGGCGGAAGACATCGCCACGTGGGCGCCGAACGTCGTCATCAAGCTCCCGCTGACGGAGGATGGCTTGTACGCCACCCACGCGCTGAAGCAGAAGGGCGTCAAGACCAACGTGACGCTCGTCTTCTCCGCCGCCCAAGGCCTGATGGCCGCGAAGGCCGGCGCCACCTACATCAGCCCGTTCGTCGGACGTCTCGACGATATCGGCGGTGACGGGATGAAGCTCGTATCCGATCTGCGGGATATCCTGTTCAACTACGACTACGAGACCGAGATCATCGTCGCCAGCATCCGCAGCATCCGGCACCTGGAGGAAGCGGCCGTAGCCGGCGCGCATATCGCGACGATCCCGGGCTCGCTCCTGCCGGCGCTGTGGAAACACCCGCTCACCGATATCGGCATCGAGATGTTCTTGGCGGATTGGAACAAGAGTCGAAAGTGAGGGGAATTATTCAAGTGAGAAAGTGAGCACAACGAGCCCTGACGCACTTTGCATCGGGGTTCGTTGTGTTTTTTGTAATGCATAGCTTGCAGAAGAGATATGGAATTGATTCGCTTGTTTCCTTTTTTTTGTCCAGCAAGGATTATGGTAACGAAGCGTCGAACAAAAAGACAATGTTGGTCGTACCATAACAAATGCATCGGACTAACTCAGGGCAAAGGAGAATATATGGATTTTCAAGTGCTGCAATCCAGAATCGAGGCGGCTGCCAAGGAGGCATTCGAGCAAGTAAGAAACAAATATCCCGGGCAAATCTTTTGCGGTTACGCCTTGTATTCCGACTCGGATGCAATCACCGTTTGTCCGGCGGTAAACTCAACCGGTAACTTGAACAAAATGATGGCCGGCGACCCTGAAGATGCGGTTTACTATCGATGGAGTCCGGGGGAATGGGATCATGAATTTGAAGGTGCTGAATGCTTTAAAGAAATATCCGATCTATTGTATAACAAAGTAAAGGACATGAAATCGACGGAAAGTCACAAGCGCTTTAATGAAAATGTATACGAGTGTTGCGTGGCAGCGCTTGATTCGCTGAAGAAGGAAGGCTTTTTCTTCGATATGAACGAATCGGGAGTAGTGGTTTTTACGGTATCGGATGCCACACATGCACTGGAATGCGATTGGATTGCCCGATTGAACAGTAATGAACTTGCTCTGGAATTTCAGAATTGGATTGGCGGCAGTTGATGATAGTGGTGAGAAAGATGTGTATGGGGATGGCTATGTACGACGCAAGTGATGTCACTCCACTTGAGGCTTGCAATGTCGGCGAGTCTTTCTTTGATGCTATCGGTGCAAGTATTACAACTACCGGGTACTATACATACAAAAATGATGAAGATGGACTCCATGTTGATTGGATTGAAACGTCACTCTCCGATCTCAAGAGTAAAATAGTCTCTAAAGAAGTTACGGCATTTAGATTATACAGTGAACAAAATGGCTATTCTCCATGATTTGCATCCTTCGGGTACATGACCGATGCGTTTGGCAGCTTTCAACACATGGATGCTCAGTGTGCTGTGCCTATTGACGACATTTATGATCATTTCATCGGCTTTGTGGAGGATGCATCGAAGAAAATTAGCTACCCGTATGGAATCGTGTATGCTGCAAAAAAAGTGACAGACGCATTTTACTATGCGGAGGGCGAGAAACTGATCAAATTGTTTCCATGCGAGGATCCGAGGATCTTTAACAAAGAAACTCCCGGGAGGTATAAAGGGAAAGCTCGTTACAGGGGGGATATGCTGAGAATGGTATACCCTTGCAATATGATAAACGAAAACCATCTTCGTATACAAATCCAGGGCATGACGCTTGGAGAATGGATTGTCAATGAAAGAAGCCTCGGCTCTCTAAGGAAAATCTGCAATGATTTGTGGCTTTGGGAGGTTGGGAAAGAGGAAATTGAAGGTGCTAACAAATGCCTCGGAGACGCCGGAATTCTGCTAGCCTGGCAGTCGCCCTCTCCGACAAAGCCCTCTAGAACTTTACCTTAGAGCCTCTGCCGATTCCGATACGATTGAGGAGATATCATGTCCGTAATACATGCCTACCTTGCGAAGTCGTCACATCCTTATTCCCAAGAGCGTTTTGCCTCCGAAATAAGCGCCTATTTTGATTTTGAAACAAAGAATGGTCTGAAAATTGGGGCATCATCGAATCCGTTCACGAACGAAAGATATGCAACTCTTCATTGGCCAGGTTGGAATTTTTCGGCGCATTTTGAAACGGGCCGCGCTGTAGCCGAAGTTGCAATTACATTGCAAGCGCCTTCAAGGATTGTCCGCCTGTACGGATAAAATTAAATCGAATAGAACAGGAGTGATGGCTTTGCAGCTTTCAGACTCCAACCATGCCGAAATAACCGCGCTGTGTAAACAAGGCGATGATTTGGTGAAGGCAGGCGATCTTGAGGCGGGTAAGCAAAACTACGTTGCCGCCCTTCGTTTATTGCCGGAAAACCATCGAGAGTGGGAAGCCGCAACGTGGATATACGTGGCGATCGGGGATGTCCATTTTCGCATGAAGAATTACGATAAGGCTTTCAAGTGTTTTTTTAATGCTGTACAGTGTCCGAAGGGGTTGGGTAATCCCTATATTCATCTTCGGCTGGGGCAGCTGTATTATGAACAGGAGAATCTTGAAAAGGCGACAGACGAGTTAACCCGGGCTTACATGGGCGCCGGTATTGGAATTTTTATGGAAGACGACCCCAAATATCTTGCGTTTTTGGAGATGAAAATAGAAACGTCGGGCAGATAATAGTGGAACTAATTTGATCCGCGGCAGTGGTTCCCCGGCACAGAAAGTATTGACGAATTTTGGCAGTCATGGTAAGTTAGTTTTACATTTCATACGGCAAGCGGAAGCACCGCGAATTTCGATGCGATAGCATCGGGGTTTGCGGTGTTTTTTGCGTTTGCCGTTACAGACGAGGGGTGGGATCGATGGGGGCAAGGTTGGTGCTGGCGGCGGCGCAGCCCGGATATGCCGCCAAGCTGGCCCGGTACTTGAAGGAGACGGAGCGGGACTGGGAAGTCGTCTCTTTCACGCAGGAGGTGGCGTTGGCGCGTTACATCTTGGATACGCCGTCGTTCGATATGCTGGTGATTCATCCGTGCCTGCTTGGGCGCGTACGAGAGCAACTGCCGCCTGGGGCGAACATCGTGCTGCTGACGGAGTCTTCCGCCGGGACGGAGGAAGGCGGGGAATTCCCGGTGCTGTCGCAGTTCCAGCCGATGTCTCGTCTCGCGGCGGGCATTCGGGCGCGGTTAGCGGGAGGCGAACGCCGGAGGACGTCCGAGGGTCCGGCGGTCTGGACGGTCTTCTCGGCGTCGGGAGGCGTGGGGAAGACCGCGTTGGCCCTGAATCTGGCTCGCCAGGCGAGGGAGCGCGGCAGGCGCGCTTTCTATCTCAATCTAGAGCCTCTTAATGCCACGGACTTGGTCTTCGGAGGTGGAGATCCCGATTCCTTGACCAGTCTGCTGTATGTCCTTCAAGCCCATCCGGATAACGGCGCACAGGAGCTCAAACGGCTGACTGAACGCCGCTCTCCGATCGGTGCAGGCTATATCGACGCTCCGGAGCATCCTGCGGAACGTCTAGCGCTGACGACGGATCGGCTGCGGTTGCTGCTCGACGCGCTGCGCGAATCGAGCGGCAGCGATGTGATCGTCGTCGATGCGGACAGCGGGTGCGGAGAGTGGCACCGTTCGTTGCTGGAGATGAGCACGGAGGTGTTGTGGCTCGCCATAGACGACATTCAGAGTCTGCGGAAGGCGGAGAAGCTGGCGAACGAGTGGCAGGGCAAGCTGTCGGGATTCCCCGGCAAATGTACGTTCGTCCTGAACAAACAAGAGGGAACGCCGTTGAACGTATGGAAAACGCCGGGAGGCGCGCCTGCTTTTTCGCTACCGCATATCTCTCAGTGGGAGAGGCTCGCTTCAATGCAACCGCTCCTGCAATCGTCCGCGTATAGCGGAGCGGTCGACCGCCTTCTAGATCGGCTGTGCTCGACGCAAGACGGTGTTACTGTACGGCCAGACATGCTTGTGATAGAAGGGGCGGGATCCCCTTGGGCGAGATGAGCTTGTCCGCGGAAGAGCTGGCGGCGCTGCGGGAGGCGGTGCGGTCGAGGCTCGCATGGGAGTCTGCCGTCTCCGACGAGGAGCTGCGGGCATTGATCGAGGCGGAGCTGTTCCGTCTTGGCCGCATTCGCGCCTTGACCGCGGCCGACCGGAGCGCGGCGGTGAATCGGCTGTTCCATTCGTTCCGCGGCTTGGATGCGCTGCAGCCGCTCCTGGAGGATCCGGAAGTTACGGAGATCATGATCAACGGCCACGACCGCATCTTCGTCGAGCGGAGCGGGGAGGTTCAGGCCGTGCCGTTCGGCTTCGAGAGCCGGGAGCGGCTGGAGGACTTGATCCAGTCGATGGTCGGCAGGGTGAACCGGATCGTGAACGAGTCGTCTCCCATCGTGGATGCCAGGCTGCCGGACGGTTCGCGGGTGCATGTCGTGCTGCCTCCGATTGCCCTCCAAGGACCGACGGTGACGATTCGCCGGTTTCCCGCTCAGCCGCTCGGGATGGCCGACTTGGTCGGCAGAGGCGCGCTGACGCAGGAGGCGTCGGATCTGCTTCGCGAGCTGGTGCAGGCGAAGTACAACTTGTTCATCAGCGGAGGCACCGGATCCGGCAAGACGACGTTCCTGAACGCGCTCGCCCAGTGGATCCCGCCGGAGGAACGGGTGATTACGATCGAGGATGCGGCCGAGCTGCAGATTCGCGGCGTGCCGAACGTCGTATCGCTGGAGACGCGGAACGCGAATACGGAGGGCAAAGGGCGCATCGGCATGCGGGAGCTGATTCGGGCTTCGCTGCGGATGCGGCCGAACCGGATCATCGTAGGCGAAGTCCGGGGCGAAGAGGCGCTCGACATGCTGCAGGCGATGAATACGGGACATGAAGGGAGCCTCTCTACGGGCCATAGCAACGGAGCGCGAGACATGATCTCCCGCTTGGAGACGATGGTGCTGAGCGGCGCCGATCTGCCGGTACCGGTCGTGAGGCAGCAGATCGCATCGGCGCTGGACATCGTCGTTCATCTCAGCCGGTTCCGAGATAGCAGCCGCAAAGTGGTGGAGATCAGCGAGATATCGGGTTTGCGGGACGGGGAGGTGGCCTTCAATCCGTTGTTCCGGTTCGAAGAAGACGGCGAGACGGACGGCAAAGTGCGCGGGAAGCTCATGCGCGTGGGCGAGCTGGCGGACGTGCGCAAGCTGCATTTCGCTGGAAAGGGGGAGGCGATTCGGGGATGACGGATTATCGCGTGTATCCGCTCGACCGAAGACAGCGCGTCGCGGCCGTGTTGGCGGGATGCTTGTGCTGCTACGCCATCGTATGGCTGATGTACCGGCAGCCGGTCATCGCGCTGATCGGCGCCCCTTGCGGCTTTTTCTACCCTCGGATGCTGCAAGAGCGATTGCGGCGCAAACGCCAAGCCCGGCTGCGGTTGCATTTCAAGGATGCGCTTCACGCACTGTCCTCGCTGCTAACCGCGGGCCGCTCGGTGGAGAATGCGTTCGGCGCGCTGGAGGACGATCTTTCCCTCCTGATCGGCGACCCGAATGCCGACTTGCTGCGCGAGATCCGGGTGATCGTCAATCGGCTGCGCAACGGAGAGCCGCTAGAACGGCCGCTGTCCGATCTCGCCGAACGAAGCGGCTTGGAGGAGATGAACCACTTCGCAGAGGTGTTCCGGATCTGCAAGCGCGCGGGCGGCGATCTGGTGGAGGTCGTCCGGCGGACGTCCGGCCTGATCGGAGAGAAGATGGAGGTGGAGCAGGAAGTGGCGGTATTGATCGCGCAGAAGCGGTTTGAATCCCGGCTCATGATGGGGATGCCCTTTGGCTTCGTCGGCCTGCTCGGCTTTTTCGCGGGCGAGTATATGGCGCCGCTGCGGCAGGGAGGCGGCATCCTCGTGCTGACGGTGTGTCTCTTTCTCTTGGCTGGATGCTGTCTATGGATGCTGAAGATTATGGACATTCGCTTATGACGGGCGCGATTCTGGCGGCGTACAACGGATTGCTCGCGATCGGCTATGCCTGGTTATGCCTACGCGCTTGGCGCCATCGTCTAAACCAGCCGAAGCGGCGCAAGAAGCATCTGTTGTTCGATCCGATGGAGGCGCTGCTGTCGCTCGGTCCCGTCTGGCGTTGGTTAGTGCCCAAGCTGCAGCAGCCCCAATCCGCGCTCGCGGTGTTGAACGGCGGGGTCTGCACCCGGGATACGCTGCGGCGGTGGGCGGGGGAAGCGGCCGGATATGGAGCCGGCGCCCTCTGCATCGCTGCCCTCCTCGGATGGCTGTCAGGGAGTCCGACGTTGGTCGGCCTTGGCGTCGTCATGGGCGCGGTTTTGCCTCTGCTACGCTGGCAGGAACTGCGCAAGAAGCTTAACTTTCGCCGCCAAGCGATCGTGCTGGAGCTGCCGGAGCTGCTGAACCGGCTGCTCTTGATGGTGAACGCCGGCGAGAACGTGATGCGCGCGTTGGAGAAGTGCCAGGAGCGCAAGCCTGGCGCCGCGCCGCATCCGCTCTACGTCGAATTGGGCGCGGCGCTGGAGGCGGCGAAGCGCGGGGAGCCGCTCGCCGTGGCGTTGGAGGAATTCGGCCGGCGCTGCGCGGTGCCCGAAGCGAAGCTGTTCGCCACCACGCTGCTGATGAACGCGCGGCGGGGCGGCGACCTGTTCGTAACGGCGCTGCGGGAGCTGTCGCGGACGCTATGGGAACGCCGCAAAGCAGCCGCCCGCACGTTGGGCGAGCAAGCCTCGTCGCGGCTGGCGTTTCCCCTCGCGCTTATTTTCTTGTTGATCATGGTGCTGGTCGGCGCGCCATCCTTCTTCTTGATGGCGAACGGATAACAAACCTAAGGAGGCATGCAAGATGAGAGCATTAACCCGGATTCAACGCATGAGCGTCAGGTGGACAGCCGCTTTCTGGCGGGACAAGGAGGGACTCGGTACGCTGGAGATCGTCTTGATCGCGGCGGTCATCATCGCGGTGGCGCTTCTGTTCCGCGAATGGATCTTGGACTTTCTGGGCGGGTTGTTCGAGAAGGTGGAGGGCAAGTCCGACTCCTTCTTCTCGTAAGCGGAGATTGGAGATGCGAGCCGCATGGCCATCTGTGGAGGAGAAGAGGATTTGGCGCTCTCTTCGCAGCGACGTATCGGGTTCGATTGTGCTGGAGTCGTCCCTTGTGTTCCCCGTCATGATGATCGTCACCTTCCTCATCTTGTTCTTCGCGTTGTTCAAAGCCCAAGGGGCCATGGCCTACTATTCGGCAACGGTATCGGGAGAGCGGGTCGCGTTCAATTGGACGAACTCCGCGAAGGAGTGGCGGACGGGCGGCTATCCGGACGGTCAATATGACGGACTGTATTGGCGAGTGGCCGACGATGCGCTGCTCAGCGGCCTGTTCGGCACCGCCATGCCCGATTCGAATTCCGCGCCCCGCCTCGCTTTTCCCGCCGCGGGAGAGTCATCCGGTCATTCGCTTGCGTTGCGCAAGCTGCGTATGGGCGCGGACAAGCTGCCGACGACGCTTCGCGGAGAGATCGGCTACGAGAACAAGCTGGTTTGGCGGCAAGTGTCGATCCTCGCGGAAGATCCTTCCGAGCTGGAGCCGCTGCGGCGGTTCAGGGGCTCCGCGAAAGTCTCGGCGGGAACGAATGCCGCGGTCGTAGATCCCGTCGAGACGGTTCGGACGTTCGATCTCATCCGCTATTACACCGCCAAGATGCGGGGAGCGAAGGAAGGGGAGAGTGCTTATCGGACGAAAGCGGCGGCGGTATTGATGGAACGAACGGACGCCAGCGGATAGCGATCGCTGAGGAGAGGGGTTAAGCCATGGCAGCAGCGAACATGAAAGGCCGTTCCAGGCAGCGGAAATATTCGCGACGCACGAGCGGCTCGGTGTCCATCTACTTTATCGCCGTTACGGCCGCCTTCGTGCTGCTGACCGGCTTGCTGATCGATCTGGCGCGGATCGCCGCATTTCGCAAGCAGTCCGAGCTATCGGTCAAGGCGGGAGCGCGTTCGATCCTCTCTTCCTACGATCCGGCATTGTATTCGCGCTACGGACTGTTCGCCCGCGGCGGGGATCCGGGGGAGGAGGTGTTCCTCCGGACCCTGGAGGGGAATCGGGAACCGGAGGAAGAAGATGTCTTCCGGCTCCTCGATACCCGATGGGAGCGTACGGACGTCACGGAGAGCCGTCCCCTCGGTCTGCATGACGTGTTCCGCAGGCAGGTGCTGGAGGAGATGAAGTACAAGGCGCCGATCGACTTGACGCTGGAGATCGCCTCCCGGTTCCGGGGTTTCTCTTCCGTAATGAAGGAGGCGAAGGGAACCGTCGACGCGCTCGAACGGATGAAGCAAGCCTATGATCGCCGGGAAGAAGCCTTGGATAAGGCGATGAGCGCGCAAGGCGCTGCCGGGAGCGGGATCGTGAGCGCCTGGAACGGCAAGATCCCTCTCCCGCCTGTTAACCTGGCGGGATCCCGGCCGGCCGGAAGGGTGCAAGACATCGCGGACGCGGCGTTGATGTACGACGATTATGTGGCCAAGCGGTCGGAGGATGCGGCAAGGGAAGAAGCCCGCAGGCAATGGGAGAGAGACGAAGAGGAACGGCGGCGAGCGAGGGAGAGCGGAGGAAATGCCCAAGCCGGCCAAAACGAGACGCCGCCGGTCCGGCCGGACTTCAGTCCGCGGTATTCCGCCGAGATTGCGGCATACGAGTCGGGCGTGACCGCCCTGGCTGCGCATTTAAGCTCGGCCTCGGCGCGGGCATCCGGCGATGCGGAGCGGTACTTGTCGCTCGCGCAGGCGGCGCTGGCCGACGCGGAAGATGCGAATGCGGAGATGCGGCGGATCGCTTCGGAAGCCGCGGCTATGGCGACGCCAGTCGACGAGGAGGCCGTCGTTGGCGGGGACCAAGCGGATGCGCTGGGCGAAATGCGCCGGACGACGGCCGCGCTCGCGCTGGAGGAATCCTTCTTCACCGATTACGGCCGGGAATTGGAGGCGCAGCGGGCGTCGGCCGCGCAAGCGACGGGTTCGGCGGATTCGTTCTCGCGGCTTTTGTCC
This sequence comes from Cohnella nanjingensis, assembly GCF_014212125.1. Classification (GTDB taxonomy): domain Bacteria; phylum Bacillota; class Bacilli; order Paenibacillales; family Paenibacillaceae; genus Cohnella; species Cohnella nanjingensis. The sequence goes on from NZ_JACJVP010000055.1 coordinate 27,331, forward strand.
GCGGTACCCGGATCGACCGGAATGGGCGGCGCGTTGAGGAACGGCGCCGAAGACTTGCAAACGAAGAATGCAGCCTATGCAAGGTCATATGGAGAGGGAGGGATCGTGGTCAAGCAGAGGGCCCAGACGGTGAAGGCGCATCGCGCTTCGGACGAAGAGCGCAAAGCTTACGAGAGTCAATCGCGTTCGGCATGGTCCGGCGTCAGATCCTTTCTCGGTACATTCAGCGGCCTGAACGGTTCGCCGGAAGCCCAGGCTGCATTCGACAAGCTCGATCGCGCTTTCCGGGCGAACGGGGATTGGAATCAGGCCGAGGCGGAGGCGATCGCTTCCGCCGGCGTGCAGGCCAAGCCGGAAGAGGGCCGGGGGCAAGCGATGACGGATGCGGACGGATGGCTCGATGCGCTCGCCGCATCGGCGGTCGGCGGGCGAGATACGGTGTACTTTGCGGAATATACGATCGGCCGGTTCACGCGGGCGGAACCCGCAGCGGTCAAAGCGATGCTGGACGGGGGCGACGGGACGGAGCTGATGATGCCGCGAGGCCAACAGGTCGAATACGTGCTATACGGCATGAACAACCCGTCAAGGAATATCGCGGCAGCCTATGGCGAGCTGTTCTCGTTTCGACTGGCGATCCGGACGATGGAGGGATTGATCGAGTGCCGTTCCTACGGGCACCCGCTTGTCATCCTGGCCGCCGCCACGCTCTACGGCATTCGTGAAGCGATGTCGGACATGCAGCTTTTGCTGAACAAGGGGACGATTCCCTTATCCAAGTACACGAAGATCGATACATACTACGTCGACTACCTTCGTCTCTTCCTGCTGCTTCACGGCAGTTCGGCCGGACAGACTTCCCGGCGGATCGCCGTCATCGAGCTGGAGACGGGCATCTCGCTAAAGGGCGCTTATACCTACGTCAAAGGAGAAGGCGCAAACTCGCTGCGACTGTGGTTTTTACCTGGTCTCATCCGTCTCCTGGGTCAAGCGGGAGAATGGGGAGGCACCGTAAAGGGGGGCCGCTATGAAGCCACGTACGCCGCCGAGGATGCCTACCAATAGAAAGAGAGAAGGCAGCGTCACGCTGGAAGCCGCGCTGGTCATGCCGGTATTCATGTTGGCGATCCTGTTCCTGATCTATCTCGTGCAGGCGGCCACCATCTCCATGGCGCTCCACGGCGCGGTGTCGCAGACCGCCCGGCAAGCGGCTTCCGCCTGGTATCCCATCTCGGCGGGGCTAGACAAGGCGCGCGCATCTCCGATCTATCAGAAGTCGCAGCAATGGAGCGACGCCCTGGCCGGCATCGGAGAGACGCTCGGCCGGTACGGGCAGTTCCTACCCGCACCGATCGGCGACTGGGCCAAGCAGGCGGCGGACGGCGATTGGAACCCGGAGCAGATTGCCGCCAGACAGGCATTTCGGCAAATTCTGCTTCGCACCGCAGATCCGACCGTGCTGCGGTCCGATCGCTTGGAAGTCTCCTCGGTTACGCTCCCCGCTGCAGACGACTTGGCGCAAGCCTATCTCACTGTACAAGCGGAATACCGACTTCCCTTCCAGGTTCCCTTTATCGGGCGAACGTTAATCCTCCGGGAGTCTGCCAGCGAACGGGCATGGATCGGAGGTTTGCCTTCGCGCTCGATGCTAGATGACGGGGAAGGGAAGCCGAGCGCGTTGTCATTCGTCTCCTTGGAGCCGAATCCGGTGCGACGTGGGCGCAAAGCGACGTTGACGCTGCGGGCGGAACCCGGCGCGACGGTGGATCTGACCGTGTTGTACAAGAGCGGAGCGAGTCAGGCGAAACACCTTGGGTTGGCTACGGCTGACGCATCGGGGCTGGTGAGCTGGACGTGGCACGTCTCTGGCAATACGACGATCGGCACATGGTCCTGGGAAGCGCGCACGGGGAGCGACTCGCCTTGGCGGCAAACGTTTGAAGTCGCGGGGAAAGAGCCGTGAAGCGACGGCTCAGAGAAAGAGGGGAAGAGAAATGAACGCAATCGAATGGGCCGCGACCGTCGTCCTGTTAGGAGCGGCATGTTGGACGGATCTTCGCCGGATGGAGATCCCCAACGGGCTGACGGTTTCCTTCGCGGCAGCCGGTCTGCTCTATCAAGTGATCGCGCATGGATACGGGCGGATCGGATGGACGCTTGGGGGCGTCGCGGCAGGGATGCTTCCTCTGCTCTTGCTTTATGCGCTACGGGGAATTGGCGGCGGCGACGTCAAATGGTTTGCGGCGTTCGGGGCCTGGGCCGGCGCGGCGATGGCTCTGCAGTTAGTCGTAGGCTCCGTGCTGTGCGCAGGCGCCATCGCGCTGCTGCTCATGGCGATGCGGCTGCCGGGCGTGCGCACGGCTGCGCGCCGTCTAAAGTGGCCATGGGGCGAACATCCCTCGGTTGGGCGCCGGGGAGCGCGGTTCCCGTTCATGCTGGCGGTGGCGCCAGCCTACGTCGCGCTCTTCTGGAGCGGCTGGTCTGGTTAATGCGAGAGATATAGGTAAGCGGCGCGTCCGGACGTGGAACGCGAAAGGGGAAGATGGGATGAACGGGTATCGGGTGAGGTTCGAGCAGGGACGCGGCCACTTTATGGTGCTGGAGCGGGAGTCGCCCTTGCGCAGAGAAGAGATGGATCCTGTGCAATCGGGCATGTTGAAGTCTTGCGACATCCCCGGCCTGCTGCCGCTTGAAGTAGAAGAGATCAATGGCTCCGTCCAGCTTCGGTATGCGTTAAAGGGAAGCCGAATGTTAAGCCAGGCGTCCCGGGCAGCCAAGTGGTCGATGGAGGACGCGATGGTGGCGCTCTGCAGCATGGCGGAGACGATGGAGCAATGTCTGGACTATATGCTCGATGTCGAGCGGCTTGCGCTGCACGATGATTATATTTTCGCGGGCGAAGGCTGGCACGACTTGCGATTTACCTATTTGCCGGTTGCCGGTTCCGGCCCGGCATCCTCCTCCTACGCCGATGATCTCGAAAGGCTGCTGGTCCGTTGGTTCATGCGCGTTGCGGAGCTGGACGGAACCGCGCTGCAGCAGTTGCTCCGCTTGGTCGCTTCGCCGGACTTTATGCCCGGCTTGTTGAGACGCTACACCCGACAGTACATGGCCGAGCGGTTGATCGGCTCGGACCGCCCTGTTGCGGATGCGCAGGAGAGGCAGGGGCGCCGCGGAACCGATAGCCCGTGGGGACTGTCCGCTTCGATGGCAGGCGGGCACGAAGCGGATCGTGGGCCGGCACGGAAGGATGAAGGCCGCGTCCTACAGAACCACGCAGCATACGTGCAGCCGGCGCGCGCCCAGGAGCCGGCGAGGGCAGGTTCGCGGGCGTTCGGCTGGCTGTCGCCGCCGGCAGGCGATCCGCAGACGCTGTCCGGCCTGATCGGAGCTGAGGATTCCGGCGAAGCCGCGGGAGCGGGCGCATCTGATCGGATGAGCGGGATGCCGATCGGTCGCTGGCGAACGTGGTTATCGGTAGGCGGCGTCGCGGCGAGCGCAATGGCTTGGAGGTTCCTCTACGCCGAACACCCGGGCCAACGGGGGATGCTGCTTGCCATCGGCGTCACGCTCGGCGCGATCGGAGCTTGCGTGTATTGGTGGAACGGAGGGCCTGCCAAATTTAAACGCAAGAGCGAAGGCCCAGCCGAAGCGGAATCGATCGAAAGCGAAGGCCGCGATGAAGATACGGGAGGAAGCGGTACGCCGCCGCGTTCGTCCGGACGGGGCTGGGGGCAAGGTCCGCTGGATCCGCCGGCGCCGGGCGGAGAACGATTTCCGAGACGGGAGCAGCAGGGTTGGCTTGCCAACGGACAGGAGGCCGAATGGGAGGAGGCGTCTGCATACGGTGCGCCGCCAAGACGGGAAGGGTTCGAGCGTTCGTATGCCGAAGCCGCGCTAGCGTCATCTGTACAACAGTCCGCATTTGCCGGAGTCTCCTCATATCCGCAGTCTTACGGGCAGCTTGATCGGGCTTCGCGTCTTCAAGCGCTCGCGCAGCCAAGCGCAGCATCTTCCGTAAGTTCGGCTCCCCCGTCTTCGCAGGCATCGTTCCTGGCCCAGCCGACGGGGAGACTGCCGCATAACGAGGCGACGGTATGGTTGTCGGGAGCCGGGTCGTCTCCGATGGCGTCGTCATATCTGGAGTGGGAGTCGGGCGAGCGCAAGATGAGCATTCCGCTGCAAGGCGCATCCATGATCATCGGCCGTTCGGCGGAAGCCGCCCAGCACGTGGACGAGACCAACGGCATCTCCCGGGCGCATCTCGAGATGCTGCGGCAAGAGGATCGTTGGGTAGCCAAGGATCTCGGCTCTCGAAACGGAACCTGGCTGAACGGACAGCCGATGACGCCCTATGAACCGTATCCGCTGGAGCCGGGCGACCAATTGCAAATCTCTAGCTCGATCTATCGGTATCGCGGCTAGTCTCGTACTCGCTATCGAACTTCATCGATCACGATCTAACTTGATAGACCTAACGACAACGACCGCCCCATCGGGCGGTCGCGGGTGCGTTATTTGTAATGTGCGCGTCCTAGCGTTCGATTGGTTTCAATGTTGCATCAATTACAACATTGCGTTTCGCTGCGTTGGATGGCGTGTTGGTTGCTTTGAAGGCGCGAGCGCTACCTTAACAGGTTCTTGAGCGCTTCCTCCAGCCGCGGATAGCGAAAGACGAAGCCGTGATCCAGCGCGCGGCGGGGCGTCGCGTGTTGGCCGGTCAGCAGGAGGCAGGACATCTCGCCGAGGACTGCGCGGAGGAGCCCGCCGGGGACGGGGAACCAATGCGGGCGTCCGATGACCCGGCCGAGCGTGCGGCCGAAGGCGTCGTTGTCGACCGGCTCCGGGCCGATGGCGTTGACGGGGCCGCTCAGCGTCGGAGTATCCAGGCTGAACAGGATGAGCGACACCATGTCGTCCAGATGAATCCACGGCATGCCCTGTCTGCCCGACCCCATCCTGCCTCCGACAAAGAGCCGGTGCGGCAGTCGCAGCAGAGGGAATGCCCCGCCGCCGCGGCCCAGCACGAGGCCGATCCGCAGCTTCACGAGGCGCTCCGCGGGAATGCGGTCTGCGGCCGCTTCCCATTCGATGATGGTGCGGCCGAGGAAGTCGGCGGGCTGGACGGGAGCGGACTCGTCGAACGGCTGAATCGCCTCGCCTCTTTCGTTCAAGAAGGTCGCCGAGGCAGACGATATCCCTCGACCCTCTCCCGTATATGAGTGCCCGTAGAGGGAGATGCCCGATGCATTCGCGACGACGCCCGGCGGAGCTTCCATGCGGCGCACGATGTCCGCGATCCGCTCGGCGGCGCGAACGCGGGACTGGACGATCCGCTCCTTGGCCGCAGCCGTCCATCGCTGATTGATCGACTCGCCCGCCAGATTGACGATGCCGTCGACGGCGCCTCCGAGCGCCGGATCGGCGGCCCACTCGTCCCACGTCGCATAGCGAAAGCCTGCGGCAGGAGCCGCAGGCTTGTGGCGGGTGATGATCCAAGCTTCGTCTCCGCGCGCTTCGAGCGCGCGGGCCAATGCGGTGCCGATGAAGCCGGTACCGCCGCAGAGCATGACGCGCATGCGGAACACCTCACCCTGGGTTTATGATCGCGTATCGGATTAAGCCTTGTCGATCGAGATGATCGTCCGCTGCTTCTGCGAAGCATCGCCCTCGACGCTCGTAATCTCGTATTTGAATTTGACCTTGGTGCCTTCAGCCCAATCGGACACCTTGTCCACGATATCGGGGTCCACTTGGAAGGTGGTCGGACCTTCCGACGTCTTGATCTCGATCGAGTGCGTATCGCCCAGGCCGGTATATTCGCCCGTGTCTTCTTTGGTCTCGGTGCCGGCCGGTGGAGAGGCCGAGTCGGATGCGCTGGCCGATGGCGTCGGTTCGCTCGAAGCCGATGCCGAAGCGCTGGCGGTTGCCGAAGCGCTGGCCGAAGGAGAAGCGTTCGTCGATTTGTTTCCGTTGTCGCTGCATCCCGTGCCCATCAAGAGCATCGTCAGCACGGCGACGGCCCATGCGGAGTTTTTTCCATAACGGTTCAGGTTATTCAACATGCGGTAAAAGCACCTCCATAGCAGTCGTCCATCTTCGTTGCGTTGAGTACCTTCACTAGGTTAGACGATGCGGGCGCCCAAAGGTTTCGTTTTTTTTCCGCGAGCCGGGTCGGCGAACGACGGCATTCGCGCTGCCGACGTCTCTCCGAGTCTCGTATTCGCTCGGTTCCGGCAGACGGCAACCTCCGATTTGACTAGACTCCGCCTGGATTGGTTAGCCCAGCAGGTGCCGGTAAGGCGCGTAGTCGATCTGATTCTTCTCCAGGAAGTTGATCAGGAACGTATGGTCCCGCTTCGGCGTCGCCAGGATGTAGCCACGGATGCAATGCTCTTCCGTCACGTGCGGTTCCCCGCTCTCGACGGCGAGCTGGCCGATCTGCGCGGCGATCGAATGCTTCGCGATATCGCGGAACGCGGTAGGAATCGGGGACACCAGCTTGTCCAGGAGCGCCTTGGATTCATCGGTCCATAGCGGCCGGCTTAACTCGACCCAATGGTTCTGCCAGTCGAGCTTCGATTTGCCGTCGGACTTGGGGAGCACTTTCAGAAATTTGCGGAACATGAAGAATCCGCCGATGCACATGAAGACGACCATGACGATCGTCCAGAATCCAATGCTGTACATAAACCAATCGGGGGTCGATTTCAACCACATCATCTGTCACCTCGTCTTCAAATTATAGCGTATTTCTAGATTTATTTCGACGTTCGCGATACAATAGGGGGTGATTTTATTGGGACGACCCGCGCCCGTTCGGGCAAGCGGCGTCGGATTCGGAGAGGAGCATGATCATGCTGAAGATCGGTTCTCACGTGTCTTTTTCGGACAAGGGTTTGCTCACCGCGACCAACGAAGCGAATACTTATGGTTCCAGCACTTTCATGATATACACCGGGGCCCCGCAGAACACGCGGCGCAAGCCCATCGAGAGCTTGTACATCCCCGAGGGCCAAGAGGCGATGGCCGCGGCCGGCATCGGCGAGATCGTCGTCCATGCGCCGTACATTATCAATCTCGGCTCTTATAAGGAAGATACGTTCGAGCTCGCGGTCAACTTCCTGCAGGAAGAGATTCGCCGGACGAACGCGATCGGCGTGAAAAATATCGTGCTGCATCCGGGCGCGTATACGGAGAAAGACCCGGAATACGGCATCGCGCGCATCGCCGAAGGCTTGAACGAGGTGCTCGAAGGCACGAAGGAGACGGACGTGAACATCGCGCTCGAGACGATGGCGGGCAAGGGCTCCGAGATCGGGCGGAGCTTCGAGGAGCTGGCGGCCATCATCGAGAAGGTGCGCGACAACCACCGGTTGACCGTCTGCATGGACACCTGTCACATTCACGACGCCGGCTACGACATTGTCGGCGACCTGGACGGCGTGCTGCGCCAGTTCGACGAGATCGTCGGCCTCGACCGCATCGCGGTCGTGCATCTGAACGACAGCAAGAACCCGGCGGGCGCCGCCAAAGACCGCCACGCGCCGGTCGGCTCCGGATGGCTCGGTTACGAAGCGCTCAACAACGTGGCGAGTCACGAGCTGCTGAGCGGCAGGCCGTTCATCCTCGAGACCCCGTGGATCGGGAAAAAAGCCGGGGCCGAACGTCCGATGTACGAGGCGGAGATCGCGCTGCTGCGCGGCGACGTGGACGCTCGCTTCGGCGGCGAGTTCCTCGAGGACGTCGAGCGTCTTCATCATTTTTTCCAGAAGCAGGACATTCATCCCCGCTCGTTCATCCTGAACACCTGGGAGCTGCTCAAGTCGGACGCCAAAGCGAAGAAAGCCGATCCGCGCGAACCGCTGGAACGGTTGTACGATCTGGCGATCGAGAACCGGGTGCTGTCGCCGGAATACAGCGAGGAAGCGGTCAATCAGCGGCTGACCGTCTACCTGGCCGGCAAGGAATGGCTGGTTAAGGTTTAAGGTCTAAGGAAAGCCGGGAGCAATCGAAGGAAAGAGGTCGGATATCACTCATGAGTCAAACCGTATATCAGCCCCAAGACGCCAAAGGGCGCGACGACAAGGCCAACCGCGCCCGCATGCTTGTCTCCTGCCCGGATCGCGCGGGGATCGTCGCGGCAGTCTCGCAATTCCTCTACGAGCAAGGCGCCAACATCGTGCAGTCGGACCAATACACGATGGATCCCGAAGGCGGCATGTTCTTCATGCGGATCGAGTTCGACCTGCAGAACCTGGAGCAGAACCTGCCTTCTCTGCAGGAGGACTTCACGCGTATCGCGGATCGCTTCGAGATGCGCTGGAGCGTCTACCGCGCCAGCCGCAAGAAACGTCTCGCCATCTTCGTCTCGAAGGAAGATCACTGCCTGCTCGAGCTGCTCTGGCAATGGCAAGCGGGCGATCTGGAAGCGGACATCGCGATGGTCATCAGCAACCACAACGACATGCGGGCGCTCGTAGAGTCGTTCGGCATCCCGTACCATCATATTCCTGTGACGGCAGAGACGAAGGCCGAGGCCGAGCGCCAACAGTTGGAACTCACGTCCGGCAAGGTCGATCTGGTCATTCTGGCCCGCTACATGCAGATCGTCACGCCGAAGTTCATCGAGCGCTTCACGAACCGCATCATTAACATCCATCACTCCTTCCTGCCCGCGTTCGTCGGCGGCAAGCCTTATCAGCAAGCCTACGATCGCGGCGTCAAGCTGATCGGCGCCACCGCGCACTACGTGACCGCCGAGCTCGACGCCGGCCCGATCATCGAGCAGGACGTGCAGCGCGTCAGCCATCGCGACAACGTCGCGGAGCTGAAGCGGATAGGCCGCCATATCGAAAGGATCGTGCTCGCGCGCGCCGTGAAGTGGCATGCCGAGGACCGTCTCGTCGTTTATCAGAACAAGACGGTCGCCTTTGTCTAAACCCGACTGCGGAGGACAAGCAATGAAGCGGCAGAAGACGGTCATCGAGGGACGCGTCGCCTATGACGTGGAGAACGACGAATGGGTCATGTATATCGAAGACGGCTTCGTCTATATGGGCGACCTGTACGCCGCGGTCAACCGGCGGTTGGCCGCGGCGGGCGAACCGCCGCTCGTGGCCGGAGACGAACTGGAAGTCAAGCTTCGCCGCGCGGGAACCGGCTGACGAGCCGGTTTTTTGCTAGCAAGCGCCGGCTTGCGGCAGGGGGTCGTCGCGATCGGATTCTCCTGCGCGTCAGTCGATTCTGCAGCCGGGCGCATGAATCGGGCAAGTCTCGCAGCCCCGTCTGAGGATTGAAAAATCGCCGGGGGTCCCGCCTCTTTTTCACGCTCCGATTTACCCAACTTGTCCGTACAACCTGAGTGGTAAAACGAGGGGCACCGTGGTACAATATTCAGGATTAACTGCAGCGAGTTAAAGGATTAACGTACATTACGCAGGTCACGAGCGATTATCGTTCGTGCACATAGAGAAGGAGGACCACTTACGTATGACAACCAGTTCGAAATCCGTTGAACAGCTTTCCGTCACGACTATCCGCACCTTGGCGATCGACGCCATCGAGAAAGCGAAGTCCGGCCACCCGGGCATGCCGATGGGCGCCGCTCCGATGGGCTACCAGCTGTTCGCCAAGACCATGAAGCACAATCCGTCGCAGCCGGCATGGATCGACCGCGACCGCTTCGTACTGTCCGCAGGCCACGGTTCGATGCTGCTCTATTCCCTGCTGCACCTGAGCGGCTACGATCTGCCGATCGAAGAGCTGAAGAACTTCCGCCAATGGGGCTCCAAGACGCCGGGTCACCCGGAATTCGGCCACACGGCGGGCGTCGACGCGACGACCGGTCCGCTCGGACAAGGCATCGCGATGGCGGTCGGCATGGCGATGGCGGAAGCGCAGCTGTCCGCTACATACAACCGCGACGGGTTCGACGTGATCAACCACTTTACATACTCCATCTGCGGCGACGGCGACCTGTCCGAAGGCATCTCGTCCGAATCGGCTTCTCTCGCGGGTCACTTGCAGCTCGGCAAACTGGTCGTCCTGTACGACTCGAACGACATCTCTCTGGACGGCGAGCTGAGCCTGTCGTTCTCCGAGAGCGTGAAGAAGCGTTTCGAAGGCTACAACTGGCAGGTGCTTCGCGTCGAAGACGGCAACGACTTGAACGCGCTCGCCAAGGCGATCGCCGAAGCGCAAGCCGAGACGTCCAAGCCGACGCTGATCGAAGTGAAGACGGTCATCGGCTACGGCTCTCCGAACAAGGGCGGCAAGGGCGGCCACGCCGGTCCGCACGGCTCTCCGCTCGGCGCGGAAGAAGCCAAGCTGACCAAGAGCTTCTACGAGTGGGACGAGCCGGACTTCTTCGTGCCGGAGGAAGTGCGCGCGCACTTCGCCGAAGTCAAGAAGTATGGCGAGCAAGCCAACGCCGAGTGGGACGCGCTGTTCGCGAAGTATAAGGCCGCTCATCCGGAGCTGGCCGCGCAGTTCGAGCAAGCGCTGGCCCGCCAGCTGCCGCAAGGCTGGGACGCGGACCTGCCGACCTACTCGACGGAGGACAAGCCCGTCTCGACCCGCGTCGCTTCCGGTAACGCGCTAAACGGTCTCGCGAAGAACGTTCCTGCCCTCGTCGGTGGCTCGGCCGACCTCGAGAGCTCCACGATGACGCATCTGAAAGGGCTGCCGGTCTACAACGCGAGCAACTACGCGGGCCGCAACATCTACTTCGGCGTCCGCGAGTTCGGCATGGCCGCGGCGATGAACGGCATCTCGCTGCACGGCGGTCTGCGCGTGTACGGCGGCACGTTCTTCGTCTTCACGGACTACCTGCGTCCGGCCGTGCGTCTGGCTAGCATCATGAAGCAGCCGGTCGTCTACGTGCTGACGCACGACTCCATCGCGGTCGGCGAAGACGGCCCGACGCACGAGCCGATCGAGCAGCTCGCTTCGATCCGCGTCATTCCGGGGCTGACGGTCATCCGTCCGGCGGACGGCAACGAGACTTCCGCAGCTTGGGCTTATGCGCTCGAGAACACGGACAACCCGGTCGCGCTGGTGCTGACCCGCCAGAACCTGCCTATCCTCGCAGGCACCGCGGAGAAAGCGCGCCACGGCATCAAGCAAGGCGGCTACATCGTCTCCGAGGCCGCGAACGGTCAGCCGCAAGGCATCCTGATCGCCACCGGCTCCGAGGTGCAGCTGGCCGTCGCTTCCCAGAAGGCGCTGGCCGAACAAGGCGTTCACGTCCGCGTCGTGAGCCTGCCGAGCTGGGATCTGTTCGAAGCCCAATCGCAAGAATACCGCGACAGCGTCATTCCGAAGGGCATCAAGGCGCGTCTCGCGATCGAGATGGCTTCCCCGTTCGGCTGGGAGCGCTACGTCGGCGACGGCGGCGCGGTCCTGGGCATCTCGACGTTCGGCGCATCCGCGCCGGGCGACCGCGTGATCGCGGAGTACGGCTTCACGGTCGAGAACGTCGTCGCACAATTCAAGAAGCTGGTGTAATTCATCGCCGCTGAATCTATAGGAGGCCTTTCCACCCATGTCGCAATTCGATAACGTAAGCGTAGTGAAGCAAGCGAACGTCTACTTTGACGGCAAAGTAACGAGCCGCACCGTGCTGTTCGCGGACGGCACCCGCAAGACGCTGGGCATCATGCTCCCCGGCGAGTATGAGTTCGGCACCGCGCAGGCGGAGATCATGGAGTTCCTCGCCGGCGAACTGACGGTTCAGCTGCCGGGCAGCGAAGAGTGGATCGCGATCTCCGGCAAGGGCGAGTTCACGGTTCCCGCCAACAGCAAGTTCAAGCTGAAGGTGACCCAGGTCGCCGACTATGTCTGCTCCTATATTAACGCGTAAGACGGGGTAGGAAGGTTATAGCAGGAAAAGGAAGAGAGATCGAGCTGCGGCTCGATCCTTTTTCTTATTTCAGTAGCATGGACGTGCGGAAATCTGTCGACCGCTCCCGCCTTCCGAACCATTGACGCTCTACGTTCGGGGCGAGGATAATGAATGGGGTATGACAACATTTTCCAAAGGGAGTGTTCCGATGTCCAAGCGCGTGCTGATCGTAACCGGCGACGCCGCGGAAGTGCTGGAGGTCTACTATCCGTATTACCGCGTTCAGGAGGAGGGCTATGAAGCGGTCATCGCTTCGCCGCAAGTCAAAGTACTCCACACCGTCTGCCACGACTTTATTGACGGCTGGGACACTTATACGGAGAAGCCAGCGCACCAGTTGCAGTCGAACGTCGCGTTCGCGGACGTGGACCCCTCGCTGTACGACGCGCTTATCATCCCCGGTGGCCGCGCGCCCGAGTACATCCGCAACGACAAGGATCTGCCGCGCATCGTGGCGCACTTCCTGGATACGGACAAGCCGGTAGGCGCGATCTGCCACGGGGCGCAGGTGTTCCTGGCCCTGAAGGACCGCTCCTACTTCGAAGGCAAGACGCTGACCGCCTACAACGCCTGCCGGCTCGAAGTCGAGTCGCTCGGCGCGAAGTATCCGGAAGGCACGCTGCATGTGGACGGCAAGCTTGTCAGCGGCCACGCTTGGCCGGATCTGCCTGGATTCATGCGGGAATTTCTGAGGCTGCTGCGCTGAACTTTAGGAAATGTACAAAATCTCCGGCTCATCCAAGGATGGACCGGGGATTTTTTTGTTTGGATAAAAAATGACCAAGCTAAAAACATCCTATATTTTTCAAAGATTTTAGAGATAATAAACGGCAGTATTTTTAAATCGACATTAACATATAAAATTCGACAAAATTAGGCAGAGTCACCAGTTAATATTATTCAAATGTTGCTCAGAAGGTTGACAGGCTCAACTAACTATCCGCAAAACACGACCGTCGTCAAACAACCGGACGGGAAAGAAGTATGGAATTATGAGGATCGGTACGGCCGAGTCATTCGCGCAGTGGAAAAAAGTCCATCCAATCCCGTACAACGTATTTTACGAACTCGCCGAGCGGTAATGTTGTTCGACAAGAAGTGGTCGGGAATGGCGAATCGCAGGTTACGCAGTACGGATACGATGGCAGCGGAAACCTGATATACCTCAAAGATGCTGAAGGAAATGTCAATCAATACGTGTACAACCGGTTGGGTCAAGTGATAGCGACCTATACAAACGGAAAGCTGCAAAAACAAAACGGCTACAATCAACTGGGCTGGCAACTAGAAGAAACGGATGCTGTCGGACTGAAAGAGCAAAATAGATTCACGGTAAACGGTTTGCTGGAGTCCCATACGGATCGGGAGTCGCAATTACATCAGTATTCTTACACGCCGTACAACGAAGTCAACCGGCTGTCCATTAAAGGCGCCAACGGAGTGGAGAAATATTGGCAACAAAACAACTATGATCCAACGACACGGTTGTTAATCGGGGTTACGACAAGCGAAGGAGAGCCGCTCGCCTACCATTATGATCTCTGGAAGCGATTGGACGTTCAGACGGCTGCAGGTCGTAATTACCTCTTAGGCTATGACACTGCCGATCGGTTAGCCACTTTGACCTATCCCGACGGCAAACAAGTTTCCTACACCTATGACAATTTAAGCCGTATCCAGACGGTAAACTATCCAGATATGGGTGGGGTTGGATACAGCTACAGCCAAGGGGCGGACCTGAATAAAAACGTTCTGACGTATTCCAACGGAGTCGTGCAAGAACGCAGCTACAATGCTTTCGGCGAAATCGTCTCTTCATTGGAATCCAAAGGCAACGTCCCGGCATGGAATGAAAGCTTTGGCTACGATGGATTCAGCAACATTACGGCGATAAACCGAAACGGAATTAGCCTGGGATTTAGTTATGACAAGCTTAATCGGATAAAACAAGAGAATGCAGTCACCGGCCCAAATACGTACAGCTACGATGAACGCGGAAACCGTTTGTCTCTCGAAGGCAGTGTTACGTTGCCCAGTACCGACTCCACAGAGTATACGTACAATGCAATAAATCAATTGAAGACGTACTCGAATAGCGCGGGAAAGCAAGCAACCTACAGCTATTATGGGGACGGACAGCGCGCGTCAAAGAATGTGAACGGACAGCTGACGCGGTATGTCTATTTGAACGGTCATATCATTGAGGAATTGGATGCAAACGGAAATGTAAAAGCAAGAAACATTTGGGGCAACGAGCTGCTGTTTAGAAAAGATTATGCCGCAAATAAGGGAGGCTATTATTCTTACAACGGCCATGGTGATGTAGTCAAAATTACCGACGCAGCGGGAACGGCAATCAACACGTATGACTATGATATCTGGGGGAACGTGCTTAGCTCCAGTGAAGGGATGTCCAACTCCTTCAAATATAGCGGCGAAGTATATGACGATGAGAGCGGATTGTACTATCTGAGAGCGCGTTACTATGATCCAAGCATAGGCAGGTTTATTACAGAGGATACGTATGAGGGGCAAATTAATAATCCGTTGACATTAAACCTCTATACGTATGTAGGGAATAATCCATTGATTCGATGGGACCCAAGTGGTCATAACTGGGTTGGAGACCAATGGAACGGATTTGTATCGGGTATGAAGGAGGTTCATTCCTCGTGGTACACTGCAACAGATTATTGGAGTTTAGGACTAGTTTCCGAAGTTAACGATTACATTAAAGTGAGTCAAGAAAAGCCCATGTCTTTGGAGCAATGGGGTAAAGCAGCAGCTCTATTTGTACAAGTTACACCTATGAAGGCAGCAACGTCTGGTACTAAATTAGGGAAGGGAAGGAAATCAATTCAGTAGTAAAAAAGGCATCGAATCCTTGTAATTGTTTCACCGCTGATACAAAGGTTCTAACTGACGAAGGGGAGAAACCTATCGAGGAAATCGAGGTAGGTGACAAAGTATTAGCTAAAGACGATGAAACAGGTGAGATGGCTTATAAGGAAGTTGAATGGCTCTTCCAACGTGAAGTTGATGAGACTTATAATATTTCAGTTGGTGGCGAAGTCATAACGACTACTAATGAGCATCCGTTCTGGATTGTCGGCAGGGGGTGGGTGAAGTCTAAAGACCTTGAGGTTGGCTACGTTCTAACAACTTCGGATGGCAAGGAATTAGTCATTGAGAAGATTGAGGTTAAGAAAGAGCATAAGACCGTCTACAACTTTATGGTTAAGGACTTCCACACCTACTTTGTCTCTAACCTTGGAATTTGGACGCATAATGCATGTAAGCCAATAAACTTACCATCCTCTAAGAGCATTGATATTGATATGGACCATATAATTTCTGGTCATACAAAAGGTGGTTCACGTGCAACACAGAGTAAAATCAAAGACTTGTTCCCTGAAAATATGAGTAATTCACAAATTGAAAAGCAGTTCGGAATGCTTACAAGAATTCGAGTAAGTTACAAACTCAAGGAGACCGTGTTCTTGTCAAAGGGCAATCAAATGGTCTTACTATTGAGATGTGGGTTAACACAAATACAAAAATGATTGAGACGGCTTATCCGGTATTTAAGTAGGAGGTGGGAAGTTGGCTAGTATTGTGATTGATGAATCTACACTTGAAATAAGCAATCGGAAATCAATTACTGGTGAAGTTTATTTCCAATTCGGGGATTCATCTTTTCCTGATTCTAATTGGAACGATTTTGTTGTGGTTATTTTGACATGGTGGAATAAATCCATAAAATTACTTGAAACTTCATCTGTTGGAACAGCACAGGATTTCAATTTCATGGATGGTCCATTCTATGTGCATGGGGTGAAAAAAGATAGCGCGCAAATCTCACTACATTTTACTCGAAGAAATAAGGATGGCTTGGAAGTAATTGCATCATTAGACACAGAAATTGAATCATTGAAAAAAACAATTGCAAAGGCTTCAAGAAAAGTAATTAAAGAAATCAATGCTAAAAACTGGGTAACTGATGATGTTGAAGAGTTAAAAAGGCAAATACAGTAACAGATTTTTCGATGTACGACCTTGAGGGAAGTAAAAGTTCCTCAGGGTCTTTTTTTGCCCCACCCAGTGCCAAATGAATCGGGCGGCTGTTTGTTGGAGTTTAAATAAATAGCCACATGGGAACGTATGAACCCCATGTGGCTTTCTTGTTACTATCTACCGCGATACGCTCGATAATATACGCGGCGGTGCTATTACGAGGAGCGGGGCTAATCGAAAGAAGGCTTACTTGTGTTTGGCGGTGTCTACTGCTGCTAGAATCTTTTTTCTATCCGGAGAACCGTCAGTATCTCGTCGGTGTTCCGCTCCACGAGAAGCGAGTTAAGCGCGTCGAGAGCTGCCGTTCTATTCGTCCGTTGCTCGTTAAATCCAGTTCGTCAAACTGGAAAACCTCCAGCGGCACTACGTCGAGTGCGTCGATGATTTTCTCTATTTCGAGTGAGATAATCAGGTCAGCGTGTTCGATACCGGAGATATAGCTGTAATGGATACTCGCCTTTTCGGCAAGCGCTTCCTGGGTTGTATAAAGTTAACGGCTAGCATATCCCCCAACATACTCAATCCCCCGCATGCCGCTCAATATACTCCTTGAGCTGCAGCCGCTGATACAGCGCCAGGCCGGAGAGCATGCAGCCGTAATGGAACTGGTTGTTGCTGCGCTCGATCCGGATGATGCGGGCCGTCATGGGCGGCAGTCCCGCTTCTTGCTTGAAGTGCAGGACGACGAACATGTCCTTCTCCAACGGGAACGTCGAGGAGATCTGCAGCCCGTCCTCGGAGACGTCGCGCAGGGTGCCTTCGACGCTCTGCCCCGCGAACGCGCCGGCCTGCTCCCATTGATAGACGGACATCATGAGCGGGATCTCCAGGGAGACGCGGGTCTGTCTCCGGCGCTCCACTCCGGACGGCTCCGCTGTCGGCGAAGCTGGCTTAGCTGCCGCTTCCGGCGCGCGTAACCCGCCGATCCGACCGCCGATCCACTGCTCGTAAACCTTCGCGAGCGCAGCCAAGTCCTCTTCCCCGTGTCCCGCCGCAGCCCCCGTCTGGAACAGGCTCTTGGACGCTTCCAGCATCGGAGTAGGGACGCCCAGTCCGTCCGACAGGACCGAGGACAGCTTGAGGTCCTTTAGCATCAGCGCCAGCGAGAATTGCACGCTGAAGTCTTGCTCGATGATCTTCCGGCCCTTCAGATCGGCTTGCTTGCTCGCGGCGCCGCCGCCTTGGACGACGCGGAGGAAGGAGGAGGCGTCGATGCCCGCCTTGGCGGCGATCGCCATGCCTTCGACGAGGCCGGCCGCATTGATGCCCACGATCGCATTGTGGGCGAGCTTCGCTGCCGCGCCGCTGCCGCTCGTCCCCATATAGATGACTTCCCGGCCCATGGCGAGCAGGAGATCCTGCTGCGCGTCGACCGTCTCGCGGTCGCCGCCGACCATGAACAGCAGCGTGCCGTCGCGCGCGGCCGGGCTGCTGCCCGTTACCGGCGCATCGAGAAAGTCGCAGAAGGCGTCGGCGATATCCTGTCCTAGCCGCCGGGCCAGCGCGGGCGAGATGGTGCTGCTATCGATGACGGCCATGCCCGGCTTCAGCCCGGCGATGATGCCGTCCTTGCCGTAGTATACCTCTTCGACGGCAGCATCGTTGCTGATCATTGTCACGATGACGTCGCTGCGTTTGGCGGCCTCCAGCGGACTCGCGGCTTCCTCTCCGCCGAGTCGCGCGAGCTCGTCCGCCTTGCCTGGCGTGCGGTTGTAGTACATGACCTGGTACTGTTTGCGAAGCAGATTGGCAGCCATCGGCAGCCCCATCGTACCCAGTCCGATAAATCCGATTGTTTTCATCCCGTGCGCCCCTTCCGTACTGTCTTGCACGCTCTATCTCTTTTGTATCACAATCGGCGTGAAAAGTAACCTTCCCCTCTCCCCATCCTGGATTTGCAGCTTTACAGCTTTTATCGGAATATGCTATTTTTGAATTTCCAAGGAGATATCGCATGGAGGAGGTTCGATCCGTGGCCAACGACAACGGTTCCTTGCAAGAGGCGGTAAAAGTATACAAAGCGCTCGGCGAACCGACACGCCTGTCGATCGTGCAGCTCCTGATTCAACACCGGAACTTAAGCTGCACCGAGATCGGAGATCACCTGAACCAAGTCGCGGGCTCGACGCTGTCGCACCATCTGAAGCAGCTGACGGATTGCGGTCTCGTCGAGATCACGAAGTCGGGGACGTTCCACTATCATCACGTCAGCGACGAGATGCTGCGGCGCTATGCGCCGATCCTCATGCAGGATTGAGCGAGCGGTCATGCGACGGCACGGAAGAGAATCCCGGGTGTGCGGGGGACGGTCAACGAGAGTTAGAGATGACAGGAATTGAAAAAAAAGGTTGAGCAGCCGATTAGAGCTGCTCAACCTTTTTTTAGGGGAAACGTGGAGAAGCGCTAAAAATTCGGGATGTAGGAGGAAAGCGAAACGGCGCCAATAAAATCACGCGTTCGAAGGCTTGTAACCCGAAAAATCGAGTTACACCCCGGGGAACGGCGCCCGCACTTCCTGTAACCCGATAAAATCGGGTTACAGCTCACCAAACGGCGCTCGCACCTCCTGTAACCCGATAAAATCGAGTTACAGCCCGCGAAACGGCGCTCGCGCCTCCTGTAACCCGATAAAATCGGGTTACAGCCCGCGAAACGGCGCTCGCACCCCCTGTAACCCGATAAAATCGGGTTACAGCCCGCGAAACGGCGCTCGCACCCCCTGTAACCCGATAAAATCGGGTTACAACTCACCAAACGGTGCCCGCGCCCCCTGTAACCCGATAAAATCGGGTTACGTCTCAAAGCGCCATCAGTCCGCCACGCCACTCGGCCGGCTGTCTGATGGGCATGCTGCCGTTGACCGCGGTATATTTGTTCCTGTAAAAATACTTCATTTAAGGCATGGCGGACGGCACGTGAAAGGATAAAGCCGCCGCCGTCCCGGAGGGGAGGCCAAACCGCCAGGTTGCGGTCTGCTCTCCCGAACCGGGCAGAGGCGGTAGTCGTGCCGTAACGCTTGCCGCAAATCTCCGATTTCTACCGATATCCGTCTCAATCTCGCGACAAGGCTTGACATCCTCCCGGCGAAAAGGTTGAATCAAGAGTAGTAAACACGCGTCCATATTTCATGCTGGAGGAACGTCATGCCGATCATCCACGATCAAGAACAACGCATTTTCCATTTGCAGACACCGAACACGAGCTACTTGCTCAAGCTCATCAAGGACGGTCATCCCGCCCACGTCTACTGGGGGCCGAAGCTTCGCTCCGGCGCTTGGCCCGGCATGTTGACGCACCGCGAGCGGGCGAGCTTCTCGCCGACGCCGTATCCGGAAGACCGGACGATCTCGTTCGATACGCTCCCGCAGGAATATCCCGCGTACGGCACGAGCGACTTCCGCCATCCGGCTTATCAGGTCAAGCTCGCGAACGGCTCTACGATCACCGAACTGGTGTATGCGAGCCATCGCATCTACGCGGGCAAGCCGGGATTAGAAGGTCTGCCGGCTACCTATGCGGAGGCGGACGGCGAAGCCGAGACGCTGGAGCTGGAACTGGTCGACGGCGTCGCGGGACTTCGCGCGATCTTGAACTATACGGTATTTCGCGATCATGACGCGATCGCCCGTTCCGTGCGCTTCGTCAACGAGAGCGCGGCGCCGGTCGAGCTGCTTCGCGCGCTCAGCGCCAGCGTCGACTTCAAGCACGATCGCTTCGACATGGTCCATCTGTACGGAGCGTGGGCCAACGAGCGGAGCATGGCCCGCGAGGCGCTGAATCCCGGCATGAAGTCGGTGGAGAGCCGCAGAGGGTCGAGCTCCCACCAGCACAACCCGTTCATCGCCCTGCTGTCCCCGGACGCGACCGAGCAGGCCGGGGAAGCGTACGGCTTCAGTCTCGTATACAGCGGCAGCTTCGTCGCCCAAGCGGAGGTCGACCAATTCCGCACCGCCCGCGTCTCGATCGGGATCAATCCGTTCGACTTCGGCTGGCGGCTCGAAGCGGGCGCGTCGTTCCAGACGCCGGAAGCCGTGCTCGTCTATTCGGGCGAAGGTCTCGGCGGCATGTCCCGCACATTCCACAAGCTGTACCGCACCCGGCTCTGCCGCGGCGAATTCCGCGACAAGACCCGGCCCGTGCTGGTCAACAACTGGGAGGCCACGTACTTCGACTTCAATGCCGACAAGATCGCGGGCATCGCGGCAGAAGCGCAGAAGCTCGGCATCGAGCTGTTCGTGCTGGACGACGGCTGGTTCGGCCATCGCGACGACGACACGACGTCGCTCGGCGATTGGACGGTCGACCGCAAGAAGCTGCCGGACGGGCTCGAGGATCTGGCGAAGCGCGTGAACGATTACGGTCTGCAGTTCGGGCTCTGGTTCGAGCCGGAGATGGTCTCGCCGGACAGCGACCTGTACCGCGCGCATCCGGATTGGTGCCTGCACGTGGAAGGCCGCCGGCGGACGAGAGGGCGCAATCAGCTCATCCTCGACTTGTCGCGCGAAGACGTATGCGACTATCTGATCGAGACGATCGGCGGGGTGCTCGCTTCCGCGCCGATCGCTTACGTGAAGTGGGACATGAACCGGAACATGAGCGAGATCGGTTCGGCGCTGCTCCCGCCGGAGCGCCAGCGGGAAACCGCCCACCGCTACATGCTGGGACTGTACCGTCTGCTGGAGACGATCACCTCGCGCTTCCCGCACATCCTGTTCGAGAGCTGCTCCGGCGGCGGCGGCCGATTCGATCCGGGCATGCTGTATTACATGCCGCAGACCTGGACGAGCGACAACTCGGACGCCGTTTGCCGACTGAAGATTCAGTACGGCACGAGTCTCGTGTACCCGATCAGCACGATGGGCGCGCACGTCTCGGCGGTGCCGAACCATCAGGTGCACCGGATGACGTCGCTGAAGACGCGCGGGGACGTCGCCATGTCCGGCAATTTCGGGTACGAGCTGGACTTGACGAAGTTCTCGGACGAGGAGAAGGAAGAGGTTACGCGCCAAGTGGCGCAGTACAAAGAGCTGCGGCAGCTCGTGCAGTTCGGGGACCTCTACCGGTTGCAAAGCCCGTTCGAAGGAAACGTAACGGCTTGGATGGTCGTGTCCGAAGACAGGAGCGAAGCGTTCGTCGCCTACTTCCGCGTGCTCGCGCAGCCGAACGAGCCGCTCGAATGGCTGCGGCTCGCCGGTCTCGACGCCGACGCGGACTATGAGGTCGTGGAGACGGGAGATCGGTTCGGCGGGGATCAGTTGATGTACGCAGGCTTGGAGATCCCGTCGCTCCATGGCGACTTCCAGAGCGTCACGTGCCGCTTGCGGAAAGTGTAAGCGAACGACAGAAGGGCAGTTCCGACGGTGTCGGAACTGCCCTTTTTCAATGACGATCAAGAATGATCTCTATACGTTAAGGCATCAACATAGGATAAAGGGCATCATGTCCGCGCCAGAACGGCGCCGGACGCCGAAGCGAGCATACGGCCGATTATTCGGCCATGCCGACATTGAGTTCTTCGGTGCCGCTCAAGCCGCGGGCGATCGCCTTCTTGCGGGCGCGGAATCTCCGGACCTTGATCAGGTTGCCGCAAAGCTTGTCGTCGCAGAAGCGCTTGGAACGATTGCGGGTGTCGTCGTAGTACACCCACATGCAGTCGGAATTGTCGCAGATGCGGATGCGCCGCGGTTCGCCCTCGGACAGGGTCGCCGCGAAGGAAGCCGCGATCTCCGCGCGGATCTGCCGCCAATCGCGGCCCGCAGGCAGCGACTCGACGCGATAGGAGCCGTCGGACGCCGTCAAAGAACGGATCGACATGCCTTCGGCCAAGAACCGGTTCAATTCGATCAAGTCCTCCGGACCGGGGACTGATTCGGAAGCATAAGCGCTCACCATGCGCAGAATTAGATATCGGAGCTGCTTAAGCCGTCTGAGTTCGTCGGGCGTCGGGTAAGCCGTGGGCGGCAGTTCGTGCCGTCTGAGCCACTCTTCGACCCAAGCCGGATCCGTCAGCCAATCTTCGGACACCCCGCTGCCTCGCCAATCATGACATTCGCTGTTCGCAAAATCAATCCATAACCTCATATCCGCACCTCGCTTTCTCCTAATATAATATAACACATTAATGCGGTAAAGCGGTAGCCCTTATAAAGCGGTAACGCGATAATTGTTTTTAGCGGTTAAGCGCTAATCCTTGTTGATTTGCACAAAATTGTGGTATGATCTGTTTTGTAATCATTAAAATGGTTTAAGAAGATTACATTAAACAAATCACCCACGCGGGAGGAGAAGCGCATGAGCAGACTTGAACTCTTGAAGCAGTATTGGGACTTTACGTACGATCAGGAAGACTGGTTCCCGCCGCTGAAGGACGCGCTGAACGGCGTTACGGCAGCGCAGGCGGACTGGCGTCCGGAGGGCGAAGCCGCGAATACGATTCGCGCGACCGTTCACCATCTGGTCTTCTACAAAGAGCGGTTCCTGCAAGCGCTTCAAACCGGAGACGCGGGTTATCCGCCCGGGCTGACGAACGACGATACGTTCAGGGCGGACGGCACGGACGAGGCATCCTGGACGGCGGTGAGGGCGCGGCTCGAAGCCGCGCACCGGAGCTTGCGCGCCCTCCTCGGCGCGATGACCGAATCGGACCTCGAGAAACGGGTGCCGAAGACGGAGACCGGCCAGTGGTTCATGAGCCTTATCGCGCACGACGCCTACCACACCGGGGAGATCGTCCAGATCCGCAAGCTGCAGGGCTCCTGGCCGGCCCGCAGGTCGTTCGAGTAGGACGAAGACGGCGCCAACGCCTCCATCTCCTTCCGGTCAACTTGTGCCGCGGGACAAATTTAAGTATTCTAGAGCTACGTGCCTCAACGAAGCGGCCAACATTGACTGAGAGGGGTTTGAAGGAAAAGATGAGCCAAAGCATTCGTCTCGATTATTCAAAAGCACTGCAGTTCGTCGGTCAGCACGAGATCGACAACCTGGCGCCCGCCGTCAAGCTGGCCCATGAGCAGCTACATAACGGTACCGGCACAGGTTCGGACTATCTCGGCTGGATCAACCTGCCGTTCGATTACGACAAGGCGGAGTTCGCCCGCATCCAGCAGGCGGCGAAGCGGATCCAATCCGACTCCGAGGCGCTTGTCGTCATCGGCATCGGCGGCTCCTATCTCGGCGCCCGGGCGGCGATCGAGATGCTGTCGCACTCGTTCTACAACACGCTGACGAAGGAGCAGCGCAAGACGCCGCAGATCTTCTTCGCCGGCAACAATATCAGCTCCACCTACGTGACGCACCTGCTGCAAGCGCTCGAAGGCAAGGACTGGTCGATCAACGTCATCTCCAAGTCCGGCACGACGACCGAACCCGCGATCGCCTTCCGAATCTTCCGCGAGGCGCTGGAGAAGAAATACGGCAAAGAAGCGGCGAAGAAGCGCATCTACGCGACGACCGACAAGGCGCGAGGCGCGCTCAAGACGCTGTCCGACGCGGAAGGCTACGAGACGTTCGTCATTCCGGACGACGTCGGCGGCCGCTATTCCGTCCTGACGGCCGTCGGCCTGCTGCCGATCGCGACGGCGGGCATCGACATCGAGGCCATCATGAAGGGCGCCCAAGACGCGGCTACGGAGTTGAACAATCCGAACCTGGCCGAGAACCCGGCATACCAGTACGCGGCGATCCGCAACGCGCTGTACCGCAAGGGCAAGGAGATCGAGATTCTCGTTAACTACGAGCCGGGCCTGCACTTCGTATCCGAATGGTGGAAGCAGCTGTACGGCGAGAGCGAAGGCAAGGACTACAAGGGTATCTACCCGGCGTCCGTCGACTTCTCCACCGACCTGCACTCCATGGGGCAGTTCGTACAGGAAGGCAACCGCATCATCTTCGAGACGGTGCTCCAGGTGGGCGAAGTGCAAGACCAGATCACGATTCAGCGCGACGAGGCGGACTTGGACGGCCTGAACTTCCTCACCGGCAAGACGCTGGACTTCGTGAACAAGAAGGCGTTCGAGGGTACAATCCTGGCGCACACGGACGGCCAAGTGCCGAACCTGGTCGTGCAATTGCCGGATCTGACGCCGCATACGTTCGGCCAGCTCGTCTACTTCTTCGAGATCGCATGCGGCGTGAGCGGCTACCTGCTCGGCGTCAATCCGTTCGACCAGCCGGGCGTCGAAGCCTACAAGGTGAACATGTTCGCCCTGCTGGGCAAGCCCGGCTTCGAGGACAAGAAGAAGGAACTGGAAGCGCGCCTGTAAGCTTAATCGCTAACGTCAAGAGGCTGTTCCAAGGTGATCCGACCTTGGGGCAGCCTCTTTGGCTTGGGAGAAG
Source organism: Cohnella nanjingensis (assembly GCF_014212125.1). Classification (GTDB taxonomy): domain Bacteria; phylum Bacillota; class Bacilli; order Paenibacillales; family Paenibacillaceae; genus Cohnella; species Cohnella nanjingensis. The sequence continues at coordinate 51,644 of NZ_JACJVP010000055.1, forward strand.
CGGACCGGGGGATCGCGAAGGGCGGTGTGCGTGGGGAAGAAGTTTAGGGGATTGCGAAGCGGCAATGCTCCCGGGCGAGACGAATCCGGCAGCGGGCGGCAGACGAGCCCGCCAACGGGCCGATTCCGGTCCCGACCCAGGGGGCCCCCGGGCGGAGGTGCCGGACGTCTATCCCGGAATGGCGGGACGACGGCAGCCGTCATTCCGGCAGGGGAGCGGCGGGCGAACCCGGACGCGGCTAGGCGGATCGGCCCAAGACGAGCAGCATTGGTTCGCGCGGCGGCGGTACGGGACCGAGAGACGCCGGACGACATGCTTTTCATTTAACAAACATCTGGAACGGCTTGCGATCAGCGTTTACAAATGCCCGGATTTCGGGTTTCGCCCGGATGGCGGTTCTTCCGAAGCTTGCTTGCCGGAGGAATTCCGCGAAGGAATTGTTGCTCTGCCGCCGCTTTATCCCGATTCAAGAACGGCCGCTATGGGTATAACGGTTCGGTCTTCGGGCGTCCGCGATTCGACATTCGCTCGGGGAGACTCGCCAGCTTTTTGGGCAGCGACGTGCCGAAAGGACTAACTCTCGCGAACGTGCGTGCGGCAAGGCCCAGCCGGCCGGCTTCCGCGAACCGACGCGGAACCTGCGCATAGCCGCGGAAATCCAGCAGCGGCGCGCATTGGCGGCGATCGGACCGTTCATGCTAAAGTCTCTATTTTTTCTGAAAATTTAATTACCATTTTCAAGTAATAAAACCTTTTCACATCCATAAAAAGAAGAAAACTGGATGGGAAATGTTCCCTTCTCGTCGTACGACGCCGTTTCGTGAATGGGGATAATTTCCTTTCTTTATTTTCAGAAAATAATCGTGTCGGTCTAAACCAATTTAAGCCTTTCCTCTCTCCATCGGCCGGAAAGGGGTGTGACATAATGTTGACAAGACCGCTAGGAAAGGGGAGTGAAGCTTGGTTGACCTGCATAGTCACATTCTTCCCGGGATAGACGACGGTCCGACGACTTGGGAGGAGAGTCTCGAGATGGCCCGGATGGCCGTACGCGAAGGAATCGAGATCGTCTACGCGACCCCGCATCATCTCCTGCCCCCTTACGACAACGATCGCTCCCGGATCTTGAAGGCGGTCGCGAAGCTCGGGGATGCGCTCCGGGCGGCGCGCATTCCGCTGCAAGTCCGTGCCGGCCAAGAGATTCGGATGACGCCGGAATGGCTTCGCGAAGCTTACGAAGGCAGGCTGCTGCCGCTCTCCGGCACCTCCTATGCGCTCATTGAACTGCCATCCGCCGGGATACCCGAGCATTTGGCGCACGCGGTGCACGAGATGGGCATTCTGGGTTGGCAGCCCATCATCGCGCATCCGGAGCGGAACCGGGAGATCGCCCGGCATCCGGAGCGGCTCCGGCCGTTCGTCGAGGCGGGCGCGCTCTGCCAATTGACCTCTCATTCCTTGACCGGGCGGTTCGGCAACGAGACCCAGGCGGCCGCCATGTCCTTGTGCAAGCGCGGATTGGTTCACCTGGTCGCATCCGACGCCCACGATTGCAAGCGGAGGCCGTTCGAACTGCGCGCGGCCTACGACGTCCTCGAAGGGCGGTTCGGCAAGCTCTATGTCCAGCGGCTCGAGCGGAACGCCAGACAGATCGCCGGCGGCAAGCGGGCGGAAGCTTCCTCCGCGGCCCGGCGGCGGCCATGGACCAGCGTGCTCGCGGGATGGGTGAATGGACGATAACAAATCGGAAAATTCGGAATTATCAAAGTATAAAGCGAAGGAGGCCCGATCGCTCACAGTTGCAACGCAATCCCCCACAAACCTACGAGAGAGACGGGAGGCTGAATGGTGAATGTTGATCTGGATTTGAAACAGGTGCTGTCCCTGATGCGCAAACGGTGGTGGCTGATCGCGATCATCACCTTGCTCGGCACATCGGCGGTGGGCGTGTACAGTACCTTGTTCTTGAAGCCCGTCTATCAGGCTTCGACCAAGCTGATCGTCAACACGGCATCGGATATCGGCGGTTTCAAGCTCGATCTGAATCTGATCAACTCGAATATCAGCTTGATCAGCACGTACAAAGAGATCATCCGCACGCCGGCGATCATGGATCTCGTCTCGGAGCACCCGGAGCTCGGCGTCACCTCGGACGAACTGATCCGCAATATCGGATTCAGCTCCGTGAACGGCACGCAGGTGGTTACGCTCACTTATCCGGACCATGACTACAAGAAAGCGGCGAAGATCGTCAACGAAGTGTCGGTCGTCTTCCAGCAGGAGATTCCGAGCATCATGAAGGTCGACAACGTGTACCTGCTGAACAAGGCGGACGTCGACAAGCAGCCTGCGCCTTTCAAGCCGAACAAGAAGCTCCACACGGCCGCAGGCTTCGTCGTCTTCCTGCTGATCGGCATCGGCACGGTGCTGCTGCTGGACTTCTTCGACGACACGCTGAAGAGCGAGTCGGACGTGGCGGCCGTGCTCGGACTGCCGACATTGATCGTCATCCCGAAGATGAAGCCGGTGAACGAATCGCCGCCGAACCCGCCGAATTCGCCCAAAGTCGCGGAAGACAACAAGAAAGCGGGGTGACGGGATGTCGAGATTAACGGAAAGCCGAAAACGCATCATCACGGATCGCCAGCCCAAGTCGCCGGTCGCCGAAGCTTACCGCACGCTCCGCACGAATCTGCAGTACTCGGGGCTCGACGAGCCGATCCGCACGCTCATGGTGACGTCGGCCGCGCCGCAGGAAGGCAAGTCGACGACGATCAACAACCTGGCCGTCGCCTACGCCCAGGGAGACTGCAGAGTGCTGCTGCTGGACGCGGACATGCGCAAGCCGACGGCGCACTTCGCCTTCGGCCTGTCCAACCGGTTCGGCCTCAGCAGCGTCTTGGCCGGCCAGAGCGAACTGCTCGAAGCGGTGCAGTCGACCCACGTGCACAACCTGTCGGTGCTCACCTCGGGCGCCACGCCGCCGAATCCGGCGGAGATGCTAGCTTCGCGGAAGATGGACAAGCTCCTGGCGGATCTGCGGGAGCGCTACGATCTGATCCTGATCGACACGCCGCCCGTGCTGGCCGTGAGCGACGCGCAGATCGTCTCGACGAAGTGCGAAGGCGTGCTGCTCGTCGTCAAAGCCGGCGAGCTGAAGCGCGGACCCGCGCTGCGGGCGAAGGAGCAGCTTTCCTTCGTGGGCGCCCGGATGCTGGGCGTCGTCCTGAACCAGGCGAAAGGCAAGGATGCCGGACATTATTACAACTACAACGCCTAAACTCGCTTAGCTCGTCTAGAGAAATGCCCTTAACGGGACCTATAGGAGGGAAACAGCATGCGCGTATCCAAACGGGTGCCGACATGGATCGGCCTCGACCTGGTGTTCTTGTGGTTAAGCGTCTACTTCGCCTTCGTCGTTCATGACGGGGGGCTGCCATCCGGCCAGACCGCTTATCTGGCGGTCATCTACGGACTCGTGCAGGCGCTGGCAGGCGTCGGGATCATGTTCGTCTTCGGCCTGTATCGCCGCATCTGGCAGTATGCCAGCGTAGGAGAGCTGGCCGCGCTCGGACAAGCCGCGCTCGTGAGCACCGCCGCCGGCTACTTGGTCGCCGCGGCCGCCATGGGCCAGATGATCCCGCTGTTCGCGCCGGTTCAGAGCTTCATGTCGGCGCTTCTGCTGCTGGGCGGCAGCCGGTTCCTGTGGCGCCTGGCGTGCGACCGCTTCGGCGGCGAGCGCGGCGGCCGGGGCGCGAGCCGCAAACGGACGCTGATCGTCGGAGCGGGCAACTGCGGGACGCTCTTCGCCAAAGAACTGCAGCAGAACGCTTCCTACCAGGCGCAGCCGGTCGCCTTCGTCGACGACGATCCGTACAAGCACCGGCTCGAGGTGCTAGGCATCCCGGTGCTCGGCGGCCGCAAGGACATCCCGGCCATCGTCGCGGACAAGGACATCGAGGAGATTATCATCGCGGTGCCTTCCGCCTCGAAGACGCAAATCTCGGAGATCGTGAAGATCTGCAAGAATACGAAGGCGCGGCTCAAGATCGTGCCGAACCTGCAAGATTTGATCCACGGCAAGACGGCGACGCACCAGATCCGGGACGTGTCCGTCGAGGACCTGCTCGGGCGCGAGCCGATCCGCACCGACCTGAAGGGCATCGCCGACTACGTCGCGGGCAAGGTCGTCCTCGTGACGGGGGCGGGCGGTTCGATCGGCTCGGAGCTGTGCCGGCAGATCGCGCCGTTCCAGCCGGAGCGGCTGCTCCTGCTCGGACACGGGGAGAACAGCATCTACACGATCGAGATGGAGATGCGGTCCGCGTTTCCCAAACTCGCGATCGAGACGGTCATCGCGGACGTCCAGGACCGGACGCGGCTGGAGGAAGTGTTCCGCTGCATGAAGCCCCAAGTCGTCTTCCACGCCGCCGCGCACAAGCATGTGCCCCTCATGGAGCGCAATCCGTCCGAAGCGATCAAGAACAACGTTTTCGGCACGAAGAACGTTGCCGACTGCGCGGACGCGTTCGGCGCGGAGCGGTTCGTGCTCATCTCCTCCGACAAAGCCGTCAACCCGACGAGCGTCATGGGGACGACCAAGCGGATCGCCGAGATGTACATCCAGGGACTCGACAAGACGAGCGAGACGAAGTACGTCGCCGTCCGCTTCGGCAACGTGCTCGGCAGCCGGGGAAGCGTCATCCCGCGCTTCAAGCAGCAGATCGCGAGCGGCGGGCCCGTCACGGTCACGCATCCGGAGATGGTCCGCTACTTCATGACGATCCCCGAGGCGGTGCAGCTCGTCATTCAGGCCGGCGCGTTCGCGCAGGGCGGGGAGATCTTCATCCTCGACATGGGCAGTCCGGTCCGCATCTACGATCTGGCCGTCGACCTGATCCGCCTGTCCGGCTTCGAACCGGGCGTCGGCATGGAGATCACCTTCAGCGGCATCCGCGAAGGCGAGAAGCTCTACGAAGAATTGCTCACGAAGGAGGAGGGGCTCACCTCGACCAAACACGACCGGATCTACGTCGGCAAGCCGTCGCTCATCAACCGTTCGGAGTTGGAATTCGAATTCCGCCTTCTCGAACGGGTGCTCGCCAAGGATCCCGAAGAGATCCGCAGCGTGCTGCAGCAGCTGGTGCCGACCTACCGGAACGTCTCGTAATCATCCGCCGAAGCGAAAGAGGGGAATCGTTAATGTCATGCAAGCCGTGAAAGGAACGGCCGCAACCAAACCTACGAACGCCGTGGCCCGCGTGCTGGCTCGCAAGGGAGGCACCGCCTTCCTGCTGAACGCCTCCGGCATGGGCCTCGCGTTCCTGCTGCAAGTCTGCCTCGCCCGGGAGCTTGGAGCGATCAGTTACGGACATTACGCCTATGTGATGACCGTGATTACCTTCCTGGTCTTCCCGGCGAAGCTGGGGTTCGATATGACGATCGTGCGCTACGTCTCCGCCTACCGGGCGGACGATCGCTGGAGCGAGATCAAGGGCATCCTGCGGTTCGCGAACCGCTGGTCGCTGGCCCTCTCGCTCGCCGTCGTCGCCATCGGATACGCCGTCTTGCAACTCTATGCGCGTTCGATGGAGCCGGACCTGTACGCGACCTTCCTGATCGGCCTCGGGTGCGTGCCGTTCCTGGCGCTCGCGCTGCTCCGGCAGAGCGCGCTCCAGGCGCTGAACGAAGTGCTGTACGCGCAGATGCCCGAGAAGATCATCCGACCGGTCCTGCTCGTCGTCTGTCTCTACGCCGCTGTATGGATCGGACAATCGGCGGCAAACGCGCCGCTCGCCATGGCGCTGTTCGGATTGTCCCTGCTCCTGACCTATGGGATGGGAGCGGCGGTGCTCCGAAGAAAGACTGTAACGCATATGCAAGGCATCGATCCCGTCGTTCATCCGAGAGAGTGGATGGGGACGTCGATCTCGCTCATGATCAACGCGGGCATCTACCTAATCCTGGGTCAGCTGAACGTGCTGATGACGGGGATGATCCACGGCACCTACGAATCGGGCATTCTGTCCGCGGCCGTGCGGATCGCCGCGCTCGTCACGTTCGCGATGACGGCGATCAACATGACCGCGGCCCCGCTCATGTCGGCCGCCTACGCGCAGAAGGATATGAAGCGGCTGCAGAGCGTTTGCACCGCATCGGGCGGTGCAGCGCTGGCGTTCGCCCTCGTCGTCCTGCTCGTGATCGCGTTCTTCGGCCGGCCGATCCTGGCGATCTTCGGCCCCGAGTTCAGAGAGGGCTACATCCCGCTCCTCATCATGGCCGCCGGCCAGTTCGTCAGCGCCCTGTGCGGGCAGACGGGGATGGTCATGACGATGACGGGACATCAGAGCACGCTGACCAAAGCGCTGATCGTATCGGCGATCCTGAACGCCGCGCTGAATCTGATCCTGATCCCGTCCTACGGGATGACCGGGGCGGCGATCGCGACGTTCGCGGGGGGCGCGTTCTGGCCTTTCGCGATGGTATTCGTCGTCCGTCGCAAGCTCGGCATCCAGACGAGCCTGCTGCAGACCTTAGTGAACCGGAACCGGAGGGATGGGGAATGAACCGTAGAATCAAGGTGCTCCACATCGTCGGGAAAATGCATCCGGGCGGCATCGAGACGCTGCTGATGAACATCTACCGGCATATCGATCGAACGAAGTACGAATTCCATTTTGGCGTCCAGACGGAAGAGAAGGCCTTCTACGACGACGAGATCGTCTCGCTGGGCGGCAAGATCGTCCGCCAGCCGCATCCGAAGGACGGCCTCTGGGCGTACCGGCGGGCGCTGGTGGCGAACATCCGCGAGCACGGTCCGTACGACGCGATCCACAGCCATATCTTCGGCTTCAGCGGATACGTGCTTAAGGTGGCGAAGGAGCTGGGCGTGCCCGTGCGCATCAGCCACAGCCACAATACGCAGGACAGCCGCCGGGAGAGCTGGTTCCGCTCGCTGTACCGCGCGCATATGCGGCGGTTGATCCGCTCCCATGCGACGGGCATGCTCGGCTGCTCGAACGAAGCGTGCGAGTCGCTGTTCGGCGGCGATTGCTGGCGCGACGAGCGCGTGAAGGTGTTCCCCAACGCGATCGATCCCGCGCCGTATGCGGGACTCCAAGCGAAGCGGACCGTGCTGAAGGAACGCTTGGACCTGCCGCCCGGCGCGGTGGTCGTCGGGCATATCGGACGCTTCAGCCCGCAGAAGAACCACGCCTTTCTGCTGGAGAAGTTCGCGGCTTTTCGGGGCGTCTGCCCCGATGCGCACCTGCTCCTGATCGGCGACGGCCCCTTGCGCGCCCAGACGGAAGCGCAAGCCGCGGCGCTCGGCCTCGGCGAGAGCGTCCGGTTCCTCGGCGTGCGCAAGGACGTGCCCCAACTGCTGGGCGCCATGGATCTATTCCTACTCCCGTCGCTGTACGAAGGGCTTGGCATCGTCTTGATCGAGGCGCAGGCGGCGGGCGTGCCCTGCCTCGTCTCGGATCGCGTGCCGCCCGCCGCCGATCTCGGCATCGGCCTGCTGAAGCGGCTGCCCCTGGAAGCGGGCGCCGATCGCTGGACGGATCTCATGCTGCGCATGACGGGCGCCGCCGAACCGGTCGCTTGGTCCTCGCGGCACCAAGCGCTGCTGACCAACGGCTACGACATCGGCCAGAGCGTCCTGCGGCTGGAGCGCATGTATGGAGGTTAACCGCGCGCTCCACCGGCCGATCCTCGCCGTCATCTACGCGGCGCTCGCCCTGCTGGCCGCCTGCTGGCTGCTTAGCTGGGACACGGACGCCGGGATCGCGCTGTTCTTCGCGCTGATGCTGCCGCTGCTCGGCCTCATGCGTTGGCCGAATTCGCCGCGGCTGCTCTTCCTAGGGTTCGCCGTGATGGTCGGCGGCAAGTTCGTCTACGCGCTGACGCAGGATCCGCTCAAAGGACCGGACGAACGGAATTACTTCGCCCAGGTCGCCGCGTTCCAGGATCTCGGCTCCTTTTTCGCCTACGCCTGGGAGCAGATCACGCTGAACGGGTTCAACGTCTCCGCGTATCCGATCTTCGGCTTGCTGTACATGCCGTTCTACAAGGGCGTGCAGCTCGAAGACCCGCTCGCCATCATCGTGTTCAACTCGCTGCTGCTGCTGCTGGTCGTGCATCAGACTTACAGCTTGTGCAGAAACCACTTTCGCTTCGCGCTGCCGGCGCTGGCGGAGACGAAGTTCCACGGCTGGACCGCGTTCGCGCTGTTCGTCAGCCCCTCGTTCATGTTCATGACCTCGATCTTCGCGAAGGACGTGACGAGCGTGCTGCTCGGTCTGCTCGGCGCCCTGCTCCTGCTGCGCAAGCGCTATGTCCTGTTCGTGGCGGTGCTGCTCTACGCGACCGGCCTCCGGGACTACGCCATCGTCTACACGCTTGGCTATTATCTGCTGTTCCGGGGCCGCATGAAGACGGCGCTCGCGATGCTGGTCGTCTCGCTGGCCGCCGTCGTCCTGTTCGCGGGCGTCTCCGGCGCGCTGAATGCGGGGCTGCTCGCCGTCTTCCTGTTCTTCAGTCCGAATCCGCTGAAGCTGGGCAACTGGGACGCGGCGGTGCTGTACCGGACGCTCGAGGCGATCTGGATGTCCTTCTCGCTCGTCGCGGCGGCGGTCGTCTACGCCAAGGCGCCGGAGACGAGACGGTTCTACCGGCTGGCTTTAATCGTCCTCGTGACGTATGCCTGCACCCTGATTCTGGTCGGATACGTCACGGTCGTGTCGCGGGAGCTCGAGTACGGGGTCGGCACGATCGGCGACAACATGGTGCGCAAGAAGCTGCCGGTGCTGCCGCTGCTCTACATTTTCAGCGCGTATACGATGGTCTGGCTTGGGAAGCTCACCCGTCCGATCCGTCGGATTAAGGAGGTGCAATCATGCGGGGAAGGGACAAGTTCAGCCGGTTTAGACCGTTCATTCGAGCCGTAACGGCCGTCATGAAGCCGGTGCCGCGGCCCGTGCTTCGCTGGTTCTGGCAATGGAGCGACGCGCTGCCCGGGTTGGCCGGCGCGACGCTGCGATACTGCCTGCTGAAGCGCCTCGCCCGGCGATGCGGGGACAACGTCATGATCGGACCCGGCGTCGAGATCCGCTATCCGGAACGGCTCTCCGTCGGCGACAACGTGAGCGTCCATCGCCAGTGCTATCTGGATGCCTACGGCGGCATCGAGATCGGCGACGACGTCTCGATCGCGCACCAGTCGTCGCTCATCTCGTTCGAGCACACGTGGAGCGACGAGTCGCTGCCGATCCGCGACAATCCGCTCGTCACCGGGACGATCCGCGTCCATGACGACGTCTGGATCGGCTGCGGCTGCCGGATCCTGTCCGGCGTCGACATCCACGGCCGCTCCGTCGTCGCCGCGGGCTCCGTCGTCACCAAAACGGTGCCGCCGGGGACGGTCGTCGGCGGCGTGCCCGCGAAGCCCATCAAGAAGATTAGAGAGGAGGGCGCTTATGAACGTTCTATGGGCTCATGACCACATGTTCTACTACAACGAATCCGGCAGGTACTATTCCGGGGGGAAGCTGCCGTACAAGGTCTGGCAGCGTTACCTGAACGTATTCGACCAGATGACGGTCGTCGGGAGGGGACGCAAGCTGCCCGCCGAAGCCGATACGACCGGCAAGACGCTGTCGAGCGGGCCGAACGTCGAATTTCTCGTGATGCCCTCGCTCAGCAATCCCGTGAACAAGCTGACCAAGAAAGGCTACGTCGAACGGATGCTCACGGACGCCATCCTGCAGGCCGACGCGGTCATCGCGCGGCTGCCGAGCGAGCTCGGCGCCGAGGCGATTCGCCTGGCCCGCAAGTTCGGCAAGCCGTTCGCCGTCGAGGTGGTCGCCTGCGCTTGGGACGGCCTGTGGAATTACGGCAACGTGCAGGGCAAGCTGTACGCGCCGTTCTCCTATCAGAAGACGCGCGCGCTGGTCCGCCAAGCGCCGTTCGCCATCTATGTGACGGATGCCTTCCTGCAGCGCCGTTACCCGAACAAGACCGGACGGATCGGCGTATGCTCGAACGTCGAGATCGCCGAACCTCCTTCCGAGGTGCTGGAGCGCCGACTCGCGCGGATTCGGAACAAGCCGGCGGACGAACCGCTCGTCTTCGGCTTGATCGGCTCGCTGAACGGCCGCACCAAAGGAATCGAGGTCGCCCTGCGGGCGCTGGCCCGCATCCGGGATAAGCTGCCGCCGTTCGAATTCCGCATCCTCGGCGACGGCGCGCAGGATCGCTGGAAGGCGCTTGCCGACCGGTTGTCCCTGGGCGACGCGGTGAAGTTCTGCGGCGTGCTCCCGAGCGGGCAGGCGGTATGGGAGTGGCTCGACGGGATCGATCACTACCTGCAGCCGAGCTTCCAAGAGGGCCTGCCGCGCGCCGCCATCGAAGCGATGAGCCGGGGCTGTCCCGTCATCGGCTCGACGGCGGGGGGCATTCCCGAGTTGATCCCGCCGGATTGCCTGCACAAGCCGGGGAACGATCGGCAGCTCGCGGAGCGGATCCTCGCCTTCGCGGGACGGACCGAAGAATTGATCGCGCAGGCGGAGCGCAACTTCGCCCGCTCGGCCGACTTCGTCAAGACGAAGCTGGACGATCAGCGCGAGCGGTTCTGGCAGTCGTTCCGGTCCTACGCGGAGCAGAAAGTCGTAAGCCGCACGCAGAGAGAAGCAATGGATCGCGAGAGGAGAGAGATGGCATGACGATCGTCGTGACGGGAGCCGCCGGCTTCATCGGCTATCACCTGGCCGCAAGACTGCTGCTGGAAGGCAAGCAAGTCATAGGCATCGACAATATGAACGATTATTACGACGTCAAGCTGAAGGAGGACCGCCTGGCGCGGATCGCCGATCACCCGAACTTCACGTTCCATCGGACGGACGTAGCCGATGCCGCGGCGCTGGAGGCCGCCCTCGCAGGAGAAGAGGTGGAGGCGTTCATCCATCTGGCGGCCCAGGCGGGAGTTCGCTATAGCTTGCAGAACCCGCGGGCCTACATCGATTCCAACTTGGTCGGATTCGGGAACGTGCTCGAATGGTGCAGGCAGCACCGGGCGGGCCACCTGATCTACGCTTCGTCCAGCTCGGTCTACGGCATGAACGAGACGATGCCGTTCTCCGTGCACGACAACGTCGATCACCCGGTCAGCCTGTACGCGGCGACCAAGAAGGCCAACGAGCTCATGGCCCACTCCTACAGCCATCTGTACGGCATCCCGACGACGGGTCTCCGCTTCTTCACGGTCTACGGTCCGTGGGGACGTCCGGATATGGCCTACTTCTCGTTCACGCGGAAGATTCGGAACGGACAGCCGATCGAAGTGTTCAACGGCGGGCGCATGCAGCGCGACTTTACCTACGTGGACGATATCGTCGAGGGCATCTTCCGGTTGATTCCGGTCGTCCCCGCCCCGAATCCCGACTGGGATCGCCGCCTGGCGGACCCGGGCACGAGCAGCGCGCCGTACCGGGTGTACAACATCGGCAACCATCAGCCGGTCGAGCTGATGACGATGATCCGGACGATCGAGGAAGCGGTCGGGCGCGAAGCGGTCATCGACTACAAGCCGATGCAGCCGGGGGACGTCACGGCGACGTACGCGGACATCGCCGATCTGCAGCAAGCGACCGGCTTCGCTCCGTCGACCCCGATCGAGGAAGGTCTGCGCCGCTTCGTGGCGTGGCATAACGCTTATTACGAGGAGAGGGAGCTGGTCGTCCCCGCCACATGAGGCGGCATCGCCGGAGGGTACCGAACACGAGAGGAGGGAAATGATGACGAAGATCGCTCACGTCTGTACGTCCGCGATCAGCCACAAGATCTTGGCCGACAAGCTGGAGTTGCTGCGGCAAGCCGGGTACGACGTCCATCTGGTCTCGTCCAGAGACGGCTACGATCCGCGAATGACGGAAGCGACGGGCCTGAAGCTTCACTTCGTGCCGATGGACAGGCGGATCCGCCCGTGGGCGGACCTCCGGTCGGTGCTGAGCTTGCGCAAGCTGTTCCGCGAGATGAAGTTCGACGTCGTGCATACGCATACGGCCAAAGCGGGGGTGCTCGGACGCATCGCCGCCTGGACGGCCCGAGTGCCGACGATCGTGCATACGAGCCACGGCTTGCCGTTCTACGAAGGCCAATCGCCCAAGGCGTACCGCCTGTACCGGGAGCTGGAGCGCGTCGGCGCCCGCTTCTGCCACGCGCTCTCTTCGCAGAATCGGGAGGACATCGCCAAGCTGCAGGAGCTCGCGCCGCGCAAGCCGGTGTATTGGGAAGGCAACGGGATCGACTTGGACAAGCTGACCGAAGCGAAGGAACGGGTCGGGGAAAGGTCGCTCTCCCTGCTGCGAACCGCCTACGGGATTCCCGAGGGACGCCGGGTGCTGCTCATGGGCGCGCGCTTCGAGCCGGTCAAGAACCACGGACTGCTGCTGGACGCGCTCGACCGGTTGAACCGGCTCGGCCGGCTGGACTTCACGACGCTGCTCGCCGGCACAGGACCGCTAGAGAGCGAGATCAAGGCGCGCATATCCACGCTGGGACTGACTGAGCGCGTCCTGCTCATCGGTCATCAATCGCCGCTGCACGATCACCTGTTGTTGGCCGACGCGGTGGCGCTCACGTCCGAGAAGGAAGGCATTCCGCGCATCGTCATGGAGGCGATGGCGTTCGGACGGCCGGTCATCGCGACGGACGCGCTGGGCACGAGGGAGCTCGTGAGCCCGGAGCGGACGGGCATGCTCGTGCCCTTGGAGCGTCCGGATCTTCTGGCCGAGTCGCTTGAGCGGCTGATGGGGGATGCGGATCTGCGGGAGCGGATGGGGGCCGAAGCCCGCCGCGTCGTCGAAGCGGAATTCACGGAACGGATCGTCGTCGAGCGGCTGTGCCGCCTCTACGCCGAGCTGGATCCGGCGAACGCTTCCTCGCTCCGCAGACGGGGAGCCCGCCGCCGCGCGTTCGCCAAGCGCCTGACCGATCTCGCCGTCTCCGTGCCGGCGCTGCTGTTCCTGCTGCCGACGCTCTTGATCGTCGCAGGGCTCGTCCGCTGGAAGCTGGGGTCGCCGGTGCTGTTCAAGCAGGAGCGGCCGGGATTGTACGGCAAGCCCTTCAAGGTCTACAAGTTCCGCACGATGACCGATCGGCGGGACGCGTCCGGCGAACTGCTGCCCGACGCGGACCGGCTTACGGCGTTCGGACGGCTGCTGCGGAAGCTCAGCCTCGACGAGCTGCCGCAGCTACTGAACGTCGTCAAAGGAGACATGAGCCTCGTCGGTCCGCGGCCGCTGCTCATGGAATACTTGTCGCTATATACGCCCGAGCAGGCGCGCCGGCATCATCTTCGTCCGGGCATCACCGGCTGGGCGCAGGTGAACGGACGCAACGCCGTCTCTTGGGAAGAGAAGTTCCGGCTGGACGTCGACTACGTGGACAAGCAGACGGTGACGCTCGATCTCAAGATCTTGCTCCTCACGGTCCTCAAGGTCGTGCGCCGCGAAGGCATCGCCCAGGAAGGCCATGCCACCGTCAGCAAATTCACGGGAAGCCGAGAGATGGAGATGTCCTCATGACGAGACAAGCGCTAATCCTCATCGGCGCGGGCGGCCACGGCAAAGTGGTGGCGGAAGCGGCCGCCGCGACGGGCCGTTACCGGGTCGCCGCGTTCGCGGACGACAAGTACGAGCAGGAGAAAGTCGAAGGCGGCATCCTTCGCGTTCCCGTCGCCGACGTTCAGCGGCTGCTCGGACGGCTGGACGACGTGCAGTTGATCCTGGCGGTCGGCAACAACGTCGTACGCAGACGGCTGGAAGCCCGATTGGGCTTGTCGGCCGATTGGTATGCGACGGTCGTCCATCCCTCCGCGGTGATCAGCAAGAGCGCGACGATCGGACGCGGGACCGTCGTGCTGGCAGGTGCGATCCTGAACGCGGACGCCGTCGTCGGACGGCACGCGATCGTGAACACCAAGGCGGTCGTCGAGCACGATTGCGCCGTCGGGGATTACACCCACGTATCGCCGGCCGCGGCGCTCGCGGGAGGCGTGACGCTGGAAGCGGGCGCCCAAGTCGGCATCGGGGCCTGCGTGCTGCCCGGTCTCACGGTCGGCGCCTGGAGTACGCTCGGCGCCGGCGCGACGGCGATCCGGGACGTCCCGGCCGGCTGCACGGCGGTGGGCGTGCCGGCTTCCCACATTCGGTACCGGAACGCGCATCAGGACCATCTGCTCCAAGTGGAGTGAGGGATAGACGAGAGGAGTGGAACGACAGTGCCGCAAGAACAATCATCCCGTATTTTCCTGTCTCCGCCCCACATGGGCGACCAGGAGCAGGCGTACGTGCGCGAAGCGTTCGCCACCAATTGGATCGCGCCGCTCGGTCCGCACGTCGAAGCGTTCGAGCGGGAGCTTGCCGCCTATGCCGGCTGCGAAGGCGCGGCCGCGCTCAGCTCCGGCACGGCAGCCATCCATCTGGCGCTGCGGCTCGCCGGGGTCGGCCCCGGCGACGACGTGTTCGTCTCTTCGCTCACCTTCGTCGCGAGCGTCAATCCGATCTTGTATCAAGGAGCCAACCCGGTCCTGATCGATTCGGACGAGGAGAGCTGGAACATGTCGGCGAACGCGCTGAAGCGCGCCTTCGAAGACGCGGTCCGGAACGGACGGCTGCCCAAAGCGGTCGTCGTGGTCAATCTGTACGGCCAGAGCGCGGATATGGATCCGATCCTCACGTTATGCGGCCGCTACGGCGTGCCGGTCATCGAAGACGCGGCCGAATCGCTGGGCGCTACTTATAAAGGAAGAAAAAGCGGAACGCTCGGGGACTACGGCATCTATTCGTTCAACGGCAACAAGATCATCACGACGTCCGGCGGCGGCATGCTCGTATCGAACGACACCGCCGCCCTGGAGCGCGCCCGCCATTGGGCGACGCAAGCGCGCGAACCTGCGGCGCACTACGAACATACGCAGATCGGCTACAACTACCGGCTGAGCAATGTGCTGGCCGGCGTCGGCCGCGGCCAACTGGAAGTGCTGGACGACCGGGTGGAGGCGCGGCGCGCCGTATTCGCCCGGTATGAGCGGGAGTTGGGCGGTCTCGACGGATTCCGCTTCATGCCCGAGGCGCCGTACGGCCGATCGACCCGCTGGCTCACGACGCTCACCGTCGATCCGGCGGAGGCCGGCGTGACGGCCGGCGACCTCATCGCGGCGCTCGGCGAAGCGAATATTGAAGCGCGCCCGGTCTGGAAGCCGATGCACCGGCAGCCGCTCCTCCAGGTGTACCGCTACTATCCGCACGAGGAGCGGGACAGCGTGTCCGACCGGCTGTTCGAGCAAGGCCTGTGCTTGCCTTCCGGTTCCAGCATGACCGAACGCGATCAAGATCGGGTCATCGAATGCTTATTCGCCCGAATCAAAGGATGGAGGTACCGACATGAAAGTGCGTAAAGCGATAATTCCGGCTGCCGGTCTCGGCACCCGATTCCTGCCCGCCACCAAGGCTCAGCCGAAGGAAATGCTCCCGATCGTGGACAAGCCGACCATTCAGTACATCGTCGAAGAAGCGATCGCTTCGGGCATCGAAGACATCCTGATCGTCAGCGGCCGCGGCAAACGCGCCATCGAAGACCACTTCGACAAGTCGTTCGAGCTGGAGGAGACGCTGGACAAGAAGGGCAAGAAGACCGAGCTCGCCCAGATCCGCTCCATCTCCGATATGGCCAACATTCACTATATCCGGCAAAAAGAGCCCAAAGGGCTCGGCCACGCCATCTGGTGCGCGCGCAGCTTCGTCGGCGACGAGCCGTTCGCCGTCCTGCTCGGCGACGATATCGTGCAGTCGGAGGAGCCGTGTCTCAAGCAGCTCATCCGGGTGTTCTCGCGCTATTCCTCTTCGGTCGTCGGCGTGCAGCGCGTAGCCGACGAGGACGTGTCCAAATACGGGATCATCGCCCCGAGAGGTTCGTCCATCGAACCGTCCGTCTTCTTCCTGGACTCGCTCGTCGAGAAGCCGTCCCGCAAGGCGGCGCCTTCGAACTACGCGATCATGGGCCGGTACGTGCTGATGCCCGAGATCTTCGACATCCTCGAGGTTCAGGAACCCGGCGCGGGCGGCGAGATTCAGCTGACGGACGCGATCAAGCAGCTGAACGAGCTGAAGACGGTCGTCGCTTACAACTTCGAGGGCGTCCGCTACGACGTCGGCGACAAGTTCGGATTCATCAAAGCCACGCTGGACTTCGCGCTGCAGCGCGAAGACCTTCAGGGCGACGTCATCGGCTACATTCAATCGATCTACGAGCAGCAGCTCGCATTCTTGAACAAGGTGGCGAAGTAGGATGCAGAAAATCGCGGTGATCGGAACGGGTTACGTAGGTCTAGTCTCGGGCACTTGCTTCGCGGAGATCGGCAACCGGATCATCTGCTGCGACGTCGACGAGCAGAAGATCGAGATGCTGAAGCGGGGCGTCGTGCCGATCTACGAGCCGGGTCTCAAGGAGCTCATCGAGAAGAACGTGGCCGCGCAGCGGCTGCTCTTCACCTCGAACGTCGGCGAAGCGATCGAAGCCGCGGATATCGTCTATATCGCCGTCGGCACGCCGATGTCGGAGACCGGCGAAGCGGACATGAAGTACGTGAAGGCGGTCGCCAAGAAGATCGGCGAGCATCTGAACGGCTACAAGATCGTCGTCAACAAGAGCACCGTGCCCGTCGGGACGGGCGAGCTGGTGCGGCAGATCATTTTCAACCACCGCAAATATCCGGCCGTCCACTTCGACGTCGTGTCCAATCCCGAGTTCCTGCGGGAAGGCTCGGCGATCGCGGACTGCATGAACATGGACCGGGCGATCATCGGCTCGACGAGCGAGAAGGCGGCCAAAGTCATCGCCGATCTGCATGCCCCGTTCGGGACGCGCATCTTCACGACGGACCTCGAGAGCGCGGAGATGATCAAGTACGCGGCGAACGCGTTCCTCGCCACGAAGATCTCGTTCATCAACGCGATCGCGAACATCTGCGAGCGGGTCGGCGCGGACGTGACCGAAGTGTCGGCCGGGATGGGTCTCGACAGCCGCATCGGCAGCAAGTTCCTCCAGGCTGGGATCGGCTACGGAGGCTCGTGCTTCCCGAAGGATACGTACGCGCTCGCCCATATCGCCGATCAATCGGGCTACGACTTCGAGCTACTGAAGGCGGTTATCCGGACGAACGACCGGCAGCGGCTGCTCGTCCTGGACAAGCTGGGCCATGCGCTCGGGCAGCTCGAAGGCAAGCGGATCGCCGTCCTCGGCCTCGCGTTCAAGCCGAACACGGACGACATGCGCTACGCGCCGTCGCTTACGATCGTACCCGAACTGGTCCGAATGGGCGCCGCGGTCCGGGCCTTCGATCCGGTCGCCGCGACAGCCGCCCGGTCTATGCTTCCCGAAGCGGTCGGCTACTTCGACTCGGTCGAGGAGACGATCGAAGACTGCGATGCCTGCGTCATTCTGACGGAGTGGGCGGAGATCGCCGGGATGGACCTGACCAAGGTGCAGAAGCTGATGCGGGCGGCCGTCGTCGTGGACGGACGTAACTGCTTCTCGCAGGAGACGATGCAACAGCACGGGATCGCCTATCATTCGATCGGCCGCCGCCCGGTGGGTCTGGCCGGCAGTGGGCTTCATACGGCGAATTTCTAAGCTGCTTCTGGGTTTGGCCGTCCTGGCTTGGTGCGGCTTGATCTTCCATCTCTCCCGGCAGTCGTACGCCCAGCAGAGCATTCGTCCTTGGCTGCGCAGAATCGCGCCAAAGGAGGTGATATCCGAGCGCTTACCGGCAGTAACGGTCTACTATGACGGCGCGGTGATCGTCGCGCGACAGGATCCCTACCGATTCATCGAATTCTTCGTCCGCAAGGGCGCGCATCTGACCGTCTACGCCATCTTGGCTGCGGTTGCGACAGTCGCCTTGCGGAGCTTGCCGGGCTTGCGCGGACGACGACTCGCGGCGATCGCCGCCGTGTTCGTCCTGACGCTGATCGTGGCCCTAACCGACGAGGCGCTGCAGTCCGAAGCGGCCATGCGGACGCCGACGCTGCTCGACGTAGGCATCGATCTCATCGGTTCCGCGGTCGGATTGGGACTCGGGTGGAGATTCGGTACGAAGCGGAGGGACACCTCAATGGAGAGGAAGGATGATTAAGCAATGAAAAAGAAATGGTTAGGCTGGCTAGCCGCCGTCGTCGTTGCCGCGTTCTTGGTAACGGCCGTGCAGCCTGCTGCAGCTTTCGCGAAGTCGGACTCGCAGTCGGCCGTAAGCGGCATCTTGGACTGGCTCGTGAAGCCGGGCAAGGGCAACGGCAACGACAAGCCGGGCAACGGCAACGACAAGCCGGGCAACGGCAACGACAAGCCGGGCAACGGCAACAACGGTAATGGCAACGGCAACAACGGTAACGGCAACAACGGTAACGGCAATGGGAATAATGGCAACGGCAACGGCAACAATGGTAATGGCAATGGCAACAACGGCAACGGCAACAATGGCAATGGCAACAACGGCAACAACGGCAACAATGGTAATGGTAATGGTAATGGTAATGGTAATGGCAACAACGGCAACAACGGCAACAACGGCAATGGTAACGGCAATGACAAGGAGAAGGAGAAAGAGAAGGAGAAGCAGTACAAGGCGATTACGAGCGCTGCGGAGGAGCAGTTGATCGCGCTTAAGATCAGCGCCCAGCACGAGTTGACGCAACTTGCGCTGCAATTCAAGCAGCTTCAGACCACGCACGAGAAAACGCTTCTCTACAAGCAAGGAAGCGCGGCCTTTGCGGCGAAAGAAACGGCTTACACGGAGATCATCAACGACACGATCGCCAAACTTTCGGCGGGCGGACATAGCCTCGAAATCGTCCGGCAATACCAGAACGAGTACCAGAGCTCGATTTCATTCGGGCAAACGTTGCTGAATCAGCTCGTTAAGTAAGGCATGAGGCGAGTAAACTCGCCGAATAAGAGAGGGCCGCCCAATAGGACGGCCCTCTCTTCCTGTGGTCCGGGACAATGCGGATAGCTTCATTTTTCGCCGGTAATACCAAATAAAAGTCCACCTATCTAATCATAATAAGCTATTTTGTAAGTCGACGATCTGTCTATAATAGAAGTGTATGGACTCCTTCTGTTCAGACTGGCACGTAAAAGAAATGAGAAATCCAAGCGCCTGTCCATAAGAAGGGGCTTTTTTCTATTCATCTAACAGGCTTCGAGACAAATTGCGCAGACGAGAGGACTGAGAGGGATAAAAATATTAGTCGTGGACGATGAGCCGAGACACCGCAGAGGAATGACGAGTATGATTCACGTCCTGCGGCCTGAAGATCAAGTTCTTGTCGCGAAAGACGGGGCAAGCGCCCTGGAACTCGTCAGGTCTGAAAAACCCGATGTCGTGTTAACCGATATTCGAATGCCGAATATGGATGGTCTTTCATTTCTGAAACGGCTTGAAGACGAAAGCCTTCGGACCAAGGTTGTCATGGTTTCAGCTTATAATCTGTTCGAATATGCCCAGACTGCGATTCGTCACGGGGCTTATGATTATCTCTTGAAACCGGTGGAGGCTGAGAAGGTAGAAGACGTATTGCGCCGCATTGAAGACCAGCTTGTCGCGGAATTCCGGCAGCATTCGGAATCGGAAGCGCTAAAGCATCGGCTAAGCCTGACTTCCACCGCCTATCGAAACCGGCTTCTTTTGTCATGGTTGAACGGAAGCTTGACCGTTTTGGAACGTAAAGAACTCGAAACGTTGGAGTGGATGCACGGGAGCGGAATGGTTGTTTTCTCTGAATTCCGAATCGGACCGGGAAAGAAAGCGGGATTGGATACCGTAGCATGGTTGCAACGCTTGGAACAGGCGTGGGCGGAATTCGGCGAAGCGAATACTTTCTCCTTGAATGTTCTTCAGGAGGAAGTCTTCCAAGCGGTTACCATCATCCAGACATCTCGGTTTACCCAAGAAAGAAAGCCTGAAATTCGCCAAATGGTTTCCTCCTTAGGGGCAGAGTGGGCAAAGTTCGGACAGCTTACCCATGGCATCGGTCCGGATTGCCGATCCTTATGGACGGAAACGCCACAAGCTTACCGGGCAGCCCAAACGGCCAATCTATATAATTTCCACGATTGTTGGAACGGCATTTTGTTTCATGATGAACTCCTTCCCTCCCGCGATCCGATCCTTGTTGACGGAGAGAGGTTGTTCGAAGCCCTGCAAGGAAGGGATGCGGAAGCTGCCATAGACATGTGCCGGACTGCGTTCGTTCAACTTGCTGCCAATGGCCATGCGAATCCGAATCTGATCAAAAAATGCGCCGCGCTTACCCTCATGAAGATCAAAAGCAGAATTCGGGATTTCGTTGATCGGCAGATTGGGAGCGTTCTCACGGATTCGGCTTTGATGGTTATTCCGGGTTGCCGTTCCTATATCGATCTCATGACCGTGCTAGAGGTTCGGCTCCGGGATGTAAACGACGCTTTAAGACATGCTCGGCAAGATCAAAGCGAGATTATCGTGGCCGAATGTTTGAGATGGATTCAAGAGAACGCCAAGGAAGATTTGACGCTGGAACGGGCTGCCGAGCATTTTTTCTTTAATCCTTCCTACTTCAGCACATTGATCAGAAGCCGGACGGGAAGGACGTTCTCCGATCATGTGACGGAGGCTAGAATGCGGCGGGCCAAGGAATTGCTTGCGGAGAACAGGTTGAAAATATATGAAATCGCCGCCGAGTGCGGTTATCAGGATACCAAGTATTTCTGCAGAGTGTTCAAGAAACAGAACGGCATGTCGCCGGAAGCTTATAAGCACACATCCTTCCGGCAAAGGAGCAGAGAGGGATGAAGATGACGTTCCGCTCCCGGTTGTTAGCCAGTTTTATATTCCTGATTGCCGTCCCGCTTATCGTGCTCGGGACCCTCTTCTATCGCACCAGCCTGCATGTCGTGACGGAACAAGCGCAGAAGAACGTATACGAGATCGTCAAGAAAAACAACGAGATTATGGACACCAAGCTGCGGATCATAGACCAGAACAGCATGGCCTTGTTCGTAGACAAGGATTTGTTTCGAATATTTAATAACTTGAGACCTGAGAACAAGGCGGACCTGCTCGCCGCCGATCGTCTAGTGTCCGATGCGTTAAGAAGATATTTCTCGCAAATCGATGACGTGTACGCCTACCAGCTATGGACGTCTTATTTTACTTTCGGCCAGACGCTGCCCCAAGGCGATCCGACGCGTTCGGATATTTACCGCGCAGCGCGGCAGGCGGGAGGCAAGATGGTTTGGTATCCCACCTACGACTTCGTAGATATGTTCGATCAACCGTATTTAGCGAATGGAACGATCGATTTCCGCTATTTGTTCTCCGCGACGCGCATCCTTAATTTCTCCTATTTAAGCAATACGACCCTGGAGAAGATGGATACGGACATCGAACGGCCTGTGCTAACGATCAGCTTCAAATCGGACACGCTGAAATCCCTGTACGAGAAAAGTATTCCCGACGGTTCCCGCTATTTGGTTCTAGATCCGGACAATCGCATCGTCGATAGCAGCGAGTCCGGTAGAATAACGCAAGTTTATAAGGACAATTGGGTGGAACAGCTTCAACAGGCCGGCAGCGGCACGCGAAGAATAACGCTGGACGGCGTGAATACGATCGTCTGCTTCGATCGCTCGCAAGTCACCGGATGGATGTCCATCGTCATGACGCCCGAATCCACGCTCGTAGGCAGTCTCGTTCCGATCATCCGTGCCTCAACCACTCTTTTGGCCGCCATTATGGGAATCGTTGCGCTTATTTTCGCTTATTTTATCTCAGGCAGAATTACGAATCCGATCAAGAAGCTGCTCGGCGCGATGAAGTCCGTGGGCGAAGGGGACTTCCAAACACGGGTTGTTGTAAGCACCAATGACGAATTCGGGATTTTACTCCAGCGATTTAATCGGATGAACGATCGGATTCGTTTATTGGTTTCGGAAAATTACGAGATCAAATTAAAGGAACAGGAAGCGGAAATCCATGCGCTGAACAGGCAGATGAATCCTCATTTTCTATACAATACGTTAAACGTGATGAATTGGACGGCCATCGAGAACGATCAGAAGGAACTAAGCAAAATGCTTGTCTGCTTATCCAACATGCTGCACTATACTTCGCGGAAGGAATGGGGAGCCGTTCATCTATCCGAGGAAATCGAATGGATGAAAAACTACTTCTATATCATGTCCGTCCGATTCGAAGAGAAATTCACGGTCGGCTACGAGATCGATTCGATGCTCTACGACTATAAGATACCAAGACTGCTCTTCCAGCCGTTTGTCGAGAATGCCATCCTGCATGGTTTCGACCAAACCGAATCGGGGGGGCTCATTCGCATACGCGGTTGGATCGACGACGGAACCCGGTATTATGAAATCGCGGATAACGGACGGGGCATGAGCGACGACACGATTCATGCTATTTTATATCGGGAATCGTCTTCAATAGGCATTAAGAACACCATAGCCCGTATCCGTCTGACCTACGGCGAAGCGTATGGGATCGTGATCTCCTCTGCGCCGGGTTTCGGAACAAAAGTAACCATCGCGCTTCCGCTGTACACCCAATAATAGTCCACCATTCCAATCAGGTTCAGGTTATGTAAGCGCTGCATCCGGATCTATAATGAAACCATCATAGACTGCAGCTATGAATCCATAAGGGTTGAAATTGAAAGGGGTTCAGAAGATGTCACGACAATCGAAATCCATATCCTTTCTGATGGCTGTTCTCTTGATGCTGGCCGCCATTCTTTCCGCTTGCACGAAGTCCGACTCGAGCGCAAGCAATGGCAATGCCTCTTCTCCCGCCCATACGGCGAGCTCGGAATCCGGCAAAGCGGGGGCGAGTGAAGACATTACGCTTCGCATGACGGTATGGGGAGCCCCGGAGGAAGTGGCTGCTTACAAGGAGGCGATCGCCAAGTTCGAGAAGAAATATCCGAATATCACCGTAAAACTTCAGCATATTGCCGCCGACTATGATACCAAGCTCACGACGATGGTTGCGGGTAATGACGTGCCGGATATCGCGCAGATGGAATCCGGCAGCATCGCTTTCCCGCTTGCGGAGCAAGGCAAATTCTACAATCTCCAGGAATTTCTCTCGTCCGATCCGGAGATCAATGCGGAAAGACTGGTTCCGAATATCACGTATTCACTTGAACCTGGCAATATAATCGGCTTAGGTCCGGGCCCCGAGTCATTCGGTTTGTTCTACAACGAAGATATTTTCAAAGATGCGGGCTTAACGCCCCCGCCGTCCAAAGCATCGGAAGCGTGGACATGGGATGAGTTCGTCGAAGTGGCCAAGAAACTGACGATCGACAGCAAGGGCAGAAATGCGACCGATGCCGGCTTTGATCCTAAGAACATTAAGCAGTATGGCGTTAACATCGGGACTTGGTGGGGAAGCTACAGCAACTTCATCTACTCCAATGGCGGGGACTTCGTCTCCGAGGACGGGAAGACCTTCGCTCTGAATCAACCGGCTGCGGTAGAAGCCCTTCAGAAAATAGCGGATTTGATCAATGTTTATCATGTCGCGCCTTCGCCGGTTCAAGCCAAGAACATTCCGGCCACGAATGTCGCGCTTCAGACGAAAAAAGTGGCAATGGCAATTGACGGGCAATGGGCCAGCGCAGGATTGGCTCAATCGAAATTCCATTTCAACGTGGGCGTAATTCCGACAATGAAAACGCCTATGACTACCGTCGTTTGCGGGATGTTCTCCATGTTCAAATCAACCAAACATCCCAAAGAAGCTTGGGAATTGATGAAAGCGCTGCTTGACCCGGAAGCTTCGATCGACATGATTCAAGCCGGGACATGGATGCCCTCTTATAAAGACTGGTATACGGACCCGGCTATGCTCGCCAAATGGACGGAAAACCTGGATTCCCGGCCATCGGGTTATAAAGACGCTATCGTAGATGTTCTATTGAATAACAGCCACCAAACGCCAACGGGTTACGTGAAAAACTTCAACAAGATTATGGATATCGTTAATCCCGCTTTGGATAAAGTATGGCTCGGCCAACAAACCGCTCAAGAGGCGATGGATTCAATCGCGGATAAAGCGCAAGCTCAGGTACAGGGTCGTCGCGACGTGAAGGGATAAGGGGTCAAAGAAAAAGCGTTTATCATTGCGGGAGACGGCGTTCTTCCTAAAGATCGCCGTTCTCCTAAGCGGGAAGCTTTGAGATCGGAGGTATGCATGAGAAAAGGACTATTCTACGGGTTGTTGTTCACTTCGCCCGCCATACTCGGGTTTATCATCTTCACTTTGGGTCCCATGATTGCCAGCTTGGTGCTTAGCTTGACGGATTATAACGTATTCAAAGCGCATACCTCGTTCGTCGGAATCGATCATTATTCCAAGATGTTCTCGGGCGAGGATGAACTATTCTATAAATCGCTTGGCATTACTTTCTACTTCGTCATTCTTCGGGTACCTGCCGTTATTATCGTTTCCTTTGCGATTGCCCTGCTTCTTAACCTGAATGTTAGAGGAAGAGCCCTATTCCGCACGATCATCTACCTGCCCAGCATCGTGCCGGCGGTCGCATCGGCCATGATCTGGATGTGGCTTCTTAATCCCGATCTGGGCCTTGCCAACTCCGTGCTCAGTTGGTTGCATCTGCCGACCAGCAATTGGTTGTATTCGGAGGGCAGCGTTATCCCGTCCGTCGTGCTTACGACGTTGTGGGGAATCGGCGGTACGGTCATTATATTCCTCGCGGGGCTGTCGGGTATTCCAAAGCCGTATTACGAGGCGATCGACGTGGATGGGGGCGGGTGGTACAGCAAGCTGCGTCACATTACGATTCCGATGGTCACGCCGACGATCTTCTTCAATACCATTATGACGATCATCGGTTCCTTCCAGGTGTTTAACGAAGCTTATATCCTAACGCAGGGCGGACCGAACAATCAGAGTTTATTTTATGTGTTCTACCTCTGGCGAACAGGTTTCCGGGATACCGAGATGGGGTATGCGTCTGCGCTGGCGTGGGTATTGTTCATCATTATCCTATTTTTCACCTTTATTGTGTTCAAAACCTCGAAGTCATGGGTGCATTACGAAGGAGGGGAGCGTACGTGAGGCAATCGAAGCTTACGCTTACGGCAGGCTATGCGGCTCTATTATTGATCTCAGCCCTGTTTATTATTCCGTTCGTATGGTTGCTGCGAAGTTCGCTCATGGATTTATCGCAAATTTTCACCATGCCGCCGGAGTGGATTCCGACGCCTTTCCATTGGGACAATTTCCATCGAGCGCTCACGATCCTGCCGTTCGGCACCTTCTTCACCAATACGCTTATCATCGTGGTCAGCGTTATTGTTGGCACTGTTGTTACAAGCAGTATCGCGGCGTTCGGGTTCTCGCGGATTCCATGGAAAGGAAGGGACACCGTATTCGGCATTCTGATGTCAAGCATGATGCTGCCGGCGGCCGTAACCCTTATTCCGAGCTTTCTCGGTTGGCAGATGCTAGGCTTCTATGACACGTATTACCCGTTGATCGTACCGGCTTATTTCGGTGGCGGAATCTTCAATATCTTCCTGCTGCGTCAATTCTATTTAACCATTCCGCGAGATTTCGATGAAGCGGCTTTCGTGGACGGAGCAACTTATTTACAAATCTACATGAGAATTATAATGCCTCTAAGCCGTTCAGCTATAATAGTAGTAGCTTTATTCAGCTTCTTGGGATCATGGAACGATTTCATGGGACCGCTCATTTATTTGAAAAGCGACAGCCTATTTACCCTTGCGCTCGGGCTGCAGATGTTTCAAGGTTCCTATACCGCGCAATGGGATCTGCTCATGGCGGCTTCGGCAGCCGTCGTGCTGCCCTGCGTCATCGTGTTTCTGATCGGGCAGCGTTACTTCCTTGAAGGGATTACGTTGACTGGCCTGAAAGGATAAGCGAACGAAAGAGAGGAAAAATCGGAATGACACAAATTGAAGCCCAATTGATGAATTGGCAGAGCGTTCCCTTTACGAAAGTGAAAATCGATGACGCTTTCTGGCGTCCGCGTCTCGAAGTCCTAAGCAAAGTCACGATCAAAACCTGCCTGTCCCAATGCGAAGAAACCGGGCGCATATCGAATTTCGCTAAGGCTGCCGGTCTGATGGAAGGAGAATTCGAAGGCATCTACTTCAACGACTCCGACGTGTACAAGGTGCTCGAAGGTGCAGCCTATCTGCTGATGTCGAACAGGGATCCGGAGCTGGAAGCGGAAATCGACCGGATCATCGAGCTTATCGCCGCCGCGCAGGAAGCGGATGGCTATTTGTGTACCTACTATACGTTAGTAGCGCCTGAGAGCAAATGGACGGATATGGAAAAACACGAAATGTATAATGGCGGTCATTTGATCGAGGCGGCGGTCGCTTATTATGAAGCGACGGGCAAACGCAAGCTTCTCGATGTCGCCTGCAGGATGGTTGACCATTACGATCGCGAATTCGGCCCCGGTAAACGTCATTGGGTAGAAGGGCATGAGGAAATCGAACTGGCTCTCGTGAAGCTGTATCGCGTTACGCATGAGGAGCGTTATTGGAAACTCGCTCTTTGGCTGTTAGAGGAACGTGGGCACGGTCACGGAAAAGGCGCGATATGGGATAAAGAAGAATGGGGACCGGCATACTGCCAGGACGACGTTCCGGTTCGAGACATCGAGAAGGTGACCGGGCACGCCGTCCGCGCTATGTATCTATACACGGCAATGGCGGATGTCGTTCACGCTTCAGGCGATCCGGCCTATGTCGATGCCTTGCATCGCGTATGGGCGCATACATGGGAGCGCAACATGTACGTGACGGGAGGAATCGGACCTTCCTTGCATAATGAAGGCTTTACCCAGGATTACGATCTTCCGAACGAAACCGCCTATTGCGAGACTTGCGCCGCAGTCGCAATGGTGTTCTGGAATCATCGGATGAATCTGCTGTTCGGTGACGCCAAATATGCGGATGTGGTGGAGCGTGAAATGTACAATGGTGCTTTAGCCGGAATTTCGTTGTCCGGCGACAAGTTTTTCTACGTCAATCCGCTGGCGTCAAAAGGCGACCACCACCGCGTAGAATGGTTCGGCACGTCCTGTTGCCCGACAAATTTGGTACGGTATCTGCCTTCCATAGGCCAGTACGCTTATGCCAGGACGGACGATGGGCTCGTCGTCAATCAATT
This sequence comes from Cohnella nanjingensis, assembly GCF_014212125.1. Taxonomy (GTDB): domain Bacteria; phylum Bacillota; class Bacilli; order Paenibacillales; family Paenibacillaceae; genus Cohnella; species Cohnella nanjingensis. Next base: position 78,933 of record NZ_JACJVP010000055.1, read on the forward strand.
CATGAATGGCGAAGCGGAATTCGAGGTCGGCAACGGGCTTAACGTAAAGCTGAAACAAACGACGAATTACCCGTGGGACGGCAAGATCGAGCTTGCGGTTAACCCTGAACGAACGGGGAAATTCGTCATTCGATTACGCGTGCCGGGTTGGTGCAGAGGCTACAAGCTTAAGGTCGGCGGCGAGAGCCTCTTCGGAGCCGAGGCACTGAACGATCGGGGCTACCTTGCGCTTGATCGGGAATGGTCGCAGGGAGATTCCATCGTACTTGAACTGGATATGCCTGTGGAGGTCGTGCGCGCCAGGGCGGAGGTCGAAGCCAATCGCGGTCGTCTTGCCATTCAGCGAGGTCCGATCATCTATTGCATGGAGCAGGCGGATCATCCGGCATCATCCTTTGACAGCCGTACTTTCTTGGCTCGGGAGAAGCTGCAGATCAACCACCGTCCCGATTTGCTTGGCGGAGTGACCGTTCTGACCGGCAGGGACGGCGAAGGGAGCCCTTGTTTATTCATTCCCTACTATGCATGGGACAATAGGGAGCAAGGCTTTATGCAGGTTTGGATTCGCGAGGCGGAAGATCGGCAGTTGTATATTTATTGAAGAGGGATAGAAGCAATGCTGGTCTGACCCGGACGCGCAGTGATAAGATAGTGGCAATGGAAGGCACGCCGGGAAGGCGCGCGGGGGAGGATAGGCGGCATTGTTAGCGAGGTTTGCAACGGTTAGGCAGTACGGTCAGGCGGAGATCGTCATCAAGAAGTCGCGGTTCATCGGTCATGCGCGGCCGGTCGCCTCCGAAGAAGAGGCGGTCGCTTTTATCGAGGAGATCAAGAAGCGTCATTGGGACGCTACCCATAACTGCTCGGCCTACGTCGTCGGCGAACGAGACGAATATCAGAAGGCGCTGGACGACGGGGAACCGAGCGGGACGGCGGGCAAGCCGATCCTCGAAGTCATCAAGCACCGCGGGATCAAGAACACCGCGGTCGTGGTCACCCGCTACTTCGGGGGGATCATGCTGGGCGCGGGCGGGTTGGTCCGGGCTTATACGGACGGCGCGGTCGCCGGCATCGATGCGGCGGAACAGATCTTGAAGGTGCTGCACCGCGAGATCTACGTCGAGCTGGACTATACTTGGTACGGCAAGCTGGAGAACGAGCTGCGCGGCCGGGGCGTGCGCGTCGGAGACGTCTCGTTCACCGACCGGGTGCGCGTGCTATGTCTGCCCGAAGCCGTGGAGGCCGAGCGCTTTCAGGCGTGGATCACGGACCTGACGCAGGGTCAAGCGATCCAGGAGCAAGGCGAAGAACGGTACTTTATCGAGAACGAGGCTTAGCGAAACACAACCGGGAACGAAGTTTAAACGGAGCCCCATGGAAAGCGAACCTCCATCCCCGCCTGAACAGGCGGAGATGGAGGTTCTTTGGCATGGCGCGTGAATGGCCGGTCAACCGGCTCGTCCGACGGCAGCGCGCGGCTGTCGGACGTGCATGCCTGGTATCCCGCCTAATCGGCCATCAACTTCACGATATATTCGCGTTCCCGGGGACCGTCGAATTCGCAGAAGTAGATGCCCTGCCACCGGCCTAGCAGCAGTTTGCCGTCGGCGATGACGACGGTCTGCGAGGCGCCGGTCGTGATCGCTTTGAGATGGGAGGCCGTGTTGCCCTCGGCATGCCGGTACTTCGGGTGCTGCCAAGGATAGACCTCGTTCAGCCGCATCAGCACGTCGTGCTTGACGTCGGGGTCGGCGTTCTCGTTGATGGCGATGCCGGCCGTCGTATGCGGGCAATAGACGACGGCGATCCCTTCCTGGATGCCCGACCGGCCGATCAGGGCGGCGACTTGGCGGGTCACGTCGATCATCTCGTCGCGTCTCGTCGTGCGAAGCTGCTCTTTAAAACGCATGATAAACCTCCGTGGATGAAGATGGAAATATTATAAACGTTATTCGCCCATAAGCGTAATATATATGGGCTATAAATTCCGCTGATTATTTCCTCCAATTTGGTCTTAAGTCATTGACGAATTCCGATCTCATCTGATAAATTAACAATACCAACTAAATAAATAGGAATTAAGTAATTGCCCATCCTGGAGGTTCGCATACGTGACTAACATGCTGCAGAGCCGATGGTGGAGCTGGGGATTTCGCAGCGCCGTCCTGCTTTATTTCGTCTTGCTCATCGTATTTCCGATTCTCGGCATCTACGGACAGTCGTTGTCCGGCGGATGGCACGCTTTTCTCGACAACGTGACGGAAGCGCTGGCTTGGAAGTCGGTGCTGCTGACCGTCAAGCTGGCGCTCATCTCGACGGCGATCAACGCGGCGATCGGGACGATGGCGGCCTGGGTGCTCATCCGTTATCGCTTCCCGGGCAGACGGTTGTTGAACAGCTTGGTCGACCTGCCCTTCGCGCTCCCGACCGCGGTCGTCGGCCTCATGATCCTGCTCCTGCTGGGACCAAGGAGCCCGATCGGCCAAGGCGCGGAATCGCTTGGCTTCACGATCCTGTTCCATGAACCGGCCATCGTGATCGCGATGGTGTTCGTGACCTTCCCGTTCGTCATCCGTTCCGTTCAGCCGCTGCTGGAGGAGCTGGACGCCTCGGAGGAGGAGGCAGCTTATACGATGGGGGCTTCTCCCGCGAGAACCTTTTTCCGCGTCATCCTGCCCTGCATGCTGCCCGGCATCGCGAGCGGCGCGATGCTGGCCTTCTCCCGCGCGCTGGCGGAGTTCGGGGCGGTCGTCCTCGTAGCCGGCAATATCCCCGGCAAGACGCTGATCGCCTCGGTCTATATCTTCGGCGAGATCGAGAGCGACAATCCGGCCGGCGCGGCGGCGATATCGGTCCTCCTGCTCACGCTGTCCTTCCTCATCCTCTGGATCGTCAACTACGTACAGACGAGGAGGACGGGACGATGATGAGGAGACTCTGGATCGGTCTGACCGTCGTCGTCTTCGGATTGTTACTGATCATTCCGTTGTTCCGGATCGCCCAGGGCGCGTTCGACAGCGGCTGGTCCGGCTTCTGGCACGGCTTGACGCGGCCCGAAGCGCTCCATGCGCTGCTCATGACCGGCATTATCGCCGTCGTCGTGACGATCGTGAACGCGTTCTTCGGCGTCATGCTCTCGCTGTACCTCGTTCGCGCCACCTGGCTGGGCCGAAAGCTGAAGCGCTTGATGAACAGCATCGTGGACCTTCCGTTCGCCGTCTCGCCCGTCATCGGGGGGCTCATGATCGTCCTCCTGATGGGCCCGGATACGGCGCTCGGCGCGCTGTTGGGCAGGGCGGGCATCGACATCGTCTACGCGCTTCCGGGCATGGTCGTCGCGACGCTGTTCGTCACGTTTCCGCTGGTCGTACGCGAAGTGATACCGGTCCTTCAGGAGATCGGCAGCCAGCAGGAAGAAGCGGCGCACATGATGGGCGCTTACGCTTGGACGACGTTCTGGCGGGTAACCTGGCCTTCGATCCGGTGGAGCGTCGTCTACGGCGTCGTGCTGACGGTCGCGCGCTGTCTCGGCGAGTTCGGCGCGGTGCTCGTCGTCTCGGGCAATATTCTGTTCAAGACGCAGACGGCCACCACTTTGGTGTATCAAGACGTGGAGAACTTCAATCTAACGGCGGCGAATGCGGTCGCGCTCGCGCTGGCGGCCGGTTCCGTCCTGCTGCTGCTATTCATGGAATGGGCCAAATCCCGAAAGGAAGTGCATTGATATGCATGTAGAAGTACGGGGATTGAACAAGAAGTTCGGGACTTTTCAAGCGGTGAAGGACGTGGAATTCAGCATCGCCAAAGGACAGCTGATCGGCCTCCTCGGCCCGAGCGGCGGCGGCAAGACTTCGATCCTGCGCATGCTGGCGGGGCTGGAGACGCCGGACGAAGGGGATATCGTCTTCCATGGCCAACGGGTGAACGACCTGCCGCCGCAGGAACGCGGGATCGGCTTCGTCTTTCAGAACTATGCGCTCTTCAAGCATATGACGGTCGCCGAGAACATCGCCTTCGGGCTCGAAGTGAAGAAGTGGCCGAAGGCCAAGGTGAAGGAGCGCGTCGCCGAGCTGGTCGAACTGACGGGGCTGAAGGGGTTCGAGAGCCGCTATCCGCATCAGCTGTCTGGCGGACAGCGCCAGCGCGTCGCCTTCGCCCGCGCCTTGGCGCCCGAGCCGCAGCTGCTGCTGCTCGACGAGCCGTTCGCGGCCATCGACGCCAAGATCCGTCACGAGCTGCGTTCTTGGCTGCGGGAGATGATCGACCGGCTGGGCATCACTTCGATCTTCGTCACCCATGACCAGGACGAAGCGATCGAAGTGGCCGACGAGATTATGATCATCAACCAAGGGCGCCTGGAGCAGAAGGGCTCACCGTGGGAGATCTACAAGGATCCGCAGACGCCGTTCGTCGCCGGGTTCATCGGCGAATCGACGATCGTCGAGGACATCGCGTCGCTGCGCGGGTTCGCCGATGCGGCCATTTGGCCGGGAACCAAGGGCCTCATTCGTCCGGAATATATCGAGATCGGCAAGGAGAGCGAATTCTCGCTGCTGTCGGCGACGGAGGCGGGCAAGGTCAAGCATATCCATTTCCGCGGCAGCGAATGGCTGGTCGAAGTAGCGGTCGGCGGGATCAAGCTCGTCACTTACCGTTCGCTGGAGAAGGAAGTGCTGCATCCGGGCGACGCCGTGCAAGTCCTCGTCCACCGGGCGTACCTGTTCAACGACAACGACAGCTGGGTCATGGAGAACAAGCTGAAGGAAGATCCCATGCCGGTTCATATTTGACGGATGGCGGCAGTCCGGGCCGGACTGCCGTTCCTGTTGACGTATCAGAAAAGGATAAGTTTCACCCCTCCTTTGCCGATACGTCTCCGATAAAAACGTATCGCCCTCTTCTAAGGAGTCGGCGAAGCCGTGGCGGGAGCCTTCAAAGGCACCGATAGGAGGACCGTACATGTCGAATAGCAGCAAAGGATCCAGGCCGGGCGTCCGCGCCGGTCTGCGCGGCGTCGCCGTCTGGGCGGCGCTGGCGGCTCTGCTTGCCGGATGCGGCGGGGGCGGCGCGGCGAAGCCTGCTGCCGAGGGCGCGTCGCCGGCCGCCGCGGCCGACGGCAAGAGCGTGACGCTCGTCGTCGGCGCTTATTCGGTCGCCAAGGACGCCCTGCAGGAGATCATGCCGGCCTTCCGCAAGGAATGGCAGGCGAAGACCGGGCAGGACGTCCGGTTCCAGGAATCGTACGAAGCGTCCGGTACCCAGGCGCGCTCGATCGTCGGCGGCTTCGAGGCGGACGTGGCCGTACTGTCGCTGGAAGGCGATATGGACAAGATCGTCAAGGCCGGGCTCATGCAGAGCGGCTGGAAGCAGGGCGCGGACGGGGGCATGATCACGCGCTCCATCGTCGCCATGGGGACGCGGAAGGGGAATCCGCTGGGGATTAAGGACTTCGAAGATCTGACGAAGCCCGGAGTCAAGGTGCTGTATCCGAATCCGCAGGTGTCCGGAGGCGCGCAGTGGGACATCAACGCGATCTACGGCGCCGGCTTGAAGCGGTCCGAGGAAGAGACGGGGACCAAGGATCCGGAAGCGGCCAAGCGCTTCCTCGCCGCCGTCCACCGCAACATCGAATCGATGGACAAGAGCGGCCGCGCTTCGATGGCGGCCTTCGAATACGGCGTCGGGGACGTCATCGTCACCTACGAGAACGAGATCTTGGCCAGACAGGCGCAAGGCGTCGACTACGAGATCGTTCGTCCGGCGCGTACGATCCTCATTGAGAATCCGGCCGCGGTCGTGGATCGGAACGCCGACGCGCATGGCGTGCGCAAGGCCGCGGATGCTTTCGTCGCCTATCTCCACGGCGAAGCCGCCCAAGAGATCTTGGCGCGGCACGGATTCCGGCCGGTTGCGCCCGAGGCGGCGGCCCGGTGGGCGAACCGGTTCCCCGAGCCGGCCGACCTGTTCGACATCGGCTATCTGGGCGGATGGACGGAGGTCAAGAACACGCTCTATTCGAAGCGCGGCATCTGGTATCAGGTGTTGGCGGGGAAGTAGAATAGGGAGCGCAGATTTACAGGGCAGAAGGGATGAACCAAAAAGCGGGCGATCGGGGATGGATGTCCCTGATCGCCCGCTTTTTGGCGTGGCGTTATTTATCCTTCTTCGTCTCTTTAGGCTTGTCCGCGGCGCTGCGCTTGTGGACCCAGATGAGAATCGAGATCATGACGACGAACGAGACGATCCAGTAACCTCTGGGGACCCAATCGGGCACCAGCATCCGGTCAACCTCCTTGAAGAAAGTTCAATTTTCTTCATTATAACTTGAATAAAGATCAGTTTTCAAGCCCATATTTGAAGTATCGTCAAGTCGATTTTGGAGCGTCGGCAAATCTCTTATACTGGAGCAAAAAAGAGGTGGGCCGGTGACGTTCGGCAAACGGCTGAAGCAAGCGCGCAACGACAAACAGATGACGCAGAATGAAGTCGCCGGCGCGTTGGGGCTTGATTTTACGACGATATCCAAGTATGAGAACAATAAATCGCAGCCGGATAACGAGACGCTCCGCGAGCTCGCCGGCATGTACGAAGTGTCGCTCGATTGGCTGTTGACGGGCGAGGAGAAGCCGGAAGAAGCGCCGAATCATATCCGCGTGAACGGCGAGGAAGAGACGCTCACGGAAGAAGAAGCAATGTATCTGCAGGATAGCCTGGAGATGTACCGGCTGCTGAAGGAAAAGCGCAAGCGCGAGCAGACGCTGGGGGAGAGCGAGTGAACGGGAGCGGCGGCGCGATGGCGCAAGCATAAAGGCTTGAACGTTCCATCATCGATATGCTAAGCTGATTGGACAAGAATCGTCGGGGGTGCTTAGGTGGAAGAATGGCTTAGGCAAGTCGTGGACAAACTCAATGACATCGGCCGAGAGATTCGCGATTTCAAGTCGGAGACGCATGCGAAACTTGACCGGATCGAAAGCAAAATGGATGCCGTTTACGAGCAAGTCGCGTCTAACACCGAGTTTCAATCCCAGTATAACGAAATATCCACAACGATAGAGGAACATACGACAGACCTACGCATCCTCAAGAAACTGGTTGCCAAGTAATATTTAAGGCCAAATGAGAACAGGTTCCTCGACCTCGATGCGATGACGTCCGAGGCCCGAAAAAGAAGAAGCGCCGCCCCATCGACGGGCGGCGCTTCTTCTATATACCCCTTAGACGTTCAGCACAAACTTCTCGATGACGTGCTTGACGCCGTCTTCATTGTTGCTCAGCGTCACGAAGTCCGCGATCTCGCGCAGCGCCGGAACCGCGTTGGCCATCGCTACGCCCAAGCCGGCGGCTTCGATCATCTCTCGGTCGTTCCAAGCATCGCCGATGGCGATCGTCTCTTCGAGCGGGAAGCCGAAGTGCCCGGCCAGGAAGCGGAGCGCGTGTCCCTTGGTTCCTTCCCGGTGCATGAACTCCAGATAGTTCGGTTTGGACTTGGTGATGTGGACGCCTTCTCCCAGCAAGGCATGCAGCTCCGGCGCGATCTCGTCGAGCTTGGCCGGCTCGTCGATGATGATCAGCTTCGTATGGTTGCCAGAGGGCAGCCGATCCAGCTCCGGCTCTACGATATAGGGAATGTTCGACTGCTTGGCATAAGCGGCCAGCTTGTCGCCGTTGTCGAAGCTGTAGAGCCGGTCGTCGATGTACGTTTGCAGATGCAAGCCGCGCGTCCGGGTGTAGGCGTACAGCTTCCGGACGGCTTCCGGCGGAACCGAACGCTCGTAGAGCACTTGCTCGTCCAGCAGGTTGCGGATCAGCGAGCCTTGATAGGTGATGATCGGGACATTGAGGCTGATCTGGCGGGCCGTCTGCTGCGCCGAAGCGAACATGCGTCCCGTCGCGATCGTGATATGCACGCCCTGCGCGATCGCCGCTTCCAGCGCCCGACGGGTGCCCTCCGTCACGACGAGCTCGTCGTTCAGCAGCGTGTCGTCCATATCGATGGCAATCAAGCGGTATTTCGTCATAGGTTCTCTCTACTCCCTCACTCCGCCGGTTTACGGGTTTATTCCCCGATTTTAACGCATAGCGCATCCTGTCGACAACAGGAGGGGACCTTATCCGCAGGAGAGGCGGGTCTCCCGCCGGAAACTGCGAGAAATTCAATCACAATAGTTTACTTTATAAAATATAGTATGTTACAATACCATAGAAAACATAAATATATACGTACCCTGGAGGGAAATCGAATGTCGAAAGAGTTTCTGACCGCCGTTGAAGATCGTCGCACCGTCTATGCGCTTGGCAAGAAAGCCGTCGTCTCCGATGCGCGCATCTCGGAGATTGTGGAGTTCGCCGTCAAGCATTCCCCTTCTTCGTTCAACTCCCAAAGCGCGCGCGTCGTCGTGCTGCTGGACGAACAACACGATAAATTCTGGGATCTAACTAAAAGCACGCTGAAGGCGATGGTCTCCGAAGAGCAATGGGTCTCCACCGAACAACGCCTGGACGGCTTCAAAGCCGGCTACGGCTCCGTGCTCTTCTTCGAAGACGCATCGGTCGTCGAAGGCCTTCAGAATGCCTTCCCTTCCTATAAAGACAACTTCCCGATCTGGTCCGGCCATTCTTCGGGCATGCTCCAATTCGTGGTCTGGACGGCGCTCGAAGCCGAGGGCTTCGGCGCATCGCTGCAGCACTACAACCCGCTGGTGGACGGCTTCGTCCAGAAGGAATGGAACGTCCCGGCCAACTGGAAGCTGCAAGCGCAGCTGGTGTTCGGCGAGCCGGTAGCGGCTGCGGGCGCGAAGGAATTCCAACCGGTGTCCGACCGGGTCAAAGTATACAACTAAGTTCGTCCGCATCCACGGGGGAGCGACGCCTGCCGGCAGCATGAAGCCGGCGGCGCCGCTCTTTTTGGTTTGGCGCCGCGCCCATCCCCTTCCCGATATCGGTCATCCCGCAACCTTCCAAGCTTTGGAATCGTCTTTGTATGCAAAGAGGGATATCGCGACGATTCGCCCGGGCGACGTTACCGGGGACGGACGCAGCGATCAAAGAGGGAGGAATACCGATGACTTCTCATTCGAATTCCAAGAAACGCAAAGCGATCGCGGGCATGGCCGCCATGCTGGCCTTGTCCGCCGTATTGGCCGGATGCGGCAAGTCCGGGTCCGGCGGGGAAGCGGGGGCATCGCCTTCGGATTCGGTCCCCGCCGCGACGGCGCCGGCCAGTCCGTCGGGATCGGCTTCGCAGACGCCGAACGAAGATCAAGACGCGGCCCTGATCAAGGCATTCCGGGACAAGGCCAAGGGCGATACCGGCGCGGACGCCTTGAACAAGGAATTGGACGCCGCGCTCGCGGCGGCTCGGCAGCCGGAGACGGGCGATGCTCTGCTGCGGGAGATGTTCGCCTTCTATGAGCGAGACCTGCCGAACGCCGAGAAGAAGTTCGAGGCCGAGAACGTGCAGAAAGGTCTAATGAAGGCGAAATGGCCGATCACCGCGGACAACGCGGCCGAGATCAAGGACGAGACTGCCAAGGCCTTGGTCGACAAGTCGCTGGCGGGCGGCTACAAGCTCGAACAGGCGGAAGGCTTTATTTTCCCCGTGGTGGACTACGGGAAGCTGAAGCGGGCCGACGCGAAGGTCACGCCGGAGATGAAGGACTTCGTGGCGCTCTACGCCATGGAATCCGACAACAAGACGGCCGCCGACGCGGGCCTCGTCATCGAATGGACGGAGCTGGCTTCGCGGACGATCGCTGCGGAGAACTACATCAAGACGTATCCGACGTCGGCTCTGCGCGAAAAGGCGGAGCAGCGCTATATGATGTATCTGAACGATCTGCTCATCGGGCTGAACAACACGCCGATCTTCGACTTCGATACGCTGAAGCTGGATCCGAAGGTGAAGGAAGTGTACACGAAGACGATCCAGGCGAATCCGGATACCGTCACGGCAAAGATGACGCAGCAACTGCTCGACATCCTCGCGAAGACGAACGGCACCGTATTCAAGAAAGGCAAGGACGGGGCGCAGATCGATATTCCGGAGGTCAAGGCGTTCCGCGACGGGCTGGAGAAAAACGCGCTGGACGCGATGGATCAAGCCAATCCGGATAAGTAAAGGCCAATATCGCACACAATAATCCGCGCCGACGCCATGATTTATCGTTTAAAATAGACATGGAAAACGTTTTACATGACACGCGCGAGATGATTCGGGTGCGGAGGGATTCTCTTTGGCCAACATTCAATTTCCGCAAGACTTCGTATGGGGGACGGCGACCGCCTCTTATCAGATCGAAGGCGCCTATCAGGAGGACGGACGAGGACTGTCCATCTGGGACACGTTCTCGCATACGCCCGGCAACGTATTCAACGGGGACACGGGAGACGTCGCATGCGACAGCTACCATCGCTATGAGGAAGACATCGCGCTGCTCAAGCGGCTCGGCGTCAAAGCTTACCGCTTCTCGATCGCTTGGCCGCGCATCTACCCGCAAGGGACGGGCGAGCTGAACGAGAAAGGGCTCGACTACTACCGCCGCGTCGTCGACGCGCTGCTGGCCGCCGGCATCGAGCCTTGCGTGACGCTGTATCACTGGGATCTCCCGCAAGCGCTGCAGGACAAGGGCGGCTGGGCGAACCGCGATGCGATCGCGGCCTTCACGAACTACGCCGAGACGGTCTTCAAGGCGTTCGACGGCAAGATCAAGCAATGGATCACGTTCAACGAGACGTGGTGCGTCTCGTTCCTCTCGAACTACATCGGCGCCCACGCGCCCGGCAACCGGGATCTGCAGCTCGCCGTGACCATCGCGCACAACTGCATGGTCGCCCATGGCGAAGCCGTGAAGAAGTTCAGGGCGCTGGGCATCCAGGGCGAGATCGGCACGACGCACAACCTGTACTGGTTCGAGCCCTACACCACGAAGCCGGAAGACGTGGCGGCGGCGCGCCGCAACCGCGCCTACAACAACGAATGGTTCATGGAACCGACGTTCAAGGGCACGTATCCGCCGTTCATGGTCGACTGGTTCCGCGCCAAAGGCGCGGAGGTGCCGATCGAGCCGGGCGACATGGAGACGATCGCGCAGCCGATCGACTTCATCGGGGTCAACTTCTACAGCGGCGGCTTCGGCCGTTATAAGAAGGACGAGGGTCTGTTCGACTGCGAGGAAGTGCAGGTCGGCTTCGACAAGACGTTCATGGACTGGAACGTCTATCCGGACGGACTGTACAAGGTGCTCTCCTGGGTCAAAGAGGAATACGGCGACGTGCCGATCTACATCACGGAGAACGGCGCCTGCTACGACGACGAGCTGACGGCCGACAACCGGGTGCACGACGCGCGGCGCGCCGACTACTACAAGAAGCACTTCATCCAATGCCATCGCTTGATCGAGTCCGGCGTGCCGCTCAAAGGCTACTTCGCCTGGTCGCTGCTCGACAACTTCGAATGGGCGGAAGGCTACCGCAAGCGGTTCGGGATCGTCTACACGAACTACGAGACGCTAGAGCGCCATCCGAAGGACAGCTACTATTTCATCCAGCAAGTCATCAAGGACAACGGCTTCGAGGCGTAATGCCCCGAAGGCCGGCAAGTCTCGGCGCCTCCCGCCCGCGAAAGGGAAGGCGCCTTTTTGATAAGGTCGCCTTCTCGTTCGCGGGCGGCGTTCGACGTTCGTATTCCCCTCGGCTTGGGCGCTGTCATCCACTGCCCGTATCCGTTACAATAGAGGAGACGACTGAACGCAAGAGAGGGAACCCGATATGAACGTCGTACTCGCGACGCTGAACGCCAAATACATTCATACGTCGCTCGCCCTTCGCTGCCTGAAAGCCTACTGCGAAGGAGAGTTCGACGCGGATATCGCCGAATATACGATCAAGGATCCGCCGATGACGATCGCTGCGGACCTGTTCCGGCGGAAGCCCGACGTCATCGGCTTCTCCTGCTACATCTGGAACATCGAGGAGACCATCGTCGTCATCGATATGCTCCGCAAGGTACTGCCAGACGTGACGATCGTCCTCGGCGGCCCCGAAGTGTCCTACGACACGGAGCAGTGGATGGAGCGGCTGACGGCGGTCGACTTCATCGTGATGGGCGAAGGAGAGGAGACGTTCCGCGACCTGCTGCGGGAGCTGTCCGGGGCGCGCAAGTTCCACTTCGTCTTCGGGCTCGCGTACCGCAAGGACGGCCGGGCGATCGTCAATCCGGGCCGTCCGAAGCTCGACCTCGGCGCGCTGCCGTCGCCGTACCGCTTCGCCGAAGACGTCCCGTCGCTCGCGAACCGCGTCGTCTACTTCGAGACGAGCAGAGGCTGCCCGTTCAGCTGCCAGTTCTGCCTGTCGAGCATCGAGGTCGGCGTCCGCTACTTCGATATGGACCGCGTAAAGGCCGACATCAATTATCTGATCGACAGCGGGGCGAAGCTGATCAAGTTCGTCGACCGGACCTTCAATATCAAGCGCGATTACGCGCTCGAGATGTTCCGCTTCCTGATCGACAACCACCGCGGGTGCGTCTTCCAGTTCGAGATCACCGCCGACATCATGCGCCCCGAGGTGCTTGACTTCCTGGCGGAGCATGCGCCGCCGGGCGTCTTCCGTTTCGAGATCGGCGTGCAATCGACGAACGACGTGACGAATCTGGCCGTCCAGCGCCGGCAGAACTGGAGCAAGCTCGTGCGCACGGTGACCAAGGTGAAGGAGAGCGGCAAGATCGACCAGCATCTCGACTTGATCGCCGGTCTGCCCCACGAGGATTACGACACGTTCCGCAAGACGTTCAACGACGTGTTCGCGCTGCGCCCCGAGGAGCTGCAGCTCGGTTTCCTGAAGATGCTGCGGGGAACGGGGCTGCGACTGGACGCGGACAAGTTCGGCTACGTCTACATGGACAGGGCGCCGTACGAGATGCTGGGCAACGACTTGATGCCCTTCGCCGACATCGTGCGCATCAAACGCGTCGAGGACGTGCTCGAGAAGTACTGGAACGCGCACCGGATGGACCGGACGATCGAATACTTGGTGGACAAGGCTTATCCGTCGCCGTTCGACTTCTTCCAGCGGTTCGGCGACTACTGGGAGGAGCGGGGCTGGCAGCGCATCGGGCATCAGCTCGAAGATCTGTTCGCGCGGCTCTGGTCGTTCCTCCGGGACGACGCCAACCCGAGACTCGATCCGGACGTGACGCTCGGCCTCCTGAAGATCGACTACTTCCTGCAGCACAAGTACAAGCCCCGGAAGATCTGGTGGGAAGAGCGGCTGGACAAGGACACCTGGGTGGCCGAGATGAAGTCGGCCGCCGGACGGCTCGGCCTGGACGAGCGCGAGCTCGTCAAAAAAGCGGCGGTGGAGCGGCTGCCGTTCGACTACGGCGTCTGGGTGGAGGAGGGCCGCGTCGACCGCGCCCGCGGGACGACGATCGTCGTGACGTACGCGGGCGAAGGCGCGCCTGCGCAGCTCCTCGCCCTGCCGCAGCCGGACGGGCTGGCGGCAGGCGCGCGCATCACGAAGGGTTGAATCGCCGAGCGGCGGCATAGCGGATCGCTGAATGACGCATATGCGAATCGCCGAACCGCCGAATCGACGTATAGCCGAACCAACGCATCACCGAATTCAGCTTAACCGAATCATCGTATTTATCCCATTTCGAAGGAGTTATGGATTCCATGACCTACTTGGCGAACGACCAGCGTTACGGCACCATGAAGTACAATCGTACCGGCCGCAGCGGGCTGAAGCTGCCCGCGATCTCGCTCGGCCTCTGGCACAACTTCGGCAGTATCGACCCTTACGAGAACGGCCGCGCCATCGCGCGCCGCGCCTTCGATCTCGGCATTACGCACTTCGATCTCGCGAACAACTACGGCCCGACGCCGGGCTCCGCGGAGGAGAACTTCGGGCGCCTGCTCGCCGGCGACTTCAAGCCGTACCGCGACGAGCTCGTCATCTCGACCAAAGCCGGCTATTACATGTGGGAAGGGCCTTACGGCGAGTGGGGCTCCCGCAAATATCTCGTGTCGAGCCTCGACCAGAGCCTGAAGCGCATGGGCCTCGACTACGTGGACATCTTCTATCATCACCGTCCCGATCCGGATACGCCGCTCGAAGAGACGATGATGGCGCTCGATCATATCGTCCGCTCCGGCAAGGCGCTGTACGTCGGCATCTCCAACTATCGCGCGGAGCAAGCGGCGGAGGCGATCCGGATCCTGAAGGAGCTGGGCACGCCGCTCCTGATCCATCAGCCGCGCTACAGCATGTTCGACCGTTGGGTCGAGGACGCGCTGCTGGACGTGCTCGAAGAGAACGGCGTCGGCTCGATCGCCTTCTCCCCGCTGGAGCAAGGCTTGCTGACCAACAAATATTTGGGCGGCATCCCGCAGGACTCCCGCGCGGCGGGCGCTTCGGTCTTCTTGAACGAAGGCAGCATCACGCCCGAGCGGATCGCGAAGGTCCGCAAGCTGAACGACCTCGCCCAAGAACGCGGCCAGTCGCTGGCCCAGATGGCGCTGGCATGGGTACTGCGCGGCGGACGCGTGACGTCGGTGCTGATCGGCGCGAGCAAGGTGAGCCAGATCGACGACAACGTCGCTACGGTGAACAACCTCGACTTCTCGGAAGCGGAACTGAAGCGGATCGAGGAGATTCTGCGGGGCTAATCCGATGGTGTGCGACCGCCGCCATCGTGCTGCGTCCTGACGCACGGCGCCTTCGGCGCCATAACGCGCCGCCGGGAGAGGCGCGCGAAAGGCCGACTTTGAGGTCGCAAACCCTAAAAAAGCTTCCCTTCCCGCTCGAAATGGCGGGCGGGGAAGCTCTTTGATGTCTGGAGCGGGGATTCGCTGCCGCTCCGAGGACTATTCCTCGCAGCGGCAGTCCGCGGCTTGCCCGGGAAAGAAAATCTCCGGGTGAATCAACCGGGCCAAGTATTCGTCCATCTGCTCGGCGGATACCGGCATATCGTTCAAGAGCCACCAGGAGCCGAGACCGGCGACCGCGCCGGTGTAGAACTCCGCGATGACTTCGATCGGGACGGCAAAAGGCCGACCCTCCTTTTGCAGCTCCAGCAGGTCGGTTTTCAGGAGCTCGGCCCCTTGGCGGTGCATGACGTCCTTCAGGGCGGGATTGTCGTTCACGGCCTGCAGCAGGCTGCGGAACTGCTTGAGATGACCTAGCTTCTGGAACATCTGTATCGGGCGCCGGATCCGGTCCTCATAGCTCTCCTCGGCGTATCGAAGACTGATCTCCTGCAAGCCATGGGACATCAGATGGATCTTGTCTTCGAAATGCTTGTAGAAGGTCGTCCGGTGAACCATCGCCCGCTCGCAGATCTCGTTCACCGTGATCGCATCGAACGGCCGGCTCTCCAACAGCGACATCAGCGATTCCCAGAGGAGCTTGCGCGTGCGCTTGACGCGAAGATCGGCCTTGGGCGCCGTTTCTTTCGTATACATATGAGCCTCCGGTGTAGATTAACCTACAGTAGGATACAATTTGATTCTTGACTTTTACGCCTATGGAGCGTGTATATTGTAAACTATACATTTGTTGAATTAACCATACAAGTGTAGACATATAGAGAGAAGGGTAGGAGAGAAAATGAATGCCGCAAGTTCAGGTTCAAACGCGTCGTCCGTCGATCTGAGCAAAATCAAACGGGGACCGATCGTATTCGCGCTCATCATCGGCGCCTTCGTCGCGATCTTGAACGAGACGCTGCTCGGGAACGCGCTGCCGGATCTCGTCAAAGCGTTCGAAGTTCCGTATTCCACGATTCAATGGCTGACGACGGCCTACATGCTCGTCATCGGCGTACTTGTCCCGATTACCGCCATGCTCCAGCAGTGGTTCACCACCAGACAGATGTTTCTAGCCGCGATGGGCTTATTCTTCGTCGGCACGGTCATCTCGGCGGCGGCGCCGGAATTCGGCGTCCTGCTCACCGGCCGGATCGTTCAAGCGATGGGCACGGGCCTTATGCTTCCAGTCATGATGAACACCATTCTGGTCATCTTCCCGCCGGAGAAGCGGGGGGGCGCCATGGGACTCATCGGCCTCGTCATTATGTTCGCGCCCGCCATCGGTCCGACCGTATCGGGTCTCATCATGGATTCCATGTCCTGGCGTTGGTTGTTTATCCTTGTCATCCCGCTCGCGGCGATCGCCATCATCGTCTCCGCGATCTATCTTCGCAACGTGACCGAACCGACGAAGCCGAAGGTGGATATCCTCTCCATCCTGCTCTCGACGATCGGCTTCGGCGGCATCGTGTACGGCTTCAGCAAATCCGGCGAACTCGGCTGGGGCGAGCTTGAAGTGTACGGCACGATCGCGGTGGGCGGCCTTGCGCTGCTGCTGTTCATCTGGCGCCAATTGTCCATTAAGGATCCGATCATGGATCTGCGCGCCTTCAAGTATCCGATGTTCACGCTCGTCGTCGTGCTGCTGTTCGTGCTGATGATGACGCTGTTCTCCACCATGACGCTCCTGCCGCTGTTCCTGCAGGGCGCGCTGCTCATGACGGCGTTCAAGTCGGGTCTCACGATGCTGCCGGGCGGCGTGGTCAACGGGATTATGGCGCCGATCTCGGGCAAGCTGTTCGACAAGTTCGGTCCGCGCGTCCTCGTCATTCCGGGTCTCGCGCTCGTCGTCGTTGCCTTGTTCCTGTTCACGCGGATCGAAGCGACCAGCACGGCAGGCTATGTCGTCTTCATCCACATCGTCCTGCTCATCGGCATCTCCATGGTGATGATGCCGGCGCAGACGACCGGCCTGAATCAGCTGCCGCGCCATCTGTATCCGCACGGCACGGCGATCCTGAACACGCTGCAGCAAGTATCCGGCGCGATCGGCACGGCGCTATTCATCAGCATCATGTCGTCGGGCACCAAAAACTATCTGAAGGACAATGCCGCGAATCCGGCCGAGCCGTCCCCGGCCGAGCAGGTGCAAGGCATGGTCGCCGGCCTGCATAACTCGTTCTGGATCGGCCTTGCGATCGCGGTCCTGGCACTGCTCATCGGCCTGTTCATCCGCCGGACCCGGGCGCCGGAAGAGCAAGCGAAGCAAGCCGCTTAACCGAACGTCTCTATCGCACCACAAAAAAGCATCGCCCCCTCGCCGGCAAAAGGCGGTTCGGGACGATGCTTTTTTTATGGCGGAAGGACGACGCGCCGAACGGATGATCCCGGCAGCCGCCGTCACTCCGCTTGCGGGTCCAACCGGATCCAAGCCGAGGACCACTTGGCCACTTCGCCGAAGATCGGGGCCAAGGCTTTGCCCTTGTCCGTCAGCGAATATTCGATCCGGACCGGCGTCTCCGGATAGACGTCGCGGGCGACGAGACCTTCCGCTTCGAGCTCCTTCAGCCGGTCCGCGAGCACCTTGCCGCTGAGATTCGCGACGTTCGCTTCGATCTCGCTGAATCGCCGGGGACCGCTCATCAAGCAGAACAGGATCAGGGAGATCCAGCGTTTGCCCAGCAGCTCCAGCGCCTTCTCGAAGCGGGGACAGATTTGCATTTGATCTTCGTTCAAGTTCGCTTGCAGTTGATCTTCGTTCAAGTTCAACGCTCTCCCCTCTCGCCCTATTATAACACCCGGTGAAAGGCGCGGGGGAGTCAGGGACGGCGCGCGTCCTTGTAGATCTCCCGCATCACGTGTCCCAGCTCGGGCACGACGAGGCGCGTCATGGCGAGCCGTACAGCCCCCGTAGAGCCGGGCATGGAGAACACCGCCGTCTCCCCGATCGTGCCGGCGACCGCGCGGGAGAGGATCGCGGCGGAACCGATGTCCTCCGTGAAGCTGAGCATGCGGAAGATCTCGCCGAACCCCGGCATCTCCTTCGTCAGCATGCTTTTCACCGCTTCGCAGGTCGTATCGCGTCCCGCGATGCCCGTCCCGCCGTTCAGCAGGACGGCTTCGACGGCCGGGTCGGCCGCCGCGTCCTGCAGCAGCCGCCGGATGAGGTCGTACTCGTCCGGGACGATCTTGGTGCCTATGACGGCGTAGCCGCCCCCCTCGAGCAGCTCGCGGGCGAGACGGCCGCTCTTGTCCGTCTCGGGCGTGCGCGTGTCCGAGACGGTGACGACGAGGCAGGCGACGGAGGACGGCGCCTCGCGCCGGTGCTGCTCCGCGGAGGGACTGTTCGGCATTCGTATCGCTCCTCGGTTGACGTAATCGATCGTTTCAGGCAGATTGACGCTGCGGCGCGAATCAGACGAGGGGTTCGACGGACTCGTCGTCCGCAGGCTCGCTCTCGGCGCGGACGGGCTCGCGCTTGGTCCGCACGAGACGGTCCACGACCGCCGGTACGAGCAGGCAGAAGGCGTAGGCGAGCGTCATCCAGATCGTGAACGCATGGTGCTGGCCTTCGTCGAAGCTGCGGAAGACGCTGTCCCGGTTCAAGAGGACGAACGTGTCGAGCGCAAGGCCGGTCAAGGCGCCGACGTAGCCGAACCGCGTAGCGGACCCGGGCGCCGGGAACAGCTTCAGTCTGACGATCAGGGCGACTCCAATTAGCACGAGGACGGTCAACGCCTCCAGGAGGAAGAGAGAGGCCCCGAATTGCGGTTCGCCGACGGCGACGAGCAGCCAATCGCCGAAGAGGACGAAGAATAACGTAGCGACCGCCCACATGGCGATCCCCAGACCGAACAGAATCAGCATTTGTCTCAGCATGCTTGAATCTCCCTTTCGCGTTCAAGCGAATGATTGGCCTTGCAGAGCCGCGCTCGGGCTCGGGGCGCGATGCCGCCTTACGGCAGGCGGCTGCGCAGGACGGTCATCGCGCCGTCCAGCGTGTATGCGCCGAGGGGGGCCGGCAGCAGGAAGCAGTCGCCCGCTTTGGCGTCGAGCTTGCCGTCCGCCCAGCCGATAGAGCCGCTGCCTTCGGCGACGATGAGCACGACGAAGCTGTCGGCCGGCGTCTCCTGCGGCCATACGCCTTGCACGACGCCTTTGTCGGTCACGAAGTAAGGGGATTCGGCGAGCGTCAGCCATTCGCCGGCCGGCGTGCCCGCCGTGGACATGCGGCTGGCGCCTGCGCCGGCATAGTCGGTCACGTTGAGCGAATCCTCGATGTGCAGCTCGCGCGGCTTGCCGTCCAGGCCCGGACGGTCGTAGTCGTAGAGCCGATAGGTCGTATCCGAGTTCTGCTGAATCTCGGCGACCAGCACGCCCGCGCAGAGCGCGTGAACCGTGCCGGCCGGTATGTAGAACGTGTCGCCCGCTTTGACGGACACTTCCTGCAGCGTATCCATGATGCGGCCTTCCTCGATCGCTTGGGCCATCGCCGTCCGGTCGACGCCCGGCTTCAGGCCGTAGATGATCTTGGCGTCCGGCTTCGCGTCCATGACGTACCACATTTCCGTCTTGCCCAGCTCGCCCTTCGGCAGTCCCGCGTAGTGGTCGTTCGGATGCACCTGCACAGACAGGTCGTCATTGCAGTCGAGCAGCTTGATGAGCAGCGGGAAGCGGCCGTTGCCGGATTGCGCCTTCGCGCCGAGCCAGGACGCGCCGAGCTCCTCCCGGATGCGGTCGAGGCCTTGGCCGGCCAGCTCGCCGTTCAGCACGTGCGAGACGCCGTTCGCATGGTCGGCAATCATCCAGCCTTCGCCGATAGGGCCGGCCGGCACGTCGTAGCCGAATTGCTCGAGGGCGCGACCGCCCCATACGCGTTCTTTGAATTCCGGTTTGAAGTGCAAGGGATAAGGTTTGACAGATGTGCTCATTGGGCAGATCCTCCTCGGGTGGTTTGGAAAAACTCAAGCGACTCTCCGTCCGGGCCTCGGAAGAAGAAGTAGCGGCTGCCGTTCGGCAGCGTCGTCAGCGTCTCGTCCAGGCCGGCGACGCTCAGCGAGCCGATCCGGGCGAACTCCGCCTCGATGTCGTCCACGTTGAAGGCGACATGATGCACGCGGCCTTCGGCCGAGAGGGCGCCCGTATAGCCTTCGATCAATTCGAGCTCGGTCTCGGACGCGCCCGGGAACGCCAGGAACGCGAGGCGGATGACGCCATTCGTATGGGTTATCGTCTCCAAGTGCTGCAAGCCGACCGCTTGCTCGTAAAACGCGACGGAGGCTTCGATGCTGCTTACCATAATGCCCACATGCTCGATTTTGCGTACGGTCAACGGTTTCAACTCCTAACCTTTTTTCTCAATGGCGTATAGAAAGGGGGCGGACGGCTTCTGCGGCATCCGGTAGAGCACCGCCTGCGCGGCGTCGGAAGGGAGCGCCGCCGCCCAGCGGTCAACGGCGGCCGCCTCTTCCGAACCGCCGGCATGGCCGGGATAGACGACGACGGTCAGCGCGCCGCCCGGCGCGAGGAGCGCGAGGGCGGCTTCGAGCGCGGGAAGCGTCGTATCCGGCCGGGTGATGATCGGGGCGGCGCCCACGTGCGCGCCTTCGGTGCCTTCCCCGCCCGGAAGGTAGCCGAGGTTGAACATGACGGCGCGGACTTGGCCGTGCGCGGCTTCGGGCACGCGGTCCGCCATCCGCTCGTGCCCGGCGAGGATCAGCGCGACGGGCGCGAGCGTCCGCCGCTCGGCGGGGACATCGGCAGCTTCAGCGGCGGCGAGCCTGTCCCGCGTGCGGTCGAGCGCCGCCTGCTGCACGTCGAAGGCGTACACGCGGCCGCGCGGTCCGACGGTCTGCGCGAGGAACAGCGCGTCGACGCCGCCGCCGGCCGTCGCGTCGATCGCGACGGCGCCGGGGGCCGCCCGTTCGGCGACCCACCGCTGCGCCATGGTCAGGACGGAGGGGAAGCCCATCGTTCAGCGCCCCTCCCACAATCTACCCTGCCACGTATTCCGGCGGACCAGCTCGGCATCGATGGCATTGAGCACTTCCCATTTCTTCAGGCTCCACATCGGGCCGATGAGCAGGTCGCGCGGAGCGTCGCCCGTCAGCCGGTGCACGATCATCTCCGGCGGCAGCATCTCGAGTGAATCGACGATAAGCTGGACGTATTCGTCCTGCTCCAGGAAGCGCAGCAGCCCTTCCTTCCATTGACGGACCATCGGCGTTTTGCGCATCAGGTGGAGCAGATGGATCTTGATGCCCTGAACGTCCATCTGCGAGACCTGCCGCACGGTCTCCATCATCATCTCATGCGTCTCGCCGGGGAGGCCGTGAATGATGTGCGTGCAGACGCGGATGCCGCGCTTGCGCAGGCGACGGACCGCGTCGACGTAGCAGGCGGTGTCGTGCGCGCGATTGATGAGATTCGAGGTGGATTCGTGCACCGTCTGCAGGCCCATCTCGAGCCAGAGGTAGGTGCGCTCGTTCAGCTCCGCCAGATAGTCCACCACGTCGTCCGGCAGGCAGTCGGGGCGCGTCGCGATCGACAAGCCGACGACGCCCGGCTGCTGCAGGATCACTTCATAATACTCGCGCAGCGTCGCCAGCGGCGCGTACGTGTTCGTATAGGCTTGGAAGTAGCCGATATACTTGGCGTCCGGCCACTTCAGGTGCTGGCGGTCCCGGATCTGGTTGAACTGCGTGACGAGGTCGTTCCGCCGGCTGCCGGCGAAGTCGCCGGAACCTCTCGCGCTGCAGAAGGTGCAGCCGCCCGCCGCGATCGTGTTATCCCGGTTCGGACAGGTGAAGCCGGCATCCAGCATGACCTTGAATACTTTCGTTCCGAATTGCTCCCGCATCTCGTAGTTCCAGGTATGGAACCGTTTGTCGTTCCACAATCGAGGCTGCGGGCTTGAGGAGGTGTTATCGGTTATCGGCATCGTGTGCAGGCCGCTCCTTGCTTGAATATTCATGCTTCCATTGTACCGGAAAAACGACGGCATGGCGAGAATGGCCGCCCGTCGGGCCCGCGTATTCATCCAAATGTTTTTGCGCCCGATGCGCAACCGATAAAGATGTTTTGTTGAAAACGGGCGATTTGTGAAGCGTTTTCATCTTGCTATACCTAACATAATGTGTTATATTAAAATTGCGCCACAATAAGAAACATAGCTGACATCGGACCATTTTTGTCGCAATGATTCATAGCCGCTCCGTCTCTGGGGAATTGATATACCCAAGCTATCCATTCGCGAGAAAGCGAGAGTGAGGATCATGAGTTCGATCGTACGCATTCCGCAAGGTGACGATACGATGAAGGTCGAGCTGACCGTCAAGGAGATGATGGCGCTCGCGGGCATCAAGTTCAACAACAACCACAGCGTGGAAGTGTCGGCGAAGAAGAAGCTGCACGAAGCGCTCGACGTGCATTACCAGCTCGAAGACAAGCCGCTGAATTGACGGTTTGACCGATGGCCATCCGACCGCCGCTTCCCGAATGCCGGGGAGCGCGGTCTTTTCTTATGAAAATGGGTCTTGGCCTTTATCGCTTTCAGGGCTTATACACCTAATAATCGTAGGGAATATTCGTCTTCGGTTGGGCAAAGGTCGCCCGGACTTCATGGGCTGGGACCTGTCCGGTGGTGCATGTCGGTGGTGCATGTCGGTG
>NZ_JACJVP010000056.1 GCF_014212125.1 Cohnella nanjingensis
CCGCGGCGTTAACCCGTTTCGGCGGTTATCTCGCGTCCTCCGAGACCCCGCCAATCGAACCCGTTCTCCCTTTTCTTTCTTCTACTTCACGATTACGGCTTGGAAGCGGCTTGGATCGCTCCGAACGCCCAATGCGTCTTGGGAACGTCAGCGAAGCGCGGCTCCCCGTCCTCCTCGGGCTTCCTCCCCAACAGCTTGTTCACGATCGCGACCGCTTCGGCGCGGCTGAGCGCCTGCTTCGGAAGGAAGCGGCCGTCCGGGTAGCCGTTCAACAAGCCGGCGGCGTGCGCTTGACGGATGGCGGCCTGCGCCCAGTGACCAACCGTATCGGTAAATTCCGCCACGGATGCGGCCTCCCCTTCCCGTTGAGGCAGCCCGGCCAAGAGCGCGGCCATCTCCGCGCGCGTGATCGATTGTTCCGGGCGGAAGGTGCCGTCCGGGTAGCCCTTCATCCATCCGCGAGACACGGCATTTCCGATCGCTTGGCTGGCCCAGTGGGACACCGGCACGTCGGAGAAACTGCCGGTACCGTTCTTCGTATCCGCCGGAAGGACGCGCATCAGCATGGCGGCCATCTCGGCACGCGTGACGCCGGCATTCGGCTTGAACAAGCCTCCGGCATACCCGGTAATGTAAGCGCCGGTTAAGACGTTCGCCTCCCGCCCATCCCAACCTTCTACGCGTACGACGGCGAAAAGGCCGGATGCCTTCGCGTCGATTGCAATGCCTGCTTGGCCGTTGGGTCCTTGCGCTGTGGGACGGCCTCGGTCCAAGCTGCCTTCAGCGCCGCTTCCTTCGCTATAGACGCCCGTGTCCGACGCGCCCCCGGCTGGCAGCGTGAGCGTCACGGCTCCCAAGTTCGTCTCCAACTTGACCGGATCGCCGAGCAGCGTTACCGCGCCATTGCCTGCGACCGTCTTCACGGCCGCTGCCTTCTCTGCACGCTTCGCGACAGCCGTCTTCGCCGCAACATCGCGCGTCGGAGATACGACGAGCCTGACGGGACCGGAAACGCTCTGCAACGAAGCCGCGGGGACGACGATTACGGTTGACGGCAGCTTGAGTCCGAGAGCGATGCTCTCCTTCGCCAGGAGCTGCGCCGCGTCCGCCGACAAGGCAAGGACGAACTCCGCTGCTTGATCGCTGAGCGGGGGCAGCGAAATATCCAGTTGAGATTGCGCCTTCGTCTTCAGCTTCGCTGCCGCATCGGAGACTTTTCCGGAGGAGAGGTCAAGCGCGTCCCGAATCCGTCCGTCCGCTGTACGCTCGCGGCTGACGCTCGTTTGGTCTCCGGAACTGAGGTCTGCCGTATAG
The DNA here is from genome assembly GCF_014212125.1 of Cohnella nanjingensis. GTDB lineage: Bacteria > Bacillota > Bacilli > Paenibacillales > Paenibacillaceae > Cohnella > Cohnella nanjingensis. Next base: position 1,315 of record NZ_JACJVP010000056.1, read on the forward strand.
GTTTCGGCCGTCCCGCCGCCGTTTCCGCCCCCGCCTGTTCCACCGCCGCCGCCACCGCCGCCTTCGGACGGCGCGACCGGCTTCACCGGCGTCGACGCGGCCGAAGCCGGGGATTCTCCGTTCTCGTTGACGGCCGCGACCGTGAACGTATACTCGGTGCCGTTGGTCAGACCGCCGACCTCCAGCGGACTGGAAGTGCCGCTCGCCGTCAGGACGGCTTGGCCGCCGGCCCATGCGGTCGCTTTGTATCCCGTGATCGGGCTGCCTCCGTCATCCGCGGGAGGCAGGAAGCGGACGGTCGCGCTCCGGTCGCCCGGGTCCGCCGTGACGGCGGTCGGCGCGCCCGGCTCTCCCGGCAGCCCGACTTCGGCCGAGCGATCGGATGGTTCCGAGTTTCCCTGAGCGGTCACCGCCGTCACCGTGAACGTATAAGTCTTCTTGCTCGGCAGCCCCGTCACCCGGATCGGGCCGGCCTCGCCCGCCCCGGATCCCGCCTGCGCGCCGCTTTCCCAAGCCGTGGCTACGTACCCGGTCACCGGGATGCCGTAGACGGCGGAAGGCGCGAAGCTTACGCGAATCTCGCCGCCATCCCTCACAGCGGTCACGCCCGAAGGCGCGTCGGGCAGACCGTCAGGCACGACTGCAGCCGAAGGCGCCGACGGCGCGGAATCCCCTTCAGCGTTGACTGCGGTCACCGTGAACGTATAGGCTTTTCCTTTCGTGAGGCCCGTGACCTCAATCGGACTGCCGAGCCCCTCAACCGTACGTTCCGCCGTGCCGTTCGCCCAGGCTGCCACCGTATACTTCCGGATCGGACTCCCCCCGTTCGACGGAACGTCGAAGCTCACCGTCGCCATCTCGAAGCCGGATTCCGCCTCAATGCCTGTCGGGGCGTCCGGTACCGATATCGCCGTCGTGAAGGTCCAAGGACTCGCGTCGGACATGCCGCTGTACAAGTTGCCGGAGGCATCCCGGAACGCGCCGCGCGGCACGTAAACCTGATAGGTCGTCCCTCCGGACATGACGTGTGACGGTCGGATCTCTACCGTCGCGCCGTTCACCAACACTTTAGCGCTGCCCGCATCGATCTCCTCGATCCGTTCAATCGGCGGGAAGTCGCTGTTTATCCGAAACAATTGAATGATCCGGCCTGCCACCGGCTCTACCGGCTCATCGAACGTGAGCGTCAGCTTCCCGTCCCGGCCGGCATCTTCCTCTCCGTCTTCCGGCAGCAATTGAATCACGGCTGGCGGCGTCGTATCCGCGGCCAGCGCTCTTGGCGCGTGATCGCCGTCAAGATTGGCCGCGTAAGTTGTTCTATTCGTGCCCGCCGCCTCGACTTCGCTCCCCAACAGCTGCCAGGAACGGTCGCTCCCCGCCGCCTCCGCTCTGCCGCTTCCGCCGATCGCCCACAACGTTTGCAAAGCGACCAGAATCGCAAGCGCCGTCATGCCGGCGCGCCTCCAGCTTGTCCAAATCATGCTATGCATCTCTCCTTCGACAATGAGGGACAATATCTCCCCGGTTCTGTCGAAGAATAGCAGGCCGCGCTCCCAAATTACTCTCAAGCTTCTCCCAACAAAAAAAGAGGCCAACCAGAAATCTCTGGCTGACCCCATCATACGGAAGCCCCGCGAAGGAGTCTCTCCTGCGCCGCTCCGGCGCGTGGGCGCTCAAGGCACTTACCGCGAATCCTCATACAGGACGTTGATGACGATCGCGAAGCGGGCGCGCTGCAGGTATTCCGGCGAAAAGTCGACCGTGCTCATGGCATTGTTGTCCGAAGCTTGGAAACCCCAAAGCGGCTGCCGGTCGCCAAGAACGTGCTGGCGATCAGGATCGCCAAAGCCCGTCGAATGCGAACAGCCATGCGCCCCCTCCTTCCACCCCCTCGCAGGAGGACACTTGGAACTGCTTCTTGCCCCAGGCGCGCGCGATCTCGGCGTTCTTGCAGGTAAACGTCGTCTGATTCCTGTCGCTATAGATATCCCGGGAATCGTCGATTCGCACTTCGATCGTCTTGCCGTCCGACCAGAGGTCGTATATGACGGGACCGCTGTCTAACCCTTGCTGTACGGCCATCATCCGGTCGCCGCGATGCTGCTTGAAGTGGCGCACGAACGCCGTCGCCGTAGCGAGATCTTGCCGATCGAACCGAGTCAGAATATGCCCGCCTTGCCGGTCCTGTGCGCGGGTGGCGCAGCCGGTCAGAAGCAGCAGCACCACGACCGACGCGGACAGCCATTTCAACAAAACCGCGAGCCACGAATGGTAGACCGTATCCGTCACCAACTTCCATCTTTATTCCGGTGCCGTTGGCCGCGACGATGCTTGTACGGCCTCGGCCTGCGGATCGGCCTCATAACGCCCGTCGCATCGGACAAGCCATAGACGCGCTTAGCGATCTTCCGCCGCGGCCGAGCCTTCCGCGCCCGCGGCGCGCAGCAGCTGCAGCTCCCGATCCGGCGCAAGTCCGGCGCGGCGCGTCTCCTCCGCGCTTCGGGATGCGTCCCATGCCGCTGTATCGCGGATCGTATCCGCGAGCGGGCGGAACGCGAGCCCCTCGGCCAGCGCGCGGTCGATATTCACGGCCAGCATGTGAGCGACGTCCGACGTCTCTCCCTCGCCGGGAATCCAGAGCGGGATCTCGATCCATGGCCCCGCCTCCTGCGCCAGCAGCGCGTCGTCGCTCATCCAGACGAGGCGCGCATCGCCGTTCAACGTCTCGTTGCACGCCTCCAGGAAGCTTCCCATGGAGAGCCGCCGTTCAGGCCCCGTCGCATTGAACGTGCCGGTCCGCTGCCGCTCGGCCATCCGAACGATCCATTCCGCCAGGTCGCGGACGTCGATGAACTGGACGCCGGCGTCCGGGTGCCCCGGCGCGAGCACCTCCCCGCTCTTGCGGATACGGGTAGGCCAGTAGGTGAATCTGTCAGTCGGGTCCTGCGGCCCGACGATCAACCCGGGCCTCACGACGAGCGTCCGCCCGGGCAGCAGCTCCTCGATCGTCTCTTCGCATGCGGCTTTCAACGCGCCATAGTGCAGGCTTACTTCCTCGGTCTCTGGATCGGCCAGCCGGGCGACGGGCCAATCTTCGCTTCCCCCAGGACGGCTCAGATCGGCGTAGACCGAGATGCTGGAGACGAAGATATAGCGGTCTACGGCGTCCCTCAGCAGGTCCGCCGATTGCCGGACGATCCGCGGCACGTAGCCGGAGCAATCGACGACGGCGTCCCACCGCCGGCCCTCGAGCGCGGTCAGACGGCCGTCCCGATCGCCTTGAAGCCGTTCTACGCCTGCGGGGAGCTGCCCCGATTCGGTCTGCCCGCGATGAAAGATCGTCACTTCGTGTCCGGACCGAACGGCCGCATGGACGAGATGATAACCCAGAAATCGGGTGCCTCCGAGAATTAACAGCTTCATAAGTCGCCCTCTCCTTCTTCGATTCGCGTAGAATGGCGTTCGGCTCGGCAAGCGATCTTGCGCATCAATCCGGTCTGGCTGGAGCGCTTCCTGCCGCGCAGGCTTGGCAGACGCACGCCTTGCCCCTCCGCTCCGCCGGGATCGCGGAGAGCACTTCCTTGGGGATCCGCGTGCGCATGCACCAGCACTGCTCGATAGGTTGGCCTGCCAGCAAGGCGCAGCCGTTGTCACCGCCGCAGACGGGACAGATCGCGGGATCGATGTTCTCGTGCAATGCATATCCTCCTTCCGGACGCTGCCCGCCTATCTATCTTCGGTTAGACGCAAAATCAGGGAATAAGTTCCAAACCAGGACCGCAGCGCCGCGAGCCCGAACATAGGGTAAACGAACGAAGCTTCCCTAATGTTACGTTCGGCGAAGGCGAAGCGCTGCGCCCCGGCCGCCTTCAGTACGTCTATCCACCAGGGCTCCTGCAGATTCGCCAGCTAAGCCATGAAATTCAAGCCATAGTCCTGGTTAAAGCATACTTGCCACGGTACGCGATCCTGCTCGTTCATTTTCGGCCTCCCGGCTCTTCATTGTGCGGTCTCCGCCCCATCGACTAGAATGAGAGTGAACCCAGATGCCTATCAAACCGCCCTGCGGAGGAGGTCTCATCCAAATGAATATCGTCGTATTAGACGGACATACGCTGAATCCCGGCGATCTGAGCTGGGAGCGTCTCGAGGCGCTTGGCCCGCTTACGGTCTACGACCGGACGCCGGCTGAGCGGATCGTCGAGCGCGCGGAGGGCGCCGAGATCGTGCTCACGAACAAGACGCCGCTGCGGGCCGACGTGTTGGACCGGCTGCCCAAGCTGCGCTATATCGGCGTGTTGGCGACCGGATACGATATCGTCGACGTCCAAGCGGCAGCCGACCGGGATATCGTCGTCGCGAATGTACCTACATATGGGACGGACTCCGTGGCGCAGTTCGTCTTCGCGCTGCTGCTGGAGCTCTGCCACCGGGCCGGCCTGCACAGCGATTCGGCGCATCGCGGCGACTGGGCGGACAGTCCGGACTTCAGCTATTGGCATACGCCGCAGACCGAGCTCGCCGGCAAGACGCTCGGCATCGTCGGCATGGGCCGCATCGGCGCCCGCACCGCGGAGCTGGCCGCAGCATTCGGCATGCGCGTCCTCGCGGCGGGTCGGAGCGTCGAGCCGCAGCCGGGAGACCCGGCGAACGTGCGCCGCGCGGACCTCGCGACCGTGCTGAAGACGGCGGACGTCGTGAGCCTCCACTGCCCGCTCACTCCGCAGACGGAGCGGATGATCAACCGGGATACGCTGGCTCTCATGAAGCCGAGCGCCTACTTGATCAACACCGCCCGAGGCAAGCTCGTCGCGGAAGACGATCTCGCGGGGGCGCTCCGTTCGGGCGCGATCGCGGGTGCGGCGCTGGACGTGCTGTCCCAGGAGCCGCCGCCCCCCGATCATCCGCTCGTCGGCGCGCCGAACTGCATTCTGACGCCCCATATCGCTTGGGCGTCGTTCGAAGCGCGAGAGCGGCTGCTCCGCGCCGCTGTGGACAACGTCGCGCGCTTCCTCGCGGGCGATCCGGCGAATCTCGTCAGCCGGTGAACTGGCTGTCCGAAGCTCGCCGTCGCCGCGCTCAGGCACCGAAGTACCAGGACGAGAACCACTTGAGCGCGTGCGCGACATACGACTGCTTCACCGTCATGCCGGACAAGACCGGATAGAAGAGGATGAAGAGCCCGAGGACGACGCCCATGTAGGCATAGACGGCGCCGCGCGATAGCAGGCGGCTCTCCCGTCCCAGCATGATCAGGTAGACGGCGAGCAGGATGAGGAACGGAATGCTCGCGAAGAAATGGTAGATGAACGTCAGCCGCTGCACGCCGACCCACGGCAAATATTCCGCCGCCAGACCGACGAGCAGGAACGTGAGCCGCGGGTCCGGCTTGCGGAGGCGGACCCCGATCGCCGCGAAGACCGCCGCCGTGCCGACCCACCACACCGCCGGGTTGCCCAGCGCCGCGATGCTCGATACGTAGCCGGGCGCAACCGATCCGGCGTAATACCAGATGGGCTTCACGATCAGCGGCCACTCCCACCAACTCGAGGCGAACGGATGCGTCGCGACGAGATGGCTGTGGTAGTTGAACATGAACTTCTGGTAATTCAGCATGCCCTGGAAGTCGTGGCCCGGACCCGGTACCAGGAAGAACGGAATGTAGCTGAGCGTATAGATGACTGCAGGCACGAGCAGGAACGCGAGGCAGCACCAGCCTACGACCTGCCAGAGAAATCTCCTCTCTCTGTACCGGCGATAGAGCGCGATGGCCAGAATCACGGCCAGGCCCGCCCCCGCGTAGATGTCGATCCACTTGGAAGCCGCCCCGATGCCGAAGAACAGCCCCGCCAGCCCGAGCGGCGCCGCGCAGGCGCGGAACGATGCGCCGCCGAGACTCCGTATATAGAATTTGTACATGTAGTAGTACATCATCAGGATGAAGAATACGCCATACACGTCGATCGTGGCGATGCGCGTCTGCGTGAAGTGCATGAAGTCGAACGCGAGCAGGAAGGCCGCCAGGAAGGCGTATTCGGTCTTGCCGAACAGCCGCTTGGCGAACAGGTACAGCATCGGGATCATGGCGATCCCGAACAGCGTGCCGACGACGCGCCAGCCGAACGGATTCATGCCGAAGATCGCGACCCCGAGGGAGATGAGCGCCTTGCCGAGCGGCGGATGCGTCGTCTCGTACGGCTCGATATGATGCAGGAATTCGTAGGCGGTCCGCGCGTGATAGATCTCGTCGAAATACATGCTGTTCAAATAGGACGGCTTGTCCGGCACGGAACCGGGCTCGTCGATGAGGCGCGCCCCTTCCTCCGGGTTCGCCGACGTCGGCGCGATGGGGCGCTGCATGTCGTCCCGGAACGCGAGCTCGTAGAGCGTCCCGCCGGGCTTGGTCGCCGTGAGCCGCGCATAGCGCGCCGTGAACGAGACCGGCTGCTGCTTCCACTGGAAGACGGTGCCGCCGTTCAGCTCCAGCTGCAGCGCCGGCGTCCAGTTCTGTCCGTCCGACGATTGGGACAACTCGAACGCGCCGTCGCCGATGCCGCCGTACCAGAGGACGCTCGCGACCGTCGCCGGCTGGCCGAAGTCGTAGACGACGGCGCTGTCGGCGGCGCCGGGCTTCCAAGCGGTATCCGGGTTGCGCATCGTGCCCAGATTCACGAAGGCCAGGATTGCATAGACCGCCGTGAGGCCGGTAACGAGGAGGCGGTCGATCCGTTTCATGCGCCGCTCCGCGTTCGCCGACAGCTCCTCCCGGATGCCGCCGTCCGATGCGGCGGGACGTGCGGCCCCCCGCGGCTTGGCCTTGCCCGTCTGCGCCTTGGCAGGCGACTTCCCGACAGCCTTGTCCGGCGTCCAGCCGACATAGGCGGCGTATCCCGCGATGACGATGTTGCAGAGCGAGAGGAAGCGGAACCAGCCGTCGCCCGCAGCAAGGTAATATTGCTTGTCCAAGCTGAACTTGAAGACGTAAGCGACGTCCGCGAAATGGGTGAAGGTGAGCGCGAGGAACATCCAGAGCATCCTCCGGTCCTTCAGGAGCGCATAGGCCAGCAGCGCGAGGACGACGGCCGGGTAGCCGTAGCGCTCATGCATGTTGGTCTTCAGGGCGAACACGAGCGCGTGCGTTAGAAAGGCGAGGTAGGCGTAATGGGCGACCGGCCGCTGCCGGTAACGATAAGCGAGTACCGCGATGAAGACCACGATGAGCACGACGAACAGGTTGCTCGAGACCGTCATGCCGCTCGTCAGCTTGGCGGCGTTCAGCCCGAGCAGGCCGTACAGGTTCGCCGCGTTCAACGTGGCGTACGGATAGCTCTCGAACATGGCCCGATACCGTTCGACGATCCACCATGGCTTCTGGCCGATGGAGAACGGGAGAACCAGCAGGACGAACGCGGCGGCGCCGTATAGGATAGCGCGCGCCCAGGCTTTTCCGTCCTTTCTCCGCCAGAGGGCAATGAGGAGGACGGGGATCAGGACGACGGCCTGCGGCTTGATCAGGATCGCGACGACGAGGCAGGCGGACGCGCGCGCCAGCTTGTTCTCCGCGATGAGCCAGACGGACAGCAGGACAAACAGCGTGAAGACGGAGTCGATCTGCCCCCAGACGACCGAATTGTGGAACACCATCGGATTGAGCAGATAGAGCGGCGCCAGGACCGCCGCGACCCGCGCGCCCGCGTACTTCCGCGCCAGCCTGAATACGACCCAGGCGGCCAGCAGGTCGGCGACGATCGACGGCAGCTTCAAGAAGATCAGGGAAGCGCTCGTCTGATATTCCAGCGCGAAGACATGTTGGAACAGGCCGATTACGTAGAGCACGTAGATATAGCCCGGCGGGTAGTCGACGAACATGTCGGCGGTATAGAAGCCGGGCAAGCCCGCTTCATAAGCGTGATTCGCCCAGGCGTAGAAATCGAGAATGTCGATCGGATGGCCGGCGACGATCGGGGCGCAGACGACGCGCAGCGCCAAAGCGCCGGCGAAGAGCAGTACCGCGTAGCGCGCCCCGCGACGGGTGTCCGGGTCCGGCAGACCGCCTTCGCCCTTACGGAGAGCGAGGACGGCCCAGTAGCCGAGCAGCGCGTACGCCGCGGCGAACAGGAACATCGCTGTGACGTACGGCGCGTGCGAGGAGGTTCCGCTCGTCGCGCCGGCCGGAGGCAGCTCGTCCGGCGTCAGCGACAGGACGGTCGCGCCCGCGGGCGCCGCCTCCACCGCTTCGAGCGCGATGTCGTCGAAGTCCGCGGTCCCCGCGTTCAGATTGCCGTAGCCGCCCAGCCGAACCGCGACGCCGATCTCCCGCTGGTCCGGCCCGGTGCGTCCGTACATCTCGAGCGGGACCCACTGTCCTTGGGTATCCTTCACGTCCGCCGAAGTGCTCCCGATGCCGAGGACGGAGACGTTCGCGCCCGTCCGGGCCGGATCGATGCCCGAGGCGCGTACCCAGGCGGACAGCCTGTAGACGGTGTCGGGCTCGACCGCCACCGTCTGCACCCAGCGCGCGTCGTTGGACTCGGCGCTCTGGATGCGCAGATAGCGGCTGCCGGTATGCCCACCGTCAGCGCCTAGCGTCAGCGCGCTGATCTCTTCGCCGCTTGCGCCCTGCGCATAGACCTCCCTCGACCAGGAAGCGGGGTCGCTCCCGTTCGCCTCTTCGGCGCCGCCGTTGCGGATGAGCGTGCTTGCCGTCTGCCCGTTGGCCGCCGACGCGAACAAGAAGAATAGGAGCAAGGTCCAGACGAACGCGAAGCCTCTCTTCATAATGCCACCTTCCGATAACCGACACCGCGCAGGAATGCCCCCGAACGATAGGCTCATTAAGGGGCATTCCGGCTGGCATCTATGAATGTTTTGAGATTCATTCTTTTTCGACGCCCGCAGCGGATTTTCCTCTTTTGGGCGGACGGAGGCAGCGGATCGAGGTTTCGCACCCCTCTATCCTCTTCAACCTTACAAATGCCGCGCGATGATGCGGACCAATTGTGCGGGGAACGCGTTCAGGTTGGATATATCCAGAAATCTTTCCTTCCCATAGATTTGTTGAATCACCTCTTTGTCTTGGCCGATGGCGGCTGCCAGAAAGGCAATTCCTTTCCGCTCGTATTCGGATACGGTCTGCTGCACGTCTTGCGCCGCATAACTTCCGGTATAGTCGTCCATCGCCTTGGGTTGCCCGTCGCTGATGCTGATCAACAGTTTGGTTTGTTGCGGCGAACTTGCCAGCCGTTCCGCCATCATTCGAAGCGCCAATCCATCCCGATTATTGCTTCGGGCGCGAATCCCCATCAGTTTGAATCGATCATGGGGATCCGGTTGATCGAAGTCGGTATAGGCAAAGATCGACATCTGCTCCATTCTGGAGACATCCGCAGTATCGCCGTAGATCAAGATGGGAATATGGCAAATTTGACAAAATTCATAGACTGCGAGAACGGCGCGCTTTGCCGCTTCTAATCTTCCGAAAGCAGCCATCGATGCCGATTCGTCAACCCTCAGACCCACCGCGAGGGAAGGGGATTCCGTTGGCGGCCGTTTCTTGGCAAAAGATCTGAAGTCCCGATATGCGACGCTTTCCGCTTGAAATTTGGTGCCGTAATAATGATTTCTCGCAAAATCGGCGGAGATCTCATGCTCCAAAAGCGGAAGCGTTTTTCTGGCGATTTCCCATATGACAGGCATAAGCTCCTTGCTGAGGCTGACATATTCCTGTTTATTTTCCAAAACGTACGTCGGACGGTGAACAATGAGCTTTACGCCCTTATGAATCGATTCGGACACGGTCTCCCGCGCTTCCCGATTCAGCTTTTTACGAAAATCTCGTTCTTTTCGTTGCGCGTCCTCCGGCATGGGATCCGGATTGGCTTGGTGATATTGGGGAGAGCCATTCTCCCCCAAATCCGAACTTTCCATCCCATCGGAGTCATCGGAAGCGCGATCGGACGATGGGCTTTCGTCGCTGTCGGCGGACTTGCTAAATGCGATACCGGTCTCCTCGGCGTTGTCGTCATCGTCAAAATCGGCATCTTCTATCGTTCCCCATGTCCGGATCTCCGCGGTGTCTAAAATTCGTTTTTTTTTACTTCCGTTTCAACCGCGTTCAAGTCTTCCAACAAATGATGGCTTCTTAGCGCATCTTCCAATATTTTAATTTCCTCGGAATCGGTTGTGATCTTATAGATGACTTTATGATAGAGGGATTCCGCCGGGGAGGCGCCTCCGGCTACCGCGTCTACCCAGTAGAAATAGGAACGCATGCCGGCCACGCCTTTTATGGCATTGGCCCGGGCTGTTTTGTCCAGCATCACAATGGTATCTGCAAATACGTCCAAAACCTGTTGATTCCTATACCCGGTTTTAGCCATTGCGCGTTCCATCATGACCGCTTTGGTCGGCAGGTCCATCTTTTCCGTATGCTGAACCCTGTCGCGCAGGGCTTCGTTTAGCGGCCTGGCCCCTGCATAACTTCGGTTTGCCGTAATGACCGCTATAAAGTCCGGATGTCTGCGTATCATTTCGGTGGGCAGGTTGATGCTGCCGTCCAGCTCCAATGCCGAATTCAGCGCCATTAACACCGCGGCATCGCGAATAACGTTCGGTTCCTGAATTTCCAGAAGGTATCCGTTTTGATAGGCTCTGACGATTTCGGAGGGGTAGAACCGATATTCCACCGCATCGCCCTCGGCGTTGTCCGCGGCCAGCTTCAGCAATTGTTTCATCTTTGACGCGGCTGCCTCCCGATTCACTCCCAGCACGTCCATCAATACTTCGGTCGCGCTTCGAAAACCGTCGTTCTCGTACAAGGCTTGCAAAGCGCTTTGGTCCGCAAGCTCCAACTTCTCTAAGCGTTCGGAGGCAATCACCGGCAATATCGCGCCAATGATATCCGACTTATCCATATCGGCAAAACAGGTTACCTTCGTGTACGGCAGCCCGAAATTCGCCGACAATGCTTTGGCAAGTTGGGTCTTACCCGTGCCGGCGTCGCCCTCCAGCAATAGATTGGCGATTCTCATTTCCCCGCGATGCCAGTTCCGCTTGATTTCATTGCAAATACGGCGTTCTTCGTCGCTGATTTGATGAGAGGACGGCTTTTTCCAAACGAGCGCTTCTTCCGCATCCGTCAATTGTCTTGCAGGCGACAAAATAAAGTCACGGTCATTCATCTTCCTTGCTCCCTTCCTAACCGCAAACCGGGGAGATCGCTCCGGCGGCGAGGCCCTCTCAACATGCTTGCAGTTCGATTTACTAAATTACTTATTTACTAATTTAGTACTTATAATACCCTGCTTGTTTTCGTTCGTCAATCCGCAAACGCAAGGCGCAGCGGGTTGACGACTCCAAAGAGGCGAGGCCAATCCGCTCCTACTGGATCCGTACAACAGGCGTAAACGAATCTTGAAGGTGCCGCGAAAAGGTGAGAACCGTGTCGCCGCCTTCCCGTTCGAGCCGAACCGGACTGCCATCGGCGAGCAAAGTCGCTTCGCCATCAAGGGATACATTTTTCACGCTTATTTGGGGGCTGCGGGGCTCGCCTAGAATCATCAAATAGAGCTTATCGTCCTTCTTCGTAAACCGGATCGATTCCCCTGACGCCGCGACCGCTTCCGCCCGCGCCCAAGGCCGCGTACCATAAATCGCTTCCCCGTTCCGCTTCAGCCATTCGCCAAATGGGGTCAATCGGCTTCGTTGTTCCTCGGGGATCCGGGCATCTTCTCCTCGCGGACCCACATTCAGCAGCAGATTGCCATTCTTGGACACGGCATCGATAAAATCCAACAATAAGGTCTCAAAGGCGGCGTAGTGTTCCTCCCGTTCATTGCGGTTATAGCCGAACGAGTTTCCGATTCCGCGCGTCATCTCCCATTTTTTCGTTTGGATATCCGAAAATTTCGTATATTCCGGCGTGGCGAAATCGCTGTGGGGAATGGCGGGCTGTACAAGGGCGGAGTGGATATCGGGGTTTTTCTTGATCATTTGCTTGACCATGACGTCCATCATGGCGCGCATCGGCTTCAGTCCCATGATTTTGTTGAACGGGCTTGCATGCTTCCACCGGTCATTGATCACGCCGTCGGGAACGACTTCGTAATAGTAGGCAAACAAACGAAACAGTCGGTCTTGGCCGGCCGGCCAACAGATATCGTTCCATAAAACGTCCGGACGGTACCGCTTGATCAGCTCGCGGACTTGGGCATCGGCATAGGCCGGATAATCGCCGCCCGGGGTGGAATAGGAATAATCCATAAACGTCTTGGAGATCCTTCGCCGGAACGTCCAATCGATGCCGCCCGAATAGTAAACGCCAAACCGCATGCCTTCCCGTCGAACCGCCGCGGCGAATTCGCCTATTAGATCGCGATCGCTAAACCAGTTCCGTTCGTGCGAATTGACGACTTCGGTCGGCCAAAGGCAAAAACCGTCATGATGTTTGGTGACGATCACGACGTATTTTGCGCCGGCGTCGCGAAAGGTTTTGGCCCAGGCAGCGGGATCCCATTTTTCCAGACCCTCCATAAACAATGGTTTGAATCCCTGATAAGGCATGTTGCCGTAATGAGCCTTATGGTACTGGGCGGATGGCGAACGAGAGTCCTTGATCGCGTTCCAGTAGCCTTCCGCATAGGGGTAGTTTAACATCGCCCGATCATAATCGTTCTTCAGCGTCTCCGCTAGACTGCCTAAGGGTGCAAATCCGGGAACGGAAAACAACCCCCAGTGAATAAACACCCCGAATTTGGCATCTTCAAACCATGCCGGAACCGGATGTGCCTGAAGAGACTCTTTGGTGGGATAATAGATGGGATGATTCAATATACTCGTACCTCCTCTGACTCGTTATTTTTGTTTTTGAGACCGGTGCTCTAAATAGCGTTTCACCGCCAGATCGATAAACGGTTGGGATGCCTCCATCAGATCGCGGTCTCCTTCCGGCCAAGCGGATCGATCCGCTTGTACCTGAGCAAAAGCATGAATGCGGTCGGGATCTCCTTGGGTTACATCCGCCGTCATTTTCCGCCAGTCTTCGGCCATGGCTTGCGCGGCCGGATCATCCGGCGACACCCCGGACTTGGCCAGCGTCGCGGCTTTTAAGGCCAACACTCGCCAGGTGTGATACAAATCGAAAGCGTCTTGTTCGTTTTCAAATCTCTTGCTGAATACGCTCATCTGTGCGTCTTTAAACGCGTATTGCCTCCAATCCATCAGGTTGCTGTTCTTCAGCGTCTCTATAAAACCGGTTAAAAGCTGCCAGGACGGGTAATTTCCCGAAGCTATGGCTGTCCGGCACGCTTCGATCGCAGCAATGCCGGCATGCGCATCTTCTATTTTCTTGTAGAGTGCGACCTCTTGCGCATGCAAGATTTGCTCGATTTGCGACAACGAGGGGCGGTTAACCACTTTGTCGCGTATTTCTTGCAAGGAAAGCCCCAAGGATTTGTAAAAAATAATCTGCTCCAACGAGAGCATGTCCTCTTCGGTATAATAACGTCTCCCGCCTTCGGTCCGGCCGGATGTCGGCAAAAGACCGATCTTGTCATAGTGCTGGAGCGTTCGTACCGTTACGCCGGTGGCCGCGGCCAGTTCGCCGATCAAAAACGTTTTGTCTTTGTCGCTCATGCAGATCGCCTCCCTTCTTATTACATCACATGACGTTACGTAACGAGCAAGTGATCTTTCCCTTTTTTTGTCGCTTCGGCGCGGCAACGGCAATCCCGCGAATAGGAAGAGGACTCCGTCGTTGGAGTCCTCGGGGTCACGATATGACATGCTTTGGCATTCGGCGGCGAATAAGGGCTGCTCCCCGGCGGTCTTGACGACCGCGATGGCGAACAGCCCTCTTCTATCGTTCTATCGATTCTCCTCGATTAACGCCTCCGCCTCGCGGATCAGCCGATCCAACGCCTCGACCGTATCCGCCAGTCTCTCCGCGTCGGGAGAGAGGCTGGCGAAGATGCCGTTGACCGAAGCCCGGTAACGCGGAAGCGCGAGCGGGAACGACTGGGCTTCGTCGACGGCGCCCTTCTCGTTCATCAAGTACCTGCCGTTCAGGGCGAACAGCGTCTGGTTGAGACAGGCGACGGCGCGGAAGCAGCAGCCCGCGACGTAGTTCGCGTCCAGCTTGCCGACGGCCTTGCGCGCGTTGGCGGCCGTGAAGCCCGCCTCCCATCCGAACTTCCGCATGATCCCTGCTCTAAGCGCCTGAGGATAAGGATCGGTCATCGCCCGAAGCCGGGCGACGCTCCCGTCGGGATCCCACAGCGGGAGACAGGAGGCGATCTCCGCCATATAGATCGCATTCACGAATCCGTGCGGATGACCCGGCTGATAATCGATCGTGACTTCGCCGCGCGCGCAGTCCCCGATGACGCGTTCCACCCGGGAGAGGTCCCGGTAGAGGAAGTCGACCGGGAGGCCGCCCACCTGCAGCCACCCGCCGCCGTTAATCCACGGTCCCCATCCGCCGACGGGGGTAATCAGGCCGTCTTTTCCCTCGTCGTCCAGCTCGGAAGCCAACCGGCCCAGCGCTTCCAGATCCAGTTCTTCGTCCGGGCCGTAGAAAATACCGATATCGAGATCCGATTCGGGCCGATGCGTCCCTTTGGCTCTAGAGCCGCCGAGCACGATCGCGCGCACGCCCCGTACCGCCGTCAGCCCCTGCACGACGCGCGCCATGATCGCCTCGGCATCCCGATGGTCCGCCATCTTCGTCCACCCCGCATTCCTTTTTTTTGCCCAACTTGCAGCGACGAACGAGCGGACCGGGCGCCAACGCCGTGGCCGTCAACGCCGCGACGTCTCGATCTCCGCGCTTACCGCGCCTCGACCGTCAACGTATCGCCTGCGGCGAGACGCACCCGCTCCGCGAAGACGAGATCGTTGCCCTCCCGCTCGCAGACGACGGGGCGTCCGTTCACGACGACCGCCGCGGCCGTCTGGCCCGCGAGCAGATCGGAGCGGAAGCGCCCGACCGTAAGCTCGCCGTATGCGACCGAGAGGCGCAGCTGACCGTTCGCATGCGCGAACTCGCCCCAGCCCCGGCCCAGCGACCAGAACGTCTTGAACGCTTCGCGGTTCACGACCGGACTGAACCCGATGAGACCTTCCTGCGCCTGGTCATACTCGAATCCGCTCAGCGCGGTTAACAAAGAGTAAGACGCCATGGACCGCACATAGTTGCTGCCGCACTCGAATTCGTTCCACGGATTGCGGCGCTCCCCGTCGTAGCGGTGCCGGATCGCCCGAACGACCGCAAGCCCTTCCTCCACGAGACCTTCGTAGATCATATGGCTCGCCGCCTGATACTCGAATCCGTTCATGCACTCGTCCGCATACGGCACCGGCACCTTCGGCGCGCCTCCCTTGGGGTACGTGGCGATCAGGAGCCCGCGCTCGTCGTTCAGCCCGTAGATTCGGCAGGCGTTGGTATAGTCTCGCAGCACCGGAATGAAGTTGTATTTGTAGATCGCGCTTACCGCCGCGCGCGTCTGGTCGCGGTCGAACACGTAGCCGAGCCCGACGACGTGCGCGTGCCATTGGCCCAGCACCTGGTCGATGTGGCAGGCTTCGCCGAACTGGTACTTGATCTCGCCGAGCTCGGGATCGACGTCGAACCGCTCATCCTTCAGGTCGACCTGCTGCGTGAAGTATTCGCCGTTGAACAGATGATCGCGTACCCAACGGCGCCCCCGCTCGTACAGCTCCCGGTATTCGCCGGCCGCCCCGTCGCCGAGCGCCTCGGCCATGACAGACGCCGCCAGGAGCGCGCTGTGGTACATGCCCGAGAGAAAGGCGTTCGGCCCGTACGCTTCCTCGTCCAGCGTATGATGCTGCACGCCTTCCATGACGCCGTCGCGGTCGCGGTCCCACCAATCGTCGTTCGTTGGGTCCCAGGCGTATTCGAGCGACTTCTTCACCTGCGGCCAGATACCACGCAGCCAGTCGGTATCGCCGGAGATGCGCCATTCCCGGTACGTCTTCACGATGTCGGCCATCTGGCCGTCAGCGGCAGCGTGGAACTTGTTCTCCTCGCGCGTCCGCTCTGGCGGCAGCATGAGGCGGAACGCGACCTTGCCGTTGTCGAACTGCGCGTGCCGATAGTGGTTATCGCGCATCGACCGGGCCAGCTCGGGGAACAGGAACGGCGTGACCTGCTCATAGCCCCACACGTGGGTGCAAGAGCCTTCGCAGGAGCCCTCGTTCGTATGAACGCCCTCGAAGCCGTAGAGGGAGCCGTCGGGCAGGCGGAGCACCGTCGGCGACTTGAGGATGGAGATGTTGGCCGAGACGGCGTCCACCACTTCGTGTGGCAGCGTCGAGCCGAACAGCAAGTCCTTGAACGCGCGCGTCTCGCGTTCGAGGCGCGGCAGCTCCGCGAACAGGTACCCGGCCGTCTCCTTGGAATCCCCGAATTGCGTCGCGTAATAGTTTTTCCACGACGGATACGGTCCGTTCTCCTTGCCCTTGCCCGGATTCCAGTCGTTCACGTAGTTCGGGTAGCTCCAGGAGAGGATGAACGTGAACTTGCCGGTCTCTCCAGGCGCCAGCGTCCGGTGCCCGCTGAGCAGGCAGACGTCCCGCCACTGGCGGGCATCCTCTCCTAACTCGCTGACGTCGTCATAGTGCCGCTCCTTGAACCGGCCCGGCGCGGTGAACGCCTGCCAGAACACGACGGCGTTGTCGAACCAGCCCCCGCGGTACCAGTAGCTCTGGTAGCTGACGTCCTCGCAGTCCGTCGCGAGCGTCAGATCTCCGTATGCAGCCTCCTCCTCGGCGTAGGCGTTCGAGCGGAGCTTGAAGCCCCGGTACCCCGCCTCGTCGAAGTAGCTGTTAATGGCGCCCCGTTTGGCGGGGTTGGTCAGGTTGCCGACGACGCTCACGTCGAGCGGCTCCGCCGACCGGTTCGTCACGGCATAGGTCAGCACGGCGGCCGGCAGCGAGGAGTCCTTCGCATTCAGCGGGATGAGCGGATTGAACGCGGTCAGCTTGACCGAGATCGGATCCCCCGCGTCGTCGAACGCGATCTCCGCGAACGGGTACTCTCCCTTGAACGACGTGTTCGCGAAATGCGGGAAGCCCGTCATGTTCTCGCGCTTCGGCCCGTAGCCGTAGCCTTCGAACTTGCCCTTGCCCTCGCCCGTATAGGGGGTCTGCAGGTCGCCGTGCAGCACCTTGGTCAGCTTCACGACGCCTTGCGCCTCCGCCTTGACGGCGAAGAAGGAGAAGCCGTTGTGGCTCAGCTTGTTCGGCTTGTTGAAGATCTCCCAGTCGATGAGCCTGCCGTTCCCGGCGAGACCGACGCAGCCGCTGCCGATACCGCCGAGCGGGAACGAGATTTCCTTCGATTTGTAGCCTTCGTACACGAACCTTCGGGATGTCGTCATGGTTGTTCTCCTTTTTGCCGCTATCGGCTGTGATTTAGACCTTCAGTCCGCCGCCCGCGATGCCTTCGATCAGATACTTCTGCCCGAAGATATAGAAGAGCATCGGCACGATCAGCGTGATCGTCACCCCCGCGAGGATCGCGGACAGATTGCCCGCCCCGAACTGGCCGTTCAGTACGGTCATGCCGATCGGGAGCGTCATCTTCTCCGCCGTGTTCAGGAAGATGAGCGGCCGGAAAAAGTCGTTCCAATGCGCGATGAACGTCATCACGCTCGTCATGGCGATGACCGGCACGGACATGGGCAGGATGACGTTGAGATACCCGCGGACGCGGCCGGCGCCGTCGATGAACGCCGCTTCCTCGTAGCTCGGGGAGATCGTCATCATCATCTGCCGGATGAGGAAGATGCCGAACGGATTGATCAGCGCCGGCAGGATGAGCGCCGCGTGCGTATCGACCAGATCGAGCTTCGACAGCAGGATGAACTGCGGGATGATCGTCACCTGGCCCGGGATCATGAGTCCGGACAGGAAGATGAGGAAGATGGCGTTTTTGCCGGGAAACGAGAGACGGGCGAACGCGTAAGCCGCCATGCTGGAGATGAACACATGCCCGATCACGATCAGTCCCGCGACCTTGAGGCTGTTCAGCATGAACGCGAGCAGCGGCACTCGCTTGAACACTTCGCCGTAGTTGTCGAAGTTGAACGTCGTCGGGAGGATCGCCGGGGGCAAGTCGAAGGAGTTCTGCGGCAGCCGGAGCGACGTCGAGATGATCCACAGGAAGGGCGCGAACATGAACGCCGCGACGACCAGCAGCGCGCCGTCCGTCAGCAGTCTGGCGCCGTATCGCTTCATCGGCCTTCCTCCTCTCTATTCTTGGTTATAGGACACCCACTGCCGGCTGAACCGGAACTGGAGCGCGGTCACGAGCAGGATGATGAGGAACAAGCTGATCGAGACGAGGGAAGCGTAGCCCATCTCGTGGTGCTGGAACGCCACCTCGTAGATGTACATGTTCACCGACCGCGAGGCGTCGCCCGGTCCCCCGCCGGTGATCAGGTAGGGCTCGTCGAAGATCTGCGTTGCGCCGATCAGCGTCGTGACGAGCACGAAGAAGATCGTCGGCGACAGCATCGGCAGCGTGAGCCGGAAGAAGGACTGCGCGGCGCTCGCCCCGTCGATCTCCGCCGCCTCGTACAGCGTCCTCGGAATGTTCTGCAGCCCGATCACGTAATAGAGGAAGGCGTTGCCGATGAACTTCCAAAAGCTGTAGATCGCGACGGCCAGGTAGACCCACTTCGGCGATTGCAGCCAAGGAATCCGCTCGATGCCGAGCAGGCCCAGCAGGTAGTTGAGGACGCCGAAGTCGTTGTCGTAGATGAAGCTCCAGGCCACGGCGACGGCGGCCGAGGTGACCAGCACGGGAAAGTAGTAGGCCGTGCGGTAGAAGTACTTCCACCGGCTCGAGATGCCGCGCGTCGCCCCGAGCGCCAGGAGCAGCCCCAGAATCATGTGCATGGGGACGAGGATCAGGACGTACTTCAGCGTATTGCCGTACATGAGGCCGAGGCGCTGGTCGTGCCAGAACTGGCGCAGATTGTCGATTCCCGTCCACCGGTGCGGGGTGATGACGTTGTATTGGGTGAAGCTCAGGTAGACGGAGACGACGAGCGGCTCGGCGACGAACACGATGAACAGGAGCAGCGCGGGAAACAGGAACAGATAGCCCGCGAAGCCGTCCTTGACGGACCGACGCATTCTCATGAATACCTCCTCGGAAGCCGCCGGGAGCTGCGGCCCTGGACCACAGCGCCCCCTTCGGCTTCCGCTGGATTATTTTTTGGCCAGGGCGGCGTCGATCTCCGTCTTCGCCTTCTTCATGGCCGTCGCGGCGTCCATTTGATTGGAGAGGATCGACGACATGTAGCGGTTGAAGATGCCTTCGATCTCGCCGTACTGCATCGGCGCTTCGACCGGCTGGGCGATATCGGCGCTGTCCGCGTACACTTGCCAATGCTCGGCCGGCGTCTTCGGCAGCACTTCCTTCATGACCGAGATGCGGGTCGGGATCGAGAAGTTCGACAGCGTCGTCTTCTGCGAGAAGGACGAGGACAGGAACGCCGACAGCTTAAAGGCCGCCTCCGGCTGCTTCGTCGACTTCAGAACCGGGAACGCGCCGGAGCCGAAGATGACCTTCTGCGTCTTGAACTTCGGCAGGAGCTGAATGTCGATCGCCTTGAACTTCGTCTTATCGTAGGTGCCGAACGGCCACTTGCCGGCGGAGATCATCGCGACGCGGCCGGAGATCAGGTCGTTGATCATGTCGGACTTCGGATTTGGCACGGGCGAGACTTTGTATTTGTAGATCAAGTCCTGGAAGAACTGCATCATCTCGATGGCGTTCGGGTCGTCCAGCTTGCTCGACGTCATGCTCTCGTCCAGGACGCTCGCTTCGTTGTTGAACAGCCACGCCGATGCCCCGAAGTAGTAGTTCGGGATGGCGAAGCCGAACGTCTTCTTCCCGTCTTTGTCTGTCGTGAGGGCTTGGGCGTAGCGGAGAAAGTCGTCGCGGGTCCAGTCGGACGGAGGGACGGACAGCCCCGCCTCCTTCAGCAGATCGGTGTTGAAGTGCATGACCACGTTGTTCCAGTCCCAGACGAAGCCGTACGTCTTGCCGTCGACGACGAACGGGGATTGCAGCTTCGGATGCAGGTCCTCGTAATTCTCCAACGCGTCGGGGAACTTCTCCATGTAGTCGTCGAGCGGCAGCAGCAGATCCTGCTTCGCGAACATCTGGATGCCTTCGATAGCGACCCGGATGACGTCCGGGGCTTTGCCGCCCGCGATCATCGTCTGGATCTTGTTGAAGTAGTCGGCCCAGCCGTTGCTCGTCACCGAGATCCGGTTGACCTTGATATCGGGGTTCTTCTTGTTGAACTCTTCCAGCAGCACCTTCAGCTGCTCGTTGCTGACGTCTCCTTCGTTCCAGACGATCGTGACCTCTTGTTTGCCCTTGGCCGCGCCCGTATCGGACGACGCGGACGCCTCCCCGTTTTTCGTACCGCCCGCGCATGCCGCCATGAGCGAGGCGAACAGGGCCAGGATCAGCGTCAGGACGGCGACGCTTTTCGTTCTTCTCATCATGGGTCGCTCCTTCTCGGAAGGTTGACTTCTTAAGCGCTTACAATTCGGCCTTTAGAAAAAATCCCTTGCCAAAGTCTGCTGCGATTACACCCTCGAATTCTCTTCCTTGCGTTGAATAGATATCCCCCGCCGCTAGCGAAAATTGGTCACCGTGCACGTGAACGGCTTAAATATAGCACAGGGCAAAATGACTGTAAACAGAAAATCGTGCACGTGAACGCATTTATTTTTTCGCTATTTTTGCATATAATCGAGATAGAAGACATATCCCGTCCTAGGCCCGTCGGCTTGGGGCTTACTCTACGGCTTCGCTTAGGAGAACCAGACCATGAGCAAAACGAGCCAGCAAATCGCCGAAATCTGCGGCGTATCGCGCGGCACCGTCGACCGGGCGCTCAACAACCGTCCCGGCATCAATCCGGAGACCAAGGAGAAGATCCTTCAGGTGGCGGAGCAGCTCGGCTACCGGCCGCACTTTCTCGCGCAGAGCCTGGTGAAGGGCAGCACGCGGTCGATCGGCGCCGTCCTGTTCGACATCAACAACCGCCTCTTTCCCCAGCTCGTCAACGCGATCGAGACGAGAGCCAGCGAACTGGGCTACTTCCTGTACTTGACGCTGACGAACAAGGACCCCGAGAAGGAGAAGGACTGCCTGCAGCATCTCGTCGACCGCAAGGTAGACGGAATCCTCCTCCTCTCCGTCAACAAGGGCGAGGCCTTCGAGCAATTCCTCGGCAAGCTGAACGTGCCCGTCGTGACCTTCGGCAATCTGGTCTCCGACGGCATCCCCTTCGTATGGGTGGACGACCGCGCGGCGATCCGGGACGCCGTACGGCATCTGGCCGCCCAGGGCTACGAGGAGATCATCTATCTCAGTCCCCCGATGGCGCTGGCCGGCAAGACCAACCTGTACGCCGTCGAGCAGCGCTACCTCGGCTTCGAGGAGGCGATCGCGGAGACGCCCGGCCTGCTGACCGATATCGTGCTGCACAAGGGCTATCTGGAGGAGATCGACGCGCTCCTGCGGCGGGGGGACAAGAAGAAAGTCATCCTCTGCACGAGCGACAAGTATGCGCTGAAGGTGCTGCTGCATCTGAAGCAGAAGGAAATTCGCATTCCGCAGGACGTCGGTCTGATGGGCTTCGACAACATCGACACGCTGGCCTATATCTCGCCGGCCTTGTCGACGATCGCGTATTCGTCGGATGATGTCGGCACGCAGGCGGTCGACCTGCTCGTCGATCGGATCGCGGGACGGGACGTGCCGATGCGGACGACGATTCCCCATCGCATCGTCCAGGGCGAATCGATCTGACGCTCGGTCTCGAAGGCGGCTCCACGAACAAAATCGCGACTGCCGGCACCGTCCGGCAAGTCGCGATTTGTCGTTATTTTCCAGCTAGGCGTCTCTCTCAAAACTTTTTCCGCCGTCTTTGCGTCTAATAGACTAGTTGCAATCATCGAAAGACGCTGCCGCTCGCGGGAGCGGAAGGAGATCGGCTATGTTCAAACAAGCGCTCGCGCTTACCCTCTCGGCCGCGCTCGCGTTGTCCTCGGCGGCTTGGATGGAGCATGCGAAGGCGGAAGCGGGACCCCAGGTGGAACGAGTCAAGCCTGGCATGCTCTACAAGAAAGACGGCACGGCGTGGCAATTCGGCGACGGCACGACGCTGCCGACCCGGGTCCTCGCGCTCTCGAACATCCGGGAGGCGTTCGGCTGGCGGAGCGACGCCTTCTACGCCTGGCGATTGAACGGGACCGTCTGGCGGTATCCGACCGGCGCGGAAGAGGAACCGGAGCAAGTCGCCAACCTGACGCACGTCGTCGACGTGTCCGATGCGGACGGCTACGCGCTTGCCGTCCGGAAGGACGGTACCGTGTGGGCGTGGGGGAGCAACCGCTTCGGTCAGCTCGCGAACGGCAAGCTGGGGAACCAGGACGTCGTCAAGCCGCAGCGAATCGCAAGCTTGTCCAATATCATCGCCGTCTCCGCCCAGCGCGGCAACAATATCGCCTTGGCCAGGGACGGAACGGTCTATACGTGGGGGCAGCTCATCGCGCCGCACAAGGAATGGTACGACCCGCTCTCCGCGAAGGACATGCAGACGCGTCCCAAGCGTATTCCCGAGCTGCGCCATATCATCAAGATCGACGGGACCTTCGCTCTTCGCGAGGACGGCACGGTCTTCGCGTGGGGCAACAACTATTACGGACAGCTCGGCATAGGGGCGCCCAAGCGGACCTACATCGCGACGCCGCGGCCCGTCACCCTGCTGGCGGGCCAGGTTCGCTCCCTGTCCGTCTCGAGCAACTTTGCCTTGTTCATGACGAAGAAGGGCGAAGTGTGGGGGTCCGGCCTCGATCTCTCCGGCCAATTGATGGGGCAGACCTCGCACGGCTCGTCGAACTTGCCGCTAAAGCTTCCCGGCCTCCGCGGCGTGAAGCAGGTCGCGGCCGGAGCCGGTTACGGTCTGGCATTGAACGAGAATGGCAGCGTCTACGCGTGGGGGCTGAACCGCCGCGGGGAGCTCGGGATCGGGTCGGCGGGCTACCCGGTGCGCGAAGCCGCCAGCTATGCCAGTGCCCAACGCGTCGCGCATACGGTAGCGATCCGCATCGACGGGCGGGAGCAGGCCGAGCCGGCCTTGATCCGCGACGACACGGCGTACGTGCCCGTCAAGACCGTCGCGGATGCCGCCGGCGCGGTTATCGCGTGGACGGAATATTCCCGCAAACAGAAGGTGATGGTCGTCCAATACGGCGGCCGTCTCCTGCAAGGGCGGATCGGCTCGACGCAGCTGGTGATGGATGGGCAGCCGGTGATGCTCAAGACGCCCCTCTCCGTCGTGAACAACCGCGTCGTCCTCCCTGCGCGGCTGCTTGCCGAATGGTTCGGGACCCGTATCGATTGGGACGAGAAGACCGGCGAGGTCCGCTTCGACGCCGTTCAGTCGAAGTGAGCGCTGCGAAGCCAAGGAATCCTTCATTCGTCGATCGTTCGGTTTACGTTTCCTGATCCTTTTGATTGGCTTCGCTCCGATCGTATCCGACAGCGCGGATTCGTCCAACTGGCAGACCCAAACGAACAAGCCTCAGGTTCCGGACAACATCCGGCGACTGAGGCTTGTTGCGATTAGAGGATCAGCTCATTTACGTGTGAATTGTTGCAACTGTACCGCTTTTTTCGCCGTTAACGTCATCCAAACCCTAGTAAGTTGCAAAAGTACAACTTATTTCGCCGCTAACATCGTCCAAGCCAGAATAAGTTGCAAAAGTACAACTTATTCGGCCCTTTTTAGCTCATTCGGCGAATTTCGCCCAAATAAGTTGTACAATTACAAGTTTTTTCCTTACTAACGCCAAAATGGGCAAAATAAGTTGCACTTTTGCAAGTTATTGCTTTCTCGACTAGCTGTACGGCCGATGTGAAGCCGCTCCAGAACAAACTTGTCCCCATGACCTGTTTACCAAAGAAGATGCGTTTAAGGATGCTCGGTCCCATACGTTTAAAAGTTGTTCGGCCCCCCAGTCGAACTAGGGGTTTTCATACCCAACAAACGAAGACCCGCGGCCCCTCATACAGGTGCCGCGGGTCAATGTTCGCCTGCCTTTACTTGCCATACACCTCGAACTCCGAAATCTGCGCGGCCGCCCACGCCGTGTTGCCGGAGACGGTCAACCGCACGTAGCGAACTTTCGCCGGAGCGTCCAGCTGGATCTCCGCCTGGTTGCCCGCCTTCGGGTCGAAGGTGCGCGGGGCCGACGGCGACAGCGTCGCGAACGTCTGGCCGTCCTCGCTGCCGAGCACTTCGATCTGCTGATCCCGCTTCTCCCACGCATCCTGCGGCGGGAGCGAGAGGACGATGCGCTGTACCTCGTGCGTCTCGCCCAGATCGACCGTGATCGACTGCGGGAACTTCTTGGCTACGCTCTCCCAGTACGTATACGGGTCGCCGTCGTTCGCGAGCTTCGCCGGGAACTCCTTGGCCGTATCGGTCGTGGACAGGATGTCCTTGCCCGCGGCCAGGTTCGTCTGCAGCTTCACCTTCGCAAAGGTTTCCTTCGCCTCGCTCGGCTTGTCGGACTTCGTCAGCGCCACGTAGCCGACCTTCTGCGTCTTGATCAGCGCGACATAGTCGAACTGCAAAGCTTCTCCGTCTTCGACGACGGGCAGATCGGCGATCTTGGCGCCGCCGGCCGTATAGGCCGCCGCCTTCGCGTGAGACCACTTGGCCCCCTTCTTGATGCGCAGCGTCGTATCCGTGCCGTAGGGCTGATAGACGCGAATCTCGCCGTCGGCGCGCACCTCCACGAGATCGTGCTCGCCGGGATCGAGATCGGCGCCGTTGTACCGCACGTAGTTGCCTGCGCGCACCTTGCCGTCCTTCGATACGATATCGAAGCCGCCCGGCGACAACGCCGTCGCCGCATCCAGCGCGTACGGCTGCTTCTTGTCCCAGTTCGCCGTCACCTGGCGGCTGCCGAAGTCCGTCCGGGTCACCGCGTCCGTCACTTGCGCATAAGCGAGCACCGGCTTGTCGACATAGTCCGCCAGGACGTACCGCTGGAACACGCCCGCGAGCTCGACCCACGGGTTGTTCACGCCGTTGAACAGATCCGCGCTC
The DNA here is from genome assembly GCF_014212125.1 of Cohnella nanjingensis. Taxonomy (GTDB): domain Bacteria; phylum Bacillota; class Bacilli; order Paenibacillales; family Paenibacillaceae; genus Cohnella; species Cohnella nanjingensis. Next base: position 26,484 of record NZ_JACJVP010000056.1, read on the forward strand.
AGGTTGTAGCCCATCGCCGCATTCCAGCGCAGCATGTCTTGACTGTCCGTCATCGTCTCTGCGGCCAGATCGTGCTGGTAGAGCATGACTTTGTCGCGCACCAGCATGCCGATCATCGGGTAATAGTCGGTGTACGCCGCCGTCTTCGCCCGGTAGCCGAGCAGGTCCCAGAGGTAGTTCGAGCCCATGAAGCCCGTCGCGTCGTCGGCCAAGACGTCGAAGCCGTCCTCCGTATACATCGGGTTCTTCACCGAAGCGAAGTAGTCTCGCACGCCCGCCAGATAGGCCGACGAAGGATCGGTGCCGGCCGGATTGCCCGCGTTGTAGACGAACGGGGCGTTGCGGATGCCCCATTGATCCTCGAAGATGCCGTCGAAGCCGGCGTCCATGAGTTTCCCGTGCTCCTTCGCGATCCGTTCAAGGGCATAGGGGTGGTTGATGTTGACGACATAGCCGCTATGCTCGCCGTAGTCTTCCTTCACGATCGTCCCCGTACGGTCCTGAACGATGAGGTCCTCCGGCTTGATGCCCGAAGGCAGCGAAGCGAGCGTCGGCGAGTGCACGCCCCACCACGAGAAGTTCGTATAAGGCACGAGCTTGTGCCCCTTCGCCTTCGCTTCCTTCACGAACGTCTGGAACGCGTTGTCTCCGCCCCATTTCGGATCGGGCGGCATAAAGTCCGGGTAGTTCTCGTCGTGTCCGCCCGTCTGGAAGCCGACGAGGTGGAGCACCCCCGGATAGGCGAGCTGATCGGCATACTTCGTCTTCAGCGCGTCCCAGCTGGCGTCCTTCAGCGCCGAGACGTCCATCTTGTAGAATGGAAGCCGCGCGTAGTCGGACAGAGACTTGCCCAGCTTCTTCTCCAACGTTTTGTAGTCGGCCATCCCGTTGCGGTCGCCGTACGAAGCGATCGAATCCGGGTAGTCGCCGCCGATCTCGAGCACGATCTCCGGCGTCCGCCACTTCGCGTCCTTCGGTACCGCCGTCGCGTAATCGTGGACGATGGCGGTCATCCCCGGCTCTTTGACCTGGGCCTTAAACCCGAGGTTCGTCGTCGCGACCGTCTTGCCATGGACGTCATAGACCGCCAGGCTGCCGTTCGTCGTCCGCAGCGCCGTATAGGAGGCGAACATCACCCCCGGGTATTGGTCTTCGAAGGAGGCGTTGTTTTTAAAAAACGCGTCCTTCAACCGCGCGCCCGGCAGCATCGGCAGCAAGCCGTCCTTCACCTGGTCGGCGGGAACCTTCAGCTCGTACGGAAAGCGGAACGACTTGAGCGTCTTGCCCGTCCCGTTCGCCACCTCGGCGCGCAGGGAGATCCGGCCCGCGTCCTCGAAGCGGACGGTCGCGTCCACCTTCAACGGGCCGCCGTAATGCAGGCTCAGCTCGCCCTTGCGCTTGTTCCATTCGTAGGCGAACGCGTCCGCCTTCGCGCCGTTCATCGCGCTGTCGTCGTCCAGGAACGCCCACCACAACGCGCCGTCGCGGTTGCCCGCGGACAGCTCGGCCTTCGCCTGCTTGTCGCGCAAATAGGCGATCCCGCCATTATCGGCGCGGAACGCCGCCTCGTAGCGGCCGTTCGAGACGACGAGCAGTTCGCCCTTCTTTTTGAGACCCGCTTGGTTCCCCGATACGACGGAAGGATACGCGATCGCGGCCGCGCCGACGATCACGACGACCGCGGCGAGGCCGATCCACAGCCATTTGTTGTTGCGAAGCTTGACGTTTGCCATCCGTACACCCCTCTTCTCTATTGGGAGCTTGCCGGGCCGCGTGCTAGCGAATCGCGATCGACCAATCGCCCTCGGCGGTCAGCGCCGCGGAGAGGGTCTGTCTGGTCTCGTCATAGGACCAGCTCAGGTCGGTAGCCCCGCCGGACGCCGTCACATCCGCGGGCTTGGCCGGCAGATGCCGGACCTCGACCCGCAGGCGCTCCGCTCCCGCGCCTTGCCCGAGTCCTTCGTGCTCGCCCGCGCTGCGTAGCGTCCGCGCGCCTTGTTCCCAAGCGAACGCCCGCAGCCGGTAGGCGCCCTGCTCGTACGCATAGGTCTTGCCGTCATCCTCGTACAGCCGCAGGCTGCCGTCGTCTCCGGCATAGACGCGCAGCGTCAGCTGCGCTTCGCCGCCTTCGCCCCCTTCGCCCCCGGCCTCTCCCGCATCGTCCGCATGCTGCCGAAGCGGCTGCTCCGGCACGATCGCGCCGGCGCGCACATAGATCGGCATCGTCTCGAGCGGCGCCTCCGCCAGCACCTGCCGGCCGCCCTCGTGGCGCTCGCCCGTCCAATAGTCGTACCAAATCCCCGCCGGCAAGTAGACGGCTCTGGCTTTCGTACCCGGCCGCAGGATCGGCGCGACGAGCAGATCCCGCCCGAACAGGAACTGATCGCACAGGTTGTAGACCTCCGGGTCCTCCGGATACTCGAGCAGCAGCGGCCGAACGATCGGCAGCCCGGAGACGGACGCTTCGCGGAACAGCGAATACAGCAGCGGCATCAGGCGGTAGCGCAGGCCGATATACGTCCGGCAGACGTCCTCCACCCGCTCCCCGAACAGCCAGGGCTCCTGGCGGATCGTATCGATGGCGCTGTGATTCCGGCAGAACGGGATGAACGCGCCCATCTGCGTCCACCGCGCGAGCAGCTCGCCCGACGTATGGTGCGAGAAGCCGCCGATATCGGGACCCGCGAACGCGATGCCAGACAGGCCGAGGTTCAGCACCATCGGGATGCTCATCGCCATGTGCTCCCAGTAGCTGCGGTTGTCGCCGGTCCAGACCGTCGCGTACCGCTGGATGCCCGTGTAGCCAGCACGGGTCAGCACGAACGGCCGCTCCCCGCCGAGTCCCCGCTTCAAGCCTTCCTGCGTCGCCTTCGACATCAGCAAGCCGTACAAGTTGTGCCACGCCTCGTGCGTCTTCGGATCGCCGTTATTGCCGTGGACGACGTCCGGATCCATCGTCTTCGAATCGTTGAAGACGGACGGCTCGTTCATGTCGTTCCAGATGCCCTTGATACCGTGGTCGATATAGTGACCGTGCTTGTCGCCCCACCACCGCGCCGCGCGGTCGTCCGTAAAGTCCGGGAACGCGCTCGGCCCCGGCCATACCGGACCGATGAAGATCTCGCCCTCCAGCTTGCGGCAGAAGTAGCCGTTCGCCACGCCTTCTTGGTAGATCGGATAGGTCGGATCCCGCTTCACGCCCGGATCGACGATCGGCACGAGATGGAAGCCGAGCTCCGTCAGCTCCGCCATCATCTCCTTCGGCCGCGGGAACCGGTTCGGATCCCAAGTGAACACCCGATATTCGTCCATGTAGTGGATATCGAGGTACAGGACGTCGCAGGGGATCCCCTTGCGCCGGAACGTGCGGGCGACTTCCAGCACCTCGTCCTGGTTCATGTAGCTGTAGCGCGATTGCTGGTAGCCGATCGACCACTTCGGCGGCAGCGGCGTCTTCCCCGTCAGATCCGTCAGGCGGGAGACGACGTCCTTCAGCGACGGACCGCCCAACATGTAGAGATCCAGTTCGCCCTTCTCCGCCGTGATCAGGTAGCGGTCGGCATGGGTGCGCATGTCGAACGCGGTCCGCCCGGGATTATCCAGCAAGACGCCGTACGCCGGACGGCCGTACCGGAAGTGGATGGACCAGGGAATCGATTGGTAGAGCGCATCGATATCCGGCACGTGCGGCGCGTAGACGTCGCTGTTCCACATCTCGTAACGCTCGCCTTTCTTGTCGAGGAAGCCGGTCTTCTCGCCCAAGCCATAGAAATGGGACTCGTCCGTCATCGCCAGCGCGAACGACGCGGCTCGCTTCTCGTTCCACGAGATTCCCTTTTCCTCCAAGACGAGCGCGCCATCGGCATCGTACACCTTCAGGGAGAAAGCGCCCTTCGCGACGACCGCGCGCAGCGCGTCGGTCCGCAGCTCGTACGCCTCTTCGTCCTCGCGCAGAACCGCGCTCGCGTCCGTGAACGACTCCCGCAGAATCGCGGGCGTCGCGGCAAGGTTCGGCTCGCCGTCGCCGATCTTCAGCTTCAGCCGGAGCGTCCGAGGGCCGACGAAGGCGAGCAGCACGCTCGCGTACTCTCCCCGGAAGACGACGGCGCCGCCCTCCCGGCGTTCCGCGCGAAGGACGCGGCCGACCCGGTAGATGGAGGAGGAAGCGGAATTCGACCCTTGCTGGTCGGGATGGATTGCTTCGCTTGTCAACATGATGAATAAGCCACCTCTGCATTCGATGATGACCTAATCATACAAAGCCCTTCGCGCGATAACGATTCGCAGCCCTACGCATCGTATGTGCAGATTTACGGAGATTGCGGCTTCCCGGGTTAAGGCCGGGGCTAGTCGATCTGTCAACGCCATGAAGACCGCCCGATGCGGAGGCGCATTAGGCCGCCCGAAGCGAAAAACCGGCCTCGAAACGGCGGTTGCCGCTTCGAGGCCGGTCTTGGTCAACCTATCGATTATTGCACTTTGATCGCGTCGTAGAACTTCGTTTGCACCGTCTTCGCGGCGTTGTCGAGCTGCGCCTTGATGTCCGTGCCTTTCTTGGAGAACACTTCTTGCACGACGTTCGTCATCGTAGCGTAGTAGTCTTGCGTGTTGTATTGCGCTTCCGGCTTGCCGTCCAGCAGAGCTACGGCGTCGGCGTTGTATTGGTAGACGTTGTCGTACTTCGCGAATACCGCTTTGGCCTTTTGGCCGTACTCGGAATCGTCTTTGTAGTAGTTCAGCATTTGCGGAACGTAGAACTTGCCGTCCTTCTTGCGCGCTTGGATGTTCGCTTCGAGGGAAGCGAGACCCTTGTCGGAGAAGTAGTCGAAGGTCGCGTAGTAGAACGCGATCGCTTGCTCGTCTTTGGAAGCGTTCGGGTTGACGACGAGGAAGTCGCCGCCCAGGATGCCCGCGTGCTTGCCGCCCTTCTCGGCTGCCGGCATCGGATAGATTAGGACGTCTTCCGGCTTCATGCCGCCTTGGTTGATCGCTTGGTCCGCCAGATCGCTAGGTCCGGCGATTGCCATGCCCGTGCGGCCTTGCGCGAAGGCGCCGACCGCGTCGCCCCAGCCGAGCGCCCAGTCTTGCGGAATGGCGTTCGCTTCCCACTTCAGCTTCTGGTAGAACTGCATCGCCTTGACGCCCGCGTCGGAGTTGAACGCCGCCGTGACTTTGCCGTCCGCGACGGTCTGAATGTCGCCGCCCGCTTCAAACAGGAAGTTGGTCCAGTTCCAGCCGGCTTCGTTGCCCTTGCCCATCGGCGCGATGCCCGAGATGCCCTTGCCGGGATCGGCGATGCCCTTGGCCGTGTTCAGCATGTCGTCCCAAGTCCAGTCGTACGCCGGCGGGGTGATGCCCTTGGCTTCGAGCATCTTCTTGTTCACGCCGGTCGCGGTGATGTAGCCTTGTTGCGCAATGCCGTATACCTTGCCGTCGATCATGAATTGATCCTGCAGCAGCGGGTTCATCTGATCCTTGAACTCGTAGTTGTTGAACAGCTCCGTGATATCGGCCGCCCAGCCCTTCTCCGCCAGGAACTTGCCTTCCGTGGCATAGGTGTTGAAGAGCGTCGGCGCTTCGTTCGCGCCCATCTTCATGCCGATCTCGTTCGGGTTGTATTGCCAGTCGCTCTTGACGATCGTCACGTTCGGGAACTTCTCGTTGAAGCGTTTGATCTTGTCGTCTTCCAGCGCGCGCAGCTCCGGCTTGTCAGGCGTTGGATAGTAGATGCTGATCGTGACTTTCTTGGAGGTCAGGTCGTCCGCCGGAGGCGCCGACGCGCTGGCTTCGGGAGAGGAAGCCGATGCCGACGGGGATGCGGAGGAATCGCTCGGAGAAGCGTTGCTGCCCCCGTTGCTCTTGCTGCCGCATGCCGTGAGAACCAAGCTCAGTGCGATGATACCGGATGCTACAGTCGTAATCTTACGCATGGATTTTCCCCTTCTCGCTTCATGTTTTTGGTTACAGGACCATCATAATGGAGCCGTTTACATCGGACGATGTGTATTCCTATTCCGATCGTGTGCAACTTTACGATGTCGATTTTTACGATGCGGGCGGATCGAAACGCTGGATCAGCCCTTTACGCTGCCCACGTTCAAGCCGCGCACGATGAACCGCTGGAAGATCAGGAATACGGCGATCGGCGGCAGCATGACCATCGTCAGGATGGCGAAGCGGATGTTCGTATCGAGTCGTCTGGCGTCGATCACGAGCCGCTTGATGGCGGTCGCGAGCGGATAGTGGTCGCCGCTCATGACCAGCGACGGCCAGAACCATTCGTTCCACGCCGTGGAGAAAACGAAGATCCCGAGCGTCGCGAAGATCGGCATCGACAGCGGGAACGCCAGCTGGAAGAAGCAGCGCAGCTCCGAAGCGCCGTCGACCCGGAACGACTCGAACAGCTCTTGATTGATGCCGTCAAAGAAGCTCTTCAACAGCAGCAGATAGAAAGCGTTGGCGCCCGCGGGCAGCCAGAATGCCCAGTACGAGTTGATCAAGCCGATATCCTTCAGGTTGATGAAGTTCGGAATGATGTACGTCGTCGGCGGGATGAACAGCGTCGACAGGAAGAAGTAGTAGACGCCCTTCCGGAAAGGCCAGTCCAGCCGGGACAGACTGAACGAAGCAAGTCCCGACAAGATCACCGTGACGACCATGCTCCCCGCGAAGATGAACAGCGTATTTTTCAAATACTTGGTCAGGTCGATGTAGTCCCAGCCCTTCTTGTAGTTGTCGAAGTGCCATTCCTGCGGCAAGAAATGCGGCGGGAACGTATTGACTTCGACGTTGGCCTTCAAGCCGTTGAACAAGGCGACGGCGATCGGATAGAGCATCGAGACGGCCATGACCGCTACCATCAGGACCATCAGATAGTAGACGATCTTGTTGGCGGGCTTCTTCAGATCGTAGGCGGAGATAATGCCGCGTTCCCCGTTCCTCATGCCGCGTTCCCTCCCCGGTTCGAGATGCGATGTTGAATCAGGGCGAGAATGCCTAGCACGAGGAACATTAGCACGCCTAGGGCCGAAGCGACGCCGTAGTTGAAGTTGTTGAAGGCGTTGCGCACGATGTACAGCGCATACGTCAGCGTCGTATTGTTCGGTCCGCCGTCCAGCATGGCGAACTGGGATTGGAAGCCTTGGGAAGTCCCGATCAGCTGCAGCATGAACAGCAGCGCGATCTGATTGCGGATCGAAGGCAGCGCGATATGCCAGATGCGGCTCCACACGCCGGCGCCGTCGATCTCGGCGGCCTCGTACCAATCCCGCGGAATGCTCATGATGGCGGCGAGATAGATGAGCAGCGCCGATCCGAATTGCTGCCAGGTCTCCATGATGACGATCGAGATCATCGACCAGCGCGTGTCCGTCATGAAGTTGATCGGCGTAATGCCGAGCCAGCTCAGCGTCGCGTTGAACGGGCCGACCGGATCGTAGAGCCATCTCCACAAGCCGTAGAGCACGACGACCGGCACGACATATGGCAGGTAGGCCGCCACGCGCGCGAAGCCCTGGAACCGCTTGAGCTCCGAGATGGCGATGGCGAAGACGATCGGAACCCAGAACCCGATCACGATACACAAGCCCACGTAATATAAAGTGTTCTTGATGGCGGTCCAGACGTCGGGATCCTTGAATACGTACTTGTAGTTGTCCAATCCGACGTAGCTGTTGCCCTTGACGAAGTCAACATGGTAGAAGCTGTAGACGATCCCCTTGACGATCGGCATCCAGAGGAAGAGGAGAAAGATCGCGACGGAAGGAAGCACGAATGCGTAGCCCCAGAAGTATCTTCTCCATTTCCCCCTCGCCCGCGACGGCCCCGCTGCAAGCGGAGGAGCGGACACGGTCGTTTGATTCATACGGTCTCCCTCATTCCTTTTCTATCGGTCCATCTTCATTTTAGGAAAAGGCGGAAGACGTGAACATGTGCGTATCTATGCTGATCGTGAGCGATATTACTTCTTCAGCTCGCTCGGGCTCACGCCATAGTATTTTTTAAAAATTTTGCTAAAATGTTCCGGCGATTCGTACCCGACGCGCTCCGCGATCTCATACCGGCGGAGATCGGTCTGCAGCAGGAGCCGCTTGCTCTCCTCCATGCGCAGCTTGATGACGTACTCCCATAGATTGAAGCCCGTGTTCTTCTTGAACAGATAGCTCAAATAATTGGGGCTGACGTGGTTGCGCTGGGCGACCTCGTGCAGGGTCAGCCCCTTCTGCGCGTAGTTCTCCTGAATATACGCCATCGCCTTGTCGACGATCTGATTGTTCCGCTCCGTCCATTCCTCCTCCGTCGGCTCCTCGCCGAACAGGTTCCACTTGAAGTCGCCGTAGTAGAAGACGAAGTGGTCCTTGTGCTCCCGGTTCCAGAGGATCGCCTTGCGGGCCTGCTCGTTCAGGACGTGCAGGAATTCGCCGCCCTTCAAGATCTGGCTGATGCCGACCACGCAGGGAAGCTCCAGGTACTTGGCGATATTGTGGTGGAGGCTCCGGCCGATCATCTCGAGCTGATTGATCTTGTCGACGCTGGAGTCTCCGTACGCCGCCTCGTCCCACTGAATGAGGATGCTGATCTCCGACAGCGGCGAGTAGAACGCCGCATGGCTCCACTCCTTGCCCAGCAGCTCGCTGACGATGTTGAACGCCGCGTACCGGAGCAGCTCTTCGTCGCCGGATTGGAGACGCCGGTTGGCCGCGGCGGCTTCGAGATCGAGCTTCACCTTGATCAGCGCGAAATAAGGCCCTCTCAGTCCAAGCTCGGCCAGCTCCGCCGCCTCCGGGCGATCGCCGTCGCCCGAGAGCATCCGGTTCAGCCGTTCCATCCGCTGGGGCTGGGGCACCTCCATTTGGAAATGCTCCCGGAGCTGGGACATATATTCGTCTTCCGCCGGAATCGGCTTATCCATGTGCAGCAGCACGTTCCGTACGGAATCGAGGAACTGCTCGCTCTTGAGCGGCTTGATCAGGTAATCCTTGGCGCCCAGCCGGATGGCGAGCTGCGCATATTGGAACGTCTCGTGCGCGGAGATGATGATGGCTTGAACCCAAGGCTTGATGATCTTGGCCTGGTGCATCAGCTCGATGCCGTTCATCGCGCCCATCTGAATGTCGGTCACGAGCAGGTCGATGTCCTCGATGCGGAGGTAATCCAGCGCTTCATGGCCGCTGTGCGCCGTGAATATCTGGCGGATGTTCAATCCCGACGTCTGTAGTAGATTGCTGAGGCCTTTGCAGATGAGCGGTTCGTCGTCGACGATCAGAATGTTGTACATCTCCGTTAATCCCCCTCTTGTTCCTTATATTCGCGAATCGGGAGCGTGATCGTCACGACCGTGCCGCCGCCCTCCCGCGCCGCGTAATGAAGGCCGTAGTCCGGGCCGAAGTGCAGCCCGATGCGCTGATGGACGTTGCGGATGCCGTAGCCGGTAGAAGGCTGTTCCTGATCGGCCGCGAGAATCCGCGCGATCGCCTCGTAATCCGCCGCTTTGTAGCCGTTGTCCGCGATCCGGATGACGATGCGGTCCTCTTCGCGGCAGGAGCTGATCGCGATCTCCCCGTCCTCGCCCATGTTCCGCACGCCGTGGATGATCGCGTTCTCGATCAGCGGCTGCAGCGTGATCTTGGGGATCAGATTCCGGAGCGTGTCTTCCGCCATCGTCCAGGTGACCTTGAACTCGTACTCGTAACGCTTCTGCTGAAGATTCATGTAGGCGACCGCATGCTCCAGCTCCTCGTCCAGCGGGATCAGCTCCCGGCCTCGGCTGAGCGCGATGCGCATGAGTTTGGCCAATTCCTTGATCATCTCGGCGGATTGCGAATTGCCCTCGAGCGCGCTTTTCCAATAGATGCTCTCGAGCGTATTGTACAGCAGATGGGGATTGATCTGCTGGTAGAGCACCTGAAGCTCGATCTCCTTCTGCTTGATCTCCATCATGTAGCGGTCTTCGATTAGCGTGTTCATGCGCCGGGCCATCCCGTGCACCGAGTGGATGAGCACGCCGACTTCGTCGTTGCGCTCGTTCTCGATCCGGTCGGGCACTTTCTTCCCGGGCACGTACGATCGGGTAAAGACGGCCAGCCGCTGCATCGGCGTGAGGAGCGACCGCCAGAAATACGCCATAACGACGATGCCGAACAGGAGATAGACGATCGTGATCAGCTGGATGACCTGCTTGAGCTCGCTCGACTGCTGGAGCATCGACCGCGTCGGGATCCGGTAGATGAGCTTCTGCTGCGAGGCGTAATGATAGTGCTCGACGTAGATATAGTTCGAATCGATGACGTCTACGGTCCCCTCGGGGTCGTCGCCGGTCACCAGATTGGCGGGCAGATCGAGCGTGCTGCCGATCTTCCCGTTCGATGCGGCCTGGATGCGATTGCCGTAATCCGTCAAGTAGATCTCCCCATCGTCGGGGAGAGAGACCGGCTGGAGCGACTGCTCGATCTTCTTGTTCATATTCGTCGCGACCAGTACGCCGATGGCCACGTTGCCCTGCATCGTGCTGTTGACCGCCCGGAAGTAGCCCAGCGTATTCTGGCTTGAAGCGGAGCTGAGTTCTTTGACCAGCTTCAGGTACCCTTTGCCCTTCAGCTCCAGCGCTTCGTCGATCCAATCGGGCTTGTTGTCGTCCGAGTAGAAGAATACGCCGCCGTTCTTGTATTTGGACTGCGGGATCGGAGCGAACGGATATTGGCCTTCCGGATCGTAGACGTACAGGTAATAATAGACCGCTTCGCCCCCGGTCATCCCGAGCGAGTAGTTGTTCAGCAGCCGGTCGGCCGCCTGATACTGCTTCACCCGGTCGAACGTCTCGTCCGGATCGGTCGGATCGTCCATCGGCTCGTCGAGGTGCTGCAGGCTTTGCGTCACCGGATTCTGAATGATGGTCGTCATGATCCGGCTGATCGTATCGATATCGCGGCCGATGAGCGAGAAATTCTGCTTGTTCAGCTCGGCATAGGCGTTGGTCACGTTACGCTTGAGGATGTCCTCGGCCTTGGTATTGGCGTACCAGTTCAGCAGGAACACCGGGCTGACCAGCACGAAAAACAGCAGAATAAGCTGCTGCTTCACGCGCATGCGGGTCAGCGGATTGGTCATTTTGATCTTCAAGGCGGGCCCCCCGTTAAGTTGACGATAAAGATGAGGTAAGCGCTTGCGGCGATGATCCGAGCTGCCCGCCATCCGGAGGAGAGGCAGTGCCATTAGTATTAGGGAAGCGTGCCGACCTTGCCAGCGCCGAACGGCAACTCCGTAGCTTTGCGCCTGATTTGCGTGGAACCGCACATCCAAGTAAAAACGGCTTTGCCGTCTTCCTAGACGGCGACACGTTTTTATCGTCGGTCATACAGATAGGAATAGGCGCGAGACTTATACATTCTGCAGGACCAAGTAAAAACGGCTTCGCCGTCTTCCTAGACGGTGACACGTTTTTATCGTCGGTCATACAGATAGGAATAGGCGCGAGACTTATCATTCTGCAGGACCAAGTAAAAACGGCTTTGCCGTCTTCCTAGACGGTGACACGTTTTTATCGTCGGTCACACAGAAAGGAATAGGCGCGAGACTTATACATTCTGCAGGACCAAGTAAAAACGGCTTTGCCGTCTTCCTAGACGGCGACACGTTTTTATCGTCGGTCACACAGAAAGGAATAGGCGCGAGACTTATACATTCTGTATGACCTAGGAAGTTTGTCGCACCCCTATTCTACCAGAGGATCCGCCGATGCGGTTAGATAAACGGTGCGAAATCAAATCCTCGTTGAACCGGCAGGCGTTGCTCCATCGTCAGCTACAAGCAGCATGCTTCCGTATGGCCTAAAGCTTGGCTGCCCCTCGACTTGCTGCAGGAACTGCCGACCGGACGCCAAAAGGGGCTGTCCCAAAGCGATCGCCTGGAAGGGAACCCGACCGATTATGAATGAAAGGACCCCAAGTTCCACCGCAATGTGGAGGATGAGGTCCTTTTTAGATGAGAAATTCAACGCTAAGCGGGGCTTAAATAAATCGCAAATTGACTTACGGGACAGTGCCGCGTGCGATTCGCGACAGTAGGACAAACAATTGCAAACGTACAACTTATTCGGCTTTCATTCGAGACAATAGGGCAAATACCTGCAAACGTACAACTTATTTTGATAAAAACAGGAAATTCGTCCATTCCAGGCCTATTTAGTTGTACATTCGCAACTCTTTATTCGTTTGGAGGACGATTCCGTGAAAAAACTTGTACGATTACAACTCCTGAGCGCGTTTTAGAGGATATCCAAGTCGGTCGGCATGCGGCAGGTCGCCCCCCTCCGCTGGGCAGTCCGGCGGCTAATTCGTCTCGTCGCCGTCGAAAATTTGCCGCAGATGGTGGTTCAGATGATCGAGGTAGTCCGTGACGAGCCATTCCAGCGTGACGACCGTCCCGTTCGCAAGCCGGCAGCGATGCGCGAGACGATCGGCCGGCAAGCCCTTCGCGACGCGGACGACCGACCGGTTCAGCGCGAGCCACAAGGCGAGCACTTCGTCGACCGGGGCGTCGTCATAGCGCTGTGCGGCCACCCAGGCGTTCTGATCGTAAGGCCGGATGGCGAGCGGTTCCTGGGAAGGAGCGGCGCCGTGCACGAAGCGGGTCAGATTGTTGACAGCCGAATCGCATAAGTGTCCGAGAATCTGCAGTCGGGACCACTTCCCCGGCGCGCGCGGACGCGCGGCGGCCTCCGGCGTGAGGCGGCTGAACCGCTCGGGCACGGTTTGCAGCAAAGTCTCCAATTCGGAGAGGGTGTCGGCGATCATGGGGCGTCCTCCTTTTAATTCTCATTACTTCCTCAAGGGGTCTATGCTTCGGCGCGCAGGACATGCGCCTCGAACCAATCCCAGTCCGCCCCCACGTGCTCGGGACGATGCGTATCGGAGCCGTAGACGAGCGGGACGCCCGCTTCGCGGCAGGCGCGGATCAGCGCGTCCGGCGCGTAACACTCGCCGCAGGTCGCCACGCGGAAGCCGGCCACGTTGACGTCCACGCCGACGCCGGCCTCGGCCAGCTTCGGTACGAGCGCGAGCAGACGCGCTTCGACCTGCGCGTCGTCGATGGGCGGGAGCGCCTGCTGGAACTTGCGGATCAGGTTCGGATGCCCGATCCGCTTGCGCATCGGTAGCTTGGACGCCCAGGCGATCGCCATCTCTACATGGTCGAAGTAGGTGTCGACGATGTTCGCCATCGAACCATACGTCTCCAGAAAAGCATCCTTGAAGTCGTCCGGCGTAAAGTCGATGCAGCGCATGCCGCCGCGGCCGGGCAAGTAGTGCACCGAGACGACGACATCCTCCAGCTTGTCCAGCCAAGGCGCGAGGATCCGGTCGGAGTAGGCCTCGTTCTCGTACAGGTAATCCATCTCCAGGCCGAGCGCCACCTCGATCCGGCCCGTATAGCGCGCCTTCATCTCCTCGATGTAGGCGAAGTAGTCCGGCAGCTCGGATTCGGGCATCGCGAGCTCCGCCATGAGGGCCGGATTGTCGATCCAACCTTCCGGCAGCGGCGGGTGCTCGCTGATTGTATAGCGCTCGAAGCCGAGCGCGATGGCACGCTCCAGGTATTCCGGCGTCTCCGCCTTGTTGCCGTGGTAGCAGAATTTGGTGTGCGTATGTCCGTCCCATTTCAACGTCATCGGTCGTGTCCTCCGCCTTGCGAATGTGGTTGTAGTTGTTTCTTTGACCACATTGTATCACCTCCGCCGTTCGGAGGCGACCGTTCAGCCTTCAGGTTGCGGATACCGGCGGACGGGCGGAGTTGTGCACATGTGGGTAGACGTCTAACGGTGGATGAACGTCACGCAAAGGCGGGGCGAACCGCCGCATCCCCGGTTGTGCCCGGGGATATGTGGATGCCGCTGTGGAAAGCGTGGGCAACCGGGCGGGTTCGCCGTCGCTAAGAGGAGAAGCTGTGGATGGCGAATGTGCGTATGTAGATTACCTACTTTGGCGGGCGGTACGCCGAAACGGCGAATGTGCGTATGTAGATTACCTACATTAGCGGGCGGTACGCGGAAACGGCGAATGTGCGTATGTAGACTACCTACTTTGGCGGGCGGTACGCCGAAACGGCGAATGTGCGTATGTAGATTACCTACTTTGGCGGGCGGCACGCGAAAATGGCGAATGTGCGTATGTAGACTCAATGG
>NZ_JACJVP010000057.1 GCF_014212125.1 Cohnella nanjingensis
ACGAATCGGTCGAGGGCTTATCCTACAACCAACACCTGTTAGGGTGAAGGTAAAGGCTCAAGCCGCAGCATACCACAGGCAAAGATGTTTCTAGCTTCGTTTCGCATCCGGTTTTCAGGGCGCAAGCTCTGTAAGCATTCCGGTCTGGTGATAATGGCGGAGGGGTTCCACGCGTACCCATCTCGAACACGGCCGTTAAGCCCTCCAGCGCCAATGGTACTTGGACCGCAGGGTCCTGGGAGAGTAGGACGTCGCCAGGCCAACATAAGCAATGACAAGAGAGCCCTTCGGGGCTCTTTTGTTTGCATGTAGAGGCGTTTCGACAAATTCTGATGAACATATTAAAAGGACCGACAGGTTATCGCCTGAAGGTCCTTTTTCATGAACGGCTTGCCTTATTCATTCACGTGCTTCGGGTTGTATTCGCGCGTATCCAAGGTGTCTTCCTTCACCACATTCCCCTCGGCGTCCAGCGCCGTAATCGTGAACCGCGCATCCTCCCATGCCGGCAGCGCGACCAGCCATCCCCGTTGGCCGTCTTCCATCCGGAAAAGATTCGCCGTTGCGCGGAATTCGCGATCTCCAGTCACGACGACACTGGCGATCTTGTCGCCGACCACGGTGCCGTACACAGCGGGAAAAGGCGTATACGTATGCAAGTAAGGGTCAGCGTTTGGCAAATATTCATAATGAAGACCCCGTTCCATCTCGATGATGCCGCCGCCAAATCCGCCCCCAAAGATATACTCCCACCCTTTCCAGGTTCGACGCATATACTCCACGTCGAGATCCGTGTTGCCTTCTTTGAGATCATTACGGACAAAGACGAGAACCCCGTCCTTCACCGCTTCCAACCGAACGATGCGCTTCTCCCCATTCAGGAACCGCTTAGGGGTGGCGCTCTGCAGCGCGTTGAACTCCGAGGAACCTTGAACCAAGGCTTGCTGAATCTCATGATGCCGCCATTGCTTGTATCCATAGGAAGAGAGTAGCATGAAGAGAATGACAGCGCCGCAGGCAATCGTGACTGTACGCAGCCATCTCACCCGCCTCCGCCTCCTTCCGGTATGGATTTGTTGCTTGATCGCCCTCAGATGATCCGCGGTAGGGACGGCATGCATCGCCGGACCCCTCTCCAGCCTCCCGTACCAATCCGGCTTGATCGGTTCATTCATGCTCCTGTTCTCCTTTCAACCAGTCCGCCATGCGCTTCCTCGCGCGATTAAGCCGAGACTTGACGGTTCCTTCGGGCACCTGCAGCAATTCGGCCATCTCCTGCATCGACAGACCGTATTTGGCATCTAGGAGGAGCACCTCACGGTGTTTGGCGGGCAGGCGGAATACTTGCTGCCAGATCTCGTCCAACTCCTGCCATCGCCAGTATTCGGCTTCCGCCGACGCGCTGCTCCGGTTGGACAGCAGGTCGCCCGCCAGGATGACCCGACGGAAGAAAGCGGACCGCTTGTAGTTGATCGTGAGGTTCCGCGCGATGCGCAGGAGCCAAGTGCGGTAGGAGGATTGGCCTTTGAAGGAAGAGAGCGAACGGAAAGCGCGGACGAACGTCTCCTGCGTCAGATCGTCCGCGCTGTCGCGTTGCCGAATCATCACATAGACGAAGTTCCAGACATCGTTCCAATACGACGTAATAAGCTGCTCCAGCTGATGGTCCTCCAAGGACACGGCAGCGCGCAAGTAGGGGTCATCCAACATCCAACCGATTCACCTCACGATAATAGACAGCGAATACGCGAGAAAGTTCCCTTTTGGCTGAAATTGGGGCGGCAATAAAAAAACATCCCGGTCAGGGATGCCGTACGAGCGATTATATGTGATAATAAGAGACTTCCTCGGCCGCCAAACGGATGATGCCGTCGCCTTTCTCCTTGCGCACGCGCATCAGCAGCGTCACCCTTGGAGAGAGCAGCCAGAAGTGCCAGTAGACCAGCGCTACGAGCAGAGGCGGCGAAGCCCATGGGTAGAAAAGGCCGGCGACGCAGCATCCGACGAGCGTCAGGTGAAAATGAAGCCTGCGGAACAACGCAAGGCTCGTATCCATGATCGGCAGCGGGCCGATCCAAGGCCAGTCGAGGCGGAAGCTCCAGCGTCTGCCGGACGGCGCGTCGACCCGCCGGATCGTGATCCGGAGGACGACCGCATGGACGGCGGCCATGACGAGCAGCGCAATGACGGTGTCGAGCAGCCCCAGCCAACCGTAGAACGCGGTGATGAAGGCAGCGCCGAGCAGGGCGGTCGTCATATAACTATATTTGGTCTCGGGCCGCAACGCGATCTTGCGTACCAGCTTATAGTGATAGATGGTGGGTTCCCGGGTGATCATGCAAGAATCTCCTTTTAAGCGTCGCGATTCGGCTCGCTGTCCTTACTATCGGCGTCCGTGCGGTTCAATGTTATGATTTTCGTCCATTCTGACTATTAAAGAGGTATATTTTCATAGAATATGATGCATACTAAAGAAAACATGGCCAAAAAGGCGGGAATGTCGATGGAACAGGTCGAAGCGAAAACCTGCATCGTCTGCGGCGAGCAAAAAACGGAAGGCATCACCGTAGTAACCGCATTTATCTGTCATTCGTGCGAATCGGAAATGGTGCAAACCAAAGTGGAGGACGAGCGATACCCTTTTTTCGTCTCGCAGTTGAAGCAATTGTGGGTTCGATTCCACGCTTGAACGGATAGATGCCAGACATGCTCTTGGTTCGACGTATCGTCGCCAGTCTACCCAGGCTGGCGTTTTTTGTTGGGATAGGAAGTGTCTCGGTCCAATCTTTGGTATAATATTCCTCATTCGCAGAGACGGAGAGAGGGTTCAGGATGAGCAACCACAATCAAGCGCCCTTGTACGAAGCGTTGGCCCGGCATGCGGGTCAGCAGGCCAAGCCGTTCCACGTTCCCGGGCACAAGCAGCGTAGCCTTAGGGGCAACCCGGAGGCAGCCCGCAGCTATGCGCCGCTGTTGCCGTTGGATGTCACGGAGCTGTCGGACACGGACGATCTGCATCATCCGAGCGGCCCGATCGCGGCGGCGGAACGGCTGGCCGCGGACGCCTTCGGCGCCGAGGAGACCTGCTTCCTGGTAGGCGGCAGCACCGCTGGGAATCTGGCGATGATCTTGGGCTTATGCGAGCCAGGCGATTGTATCCTCGTGCAGCGCAACGTACATAAATCCATCATTCACGGACTGGCGCTGGCCGGCGCGCGAGCCGTATTCCTCCCGCCGGAAGCCGATTCGGCGTCGGGTCTTGCCGTCGCTCCGTCGCCCGAAACCGTGCGGCGGGCATTGGAACTTTACCCGGAGGCTAGGGCGGTCGTCATCGCCAGTCCGAACTATTACGGGATGACCGCAGACGCGAGAGGCGTCGCCGAGGCCGCCCATGCGCGCCATGTCCCCCTCCTCGTGGACGAAGCGCACGGCGCCCACTTCGGTCAGCATCCGGCATTCCCGGAAGCTGCGCTCCGCAGCGGCGCCGATGCGGCCGTGCAATCCACGCACAAGATGCTGACCGCGCTGACGATGGGAGCGATGCTTCACATGCAGGGCGAACGGGTGCAGCGGGGGGCGATCCGGCAGGCGCTGCGCATGGTGCAGAGCTCGAGCCCGTCCTACCCGATCATGGCATCGCTGGATCTGGCGCGGCAGCAGCTGCAGGCCGAGGGTCAAGCCCTCTTCGAGCCGGCGTTGGATGCCGTTCGTCTCGTGCGCGAGGCGCTAAGGGAGCTGCCGTTCGGAGCGCTCTGCGCCGCCGACCCGCTCAAGCTGTCGCTGTACGACATGCGCGGCATGCGGTCGGGATTCGAGCTGCAGGAGGCGCTGGAGCGCCGGGGCTGTCTGGCCGAGATGGCCGACCCGAGACATGTCGTGCTGGCGTTCGGGCCGGGCTCCACGCCGGCGGACGGAGAGGCGCTGATCGAGGCGCTGCGCGATATGGCGGGCGCATCGTCATCGTCATCGGCGGAACTGAGCGCGGTTGTTTGCCAACCGGGACAGGTAAGAACGAACGGGCATGATGACGGGAAGAAGGAAATCGACCTGCGCGAGATCCCGGAGCCGGTTATCATTCAGCGCCATACGGGAGAGACCGAGGCGATTCCCTTGGAGCGGGCAGTCGGCCGCGTAGCAGGCGAGTGGGTCATTCCCTATCCGCCCGGCATTCCGATTCTGTTCCCCGGCGAATCGATTACGGAACGTCAGGCGGCGCAAATCAAACGATGGAGAGATCAAGGCGCGCGATTCCAGGGAGCAGCCGATGCGAGCTTCCGTTCGATTCGCGTGACCGTCGAAAAGAGGGGGAGAGCGTAATTCGTTCATCGCCATTGCAACCGGATCACGATATTCGCTACGGATTGGCTTGGCTCACGGTCGCCATCGGCGCCGTGCTGCTCATCTACTTGCTCATGGTCCCGCCGGTGCTCGGCGTGGCCGACAACGGAGACTTCAACCGCGTCATGGGGGCATCCGGTATCGCCTATACCGACCCTCACGAGAGCTACGCGGACCGATACTTCGGCTATGCCCATCGCGAGTACGGCTACGGCAACTTCACATCGGGCGGCTATGTATCGACGCATGTGCTGCTCGTCGCGCTGGCGGGCGGGATCGGCCGGATCCTAGACCCGCACGTATTCGACATTCGCGTACTCGGCGCCTGCTACGTCGTGCTGACGCTGGCGGCATTTGCGCTCTTGGTTCGGCATGCGCCGTCGGCCCGGGGCCGGACGGCGACAGGCCTGGTGGCCGCGTTCCTGGCAGCCATGCTGATCATGACGTTCGGCGATGTCGGCTATACGGCGTACTTCCAGTCGTTCTTCGGCGAGCCGTTCGCGCTGGTTGGCATGCTGCTCGCGGTCGCCAGCGCGCTGGCGCTCTCCCGGACCCCGCGGCCGTCGGCTTGGCTGTATGCGTTGTTCATCGCGGCGTCGATCGCGGTCGCGACGTCCAAGATTCAGAACGCGCCGCTCGGATTCGCCTTCGCCCTGCTCGCCTGGCGGATGCTGGCGCTGCGGGCGGATCGCTTCTGGCATCGCCGGGTGCTGGCGGGAACGGGCGTTCTGCTGCTCGCATCCGTGCTCATGATCGCAGTCGCGCCTAACGAGCTGAAGCATATCAACCTGTACCAATCGATCTTCTTCGGCGTCCTGAAGGACTCGCCAAACGTGCAGAAGGATATGCGCGAGTTGGGCGTTCCGGAGAAATACGCGGGGCTGGCGGGCACGAACTACTTCCAGAAGGATACGGTCATTCCGCAGAGCGACCCGGTACTCCGCGAGGAGGTGCTGGAGAAGCTCGGACACCGCGATATCGCCTTGTTCTATCTCAAGCACCCGAGGCGGTTCATCGGCAAGCTGGAGAAGGGCGCGGCGCACGGCGCGCTCGTGCGTCCGTATTACCTGGGCAATTACGATCAGCGCGAAGGCCGTCCGCGGGGAGAGCTGTCGTATGCCTTCAGCAGCTGGAGCGAGTGGAAACGAAATCATATGCCGCATACGCTGGGCTGGTTCGCGGCATGCTACGCCGTCTACCTCGCCGGGCTGGCTCTCTGGTGGACCCGAGCGCGGACGCGGGCGGCGCGGCTGGCGGCGGAGACGCTGGCGATCGTGGCGATCTCCGGTCTCTTCGCCTTAATGGTGCCGCTGGTGGGCGACGGGGAAGCCGATATCGGCAAGCATTTGTTTATGTTTAACGTTTGCTTTGATATGATGGTCGTAAGCGCCTTGACCGGCGTCGTCTATGGCGCCGCGCATGGCGTCGCGAGTCGATGGACGACCCGTCGGGGTAAGGAAGAGAGGGGCATTCCGGGTGACGCAAGGCAGGTTCATCACGATTGAAGGCGGGGAAGGCGCCGGCAAGACGACGCTCATCGGTCTGCTGGCGCAGCGCTGCGAGGCGCAAGGACGGGAAGTCGTCACGACGCGGGAGCCGGGCGGCATCCCGATCGCGGAGGCGATCCGCGCCGTCATCCTAGATAAAGCGAATACGGCGATGGATGCGCGCACGGAGGCGCTGCTCTACGCGGCGGCAAGGCGGCAGCACCTGGCGGAGAAAGTCATGCCCGCCATCGCCCGGGGTGCGGTCGTCATCTGCGACCGGTTCGTGGACAGCAGCTTGGCGTATCAAGGGCATGCGAGAGGGCTCGGGTTCGACGAAGTATGGGAGATTAACCGGTTCGCCACCGAGGGCTGCATGCCGGATTTGACGCTGTATCTGGATATCGCGCCCGAAGCGGGCCTGGCCCGTATCCATGCGGATGCCGATCGCGAGGTCAACCGGCTCGATCTGGAGGGACTGGCCTTCCATAGGCGGGTTCGGGAAGGCTTCCGCCAGGCGGCGGAGCGGTTCCCGGAGCGTATCGTGACGCTGGACGCGTCCGCGTCGCCGGACCGGATCGCGGATGCGGCATGGGCGCAAGTAGAGGCCAGGTTATCGCATTAAGGCAAGAAAGAGGAATTTGCCCGCATCGCGTCTAATTTATATATAGTAGGAATACGATGCGACAAGTAAAAACGACTTCGCCGTCCTCAGAAGCGGGCGAGACGTTTTTATCGGAGACGAATCAGCAAAGGATAGGTGAAGCTTATCCTTTCTGATCCGTAAACCTAAGGGAGGATGAAGCCGATGAAGCTGCTTATTGCCGTCGTTCAGGACAAAGACAGTAACAGACTCTCCAACGCGCTGATCAAGGAAGGTTACCGCGCCACGAAGCTGGCCAGTACGGGCGGGTTTCTACGGGCAGGCAACACGACGTTTCTGATTGGGATCGAGGACGAGCGCGTTCAATTGGTGCTCGACGTCATTCGCGCGAACTGCAAAGTACGCGATCAACTGGTGACGCCGGTGTCGCCTGTCAGCGGCGCGGCCGATTCTTACATTCCTTTCCCGGTAGAAGTGCAGGTGGGCGGCGCGGCCGTCTTCGTCATGCCGGTCGAACGCTTCGAGCATTTCTAATCAGCAGCCGGGCGGTGAAGCGGTATGAAGATAGGTCCGGGTTATTTTCCCCTCAACAATACAGTGCAACGCAACGAGACGAACGCCAGGCCGGCCCAGACGCAGAACTTCGGCGACTTCATGAAGCAATCCGACGAAGGGCGATCCCACGAGGAGCTGCAGCGCAAGCTGGAGGACATCCGGCTGCAGGGCGACCGGCTCATGCGCTCCATGACGGTGCGCGAACTGAAGCTGTACCGGATCATGGTCAAGAGCTTCCTCGAAGATACGGTCAAGCGCGGCATCGGACTCAAGGAGACGAAGGGCTGGGACCGGCGGGGCCGGGGCAAGCGATACAAGATTCTCGAAGAAGTCGATACGATGCTCGTCGCGATGGGCGAGGAACTGCTCCTTAGCGAGGAGGGCCGGCTGGAGCTGCTGCAGAAGGTCGGCGAGATTCGCGGATTGTTGATCAACTTGGTATTTTAAGTCTCATTGGAGGCGTAGCGCCTCGCGCAACGGTTCAAGGAGACGTACTACATCGATGGAGCCGCGCCTCGCGCGACGGTTCGTCGAGTGGAAAGGAAGCGTAAGCAACATGGCAATCGGCAGCATTCCCGGACAAGAGAGGGCGAAGACGCTGCTGCGGGGCGCCCTCCGCTCGGGGAAGATCGCCCACGCTTATCTGTTCGCGGGTCCTTCCGGCACCGGGCGCAGGGCGATGGCGCAGGCGTTCGCGCAGACGCTGCTGTGCGAGCGGGGCGGCGACGACGCGTGCGGCGAATGCCTCCAATGCCGCAAAGTGATGCACGGCAATCATCCCGATCTCCACCGGATCGAACCGGACGGAGCGACGGTCAAGATCGAGCAGATCCGCGAGCTCCAGCGCGAGCTGTCTTATCGCAGCGCCGGGTCCGACCGGAAGATCTATATCATCGAGGGCGCCGAGACGATGACGGTTCAGGCGGCCAACAGCTTGCTAAAGTTCCTCGAGGAGCCGCCGTCGCCCGTCGTGGCGATGCTGATCGCGCCGAGCGCGCAGGCGGTGCTCCCGACGATATCCTCCCGGACGCAGCTCGTGCCGTTCGTGCCGGGCGATCCGGTCGTCCTCGAACAGACGCTGGCCGCCGAAGGGATCCCTCCGCTGCTGGCCAAAGCGGCGGTCCACCTGTCTTCGGGCCTCGACGGCAGCCGGGCGCTCGCGCAAGAGAATTGGTTTGCAGAAATCCGAAACGTAGTGATACAATTAGGCAAGGAGATTCCGTCCCGGTTCCCTGCCGTTCTGCTTACCGCACAGCAGCAGGTGTTTAAGACGGATCTCGCGGAGCGTTGTGACCTTCTGTTGCAAATGTTTGCCTTATGGTATAGAGATATGATTTACGTGATGACCGGGCGCGAACAACGGCTCGTGTTCCCCGATCAAGGGGATTGGATGGCCAAGCAAGCCTGGAGCCGCAGTATCGACGACTGGGTGAAGGCGATGGAAGCGGCGCTGACGGCTGCCCGCCGGATCAAAGCGCACGTGCAGCCGCAGTTAGCCTTCGAGCAATTTCTGGTAACGTCAGCGGCTATGGCAAGATAATCGTACGGATTGCTGCTGGCGTGCGGGAGGGGTAGATATTGTACGATGTTGTCGGGATCCGCTTTAAGAAAGCGGGCAAAGTTTATTATTTCGACCCGGCGGAGCATCCGGTATCCAAGGATCAGCATGTCATCGTCGAGACCGCGCGAGGCGTCGAATACGGCACTGTCGTAATCGGACCGAAGACGGTAGGCGAAGCGGATGTCGTACTGCCGCTGAAGCGGGTCATTCGGATCGCCGGGGAGAACGATGCCCACGCGGTCGAGGAGAATCGCAACGCGGCCAAGAACGCGTTCGCAATCGGACTACAGAAAATTAAGGACCATCAGCTGCGCATGAAGCTGGTGGACGTGGAATACACGTTTGACCGCAACAAGATCATCTTCTACTTCACCGCCGAGGGACGCGTCGATTTCCGCGAGCTGGTGAAGGATCTGGCCGGGGTCTTCCGCACCCGGATCGAGCTGAGGCAGATCGGCGTGCGCGACGAAGCCAAGATGCTGGGCGGGATCGGACCTTGCGGTCGGGTGCTGTGTTGCTCTTCCTGGCTGGGGGACTTCGAGCCCGTCTCGATCAAGATGGCCAAGGACCAGAATCTGTCGCTCAATCCGACGAAGATCTCGGGCCTGTGCGGGCGTCTCATGTGCTGCTTGAAGTACGAGCACGACAACTATGAGAGCGCGAAGGAAGAGATGCCGGCGGTCGGCAAGGTCGTCGTCACTTCGTTCGGAGAAGGCAAGGTCGTAGGCCTGAACGCGGGAAGCCGCACCGTCCACGTCCAATTGTTCGAGGTCGGCAAGGTCAAGGAGCTTCCTTTCGACGAAGTGGTCGTTAAATAAAGTCAGATTTCACGTCACGACATAACCTGTTGCTTGAGGTGGAGCGTTGCCCATGAAAGATATTTTCCTAGGCGTAGATGAACTCGAGGCTAACTTGGGAACCCTGCATTCGGACTTCGGGTCACTCAAATTGAAGATTAAAGAATTGCTTGAAGAGAACCAGCGGCTTCGAATCGAAAATCAACAATTACGGAAAATATTAAAGCGCGAGACCATCTCCGATTCGGATCCAGAGACGGCGGAAGAACCGGCCGACGTCCCGGGAGAAGAAAAATCGGCTGCGGCCGTAGGGGTCGGAGAAGGATACGATAACTTAGCTCGTCTGTACCATGAAGGCTTCCATATCTGCAATGTTTATTACGGACACTTGAGGATGGAGGGCGATTGCTTGTTCTGCCTCTCCTTCCTTAGCAAGTAAAAACGGCTTCGCCGTCCTCGGAAGAGGGCGGAACGTTTTTATCGAAGATCTTTCAGAAGCGATGGGCAAAAGCTTATGCATGCTGAAGGTCAACTCAGACGTCCAGCCGGCTTCCCGAGAGGGAATGCCGGTTTTTTTTCGGCTCGCGGAAGAGAACGGGGATCGCCGAGCGGGGAGCATCCCCCGGACTGCTGGTATTCGCGCCTTAAATCGAGTAAGCTAATGGGCATGGAGAAATGGAACGGATGGTGAACGCGCTTGACCTCGAACGCGAACGGAACACCGGAGACGGACGGTCTGCATCCCGGGGAACGGACCGACGACGGCCTACTCCCCGGCGAACGGATCGACGATCTGCTGACCCGCGATCTCAAAATCATTCAGAGCGCCGAGGTGTTCAGCTTCTCGCTGGATGCGGTGCTGCTGGCCCGGTTCGCGGGCATCCCGCCGCGCGGTCGCGTGCTGGATCTATGCACCGGCAACGGCGTCGTCCCGCTGCTGCTGTCGACGCGGACCCAAGCCCGGATCGAAGGCATCGAGATCCAGCCGCGGCTGGCGGATATGGCGCGTCGCAGCGTCGCCCTTAACGGACTCGAAGATCGCATCTATATAATAGAAGGAAACCTGAAGGAACTGCCCGCGCTGCAGGGTCCGGACGCCTATGACGCGATCACGGTCAATCCGCCGTACAAGCCCGTAGGGACCGGCGAGCACAAGGGCAACCTCCATCAAGCGATGGCCCGGCACGAGCTGGGCTGCACGCTCGAGGACGTGACGGCCGCCTGCGCGCGCCTCGTGAAGCCGGGAGGACGCGTCTCCATGGTCCATCGGCCGTCCCGGCTCGCGGAGATCATCGATGCGATGCGCCGCTGCCGACTGGAGCCGAAGCGGATCCGCTTCGTGCATTCGCGCATCGACGCCGAGGCGAACATGGTGCTCATCGAAGCGAGTCTCGGCGGCAAGCCCGAGGTTCGCCTGCTGCCGCCCTTGATCGTATACGAGGGCGACGGCCGGCAATACGCGCCGGAGCTGCTGGATGTATTCTACGGGCGCAAGACGGAGTTGAACGAAGACCGGCAGACGGAGAGGAGCGGCGCGAATGAAGGACAAGAATAGCAAGAGGAAGGGAAGCGCGGACGCGAGTACGGGCCGCGAACCGCCGGCGCATGAACCGGCTTCGCCGGGGATGAGGACGGAGGATGGATCCGCCGAAGCGGAAGCGCAAGTTCAGAAGAGCTTCGCCTCCCGCCCGTCGGACAAGCCGGGAACGCTCTACCTGGTCGCCACGCCGATCGGCAATCTCGAGGACATGACCTTCCGCGCGATCCGCACGCTGAAGGAAGCCGATCTCATCGCGGCCGAGGACACGCGCCAGACGCGCAAGCTGCTGACCCATTACGAGATCGGCAACCGCCTCGTCAGCTATCACGAGCATAACAAGGAAGCGAGCGGTCCCGAGCTGCTGCGCATGCTGGAGGAAGGCAGCAGCATCGCGCTCGTCAGCGACGCGGGCATCCCGGCCATCTCCGACCCGGGGGCCGATCTTGCGGCCGAAGCCGCGCGCCGCGGCATCCCGGTCGTGCCGATCCCCGGCGCCAACGCGGCGCTCTCCGCGCTGATCGTCTCCGGTCTGCCGACCGACCGCTTCCTCTTCGCCGGATTCCCGCCGAGGGAGCGCAAAGGTCTGGAGCCCTTCCTCGCCCGGCTGGATCGGGAGAGCGCGACGCTTCTGTTCTATGAAGCGCCGCACCGGCTCAAGAAGACGCTGCTCGCCATCGTCGAACGGTGGGGCGATCGGCGGATGGCGATCGTCCGCGAGCTGACGAAACGTCACGAGGAAGTCGTCCGAGGCACGGTGCAGGCTTGCCTCCGCCATTTAGAGGCTCACCCGCCGCTCGGCGAATGCTGCCTCGTCATCGAAGGCGCGGATCCTTCCGCCTCGGCCGAAGGCGGCCCCGACGAAGCCGACGGCCGGACGGCTGCTTGGTGGAGCACGCTAACGCTCGCGGAGCATGTCGGCCGCTATGCCGCTGCCGGGGGCGAAGCCGGCGGCAACCGCAAGGAAGCGATGCGCCTCGCCGCGCGGGATCGCGGCATGTCCCGTAGAGACGTGTATCAGGCGCTCCTGGATGCCGAATAATTTTCATCCGGCTCAAAATCGTGTCGCTGTCCTCGGTCTCGTAAAGGATAAGTTTCACCTATCCTTAACTGATCCGTCTCCGATAAAAACGTATCGCCCTCTTCTGAGAAGACGGCAAGGCCGTTTTTACTTGCGAAGATAGAAAAAAGCCCCTCCCGACAGCTTGCTCGGGAGGGGTGCAAGGAGATATAAAAAGGTTAGAATTAACATTTTCACGTACTTCGATTCTATTATAGCGTATATTCTTTAATTTGTCACAGGTGTAGGCAAATCCTTCAAGCAATCCCTGCAAACAATTTTTCCTTTGAAGTAAGTAACGCTCTCCGCATTGCCGCAGAAGATGCAAGCCGGCTCATACTTCTTGAGCATGATGCGCTCGCCGTCCACGTAAATCTCCAATGCATCCTTCTCTCCGATCCCCAGCGTCCGGCGCAGCTCGATCGGGATGACGACACGCCCCAGCTCATCCACTTTCCGTACAATGCCCGTTGATTTCAACATTTGGAAATCCTCCTTCATACAGGTTAAAATAAGTTCTATACGGATAGGGGCCACGAGTGCATGTCCGTAAATTCGCCATCATTCGACAAATTTCTGTGTTTTCCGCTTTCTATCGTACCAACGATTCCCAAATAAGTCAACCGAAATTCGTATGTATTTATGACAATATTGAGGGAAAAGGTTATAGCTGCAATGATTACAGGGGATTGAGCGGGCAAGAGAGAGGGTAAGGGAGCTTGCACATTCCCATTTATAATACGACATTATTCGACAAACATCATCGCATATGTCGAATGATGTACCCAAATTGATGGAGGTGCTCGATGCTGCGCCAATTAGAAGAGGAAAAGGTATTCAAGGATCCGGTTCATAATTCCATCTATGTGCAGGATGCCACGATCTGGGGGCTGATCAACACGCCTGAATTCCAGCGGCTGCGCCGAATCCGGCAACTAGGCACATCCTACCTCACCTTTCACGGTGCGGAGCATAGCCGGTTCTCCCACTCGCTGGGCGTCTACGAGATCACGCGGAAAATTATTAGCCAATTTGAGCGTAATAGATACAACGATTGGCCGCAAGAGGAGAAATTGGTAAGTTTATGCGCTTCTTTGTTGCATGATGTCGGACACGGTCCTTTTTCGCACTCCATCGAACAGGTGTTCGACACCGATCACGAAGTTTGGACCTGCGACATCATCCTGGGCGATACTGGCGTCAACCGAATCTTGAAGGAAGTCGACCCGCAATTTCCCTCGATGGTCGCCGCCGTCATCCGCAAGACCTATGACAAGCCGATCGTCATCAGCCTCGTCTCGAGCCAGATGGACGCCGATCGGATGGATTATCTGCTGCGGGACGCGTACTTCACGGGGGTGCATTACGGCACGTTCGACTTGGACCGGATCCTGCGCGTTCTCCGCCCGTACAAAGGCCGGATCGTGGTCAAAGAGAGCGGCATGCACGCCGTGGAAGATTACCTGATGTCCCGGTATCAGATGTATTGGCAGATCTACTTCCATCCCGTCACGCGAAGCTCCGAGATTCTGCTTCGCCAGATTTTCCGCAGAGCCGGGGAGCTGCACCGCGAAGGCTACCGATTCGGCTTCATGCTGCCTCCGCTGGAGCAGCTGCTGAGCGGCACGATCGCGGTTGAAGGCTATCTCGCATTGGACGAAGCGATGGCGCAGACGGCATTCGGTCAATGGATGCACGAACGGGATCCGCTGTTGGCGGACCTATGCAGGCGTTTCTTGAATCGCCGACTCTACAAGTATGTACCGCTGGAGCAGCCGGATGAAACACTCGCGGAAGATCTGAAGGCGCAGTGGCGGTCGATCGGCCTCGACCCGAACTATTATCTGGAGATGGATACGCCGACGGATTTGCCGTACGACGTCTACAAGCCGGGCGCCGCGCCGGACGCGTCGGACAAGCCGCCGGTGCTTGTGCTCGACGCGAAGGAGCGCTTGACGGAAATCTCGCTGAAGTCGGACATCGTCCGCTCGATCGCGGGGCTGCATACGGGGAAATACTACATCTACTACCCGGACGATCTGGTGCGCCCCCACGCTTCGCGCCTGAAGCCGGCCGCCCGGGAACTGCTCGGACTGTAACGGCGCGACGCCGTTCTACTATAGAAGGGAGACAACAACCGACATGCTATTCGACACGCACGCCCATCTAGATTCCCCCAAGTTCGACAACGATCGCGAGGACGTCATCGCCAGAGCGCAGGAAGCGGGCGTCTCCACGATCGTGAATATCGGCTTCAATCGCGAGACGATCCCGACGACGATGGCGCTGGCCGAGCGGTACCCGTTCATCTACGCCGCGGTAGGCTGGCATCCGACGGACGCTGTCGATATGCGGCTCGAGGAAGACCTGGCTTGGATCGAGCGGTTGTGCGCGCATCCCAAAGTGGTCGCCATCGGAGAGATCGGCCTCGATTATTACTGGGACACGTCCCCCAAGGAAGTGCAACAGGTCGTCTTCCGCGAGCAGATCCGTCTGGCCAAGCGGCTGAACAAGCCGATCGTCATCCATAACCGCGACGCGCACGAAGATGTCGTGAGGCTGCTCCGGGAAGAGGGCGCCTCCGAAGTCGGCGGCATCATGCACTGCTTTTCCGGGAGCTGGGAGACCGCCCGTCAATGCCTCGATATGAACTTCTATATCTCCTTCGGAGGCCCGGTTACCTTCAAGAACGCGAGGGTCCCCAAAGAGGTGTTGGACAAGGTTCCGCTCGACCGTCTGCTCCTCGAGACGGACGCGCCTTATCTAGCTCCGCATCCCCTTCGAGGCAAGCGAAACGAGTCCGCTTTTGTGTCTTTAGTCGCAGATGCGGCAGCGGAAATTAAAGGCCTGACCAGGGAAAAAATAGAAGAATTAACGAGCCTAAATGCGCGCGCCTGTTTTGGACTCGGAGAAAAAGCGCTTTCTTCGGTAGAAAAATAAATCTTTTCTCAGGTAAAACTGGTTTTTGCTGCTTATATTCCGTAATTTCGGCGTTATTTCCTTGGAAAACGGCTAAATTCGCCCTTTGACCGTTCTTTACACCTTTGGGGCGGAGAGGTTATCATCAGTTTCAAGAGTTTGAATATGTCATCCCTTTTCCAGTGCGCTGAATCTCCGATATCGGAGAGCGGGGGACCCGACGCAGAAGTCGAACGATCATGATCGGCGGATGCGGGTGAGCAATCTTGGGGTGAATTCTGCGGAGCGGATCGGTCGGTCTCAGGACCGGCATCGACCGTCACGCGGATAGGGCAACTCTCGACGCCCGAACCCGACAGCTAACCTCGTAAGCGTAGTAGAGAGAGGTCAACCTCGTGCTGCCCAATTCCCCTTTTACACCTTGAGCGGAAGCCACGAACAGGTCCTCTGTCGCAGGCTTTTTTTGTGCCCGAAAAAGCATGTTGCCTCTGCGCACAGGCTTATCCGAGGCCGCCGCAATACGTGTAACAAGGGGAATCTGATTATCAGACATCAGGTGCCTTTTACTTGGGCAAGGCGGCGAATCGTTCGTGTGAAAGCCGCTCCACACGAGCTTCCGCGCCGTTATCACAAATGGATAGTCGCGTCAGACGAAGTCATGCGTAACAGTCGACGGCGAGGCTATGAAGGAGGAACGAGAAAATGGGTGCTGTTCCTGTCCAAGGAACCCATGATCCACGACCGACCGGCAAGCTTCACGCAGCGCGATGGTTGCATGAGCATTTGCGTTTGATTCTCTTGAGCGCAATCCTGTCCTTTGCTCTTACCATCTGTTTGATCTTGCTGCTGCACGGCGCGTCCGCCATGAGCGTGACGGTCGTGGACGGCGGAAAATCTACCGTCATCCAAACCCGAACCACGGATGTCAAATCCCTCTTCGAGGAACAGAATATCAAGGTCGGTCCTAACGATGATCTATCGCAAGCATTAACCGCATCCCTGCAGGACGGAAGCCGTATCGTCATCGACCGCGCCGTCGGCGTCAAGCTGGCCGCGGACGGGAAGAGCGAAATCAAATATACGACCGCCGATACGGTGCAGGAGGCGCTAGCCGACCTTCACGTATCCGTCGCGGCAGAAGACCGGGTGTACCCGGCGCTGGGCGCGAGCGTCCAGGACGGCACGACGATCAAGATCGTGCGGGTGAAGAAAGACGTCGTCTCGACGGAGCACCCGGTCGCCTATACGATCGTCAAGCAGCCTGACAATAACTTGCTGGAAGGCAAGCAAAAGGTCGTGCGCACCGGCAAGCAAGGCAGACTGGTGAAGACTTATCAGCGCGTCTATGAAGACGGCAAGCTGGTCAGCGAGCAGATGATCGCGAAATCGATGGAGCAGCCTGCCGTTCAGCAGATCGTCGCCGTCGGCGCCAAGAAAAAAGCGGCCGCGGTCAAGACGCTGTCCTACAATCCGGAGGCGGCTAGCCAGCCGAGACTGCTCAAGCTGGGCGGCCAGACCGTCAAGGTCAAACGCTCGATCAGCAACGTGACGCTGACGGCCTATTCGGCGGGCCCCGCATCGACCGGCAAGAGCAAGGGCGACGC
Source organism: Cohnella nanjingensis (assembly GCF_014212125.1). Taxonomy (GTDB): domain Bacteria; phylum Bacillota; class Bacilli; order Paenibacillales; family Paenibacillaceae; genus Cohnella; species Cohnella nanjingensis. The sequence goes on from NZ_JACJVP010000057.1 coordinate 16,460, forward strand.
CGGCTACGGCGTGACGGCTTCCGGCACGCAAGTGTCCGAAGGGCGTACGATCGCCGTGGATCCGAAGGTCATCCCGATCGGATGGTGGGTCTATATCGAGGGCATCGGCTTCCGCCGTGCCGAAGATACCGGCGGCGCGATCAAAGGCAAGAAAATCGATGTCTACTTCGACAGCGAGAAGTATGCGAACAAGTTCGGCTTGAAGCGCGGTTATACCGTCCATGTGATCGGACCGGTGAAGCCGTCAGCCGACTAAGATGAGGTCTCGGCATGATTGCGGCAAAAGTTTTAGTCATCATAAGCGATATACGGCCTAACGGCCAAATGCGAGGATGAAGGAGGCCCTGCGGCCTCTTTCTTTTTTGACGGATCTGCCCTGTGAAAGGTTACACTCTTTTTAACCATTTTTTGCGCGATTGGAACGGGTTCGCTCTCTTTACCGGACGGCGAATCCGTTTTTTTGATGTGGATGCCGCCCGGTCGGCTATAATAGACGTTATACATGCTCGCGAGAGCGCGACGGCAGAAGGGGAATTCATCGTGATAATCGCTGAGATGATCGTAGTGGAAGGCAAGGAAGATACGGTAGCGGTCCGCCGGGCGGTGGAGGCGGACACGATCGAGACCGGCGGGTCCGCGATCAACGAAGCGGTGCTGCGCCGGATCGAGCTCGCCTACGAGCGCCGGGGCGTCATCGTATTCACGGACCCCGACGTGCCGGGAGAGAAGATCCGCAAGATCGTCGCGGAGCGGGTGCCGGGGTGCAAGCATGCCTTTCTGACCCGGGACGAAGCGCGGGGCAAGGACGGTCTTGGCGTCGAACACGCCAAGCCGGATGCGATCCGCAAGGCGCTGGAGCGGGTCCGCAGCGCCGAGCCGCCCGCAGCGGCGGCAGCGGACGCGGAGATCGCTTGGAGCGATCTGATCGACGCGGGGCTTATCGTGCATGCGGAGGCCGCTAGCCGGCGGGAGCGGATGGGCGAGCTGCTCGGCATCGGCTACGCGAACGGCAAGCAGTTCCACAAGCGCTGCGTCATGTTCCGCATCACGCGGACGGAGTTCGCGGAGGCGCTGGAGCAACTGGAGAGAGAAGGAGCGACGTCATGACGACGAACCATACGAACAAGGTGTTGGCCGACATCGCGACGCCGACGCGGACGAAGGACATCATCCGCAAGCACGGCTTCACGTTCAAGAAGAGCTTGGGGCAGAACTTCCTGATCGACAAGAACATTCTCGACAAGATCGTGGAGGCGGCGGGTCTGAGCGCCTCGAAAGGGGCGCTGGAGATCGGTCCCGGCGTAGGCGCGCTAACGGAGCGCCTGGCGCAGGAGGCGGGCCGGGTCGCGGCCATCGAGATCGACAACCGGCTGATCCCGATCTTGAAGGATGTGCTCGCGCCTTATGACAACGTCGCGGTCGTGCACGCGGACGTCCTGAAGACGGATCTCCGGCTGCTGTGGCAGGAACGCTTCGCGGGGACGGACGGCGTCAGCGTCGTGGCCAACCTGCCCTACTACGTGACGACGCCGATCATCATGCGGTTGCTCGAGGAGCATCTGCCGCTCGAGAACATCGTCGTCATGGTGCAGAAGGAAGTGGCCGAGCGGATGGCCGCGAAGCCGGGCGGCAAGGACTACGGCACGCTCAGCATCGCCGTCCAGTACTATTGCGAGCCCGAGCTGGTCTGCATCGTGCCGTCGGGCGCGTTCATGCCGGCGCCGAACGTCGACTCCGCCGTCATCAAGCTGGCCCGGCGCCCGGCGCCGGCCGTCTCGGTGACCGACGAGGAGCGCTACTTCCGCGTCGTGCACGCCGCCTTCGCGCAGCGCCGCAAGACGCTGAACAACAATCTGGCGGCGTTCGTCGGCAAGGAGCGCAAGGGCGAGCTAGGCGCCGTGCTCGAGGGCTGCGGCATCGATCCGGCGCGCCGCGGCGAGACGCTGTCGCTGCAGGAATTCGCCCTGCTGGCCGAAGGGCTGGCGAAGGCGGAATTGATCACCTAGAATCCGCAACCTCCGTGCACCATGAGCGGGATGCCTCCATACGATAGACGGAAGAGGTGATTCGCCCATGAAGCAAGGGGATTTAGTCGTCCGCAAATCGTATGGCGGTGATATTCTGTTTCGAATTGCGGTATTAAACGAGCAAGCGGCGGTGCTGCGGGGGGCCGACTACCGCCTGCTGGCCGACGCGCCGGTGTCGGACCTCACGCCGGTGCGGAACCCGGACGAGCTTGGCGGATCCCGCCGGGCCCGGATCCAAGCTAGCGAATCGCTGCACCGGATGCGGGCGGAGCGGGAGCAGGCACAGTCGGCGTATGCGAAGGAGTCCGTTCCGCGCCGGCAGTTCTTCGAGCTGCCCGGCAAGGTGCTCCATCTGGATGGCGACGCGAACTACCTGAGGAAGAGCATGGCGGTCTACAATCAGCTCCACGTGCCTGCCGAGGGCGTGCATTGTCATGAATCGCAGATGCCGATGCTGGTCGCGCGGCTGCTGCCGCAAGTGCGTCCCGACATCGTCGTCATCACGGGCCACGACGGCGTCTTGAAGTCCCGCAGCGATCTTCTAGCCTTGTCCAGTTACAAGAACTCGGTCAACTTCGTCAATGCGGTCCATGTGGCCCGCGGCTACGAGCGCAGCCGCGACTCGCTCGTCGTCGTCGCCGGGGCGTGCCAATCGCACTTCGAGGCGCTGCTCCATGCGGGATCGAACTTCGCGAGCTCCCCCGGCCGGATCATGATCCATGCGCTCGATCCCGTGTACGTGGCGGTAAGGGCGGCATTCACGCCGTTCCGCGAGACGATCGACATCTCGGACGTGATCTCGCATACGATCAGCGGCATGCATGGCGTCGGCGGCGTGGAGACGGTGGGCAAGTACCGCGTCGGCGTGCCGAACATCAAGCTGCCGTCGTCGGTGACACCAAGCGCGGAATTTGCGTAACTTTCCATCCAAAGGCCTAATTTCAACAAAAAGCCTTCTACATTGAAGAAAACATTGTTGACAATAAAACTTGGGTACTGTTATAATATTTCACCGATTTGACAAACCACCTCTTTTTAGTTATAATTAACAGGGAAAGAGGTGGTAGTGGACATGTCCAAAAACGCGCTTCTGGAAATTAAACGAAGCCTGGAGCCGCATATCGGCGCCAAGATCATGCTCCGCGCCAACGGTGGCCGCCGTAAAACCATCGAACGCACGGGCGTGCTGGAGGAAATTTACCCATCGGTGTTCATCGTCAAGTTGGATCAGGAACAGAATGCATTCAAGCGCGTCTCGTACAGCTATGCAGACATTCTGACCGAGTCCGTCGAAGTGATGCTCTGCAATGAAGAAGGCCAAGTTCGCATCAGTTACTTGTCGCATTGACTCGGTTTAACTTGTACGGGCAGCCCTCGCGAATCTCGCGCGCGCTGCCCGTTTTGCATGAACGGAGCCGTTCGAGGGCATCCTAGCGCGGAACGCCGACGAAGGCGTCACTTGCGCGAAGGGGGCGATGACGAATGAGCCGCAGACGCAGCACGATGTCCGAGCAGTTCAAGACGGAGCTCGCCAAGGATCTCGGGTTCTACGATACGGTCCAGGAGGAAGGCTGGGGCGGCATCAAAGCCAAAGACGCGGGCAATATGGTCAAGCGGGCCATCCAGATCGCCGAACAGGCGGCGGCCCGTCAGCAGCAGCGCTAACGGCACGATCGGCTAGATACGATGGCGGCGGATTCCGGCAGGGGCGGACCGCCGTCTTTACATATGCGCGGATCGCGTCTGCGCTCAATAGCGAGCGTTGCACGGCGGAGTCCGCGGGCGTAACCGGCAAATCGCAATTCGGGCCGGGGTTTGTTATAATATGTAAAGCTTTTCGCGATCGCAGGAACGATACATTGACGGACAAGCTCGCTTAGCAGGTGATAACCATGACAAAGGTATACGAGAAGGCGCCGGCCAAGATCAATCTGCTGCTGGACGTGCTTCGCAAGCGGGATGACGGATATCATGAAGTGGAAATGATCATGACGATGGTCGACCTCGCCGACCGCTTGGAGATGGAGGAGCTGCCGCGCGATCAGATCGTGCTCTCCAGCCAAGCCGGCTTCATCCCGCTCGACGAGAAGAACCTGGCTTTTCAGGCCGCGCGCTTGATCAAGGAACGCTACGGCGTCCGCAAGGGCGTCTATATTCATCTGGACAAGCAGATCCCCGTCGCGGCGGGCCTGGCGGGCGGCAGCAGCGACGCGGCTGCGGCGCTGCGGGGACTGAACCGGCTATGGGAGCTGGGATTGTCGGTTCGGGAGCTGGAGGAACTCGGGGCGGAACTCGGCTCGGACATCCCCTTCTGCGTACGCGGAGGGACGGCCGTGGCCCGGGGGCGGGGAGAGCAGCTGGAGAGCATCTCGCCGCCGCCGGCCTGCTGGGTCGTACTCGCCAAGCCGCCGATCAACGTCTCGACGGCCGACGTCTACGGGAAGCTGCGAGCGAACGAGATCCGCGAGCATCCCTCCATCCCGCGCATGCTGGAGGCCATCCGGAACGATTCCTTCGCGGATGTATGCGCCGGACTCGGCAACGTGCTCGAGTCGGTGACGCTGGACCGTTACCCGGAGGTCCGACAGATCAAGGAAGTCATGAAGCGGCTCGGCACGGACGGCGTTCTCATGTCGGGCAGCGGTCCGACCGTGTTCGGACTGGTGTCCAAGGAATCCAAAGTCGCCCGTATCTATAACGGGCTGCGCGGGTTCTGCAAGGAGGTCTACGTCGTCCGCATGCTTACATAGGCGACGAAGATTACGAGGTCACACCGAATGTAAGATACATTCCCATTGAAAAAGGAGACTCCTTGCCCAAAACCGGATAAAAATGTTATGATAGCGTTAAATTATTCGGTTTTTGGACGGGAGAGAGGCATTGTGAAAAAGTTGAAACGTAGCGCGCGTCTCGTAGAAATGACGCAATACCTATTAGCCCGTCCTCATACGTTAATTTCGCTGACAGCATTCGCTGACCGATATCAGTCCGCCAAGTCTTCGATCAGCGAAGATCTGGCGATCATCAAAGAAGTATTCGAGGACGACGGCATCGGCGAACTGCATACGCTGGCGGGCGCCGCCGGCGGCGTGCGCTTCATTCCGAAGTGCCGCAAGGACGAGGCGCTCGTGAAGATCGCCGACATCTGCCGCATGCTCGAGCAGCCGGACCGGTTGCTGCCGGGCGGCTATCTGTACATGACTGATCTTCTCGGCCAACCCGGGCTGATGCAGGAAGTCGGCCGCATGTTCGCCACGGCTTTCGCCGACCGCGAGATCGACTGCATCATGACCGTGGAGACCAAGGGCATCCCGTTGGCCCACGCCACTTCGCAATATTTGAACGTGCCCGTCGTCATCGTCCGCCGCGACCACAAGGTCACGGAGGGCTCCGTCGTCAGCATCAATTACGTATCCGGTTCCACGAAGCGCATCCAGACGATGTCGCTGGCCCGTCGCGCGCTGAAGGAGCAATCGCGCGTCCTGATCATCGACGACTTCATGAAGGCCGGCGGCACGATTCAGGGCATGGTCGACCTGCTGCACGAATTCCGGGCGTACGTCGCCGGCGTCGGCGTGTTCGTCGAATCCGGCGAGATCGACAACGAAGAGCGGCTGCTGCACGACTACACGTCGCTCGCGCGGTTGACCGAAGTCGATCTAAAGACCCGCCATATTACGGTCCAACCGGGCAACTACTTCTAATATCCGAAACGGAGGAACGAATCATGTCTCTCAAGATTGTCGCCACCTCGGAAGCGCCTGCCGCCATCGGTCCATACGCGCAAGCGGTCCGCGTCGGACAGCTTCTCTTCACATCCGGTCAGATCCCGCTTATGCCGTCGGGCGAGCTGGTCGCCGGGGGCATCGAGGAACAGACGCACCAGGTGTTCCGCAACCTGCAGGCGGTATTGGCCGCCGAAGGCGCGACGCTGGCGAACGTGGTCAAAGCCACCGTGTTCCTGAAGGACATGAACCAGTTCGCGGCGTTCAATGCGGTCTACGCAGGTTACTTCGGAGACCATACGCCGGCCCGATCGACTGTCGAAGTCGCGCGCCTGCCCAGGGATGTTTTTGTCGAAATTGAGCTAATTGCGGAGATATCTGTCGATACTGTAAGGAATTAAAAAATAAATTTAATTTTAGCAGCCGTTTTTCCAATAATAAGAAGGAATTTGCACGGATTTGTGGAATATTACACCAAGTCTTCTGATGGGGCAAAGGTGGTGAACACAAGTGCAAATTACAGATGTGAGACTCCGCCGCGTCAATTCCGAGGGGCGCATGAAGGCTATTGCTTCCATTACCATTGACAACGAATTTGTCGTTCACGACATTCGGGTCATTGACGGCAACAATGGCATGTTCGTAGCAATGCCTAGCAAACGGACGCCCGACGGGGAGTTCCGCGATATCGCTCATCCGATCTCTTCCGGTACGCGCGAGAAGATCCAATCCGCCGTGCTGGCCGAGTATGAGCGCGCAGCTCAGGAAGAAGAAGTACTGGTTGAGGGTGCATAATAAAACGTGTTCGCTTGGCGCGAAACGATTCCGGCCGCGGCCGGATATTTCGCGGAGGGGAGTAAGGACGGCATCGCCTTCTTCGTAGGAGGCGATTTCGTTTTTACCGAAGATTATCGGGACTTCGGGACGCCTTTGCCCAATATTTTGAATGATCATGGGAAAGAGAGCCTATTTTCGGCTCTCTTTTCATTTTTCGCCGAATAAGCTATGATTCACTAGAGAATTGCTGAACGTGCGAGAAGGAGGATCATTCATCATGTCGAGAATGGCAATTATGCTTGCAGCCGGTCAGGGAAAACGGATGAAGTCCAAGCTATATAAGGTGCTGCATCAGGTTTGCGGGAAGCCGATGGTCAGCCATGCGCTCGAAGCGGTGCGCGGTGCGGCATGCGAGCGGACCGTCGTCATCGTCGGCCATGGCGCCGAAGCGGTGCAGGCTCACCTGGGAGATAGCGTAGAATATGCACTGCAGAACGAACAGCTCGGTACGGGGCACGCCGTGCTGCAGGCGAAGCCGATGCTCGGCGAAGAAGACGGCGTCACCGTCATCATCTGCGGCGACACGCCGCTCGTCACGTCGGAGACGATCGATGCGCTCGTCGCGCTGCATGAACGGGAAGGCGCCTCGGCGACGATCCTGACCGCCGTGCTCGAAGACGCGACCGGCTACGGCCGCATCGTCCGCGGCGAGGACGGCGGCGTCCTGCGCATCGTGGAGCAGAAGGATTGCTCGCCGGAGGAAGCGGCGATCCGCGAGATGAATACGGGGACCTACTGCTTCGACAACCGCAAGCTGTTCGCGGCCCTGGGTCATGTGACGAACGACAACGCGCAAGGCGAGTACTACCTGACCGACGTCATCGGCATCCTTCAGAGCCAGGGCGACCGGATCTCGGCTTCGGTCATGGCCGATCCTGCCGAATCGATCGGCGTCAACGATCGCGTCATGCTGGCCGAAGCGGAACGTCTGATGCGCGCCCGGATCGCGGTCAAGCATCAACGCAACGGCGTGACCCTCATCGACCCGGCTAATACGTATATCGATGCAGACGTGACGATCGGCGCGGATACGATCGTCCACCCTGGCTCGCAGCTGCGCGGCCGCACGTCGGTCGGCGCGGACTGCGTCATCGGGCCCCAAGCCGATCTCATCGACGCGACGGTCGGCGACGGCGTAACGATCCGCCAGTCGGTACTGGAACAGGCCGAGGTGGGCGACGAGAGCAACGTCGGTCCGTTCGCTTACCTTCGCCCGGGGACGAAGCTGGCGCGCGGCGTCAAGATCGGCGACTTCGTAGAGATCAAGAACAGCGTCATCGGAGCGGGCAGCAAGGTGCCGCACCTCAGCTACGTGGGCGACGCCGTCGTCGGCGCCAACGTGAATATCGGCTGCGGCGCGATTACGGCCAATTACGATGGTTATAATAAATCGAAGACCGAGATCGGCGACAACGCCTTTATCGGCAGCAACGCGAACCTGATCGCGCCGGTCAAGGTCGGCAGCGGCGCATATGTCGTAGCGGGATCTACCATAACCCACGACGTGGGAGAGAATGACGTAGCGATCGCCCGGGAACGTCAAGTGAACAAACCGGGGTACGCGGACAAAATTCGCGCCCGTGCCCGTTCCAAGAAAGAACGGGAATAATTCGTTGGAAAGCGGGTGGCGCCGATGAACTACCCTGATGACAAATTGAAGATCTTCTCCTGCAGCTCCAATCCGCGCTTGGCGGAAGCGATCGCGCGAAATATTAGCGTGCCGTTGGGCGACGTTGCGGTAAACCGGTTCAGCGACGGCGAGATTCACGTCCGCCTGAACGAGAGCGTACGGGGAGCCGACGTCTTCGTCGTGCAATCCACCTCCTGGCCGGTCAACGAGCATCTCATGGAGCTGCTCGTCATGGTGGACGCGTTGAAGCGCGCTTCGGCCAAGACGATCAATGTCGTGATTCCCTATTACGGCTATGGGCGCCAAGACCGGAAAGCCCGGTCCCGCGACCCGATCACCGCCAAGCTGGTGGCCAACCTGATCGAGACGGCGGGAGCCCACCGCGTGATTGCGATGGACTTGCATGCGATGCAGATCCAGGGCTTCTTCGATATCCCCGTGGATCATCTGCTCGGCGTGCCGATCCTGGGCGACTACTTCCAGACCAAGGGACTGCTGGCTCCGGTCGTCGTCTCCCCCGACCATGGCGGCGTCGTGCGCGCGCGCCGGCTGGCGGACGAGCTGCAGGCGCCGCTCGCGATCATCGACAAGCGCCGTCCGGAACCGAACGTCGTCGAAGTCATGAACATCATCGGCGACGTCTCCGGGCGCACCGCGATCCTGATCGACGACATCATCGATACGGCGGGCACCATCTGCCTCGCCGCCCAGGCGCTTAAGCAAGCCGGCGCGCGGGAGATCTACGCTTGCTGCACCCATCCGGTTCTCTCCGGCAAGGCGATGGAGCGGCTCGAGAAGTCCCCGCTGACCGAGATCGTCGTCACCGACACGATCCCGCTGCGCGATCCCGGCGCCTCGACCAAGATTCGCGTCCTGTCGGTCGCGCCGCTGCTCGGCGAGGCGATCGTACGCATCCATGAGCATCAGTCGATCAGCAAGCTGTTCGAGCCGCATGTTTAGGTTGCGGTCCGGTAGGGTACAAATAGGGTAAGCCTTGACCCTATCAGGAGGTTACCCGATTATGAACAGTACATTACATGCGGAATCCCGTCAGCGGTCCACGAAGGGAGCGTTGCGCGAATTGCGTTCTCAGGGCAAAATCCCGGGCGTCGTATACGGCCAGGGCCTTAGCACGGCGAGCGTCATCGCGCTCGACGCGAAGGAGCTATCCTTGCTCCTGAAGTGCAACCCCCATGCGGTACTGGATCTCGAAGTACAGGGCAGCGGCAGCCAGTCCGTGCTCCTCACCGACATTCAGCGCGACGCGTTGAACGGCCGTGTCCTGCACGTCGACTTCCGCAAGATCGACTTGAACCAGACGATCAAAACGCCGGTCCGGCTCGAGTTCACGGGGTCAAGCCCGGGCGAGAAGGAAGGCGGTATGCTCCAGGTCGTCCTGCACGAGCTCGAGGTGGAGTGCATCGCGAAGAACCTGCCTGAATCCATTGAGGTCGATATTAGCGCGCTTGGCTTCGGCGAGCACGTGACCGTCGCCGATCTGAACCTGCCGGAAGGCGTAACCGCCGTACCCGAAGCGGATGCGGTCGTCGTAGCCGTTCTGGCGCCGCAGAAGGAACGCAGCGAAGACGAGGTCGAAGCGATGGACGATGCGGCCGAAGAGAATGTCAATCATTCCAATGCAGCGGAAGCCGTCGAGAAAGACTAACGCCCCTTACTTTAACTGCAGGAAGCGCACGGCCGGCAACGGTCGCTGCGCTTCTTTTTGGTTTGCGAATCCACGCGCGTATCTTCTCTGGCCTCGGACCGCGCGCTTTGACGGACGATGCGGAGATTGGAGACGCGCCAATCGGGGGAGGAGGCAAGTCCAAACTTTATTTCATGCCTCCTAACTTTTTGTTTGACAATCGGCTGCGGGTGCTTTACGATCAGGCAGTAACCAGAGGAGGTCGTCTATGGAGTCCGTGAATGACGAGCAATCGTTCCTGACCGATCTGGTGGAGGGCCTCGCCGCCCAGTTCGGGGACCGCTGCGAGGTGGTGCTGCATGATCTGAAGCGCCCCTACGACAGCACGATCGTGGCCATCGCGAACGGGCATGTCACCGGGCGCCAAGTCGGCGATCCGGGCACGAACCTGGGGCTCGAGCTGCTCCGCGGCCAATCGGTGAACGGGAACAAGCTGAACTATATGACGCAGACCAAGGACGGCCGCATCCTGCGTTCCAGTTCCCTCTATATGAGGAACGGAGCGGGAGAGGTCGTCGGGTCTCTATGCATGAACTTCGACGTGACCGAATTGATGGTCGCCAATCATACGCTGCAGTCGCTCATCGGGTCGGGGACGCAGACGGAAGTGAAGGAGTCGTTCGTCACGAGCGTCGGAGAGCTGCTGGGCGCGCTCATTCAGGAGGCGCAGGAGCGGATCGGCAAGCCGGTCGCCGCGATGACGAAGGACGACAAGGTCCGCATGATTCGTCTGCTGGATGCCAAAGGGGCGTTCCTCGTCAAGAAGGGCGGGGAGAAGATCGGAGCCTATCTCAATATCTCTAAGTACACGCTGTACAGCTACTTGGAGGAGAGCAAGCAGCAAGCGGCAGAAGGGGGCGAAGCGAGATGAGCGCGATCGGTCTGGAAGAGATGGAGACGCCAAGGCTCGTCATCGATATGGAGCGGATGGCCCGCAACATCGACGCCATGGCGGAGCTGGCCCGCGCGCGCGGCGTGAAGCTGCGCCCGCATGCCAAGACGCACAAGCTGCCGTCGGTCGCGCATGCACAGCTCGAAGCGGGCGCGGCCGGCATCACGGTCGCCAAGGTGTCGGAGGCCGAAGTAATGGCCGCCCATGGCATACCCGACATCTTCATCGCCTATCCCCTCGTGACGGAGAGCAAGCTTGCGCGCGCGCTGCGTCTGGCCGAACGGATCGATCTGACCGTCGGCGCAGACAGCCTGGCCGGCGCGCGGCTGGCCGATGCGAGCGCCGCGCGCCATGGATGGCCGCTGAAGGTGCGGCTGGAGATCGATACCGGGCTCAGCCGGACCGGCGTCCCCTATGCGCAGGCGGAGGAGCTGGCCGCGGAGATCGCCCGGCTGCCGCATCTGCGGCTGACCGGCATCTATACGTTCCGCGGCGCGCTGCTGGACGGCAAGCCTACGCGCGATTTGGCGGCGGCCGGCGCGCAGGAGGGCACGCTGATGGCGCGGCTGGCCGAACGTCTGCGCGCGCAGGGCATCCCCGTCGCGGACGTGAGCGTCGGCTCGACGCCGACCGCCGCGCATGCGGCCGCCGTGCCCGGCGTGACGGAGATCCGCCCGGGGACTTACGTCTATCAGGACCGCATGCAAGCCGGCTTCGGCGTATGCGGCATGGCCGACTGCGCGGGCAGCGTGCTGGTCACCGTCGTCAGTCTGCCCGCGCCCGATCTCGCGATCGTCGACGGCGGGAGCAAGACGTTCGCGACCGACGTTCAGCCGGGGACGGCGCCGCTCCATCTGCAAGGCTTCGGCCAGGTCGTCGGCTATGAAGACGCCTGGCTGGCGCGCATGACCGAAGAGCACGGCATGGTCCAGCTGGGACCGGTCGCCCAGGCGGCGGGTCTCCGGGTCGGAGACCGGCTGCGCATCGTTCCGAACCATATCTGCAGCACCGTGAATCTGCACAACCAAGTCTGGATGCAGCGCGGCGACCGCTACGAGGCTCACCCGATCCTCGCGCGAGGCCTGCTCGAGTAGCCGAACTGAATCCGCTAAGCGGTATCGGCCAGGCGTCGCCTGCCTGCCATCTCTAAACCATTCCACCCGATACGGAGGTCAACGCAATGTCCAAGATCGAACAACGACTCGAGGCGCTCGGCATCGTCCTGCCCCCATCCCCGGAGCCGCGCTTCACCTACATTCCCTGCAGTCGCACCGGCAATCTGATCTACCTGTCCGGCCAAGACTGCCGCGTCGACGGCGAGCTGCTGTACGCAGGCAAGCTCGGCCGCGAAGTGACGATCGAGCAAGGCCAGGAAGCGGCGCGTCAGACGATCATCAACTGTCTCGCGGTCATGAAGGGCTACCTGGGCGATCTCGACCGGGTCGTGAAGATCGTGAAGCTGCTCGGCTTCGTCAACAGCGCGCCGGAGTTCGCCGACCAGCCGTACGTGATGAACGGGGCTTCGGATCTGCTCGTGCAGGTGTTCGGGGACGCCGGCAAGCATGCCCGTTCCGCAATCGGGACGAGCGAGCTGCCCTTCCATACGCCGGTGGAGATCGAGCTGATCGCGGAGATTCGCGACTAGACTTTCAACCGCCTCGATATGCAAGCGTGACCCATGAACCTTCGGACCCTCGGAAGCCGGAGACGGAGCGCGGCTAGTCCCGTTCTCTTCGCTGACGCAGGGTTTTTCCGCATGCGCGCGGCAGGCTGTCCGAGAGCGGTATGTTCCGGGCCGGCGGCTGTTTATACTTTATTTAGAAATGAATTTAGCCGCCGTTTAGTCTTGCTTAGTATGATAAGGATAAGCAAGACACCGGAGGGAGCGGAATATCGGCATGTCGATACGCAAAAAATTGATTCTATCCTATATAGCCATGATCGTGATTCCGGTCGTGCTCGTGGCGGCGACGGCCATTGCGGCATTCTCGTCGTTCGGCGGCGGAGAGGCCGCGGACAAGCCGCAGCCGCCGTTCCAGTCGCAGCAGCTGTTCGCGGGCGAATGGTCCGAGGGCTTCCTGTTCGCCGTCGTCCGGGAACCGAAGCTGCTCGCGGACGAACCGTTCCTGCGGGCGGCGGACGAGCGCCTCGCCGAGATGAACATGGGGCTGGCGGTCGAGCGGGACGGACGCCTCCTGCACTTGTCCGAAGCGCTGGCCCCTTCCGCGCAGGCAGCCGGCAGCGACGGCGAGCTGCTGAACGCGCTGAAGGCCTATACGCTGGAGCGGGAGCGCGACCGGGATGTCGGAGGCCCGCCATGGAAGGCGTACTACCTGCAGCTCGGCGAGCTAAGCTATTCGGTCGACCGTCAGACGGTCGACGGGGACACGGTCTATTTCCTGAAAAACACAAGCGATCGCCTGCGTCTCTTCCAGAGATTCTTCCCTCTGATCCCGTTAGCGCTCATCCTGGGCATCGTGCTGACCAACGGTCTGCTGACTTACTTCGTCTCGCGCAGCATCATCCGCCCGCTGCAGGCGCTGAAGCGCGCGGCGGAGCGCATCAAGGACGGCGAGCTGGGCGAGACCGCGCTCGTCCGCCGCAAGGACGAGATCGGCGAGGTGGGCGAAGCGTTCGAGGAGATGCGGCTGCGGCTGAAGGAGTCGATCGCGCTGCAGCTGCAGTACGAGGACAACCGTAAGGAGCTGCTCTCGAACATCTCCCACGATCTCAAGACGCCCATCGCCGCGATTGCGGGCTGCGTCGAAGGCCTTCGCGGCGGCATCGCCGACACGCCCGACAAGCGCGTGAAGTACGTCGACATGATCGGCCGCAAGGCGGCCGACATGGACCGGATGATCGACGAGCTGTTCCTCTTCTCCAAGCTGGACCTCAAGCGGGAGCCGTTCCGCTTCGAGACGATCGATCTGGCCGGCTATCTGCGCCGGATCGCGGAGGAGATGACGCACGATCCGCAGTTCAAGGGCGTCCGCATCCAACTGGACGCGCCCGAGCCGGGACGTGCCGTGCCGGTGACGGCCGACCGCGAGAAGCTGGGCCGGGTGATCGCCAATATCGCGGCCAACAGCCTGAAGTTCATGGACAAGGACGAGCGCGAGCTCTCGATCTCGCTGAAGCCGGGTCCGTCCGAAGCCGAAGTCGCCGTCCGGATCCGGGACAACGGCCGCGGCATCGGCCCCGAGGCGCTGCCTCGCGTCTTCGAGCGGTTCTATCGCGCCGATCCTTCGCGGAACGCGGCGGCGGGCGGCAGCGGACTCGGCCTGTCCATCGTCCGGCAATTGATCGAGGCGCACGGCGGAACGGTATGGGCGGAGAGCGAGCCGGGTCGGGGGACGACGATCGCCTTCACCTTGAAGCGGGCCGCGCAGGACGAGGAGACGTCCGGCGATGACGTACGCCCGGGCGGCACGGAGGAGGAGGAGGAGGAACGCGATGAGTAAGCGCATCTTGATCATCGAAGACGACAGCGTCATCTCGGAGGTGCAGAAGGACTTCCTCGAAGCGGGCGGCTTCCAGGTCGAGGTCGCTTCTACCGGTGACGAGGGGCTGCGGCGCGCGCTCGGGGAGCCGTTCGATCTGCTGCTGCTCGATCTGATGCTCCCGGGGCTGGACGGCTACGAGATTTGCCGCCAGGTGCGGGAGGTGAAGGAGATCCCGATCCTGATGGTGTCGGCCAAGAAGGAAGAGGTCGACAAGATCCGGGGTCTCGGTCTAGGCGCGGACGATTATATGATCAAGCCTTTCGGCGTCGGAGAGCTCGTCGCCCGGGTGAAGGCGCACCTCGCCCGTTACGAGCGGCTGACCCAAGGCGGCGCAGCGGATGCAGACGGCGCGCCCGCCAGCAGTCGGATCCGGCTGCCGAACCTCGTCATCGACAAGCGTTCGCGCCAAGTGTTCGCTGCCGGCAAGGAGACGCCGCTGACGACCAAAGAGTTCGACCTGCTGCTCTACATGGCCTCGCAGCCGAATCGGGTGTTCCGCAAGGAAGAGCTGTTCGAGCGGGTCTGGGGGCTCGATTCGTACGGCGATCTCGCGACGCTGACCGTGCATATCAGCCGGCTGCGCGAGAAGATCGAGCGCGATCCGTCGAAGCCGGAGCGGATCGAGACGATCTGGGGCGTCGGGTACCGCTTCAATTTATAAACGAATAGACCGCATGCGATCCGATCGCATGCTGCCGGATTCGGATACCATGAGAGGGGATATGGAAGATGGGAAGCGCCAAACCGAGCGCGGAGGGGAATCGTTACGTAAGGGTGCTGTATGCGTTTCTGGCCGTCGTCACGTTCGTCTGCATCGTCATTCAAGTGTTCCTGGCGGGACTCGGGACGTTCGCGGGCTCCGAGAACTGGGCGATGCACGCCAAGTTCGTCAATTACTTTGAATTCGCGCCGCCGATCATGTTCCTGCTGTCCTTCGGCGGACGCATCCGGGGCACGCTGCGGTGGATTCCGCTCGCGCTCTTCCTGCTTATCTCGTTCCAGCACATGTCGGTCCGGGTCTTCTCGGACATCGGCTGGCTTGCGGCCTTCCATACGATCGCGGCGCTGCTGCTGTTCTGGGGCGCGATGCACACGGCGAACCGCTCCAAAGCCTGGCTGCTGCCGCGGCTGACCGACTCCCCGGCCGGCAAGCTGCAGGCTTGACGTCCTTGATCCATCCAAAAAAGAAGAACCGCCTGGGTTCCCGGCCCGGACGGTTCTTCTTGCGTTTATCGCCTCTCCAGAGGACGGCGGGTACGACTTTGGCCCGCTAATCTGGCTAGCCTTACTCAATAACCGGGTCTGGAGACAAAGGTGAACTGCTTGCGATTGTACAAAATGTTGTTGACCTGGACGAATTCTTTGCCATAATATTCGATGAACCCGATGTCGCTGTGCGACTGCCCTTGGTAGATCTGTACCGGCACGTCGGCGCTGATGTGATCTTCGAAGTGGCGGTCATCGTAGATCATCTGACCGTTCATGTACATCCCTATCACCCCTCTTTCTTTGAAGCGCTTGTATTAGAGAAGACACATCAGAAATTCAAATCGTTGCAATCGGACGCAATATTTTTGGAACATCCAGGAAGGATATGCTTAATGCGCGCTTTTCTGAACCGTCTTCGACAATATGGCCTTGGCCTCTCCGAAGGACGGAGCGGCCGGATGAATGCGGGGAACGAGGACTTTGGAGGTATCGAACCAATGCGATGGATCGTAGGACTAGGCAATCCCGGACCCGCCTATGAGGCGACCCGGCACAACGCGGGCTTCATGGTCGTGGACGAGCTGGCCCGGCGCTGGAATACGCAGGTGAATCAGAGCAAGTGCAAAGCCTTGTACGGCGAAGCGCGCGTCCAGGGCGCGAAGGTGGCGCTGCTGAAGCCGATGACTTATATGAACCTGTCGGGCGAATCGGTCCGCGCGTTCATGGACTTCTATAAGGCGGAGCTCTCCGACGGCATCGTCGTCTATGACGACCTGGATACGGAGACGGGGAAGATCCGGCTGCGCTATCAAGGCAGCGCGGGCGGCCACAACGGCATCAAGTCGATCATTCAGCACACCGGCACGCAAGTGTTCAATCGGGTGCGGATGGGCATCTCCCGGCCGACGAACGGCATGCAGATCGTCGACTACGTGCTGGCGCCATTCGCCAAGGCCGAGCAGGCCGAGCTGCGCAAGATGATCGAGGATGCGTGCGACGCGATCGAGTATGCGCTGGCGCATCCGTTCGACGAGACGATGGCGCGGTTCAACGGCAAGTAGCAGGCAGCGTCTGCGCTTAAAACCACCTTTTGCCGGGCATACTAAAGGAATCGCGGCGAGTTGCCGCATAACCTACCTTTAGGAGGCATACACATGGCTGTAAACTACGTTTGCCGACATTGTCAGATGCCGCTCGGAAGCTTCGACAACGCCCAGGTATCCGAATACCGGCTGGGTCTTCATTTCTTGACCCCCGAAGAGCGAAAGCGTATAATAGCGTATAATTCTAACGGGGACGTAACGGTCCAAGTCATTTGCGATTACTGCAGCCAGACGTTGGAGAACCATCCGGAGCTGGCGCTGCTGACCAATCCGCTTCAATAGCGTCCCGTGACCTGAGGACAATGGAGAGGCCTTGGCGTGTGCCGAGGCTTCTTTTTGAACGATTTGGAGAGGAAATTCATTGCTCTTCCTACTTCCCGATCGTCTCGACAACCTGCCGTCCCGGATGCGGGAGCCTAGATTAGAATCGACCGATAAGGGGAAACGCGATGAAGCCGTTGATGAATACGTTTGCTACAGACCCCGACTTCCAATCCGTACTGGCGGGCGTCAAAGGCAATATGCGGGAGCAGTTGGTAGCGGGATTATCCGGCTCGGCCCGCCAAGTGATGATCGCTTCGATGTATCGGGAGCTCAGTCGTCCCGTGCTCGTCGTTACCCATAACATGTTCGCGGCGCAGAAGATGGCGGAAGACTTGCAGGAGTGTCTCTCCGCCGAAGAGGTGCTGCTGTATCCGGCCAACGAGCTGATCGCCGCCGAGACGGCGATCTCGAGTCCCGAGACGTCGGCGCGCCGGATGGACGTCCTGCTCCAACTCGCGGAAGGCTTCCGCGGGGTTATTGTCGTGCCGTTCTCCGGCATCCGGCGCTTCCAGCCGGACCGCGGCACGATGGCGAACGCCCTGGTGACGCTGCGCGTGGGCGACACGCTCTCCATGAACGATTTTCTCCGCCGCATGATCGGCCTCGGCTACGAGCGGGTGGACCGCGTCGAGCAGAAGGGCCATTTAAGCGTGCGCGGCGGCATCGCCGACTTCTTCCCGCTGACGTCGTCCACGGCGGTGCGGGTGGAGTGGTTCGACGACGAGATCGACTCGATCCGCACGTTCGATCCGACCGATCAGCGCTCCGTCGACAAGTTGGACGCATATGCCGTGCGGCCGTGCCGGGAGATCATCGCGGACGAACGGCGGTTCGAGAATGCCGCGCAGCATGCCTTCGATCTGCTAGAGGCGCAGCTGGAGAAGATGTCGGATCGGCAGGCCAAGGAGCGGCTGCGCACCGAAATTACCCGGGAAATCGACTTTCTGCGACAAAACGTGTATTTCTCCGAAATCTACAAATATATCTCTCTGCTCTATCCGGAGCGACAGACGCTGCTGGATTATATGCCGCGCGATACCGTGCTGCTCATGGACGAACCGAACCGGCTCGGAGAAACGGCGCGGCAGCTGGAGCGGGACGAGACGGAATGGACGACGCACCTGCTGCAGCAGGGCAAGTGCCTGCCCGGCTTCGTCCTGGCCGTCCCGGCCGAGCAAGCGCTCTATCCGAAGGCGTTCCAGACGGTCTATATGTCGCTGTTCGTGCGTCAGATCCCGCATACGCAGCCGCAGAACATCGTGAACTTCGTCTGCCGGGCGATGCAGAACTTCCACGGGCAGATGAACGTCCTGAAGGCGGAGATGGAGCGCTGGCGCAAAGGCGGCGCCCACATCGTCATGCTGGCGGGCAACGCGGAACGGGCGGAGCGGATGCGCCGCGTGCTAGACGACTACCATATCGAGACGCCGGAGATCGCTCAGGGCAACCTGCAGAGCGGCTTCGAGCTGCCGTCCGTCAAGCTCGTGGTCATCACCGAAGGGGAGATGTTCACCCAGAAGCAGCGGAAGGCGCGGCGCGTCGACCGGCGCATGGACAATGCCGAGCGGATCAAGAGCTATACGGAGCTCAAGGTCGGCGACTATGTCGTTCACCAGAACCACGGGATCGGCAAGTATCTCGGCATCGGGACGCTCGAGATGGGCGGCATTCACAAGGACTATTTGCATATCATCTATGCGGGCGGCGACCGGCTGTCGGTGCCGGTCGAGCAGTTCGACCTGATCCAGAAGTACGTCGGCTCCGAGGAGAAGGATCCGAAGGTCAACAAGCTCGGCGGCGCGGACTGGACGCGGGTCAAGTCGAAGGTGCGATCGTCCGTCAAGGACATCGCCGACGACTTGATCAAGCTGTACGCGGAGCGCCAGGCGACCGAGGGCCACGGATTCGGCGAGGATTCGCCGTACCAGCAGGAATTCGAGGCGATGTTCCCTTACGACGAGACGACGGACCAGCTGCGGGCGATCGAAGAGATCAAGGTCGATATGCAACAACCGCGCCCGATGGACCGTCTGTTATGCGGAGACGTCGGCTACGGCAAGACCGAAGTGGCGATCCGCGCGGCGTTCAAGGCGGCGATCGACGGCAAGCAGGTGGCCGTCCTCGTCCCGACGACGATCCTCGCGCAGCAGCATTACGAGACGTTCCGCGAACGGTTCTCCGGCTATCCTTTCAATATTAAAGTGCTTAGCCGCTTCCGCTCCCGCAAGGAGCAGAACGAGACGATCAAAGGCGTCAAGGCCGGCACCGTCGACGTGCTCATCGGGACGCACCGGCTGCTCTCCCAGGACGTCGTGTTCAAGGATCTGGGCTTGCTCATCGTGGACGAGGAGCAGCGGTTCGGGGTCTCGCACAAGGAGAAGCTGAAGCGGCTCAAGACGAACGTGGACGTCCTCACGCTGACGGCGACGCCGATCCCCCGCACGCTCCACATGTCGATGCTGGGGGTGCGGGATCTGTCGGTCATCGAGACGCCGCCGGAGAACCGCTTCCCCGTGCAGACCTACGTGGTCGAATACAGCCCGACGCTGGTGCGGGAGGCGATCGAGCGAGAGATGGCCCGGGACGGACAGGTATACTTCCTGTTCAACCGCGTTCAAGGCATCTACCAGATGGCCGAGCAGATCACCGCGCTCGTGCCGGACGCCCGCATCGCCGTCGCGCACGGCCAGATGTCGGAGCAGGAGCTCGAGCGCACGATCCTCGACTTCCTCGACGGCGAGTATGACGTGCTGGTCAGCACCAGCATTATCGAGACGGGCGTGGACATCCCGAACGTCAACACGCTGATCGTGCACGATGCGGACAAGATGGGCCTGTCCCAGCTGTATCAGCTGCGCGGACGGGTCGGGCGGTCCAACCGGATCGCGTACGCCTACTTTACCTATCAGCGGGACAAGGTGCTGAACGAAGTGGCCGAGAAGCGTCTCCAGTCGATCAAGGAGTTCACCGAGCTCGGCTCGGGCTTCAAGATCGCGATGCGCGACCTGTCGATCCGCGGCGCGGGCAATCTGCTCGGCGCGGAGCAGCACGGCTTCATCGCGTCGGTCGGCTTCGATCTGTACTCGCAGATGCTGGCGGAGGAGATTCAGGCGCGCAAGGCGGAGTGGCACGGCGGCAAGGCGCTCCCGCCCGCGCCGGTCAACACGCAGCTCGACATCGGCGTGGACGCGTATCTGCCGCCGGACTATATCTACGACAGCATTCAGAAGATCGAGATCTACAAGAAGGTCGCGGCCGCCGCGTCGCTGGACGACGTGAGCGACCTGTTCGACGAGCTGACCGACCGGTTCGGCGACCCGCCGAAGTCGGTGCTAAACCTGCTCGCTGTCGCGCGGCTGAAGGTGTACGGGCGCCGCTACGGCATCGAGTCGATCGTGAAGCGCGGGGACGACGTGCATCTCAAGTTCGAGGAGCGCCGCCGGGAGGAGATCGAGGAGCCGAAGCTCAAGGCGCTGGAGGCGAAGCACCAGGGCCGCCTGCAGCTGGTCTCGCTCTCTCCGCAGCCCGCCGCGCGCCTGAACGTCAAACGTTTGGACGACGACGCCATGTTGGCGCTTGTCGAGGAGTTTCTGGTACAATATCAGGAAGTGACCAAGATCAAGGGGGAATTACAGGATGTTGCACCCTAAACGCAGATCGTACCGCCGGCTCGGCCTTGGGCTGCTGGCAGTCGTTCTGCTCGCCGTTCTCATGTCCGGCTGCGGCAAGAAAGACGCCAACAAAGTCGTAGCGGTATACGAGGGCGGTCAAGTAACGAACAAAGAATTCGCGTCTTACAAAACGTTTATGAAAATGGTTAATCCGATGTACGCGAGCATCGTGGACGAGCCTTCGGTCCAAGAGAGCATCCTGAAGCAATTCGTCGCGATCCGTCTGCTGAGCGCGCGCGCCTCGGACGAAGCCAAGACGCAGGGGCAGAAAGAAGCGGACGATCAGTTCGCGCAGATCAAGAAGTCCCTCGACGCCGACGCAGCTACGAAGAAGGCCATGAAGGACGGCGGCCTGACCGAAGATCAGATGAAGCAGTACATCAGCGAGCAGATGATCATGCTGAAGGACGCCGATCTGAAGGTCACGGACGACCAAGTCAAAGCCTACTACGACAAGAACAAGGCGAAGTTCGACAGCCGCGTGACGGTTCGCCACATCCTGATCGGCTTCAAGGACAAGGAACAGAAGGACCGCCCGAAGGCGGACGCCCTGAAGCTGGCTAACGAAGTGAAGACGAAGCTCGAAGCAGGCGGCGACTGGACCGAGCTCGCGAAGGAATATTCCGACGACAGCGGCTCCGCGTCAACCGGAGGACTCTACGAGAACGCCGATCCGGAATCCTATGTCGAAGCGTTCAAGAACGCCGCCAAGACGCTGCCGATCGGCAAGATCAGCGATCCGGTCGAGACCGAGTACGGCTACCACGTGATGAAGGTCGAGAAGCGCGGCCAAGCGTTCGACGACAAGGCCAAGGAAGAGATCAAGCAGACGCTCAGCTCCGAGAGCATCGACAAGTTCATGTCGGACGAGCTGCCGAAGCTGATCAAGGAGATCAAGAATCTGCCGCCGATTCCGTCCCCGTCGCCTAGCGCGTCGCCTTCGGCATCCGCACCCGCCTCGCCGAGCGCATCGTCCTCGGCCGGCAAGTAAGCGCGCCAGCCGCTCGCCGAGCGCGAGAGGCGCCACAGGGCGCTGCGCGTCGCGGTGACGCAGCGCAGCAGCCGTGCAAGCTATACGCGAAGGGAAGGCCCTCCTCCGGGAGGGCCTTTTGTGCGTCTTCAAGACGGCTCTCCTCCGCCCCCAACTTCGGATCCCGCCGGATGTAGGTAGTTAAACGACCTACATTCGCCGAAAATGCCGGAGTCCCCTCGATGTAAGTAATTAAACTACCTACATTGGCCGAAAATGCCGGAGTCCCCTCGATGTAGGTAAATAAACTACCTACATTCGCCGAAACCGTCGGAGCCCCCTCGATGTAGGTAATTAAACTACCTACATTCGCTGGAACTGGCGGAATCCCCTCGATGTAGGTAAATAAACTACCTACATTCGCCGAAAATGCCGGAGTCCCCTCGATGTAGGTAAATAAACTACCTACATTTGTCGAAACTGGCGGAATCCCCTCGATGTAGGTAAATAAATTACCTACATTCGCTGAAACTGGCGGAATCCCCTCGATGTAGGTAAATAAACTCAATGGCATTGCACAGAA
>NZ_JACJVP010000058.1 GCF_014212125.1 Cohnella nanjingensis
GTTAGTTATTCAGTGGCCTCCCTCCGAGCGGGCCCTTTTTTTGGGTCTAGACGAAGGCGTTCCTCGCAAAAAGACGCGCGAACCGCAGAAAGATCTGCGATTCGCGCGTCCGGATCGGTTCTCGTTCGCCGCTTAAGCGTCGAGCTCAAAGTCGCGCAGGCCCAGCGGCAGCGGGGCCGGCCGATCGCACGTGCTCTCCATGACGTAGTGCTTGCCCTGCTCGGAGGCGTCGTGGAGCCCGTGCATCGCTTCCAGCACATGATACGCCAGCTCGCCGTTGGCGCGATGCTTGCGCCCGGTCTGGATCGCCTTCGCCATATCGGCCGCGCCGACGCCGCGGGCGTTCTCCGCGTAGCCGTGCGTCAGCGGGATCTCGGACCATTCCTTCGCGCCGTGGCGCCAGATGCCGATCGGGCCGCCGAAGCCGTTCGGGTCCGGCACCTGCAGCGTGCCGAGACTGCCGTACACCTCGATGCGGGGCAAGACCGAGCCGCCCTTCACGTCGAAGCTGGTCAGGATCGTCCCGACCGGCCCGGACGCGAAGTCGAGAATGCCCGCGACGTGCGTCGGCACCTCCACCTGTACCTTCTGGCCGTACTTCGGCTGGCTCGTAATCGTGCGCTCCGGATAGGAGATGCGCGCAGATCCGGTCACGCGGGAGATCGGCCCCAGCATGGCGACCAGCGCGGTCAAGTAGTACGGCCCCATGTCGAACATCGGGCAGCCGCCCTTCTGATAGTAGAATTCCGGCGCCGGATGCCAGCTCTCGTGGCCGCCGCCGACCATGAAGGCGGTTGCGCCGATCGGCGTGCCGATCCAGCCGTCTTCGATCAGCTTTACGCACGTCTGAATGCCGCCGCCGAGGAACGTATCGGGGGCGCTGCCGACGAGCAGCCCTTTCTGCTCGGCCAGCCGCAGGACGCGTTTGGCGTCCTCGCGCGTCACCGCGAACGGTTTTTCCACGTAGACGTGCTTGCCCGCTTCCAGCGCTTGCAGACAGACCGAAGCGTGCGCCTGCGGGATGGTCAGGTTGATGATGAGCCGAATGTCGGGGTCCGCGAGCAGCTCCTCGACGGAGCAGCCCCGCACGCCATGCTCGGCGCCCTTCGCTTTGGCCCGCTCGACGTCCAAGTCCGCGCAGGCGACGACCTCCATCGAATCGAACCGGCTGCCGTTCTGGAAGTAGATGCCGCTGATATTCCCCGTACCGATAATGCCGACTTTGATCTTGTCCATGGATTCCCGTTCCTCTCTCCGGTTAAGTTACAGCTGATTGTCTTGCATGCCCGTGTATGCCGAGCCTTGCGCGTAACCCGTCTTGGCCGCCTCCGCTTTGCCCTCGGCGCACCACAGGAAGCCGCGGCGCATCATCTCCGTCACTTCGGGCAGCGCGATGATATTCGCTTGATGGCCGAGCGCGTTGTAGTAGACCCGGCCGACGCCCCAACGCTTCGTCCAGATAACCGGCATGTCGACCGCTTTGTTCAGCGAATGCGGACCCGGCGCGACCGGGAACCGCGTCGTGGCCAGCACTTCGACGGCGGGATCGACGTGCAGGTAATATTGCTCCGTGGACACCGTGAGATCTTCGAGCCCGGCGACGAGCGGGCTGGAGCTGTGCTTGATGTTGACGACGTATTCGGTCCCGTCGTTGCCGGGATGCGCCACCCACTGGCCGCCGGTCATGAACTGCCAGTCGGTGTTCTCGCGGAAGGCGTCGCACATGCCGCCGTGAACGCCCGCGAGGCCTACGCCCGATTGGACCGCTTCGGATACGTTGTTCACCCACTGCTGCTCGATCCGCCCCATCGTCCAGCAGGGCACGATGAGATCGAGCGACTTCAGCCTATCCGCATCCGCGAACGCTTCCAGCGTGTCGGACACTTCGACCTCGAAGCTTTCTTTCTCCAAAATGTCTTTGAACAGTCCGGCGACTTCCTTCGGTTGATGGCCGTCCCAGCCGCCCCATACGATCAGCGCTTTTTTCATTCGTTCTCGCTCTCCTTCGCCTCAGGCGTCGATGTCTTGCAGGACTTGCGCACGACGAGCCGGGTCGGCAGCACCTCCAGGCCGGCGGAAGCGTCTTCCGCTCCGCCCCCCAGCCGGCTCAGCAGGCGGCTCGCGGCCCGCAAGCCCATCTCGTAGAACGGCACCTCGACGGTCGTCAGCGGCGGATCGATCAGACTCGACGCGTCCGCGTTGTCGTAGCCGACGATCGGCAAGTCGTACGGCAGGCGGAATCCCCGCTCCTTCAGCCCTTGCACGAGTCCGATCGCCATCCGGTCGTTGCCGCACAGCACCGCGTCCAGCCGATCGAAGTCGGCCGCCACGCGCGCCGCCGCCTCGTACCCGCTCTTCCGGCTGTAGTTGCCCTCGTAGACGATGTCCTCGTTCCAGGCGATGCCCTCTTCCGTCAAAGCCATCCGATAGCCCTGGCTTCGGTCCGCGCTGTTGGAATACTGCGGCGAGCCGTTCAAGAAGCCGATGCGGGCGTGCCCCGACGCGAGGAGATGCCGGGTTGCGACGTAGCTCCCGCTGACGTGATCGGCGATGACGGCCGGCACGGGCAGCCCGCCGAACCGCTGATCGACGACGCAGAAGGGAACGTCCTCCTCCGCCAGCGCGCGGATCCCCGCTTCTTCATCCGGCAGCGAGCTAGCCCCAAGCACCAGACAGGCGTCGACCCGCCGCGTCCGAAACAGCGAGACGTAGTCGAACGGCTGCCCCGGATCGCGGTAGAGCAGCAGCAGCCCGTGTCCGCCGGTTCGCACCGCTTCGCCGATCCCGCTCAGGATCTCGGAGAAATAGTACGTGGAGAACAGGTGAACCTTCGGCACGTGCGGCAGCACGACGCCGATATTGCCGCTGAGCCCCCGGGCGAAGCTGGACGCCACGGCGTTTAGCTGGTAGCCGAGCCGAGCCGCGGCTTCCATCACGCGTTCGCGCGTCGCGTCCTTGATCGGGCCGACGCCGTTCAGCACGCGCGAGACGGTGGCCTCCGATACGCCCGCGAGTTCGGCCACTTCCTTGCGCGTTGCCATGCTCGCTTCTATCCTTTCGGTTGAGGCTTGATTCATAAATGTACGCGCGTACATTATCTCACCGTCTCCTCCCTGTCGTCAATCCGAATTGGCGACATCGGACAGAAAAAAATCCGCGAGCGCCTGCTCGCGGAGGATGGAATTGGTGTTTCAGACGGGAACGTGCAGTCATCCCGAAGGAAGTCGCAAGCGCATGGCGCGCCTGAACGCTCTGACGGTGCCGCCCGGAACGGCACTCACCACGACAGCGGAATTTTCACCCGTTTCGGCTCAAGCGGGGCTTCGTCAGGTACGTCCAGCGTCATCGTGAACTGCAACCCCTCGGATTCTACTTTGGGATAGGTGAGGCGGAAGGAAAAACGGTCCGTCGCCGTTCGAACCGGATTGCCGATTGGCGAATAGGTTTTTCCTGTTGCATCTACGAGATAGAGCATCGGACGCTGATTCGCGGCATCGCTGGCATCGTATTCGACCTCGGTGCGATCTGCTAGAAATGCAACATCACGAATGACAACCGATCCGCCGCCGTTGCCTGCAAGCTCAAGCGGGATCTGCCCGTTATAGGCGGCAGTACGATTCTCCGTATGATTTTCTCCGCCTCCACTCCGATTTCCCGTAACGAGCAGTGTCAGATACCGCGGCCTGGCGTTGATCTCCGCAGGAGGATCGAAGTGCAATTCTTTCTCGCCGCTGATCGCGCCGCCGCCTCCTGCATCATATAATCTTGTCTCCAAGTCGTCTTCCAATCGATAGGCTAGTTCATTGTCGTCCGAACGGACGACGACCAGCGTTGTCACCGGCGTGATCGTTACCTTTTCGACACGGAACCGATGATCGCCTACGGAAGCTTCGATCCCGGGATGGAACGTCTTGGTGTTCGGCGCCGACCTTTTAGCGGACAACGGCACCGCTACATTCCAATTTCCGCTCGTCTTTCCAATACGATTTATATCTAATTGCAGTACCGGACGATCGGGCATCTCGGCACCCGTGAGACTGATGAGGATCGTCCCTACGAAAGTGCGGTCGCCCGTGATCGTATTTTCGTGCGTGGCCATCATCGTCGGCTCTGCCCCTTGAATGCCCATATGATAATAGACCCCGACATCCTGCTCCGTGATGGCATCCTCCTTCAGATAATCGACCCGATAGCTCACTGCGATTTGCACTCCGTCATAGAATGCCTCGACCACGGTCAGCTGGATATTCCGATCCGTCACGACCTTCTCCACAGGCTCGCTCAAGTGCAATCGCTCGATCTCGCCAAGTCCGTTGTTGTAGCCGCCCTTCTTTATGAGCATCTCGATGAAAGGAATGCGGTTGAAGGCTGCGCCAACCGCCGGAGAGAGCGAGCCCCAGGCCAGCAAAACGACAACGAGACTCAAAGCCAGCGCGGGGACGGCGAATCGTATCGCGGTTCGCGATCTTCTTGGGCGCTTCGCCTGCCGATGCCGGTCCCAGATCTGCTCGAACGGGACCGAAGGAGACAGCTTCGACAGACGTTCTTGCACGGCTTGGTACGCCTCGTTCGGGAGCGGATTCATGCGCGGTCCTCCTTCGCCTGGCGGAGCGGACCCAGATCCGCCTCGTCCATTCGCAATTGCTTTAGCGCGGCATGCAGCCGGGATTTGCAAGTGCCTAGCGGAATATCGAGGATGTAAGCCGCTTCCTGCAGCGGCAAGCCGACGTAATAGTGCAAGGCGACGACCTCCCGTCTTCGTTTGGACAGCCGGTTGACGGCCTGCCACAGCTCTTGCTCCCGCTCGGTCCGGAGCAGCAGCTCGTCCAGCGAGGCATAGTCCGTCCTCGCCTCCTCCGGCATTTGCCCGAAGAAGGTGAGCCACCTCTGCTTGCGCAGCAGATTTCTCGTCAAATTCACGGTGATCCGGTACAGCCACGGCCGGATCGGCTTGGCCGCATCGAATAGATGGTATTTTTGAAACGCCCGCAGGAACGTCTCTTGGGTGACGTCATCCGCCAGCGTCTTCGAGCGGGTCAGCATAAGCGCGATTCCGTACACGTAAGGCGAGTGGGCGATGAACATCTCTCTCGCTTGCTCTTCCGACAGGGGGGACTCCGTCAAGGAACGATTCTCCTTTCTTGGCAGTTGCTATAGTAGATACACCTTCAGCGGAGAAAAGGTTCGATTCGGTCGTTCTGTTTATCCGTTCCGGATGTCTCTGCAAGCTCGTACGACGGCAGAAAACAAAAAAACCGCAAATCGCTTTGCGGTTAAGCTAGGTTCTGTTCTTGCCCAGCAGGTAGTTGTATTTGTCGGCATGCTTCTGCTCGTCGAGGATAATGCCGTACGCCGTGTCCCGGTAAATGCCGGGAGGCAGCCCGAACCAGATGCGCCGATAGTTCTCGACTGCCGCCAGTTCGCCCATGAGCGCTTTTTCCAAGCCTTCGGCATAAGTCCCGAAGCGCTCCGGCGGCTCGTTGGCGGCGGGAGGCACCTGTCGGCCCGTCAGGATCGCGTACATCTCCCTGAACATTCGGTTGTGCTGACGCTCGTCGTCTCGGATCGACGCGATCAGATCGGCTTGCGCCCGATCGGGGGCCATTCGGATGAGCTGGTCGTAGAACAGCTCGTCGTTGCGCTCTCCTTGGACGGCTTCCTTGATCATCTCGGTCGCTTCGGCGAAGCTGGTCGCCCAGACGGGTGTAAAGGTCGCCCGGTATCCGTAATCGCCGGCAGGCGGAAAGTAGGCGCCTTGAGGAAAATAGACAGCCTGAGGGTAGTAGGCGGTAAACATGCAAGGGGACCCTCCTTCAACGTTCTCCCCGCATCCTATGCGCTTCCGCCTACCGTTGTGCGACCATGCGAATGTTCTCTCCCTACAGCTCGACCATCGCCTTGATGACGTTCGACTCCGGCCTCAGCCACCCTTCGAACGATTCGATCGTCTGATCGAGCGCAGCCCGATGGGTGATATAGCCCCCGACGTCGACGCTCCCGCCTCGGACGGTGCGCAGCACGCGGTCGAAGTCTTCGCGCGTCGCGTTGCGGCTGCCTATCAGCGTCAGCTCGCGCCGGTGGAACTCGGGGTCGTGGAAAGCGATATCCGCCTTCACGAGTCCGACGTAGACGAGCCTTCCGCCATGCGCGACGAACGAGAACGCCTCCGTCATCGACCGGGCGCTGCCCGTCGCGTCGAACACGGCCGTCGGCAGGTCTCCGTCCGTCAGCTCCGCGATCCGCGCCTGCGGCTGCCGCAGCGCGCTGACCGTCGCGTCGGCGCCTGCCCAGCGCTCGCAGAAAGCGAGCCGCTCCTCGTTCAGATCCATGGCGATGCAGCGCGCCCCGGCCGCCTTGACGAAGGCCATGACGGCAAGCCCGATCGGTCCCGCGCCGACGACGAGCGCGGTCTCTCCGGCTTGCAGGCCGGAGCGGCGTACCGCGTGCGCTCCGATCGCGAGCGGTTCGAGCACGGCCGTCTCGTCGAGCGTGAGCCCTTCCGTCCGGATCAGATGAGACGCCGGCACGGCGATTCGCTCCCGCATGCCGCCGTCGAGATGGACGCCAAGCACCTTCATCTCCACGCAGCAATTGGCCTTGCCGCTGCGGCAGGCGATACACGCCCCGCAGTGCAAGTAAGGAATGACGCTGACCTGGTCCCCCTCGCGCAATCCCGCCTCGTTGTCTCCGATCCTCTCCACGACGGCGGCCAATTCATGGCCGAGAATCCGCGGATAGCTGAAGAAGGGCTGGTTCCCCTTGAACGCGTGCAGATCCGTCCCGCAGATGCCGACCCGCCGAATGCGAATGATCGCTTCGCCCTCTGCCGGTACGGGCTCGGGCAGGTCGTCGACCATCTTGAAGCGTCCGATCCGTTCGCAGATGATGCCTCTCATCCCTGTCCCCCACCTTCCGCTACGTGCGCAGATTATCGTTATAGATCGACTCGCCGCTCGCCCAAGTCGCGTTATGCACCGGCGCCAGCAGATCCAGCACCTCGCGCAGCAGCGCTTCGTCGATCGGCTCGTCCGTCCAGGCGGCGTTGCGCCGGATGTTGTCCGGATTCGCGGTGCTGACGAGCGTCGTCGGGATCCGGTCGTTCGACGTCGAGAACTGGACCGCCAGCTTCGCGATATCCTCCCCTTGCGCCGCGCAGAATTCGGCAGCCAGTCGGCATCTCGCTTTCACTTCCTCGCTCGCGGGATGCCACGCCGGCGTACCGCGCAGGCTGAGCAGTCCCATGGAGAGCGGCGACGCGTTCACGAGCCCGACCTGCCGTTCCTCGAGCAAAGGCAGCAGCCCGAGCAAGGAGGAATCGTTCAAGGCGAAGTGGCAGTACGAGATGATCGCGTCGACTTCGACTTGCGGCAGCAGTTGCTCGAACAGCGCGAGCGGCAGTCCGCAGATGCCGGAATGGCGGATCTTGCCTTCCGCCTTCAGCCGGTTCAGCATCGGGATGGCTTCCTCCAGAATGACGTCCGGCTTCGCGAATTCAATGTCATGCAGGAACAGGATGTCGACGTAGTCGGTATGCAGTCTGACGAGGCTCTCTTCCAAGCTGTCTACGATCCGCTGCGCCGAAAAGTCGAATTCGTCCGCGCCATAGCGCCCCGCCTTCGTGGACAGCAGGAAGCGGTCGCGGGGAACGTCCCGGATCGCCTTGCCCAGCACCGTTTCCGCCAGCGTCATGCCATAGTAGGGTGATACGTCGATGTAGTTGATGCCGGCTTCGAGAGCCGCATGGACGGCGCGGATTCCTTCCGGCTCGTTCGCCTCCCGGAACACCGAGCCCAACGACGAAGCGCCGAAGCTAAGCGCGGATACTTCCATTCCGGTCTGGCCGAGCTTGCGGTATCTCATTAGCGTTCATTCCCTTCTCCCCCTGCGCGATTCTCTTAGAGAATGACGCCGTCTTTGAATATCGCGATCTCGCGGAAGCCGTTCCGCTCGCTTAACGTCTGCCGCTCGCCGGATGCCAGCTGCATGATCTGCGTCCACAGCTCGTCGGTCAACGCGGTCATACTCCGGTCCGCGAGCAGCCGGCCCGCGTCGAAGTCGATCCAGTTCTTCTTCCGCGACGCGAGCTCGCTGTTCGTCGAGATCTTCACCGTCGGCACGGGCCCGCCGAACGGCGTCCCCCGTCCGGTCGTGAACAGCACGAGATGCGCGCCGGCGGCCGACAGCGCCGTGACGGAGACGAGGTCGTTGCCGGGGGCTTCGAGCAGCGTGAGGCCCGCCTTGCGAATCCGTTCGCCGTACGGCACGACGTCCCGGACGGTCGCGCGCCCGCCTTTCTGCGTGCAGCCGAGCGACTTCTCCTCCAGCGTCGAGATGCCGCCGGCTTTGTTGCCGGGGGAAGGGTTCTCGTAGATCTCCTGGTCGTGTCGGACGAAATAGGCCTTAAAGTCGTTGATCAGCGAGACGATCCGCCCGAACACCTCCGCGTCTTCGGCGCGGTTCATGAGGATCGTCTCCGCGCCGAACATCTCGGGCACCTCGGTGAGGATCGCCGAGCCGCCGGAAGCGATCAGCCGATCCGACACCGCGCCGACGAGCGGATTCGCGGTGATGCCGGACAGGCCGTCCGAGCCGCCGCACTTCAGTCCCAGCTTCAGCTTCGACACCGGCACGGGCTCGCGGCGATCCTGTTCGGCATGCGCCGCCAGCTCCTCCAGCAGCGCGGCGCCCGTCTCCAGCTCGTCCGCCTCCTCCTGCGCGGCCATGAACTTCACCCGGGTCGGGTCGTAGTCGCCGATCGCCAGCTTGAACGACGCGATCTGATTGTTCTCGCAGCCGAGCCCGACGACAAGCACGCCGCCGGCGTTCGGGTGATTCACGAGCGAAGCCAGCAACTTCTGCGTATGCTTCAAGTCGTCGCCCAGCTGCGAGCAGCCGAAGGGATGGGCAAAGTGGTAGACGCCGTCCACGCGTCCCGCCAATTCGGCCTCTCCCCGCTTCGCGAGAATCTCGCATGTCTTGTTGATGCAGCCGACGGTATTGATGATCCACAGCTCGTTGCGGATCCCGACCTCGCCGTTCGGACGGACGTACCCCTGGAACGTCTCCGGCTGCGAACGGCCTGCATCTGCCGCGGGAGCTGTCGACGCCATCTCCGGCTGTGAATGCGAATGGCTCGCGGCAACCGCAGAAGAAGACGCACCGCTCTCTCGATGCGAGTCGTTTGAACCTGCTGCAGATGCAGAAGGAACTGTCTCCGACTGCAGGCTGCCCGCATTCGCCGCCGAAGCAGCGGTACCGCTCGCCGCTGCTGCCTCGGATGGCGGTTCGTACACATAATCCAGAATCCCTTTGAGCCCCGTCTCCAGGTTGTGCGTATGCACCCAAACGCCAGGCGCCAGGTCCGATTTGGCCTTGCCGATCGAGTAGCCGAACTTCAGCACGTCCTGTCCTTGGCCGACCTGGCGGGTCAATATTTTATGCCCTTGCGGCACGTCCTCCGCCACCGCGAGCGCGGCGCCGTCCTCCAGCGTCAGCACCTCGCCTGCCGCGAACGGCCGCAGCGCGATCGCGACGTGATCGCTCGGGGTGAGCCGAATCCAATCGTTCATCCGTTTACGCCTCCTCCCATTCCGCCAAATGCTCCGCGATGCGATCGGCCAGCGCCGGCCATGCGGACAGATCTTCGCCCCACAACGCTTCGTCCGCGAGCAAGCGCCGGACCGTCGCGTGCAGCGGCTCTCCCGTATCGCCGGCCGCCTGCCAACGGTCCGCGATGCGTCCGAGCAGCCTTTCGTCGTCGCGGATCGCATAACGCGTGCCAGTCAAACTCGTGCCGATGAAGGCGTCACCGTCACGCTCGACCCGGTACAGGCGCAGCAGCGCCGCGAAGCCCCGGACGAGCCGATCCGGCAGCGCCGCGCCCGATGACGCGTAATGGGCGAGCGTCGGCAGCAGCCGGGTCTTGAATTTGCTCAGGCTGTTCATGGCGATGTCCGCGAGCCGATGCCGGATATACGGGTTCGCGAACCGTTCGAAGACGGACGCCGCATAGGCGTTCATCTCGTCCGCCGCATAAGGGAGCGCCGGCACGATCTCCTCCCGCACCGCGTCCCGGACGAACGGTCCCAGCTCGGGATGCGCGATCAGCTCCCCTACGTGCGCGATGTCGTAGAGCAGGCCGAGCGGCGTCATGAGCGTGTGCGCACCGTTCAGAATCCGCACCTTCCGCTGCTGGAACGGCGTCAGGTCGTCCACCCAATGCACGTTCAAGCCGGCTTGGACGAACGGCAGCTCCCGGTCCATCTCCGGCTCCGCCTCGATCGCCCACAGATGATAGGGCTCCGCCGTATCCACCAGGCCATCCGCGTATCCCCATTCGTCGGACCAAGCCTCCGCCTGCGCCTCTCCCGGATGTCCCGTCACGATGCGGTCGACCAGCGAATTCAGGAAGCGATTGTGGCGTAGAACCCATGTGCGGAAGCCGTCGTCCAGTCCCCAATCCGCCGCGTGGCGGAGCACCGCGTCGCGCAGCGCGTCGCCGTTGCGCTCCAGGAGCTCGCACGGCAGCAGCACGATACCTTTGTCCGCCGCGCCCCCGAAGGCGCGATAGCGGAGATGGAGCAAGTACGCGATTTTGCCCGGAAAGGAAGGGATCGGCCCGCCGGACGGCACAGGCTCTTCCCGATAAGCGAGACCCGCCTCGGTCGTGTTGGAGAGGACGAAACGCAGCGAAGGGCTCGCAGCAAGCGTCTCGAATGCGGCCCAGTCCGCATACGGATCGAATGCCTGGGCGAACACGCCGACGATCTCGGCCCGCTCCGTCGCGACGCCCTCAACGAGCCCGCGCGTCACAAGCGTATACAGGCCGTCCTGCGCCGCCAGCGCCTCGATCTTCGGCCGGCCCGAGAGGCGCGGTTGCGTCACCGCGACGCTGCCCGCGAACAGCCCCTGCTTGCGGCACTCGTGAATCATCCAATCCGCAAAGCCGCGCAGAAAGTTGCCTTCCCCGATCTGCAGCACGGTGACGGGATCGCGCTTTGCGGCTTCCCAGCGCTCCCGATCCGCTTGATCCAGCAATTCGACATTTAACGTTGGCCGCATTTGTAGAACTCCTTCGCGTTTAATCCGTACAGCTTCGCGCGTTCGGCATCTCCCCACGCCTCCGGGAGCGCCTGCTCCAGCGCGCTGACCGTCTCGTCGTAGTTCGCGGCGAGCAAGCACACCGGCCAGTCGCTCCCGAACAAGACGCGATCTGGCCCGAACAGCTCCGCGACCGCGCGCACGTAGGGCGTCAGCTGCTCCGGGCGCCAGTTCCCGTGTTCGGCTTCGGTCACCATGCCTGACAGCTTGCAGCTGATGTTGGGATGCCCGGCGATCCTCCGCATGTAGCCCAGCCAAGGCTCCATCTCGCCCGCGGCGATCCGGGGCTTCGCCAGATGGTCGATGACGCCCCGGAGGCCCGGCACGAGATCGAGGAGTTCCGCCACGGACGCCAGCTGGTCCGACTTCAGGAGCAGATCGACGGGGACATCCAGCGCCGCATAGTGGCGCAGCGCGTCCACGAAGGCCGGATCGAGCACGCCGAGGGCGTCCGGCATCTCCTGGATCATGACCCGGAAGCCGACATATTTGGGATGCTTCCGGAATCGTTCGAAGTGCGCGAGGTGCGCCGGATCATCGAGATCGAGCCAGCCGACCACGCCGAGGATCGACGCCTCCCGCTCCGCGAGGGAGAGCAGATACGACGTCTCCGCGAGCGTCGGCGCGGCCTGCACGGCGATGCTGCCGTCCAGGCTGTGGCTGGCCAGATGCGGCGCGAGGTGCGAGGGAAGGAAGTCCCGGTGCAGGACGGGGAGTTCCGGCGTGATCCAGCCGTAATCGCCCCGGGCGATCGACCAGTAGTGCTGATGAGCGTCTATGCGCATGGACAATACCTCCGATCTAGCGATGAACTACGGGAATAAGCGCTTTTACGTTCATTTTAACAGCCGAAATGGAGATGAAAATAATCATATCTTGCGAATAAGTACTCTTTTTTGATATGTTGGGGAAACAAGGAAGCAAGGGTGCCTTCACGCGGCGAAAGGAAGTTGATCCCCATGAATCCGATGCCCAAGCGGCGCTTCTCCGACGATCCGCTCTTCCCGTTCGATATCGTCCACCGGGACACGAAAAGTCCCGAGACCGAGCTGCCCGACCATCTGCACGACCGGTATGAGATCGTCTATATCCATCAAGGCAAAGGCACCTTCTTCATCGATCAATCGTTTTTCGAGATGCGGCCGGGCGACCTGTTCGTCATTCCCGGCAATACGATTCACCGCGCCTTTCCGGACGGCGTGGACCGCATCACCTCGACCGCCGTCTTCTTCGCGCCGCCGCTCCTGCGGCAGCCGGCGCTGGGGGACGGCTATGCGTGCATGCGGATCTTCGAGCAGGCCCGCCGCGAACACCGTTACAGGCTGCCGGGCACGCCGAGCGCGGAGATAGAGCGTTTGCTGGACGCGATCCAGAAGGAGCTGCGCGATCAGGCGTCCGGCTACCGGCAGGCGGTCCTGCTGGAGCTGCATCGCCTGCTGCTCGCGTTGAATCGGATGACGGGGCCAGCGGCGAGGAGAGACGCGGAGGAGGAAGTGAAGCGCGTGGGGCCGCACTGGATGCAGGAGATGCTGCGCCATATCGACCGGCACCCGGGCGGCGAGCTGTCGCTCTCGTCGCTGTCCGAGCGCGCCGCCGTCACGCCCGCCCATTTCTCGCGCGTGTTCAAGCAGCTGACCGGTATGAACGTGACGGCCTATGTGAACGCGAAGCGGATCGCCTATGCCAAGGAACAGCTGGTCGCCTCCGACGACAGCGTCGACGTCATCGCCACGCGCAGCGGCTACGAGAGTCTGCCCCACTTTCACCGCATGTTCAAGCAGCTGTCCGGCCAGACGCCCGCCGCCTTCAAGCGCAGCCGCACGATGCGGGCCGATCAGGCGCGGGCGGATCGAATACAGATAGATTAGTCGACGCTGCCAGGACGGTCTGGTGGCGAGCACCAACAGTGGCGGATGTCGTGGCGCTCGCTCCTCTCAAAAGGCGACGGCCTCCACATTCACGAAAGAGTTGTAAACGTACAACTTTTTTAACGGAGAAACCGCCAAAATAGATAATTAGATGTAAACGTACAACTTATTCGATCCGTTTTTTCCTTTTTGGCGCTTTTCATCCAAATAAGTTGTACGTTTGCAAGTAATCGCTATTTTTCACCCGATATGGGTCCGATAAGTTGTACGTTTGCAAGTTTTTGCCTTTCGTCCGCACTCCAGCAGTTTGGCACCCAATCTAACCCGAGATTTCGCTTGACTATAGGCTCCGGGACCCTCATCCGGTTCGGAAACCTCGATCGACCTCGTTTGCGGGCGTCCCGGGTTCGCGCGAGTACGGATGCCGGAGCCTCCCCGCATCGGTTCCTGCGCCGCAGCATGTCCGTCTACAACAAAATAAGGCTGCCCCCAAAGCAATTCGCTCTGGAAACAGCCTTCGCTGCAAATCCTCGCTTAGAAAATAAAGTCCTCGTCGCGCAGCGGCTCGACGTTCGTCGTGCGGACGTAGCCGTTGCCCTTCTTCGAGAAGAAGTCGTGCTGCTTGGTGCGGGTGCTGATGCCGTTCTGGACGATCGGGTTGATGTCCTCGTCCGGGAACAACGGATCGAGCCCGAGGTTCATCATCGCTTTGTTCGCGTTGTAGCGCAGGAAAGCCTTCACTTCTTCGGTCAAGCCGATCTCCGTATACAGCTGTTCCGTGTAGCGTTCCTCGTTCTCGTGCAGGAACCGCAGCAGCCCTTGCAGCGTCTCGTAGGCGGCTTGCTGCTCGTCTTCGTCGAGCTCCGCATACACTTCCTGGGCGAGCACGCCGACGTACAAGCCGTGGATGCTCTCGTCGCGCAGGATCAGGTCGATGATCTCGCCGCTGCTCGTCATCTTGCCTTGGCCGGCCAGGTACAGCGGATAGAAGAATCCGCTATAGAACAAGTAGCTCTCCAGCAGCACCGACGCGCCCATCGCCAGATACAGGTCTTTGCGCGTGCGGATATTGTTGTAGTATTGCGAGATCGTCTCCGCCTTCGTCTGCAGATACGGATTCTCCTCGACCCACTTGAAGATGCGGTCGATCTCCTCGGTCGTCGCGAGCGTCGTGAAGATGCTCGAATACGACTTGGCGTGAATCTGCTCCATCATCGCCATGAAGCCGAGGACGGCTTTGCGCTGCAGCCCTTCGACATGCTCCAGCACTTTCGGCATGCCGACGCCGCCTTGCACGGTGTCGAGCAGCGTCAAGCCGCCGAGCACTTTCATATAGAGAGATCTCTCTTCATCCGACAAGGTCATCCAGGACATCTTGTCGTCGGACAGCGGAATCTCTTCATCGGTCCAGAATTGCATGATGTTCTGGCTCCAGAACGTCGCCGTGAAGTCGTCGTCCGGCCGGTTCCAGTTAACGGCTCTGATCGCGCCCATGTCCTAATCTCCTTCGGTGGCCGCTCCGTGCGATTACACGGAGCAGCTGATGCATTCTTCGACGGACAGACGGTTCGTCCGCGTATAGTAGAGCGACTTCAAGCCCTTGCGGGAAGCGTAGATATAATAGCGTGCCAGCTGGCGCGTCGTCACGTCGCTGTTGACGTGCAGCACGGTCGAGATGCCTTGGTCGACGTGCGCTTGAATCTCCGCGATCAGGTCCAGCACCTTGAACTGGTCCATCTGATAGGCGGACTTGTAATAGAAGAAGTTGTCCTGCTGAAGATAAGGCATCGGGTAGTACGTGGTCGAGTTCGCGTAGGTCCGCGTCTCGATCTGTTCGACGATCGGCATGACGCTCGACGTCGCGTTCTGCACGTACGAGATGCTCTGCGTAGGCGCGATGGCGAGGCGGTAGGCATGGTACAGTCCGTGCGCCTTCACCTGCTCCGCCAGCGCCGCCCAATCGGCCATCGTCGGGATGGCGATCCCTTCGAACAGCGCCTTCACTTTATCGGTAACCGGACGGTAATCCGTCTCGGTATAACGTTCGAAGTAAGTGCCTTTCGCATATTCGGAACGTTCGAACCCGTCGAACGTGATGCCCGTTTCCTTGGCGATCTCCATGCTCTTCTCGATCGAATGGAAGTTCATGGTCATGAAGAACGCGCGCGCGAAGTCCTTGGCTTCCTCGCTCTCGTAAGCGATCTTGTTCTTCGCGAGGAATCCGTGCAGATTCATCGCGCCGAGGCCGACGGAGTGCAGCTCGCGGTTCGCCTTGGCGACGCCGGGGGCGTTCGCGACCGTCGTCATGTCGCTGACGGCGGTCAGCGCGGCGATGCCTTCGTGGACGGACGCTTTGATCTTCTTGCGCTCCATGACGTTCGCGATGTTCAGCGAAGCCAGGTTGCAGCTGATATCGCGGCGGATGACGTCCGCATGGCCGTAGTCGCCGATCTCCGACGTCTCCTGCAGCTGGAAGATCTCCGTGCACAGGTTGGACATCTTGATCGCGCCGATGTCCTTCAGGGCATGGCCTTTGTTCGCGTTGCTACGGTTCATGATGTACGGATAGCCCGATTCAAGCTGGATCGTCGCGATCTTCACGAGCATGTCGCGCGCGCTCATGACGACTTTCTTCTTCACGCGGTCGTCCGCGAGCAGCGTGTCGTACATCTCGTCGAGATCCATGTCGTCCATATGTTGGCCGTACGCCTTGTACACCGTATAAGGAGCGAAGACGTGCAGCGGTTTGTTCTCTTCCGCCAGCTGGTAGAACTTCGAAGGAACGATCAGGCCGATCGACAGCGTCTTGAGGCGCGTCTTCTCGTCGGCGTTGATCTTCTTGCTGTCGAGGAACTCCATGACATCCCAGCCGAAGATGTTGTAGTAGCCCGCGCCGGAGCCCTTGCGCTGTCCCATCTGGTCCGCATAGGAGAACGCGTCCTCCATCAGCTTCAGCACCGGCATAATGCCCTTCGCGGCGCCTTCGACGCCCTTGATGGACTCGCCGCGGCCGCGCAGCTTGGACAGGTTGACGGCGACGCCGCCGCCGATCTTGGACAGCTGCATGCACGTTCCGAGCACGTGGTTAATGGAGTTCAGCGCGTCGTCCATCTCGAGCAGGAAGCACGAGACCATCTCGCCGCGCCGGCTCTTGCCCGCGTTCAGGAACGTCGGCGTCGCCGGCTGGAGACGCTGCTCCATCATCGAACGGGCGAGGGCGTGCGCCGTGTTGACGTCGCCGCGGCCCAGATACAGCGCCACGATGGCGACGCGGTCCGGATAGTGCTCCAGGTAGACGGTGCGATCGTTGCTCTTCACCGCATAGTCGGTATAGAACTTCGATGCGGCCATATAGGAAGGAAACGCGAATTGATAGCTGTGCGTCACTTGATAGATCTCGTCGACTTCCGCTTCGGTATAGCGCTCGTAGATGTTCTCGTAATAGTCGTTCTCGATCATATAGCGCACCTTCGCGCGGTGATCCGTGAAGGCCAGGCTCTTGCCCGCCACTTCTTCCATGAACGCGACGACGGCTTCCCGGTCCTTGTCCAGTTGGAAGAATCCGTCCGCTCCGCGCTGCATTAACAGGTTGTTCAATTCAATGTGCCGCAACTGCGCTCACCTCCCGCATAAATTGATCCACGTCGCGCTGTGTTCCCGATAGTTCGAATTTATGAATAACCGGCACCCCGTACTGCTGCGCGATGGTGTCGGCACTGCGCGCGAAGCCTTCTCCCCAATTGCGGTTCCCGCTGGCGGATACGCCTACGAGATTCCGATGGTTACGCTCGAGAAAAGAAGATACCTTCTCCGGCACTTGGCCGAAGCCGGTCGTGTACGTGACGATAACGAAGGGCTCATCCATGGTGATCGCGTCGTCAATCTGGACGGCGGGCAAATTCAGCTTGCGAATAAACCTCCGAACGTTGCCGGTTTTCGAATCGTAGGCGATCACCATAGCCAAGCTCTCCTCTCAGTCTACTTGTATTTGCAACTGTCCGGTTCCATATGAAAGGCGCATCCGGTGGCATCAAAAAAGGCCGAATGCGCCGCTTCGGACGACGCGCTCGCGCGCCGCTTCAGTGCGTAAACCGGACACACCCTATACGCCGTAGGGAAACGTGTCGATGAACGGGCAGGTCTCCTGGCTCTGGATCGCCGCTCTCCTCCGCCTTCCCGGCCCGCTCGTCGCGGCGCCAGTGGCAACCTGGAGGAAGAACTCCCCTATACAGTGGCGGGACCGCGCCGGCTTCGCACCGGACTTCCCTATTAAGCTCTCGCCTGATCTTACACGCGATTGCACCCGTTCAAACCGATATGTAGTTGGTAGTACATAATCTACATCAAGATATTGTGCATGTCAATGGATGGAAGGAGGCTGTTCCGTCAAATTTTGGTTCGACAGGATCGGCTTGCGAGCAGTCGGGGGCGCAATCGCACGCGGGACAAGGCTTGCGCAAAATCCTGCTTGTCCGAAAAAAAGTTAGTGTCGAAAAAATACGTTCAGCGTCGATTACTAGACGACAAAAAGAGCCTTGCCCCCAGATCTTGTGTCCGATCGGGGGGAAGGCCTTGATGCCTTGCGTGAATCGCCGTCCTCGGCGTCAACCGGAATAAACGAAGCTGTAGGTGCCCGAACCGACCGCGAGGCGGACGCCTTCCGCCGTCTGCTCGGTCAAGGCCACGCCTTCGGCGCCGTCCGCCGCCCGTCCGCTCTCCGTCAGGGTCTCTAGCTTCGCGCCGGGCAGCGTAATCTCCGCCGTCGCGTTCGCCGGCACGGTCACCTCGACCGTGCGCTGCCCATCCCGCACCGACCAGCCCGCTTCGGCGCGGCCGTAGACGGACTCGAACGAAGCCCGCGCATGGCCCAGCGATTCGCCCGCGAACCGCGGATGGACGCGCAGCCGGCGGTATCCCGCTTCGCCTTCGTCCATATCCAATCCGGCTACGACGCGGTAGAGCCAATCGCCGATCGCCCCGTACGCGTAGTGGTTGTACGAGTTCATATCCTCGCTCCAGAACGAGCCGTCCGGCTTGATCCCGTCCCAGTGCTCCCAGATGGTGGTCGCGCCCTTGGTGACGGAATAGAGCCAGGACGGGTAGCTCTCCTGCATCAGCAGCTTGACCGCGGTGTCGTGGTAGCCGTTGTCCGAGAGGGCGAAGCACAGATACGGCGTGCCCACGAATCCCGTCGTCAAATGGTATTCCTGGTCGACGACCAGCTGGTTCAAGTCCTTGGCGACTCGTTCGCGCTCGGCTCCCTCGACGAGTCCGAACGTCAGCGCCAGCACGTGCGCGGTCTGCGTCGGCGCGGCCAGGCGGCCGGAAGGCGTGACGAACTCTTCGCGGAACGCCGCGACGATCCGGGCGTGCAGCGCCGTATAAAGGCGCGCGTCGTCCGCAAGCCCCAGCACGACGGCGGCGTCCCGGACGAGCCGGGTCGAATAGGCGTAGAACGCGGTCGCGATCAGGTCGCGCGGCGTCGCCCCGATATAGCTGTTCTCCTTGGCGTCGAGGCCGAGCCAGTCTCCGAAGTGGAAGCCCGTGTTCCAGAGGTACGGCTGGTCTCCTTGCGCCCGGATATAGCCGACCCAGGCCTTCATGCTGCCGTACTGTTCGGCGAGCAGCCGCTTGTCGTCATAGACCAGGTAAGCCGTCCAGGGAACGATGACCGCCGCATCGCCCCAGGCGGCCGATGAATAGCCGTCGTCACCCAGCACGTTGGGCACGACGAACGGCACGCCGCCGTCCGCCTTCTGATCCGCCTTCAGATCGCGCAGCCACTTCGTGAAGAACGGTCCGACCTGGAAGTTGAACGCGGCGGTGCGCGCGAACACCTGCGCATCCCCGGTCCAGCCGAGCCGCTCGTCGCGCTGCGGGCAGTCGGTCGGCAGATCGAGGAAGTTGCCTCGCTGCCCCCATGCGATATTGCGCTGCAGCTGGTTCACGAGCGGACTCGAGCTGTCGAACGTCCCGGTCGGCGCCATGTCCGAATGGACGACTTCGCCGACGAACCGGTCCAGCGGGAGATCCCGCTCCTGGCCCGGATACCCTTCGATCTTCACGTAACGGAAGCCTTGGAACGTGAACTGCGGAGCATACGTCTCCACGCCCTCGCCCTTGGCCGTGTAGCTCACGAGCTGCTTCGCTTTGCGGAGATTCTTCGTATAGAAGTTGCCTTCCTGATCCAGCACTTCCGCATGCTGCAGCCGGATCTCGGTGCCGGCGGGCGCTTCCACCGAGAAGCGGATGCGGCCGACCATGTTCTGGCCCATGTCCAGCACGGTCTCGCCGGCCGGCGTCCGGATAAGCGCGACGGGCTTCAGGGTCTCCGTCACGCGGGTCGGCCAGTTCTCCTGCGCGCCCAGCATGGACCGCGGACGATCGAGCGGCACCGTCGCGTGCCACGCTGCATCCGGGAACCCGGCTTCGCTCCAGCCGCCCTGTTCGAGCCGCGCGTCGTAGCGCTCCCCGTGGTAGATCTCGGCGTACAGCAAGGGGCCGGTCGACGCCTTCCAGCTCTCGTCCGACGCGACGATCTGCTCCGTTCCGTCTTCATAGACGACGTGCAGCTGTAGCAGCGCGCCGCGGCGATCGCCGTAGATGTGCCGCTGGTTCTCCCAAGCCAGGTTGCCCTTGAACCAGCCGTCCGCGACGATAACGCCTACCGCGTTGGGCCCGGCCCGCAGGCGGTCGGTTACGTCGTACGTCTGATAGGCGTGCCGCTTGTTGTAACTCGTCCAGCCCGGCGCGAGCAGGTCTTCGCCCACCCGGTTCCCGTTCACGTACAGATCGTACACGCCGGCGGCCGTCGCGTAGACGCGCGCCGAGCGGATACCGGCCCGCAGCTCGAACGGCTTGCGCAGCAGGAAGGCCGGCTCCGCCAACGGGTCGAGCGCCCGCGGATCGGGCGTGAGCCATTCCGCCTGCCATTCGGCGGCATTGAGCAGCGCCGTCTCCCACCAGGCGGTCTCGCTCCAGTCCGACTCTGCGCCATGGTTGTCCCATACCTTCACGCGCCACGAATAGCGGGTCCGGGAGCCGAGCGCCGGCCCCTCGTAGACGACGTGGACGGATTGATCCGACGGCGTCCGCTCCGTGTCCCAGAGCGGCGCGTCGAAGCCGCCGTCCGGCCCCGCGACCTGAATCCGGTACGCGGCCTGCAGCGTCCCCCGGCGATCGGATGCGAGCTTCCAGCTTAGACGCGGCTTCCGCACATCCGTCCCCAGCGGGTTGGTTCTGTAATCGTTGGTCAGCGCTATCACCATCAGTCGGCTCATGCCGCAGCAACCTCCTCTTGTGCATCTCTGTCTTCCATCATAAGATGAAGCTAATCCGAACATATAGGGTGGTTCCGACTTTATCCCATGGCGATTCGGACATTTGCGGAGGAGGACTTCGACATGACCATTCAACGTCCGATTGCGCTGTTCAGAGGAGACGATTTGTTCTCCCGGGGGCTTCCCATCTACGTAAACCGGGCGGTCGAGACCTTCGAAGTGATCGAACACCGCCACGACTTCCTGGAGATTTGCTGCGTCGCCGAAGGAGCAGGCACCCACCATATCGGCGACCGGGCGCTTCCGGTCTCGCAAGGGGACATCTTCTGGATTCCGGTCGGCGTCTCCCACGTGTTCCGTCCCGCCTCCCCGGCGAAGGCGAGATCGCTGATCGTGTATAACTGCGTCGTCTCGGTCGATACCGTGCAGCGGCTGTTGGCCTCCTTGCCCGGCGGCAGCGTCTGCCTCCCGCTGCTGGACCACACTGCGCCGCAGCGTTACCGGGACCGCGACGGGGAAGCGCAGCGCCTCTTCCGGAAGCTGCATTACGAATACGCTTCGCGCGGCGCCGCCCGCGAAGCCGCTTTGCATGCGGGCCTGCTCGAGCTGCTGCTCCTGCTCTACCGCGCGGGGACGGAGCCGGAGAAGACGCATGCCGCGCCCCCTGCCCCGGCCGGCCTGGAGGCCGTCCTGCGGCTGCTGCAAGGGCAGCCGGAGAGGCACTTGCCGCTGGCGGAAGCGGCGGCGATGTGCGGCGTCGGCGAACGGCAGTTCCACCGCCTGTTCAAGCGGCAGACCGGCATGACGCTGACCGAATACGCGCAGGACACGCGCGTCGGCGAAGCCTGCCGCTTGCTGCACATGACCGACCGGGCCGTCGCCGATATCGCCGCGGCGGTCGGCTATCAGGACCTTCCGTTCTTCAATGCGCTGTTCAAGAAGAAGACCGGCGTCGCTCCGCGCGACTACAGGCGGCGGGCCGGGGCGGAAGACGACGCGCGTACCTCATCTTAATATAAAAGGCGCGAACGCAACATCATGAGGCAACGGTTCGTACAATCATACGGAACGAGAGGAGCGTGGCCGCTTGAAGAGATTGCTGTTCCTTGCGACGTTGACCCTGTTCGCGGTCGCGGTAGGCGGATGCCGTTTTGGACCGTCCGAGAGCGGCGAAGCGCCGGTCGAGATGATTGCTTTCGCCGGTCTTGCCGAGGACGAACTGAGCCGAATCCCGACAAGTCCGAAAGATTCGGACGTGCGGAAAGTGACCGTCCGGGACGAGATCGCGCCTCTCCTGGATAAGCGCTATGACGGAAAAGAAGTATACGCCGTTACCTTCCGCCACACGGAGACAGAAGCAACGGGACCGATCACGGTCTACGTCGATTTGGATCGGCAAACGGTCGTCGGAAAAGGAGCCCCGCCCAAAGGGGCCAGTGCTCCTTGAACAAGCAAGTAAGACGGCCTCGCAGTCTTCGAAGCGAAACGTACCCCAGCCCCATGTAACGATACTTTCTATCGTTACAGAGCACGCGGGACGCACTTCAGCCCCTGTAACGATACTTTCTATCGTTACAGAGCACGCGGGACGCACTTCAGCCCCTGTAACGATACTTTCTATCGTTACAGAGCACGCGAGACGCACTCCAGCCCCTG
The DNA here is from genome assembly GCF_014212125.1 of Cohnella nanjingensis. Classification (GTDB taxonomy): domain Bacteria; phylum Bacillota; class Bacilli; order Paenibacillales; family Paenibacillaceae; genus Cohnella; species Cohnella nanjingensis. The sequence continues at coordinate 21,905 of NZ_JACJVP010000058.1, forward strand.
TAACGATACTTTCTATCGTTACAGGGCACGCAAGACGCCCCCCAGCCCCTGTAACGATACTTTCTATCGTTACAGAGCACGCGGGACGCGATTCAGCCCTTGTAACGATACTTTCATCATGGCCCGTAACCGGAATTGGTCATGAAAGTTTTTATCAGAGACGTTCAGCAAAGGATTGGCGAAACCTATTCTTTCGGATACGCCGAAAAAAGACCGTCCCGCAAGCTTTGCCGGAGACGGTCTTCTTCTTCTTCTTAGCCCCGCATCCGCAGCCGGAACTCCTTCGGTGAATGCTGGTTGTGCCTTTTGAACAACTTATAAAACTGCGCCATGTTCCAGATCCCGACCTCGAAGCTGATCTCCATGATGCTCAGCTCCGTGGTGAGCAACAGGCGCTCGGCCTTCTTGATCCGGTTGAAGTTGACGTAATCGACGAAAGGGATGCCCATCGTCCGCTTGAACGTCTTGATGAAGTGGTGATAGCTCATGTTCAGCAGGGCGCGCGCGTCGTCGACGGCGATCTTCTCCCCCAGATGCTGATCGACGTAGTCGAGGACGGGTCGGAACCGCGTCAGCCCCGAGTCCCCCATCGCGTGCAGCGTCTTGCGGTTGTCGCGCCGGAGCAGGAGGAGCAGCAGCAGCTTGATCGACGAGTTGATCGCGATCTCGTATCCCGCCTCTTCGCGCTGCGACTCCTCGAAGATGTCCAGGATGAGCGCATGCGCCTCCCGCCGCGCATCCGATTGTTCATCGAAAATATAGTTCAACTGCTCGAGCGGCTGCGTGAGCTCCGAGAACAGATTCAGGTAAGGCAGGATGCTCTGGTCGAAGTGGCGCGGCAGATCGACTTGGAACACGATATATTGGATCGGCTCCGGCGACGCCTTGTGCGTGCGGTGAGGCCTGGAGGAGCCCAGCACCATGACGTCTCCCGGCCCGAGCGTCCGCAGATCCTGCATCGTCTGCACGGCCAGATGGCCGTCCACGATGGCGATGAATTCGACCTCTTTGTGGTAGTGCCAATTCCAGACGTCCCCCGGGCGTGAATCCGTGGCGGTCGAGCTCAGTTCCCATATTTTGTGGAACAATAGCGGATGCTGATAGATGACTTCTTCGTTCACGGCGTCCGCGTGCGTATCGGCGACGGCCGTCTGCTGGCGCGTATGCAATCTGCTCCCCCCCTTTCCAACAATAGCAGTATACCACTTTTGAATATAAAAGGATTAAGATTCGGCATATTCGCATGCGGCATGATTGCCTATACTGAAGACAGGAAAGCATATACATCGCCAGGAGGAATCGAACCGATGACACAACGTTTGCGCGTAACCGTATGGAACGAGAACCGCCACGAGAAAACGCACGAAAAAGTACGCTCCGTCTACCCGAACGGCATTCATGCCGCCATCGGCGAAGGGCTCGGAACCGATGAATTCGATGTCGCTTACGCGACGCTGGACGACGCGGAGCACGGCCTGACCGAAGCCCGCCTGAACGAGACGGACGTCCTGTTCTGGTGGGGCCACATGGCGCACGGCGAAGTGAGCGACGAGATCGTCGAGCGCGTGCACCAGCGCGTGCTGAAGGGCATGGGCTTGATCGTGCTCCACTCGGGCCACTTCTCCAAGATCTTCAAGAAGCTGATGGGCACGTCCTGCGACCTGAAATGGCGGGAAGCGGACGAGAAGGAACGCATCTGGGTCGTCTCCCCGGGCCATCCGATCGCCGAAGGCATCGGCGAATACATCGAATTCGAAGCGGAGGAAATGTACGGCGAGCACTTCGACATCCCGCAGCCGGACGAGCTGGTCCTGGTGAGCTGGTTCGAAGGCGGCGAAGTGTTCCGCAGCGGCTGCACGTTCTCCCGCGGCCAAGGCAAGATCTTCTACTTCCGTCCCGGCCACGAGACGTACCCGACGTATTACAACCCGCAAGTCCGCCGCATCTTGAGCAACGCCGCGAAGTGGGCCGCTCCGTCCACGCGCGAGTATCCGAAGTACGGCAACGCCAAGCCGCTGGAAGCCATCAAGGCGAAGGGCTAAGGCGAAGAGCCGGGAAAAAAGGGTAGCTTCGCGTCAGTTATGACGAAGCGAGTAGCCGGAAACGGGCCAGCGAAGGGCCGGGCAAGGGTTAATGTCGATCGTTCAAACAAGAAAAAGCTGTCTCGTCGACGGACGAGGCAGCTTTTTTGCGCTTAGAATACCGCCGAAGCCGGCTTCCCCCTTTTCCCCTCCATCCGCTGCCGACTTCACCCTTCTCCCCTCCAACCGCAGCCGGCTTCCCCGCTCCCTTTCCTCTCCCCTCTCCCTACATTCGCTGCACGCATTAGGCAACTTTGTGAATCCTTGCGCAAGAGAAGTGAAACGGTCGCCCATCTCCTGTAAAATGGAGATGACGCCTCCGTTGCGGGACATGCGGGACGAACGACGGAATGGAGATGATCGGGTGAAAGAAAATGAATTGACCGGCCGCCGCGTCTTGATCATGACGGCGGTCGAAGCCGAACGCGAAGCGGTGCTGCGCGGACTCGGCGGCGACGCGCGGTTTGACGCGCGCCTAGCGGGCGTCGGCCCGGCCGGCGCCGCGGCGCGCACGGCGGCGGCGCTGGCCGCCGAAGATTATGCGCTGGTCGTGAGCGCCGGGATCGGCGGCGGCTTCTCGGGCGTCGCGCCCGTCGGCACGGTCGCGATCGCGGACCGGGTCGTGGCGGCGGATCTCGGCGCCGAGACGGGCGAAGGCGGCTTCGCCAGCGTGGACGAGCTCGGCTTCGGCTCGTCCGTGCTGGAGGCGGACGAGCGCTTGGCGTCCGCGCTCGCCGATGCGCTGCGCGCCGCCGGCCGCGCCGCCGCGCTTGGGCCGGTACTGACGGTCACGACGGCGACAGGGTCGCAAGGGACCGCGGACGCCCTCGCGCGGCGAACGCCGGGCGCGGTCGCCGAAGCGATGGAAGGCTACGGCGTCGCGGTCGCCGCCAGCGAACGGCAGACGCCGTTCCTCGAGATCCGCGGGATCTCGAACGCCATCGGTCCGCGGGACCGCTCCGCTTGGCGGATCGGCGATGCGCTCGAAGCGCTGACCGCTGCTATCACCGTACTTAAGGAGGTTGTACATCCATGATGAGAATCGCTTACTCGCCGTGTCCGAACGACACGTTCGTTTTCCACGCCTGGACGCACGGCCTCATCCCCGGCGCGCCTGCGCTGGACGTCACGTACGCCGATATCGACATCACGAACGGGCTCGCCCTGAATGCCGACCCCGGCGGTCTCGATATCTTGAAGATCTCCTATGCCGCATTGCCTTGGGTGCATCCGGATTACGCCCTGCTGCCATGCGGCGGCGCGCTCGGCCGCGGCTGCGGACCGCTCGTCCTCACCGCCGGCGGCGCCGAAGGACCGTCCGCCTTGACCGGCAAACGCGTCGCGGTGCCGAGCGAACGCTCGACCGCTTATCTGCTGTTCCGCCTCTGGGCGGCTCAGAACGTGCCCGGCGGCGTAGGCGAGATCGTCGTCATGCCGTTCCACGAGATCATGCCGGCGGTACGGGACGGGCGGATCGACGCCGGGCTCGTCATCCACGAAGCCCGCTTCACCTACCCCGACTACGGGCTCGCGATGCTCGTCGATCTCGGGAACTGGTGGGAATCCGATACCGGCCTTCCGATTCCGCTCGGCGCCATCATCGCGCGGCGGTCGCTCGGCCTGCATGCCATCGCAGGCTGGATTCGCGCTTCGGTCGCCTACGCCTGGGACCATCCCGAAGCCTCCCGCGCTTACGTGATGGAGCACGCCCAAGAGCTGTCGCCGGAGGTGGCGCAAGCGCACATCGACTTGTACGTGAACCCCTTCACCGCGAATCTCGGCGAGGACGGCTACGCGGCGATCGACGCGCTGCTGAACCGTGCGGCGGAGGAAGGCCTCGTGCCGAAGATCGACTTGGCCGCCTTGCGGCTATAGCTTGCGAAGCGCTTGGATCGGACGCACGGGCGGAGCCGTATAGACGGCTCCGTCTTTTGGTATTCCGTCTCCAAATTTCGGCAATACGCACCGGTTCACCCCTCTGCGGCCAAAATGAACAAACGCCGCCCTAGCGCGCCGCTGTGGTGTCTTATGCTTGGCCTATTTTCTACTGGCTGCGTCTTCGGAGACATCCTCCTGAGACGCTCTGCCGCCATAAAGCAAATCTGCTTTAATAGACCCTCTTGCACAAACGCATCATTCAGGCATACAATACGTACAAGCGAAAGATGCATAGCGTACAAGCGATGAAGGAAAGAGTAAGCGGAATAGCGCTGCAGACAGGGAAGGGCCGCCACCGATTGAGAGCGCCCGGGCAGACACGCCGCCGAAGTTCATTCCGGAGCTAGCGCCTGAACGATGACGGGGACCTCCCCGGCTTCCGGTAGGGTGGCCCGTACTCCCTGCGTTAAAGGGATCAAGTGAGAACTGTGCCGGCTGCCTTCATCGGCGCGCGCTGTTCTAATTAGGGTGGTACCACGACTCCTCGTCCCTTTGCGGCGGGGAGTTTTTTGCGTTCGCGGAGCAAGATCCAGACTAACAAACGGTTCGAAGGAGAGATCACGAATGAGTCAAGTCGGCGTGGAAAGAAACAAAGAACGGCTGCGGGAGATCGACCGCCTGCTGCTGTCGCTATGGACGGAACGGACGGAAGTCGTCCGCGAAACGGGGGATGACGAGGCGTTTCGGCTGCGGTTCAAGCAGCTCATTCTGGACGCGCCGGAGCCTTCGGCCGCGAAGAAAAAGCCGCTGCTCGTCAGCCGGCAGTCGCGGCAGGCCGATACGGTCATCCCGCTCGGCGACGTCGCCGTCGGCGGTGGGCGGCCGTTCGTGGTCGCGGGTCCCTGCTCGGTGGAGAGCTACGCGCAGGTACGGGCGGTGGCCGCCGCGCTGAAGAATGCGGGCGTCTCGGTCATGCGCGGAGGCGCGTTCAAACCCCGGACCTCGCCTTACGAGTTCCAGGGACTCGGCATCGAAGGGCTGCGGATCTTGAAAGAGGTCGCCGACGAATTCGGGTTGAAGACGATCAGCGAGATCGTCGATCCGGCGCATCTGGAACTGGCTTGCGACTATGTGGACGTCATTCAGATCGGCGCCCGCAACATGCATAACTTCGAGCTGCTTAAGGCCGCCGGCCGCGTCGGCAAGCCGATTCTCCTCAAACGGGGACTGTCGGCGACGATCGACGAGTTCCTGCATGCGGCGGAATACGTCGTCTCGAGCGGCAACGGGGACGTCATGCTGATCGAGCGCGGCATCCGAACGTACGAGAAGGCCACGCGCAATACGCTCGACATCTCCGCCGTGCCGATCTTGAAGCAGGAGAGCCATCTGCCCGTGCTCGTCGACGTAACCCACTCCACCGGACGCAAGAGCATCATGGCGCCCTGCGCCAAAGCCGCGCTCGCGGCAGGCGCCGACGGCGTCATGGTCGAAGTGCATCCGGAGCCGGCCAAGGCGCTGTCCGACGCGGCGCAGCAGCTTGATATTCCGGAGTTCCATCGGTTTTACGAGGAGCTGCTCGGCTCCGGCCTGCTTGCCGCGCGTTAAGCCGATTGCCCAAGACGAGACGCAAGGATGGCCTGGCAGAGGGGAGCTCGACTGGCAGTGCTTGACTGGAAATAAGCCGCATTTTGCGGCTTATTTCCGGCCAGGCGACCTAACAGGGCAAAGTTTGAGCCGGTCATTCGCGCGCTCATGAATGAGCCAGCGCAAACCAAAAAGGACCTCTCCGGCGCTTCAACGCCACGGGAGGACCTTCTGCTTGCCGAGATCAATCTTGCAGCCTGTCGCGCAGCCAATCATTGGCCCGGCGGCCGCTGACCTCGTGCGCGCCCGGAAAGAGGTCGATCGCCAGCCGATCGGCGGCGTTCTCCGCTGAATAATACTCGGCGATGGACGCTGCCGCGCGACGAAAGCCTTCGCTCGGGAAAATCGGGTCGTGCAGGCCCGATTCCAGGAACAGCGGGCGCGGCGAGATCAGCGCGATCAGCTCGGGCGGCTCCGCGAGACGCAGCAGTCCCGGCGTGTAGTTGTCGACGCAGTGCCGGAGTCCGCCTGCCGCATCGCATCTCCTCCTCGCGCGGGTTGCCTTCGGTTGCAGGGCTCCGATGCGCCAGCCTTCGGTTCGCTAACGCTAAGCCCTCGCCCGATCAGCCGCCATTAGCGCTGCCGAGCGCCGCGGCAATCCGCCTCAGCCCTTCTTCCACCCGTGCGCGGCGCGAAGCGAGGTTGATCCGGATGAAGCCCTCGCCCTCCCCGACGAAGATCGAACCGTCGCTGACGGCCACCTTCGCTTCCTGGACGAGCAGCGTCTTCAAGGACTTGGCCGGAATGCCGAACGGCCGCAGATCCACCCATAGCAGATAGGTCGCCTCCGGAACGACGCATCGCGCCTGCGGCAGATGCTCCGCGAGGTATTCGACCGCAAAACGGGCATTCCCGCGGAGATAGTCCAGACATTGCGCCAGCCATTCCTGCCCTTCCCGATAGGCGGCCTCCATCGCGGCTGCGGACAGCGGATTCGGCTCCTTCTTGCCCAAGGCTTTGTCGAAGACGGTACGCAGCCGGTCGTCCGGCACGATGGCGAATGCCGATTGGAGGCCTGCGATGTTGAACGTCTTGCTGGGCGCGAGGCACACGACGGTCCGCTCCGCCATCCGCGGATCGGCCAACACGAGCGGACAGTGCTTGCCCGTGAGGACGAGGTCCGCATGAATCTCGTCCGAGACGACGGTGACGTCGAAGCGGACGCACAGCTCCGCGAGCCCAGCGAGCTCTTCCTTCGTCCAGACCCGGCCGACCGGATTGTGGGGACTGCACAGGATGAGCAGCCTCGCTCCCGTCTCCCGGAGTTTCCTTTCCAAATCCGCCAAGTCCATCTCATACTTGCCGTTAGCCGGATTTTGCTTCAGCGGGTTATGGACGGCCTCTCTCCCCAGGGCGGAGACGACCGAGCCGAACGGCCCGTACACCGGCGGCTGTACGATCACGCGGTCGCCCGGCGCCGTAAAGGCACGGACGGACGCTTCCAGCAGCGCGATCACGCCCGGCGCGAAACGAATCCAATCCGTCTCGATCGCCCAGCCGTGGCGTTCGGACAGCCAAGACGCCACTGCTTCCAGCGTCGATTCCGGCATCGCGGTATACATGAAGAGCCCGGCTTCCGCTCGTTTTATCAGCGCGTCTATCACCGGTTTGGGCGCTTGGAAGTCCATATCGGCGATCCACAGGGGGAGCAGATCTTCCCCGCCGAAGAGGGCGTCGGCTTCTCCCCACTTGATCGTATCCTGCACGTTTCCGGTTACATCTTCGTCGAAATTGTATTTCATGATGGCGACCTCCTGCGACATGCTCTCGTTTGGCTCCATCATAGCTTCTTATGAAGCTTTCCACAAGGTTGAACGATACCTGCTGCTGCGGTGTGAGGCTCGGCCGGTCCTTAACCGGATCGGAGAGTCTCCGGATCGGAACACTACGCGTATGCCCCGCAAAAAAACGGCTTCCGGAGCGCTCTTGGCACCGGAAGCCGTACTTCTCCCCCTCATATGGCGACGTCGATATCGATGACCCCCAGCGCCCGGGACACCTCGCGGTAGGTATCCTGCGAATGCCGCCATTCCCGCCGGTAGCCGAGACAGCTGCTGATCAGCTCGGTCCCGTTCAAGCTTACCTGTTTCCGGTAGTGAACGTGTCCGGAGATCGCGCAGGGAATCGAATGGCCGTATTCCCGAATCAAGTCCCCGTACAGGCGGCTCCCGAGAAAGGCGTTGAAATAATCCCAGTCCTTGCGCGATTCGGGAATGGTGAGCGACGCATCCGGTACGACGTGCGTGACGAAGATGATATGCCGGTCTTCATACGCAGCTAGCTGCGTCTCCAGCTTGTCGCGGAAATAACGGGCCATGTCCGCGGGCGAACGGTCCCAGCGCACGTAGCGCTTGTCCTTCCACATCCGGCCGCCCAGCTCCATCTGCAGGAAGTCGGCTTCGGCATATCGGTCCGCGTTGCCGAAGGAGAAGTCGAACCAGCCCGCATCCCCGATGACGACCCAACGGTCGCCAAGGAGGTAAGGCGCGGACGCCAAATTATGCCGGAACTGCAGCAAAGCCTCGTATGCGGTCCAGGCGTCTTCGTCCGGACGCGCGACGTTCCACAAATCGTGGTTGCCCGGCACGAACAGGCAGGGCACGCCTGCCTTCCGTTCGATCTCCTCTAGCACGCGCAACGTCACGCGATGGTCGTCCGAGACGTCTCCGGCCACGATGAGCAGCTCCGCCTCCCGCTCTCTTGCGGACCTCGCAAGGGCCTCCTGGACGGACATTTGGCCCGGCGCGTTGTTCTTGTCTACGTGCAAATCCGATAGAATCCCAATCTTCACCGCATACCACCTGCCTGACGGGTTGGCTAGAATTCGCCCTTTGCCTCATTATAAACGTGTCATAAGGCTCGTTCCAAGCCACCCGCGCGAATCTTCAAGACGAATCGGTCCAGCAAGTCCTTCAGGCTCAGAATCCGGGACTGAACGGATACGTCCAGCGCGGACATCGGCTCATCGAGGATCCGGAAGCGACAGCTGCTGCAGAAGCGACCTCGCGAGGCCCCTCACATCAGCCGCTCCATCCCCCAGCCCGCAAGCGCGCCGGCGACGACGACCGCCCACGGGGGCAGCCGCCAATAGGCTAGCATCGCATACAATGCAGCCACTGCGATGAAGTCGCCCGCGGACGCGACGGCCGTAGTCCAGATCGGGTCGTACCCCGCCGCGAGCAGCAGGCCGACGACCGCCGCGTTCGCGCCGGCGAAGGCTCCCTGCAGACCGGGAAACGCGCGGAAAGCCTGCCAGAACGGCAGCGCGCCGGCTGTCAGCAGGAACGCCGGAAGGAAGATCGCGATGGTCGCGACCGCTGCGCCCAGCATCCCGTCCGACGCGAAGCCCAAGTAGGACGCGAAGGTGAAGAGCGGCCCGGGAACGGCTTGCGCCGCGCCGTAGCCCGCCAGAAAATCCGCGTCGGACACCCACCCCGGCGTCACGACCTCGCGCTGCAGCAACGGCAGCACGACGTGGCCTCCGCCGAACACGAGGGCGCCGGACCGGTAGAAGCTGTCGAACAGGGCGGCGATTTGTCCTCCGCCCGCTTGGCGAAGCCAAGGCAGCAAGATCAGCAGGCCGGCGAACAGCAGCAGCAGGAGCGCGCCCGTCCGTCTACCGATCGGCAGGTGGGTCTCGGCCTCCGCTGCCGGGACGGACGGCTCGTTCCGCTTGCGATAGGCGAGCCAGCCGTAGACGCCGGCTGCGGCGATCGCGGCGACCTGGCTGAGCGGATTGCGCCAGAGGAGCGCTGCGGCGGCCGCCCCGATCGCGACCGTCGCCAGCGCGCGATCCGATATCCACTTGCGGCCCATGTCGTACACGGCTTGGGCGACGATGGCCACGGCGACCAGCTTCAAGCCGTGCAGCCACCCGGAGGCGGAGGCCGGTACCTGATCGGCATAAGCCGCGAACGCGATCAGCGCAAGAACGGACGGCAGCGTGAACCCGAGCCATGCCGCGAGCCCGCCCGGCAGCCCGGCGCGCATCATGCCCACGCCGATGCCCACCTGGCTGCTGGCCGGTCCCGGCAGGAATTGGCACAGCGCCACCAGATCCGCGTAGCTGCGCTCGGTCAGCCACCGTCTTTTGCGGACGTACTCTTCCCGGAAATAGCCCAGATGCGCCACCGGTCCGCCGAACGAGGTGAATCCGAGCTTCGAGGCGACCAGCCACACTTCTCCGAGCCGCCGCCAATAGCCCGGCCGTCTCTCCACCGCCGCAGCGTCTCCTTCGATTTCCTTCTTTTCCGCCATCCGATGAAGCTCTCCTTCCGTCCACAACCCTCTCATCCTCTGAATATAGCATGGAAAGGTTAACGGAAGATCATCAAAGTCGAAAAACCGGACGCCAAATCAGCGAGCCAAACTTGGGATACGCAGGCTGGCTCCGTTATACTAAGTAGATACGATATGGCGAATGGGAGGCCTTCGATTGAAAATCAGCATCTTGGATCAAGCGCCCGTCGCGGCGGGACGAAGCGCCGGAGACGCCTTGCGGGAAGCGGCTCTGCTGGCGCAAGCCGGGGACAAGCTCGGCTACGAGCGCTATTGGCTGGCCGAGCACCACGATCTGAATGGACTCGCCTGCTCCGCGCCCGAAGCGATGCTGGGCTATCTAGGGGCGCAGACCTCGCGGATCCGCCTCGGCGCCGGCGCGATTCTGCTGCCCTACTACCGCCCCTACAAGGTCGCGGAGACATTCAATCTGCTGGCGGCGCTGTTGCCGGGACGCATCGACCTGGGGATCGCGAGGTCTCCGGGCGGGCCGGCCGAATCGTCGATGGCGTTGTCCGACAACTTCCTCGAACGGGTTTGGAAGCTGCCCGAAGCGTTCGAAGAGCTGCTGCATTTCCTGGACGGCGACTTCCCGGCCGATCATGCCTACGCCAAGACCGTCGCCGCACCGACGCCGGACATCCCGCCCGAGCCGTGGGTGCTCGGCACGAGCGTGAAGAGCGCCAAGCTGGCCGCGGAGCAGGGGACCGCTTACGCCTTCGGACATTTCATGCAGGCAGACAACGCGGCGGAGGCGAGAGAAACGTACTTCCGGCACTTCCGGCCTCGCCCCGAGCGAAGACGCGAAGAACCTTACTTCCTGTTAGCCGTATCCGCCTTCTGCGCGGATACGGCGGATCGGGCGCTGGAACTGTCGCTCAGCGCCTACGCCTGGCGATTGCAGGCGGCCGCGGGAGAACGTGGCGAAGGGCTGCCGTCGGTGGCGGAAGCGAGAAGGGCGTTGGATGGCCAGGACGAGCGGGAGATCCATGCGCGCATCCGGCAGTCTTCGGCGGTCGGCGATCCCGAGGAGGTGAAGGCGAAGCTGCTCGGATTGCAGACCGACTACGGCGCGGACGAGCTGATGCTCATCTCCTATGCGCATGACTTCGCCGACCGCGTCCGGTCCTACGAGCTGATCGCAGGGGTGCTGAACGGCGCATCCGGCCGGTCCTGATGATTATCGATCACGCGCACGCGGCAAAAAGAGGCTGTCTTCTAAGGTCGTAATGCGACCTAAGAGTCAGCAGCGCGGTTTTAAATACGGCGTAATTGACGTATCAATTGACGACCTATCCACTCCTTGACGGCTGTCTCGGACGCGTGACAATCCGCGAGGCGGGTGCCGATTGATTTCATTGTGTCTTGGTGCAAATTCGTCGGATGCTGACCGATGGTTCGCCAATGGTGTATGCCAATTGGCTTTAATTGCGCTCGGTTCGGGGTCGCTCAGTAATTTAGTTGCATTCGTACATCTATTGGGGTCCATTCGGAGGTCTAGAGCGATTTACTTGTAAAAGTACATCTAATTTAGCGTAAATCTGGCCTAAACACAGAAAACGGCAGATTTAGTTGTACTTTTGCAACTAAATGGCCGTTAAGCAGGCAATATAGCAAAATTAGATGTACATTTGCATCTAAATCGTTGGATGCGGGAAAGGTGACACGGAAAGCGGATTCCGGCGTTTTCTGCTTCGCGGCTTGTCGAAGGTAAGCTTGGTGGTCGGATGGCTTGCGCTTGCCCATCATTTGCTGAAGAAGGTAGCAGTGGATCGAAAGCGAGAAATGGCGGTGCAGGGATAACCTCCCTAACATCGCCATTTCTTCGTTTTCACACGTTTATGGATGGATGAGAGCTGTCTGTCGCATGAACAGACTCGCTTTTGAGAGAACCCTCTCTTCATTCGGACGTTAGGCCAGGACGTCCACCTGGATCTCGCGCAGCAGCCGCTCGTGATCCGTCGGCCGCACCTCGCCGGCGGCGTCCGAGAGCGCATTGGCGCAGCCGGCTGCCGCGGCGTGGCGCAGGCTCCGCTCGACGGGCCAGCCGCGCACGTAGCCGTACGCGAAGCCGGCGACGAACGCATCGCCGCTGCCGACCGCGTTCACGGCTTCAAGCCGCGGGATGCGCACGCGGTACAGCTGCCCGCCCGCGCCGGCGACGGCGCCTTCGGCGCCCAGCGTCACCGCGACGTTCGGGATGCCTTGGTCCGCCAAGGCGGCAGCCGCCTGACGGAAGCCGTCCTCGCCGCCCGCCGCGCCCGCCATCCAGGGACGAATCTCGTCCTCGTTGGGCTTGATGAACGCGGGACGCGCCTTCATGCCCTCCGCCAGCGCCGCGCCGCTCGTGTCGAGGAACACTTCCGCCCCCGCGTCGCGCGCGATGCCGATCAACTCGGCGTAGAAGTCCGCGGGGCACCCTCTCGGCAGGCTGCCGGAGAAGATCACCAGCGCCGCGCCGGACGCCGCGCCGCGAATCTTCTCCCGCATCGCTTCCAGATCCAGGGACCGGATGTCCGGACCCGGCTCCAGCACCTCCGTGGAGGCGCCGTCACGGCCGTCGATGAAGTTCAGGCACAGACGGGATTCCCCTTCCGCCTCGACGAAATCCGGGACGATACCCGCTTCCCCAACCTTCTCCGCGATGAATCGGCCGTTGTAGCCGGCCGCGAAGCCCGTAGCCGTGACCGAAGCGTGGCCGAGATGCCGCAGCACCCGCGCCACGTTGATGCCTTTGCCCCCGGCGGCCGCCAGCACCCGCTCGCTCCGCATCACCGTGCCATGACGCCATTCCGGCAAGTAATACGTCTTGTCGATGGCCGCATTGAGGGTGACGGTCACGATCCGGGAAGTCATGGACGGCAGTCCTTCGCCCGGCCGATCGCGCCGCACAGGCGCATTTTCTCGATCGCCGCCGCCCGCAGGGCGTCCTTCGCCGGCACCATGTACTTGCGCGGATCGTTCTCGGCCGGATTCGCCGCGAACACGTCCTTGATCGCGTCGGAGAACACGATCCGCAGCTCCGTCGCCACGTTCATCTTCGCCATCCCGAGCGAGACGGCCCGCTTCACTTGCGCTTCCGGAATGCCGGAGCCGCCGTGCAGGACGAGCGGCACCGCGACCTTCTCCGCGATGCGGCCGATTCGGTCGAAGTCGATGTTCGGCTCGCCCTTGTAGATGCCGTGCGCGGTGCCGATCGCCGGCGCCAGCGTATGGACGCCGGTCAGCTCGACGAACCGCGCGCACTCGTCCGGATCGGCTAGCAGCGCATCGCGCTCGTCGACGACGATATCGTCCTCGACGCCGCCGACGCGGCCCAGCTCCGCCTCCACGTTGATGCCGACCGCGTTAGCCGCTTCTACCACTTTGCGGGTGAGCGCGACATTTTGGTCGAACGGGTCGTGGGACGCGTCGATCATGACGGACGTGTAACCGGCCCGAATGCACTGCATAATGACGTTGAAGTCGGTGCAGTGGTCCAGGTGCAGCGCGATCGGCACGCTCGAGCGGTTCGCCGCTACCGTGGCCGCCGCCGCGATATAGTCGGGGCCGAGGTGCTTGACCGTGCCGACCGTCGATTGAAGGATGAGCGGAGAGTTCGTCTCCTCGGCCGCTTCCACGACCGCTTGCAGCATTTCCAGCGTGTGCACGTTGAACGCGCCGACGCAGAATCCGCCTGCGCGCGCCGCTTCGAGCATGGATGTAGAAGATACTAATGCCATATGAATTCCTCCCGTTTCCTGATCCGCCTCTTGTCTAGCCGAACGCTACTTTTGCAGCTGTTTTGCTCTCGCCTGCATCGCGCTGCCGACGACGCCCGCGTCGTCGCCGCGCTCCGCGACCTTAATCCGGAGATCCGGCCGGAAGTCCGGCAACAGACCGTCCATCAGCGCCTCGCGCAACGGACCGAGCAGCCGCTCGCCCGCGAGCGCGCCGCCGCCGCCGATAATGACGACCTCCGGGCTGGTCAGATGCACGGCCGGAATGAGTTCCCGCCCCGTCAGCGTCCCGGCCCGGCGCAAGATCTCGGTCGCCAGCGCATCGCCGGCGTCCATCGCCCGGGACAAGTCCGCCGCCGCCAGATTCGCGAGCTGGTCGCCGGGGAACCATTCCTTCAATACCGTCTCGCGGCCCGCGGCGATCGCACGTTTCGCTTCGCGCACCATGCCCGAAGCGGAAGCGACCGTCTCCAGGCACCCGGTGAGTCCGCATCCGCAAGGCACGTCGATGCCGGCAACGGGACCGTGGCCAAGTTCGCCGGCCATGCTCTTGAAGCCGTAAAGCAGCCGGCCATCCTGCACGATCGCCGCGGCGATGCCGGTGCCGATCGTGAGGCCCAGGACGTTGGCGCTGCCGCGGCCCGCGCCGAAAGCGGCTTCGCCGTAGATGTACATGCGGACGTCGTTGTCGATGTGCACGGGCACGCCGAGCCGCCGCTCCAGCTCCCGGGCCACCGGAACGTCCCGCCATTCGAGATTCGTCGAATTGCGCGAGATGCCGGCATCCGGGTCTACCAGCCCGGGGATGCCGACGCCGACGCCCGCCGGCACGGAATCGCCGCCGAGGCGGCCGGCCACCTCGCGGACCATGTCGGCGATCCGGTCCAGCACCGCCGCCGAGCCCTCCCGGGCTCCGGTCGGCCGCTTCAAGGCATGCAGCACGACGCCGTCTTCGTTCACCGCGCCGCACACGATATTGGTGCCGCCGACGTCGACGCCCATCCATACGCTCATATCCGTTCCTCCTTCATAGATCGAAGCTTAATCCTTCCGAAGCGCGATCGACGCTAGATCCGGCGCGGCTCCCAGCCACCGCTCATGTCCGGTCGCCGTCCTCCGGCGCCGCGTCGGACCGCGCGACGTGCATCGCGACGCCCGCGTCCCGGAGCGCCTGCGCAATATGCGGCTGCGGCTCCCGGTCGCTGATGCAGGCGTGCAGCTTGGCCAGCGGGGCAACGGCAAACAGGGACGAGCGTCCGGCCTTCGTGCGGTCGAACACGGCCACCGTCTTGTCGGCCCGCTCCATCAGCAGCGCGGCGATGTTCGCCTCCAGCTCGGAGTACGTGCTGACCCCCTGATCGGTCAGCCCGTCGATCCCCATGAACATCGTATGAATGTTGATCGCCTTCACCGTCTGCTCCGCCAGCGGACCGCACAGCTCGAAGCTCTTGTTGCGCAGCACGCCGCCCGTCAGGACGACCTGCAGCTCCTCGTTGTCCGACAACTCCATCGCGATGTTGACCGCATTGGTCACGACGGTGATGCGGCGCCTGCGCTTCAGCGCCCGCGCGATCAGGAACGTGGTGGTGCCGCCCGTGAGCCCGATGACGTCGCCTTCCTGGACCAGGTCCGCGGCCGCTTGCGCGATCGCTTCCTTCTCCCGGTACAGCGCCTGCTGCTTCTCCCGGAAAGGAACCTCGCGCAGGTTCGGCTGGGGACCCGCGTACATGGCGCCGCCGCCCATCGTCCGAATGATCGCGCCGCTCTGCTCGAGCTCTTCCAGATCGCGCCGCGCGGTCGCTTCCGAACAGTCGAACGTACTCACGAGCTCCTGCAGCGTGATGCTGCCGTTCGCCTCCAGGTACGCGAGCAGCCGTTCCTGCCGCTCCGCCTTCAATCCGATGCGTGCCATCGGTCTCCTCCTATCGCCTTGCGACTAGATAATGACGACCTGCGTCAAATTCCGGGGATGGTCGGGGTCGACGCCCTTGGCCATCGCCGAACGGAAGCCCAAATATTGCAGCGCCGGCAAATACAAAGTCGCCCGGGCTTCGTCGCTCAAATCTTCGCCGCCGGTCTCGAACACCGCGTCCGCGAACGCCGTATCTTCGCCCGCCTTGGCCGTGACGAGCAGGACGAACGCGCCGTACGCCTTCATCTCTTCGGCGACCTTCAGCTCATAGGAGCGCGCCGTCTCGGAGACGAGCACTGCGACGAGCGTGCCGGGCTCTACGATCGACTTCGGCCCGTGCCGGAACTCCAGCGTGCCGTAACTCTCCGTCCAGACGTAGGCCATCTCCTTCAGCTTCAGGCAGACCTCCTGCGCCAGACCGAAGTAGCTGCCCATGCCGAGATAGATCGTCTTCGCGAACTGGCGTTCCGCGATCAGCCCTTCCGCGAACGCGTCCGCGCGCTTCACGACGTCGCCGGTCAGCGCCATCGCCGCAGCCAATTCGTCCAGCTTCGCCGGGCCCGCGACCGTCGCGATCGCCGCCTGCATCATAAACGTCATGCTGCTGAACGACTTCGTCATGACGGTGCTCCGCTCCTTGCCGAGCGGCGAGACGAGACATGCCGCGCGCTGGGCGAGGCCGCTGTCCTCATAGCACGTAATGCCGCAGACCGTCCAATTCGGGACGTCCTTCACGGAATCGAGCGCCAGCAGCACCTCGGTCGACTCGCCCGAACGGGAGACGCCGACGAGCAGCGTCTTGCGGCCGCGCGCCACCGCTTGGTCCCGGAACAGGAAGATCTCCGAAGACGGATGCGCGACCGCGCTGCGGCCCAGCCAGACGCGGAACGTCGCCGCCATCGTTTGCGCTTGATAATAGGATGACCCCGAGCCGATGAAGACGACTTCGTCGTACGACGTATCGGCGAGATACTTGGCGATCCAATCCTGCTGATGCTTCAATTGTTCCCATGCGGCCGCGATCGCTTCGGCCTGCCCGCCGATCTCGGGATAGGTCAAGATGCCTCGGTTCATGTTCAACCACTCCAATCGCTTCTTTTTTCCTGCTGAATGAAATTATATCGCTAAATAATGAAAATTTCAATCATTTATTATGATTGAAATTTTCTAAATGAGATTGGCATCGACAGAATCGAAAATAAGCCGTTCGATCCGCTTCCGGCTTCCAGCCTTCAGCTTCAAGAACGGCCCCTCGGCGCGCGGAACAGACAAGATCGTACAACCCTCGCCGCACGCTTTGACAAACATTGCATGCTTCTATTGATACGATGGGAGAAAAGGAAACGGGCGGTGAAACGAAGATGCATATGATCCAGATCGAGCTCCACCGGGACAAGTATCTGACGTTTATAACCGACAACGAGAAGCTGGTCGCATGGCTCCGCCGCAAGGAATTCGTGCTGCGGCAGCCGGCGGGGCCCTCCTTCAGCGCGGTCATGATCGACTCGGATGAAGCAGGCTACCGCACGGCCGTCGCGATCGAGCCCTGGCTCGAGCAGATCGCGGAGGAGGGGCAGCTCGGCCCCTTCATCGTCTCCTGTCACAAGTCGTCCGGCGGGCGGGTTCAAGATCTCGTCGTCTACGCCAACGGCAAGTACGACCGGGAGACGATCGACCGGCTGAACGAATGCGTGCGCCAATCGGCAGGCAGTCCCCCGGGCGTCTCCTTCGTCATGGGCCGGGTCCGGACGCTCCTGGACATGGATCCGGTCCAGACCAAGGACGACGACCTGTACGAGGAAGCGGCCGCGCTCATCCTGGAAACGCGGAGAGCGTCCGTGTCGCTCCTGCAGCGGCGTCTGCGGATCGGACACGCCCGCGCTTCCCGGCTGATGACGCTGCTCGAGGAGCGCGGCGTCGTCGGTCCCTACGCGAAGACGAAGCCGCGTTCGGTACTGGTGGCCGTCGGCGCCTCCGGCTCGCCCGCTTCGCGGGACGTCCTGGACGAAGCGCTCTCCTGACGCGCGGCGGTCATCAACCACGCAGCCGGATAAGTCAGACCAGCCGGCCGCGCCGGCTTAGGTAGCGGTACAGCGCGAAGCCCGCGAACGCGCAGCAGAGCGCAGAGCCGCCGATGAGCCAGAACCCGGCGCGAAGCCCGAACCATTCGGATACGCCGCCGATGACGAAGTTGCTGGCCACGCCGGCCAGGCCGACCATGATGACGGTGAAGGTGATCGCCGTATCGCTGCCCCGCGGGTACAGCTTGGCGAGCAGCGCCATCGCCGTCGGATAGATCGGCGCGATGCCGAAGCCGGAGAGGGCGAACAAGGCCGCCGCCGGCTCGCCGATCGCGACGGACAAGAGCGTGCAGACGGCGGATGCCGCGGCGAAGAGGATCATCGACTTGACGAAGCCGAACTTGTCCGCGACCGGACCGAGCACCAGCCGCGCGACCGTGAAGCAGAGGAAGAAGGCGGAGAGCATGCCGGCGGCGTCCGTCCGGTCCCAGCGGTAGCTCTTCTCGAGGAAGTTCACGAGCCAGCTGCCGACCGCAAGTTCCGCCACCACGCCGAACGAGAGCAGCACGATGACGAACCAGGCGATCGGATCGCGGATGTAGTCCCGCCAGGCGAGCGGCGCCTCGTGCGACTCGCCGTCCCGGCGCGGGAACCGCGCGAGCAGCGTCGGGACGAGCGGCAGCGCGCACAGGGACAGCAGCGCGGCGAACATGCCGCGCCAGCCGAGCTCCGCGCCGCCCGCGTAGCTTGCGCCCATCAGTCCCGTCGCCGCGAGCGGCGCCGCCGTCGAGCTGAGGCCGTAGAAGAAATGGGATAAGTTCATCATGGTGCCGGTGTATTTGGTGAAGATGCGGGCGCTGAGCAGCGCGAGCACGATCTCCAGCAGGCCGTTCCACAGATTCAGAAAAAAGTAACCGAAAGCAAACGCGTAGAACTGTCCTGCCGCTCCGATCAGCCAGCCGGACGCGGCCATGCAGGCGAACGCCGCCGCGCAAGCCGCCTTGATGCCGTAACGGCGGACGAACAAGCCCGCGAACGTGCAGGCGATCAGGAACCCGATCGAATTCAGCGACAGCGCGAGACCCATCCTCGTCTCGCCGACGCCGAATTCCGACTGGATCGCGGGCAGCGCCGGACCTTTGAGGTTCTCGGAGATGCCGAAGACGAGGTATCCGGCGAAGACGACCAGCATGAGCATGACGAAGTTGCCCCGGCCCGTCTCCGGCCTCGTCTTCTGAAGCATGTTTTGCATAGGATTCAAGAATTCAACATCCTTTCTGCGAGCCATGGCCATACCGCCGCGAGCGTCATTTCCAGATTCGATTGTCCCGCGTCGTTCACGAACGGCGCGCTGCGGCGAAAATAGTCGGCGTGGCCGCCCAGAATCGGCACGCCGCGCACGGCCGCGGGCGCATACTTGTCCGCCTGCCACGCGGGGACCCGAAAGGCGCCGGCCGCGCGCCAGCCGCCGAAGCTGCCGATCCGGCAGATCGGATCGGCCGGCTTCCTCACGCCCTCTCGCGCTCCTTCATGCTCACGCACCGGCTCTCCCGGCGTCTCACGCTCATGCACAGGCACTCCCGCTCCTTCGCGCTTCAGCCCTTCCACGCCTACACGCTCCCGCACCGGCTCTCCCGCGCCCTCCTGCTCGCGCTCCGTCACCGGCGCCCCAGCGCCCGCATCTCGGCGCAACCTCTTGCCCGCCGCGTACAGATACAGCACCGAGCCGCGGAGCGCCTCCGGGATGCGGCAGCGCGGCGATCCGATCATCACCGCCGCGTCCGGCTCGCCGCCATCCCTCGCCAGCCGCAGCTGCGCCGCGTGCACGGCCGCCACCCCGCCGCCGCTGTGGCCGATCAGGATCGTCCGTCCGGCAGGCGCAGGGGTCTCCATCGCTTCGAGCGCGCGGCGTCCGCCGATCGACCGCTCGTAACGCCCGAAGCGCAGCTGCAGGTCGTGCCGCATCTCCCGCAGTTGGGCGACCGCGCTGCGCGACCAGTCCCCATAGGGAAACAGCAGCTCCGAGTGGACGGTGCATCCCGCGTCCGCGAGCTTGGCGGCGAGCGCCTCGCGCAGCCCTTCCATGAAGTGGGGTGCCGTCTTCACCCCGGCCAGCAGATATAATCTAACGGGACGGTCCCTGCGCATATCGCTCTGCATCGGCTATCCTTTCCATATCGCTCGGATGGGTGTCGCGGAACCAACGGACGAGCAGCGGCGGGTTGACGTCGCTCAGGGAGGCGATCGCCAGCTTCTGATGCATCGTGACCGCGCCTTCCGCGCTGCCGATCAGCCGGAGGGCGTAGTCGTCCGCCGCGCCTTCGGCCTGCCGCGATACCGCGTTCGATACCGGCAGCGACGCGAAGCTCAGAACCGAGAGCAGCAGAAGGATCAGGGGCAGCGCGGACCAGTCCGCCCGCCCGCGGATGCCCCATTCGGCCCCTTTTCGCCGGACGATGCGTTCGTACAGCCACCCCCCGGCGGCGAGCGCGACGAAGGTCGAGCCGACCGCCCCTGCGGCGCTCCATTCGAGGTGGTGCATCACGTAGTGGCCCATCTCGTGCGCCATGATCTGCAGAATCTCCGGCTCGCTCAGCTTCTGCAGCGTCGTATCCCACAGCACGATGCGCAGAGAGGAACCGATACCGTTCACGTACGCGTTCATCGCGTTCGTCTTCGCGGACATCTCGACCTCGTAGACGCGATGCGCCGGGATGTCCGCTTTGGCGGCCAGGTCCAGAATGCGCTGCTCCAGCTTGGGGTCCGACAAAGGCGCGAATTTGTTGTACAGCGGGTCGATGACGACCGGCTGGACATACATCATGAACAGCGTGAACGGGATGGAGATGAGCCACAGCTTGAGCCACCAACGGCCGCGGCGGGAGAGGATCCAGAAGGCGACGGCCGTCACCGCGAGCGACGTCGCGTAGCCGACGCCGAAGTCGACGAGTTTGTCTCTCAGCCAGCCGGAGAGCGGCTGCGTCGAGATGCCATAACTGCGCGACACGCCATAGCCGAGCACCCGCAGCGGCAGATAGAGCAGGAACGAAGCGGCATTCACGAGCAGCACGAAGACGGGAAAACGGACGACGGCCGGCAGCCGCCGGCGCTCCAGCGCTTCGTTCCAGCGCCGCGCGGCGCCGCCGAGGAGCAGAATGCCGTAGATTAGCCATTCCCACGGGCCGCTTAGGAAAAAGATCCAGTTCCTCGCCGCGTTCAGCGTCTCGCTGTCCCGCAGCTGGCCCGGGGTAAAGAAAGTTGCTGGATCGGCCGGCGTGCCCTGATACGCGGCGGGGACATTGTTCGGCGACGTATAGCGAACGTACAGGGCCATCGCAACGGCATAGACGACGAACAGGATGGCATAACGAAGCAGCTTGGCTGATGGTCGCATGAATGCGGTTCCCTCCGGGCAAGTCAGGTCGCTGAATCTCAATAGAACCATCATAATGACCGCTTCAGGGAATTGCAAAAAAATTCCGTCCCTGCATTCGCGCCGAACGGTGCGGGCGCTAGCGGAAAATCGGATAAATGGGCGCTTGCATAGGCCGCCGGGCATCCGTCACATACATTAGGATTAGGCTGATCACCCGACAACGAGGCCTGCGGTGGTGATAAAAATGGGTTATCCCGTCGGCGAAGCAGGTTACGGTCACGGTATGGGAGGGGCGGCGTTCGCGCTGGTCATATTCGTCTTGCTGGTCATTATCTTGAGGGCCGGCTACTAAGATTCGTATGAAGATAAAGCGGTTGAACGGGAAGGCTACCCGTTCAACCGCTTTATCTGTTCATCCGCTTGGATCCCTCATCCGTCCATGGGGCCGGCCCCGCGCCCGCCGTACATATCTTCGGTCCGCGCGCTCCTCGCCGATTCGCGGTACTCGCCCGGCAGCAGGCCATACTGCCTCTTGAACTGCTTGCACAGATAGGACGCATCGGCGAAGCCGCATCGCTCCGCAACCGACTCGAGGGGCGCTTCGGACCGCTCGAGAAGCTGCCGGGCGCGGCTGAGCCGCAGATCGCGCAGCATCTGCATCGGCGTGAGCCCGTACTGACGCCGGAAGGCCTTGTCCAGATAGTTCGGACTGAGCCGGACCAGGCTGCCGAGCTCCTCCCGCGTCAGCTTCTCGTGCAGCCGCAGCGACATCTGGTGGACGAGGCGGGAGAACCGGTCCTCGGTCGACAGGGACGTCTCCGGGCGTTCGGGACGCCCCGCCCGCTCCCAGCCTTCCAGGATCTGCGCCGTCAGCTGCAGCGCGAGCGAAGTCAGCGTCAGATCGCGGAAGGCCCCCGCCGGATGCCGCCAAGCCTCGAGCAGCTTGGCGAACGCGGCCTCGAAGCGGATCGGGTCGGAGAGCGTCACGACCGGCGAGATCCGCAGCAGCCGGAACAAGTCGAACTGGTGCGAGCAGAGCACGGCCGCCTGCATCCATAGATGCGTCCCTGCGCCGTCCGCGTATTCCGAGAAAGGGAGATTCGGCGGATGCAGCATGACGTCTCCCGCGCGTACGGCGATCCGCCCGCCGTCGGTCCCGGCCGTCGTCACGCGCCCCGCCTTCACGTAGCTGATGATCCAATTCGGATACATCTGATCTTCGATGCGAAGCTGCTCGTAGCTCGATTGGCGCACGGTGTGCAGACGGGCCGACCAAGGTCCTTGCATCCAATCCATCGGCTTCGCAGGCATGGCGCCCACCTCCCGTTCCTCCTACTTTACCGGCGAACGTCCCGTTTGCCTAGCCCTTGCCGACCTCCTGCGTGCCGCCATCCGCCCCGCCGCCCGGTTCGCGCTCCGGCGCGCAAGCGTACACCGCCAGCTTGAAGTCTTCGCCCGCCTCGACGGCGTGCCACTTCCCGTGCGCCTGGAAGGCGCGGTGGGTCCTGCAGCCGACGCACTGGGACAGGCATCGCGTCAAGTCGATCCGCACGCCCTCCGCCGCCAGCGCGTTCAGCTCGGCGCCGTATTGATGCTGAGTCAGATTGCGGATGCAGCAGGCAATCCGCAAAGGCGTGTCGCTCATCGCGGCCGTTCAGCAATCCTCTCGGGCCACGAAGCCCGTATAGGCGGAGCGGCCGTCCCGCGCGATCAACGGACCGTTGCGGTATACGCTGCCCGTGTCGGGGTTGCGCATGCCGTCTACCGAATACTGGATGACGTAGCCTTTGCGCGTGTCCGTCTTGCTGCGGTTCGGCGTGCTGCGGTGGAAGAGCAAGGAGTGGAAGGCGACCATGCTGCCTTTCTTCAATTCGACCGGAACGCCTTCTTCTTCGCCGTAGTAGCAGATGTAGCCGATGTCCGTCTTGATGTGCGGCACGAAGCCCTTGCGGTGCGTCCCGGGCTGCACCCAGATGCAGCCGTTCTCGAGCGTCGCGTCCTCCAAGGCCAGCCAGCAGGTGAGATAGTGGACGGGATCGGTCGGCGCGTAGCCGTTGTCTTGATGCCACGGAAAATCGCGGCTCGCTTCGGGACGCTTGTAGACCGACTGGTCCCAGTACAGCTTCGTGTCCGGTCCGAGAATGGCCGTCGTCAGATCGACGAAGCGCGGGTCGGCGATGAAGCGCTGAAGCGCGGGATGGCGGAAGTTGATATTGGTCGTGAAATTGATGGTGCCCGCCGCGCTGATGAAGTCGCCCTTTCGCGCTTGGGCGAGCAGCTCTTGCTCCGCCTCTTCGTCGAGGGCGTCGACGATCGCGCGAATCCGGTCCATCTCCTCGGCGGAGAAGAGATCGCGCAAGATGATATACCCCTGCCGCTCGTAATCTTGAAGCTGCGCCGCGGTAATCTCTAACGCTTTGGGCTCGTCTGCGTTTACGCTCTGGCTCATGGGAACCGCTCCTTTGGGATTGAGGATGAATGCGGATACATCCTCATTGTCCGTATTCGCAGCTCCCTTCTCAATGTAGCGTTTACGCCTACCATGGTAGGATTTACGCCTGGCGGACCGCCGGCCGCGCCAAGACAAAGAAAGGACCGCCGGCGATAACCGGCAGTCCTCCCGAACGTACAAGTCATGCGTTGACGAATGCGCTCCCCGCGACGTTTTTGCCCCGCGCGAGCCAGACCTTGAAGCCCGGATTCTTCTCCGGGATGACCAGCGCTTCGGTCGAGAAGTACCGCATCGTGTACCCGCAGCGGCGGTAAGGACTCTTGTTGGCGGCGGCGCCGTGAATGATGCGGGAGTCGTGCAGCGAGCATTCGCCCGGCTCCAGCTCGAAGTACACGGCTTGGCTCTCGTCCACGTTCTTGATCTGCGTGGCGAACAGGTTCGTGCGGTTGTCGATATCCTCGTAGTCGGAGAAGCCGTTGTCGTGCGTGCCGGGAATGACGCGCATGCAGCCGTTCTCCTTCCAGCTGCGGTCGATGGCGAGCCAGACGGTGACGATCTTGTCGAAGGCGCTCAGCCGGCCGTTCCAATAGGCCGAGTCCTCGTGCCACGGCGTCGCGCGGCCCACGTAAGGGTCTTTGCAGATGAAGTGGCTCGACCACAGTCCGATATTCGGCCCGATGATCGGCTCGACCAGATCGAGCACCTCGTCGCTCAGCAAGTAATCGAGCAGGCGCTCGTCGCGGAAGTGCGGGGTGTCCAGCTCATCCGACAGCTTCGATCCTTTGAGCGCGAGCTGCTCTTCGAAGATGCCCGTCAGCGCGCTCATCTTCTCGGGACTGAACAGCGGCTTCTTGTGGAGCAGATAGCCTTGTTCGCGGTAATATTGCGTTTGTTCCGGCGTGAGTACGGGAGCGTTCATGGTCATTCATCCCTTCTGGCATAGGTGGATTGGTTATCTCTTGCCCTTATTGTAGATGCTCTTCCCTGCACGCGCTTCCATTCTATTCTGAAATAGTACGCTTATCTTCCGGTCTTCGCCGAAATGCGCTACAATCGCAGAAGAGCTTCCAAGGAGGTGCGCCCATGCCGACCGATCGGGGCTACCCGGATCGACTGACGATCGACCAATTCATGACCGACGCGTCCCATTGCCTGTTCCGCCAGACGCTGCACGGCCACGTCTCGCTGCATTGGCACGAATTCTACGAGCTCACCTTCGTCCTATCCGGCGAAGGCGTCAACACGGTCAACGGCAAGGACATCCCGGTGCGCGCGGGCACCTTATTCCTGCTCACGCCCGCGGACTTCCACGAGATCCGCCCGCTCCCCGGCCGGCAGCTCGAGATCTACAATCTCATCTACCGGGAAGAGTGCATGGACGCGGAGCTTCGCGGGCTGCTCCTGGCGCCGGATTGTCCCCGGCTCGCGGAGCTGGACGGAACGGCGTCTCCCGCGATCGCCGAAGCGTTCGCCCTGATCGAAGCCGAAGCGCGCGCGGCCGAGCCGGATGTCGGCTCGCGTCTCCTGTTCCGCGGCGCGCTCGACCGGATCCTGGTCGCGCTGTATCGGAACGCGCAGGACGGCGGAAGCTCCCGCGCGGAAGCCGGTATCCCCGACCGGCATCCCGTGAACATCCAGAACGCCCTGCTCTACATTCAGCATCACTTCCGGGAGCCGATCGCGCTGGAGGACGCCGCTCGCCAATCCGGCCTGTCCTCCCATTACTTCAGCGAGCGATTCCGCCTGACGACCGGCACGACGTTCCAGCAGTATCTGCTGAATCTGCGGCTGCAGTACGCGCGGGCGCTGCTGCGGGCGTCGGCGCTGCCGGTGTCCGAGATCTGCTTCGTCTCCGGGTTCAATACGCTCGCGCACTTCGAGAAGATGTTCAAGCGGCGCTACGGGCATCCGCCGAACGCGGGCCGGACGGGCCGATCGCCGCTGCCGCGCGGATAGCGGTTCCGCTTCCGAATTTTGCAAGCCTTCTTCCCTAACGGGGCCCAAATTAGGTACAATGAGAGAGGGTTGTCCGCAAGGGCGGCGCTACATTATTCATGGAAAAGGATAATTCGAATATGATCATTCAACCGAAAACGCGCGGCTTCATCTGCACGACCGCGCATCCGGACGGATGCGCCAGCCAAGTGCAGCGGCAAGTGGAATATGTCCAATCGCAACCGGCCATCGAAGGCCCCCGCAACGTGCTCGTCATCGGCGCGTCGACCGGCTACGGTCTCGCCTCGCGCGTCGTCGCCTCGTTCGCATCTAGCGCGAATACGATCGGCGTCTACTTCGACAAGGCCGCCGAAGGCGCGCGCACCGCTTCGGCCGGCTGGTACAACTCGGCGGCGTTCGAGCAGGCCGCCCGGGATGCCGGGCGCAAGTCGTTCAGCATCGTCGGCGACGCGTTCTCCGACGAGATCAAGACGAAGACGATCGGGCTGATCAAGCGCGAGTTCGGCGCCGTCGATCTCGTCGTGTACAGCGTGGCTTCGCCGCGCCGCACGCATCCGAAGACGGGCGAGACGTTCTCTTCGGTCATCAAGCCGCTCGGCGACACGTACTCGAACAAGACGGTCAACTTCCACACCGGCGAAGTGACGACCGCTTCGATCGAGCCCGCCACCGAGGACGAGGTTCGGCAGACGGTCGCCGTCATGGGCGGCGAAGACTGGCAGATGTGGATCGACGCGCTGCAGGATGCCGGCGCGTTGGCCGCGGGCGCCACGACGGTCGCCTACACGTACATCGGACCGGAGATTACGCACGCCGTCTACCGCGAAGGGACGATCGGACGCGCGAAGGAAGACCTCGAAGCGACGGGTCTGCGCCTGAACGAGCAGCTCTCCGCCACCGGCGGCCGCGCGTTCGTCTCCGTGAACAAGGCGCTCGTCACCCAGTCGAGCTCCGCGATCCCGGTCGTGCCGCTGTACATCTCCGTGCTCTACAAGGTGATGAAAGAGCGCGGGCTGCACGAGGGCTGCATCGAGCAGATGTACCGCCTCTTCTCCGAGCGCCTGTACGGCGCTTCGCCGGCCGCGGTCGACGAGAAGGGACGCATCCGGATCGACGATTGGGAGATGCGCCCGGAGATTCAAGCCGAAGTCGCGAGGCTGTGGGCGGAGCTGACGACGGAGAACGTCTATGAGCTGTCCGACCTCGAAGGGTACCGCCGCGAGTTCTTCCAGCTGTTCGGCTTCGAAACGAGCGGCATCGACTATGAAGCGGAGGCGAACCCGGACGTCGCCATCCCGAATCAGCAATAACCGCATCTAGACGCGCGAAGGGCGTGCCGGCAAGGTCTTGGTGACCTTGCCCGGCACGCCCTTTTTGACGGTTCGGAGCGAACGCGCGCACCGGACGGCTTTTGGCCCCACCGGCGCCGTCGCAGCCGCTACTTCTTGGCCGTCACGTCGTCGACGAACGTCACGCGGTCGGCCCGGTACTGTCGGACGGCCGCCTCCACCTGGGCGGGCGTCAGCGCCGCATCTTGCGCGTGATAGACCCAATCCACGTCCATGACGTACGACCGCTTCTTCGCCGTGTCCAGCAGTCCGTCCGGCAGGAACCAGAGGTTGAAGTGGATCGCCATGTCCTGCCTGGGATAATACTTGCCTCCGTGCGCGGAGAGCCGCTTGCCGTCCAGGTAGTAGACGATCTGCTTGTCCGCGACCGTCATGACCAGCTCATGCCAACCCGCATAGCTGCCAGGATGGTGGTCCTGGGCCGTATCCTGGCGCCAGGGCTCGTTGCGGTACGTATACCAGGACGTGTGCCAGAGCGCGGGCTTCGCGACGCCCCATCCGCCGTTCGGCAGCAGCTCGAAGTCCAGCTCGCTGTACTTCGGATCGTCGTCGCGCGCCATCGGGGAGATGGTGAAGAACGTCTGGACGATGCCGT
This sequence comes from Cohnella nanjingensis, assembly GCF_014212125.1. Taxonomy (GTDB): domain Bacteria; phylum Bacillota; class Bacilli; order Paenibacillales; family Paenibacillaceae; genus Cohnella; species Cohnella nanjingensis. The sequence continues at coordinate 49,169 of NZ_JACJVP010000058.1, forward strand.
CCCCGTCCGGTCCGGATACCGGGGCGTCGGTGAATCGTACCCGGGCGGCGTACGTGCCCTCCCGATACTTCGTCGCGGCCGTGAAGATCTCCGCTTGGCGCGTCCCCTTGCCCGTCCCGTCCGTGCTTGCCTGGAGCCGCGCCAGCCGGTTGCCCGCGTTCGCCGGATCGTTCACGAACGTCACCTGCTCCGGCGCCCACGACGTTCCCTTCGGCCCCGGTCCGCCCGCATAGCCGCGCAGCGTCCAGCCGTGCTGGCCGAGCTTCGCGTCCCGGGCGTCCGCGTAGCTGAAGTCGTCGAACATCGCCCGCTTCGCCTGCGGTCCGCCGCCCTCCGGCTTGCCCGAGCTCGCCGTGCCCCATACCTCGATCTCGACATAGTGATTGTATCGATTCGCGCTGCTCCCGCCCGCATAGAGCCGGACATAGCGGGCGCCGACGGTCGGGAAGCGCACGCGCATGCCCGCCTCCGTCTCCGCGTACTGCATGTCCTTCCCTTGACCGAAGCCCGCGCTGTTGTCCCGGTCGTTGTTGAATACGGTCGTCACGCCGCTCCGAAAGCTCGGGTCGTCGGATAGCTGCACGATGACGTCCCGATAGGTTCTTCCATCCGCAAAATAATGCCAGAACTTCACCTTGTTGACGTCGTAGCGCTTGCCCAAGTCGATCTGCACCCACTGCAGTCCGCTCGATACGCTCGCATAGCCGGCGCTGCTCTTCACGCCGTTCGTGAGGGCGCCGCCGCCAGCGAATCCCGCATAGCCCGACGTTGCAGGCTTGCCTGCCGCCAAGTTGACCAAGGGCTCCGCGTGCGCCTTCGGCCAGGACGCGACGCCCGTCAGCAGGAGGATCGCCGCCATCGTCCGCAGCGCTCCGGTCTTCCATTTGAATATCAGTTTCGATCATCCGCCTCTCTATCCGTCGTTGCATACGGCCGTCTACTGACCGCAACCGGCGCATCCGTCCCCCTCTCGTAAAATTTTCATATAGAATAGGCTATCCCTTCCGACTTTGTCAAACCGGTCTAGACGCCTAGGACCAGGGATTTCCCCGGCTCCGGATCGGTCTTTAGACATAGCGGGGGACGGAGGGGATGGGGATGGTTCCAAGAAATAAATTCCATATCCCGCTGCCGTCAAGAGTGGAGAGCGAACATGAAAAGCCCGCGCTGAATCGCCCCAGAGGCGGCCGCGCGGGCTTCTATCTTATGATTCTATCGCCTCAATCCCAGAGCCGCTCGAACGTCACGCGCTCGACGTCTCCTTCCATGCCTTCGGGCAGTCGAACGTCCACCCTGACGTCCGACGGCGCTTCGACGCGCAGGTTGAGCCGCCCTTCCTCCAGCCGCCATCGGACGGCGACGTGACCGCCTTCCGGCAGCGGAACGGCGCCTTCCGCCCACGTCAGGCCGCTCGGCTGAGGGGCGATCTCGACGGACTGCCAGCCCGCGTCCGACCGCTTGACGCCGAGGATGCTCGCACCGAGGAAGTAGCCCGGCGCCGCGGACCAGGCGTGGCAGTGGCTGCGCGTCAATTGGTTCGGATTGGCCCGGTTCTCGTCGAAGTTCGGGTACATCTCCCAGCACGTCGTCGCGCCGTGGTCCAGCATCAAGCCGTAGTGCTTGCGGATATCGTCCAGCAGATGCCGATGGTTGCCCGATTTCTCCAGCGCTTCGTAATAGAAGAACGACATGAACGGGCTGCCGATCTGGACGAACGCGGGCGGCGGCGAGAGGAGATAGTCCTCCATCGCGGAGCGGCGCTCCCCCTCGGCCACGTCGCACAAGTAAGCGACGACTTGGGTCTGCATGCTGAAGACGCTCGAACGGCGGCCGTCCGCGTGAATGCAATCCAGGTACGCGCTTCGCGCCTCGTCCCACAGCTTCGCGTTGATCGCCCGGGCCAATGCGTCCGCCCGTTCCTCGTAACGGGGCGCTTCTGCGTCTGCGCCGGCCGCTTGCGCCAGGCGCGCCGCCTGGCGCAGGGCTTTGACCAAGAACAGATTCTGGTGCGTCACGATGCCGTCGCCCGGCTGGTCGATCGGCGCCCAGTCCAGCAGATTCCACCCTCGGATGAAGAGCAGGCCCGAATCGTCCAGATGCTGCAGATAATGGTCCAGCGTATGGCGGACCGCCGGCCAGATCGACCGCGCGAACGCCCGGTCGCCGGTGTGCGCCGCGTATTCCTCGCAGGCAATGATCCAGAAGAACGTCCAGTTCGGGATGACGCTGCTCCAGGCGCTCGGTACCTGATCCACGTAGAGCGGCGTCATGTCGGCCGAGCCCGGCACGAGATTCAGGCAGCGCTTCACGATGTCGGTCGCGCCGAAAACGTAATAGTTGACCAGCGCTTCGTTGCGGCTGTCGCCCACCCAGAAGACCTGTTCGTAGGCGGGACAGTCCACGAAGGTGTCCTCCATGCAGAGCCGGGTCGTATGCTTGCTCATCTCCCAGATCTCGTTCAGCTGGGCGTCCGAGCAGCGGAATCGGCCGATCTCCGCGACCGGGTACGTGCTCTGGTTCAAGTAGACTTCGTGCAGCTTCACCCGCTCCGTCTCGCCCCGGATCGTCAGGATGAGATAGCGGAATCCGCGCCGGACCGGCGACAGATAGCGCTGCCTGCCCGCCCGGCAGACGTACCGGAACGTATTGTCGAGTCCGTAGGTATGCTGAATATATTCGTCGCGCACGTATTCGACCCCGTAACCGTCCACGATCGTGCCGGCCGGCGCTTCGATCTCGAAGCCGACGAAGCCCGATCGCTCCCGTCCCAGATCGATGACGAGCTCGACGTCTCCGTCCGCGAACCCCGGCAGCGCCGCCGGTTCCGGCACGGGGAGCACGGCGTTCTGGAGCGAGAGCGGCACCGACCGGCGCTCCGCGACCGTCCGCCAGACGCTGGCGCCGAAGACGTCGTCCTCCGTGTACATCGAAGGATCCACCGGGCGGATCCACGACCGGTAGGCCGCGAGCTCCGCCGACGACGCGCAAGTCCGGAGCGACTCATAGTCGGGATGATCCTTGCGCATCTCGCGGTGGCCCGGCCGATGGTCGATCCACTCGGAATGATCGAACGGACCGACGGTGACGAACGGCGCCGCCGTCTCTCCCGCCTCTCCGATCGGGGCGCGGAGCGCGAACGGCACGTCGCCGTCCACGCCGATATGGAAGCTCCCGCCGTGATCGCCGACCGTGACGTCGACGAGCACGAGATGCCCGCCCGCGCTTAGCTTCAGATCGTAGTAGCGCTCCGGCTGCTCCCCGCGCCACGTCTCGTACGGCACGCCGTCGACCAGCAGTCGGTTCATCCGGCCGCCCGGAAATCCGATCGTCACGTCCCCGTCCCGTTCCAGTACCAGTTCCGTCGCCAAGTAACCGCAGTAGGCAATCGGATTGGCATGATTCGCACTCTCCGGCACCATCTGGTTGCGCAGGTCCAGCGCGGCGACGAACGCGGGCGCCTGGACCCGGTGCAGCGACATCACGGATGCCGGGTAGAACTTCTCCTCCGTCAGGAAAGGAATATCCCGCGGCACGAGCGTAAGCCAGGGCGCCGTCCCCGCCGCTCCGATCGTTCGCGCCTTCGCCCAATGGCCGTCGTCGAAGCCGGGTTCGATCCACCGATCGTCTCCGGCGCGCGCATCGATGACTTCGGCGAACCCTTGCTGGCAGGCCATGCGAGGCGACCCCGCCTGCTGTCCGCCCAGCCGCTCCGTCGTCCACTCGCCGTCCGTCGCGGCCAGCACCCGTCCGTTCGCCTCCGCTTCGGCCAGCAGCCCGCCGCGTCCCCGAATATAATAGAAGTTGGAGACGCCGAAGTGCAGGACGAGCGCCGCGATCGTATTCGCCCCGCCCGGCCGCAGCAGATGTCCGATCTCGTAGGTATCGTAGAATTGCTCCTTCGGCCAGGACCTCACCGGCCCGCGGCCGACCTGCGTCCCGTTGACGTACAGCACGTATCTCGAATCCGCGCTGATATGCAGACGCGCGGATCGATCGACGTCCGCCGGGACGTCGAACGCGCGCCGGAAGCACCGCCATTCGTTCCGCGGACTGTCTTCCGCGCCGCCCCAGATCCAGGAAGCCTGCCAATCTCTGCTGGTCATCTCGCTCCACCTTTGTTCGCTATGGATTTGATATCTCTCTCATTCTACCCCTTCCATATCGTTAGAAAAGGGTTGATCCTGCCAATATGGAGGGGTATGCTGACAATAGAGAGGAGGCCTTCATCGGATGATCAAGCGCTCGGTCGAGGTGACCCCCGCCCGCCTGTTTCTCGGCGAGGAGCTGCCCTTCTATATCAACCAAGTGTCGGAGTCGTATTCGCTGCAGCTTCATACGCACGAATTCACGGAGATCTGCTACGTCTTCGAGGGCCACGGCTTTCACTATATCGGAGACGAGACGCTGTCCGTGACGCAGGGCGATCTGTTCGTCCTGCCGCTCGGGGCCTCCCACGTCTTCCGCCCCCGTTCGACAGACCGAAGATACCCGCTGGTGGTGTACAACTTCCTCTTCGACGCCGAGCGGATGGCGGACGCGCTGCGGGGCTTTCCGGGACTGGACGGCCTGGGGGCGGCGATGCGCCAGCTCGATCTCCTCCCTGCCGGCGACCGGCCGGAGTGGCGACGGCTGAGGGACGCGTCAGGCATCTTCCGGACGTTCTTCGCGGGCGCCTACCTGGAGTTCCTCGGCCGCCGGACCGGGTTCGTCCCGCGGATCTACGCCTCGTTCATCGTGCTCCTGACGGAACTGGAGCGGCAGCTTGCCGCCACGGAGACGGGCGGCGCTTCACAGCCGTCGCCCGGCGCGCTGGCGGTCGCGCTCGACTTCATTCACGGCGCCGCCGGCTCCTCCGTCACCGCCGCCCAAGCCGCCGCGGCGGCACAGCTGAGCGAACGCCAGCTGCACCGGTTGTTTCCGAAGGCCACCGGTTTTACTTTTACCCAGTACGTGCAGAACCTGCGCATCGAACGCGGCTGCGAGCTGCTGCGGTCGACGCGGATGACGGTGCAGCAGGTCGCCGAAGCCGTCGGCTACCAGGACAAGGGCTACTTCACGGACCTGTTCAAGAAAAAAACCGGGCTGACGCCCCGCGCGTACCGCCAGCGCTGAGGCCGATACATTCCCGCGCCCGCGTTGCCCCATCTTCCGCCGAAGGAGCGAAGCAGCGTCCATGAACCCTCCCATTCAACGCATCCGCCTGTCGGACGCGATTCCCCGGGTCTACCGGGCCGATTATTATCCTTTTCGCGCCCAGGAGCGGATCGGTCCGCGCCTGTCGCTCGTTCATACCTTTCTCTACGTCTATCAAGGCAGCGGCACGCTGACGATCGGCGGCACCCCTTACCCCTGCGCCGGCGAAGACCTGTTCTACATCCCGCCGGGCGTCGCCCACCGGTTCCGTTCGGCGTCGCCGCCGATGGTGCACGCTTCCGTCTATTTCGACTGGCTGCCGTCTCTCCCGCGCGAAGGCGACATGACGCTGTTCCGCTTCGGCGACCAGCCCTTCCCGCTCGCGGAATGCTCGCCCCGCATCCGGTTCGAGGACGGACCCGAGCTCCCCGAGCGCATCCGCGCGCCCAAGCGAAGCAAGTGGATGCAGGCCTACCTAACCGTCATCGACGAGATGGAGAATCCTCGGCCGGAGGGAGAGCTGCTGCGGCGCGCCTGGTTCGAGCTGTTCGTCGCCGGACTCGCCCAGCAGCTCCGCCGCAATCCCGCGCCCGCCGGCGACCGCAGGATGCGCGCCGTCGTCCGCCTGATCGAGGAACACCCGGACCGCCCTTTTTCCGTCGCGGACTTGGCTGCGCGGTTCGAGATGAGTCCCTCCTATTTTCACCGCCTGTTCGCGGAGGAGACGGGGATGAGCCCGAACGCATACGCAACGCTCCGCAAGCTCGACCTCGCCAAGAAACGGCTCCGGGAGACGAACGACACCGTGACCGCGGTCTCGGATTCGCTCGGCTTCGGCTCGCTCCACTACTTCTCCCGCGTATTCGCCAAGCACTTCGGCGAATCGCCGGCCGCCTACCGCCGGCGGGCCCGGGAAGGCTACCGCCAAGAAGAGTAGAGAATCGTGCAACCCTGCCACGATCGTACAAATACAGGCGCGCGCCGGCTTGCTACAATGGGGGCATTCCTCACCCCAAAGGAGCGTGCCCCGATGCGCGATTTCGATCCGATCCGTTTCAGACAAGTACATCTCGACTTCCACACTTCCGAACATATCGAAGGCGTCGGCGCCGATTTCGCGGAGGACGACTTCATCGGCAGCCTGCGCCGGGCGAACGTCGACACCGTGAACGTCTTCGCCATGTGCCATCACGGCTGGAGCTACTTCGACACCCGGGTCGGCGCGCCTCATCCACACCTGGCGACCAATCTGCTTCCCCGCATGCTGGACGCGTGCAAGCGCCACGACATCGAAGCCCCGGTCTATATCACCGTCGGCTTCAACGAGCGCTCCGCCCGCGAGCATCCCGAATGGGTCGCGGTCGCTCCGGCCGGCATGGGCCGCTACGGCCCCCCTTCGGACGACCCGGCGGCGCCCCGGACCACCGGCTTCGACGGCTGGCACATGATGTGTCTCAATACGCCTTATCTGGACTACATCGTGGACTACACCCGCGAGGTGATCGAGCGATTCGATCCGGTCGGCATCTTCTACGATATCGTGGGCGAATACCCGTGCGCTTGCGAATACTGCCTCCGCAGCTTGGCCGAGATGGGGCTCGAAGCAGGGAATCACGAGCATCATCGCCGGTTGGCTCAGCAGGTGTACCTCCGCTACCTGCAGCGCACTTCCGAGCTGATCTGGTCGCTGAACCCGAAGACGCGGCTGTACCACAATTGCTGTACGGAACGGATGGGGGACAAGTCCGCCTATCCCTACTACTCGCACTACGATATCGAATCGCTGCCGAGCGGCGGATGGGGTTACGATTACTTCACGAGCATGGCGCGGTACATCCGCAACCTGGACTTCCGTTATCTGGGCATGACGGGCAAATTCCACAAGTCGTGGGGAGAGTTCGGCGGCTTCAAGAGCGCGACGGCGCTGAAGTTCGAATGCGAGCAGATGCTCGCCTTCGGCGCCCGGATCTGTATCGGCGACCAGCTTCATCCGAGCGGTCGGATGGACGCCTCTACGTATGCGGCGATCGGGGAAGCGTTCGAAGGCATCGCGGACAAGGAACCCTGGTGCGCCGATACCGCGGCCGTGGCGGATATCGCCATCCTGTCCGCAGCGGCCTGGACAGGTTCCGGCGAAGTCCGGGACAGCGACATGGGCGCCTATATGATGCTGGAGGAGAGTCATCAGCTGTTCGATATCATTGACGATAGCATGGACTTCTCCAAGTACCGCGTGCTGATTCTGCCGGATGCCATCCGGGTGAACGACGCGCTGAGGCGCAAGCTGGAAGACTATCTCGGCGCGGGGGGCAAGATCATGCTCAGCGCGGAGAGCGGGCTGCGGCAGGACGAGGAGACGTTCGCGCTGGACGTCGGCGCCGATTACCTGGGCCGCTCCGAATGGGAGATCGACTACACCCAGGCGGCCGAGGACTTGGCAGGCGAAGGCGGGCTCGTCGCGTCGCCGTTCCTGAACTACGAGCCCGGCCGGCGGATCGAACCCCGATCGGCGGACGCGGAAATCTGGGCGAGCACCTGGCGACCGTACTTCAACCGCACGAACGGGCACTTCTGCTCCCATCTTCACGCGCCCGCCGCGGAACCGACGGGGCACCCCGCCGTCATTCGGCACGGGAACGCGGTCTACTTCGCGCAGCCGTTGTTCCGCGCCTACCGGAAGCACGGCGTCCGGCTCTACCGCGACTTGTTCCTGGCCTGTCTCCGGCGGCTGCTGCCGAACCCGACGCTCCTCACCGACCTGCCGTCCGCCGGCAAGGCGAACCTGACGCGTCTGCCCGGTCCGAACGGCGACGCCTACGTGCTGCATCTGCTGTATGCCGTCCCGATCCTGCGCGGCGATACGCAGGTGATCGAGGACATTCCGACGCTGCGCGACGTATCGGTGCGGGTGAAGTTGGACCGGGCGGTCCGGGAAGTGCGCATGCTGCCCGATCTGGCCCTCGTGCCCCATCACGTAGACGAAGCGGGCTACGCTTCCGTGTCGGTGGACGTGACCGGGCATCGCATGATCCAGTTCATCGTGTAGGCATGCGAAAAAAAGGGACTGTCTCCGAAGGCCGATTAGGCCCGTAGGGACAGTCCCTTGATGCGTTTTCGCCAGCGTCACGTCCAAATTTGGATCATTGCCGCTCCAACCCGCCAACCGCCCATGTAGGTAAAATATTTCCGCACATTCGCCACTTCAGCTTGCCGACCGCCCATGTAGGTAAATGATTTCCGCACATTCACCGCTCAGCTTGCCGACCGCCCATGTAGGTAAATGATTTCCGCACATTCGCCGCTTCAACTCGCCGACCGCCAATGTGGGTAAATGATTTCCTCACATTCACGGCTCCAGCTCGGCGACTGCCCATGTAGGTAAATGATTTCCGCACATTCGCCGCTTCAACTCGCCGACCGCCAATGTGGGTAAATGATTTCCTCACATTCGCCGCTCAAACTCGCCAACCGCCCCTGTCGTACCCAGTACGTCACTTTGCGTATCTTCGCTGCTTCTGGGTCAAAGTGTCGTACCCAGTACGTCACTTTGCGTAATTTCGCCGCTTCTGGGCCGAAGTGTCGTACCCAGTACGTCACTTTGCGAGTCTTCGCCGCTTCTGGGTCAAAGTGTCGTACCCAGTACGTCACTTTGCGAGTCTTCGCCGCTTCCGGGCCAAAGTGTCGTACCCAGTACGTCACTTTGCGTAATTTCGCTGCTTCTGGGCCAAAGTGTCGTACCCAGTACGTCACTTTGCGAATCTTCGCTGCTTCTGGGTCAAAGTGTCGTACCCAGTACGTCACTTTGCGCTTCTTCGCCGCTTCTAGGCCGAAGTGTCGTACCCAGTACGTCACTTTGCGTATCTGCCTATTCGCTATATCTGGGCCCTGTAAACAAATCCCACGACCCTTTTCGTACAGCACTCATGCGGCGCCGCGCAACGACTCCTTCGCCGCGACGATCAAAGGATGCCGATGAAGGCCAGGTCGAACCGCGTTCCCGCGCAGTCCGGCGCGTTGCCGTGGATGACCTCCAACTCCACTTCATGCCGGCCTTCAGGCAAGTCTTCGGTAAGCGTCTCCATCTTGAGCCACCCGTGCGGCCCGCACCATTCGGGCCGTTCCCGGACGCTGCTCACCCATTCGCCGCCGTCGATCCGATAACGGTATTCGGCGGACAGCTTGCCGAAGTCGAATCCCAGCGCCAAGCCGCGGCCTTCGAAGGCAAAGCGCAGCTTCGCGCCTATGGCGGACGTGGAGAGCGCTCTGTCGATCCAGTGCAGCGTCACCCATCGACGGATCGACCACGGCCCTTCGGTTCGCACTTCCTCGAAAGGTACGAACCGGGCATGCTGCCAATGATTCTCGTGCAGCGCTGCTGGCAATGGGCGCTCGGCCGCTTCGGCAACCGAATCCGCCCGTAGCGCTTCCTCCAGAAATCCGATGATGCTCTGGCCGTAGCTCAAGCTGCCGCGCTCGGTCGGATGCAGGCCGTCCGGCAGCCATTCCTCCCAACGCAGGCGGCCCAGCTTCACTTCCTCCAGCGCGTGCTTGCCCATCCAGACGGAGCTCAGACCATAATGCTCGCCCAGCGTCTCGAATTCCGCGATGCTGTCCGGCACGCCGTCCGCCATCATGGCCTCGTACATCGGTTGGTTGTACGTATAGACCAGTACGACGTCGCGCCGGCCATCGGCGAGCAATTGCCGCAGCAAGCCTTCCCGCGTCCGGTTGCGCCGATTCGTCGGCGTGCCGTAGTCGTTCACGGCGAACTCGACGAACACGAGGTCGCACCCCGTATCGATCAAATCCCGCTGGGCACGGAAGGCGGCGAGGTCGCTCCCCGTAGCACCGATACCTGCATTCTCGACGGAGAGTCGCACGTCCGGATAACTCTCCACGAGCCAGCGGTTCACCGGCTCCGGCCAATTGTGTCCCGGACGGGCATCCGTGATCGATCCGCCGATAAAACCGACGGTGAGCGCTCCTTCTTTCAGCTTTCGAATCGTATTCGCAAGAGTGCCTCGGATATGTACGATGTCTGCGCGGTGGTTCATCATGCCGTTTAGACCTCCATGATCTCGTATCATTGCCCTCTCATTCTATCAACTTGCGGCCGGTGCGAAAACCCGGCAAAACGCACACCTCGTTCAATTTTCCGCAATGCGGGTAATAGAACTTATCACAACATGACGGAGGGATACTCATGGTACTGATTATCGGCATTCTCGCCATCGTCGTCGCTATTATTCTATGGATCGCCAAAGTGGCCACCGAGGTCGTCTTCTCCTTCGGCGGCATAGGAGCCTTCGTGCTCATCATCGGTCTGATCCTGCTGACGCGCGGACGGAGAAGCGCGGTCTAACGGCGCTGCGAAACAAAAAAGCGCAAGCGTGCAGCATCATAATGCAGCAGAGACTCATCAAGCGCAAGCAAACGCTAGAAGGAGCGTCCCCGCGGGGCCGCTCCTTCTGTCATGCACGGGCGATTCGCTTCATTTGTCACCGGGCAGGCTAAGAGGGGAGAAACGGGAAGGCCGTCTCTCGCTCTACACAAGCCTCCGAATCCCCGCGATAGTCGATTTTCCCAGCTATCTCGCTCTGCACAAGCCTCCTAAACCCCG
>NZ_JACJVP010000059.1 GCF_014212125.1 Cohnella nanjingensis
CTAGAACGTCTCTTTACTGCTCCGGCGGCCTTCGCCGCTCATGTGACGTACTCAGTACGTCTCTTTGTTGCTCCGGCGGTCTTCGCCGCTCATGTGACGTACCTAGAACGTCTCTTTACTGCTCCGGCGGCCTTCGCCGCTCATGTGACATACTCAGTACGTCTCTTTGCTGCTCCGGCGTCTCTTGCGATGCTTAATCGATCAATGAATAACTCATGATTCTGCCGCTTTTTGAAATATGGGGCTTCAGAAACTTCTTCTCGACCAGCGATCTCAAATTCTTGGCTGCCGTTCTGTCATTAATCCCTAAAGTTGTATGGATGAATGAAAAGTTCATATTGTTCCTATATTCCCCTGCCAGATGCAGAATCGCACGCTCGTACATGTTAAGGTCCGCTTCGCCGCGCTGCAGCCATCCTGCCCACTTCGCCAAACCGGCCAGCAGCGTCTGTTGACACTGCCGAGGCTTCTCCAAGATGTAGTCCCGGGAAAATCGCAGCATCTTCCACCCTTCGATCCAAATGTGATTCTGCCTCTCCAAGCCATCTCCAAATTGCCACCTGGTTATATCTCGCCCATGAGGACCATAACCGTCCGCTTCCAGGAGCAATCCGAGCCCGGGGGAAGGAAGATACGCATAATCGCCATACCTGACGCCATCCTTGAAATCGCGAATCTCGTACTCCGGATGCAAATGATCCAGATTCCCGACGGCCGGCCACCATACGTTCTCTAGGAATCGCTTTTCCAAGTAGCCGTGCTCCTCCTGCAGCCTCCGCTTGCGTTCACCGCGGCTGTCCTTGATCGCTCGCGCCATCATTAAATCATAGGCGTTCATAAATGCCTCGTCCTTCCCCGTTGACTTCATCGCTTCTCCCTCTCTCTCTTCTCAAATTAAGTGTCAAACGCGCACATCAAAATAAAAAAACCGCTCGCTCCGGATTATCCGGAACGAACGGCCTGTGCTTCAGGTCGAATATTGCGTAGGCATCTTCCACGTCTGAAGAAACGCTACATGCACCCATCCGTCGACACCTGCGTTGACGTGCGCTGCATGCACCCGTTCAATCTGCTTGTCATCCCGGACGCTATGCCGCATGCCCCGCGCTCGCAATGCCCTTAAGGCGCCGTCTCCAGGAACGTCACTTCGGGCATACGGTCGATCGCCGTGCGCATCGCGTATTCGTTCTCGAACAACGCCACGTTGTTGTCGTTCTTGTCCTTGACGAGCGTGGAGTTGATGCGGAACTTGGTCGGATCGATCTTGTCGGCGACGATCCAACGGGCGAACTGGAACTGTGTACGAGCGAGCTGGATGTCGACGCCGTACTCGTTCTTCATCCTGTACTCGAACACGTCGAACTGCAGTTGGCCGACGACGCCGAGGTACGTGTCCTCGAACGGACCGACCGACCGGAAGACCTGTACCATGCCTTCTTCCGTCAACTGATCGAGGCCTTTGAGGTATTGCTTCTGCTTCAAGGCGTTCTTCACGGACACCTTGGCGAAGATCTCAGGGGAGAACGTCGGCAGCTCGTCGAACGTGATGTTCCCGCCCTCCGCCAGACTGTCCCCGATGCGGAAGATGCCCGGGTCGAACAAGCCGATGATATCCCCCGGATAGGCGGTCTCCACGATATCCCGATCCTGCGCGAGGAACTGCTGCGGCTGCGCCAGCTTGATATCTTTGCCTACCCGCACATGGCGGACCGACATGCCGCGCTGGAACTTGCCGGAGCAGATGCGCAGGAAGGCGATCCGGTCGCGGTGGGCCGGATTCATGTTCGCTTGGATCTTGAAAATGTACCCCGTCAACTTCTCGTTCTCCGGCTCCACTTCCCCGTCCGTCGTGCGGCGGGACGTCGGCGCGGGAGCCAACTGCAGGAAGTTCTCAAGGAAAGTCTGCACGCCGAAGTTGTTCACGGCGCTGCCGAAGAATACGGGCGTCAGCTCGCCTGCGCGCACCTTGTCGTAGTCGAACGGATCGCCCGCCACGTCCAGCAGCTCCAGATCCTGCGCCAGCTGGTCGGCGAGATAGTCGCCCGCCATCTCGCGGATGGCCGGGTCGTTGTAGTCCTCGGCCGGACGAACTTCGATGGTGGAGTGGTCGTTGCCTTGGAACAGCTCCACCTGCTTCTTCATCCGATCATAGACGCCGCACAGCTCGCGGCCCATGCCGATCGGCCAGTTCATCGGCACCGAACGGATGCCGAGCACGCGCTCGATCTCCTCCAGCAGCTCGAACGGGTTCTGGCCTTCGCGGTCCAGCTTGTTGATGAACGTGAAGATCGGAATGCCCCGCTTGCGGCATACCTGGAACAGCTTGATCGTCTGCGCCTCGACGCCTTTGGCGACGTCGATCAGCATGACCGCGCTGTCGGCGGCCGTCAGCGTGCGGTAGGTGTCTTCGCTGAAGTCTTGGTGACCGGGCGTATCGAGGATGTTGACGTTTTTGCCGGCATATTGGAACTGCATGACGGACGAAGTGACGGAGATCCCCCGCTGTTTCTCGATCTCCATCCAGTCGCTCGTGGCGTGGCGCGCCGCTTTGCGCGCCTTGACCGAGCCCGCGATATGGATCGCGCCGCCGAACAGCAGCAGTTTCTCGGTGAGGGTCGTTTTCCCCGCGTCGGGGTGAGAGATAATCGCGAAGGTGCGGCGCTTGGCCACTTCCTGCTTGAGTTCTTCGCGGACGGATTGGCTCATGGATCACGGATTCCCTTCTTCAAGTAAAAACGGCTTTGCCGTCTTCCTAGACGGTGACACGTTTTTATCGGAGGTAATACAGAAATGGATAGGCGCAAAACCTATGCATTCTGTATGACGAACAAAATGACAGCTTCCATTATACCACACTACGCAAGTAAAAAAGGCTTTGCCGTCTTCGCAGATGGCAAAACGTTTTTATCGGAGGTCATACAGGGATGGATAGGCGTGGAACTTGTACATGCTGTATGACCAAGTAAAAAAGGCTTTGCCGTCTTCGCAGATGGCAAAACGTTTTTATCGGAGGGCATACAGGGATGGATAGGCGTGGAACTTGTACATGCTGTATGACCAAGTAAAAAAGGCGTCGTCGTCTTCCCGGAAAAGGACGAATCTTTTGGATCGCGCCACTCGATTTTTTCAAGGACGATTTGGATCGATAACGGGCGGATAGAGCTGCTCATCCGAAAAAAGCGCAGCCGAAGCAGCGACGCGAATAACGCCGCCCTTCCCCGAAGGGAGGGCGGCGTCATGGCCGCTACGAACTTCTTCTAAAGATTATGCGAATTCTTCGCCCTTGTTGCGCGGCGTCGGCCGAATGTCGCGCCTAGCTTTCCAGCGAGACGGCCGCCTGGGCTTCCGAAGCGTCGGTCTCCGCCTCCCGCTTTTTCAGCACCTCGTTTTTCATGAACCAGCAGATGAGGAACGCGGCGATCACGAAGCCGAGCGCGATGCCGTAAATGTTCTGGAAGGCGTGCGCGAACACCGAACGCACATCCTCCAGCAGCGAAGGCGACAAGCCTCCCGGGATGCCCCCGGTCATGATGTCGTCCGACGTGCCGGCCGGGAATTGATCCTTCATCCCCTGAACGCCGGTCTTGATGTGGTTGGCCAGCAGACTGCCGAAGATGCTGAGGCCGATCGTGGCTCCGAGCGACTGGAACAGCTGAACGGTCGAGAGCGCGATGCCGCTGTCCGCTTTGTCGACGGACTCCTGGACGATCAGGTTGTCGCCCCCGAACAGCGCGCCCATGCCGATGCCGAGGATAAAGAAGCTGGCGATCACATACAGAACCGTAGTGCCCACGCCCAGTTGAGACAGCAGATAGAACCCGATGATCGGCAGGATGAACGAGACGATGAACAGCGTGCGGTAAGGCACCTTCGTAATGAGGAAACCGTTCACGATGCTCGCGGGGATTGCGCCCGCCATGAAAGCGAGCATGAGATACCCGGCCGCGGTCGGCGTCAGTCCCATGACGTTCTGAGCGAAGAACGGGAATGAAGCGATCCCGCCCATAATGCCGAGCATCAAGACGAAGACGAGCAAGGACAGCACGACGACCGTCCGGTTCTTAAATAGATGAAGCGGAATGATCGGCTCCGCCGCCCGCTTCTCGATCCAGACCAGCAATCCGACGAGGAAAGCGGAGAGCGCCAGAAGACCGATAATGAGCGGCGACGACCACGACAAGCCTTGGTTGTCGATCAGCACCGGCGCCATCAGGAATGAGAGGAGCGCGAGGACGAGCGTGGCCGAGCCGGCCCAGTCGATCCGCTTTTTCTCCTCGCCGCGGGTCTCCCGCATGCCGGTCGCGATGACGGCGGCCGCGAGCAGGCCGACCGGGATATTGATGAGGAATACCCAGTGCCAGTTGACATGGCCGACCAGATAGCCGCCCACCGTAGGACCTAGCAGCTGCGGCAGGATCATGAGCGGGCCGACGAGACTCTGAATCTTGGCACGCTGTTCCAGCTCGTAGGTATCTCCCAGGATGACCATGGCGAGCGGCATGAGTCCTCCCGCTCCGATCCCCTGAATGCCGCGCCCGAGCAGCAGGATCGGCATCGAATGCGCGAGCCCGCTCACGATCGAGCCGGCCATGAACAGCGCCAGGCAGGTCAGGTAGACGCGCTTGCGGCCGTAAAGGTCGGCCAGCTTGCCCAGGATCGGCATGAACAGCGTAACGGAGAGCATGTAGACGCCCGCCACCCAACCGTACAGGGACAAGCCGTGCAGTTGCTTGATGATGGTCGGCATTGCCGTCGATACGATCGTCTCGTCGAGCTCGGCGAAGATCAATCCGAGCATGAGCCCGATCAGGACGAGCGCCTTGTTGTTTTTGTTTGGAATTGCAGTGGTCATGTTGCCTCCCCTATCTCTCTTAATGCATGGCGGACGCGCTGCCCGCCGCTGCCGTCCCCTTCTCTTCCGGCTGACCCGCCGACTGCTTCAGCATGCGATCCCCGCCCATGAACAAGCTGCAGGCGAAGCCGATCGCGATTGCGATGATGCCCGTGAGGAACACGCCTGTCACCCCGTGCGAGAAGGCCTTCTGCAGCTCGAGCAGCAGGTCCGCGGGGATCTTCGCTCGGGCGGCTTTGTCCAGCAGCGCCTGCGGATTCAGGAACGCCTTCAGCTGATCGGCCGGCACGCCGGCGAACTTCCCTGCCACGGACGGCATCTCGGCGGTCAGCCGGTTCGTCATGACGACGCCCATGATGCTAACGCCGATCGTGCCCCCGATAGACCGGAAGAACTGCGGCAGCGACGAGACGATGCCCCGTTGCTCCGGTCCGACCGCGCCGATGACCGCCGTATTCAGCGTCGGCATGATAAGTCCCATGCCGAGTCCCGCCAGCACCATGTACAGGCTGACCTGCAAGTTGGTCGTCTCCACGTCCATCGTCGCGAACAAGGCGAAGCCGGCGGCCATCAGGATCATGCCCGTAAGAATAAACGCGCGGTAGGAGAACCGGTTCAAGAACCGTCCGCCCACGACCGCGGTGAACACGACCGCCAGCATCATCGGCGTCAGGATATAGCCGGCGATGGAAGCCTTTACGCCGATGACGCCCTGGACGAACAGCGGAATATAGGTGATGGCGCCGAACAGGCCGACGGTGCTGAAGAAGCCGACGAGCGACGCGACCGCGATCGTCCGTTTGCGGAACAGGTGCAGCGGGATGAGCGGCTCTTTGACTTTGGTCTGAATCCACAGGAACGCCGCGAGCAAGACGGCGCCGATCGCGAACAGCCCGATGATCTGTCCGGAGCCCCAAGCATAGTGCGTGCCGGGAGATTCGGTATTGCCGCCGAGCACGAGCGCCAGCAGGATCGAGATGATCGAGCCGCTGAGCGTGATCGCGCCCAGCCAATCGATCGAGCGCTTTTTCTTGCTCACGTTCTCGCGGAGCGCGATGCCCAGAATGACCATGGCCGCGATCCCGAACGGCAGGTTGATGTAGAACACCCAATGCCAGCTCAGATGATCGACGAACAAGCCGCCGATCGCAGGTCCGATGATGCTCGCGATCGTCATGACGCCGCCGAACATCCCCTGCATCTTGCCCCGCTGTTCGAGCGAGACGACATCGCCGATGATCGTGATGGCCAGCGGCATGAGCGCGCCTGCGCCCAGACCCTGGATACCCCGGAACACGATCAGCTCCGTCATGTTCTGCGACAGGCCGCTGAGCGCGGAACCTAGGATAAACAGCCCCATCCCGATCATATACATCCGTTTGCGCCCGTACAGGTCCGCCAGCTTGCCGAAGATCGGCATGCTCGTCGTCGACGTCAGCATGTAGATGGAGAATACCCAACTGTAATACGTGAATCCGCCCAGGTCTTCCACGACGGTCGGCATCGCCGTCGCCATGATCGTCTGGTCGAGCGCGGACAACAGCATGCCCAGCATCAGCCCGACGATGACCAGAGGCAAATTTGTCTTCGAATGCGACATACGCCAGCTCCACTCCTTTTCTCTCCTTCAAGGACTGGTGCTAGCGTACGACGGTTTTGTGAACTCAATATGAACCGAATCTCCTCATTCTTCCAGCGCGCGCGAGCGATCGACGATCAGCGTCTCCGCTCGGCTTAGTGCCCTGCGCCCGCCTTCGCGCCTTGTTCCCCCTTGGCCGGCAAGATCATGCGGGCTTTGCCCATGAACAAGACCGCGACCAGCGCCAATGCCGCCGGCACCAAGGCCCATAGGAACATATGCGCGATCGAAGACGACAACGCGTCGATGATCTTGTTCAAGACATCCGGAGGAATCGCCTTGCGCTTCTCCGGCGTCAGCGTCTCCCGGATGTCGCCGATCGGCGCGGCTCCCGCATTCCCGCCGCCGAACGCATCCGTCAGCTTGCCGGTCAGCGTATTGCGCTGCATGATGCCGAAGACCGTCAGTCCGACGGTCATGCCGAGGGACCGGACGAACGACATCGTCGAGCTCGCGGAGCCCCGCTGCCGCGCGTCGAACCCGTGCATGCTGGACATCCCCAGCACGGAGAACGAGAAGCCGACGCCGACGCCCGTAATGATCATGTAGAAGACCAGCGTCGTCTTGGACGTGTCCGGCGTAATCGTGGAGAGCAGCGCTGCGCCGAGAATCAGGATCAAAGCGGACGCGATCATGACGTTCCGATAGGACGTCTTCATCGCGGCGAACGCGCCGATCTGCGACGAGAAGACCGAACCGAGCGTCAGCGGCAGCAGGATCAGGCCGGAATTCGTGGCCGAGCCGCCGTTCACGCCCTGCACGAAGATCGGAATATACATCGCGAACGTGATGAACGCGGCTCCGTAGAACAACCCGGCCAGCGTCCCGAACGCGAACAGCCGCTTGCGGAACATATCGTACGAGATGATCGGTTCCGCCGCTTTGGTCTCGACGTACAGGAAGACTGCGAGCAGGATGGCCGATGCCGAAAGCAGGCCGATGATCTGCGCGGAATCCCAAGCATATTCATGGCCGCCGAGCTCCAGGGAGAACATGAGGCAGACGACGGCGCCGACGAGCGTCGTTGCCCCCCACCAATCGATCCGCTGCTTCGCGTGCTCGACCGACTCCTTGTAGAACAGCAGAATCAGTCCGAGTGCGGCTAGGCCGAGCGGCAGGTTGATGTAGAAGATCCACTGCCAGGCGATATGATCGGTGATGTAGGCGCCGAGCAGCGGACCCGCCAGGCTCGACGTGCCGAAGACGGCGCCGAAGATGCCGGACATCGCGCCCCGCTTCTCCGTCGGAACGACGTCGAACAGGATCGTGAACGCGACCGGGACGAGCGCCCCGCCGCCGATGCCCTGAATCGCGCGGTAGATGCTCAGCTCGACGATGCTGGTCGCCGTGCCGCACAGCACCGATCCGAGCAGGAAGACGATGATGCCGAAGACGAAAAACCGCTTGCGCCCGTACATATCCGAGAGCTTGCCGAAGATCGGCATGCCCGCCATCTCGGTGACGAGATACGCCGAGGTGACCCAGACGATCTTGTCGTAGCCCCCGAGATCGG
Source organism: Cohnella nanjingensis (assembly GCF_014212125.1). GTDB lineage: Bacteria > Bacillota > Bacilli > Paenibacillales > Paenibacillaceae > Cohnella > Cohnella nanjingensis. The sequence continues at coordinate 8,005 of NZ_JACJVP010000059.1, forward strand.
AGACGATGGTGGCCATCGCCGTGCCGACGATCGTATTGTCGATCGCCGCCACGAAGATGCCGAGCATCAGGGCGGCCAGCACGATGCCCATATGGCTTCCGGGATTACGCGTCACTCGTGGCCACTCCTTTTTGTTCTTGACTTGGCGTTTGATGGGTGCGGCGGATGAACAGGCCGATCACGAGCGCGACCACCGAGACGGCAAGGCCGATCCAGAACGAATCGTGCAGGCCCGCGAGCATGCCCTGCACCTGCTCCGCCTGCGTCGGCGCGGCCGGGTTGGCGGCGTTGCCCTCCAGGTAATCCTTCGTGCCCGACGACATGATGCTGATGAACAGCGCCGCTCCGATCGCGCCGGATACTTGCGTCAGCGTGTTCAGGATCGCGGTGCCGTGCGGGTACAGATGAGGCGGCAGCTGGTTCAAGCCCGTCGTCTGCGCCGGCATCATGACCATGGAGATGCCGATGAGCATTACGATATGGACGAAGATAACGTAGCCCGTGGAGCTTGTGGCTTCCATCTGCGTGAACAGCCAGAGCGAAGCGACGACGACGAACAAACCGGGGATGACGAGGACGCGCGGTCCGAACTTGTCGAACAGCTTGCCCGAGATCGGCGCCATGATCCCGTTAACCACGCCGCCGGGCAGCATCGTAAGGCCGGACTTGAACGCCGTCATGAGCAGCGCGCCTTGGAGGAACAGCGGCAAGAGCGTCAACGTCGAGAACAGCGTCATCATCAGCACGAACAGCAGAATGACGACGAGCGTGAACATCGGATACTTGAAGGCGCGCAGATCCATGATCGGATCCTTCAGCGCGAGCTGACGCCAGACGAACAGCAGCAGCGCGATGCCTCCGATGGCGATCGGACCGTAGACTTCAAGCTCGGACCAGCCGAGTTCGCCGGCTTTGCTGAAGCCGTACACGATGCCGCCGAAGCCGATGGTCGAGAGCAGGATCGAGAGGATGTCCACCTTAGGTTTGGTTGGGACGGTTACGTTGCGCAGGTACAGCGCGGAGATGAGGATGGCGATCGCCGCGAACGGAATGACGAGGAGGAACAGCCAGCGCCAGGACATGGAGTCCATGATCAGTCCCGATACCGTCGGACCGATGGCGGGCGCGAACATGATGACGAGACCGATGAGGCCCATCGCGCCTCCCCGCTTCTCCGGCGGGAAGATAACCAGGATGGTGTTCATTAACACCGGCAGCATGAGCCCCGTGCCCATCGCTTGAACGATCCGGCCCGTGAGGAGGACGCCGAACTCCGGCGCCGCCGCCGAGATGACCGTACCGGCGAAGAACAAGCCCATCGCGGCTAGAAACATCTGCCTGGTGGTGAACCACTGCTGAAGCATCGCCGTAATCGGGACGAGCACGCCGATGACGAGCATGTAGGCCGTCGTCAGCCATTGAATCGTGGAATACGGAACGTTGAACGCTTCGACGAGATCCGGCAGCGCGTTCCCGAGCAGCGTCTCGTTCAAGATCGCGACGAATGCGCCGATGATGAGCGCGAATACGATCGGTCCCCGTTTGATCTTGCTCAGATCGACGGATGGCGGCGTTGCCTCTGAACTTGCGGCATTCATTTTCTCTCCTACCCTTCTCTAACTCATTTTCTATATCCGTATGCTTCATCGACAACCTTATAACTGCACCCGTTCCTTCACCTCGGAATGCCGGTCGACCCGCAGCTCTTGGCGATACTCGATCCGGCCGATCTTGCAGCCCGCGCCGATGATGACGCGATTGCCGCGGACGATGCCGGCATCGGTATGGTGCAGCTCGACGATGTCGCCTTCGATGACTCGGGCATGCAGGCGAGCCGCTCCGTCGGAGTTGATCCACCCCTTCATTGTCGCTACCTTGCTCTTGCGGATGCGGATGAACCCTCCGCCGATCTCTTGCGCCCGGCAGGGGCCGTACATATTGAGATTGAGCCTCCCCGCGTTCAACAGCCCCGCGACCCGGAACGCGCCGGACAGATCCGCTTTCTCCAGCTCGCAGTCTCCGTCGGTGTCGAGATTGCCGCTGAACTTCAGCACGTCTCCCCTGATCCCGCTTTGGATCTCCAGATTACCGGTTCCCCGAATTTCTCCCGCCTGCAGGGCGCCGGTGATTTTGCATTCGCCGGTGAGCTTCAACGTTCCTTCCACGCGCAGATGGCCTTGGACTTTGGCCTCCCCGACGCAGTTCAACCGGGTGCAGTCGGTATCGCTGTACATCTCGCATTCGCCGATGATCCGGACCTTGCCCAGCACGCCGCCGACCGAGGAAGTCGTGCCGACCATTCTCACATCGCTTCTCGCCGCGTTCATCCCAGCTTCTCCTCCTTTCCGATCTTCGCCGTCTTGTGCACGTGCAGTTCCGTCCGATATTCCACGCGGCCGATCGTGCAACCCGGCCCGATCGTGACCCGATTGCCCCGCACGACGCCCGCCACCGTATTCTCCAGATCGATGTCGTCGCCTTCGATCGTATCCGTATGCAGCTCAGGGACCAGCTTCGGCATCATCCAGCGCCAGAGCTTGCTGTTGCGGAACGTCGCTTGCCTGCGCACCTGGATCGATTCGCCGCCGATCTCCTTCACCTTGCCCTGCGCTTGCATCCAGATATCGATCGTTCCCGCGTTCAGCAGCCCCCCGATCGAGAAGCCCCCTACCGCCTCCAAACGCTCCAGCTCGCAATTCCCCGAAGCCTTGAACAAGCCGTTCACCTGCAAGTGCTCTCCGCCTATTCCGCCGTTGATGTCGATGATCCCGTCGATGCGCATGTCATCGGCTTGGAGATGCCCGTTCACCTTCAGCTTGCCGTTCGCCTTGAACGTATTCGCGCGCAGATCCCCGGTGACCTTGCACACCCCGTCGATCAACACGGCGCCGTATCTTCCGCCCGTCGCATTGCCTACTCCGTTAATCTTCAAGTCCGGCCACTTCTGTTCTTCCTTCATCGGTGCGCCTCCTATCCCAATTTGCCGCTCAGTCGCTCGGCCATCTCCGTCATCGACAATCTCGCCACGAGCTTCACGCCGGCATCGTAGTACACGTCGGCCGGTACGGACACGAGCGCGAAGGACGATACCCCCATCTTGCGGGTGAACAGCAGCTCGCAAGGCTTCCCTTCGAACTTGGGGAAATGTTCGCGCAGCGTATCGGCCAATACGCCCGCTTCGTCCAAACTCATCTCTCCCCCGGACAGCAGCCGGTCTACGGTATGCAAGTACAGCAGCTGTTCGAAGCTATAAGATTCCGCGCCCGACAGCTGCGCCGGCGTACTGAACCGTTCTATGACAACCATCGAAACAATGTTACGTTCTGAAAGCTCGTGATGCGCAACGGCTGCTTCAAAGTGGAGGGGGGAGAATTTCCCCGCCAACTCGTCGAGCGAGAGGTCATCCTTCATGTTGAGGATCTTATCGATCCGCGCCAGGATCAGATCCTTGGGGAAAAACGTCTCCTGCCCCGTAAAAGTGGACTTCCGTACGAACCATTCTTCCGGAATGAGCTGCTTTCGCTTCCACCGGTACAACTGGCCGTACGAGATCCCCGTCAACTCGAGCAGGTCTTTTTTCGAGATCAATTCCCGGTCCATCTGTCTCACCTCTGAAGATAATGTAACATAACACTGTTACGTTGTAAATAGGGCTGTTTCGCTGCCAGCGAAATAAACCTCCGTACCGTTCGACGGGCCGACCTCCCGCGAAGGCGACCATATGCCCAGGGCATCAACTCCAAGAAGCCGCCGCGATAGACACGCGGCGGCCGGGGACGAATAGGTTTGATATGACGATCGGAACAAGGGGACTGCGTACGCATATCTCCTGCCCGTAAAAAAAGTCCGCCCCGCCTATCAAGGCGGAAGCGGACGTATCGTGACCCGAGCTTGCGCTCGCTTAATCGCCGATCAGCATCGCGCGCGCCGGCGCGGCGTCGATGCCGGTCAGCTTCAGGGGCGCGATGACGAGGTAGTAGTTGCCGGGCTCCACATGCTTCAGGCGAAGCCCTTCTACGATGATGACGCCCGCGCGCATCAGCGTGCGGTGCGTCGGATATTCGGATTGGGCGCGTTCGATGCCGAGCGCGTCGGTCGCGGCGATGGCGATCCCGATATCCGCCAGATACTTCGCGCCGTCCTCCCGCAGATAGACGAAGTCCAGGAGAAACTCCTCGCTGTACGAGCTGCTCGTCTTGAACAGGATCCGCTCTCCCCGTTGGATATGGAACGGCACGAGGTCTTCCTTGGTGATGGCGTCCTTCACGTGCGTCAGATCCAATACCCGCGCGGGACCGACCAGCTGGTCGAGCGAGATCGTCTCGATCGTCTCGCCGCCGGCGAGCATGTGCAGCGGAGCGTCGACGTGCGTGCCGCAGTGAACGTCCATGTCCAGGCGGCTCTCGTGCGGCTTGCCTTGATCGTGATTCTGCACGTTGGTGATCTTGGGCTTCTTGTGGTCGTAGCCTTTCCACACCTGCATGCCTTCCTCGATGGTCATGCTGATATCGTAAATGCGTGGCATATCCGGTTCCTCCTCGTTCAGGCTCGGCTTACTTGCCTGTATTCGATACCCAAATGACGTTGTCCTCGTCTTGGCCGTTCACGGGCCACCAGAAGTAGCCGTCTTCCTCCAGAAGCCCGTGCGCCTGCTGCGGTCCCCACGCGCCGCCCGGGTAGAAGGTCAGGTCGTCCGCGCTCTCCCGCCATGCCGCCGCGATCGGGTCGACCAGCTGCCAGGCGGCAGCCAGCTCGTCCCAACGGGTGAAGTAGGTCGAGTCCCCGCGTCCGGCGTCGAAGATCAGCCGCTCGTAGGCCTCCGGCGTATTGATGCCGACTTGGCAGCTCTGGCAGAACTCCATCGCCACGGGCTGCACCGTCATATCGTTGCCCGGCTTTTTCGCGTTGAACTTGATGTAGATGCCTTCCATCGGGTTGACGCGGATGACGAGCAAGTTCGGCTGCAGCTGCTGCTTGCTCGCGAACAGAACGTTGTTCGGCACGTTCTTGAACTCGATGACGATCTCCGTGGACTTGACCGGCAGGCGCTTGCCCGTGCGCACGTAGAAAGGTACGCCGGCCCAGCGGAAGTTGTCCACAAACAGGCGCGCCGCGAAGAACGTCTCCGTGGCCGAATCGGCCGGCACCGAGTCCTCGTTGCGGTAGCCCTTGATCGGCTTGCCTTTCTGTTCGCCTTCGGTATACTGGCCGCGGACGACGCGCTCGCGCACTTCGTCCGGGGTGGAGAAGCCGCGCAGGGAACGCAGCACCTTCACCTTCTCGTCGCGGATATCCTCCGGGTCGAGCCGGCTCGGCGGTTCCATGGCGATCATCGTGAGCATCTGCAGCATATGGTTCTGAACCATATCGCGGAGGGCGCCCGATTTGTTGTAATACGCGCCGCGTTCTTCGACGCCGACCGTCTCGGCGAGCGTGATCTGCACGTTCGCGATATGGTTGTTGTTCCACAGCGGCTCGAAGAAGGCGTTCGCGAAGCGGATGACTTCGATGTTCTGCACCATTTCCTTGCCCAGGTAATGGTCGATGCGGAACACTTCGTCCTCTCGGAACACGTGGCGGATCTCTTCGTTCAGGCTCCCCGCGGAAGGGTAGTCGTAGCCGAACGGCTTCTCGATGACGAGACGGTGCCAGCCGCCGCTCTCGAGCATCCCGCCGTCGCGCAGATTGCGCGAGACGGTGCCGAACAGCTCCGGCGCTAGCGCCAGATAGAACAGGCGGTTGCCCGGAATCTCGTAGCGGGCTTCCAACTCCTCGGTGGTCGCCTTCAGTTCGCGGAAGCCGTCCACGTTACCGATATCGAGCGAGTGGTAGGTGAAGCGCTCGGCGAACTCGCGCCAAGCCTGCACCTCGTTCGGCTTGTACCTGCAGAATTCCTGGATCGACTCGTAGACGTCGTCGCGGAACTGCTCCGCCGTCCGCGGCCGGCGGGCAAGACCTACGATCGCGAAGCGTTCTCCAAGCTTGCCTTCGCGATAGAGACTGTACAGGGCGGGGAACAGCTTGCGCCGGGCAAGGTCGCCGGTCGCCCCGAAAATGAAATAGACCGCGCCTTCGGCGGTGATTTGATCCAATGTTTTGTCGGCCATGATCCTCAACTTTCTGTGATCGGGAATGGAATTGCGCGGGTGCGCGCCGCCTTCGGCTGTACCGCTTTAAAGCGGAAGATCAGCCAAATCTCATGTACTGTAGTTTATCATAATTGACCGAGCGGCGCTATGCTTTTAGCGGCTTTTTCCATGTCCGCTCCCGTCTCGCCGCGGGAGAGAATTCCCGGAATCCTTCCCGTATCATTCCCCATTTTCCGGTCCGATCCGTCAATTTAGCGCTCCCGCCGGAATAGGCTACGATAGGTAGCTTACCGTATGTATTCGTTCCCCCGAATTCGGGGTAATGGTTCCTATTCAGAAAGGAGGCGAGACCCCTATGCTCCCGCGCGTCAATCGAATCCAACGTTACACGCCGGTACTCCCGATCGACCCGGTCTATCCGCTCTATCCGTTCCGGGAGGAGCCCGCTCTGCCGGAGCGTCCGTCCTTTCCCGTCCGGAATCCGGTTCGGGACGAACGCCGCTTGGCCCAGTCGTCCCCGCTGCGCAGCGCAGCCGAGGCCGCGGGGACGGTCGTCCGCCAAGCGATCGAGGTGCGCGATGCCGCCGATCGCGCCAGCCGCGCCCCGACCGATGCGTCGATGCTGGAACTGCAGGCGAAGGCCGAGCGCTTCCGAGCGCGGCTCGCGTCCGAAACCGCGCTTCGCCTGGACGCCAATCTCGCGCAGCGGCTGAACGACGCCCGCACGCCTTCGGACTGGCGGCGCATCGCCGAGCCGTTCGCCGCCGAGCCGCCCCGCCATCTGCTGCCGGCGGACGCCGGGATCTATACGGCGGCACAGCAGCTTCGTTCGCTCCATCCAGGCACGGGCATGATCGTGGCGGAGCAGATCTAACAGCGAAGGGCCGCCGCGGCGTCCTTCACGGAGGGCCGCGTTTTATTTGGGAGCGGGAGCCGCAGCTTTCCGGGGCCGGGTCACGAAGCCGACGCGTCAACCCTGCGGAAGACGCAAAAAAAGGAGAGCCTCAGCTCTCCTCACTCCGCCAGTCCGTGTCGATGGGCATAGATCGCCGCTTGGGTGCGGTCCTCTACGCCCAGCTTGCCGAACATGTTCGTCAAATGATACTTGACCGTCTTGATCCCGATGAACAGCTCGTCGGCGATCTCCTGGTTGGACTTGCCCTGCGCGATGAGCTGCAGCACTTCCATCTCCCGCTCGGTCAATTCCTCGTGCGGCTGCGCTTCGGACTGCGCCGGCTTCCGGAACCGGTTCATCATCTTCGAAGCGACTTGGGATTCGAGGACCGACTGGCCGCGCGAAGCCGCGCGGATCGCATCGGCGATCTCGGATGCCCGGGAAGTCTTGAGGAGATAGCTGAACGCGCCGGCTTCGATGACGGGATACATCTTCTCGTCGTCCAGAAAGCTCGTCAGCACGATGACGCGGCATTCCGGCTGCTGTTCCAGAAGCCTCCGCGTCGTCTCGATGCCGTCCATGCCCTCCATGACCAAATCCATCAGTACGACGTCGGGTTCGTACGCTTTGGCCAGCCTGAGCCCTTCCATGCCGTTGCCCGCTTCCCCGACGACTTCGATGCCGTCTTCCGTCCCCAATACGGCCGCCAGTCCGATTCTCACCATCTCGTGATCATCGACCAACAGCACTCGGATCGGCTGCTGTTCCGCCATCTTCCCACCCTCTCTCTTCCGCCACGATCGGCACCCGAATTTCGATTCGCGTTCCTTTGCCCGGCGCGCTGGCGACGTTCAAGGAACCGCCGAGCTCGTTCACGCGTTCTTCCATGCTCACAAGCCCGTAGGAGGCATGCTTCTTCTCCTGCACGTCAAAGCCGACGCCGTTGTCGCGGATCGCCAGCCTGACGGTCTCGCCTCTTCTATGTAAGGCGATGTCCATCTTCGTTGCCCGCGCATGCCGAAGGGTATTGGACAGCGCCTCTTGCACCATCCGGAACAGATGGTTCTCCACGCCTTTGTTGAGCGGGAGTTCGTCGTCCATGTCCAGGGAGATGTCGACGTCCACTTTGGCTTTCATTTCCTTCACAAGCTCCGGGATCGCCTGGGACAACCGCTTGCCTTCCAGATGTATCGGCCGCAGATGCAGCAGCAGCGCCCGCATCTCGGACTGGGCGACCGAGGACATCTCCTCGATCAGCTCAATCTGGCGGCGCGCGCGTTCGAAGTCGTGATCCAGCGTCCGGCCGACGGCCGTGGCCGTCATCGAGATCGCGAACAACTGCTGACTGACGGCGTCGTGCAGCTCTCTGGCCAGGCGCTGCCGCTCCTCGACGACGGCGCTCATCCGCGCCTTGGCGGCAAGCTCCGTATTGTTGGTCGACAGCCGCTGCAGCGTCGTAACCTGCTCTTCCCACTTGCGGCTGATCCGCGTGAGCTGTTCGGCCAACCGGCCGATCTCGTCCTTGCCCATGTTCGGCAGCGGTTGGACGGCGCTTCCCCGCTCCAGCATCAGCATCGAATCGCGCATCAGCTCGATGCGGTTGCGGATCGGATAGCAGCGGATCAGCCCGAAGGCCGCGCCCGCCACGATCAGCACCCCCACCGCCGTCAACCCGAAAGTCACGATCGACGACCAGGATTCGAAGGGAGCCGCGAGCCCCTGGCTTTCCAGCAGGTAAACCACAAGCACGCCGATGCCAAGGGAGAACAGGACGGCTTCGCCCATGTGACGCCAAACCATTCGAATTCCCCCTTAGATCGGCCTGATTTTAATATTCCCTACGAGATAAAAGAGCTGGAGTTTCACTTGGTATTCCTGTCTGTCGTAGTCCGGCGACCGCCAAGCGATCCGGTTCATCATCCCGTTCTCGTGCTTGCCGTTCCAGGCGACTTGTCCGGCGAGGACATTGGCCTCGATCTGCAGGCCGTAATCCTCCGGCACGATCAGATCGATATCGCCGACCAGGCCTTGAAGCACGATCGTCGTCTCCTTCTCCTCCGGCACGGCTCTGGAGAGATCCATGCGCACTTCGCCGAACAGATGCCAATACCCCATCGAATGCATGACCCAGCTCGGTTGATCGAGCCTGAGGTTCAAGATCGGCCGATGCCGGCTGACGTAATTGCCTTTGGCGGGCGGCTTGGCTTTGAGGAAATAGATGCCGAGCGAGATGAGAATGACGACGAGCACCAAGCCCATGTTGCTCGCGACCAGGATGATGGCGCTGATCGCGATCAGCGCAATCGCGAGCCGGCTGCGGTCGAACCGATACCGTTCGATCCCGAGCCAGAGCAGGAGAATGGCGTTGATCGTCGCATATCCCGCAAGTCCGCCAAGCGCAAGATAGAGTCCGGCTGCTATGAGCACCATCGAGGTCTTGGATAGATTCTTCATGTCAGCCGCACCCCCTGTCGCGCAATCTCCGCCCTAATGGCATGGAAAGCCATAACGGATCCGAAGGTCCGTTATGGCTGGAACGCATCCTTGCTAGCATACCATAGATCCCCTGCTCCCGGGAATGCCCCGTTCGCTTACTCGGCTTCGGCTTCGGCCTTCGGCGCGATGCGGTTCTTCAGCGCCGCGAGCTCCTGCTCGACGCGGTACGCCTTCTCCGGATCGACGGACGATGCGGATACCGCTCCGAACGGCGTGCCCGGCATACGGGCGACGTCGGCTTCGGCTTCCATCTGCATGATCTTCTCTTCCATCCGGTAGAACCCGCGGGACGCCGAGCCGCTCTCGATCGTATGCAGCGAGCTGACTTGCGCTATTTGCTTGCGGGCTTTGGCCATTTGGGCGCGAGCCGCGAGCTCGTTGCGCTTGTTGCGAAGCTTGTAGTACTCTTCCTTCATCTCGTGCAGCTGCGCCGTCAGTTCGCTGACTTGCGCGTTCGATTGCTCGTGAAGACCCAGCAGGCTGTTCGCCTGGCCTTCGTAGTAGACCTTCTCTTCCAGCAGCTTGCGGGCGATGATCTCGTTGCCGCCGAGCAGCGCTTGCTCAGCTTGGCCTACGCGCTCCGTGCTGATGCGTACCGCTTCGTCCAGGCGTTGCTTGAGGCGTCTTTCCGCCGCCATCTGCCGCGCTACCGTCACTTCGGCGTCGCGAATCTCCGTCTCCATGTCGCGGAGATATTGATTCAGCATGACGACCGGGTCCTCCAGCTTATCCAGCAGTTCGTGTACCGATGCCTTCGTCATATCTTTTACGCGTTGAAATACTCCCATTTGTCATTCTCCTTTCGATTGCTGCTCGAATTTGGTGATGCGGGCTTTCAGGTCTTCGATTTCTTTTTTCAGTGCTTTTTTCTCGATATCTTCCATCATCGCGTCCAGCTCCGGTGCAGCCGTGTCGGCCGCCGCGGATGCGGGGCGAGGCGAAGCCGGTCTAGGCGCGCTGCCTGCGCTCGGGCCGCGGGTGCCGGCCCATGGCGGCGGGGTGTGGCTCCAAGCCGGCTCGGCATGCGGCGCATGCTGTTGCGGAGGAGGCGTCCAACCGCCTTGCGGGGGCCGCCAGCCGCCGGCGGAACCGAAGGGATCGGCCGCGAAGGGGCCTCCGCCGTAGGGCTCCCGCGGGATGACGAATCCGGCGATGATATAGACGAAGACAACGGAACCGGCCGAGAAGACGGTGACGATGATGAGCAGGATCCGAAGCAGCGTCGCGTCTACGCCTAAGTATTCGGAGAGGCCTCCGCATACGCCGAACAGTTTGCGATCCCGCGTCGAACGGTACAGTTTGCGCATCGATTAACCTCCTTGCTGCAGTTTGCGTTTCAGATTTTGCATTTCTCTCTCCACGACGTCCTGGACGACCGCTCCCGCATGGTAGACCATCTCTTGACCCATCCGGCGCAGATCGCGCAAGCTCTTCGTCTCGAGCTCCAGATCCGTGAGATGCTCATCGACCTTGCGAAGCATCTGCGAAGGATCCGAGGATCCCGGGCTGAAGCGCGCGTTCAAGCGCTGCTGGAGCCGGAGCGACTCCATCCGGGCGATGTAGAATTGACGCCGCTCGTATACGTTGCGGTATTCGTCGCGCAGCTCCTGCAGCAGCTGCTCCAGTTCAAGCAGCTCGCTGCGGCTCTGTTCGTGGAGGCCGCGGTAGCGTTCCTCGCGTTCCTCGTGCGCCACTTTGTCCTGCAGAGCGAGCTTCGCCGCGTTTTCTTCGCCCGCTTTGAGCGCCGTCAACGCTTGCTGCTCGCGCCGTGCTTTCCATTGCTCGGCGTCTTTCCATTGCCGCTGAAGCTGTTCGGTATGCGAAGCATATTGCCGATACAGCTGCTCGCATTGCCCGATCTCCTGGTGTGTCGACCACAAGAACTGATCGATCAAGCGGACGGGATCTTCCGCCTTCTCCAACCTCTCGTTCAGCGTGGCCACGGTCATGTCGCGTACTCTTTTCATTACACTCATGCTTCGATCCTCCTTGGCTTACCAGCGCCGGCTTCGCCCTGAATTGTTGCCGAGCATCGAGATGCCCAGCACGATCAACCCGATCACCGCGATCCAGAAGATCACGACGGACAGCTTGCCCAGCAGCATGAACGCTCCGATGATGCCGATAATGGCGCCTATCAAGCGGTAGCCGTTCCGCCATGCCAGGACTCCGAGACCGATGACCAGAATTGGAATCAGCAGTCCGATGAACCAACCCACGACGTTGCCGAGTTTACCGAAGAGCAGCAGCGCCCCCACAACGATCAATACGACAGCCCATCCATTGTTCTTTTTCAATCGTTTCTCACCCCTTCATGGAATCCGTCGTTGTTAACGATTCGCTCGGTCGCTAGATGGCGAATCCGTTTTTCCTTGCCTCACAAACTTATTGTAAACGTTCCGCCTATTCGACATAACGGACCAACGCACGTTTTTGATCCTAGACTGTGGTCGGGGCAGGCCACGGTCTCAAGTGCCAACCCCGGCGGACGATCGTCCAACCGCCCGCGGAACGGGCTGATCGAGGCGGCCCGGGCGTGCATTTCTTCCTATGGATACAGCAAACCTGCGCCGCCGCTTACGGACGCCGGATATGCGTTTCTTTCCTCTATGCGGCACGCGTCAAGCACCGAATAACGAAGGCGATGCGGAGAGATTGCCGGCTCATAGCGGCGTCCACTTGGGGAACATGGCTGCTTGTCCGATGTACCGTCCGTTCGCGTCCGCGACGTTCCAGATGACGGCCTACTCGATCCGGAATCTCCGACCGCCTCGCGACACGCGGACGCCCGCATACGCGTCCGAGTACCCCTGGCTCCGCACCTCCTGCAGGAGACGCGCGCGCTCGTCGCGGGCCATCGGCTCCGCCGTGAGCCGCGACGGCGTCGACGTGAACGTCTCCCAATCCATCTCCCAGAGGCGCAGCGCCGTCCGGTTGCCGTAGTTCAATACCGGATCCGCCTCCGTGCCGTGCGACAAGAGGACGAAGGGCGCCTCATAGAGACGTTCCGCGATCGAAAAGCGCTCGCCTTCTCCTCCATGTTTACGATCCGCCGTGTCCGGCAGCAGCGCGTGACCCGTCGCCCGCGCGTAGCTATCCGCCAGGAGCCGGCTATGCGCCTCCAGCCATGCTTCTCTCCCTTGATTCACGTTTATCCTTCCTCTCCAGCCGGGGCTTGCGGCTCCGTTTTATTCTGACGATAACGCGGTACCGTTGGCGCCGTCAAGCGGCGCTAGGCGGGATTTCCGCAGCGGCCCGTTCCCGCTTTTCGGTTTCACCCCTTGCGAAGTTGGACAAGAAAGAAGTATCCGACGCGTTGGAAGGAGGAGTACGCCGTGCCTTGGACCAAAAAGGACTACCCCGACTCCTTGCAAAACTTCATGGCTCCGGTGCGCAACAAGGCGATCGAGATCGCGAACGCCTTGCTCGAAGAGGGCTATGAAGAAGGCAGAGCCATCTCGATCGCCACGGCCAAAGCCAAGGAGTGGGGCGAGGACCACCGCAAGCAGATTCGCAAAAAAGGGCACTGACCAGCAGGCATGACCTATCCGAAGGAGGAATAAACATGAGCGAACGGCAGCACGTCATCCAAAAAGATGCCCGACTGGACGTTTCCCGCGCGGGAGAAGCGATCGCCCGAATCGACGCCCCGAAGAGGGAGGAGATCCTGAGGGACTTCGACGCCTTCCGGGAATACCTCGGCAAACGAATCGCGATCGGCCAGTCGCTCGGTCTCGGCGAAGAACAGTTGGCGCGGGTCGCCGAGAAAGTCGGCGACTATCTGGCCGAGCATGAGGAACCGCGCAATGCCGAGGAGCAATTGCTGAGGGAGCTGTGGAGGGTCGGCGAACCGGACGAGCGTCACAAGCTCGCCCATATGCTGGTTCGACTGGCCGGACGGGAATGAACCATCCTGATCACCAACCCTAGACATCCGCCGGTCTCCGGCGGATGTTCCAGCCTATAGAGGGAGGGCGACGATGAGCAAGAATCGAACGATCCGCTTCGCGGAACATTTGTATTGCCGTTTCCAAGACGACGAAGTGCCCGCGATGGGCGCTCAGCTGACGTACTATCTGATCCTTGCCGTATTTCCCTTCCTCATTTTCCTCGTGGCGCTGATCGGCTACACGCCCTTCACGACGGCGGATATGATGGATGCGGTCTCGAAGCTGCTGCCCGACCTGTCGAACCAAGTGCTGGCGGAGACGCTGGACGGCATCCAGAACAACCGCAGCCATACGCTGCTGTCCATCGGGATGATCGGCACGTTATGGTCCGCTTCCAGCGGCGTGAACGCCATCATCAAGGCGCTGAACAAAGCCTACGACGAGCCCGAGACCCGTCCTTTCTGGAGAGTGAAGGGGCTCTCCCTGCTCTGCACGGTGATCCTGACGGTCGTGATCTTCCTGAGCCTGGCGCTGCTCATCTTCGGCCGCTGGCTGGGCGATCGGCTGTCCGACTTCTTCAGCCTGCCCGCTTTCTTCGACGAAGTATGGGCAGTCGGCCAGTTCGCCATTCCGGTCGTCATCATCGCGGTTGTGTTCCTGTTCCTGTACCGCTATGTGCCGAACCGGCATCTGACCTTCCGCTCCGTCCTTCCCGGCGCGCTGTTCGCGACGCTCGGCTGGATATTGGCTTCGTCGCTGTTCGCTTTCTACGTCAATAACTTCGGGAACTATACGAAAACCTACGGCAGTCTCGGCGGGATTATCGTTCTGCTGACCTGGTTGTACATAAGCGGCATCATCATCGTGGTGGGCGGCGAGATCAACGCGACCCTCGCCTTCGACGCGGAGGGCAAGGCGAAGCCGGATTGCAAGAAGTTCGCACTCGAACTTCCTTTTCTAAAGAAGAAAAAAGGAGGGAAACCGCTCCCCCCTTCCGCAAACACGTAAGTTCTACGATTCGGCCGCCATACCGCCTGGCCGGCTCCGGTGACACACCGGGACCAGCTAAACGCCTTTAAAATCAAAAAGAGCTGTCTCTTGAGCAGAATTAGCTACTCATTAGACAACCCGTACATGCAATCCTTGGTGCTGGTGAAGGGACTTGAACCCCCACTCCGTCGCCGGAAGCGGATTTTGAGTCCGCCGCGTCTGCCATTCCGCCACACCAGCAAGTGATGGCGCGCCCTAAGAGATTCGAACTCCTGGCCTTTTGATTCGTAGTCAAACGCTCTATCCAGCTGAGCTAAGGGCGCGCATTATGAAGTTGGAGGCGCCACCCAGACTCGAACTGGGGGTAGAGCTTTTGCAGAGCTCTGCCTTACCACTTGGCTATGGCGCCAAGAAAGCTATGGAGCGGAAAACGGGGCTCGAACCCGCGACCTTCTCGTTGGCAACGAGATGCTCTACCACTGAGCTATTTCCGCATAAAGCATGGCTGGGGATCTAGGATTCGAACCTAGGAATGACGGAGTCAAAGTCCGTTGCCTTACCGCTTGGCTAATCCCCAAAAACATTGAAGTCGTAAGTGGGGCGATCGAGGGGAATTGAACCCCCGAGTGTCGGATCCACAAACCGATGCGTTAACCACTTCGCCACGATCGCCATGTTTGATTAGAAGTTGCTTTGGCAGGGGCAGCAGGAATTGAACCCACACTAACGGTTTTGGAGACCGCTGTTCTACCTTTAAACTATGCCCCTATAAAAGGTAAAAGATGTGGTGGAGGATGATGGATTTGAACCACCGAACCCGAAGGAACAGATTTACAGTCTGCCGCGTTTGGCCACTTCGCTAATCCTCCATGACTGTAAAACAAATGGTGCCGTCGAGAGGACTTGAACCCCCAACCTACTGATTACAAGTCAGTTGCTCTACCAATTGAGCTACAACGGCTTACTAAGCAAAATCAGATGGTGGCTCGGGACGGAATCGAACCGCCGACACGAGGATTTTCAGTCCTCTGCTCTACCAACTGAGCTACCGAGCCATTTGGGTAAATGGCGGAGCTGACGGGATTCGAACCCGCGGTCTCCTGCGTGACAGGCAGGCATGTTAGGCCTCTACACCACAGCTCCACATTAACGTCTCGGATCACTCCGAAGATAGAAGATTGGTTGCGGGGGCAGGATTTGAACCTGCGGCCTTCGGGTTATGAGCCCGACGAGCTACCGGGCTGCTCCACCCCGCGTCGTTGTACATCTTCTTCTAAGGCGACGTTCACTATCATAACCGATATCGCCCTGGCATTGCAAGCCCTTCGTCCACATTTTTTTGTGCGGAATCAAGGCATAACAAGTAATGGTGACCCGTAGGGGATTCGAACCCCTGTTACCTCCGTGAAAGGGAGGTGTCTTAACCCCTTGACCAACGGGCCATGAATACTGGCGGAGAGAGAGGGATTCGAACCCTCGAGACGCTTGTGACGCCTACACGATTTCCAATCGTGCTCCTTCGACCAAACTCGGACATCTCTCCATATGGCTCCCCGAACAGGACTCGAACCTGTGACAACTCGATTAACAGTCGAGTGCTCTACCAACTGAGCTATCAGGGAATGTGTTTTGAAACTTAGCGTTCCAGCCTGGCGACGTCCTACTCTCCCAGGACCCTGCGGTCCAAGTACCATTGGCGCTGGAGGGCTTAACGGCCGTGTTCGAGATGGGTACGCGTGGAACCCCTCCGCCATTATCACCAGACCGGAATGCTTACAGAGCTTGCGCCCTGAAAACCGGATGCGAAACGAAGCTAGAAACATCTTTGCCTGTGGTATGCTGCGGCTTGAGCCTTTACCTTCACCCTAACGGGTGTTGGTTGTAGGATAAGCCCTCGACCGATTAGTACTCGTCAGCTACACACATTGCTGTGCTTACACCCCGAGCCTATCAACCTGGTGTTCTTCCAGGGGTCTTACGAATTGGGAAATCTCATCTTGAGGCGGGCTTCGCG
>NZ_JACJVP010000006.1 GCF_014212125.1 Cohnella nanjingensis
GAATGGCCCCCTCCCGCTGATATCGCCACTACGCCGGACTGCGCTCCCGTTGGCACGGTCGTTTGTCCGTAAACATTATATCCCCAAGCAACAACGGAGCCGTCTGTTTTGAGCGCCATGGAATGATTCGATCCCGCTGCTATCGCCACTACGCCGGACTGCGCCCCCGTTGGCGCGGTCGTTTGACCGCTACCATTATTTCCCCAAGCGACAACGGAGCCGTCTGTTTTGAGTGCCAGGGAATGAGTCCCTCCCCCAGCAATCCTGATCGCTTTGACAGGAGAAGCTATATTCGCCGGCACGTTCATTTGACCGTAACCATTATTTCCCCAAGCGACGACCGAGCCGTCTGTCTTGAGCGCCAGGGAATGGTCCTCTCCCGCTGCTATCGCCGCCACGCCGGACTGCGCTCCCGTTGGCACGGTCGTTTGTCCGTAATCGTTTTTTCCCCAAGCGACAACGGAGCCGTCCGATTTGAGCGCCAGGGAATGATCCCCTCCCGCTGCGATCGCCACTACGCCGGACTGCGCTCCCGTTGGCACGGTCGTTTGTCCGTAACGATTATCTCCCCAAGCGACGACTGAGCCGTCCGATTTAAGAGCTAGAGAACGAAACCATCCCGCTGCTATCGCCACTACGCCGGACTGCGCTCCCGTTGGCACGGTCGTTTGTCCGTAACCATTATTTCCCCAAGTGACAACGGAGCCGTCCGATTTGAGCGCCAGGGAATGATACCCTCCCGCTGCGATCGCCACTACGCCGGACTGCGCTCCCGTTGGCACGGTCGTTTGCCCCCAGCTATTAGCCCCCCAAGCGACAACGGAGCCGTCTGTCTTGAGCGCCAGGGAATGATACCCTCCTGCTGCGATCGACACTACGCCGGACTGCGCTCCCGTTGGCACGGTCGTTTGACCGCTACCATTATTTCCCCATGCGACAACGGAGCCGTCTGTCTTGAGCGCCAGGGAATTATTCCCTCCTGCTGCGATCGACACTACGCCGGACTGCGCTCCCGTTGGCACGGTCGTTTGACCGTAATCGTTATTTCCCCAAGCGACGACCGAACCGTCTGTTTTGAGCGCCAGGGAATGATACGTTCCCGCGGCAATCTTCACGACCGACGCCCGGCTTCCGCTCCCCATTTGCGCTCCCTGTGCCGATCCGGAATCGAATGGAACCGCAATACTTAGAAGCATAACGATAAGCATGGCAACTTGAACGAGTTTACGAAACCAAATTCGTAACATGAAGTGCCCTCCCACTGCGTTTTTTCTCAGTAGGACAACCATACAGCATCGCTCTGACAATATTCTGACGAAATAAAAAAGCGGCTTACACCGTCTAAAAATAGTCGGCGTTGCCGCTGCACAAACGCTGGTACAATTGAACCGTGGATGCCTTCGGTTCCATGTTGGCGGCGAGTGATGCTGTGCAGGCTTAGGTATAATGAAGTAAGCTGCTCCTGACAGCATGAATGTTATGAATGACTAGGATTATTTCAAAAAAAGAAACCCCAGAAACTTCTGGAGTTTGATTGCAGGCATACGACATTCCGTCTCCCGGAGCGCATGCGCAGAAGCCAGCGGAGTGTCCGCTGGCTTCTGCGACGTCGTATGGGCCGATGTATGATTAACGGCGAATAGGGTATGATAATCATGTCGAACAATAGTGATTGTTCGACATTTTCTGTTTAATTATCCCTGCTTTGTTACTCATTATAAACGACCTAATCCTTCATAACAATACATGTTTCAGCACATTATGCACGCTCTCGGCCACAAAATCCGGCGCGGTCTTCTTCATCAGCTCGACCGTGTGCAGGTAGCGCTGGGTCGTATTGATTTGTACGTGGCCTAGCGTATGCTGCACCTGTTGAAGCGATGCGCCATTAAGAAGCGCCAGGGTGGCATTCGTATGACGCAGCCAATGGGGTGTCACCGGTTTGGCAATTCCGCATTCTTTGCTCGTCCGGCTGACAATGCGCTCTACTTGGCGAATCGTAATCGGAAAAATACGGCTATTCGGATGGATATGCGCAACATCCCCTTGCAACCATTGCCGGGTGGAAGGGTCGTTATGGAGTCTCCATAACGCCTCCGGTATTTTTACCTGCCTCGTCCTGCCTCCTTTACCGTTCGCGATGGTTAACCACGCACCGCTTTCCAATGGATCCGTAACAAAATCGCTCCATTTCATCTGCACAAGCTCCGATACCCTTAGTCCCAGTATGACCATATAAAGAACCATCATCCACTCCCGGATGTTCTTGGAGCTCAGGTGGGTCAACAGGTTTGCAAGCTCGCGTTGCGTCAGAAAATGATGTCCGCTCGTCACCTGAACCTTGGGCAAGCGGATGGACGAGGCGGGATTATGCGCGAACAAGGCGATATTGGCGTCGCTGCCCCATCTGTAAAACGAGCGCAGCGGAGCGATCAAGCTGGCGATAGTCGACGCGCTAAGCGGTCTTCTTGAAGAGGTTCCCCGCAAAAGGGATGTTTTGTACCGCTCCAGATCGTGCCAGGTCGCATCGCTGAGCGAGGTTGTCCCAATGAACGATCGGAAAAGGCGAAGCGCCCGTTCGTAATTGCGAATCGTATTCGGGCGATGGTATCCGGCCAGAAAGCTCTGGATCATCTGCTCCTCGTCCATGCCGACCGCATTGCGTTCCGCATTCATGAATGGTTGGCTCCTTTCTACTTGCTAACTTCGCACAATCACTATTGTTCGACCTCGCTTGTCAGAGCGGCTCTGCCACTATGTATATAAGGAAAGGGAGGCTTTGCAGATGCCGAGCTTGATTCGTTCGGAACTTAAAGCCCTGGGACTGCGGAGGGATCCTACCACTTTCTCGCATAGCGTGCGGGTAGGCATGTTTGCGCAAGCAGCGGCTCTGGAACTCGGAATGGCCGAAGACGAGAAACGAATGTTTACCGCCGCCTGCAGCTTTCACGATATCGGAAAACTGCTCGTTCCTCATGACCTGCTCGTCAAACGGCTTCCGCTCGACGATGCGGAACGGGCGCGGATTCGGGAGCATCCGCTTCTCGGCGTGCGATTGGTTCGCCAACTTGGCTGGCGGGATCCGAGAATGATTGCAACCGTGCGATCTCATCACGAACGCTGGGACGGAAAGGGATATCCGGACGGACTGCGGGGCGAGCTAATTCCGCCATGGGCGCGCATGTGCGCCGTCTTCGACTCCTTCGACGCCATGGTTCAGATCCGTTCCTACAACCGGATCAAGACGGTTGCGGAAGCGGCGGACGAGCTTAGAAGGCAGAGCGGAATTCAATTTGATAAAACCTGCGTCGAGCTGTTCCTCTCTATTCCCGAAATTACGATAAAAAAAATTCAGCGTTATCGTTCATAACGCGGGACTAAAGGCAGGATGATATCCATGAAACCAACAGCCACCTATACGCTCCGTCCGGGACAAACGCTGGCCCATCCGGTGCTGAACAAAAACGGAATGGTCATGCTGGGCGCCGGAACGCAACTAACCGACAAGTATATCGAACGATTGCGGACGCTTGGCATTACGGACATCTTTGTCGAGGAAGATACCCCGCGCCGGTCTCCAGGAACAGAGTCCCCGGCCGTCCCGGCCGCGCAGGAGAAAATGGTCCGGAAAAGAAGTGCGGCCGCCTCCAAGAAAGCGGTCGACGAGGCGTTCGACGAACTGATCAACAATCCGTTTATCGGTCAGCAGCTATCCGTACCGATGCTCGGCGATCGATTCTTGCGCATTTACCAGAGCCTGCTGGGAGAATTGTCCGATCATCGGTTCATGAAGGACAGACTGACCTTGCTTCATCTCAAGGACCCCTTGCTGTTCGAGCATACGCTGAATGTCGCCACCTTATCGGCCATTATCGGTTTCGCCAAGCAATATGCCATCGAACCTCTCCACGATCTGATCGTCTCGGCTCTGCTGTTCGATATCGGCATGATCCATCTCCCGGATGAGTTGCTGACCAAGAAGGGCAGATTGACGGAGTACGACCGCGGGCTCATCGAACGTCATACGAACGAAGGCTACCAGATGCTCGCGCATAGGACCGACGTCCCTAACGCGGCCGCGCTATGCGCCCTGCAGCATCACGAGAGGTATGACGGCTCCGGCTACCCGTCGGGAATCGGACGCTCCCAGATTCATGAGTTCGCCCAGATCATTGCGCTTGCCGATACTTACGATGCTCTCGTCTCCCGACGGCATCATCGCAGCTCCTACACGCGAAGGGACGCGTTCGAGTTTCTGCTCGGCTCAGGGGACCGCATGTTCGATCTGTCGCTCGTCAAACTATTTATCAGCCATATTTCCATCTACCCGATCGGAAGCCGCGTCATCCTCAATAGCGGACAAACGGCGGTCATTGCCTCTGTCGACTCCTCCCTGGTCCAACGCCCCGTTGTCAAAATTATTCTCGAAAAAGACGGAAGCTATGTCGTCGTCCCGTATGAGATCGATCTGAGAGTACAGTACGATCTGGTCATCGTAGATACGGCCTTGTAACAAAAAAAGACCGTTCCGAAATCAGGAACGGTCTTAATCGTGTTGTTCATAGGCAAGCTGCGGAAGATCCGGTCATTTTCGGCGGCTCAGCTACCCTGGGATTTATCCTGTAGGCCTGAAGCTTTGCGTCCCCGTCTTTCGAGCGGGTTTGCCCTTATCGATATGGTCCACGGTCAAATACACGACCATTATACCTAATAAAGCACTTCCTATTCAATACTTTGGTAGGAAGACTTTGGTAGGATAATCGTTACGTCGGTACACCAGGTCAGTCGTCCACCTTGCCGATCGATGGATATCGCCCATGGCTTTGAGCATTTGATTCAAAGTTCTTGACTATGACGTTAGGTCATAGTGCATAATTCTCACTATAAATAACTAGGAGTGAGAGATATGAACATAAAATCACTGCGCTCGGATCATATTTATCAAAAAGTTGCCCAAGCTTTGCCCGAGGAAAAACTTGAATTATTCAGAAACGAAATGATGGCTCCCTTTATGAAACAATGGCAAATTCAACAGATCCCTTTTAGAGCTGAAAAGGAAAATGGTTTTGACGTTGTTACGTTTAATAGTATGATGCATCGATCCCCTGATCAGATTACCCAACAGATTTTACCTGAGATAGAGCTGATTTCGTCCGAATCATTTTGGTTAGAGTGTGAGCATGCTGTGAAGAAAAGCCTACATCTATTTGTAGAGCATGAAATTAACCTCCCCGTATCCGAATATTTGTTTACCATTCAACTAGGGAATCCGGAAAGCCGTGCCTTAGTCATAAACGAAGGATATAGCGGCTTTGGGGGCATTCCCGGGTTTATCTGGGGTACACTCTTGCCAAATGAGTACACGATTCCTCGAATGAAGGCTGCGCTGGCGCACGAATGCAACCATAATGTGCGATACCAATTTATTCAGTGGGATCACACCGTTAATTTGGGCGAGCTAATTGTAAGTGAAGGATTAGCTGAAAACTATGCTACGTTCATGTTTGGAGAAGAATCGCCCGGCCCTTGGGTAACGAAAACAAACGCAGAAACACTTAACAGGCGCATAAAGCCTGTGCTTAGAGAGCAATTGCAATTAACTGGGTTTGATAAATTTGCTCCGTATCTTTACGGTGATGAGATCGCTAAACTTCAAAACTTTGAACCGGTCAACATGCCTTATAGTGCCGGATACGCTTGCGGATATTATTTAATCCAATATTATTTAAGAAAAACAGGAAGAACGATTTTCGAGGCCACAATAACGCCTGCTGCTCAAATACTAGACGAAATAAAAGGATTTTGGGATGAAGAAACCATTATTAGCTGTTAAAGATATTGTTCAGATTACAGGCATTACAGGTCGGACCCTGCATTATTACGATAGAATTGATTTATTTAAACCGACACATCTGACGGAAAAAGGGTATCGCCTATACGATCGAAGCAGTTTGGAAAAGCTTCAAACTATTTTGTTCTTAAAGGAATTGGATTTTTCCTTGAAAGAAATTGCGGACATTTTAAAGCTGACCAGGCAAGAACAGAAACAAATACTAAACAACCAGAGTCATGCTTTACAAGCGAGAATAAAAAAGCTAGAAACGATCAAGACTGCTATCGATGAGTACGTTTCTGGGAAAGATATCGGCAATTTGAATATTTTTAATAGTTCTTCCGTGTTGCCATTGCAAGAACAATATGCGAATGAGGCGAGTTTCTTTTATGGCGAAACAGAGGCATATAAGGAGTATAGCGAAAAGTTAGAAAAATTATCACCAGATGAAAGAGAGAAGCTGTTTTCTAATGTTGAACAAGTGTTCAAAAATATTGCATCCAATATGAATCAGTCTCCTTCCTCCGTTGAAGTGCAGCGATTAATCGGAGAGTGGAAGGATCATCTAGAGCAACTCATGACTTGTGATTCAGAGTTACTGGCTTGCATTGCCAATACGTACAAATTCGATGCACGATTCAAAAACTACATTAATCAATATAGCAATGAGGATTTAGCAGATTTTCTATACAGTGCAATCATGCATAATATCAATCGGTTGAACGTCTCTCCGAGTAGTTAATCTTGATATGTGGGGACAGAGCGGCTTAGGGAATGGTTTGTTAGAATCCGCAAAAGCCTTGAAGACTTGGGTAGGATGACAAGGGGTGTTAGCCTAGCCAACTAGCCAAGCCCCCGGCTTAAGTGCCTGGGGCTTCTCGTTCGCTTGCTAGATACGAACCGTTTATTTCACGAAAAACGTGGCGTCTTGTTGATCCGTAGCGTTGTTGATGGAAGTGATGTACAACAGCCCGTTCATGTGTCTCATGTATTGACCAGGGAAATTGTAGGACTCGAACGATGCCGCGAAGCCGTTCGCGAATCCCGTGCGAAGCTTCCAGGTTGCGTCGTTCTTGAACAACGTTGTCCCGTCGTTCGCCTCCATCCATATTTCCCCGTTCTTGTGCCGCAAATATTGGCCCGGAAAATTGACGGATTCGATGGATATCGCCGATGCGTTGGCGAGACCCGGAACGATCTTCCATTGTGCGTCCGCGATGTATTGGCTTCCGTTCGTCTTCCCTCTGCCGTCTTGATGGCGAATGAAGCTCCCCGGGAAGTTATACGTTTCGAATTGGCTGATTGGCGTCTCGACGTCGATGCGCACGGCCTTCCAGCGCTGCGTATCCAAACCATTCGCCGTATACTGGATCAGCTGCGTTCCTGACGGCGACCCGCCTCCCGCGTTGTCGACCATTAGTCCGCTGTGCTCGTTCGCGATCGTGTAGTAGCCGCCACCTGCGTACGCGAATTTCCAGCGCTGCGTGTCGAGGTAATTGTCGGTCCATTGGTTGATCTTCGTGCCGGGCGTCTTCACGCCATCCGGATCGTCCCACACGAGATTATTGTTCAAGTTCATGACCCGGAAAAAACCGTTGCTCCGGAACTCCGTCTGAAACCATTGCGTGTTCAGCCCGAGATCGTTATATTCGATCAATCTCGTTCCCGCAGGGGAACCCCCACCCGCATTATCGATCACGAGCCCGTTGTTCTGGTTGATGAACTTGTAAGCCGCTCCCGATACGAGCGCCGCGTCTCCGTTCATTTGGGCGACGTTGGCGCGAATTTCGTTGCGGCTGCCTACTTTGACGGTATTGACTTCAAGCAATAAGGAATTGTCTAGCGGGACGAGCGTGCCGCTCCAAGCGGCGGGCGTATTTTGATTGCTTCCCGCAACCGTCAGCGGAGCATCGACCAGCGTCCAGGTCGCGCCGTTGTCCGCGCTCGCGAACATTTGGTTGTGATCCGGCACGACATCCGTCATGCCCCGAACGTAAAACCTTCCGTTCGCGCTGCCATCGTCGACGTACGCGACTTCCGGCGCTTGGGACGCACGGTAAATGCCTGTACCTACGACGGTACCGAGCGAGGACGGCGTTCCCCAGTTCAAGCCGTCGGACGACGTCTTGAACCGGACGGCGAAGTCGGGCTTCGCTCCTAAATGTTCGTAGAACATGTAGTACGTACCGTTCTTGTGACGCACGACCCTGGGCAT
The DNA here is from genome assembly GCF_014212125.1 of Cohnella nanjingensis. Lineage (GTDB taxonomy): Bacteria > Bacillota > Bacilli > Paenibacillales > Paenibacillaceae > Cohnella > Cohnella nanjingensis. The sequence continues at coordinate 8,049 of NZ_JACJVP010000006.1, forward strand.
GCCTGGGCGCGCGCTCCCATTCGTATTGTCGCCTATGATGATGCTGTAATTGCCCCAAGTTAAGCCGCCATCGCTCGAGATTTCGCGCGCGATCGCCTGGTTATAGCCGGCCTGCCTTTCATCCGAATAATAGCAGACCAGCCTTCCGTCGCTTGAAACCGCGAATTCGGGTTCCCACGTATGGTGCGTTCCCGAACCGCCCTGCGCGGCGAGATTCCCGTGCAGCTGCCAATGGGCACCGTTGTCCGTGCTCCGCCAAATATGGATCGTATACGTCGCGCCCGGATCCCAGTCCGTCGAAGCGAACAGCAGGGTGCCGACCGGATATGCGCCTACTTGTTGCGGCAATACATAAAGTGTCGTCATCGCTTGTTTATCGCGGGTTAAACCGAAATTATTCGGGTCGATCTGCGAGAGGTAGGTCCAGGTTCGGCCGTTATCGGAGCTTCGATAGAAGTCGAACGGCTGCATGCCGGCCCAACTGGTATTCACCGGAAACTTTCTTGTGAATGTCGCTATCACGTCCCCGTTGCCAAGCTTGACCGCTCGGGCATAGTAGGGCTCCGGCTCCGAAGCGTTGCTGTAGACGACCGAGCCCGACGTAGCGGCATGAACGGGTCCGACAACGAACATTTGCATGAGCAGGAACAGCACAAGCGAGAATACCAATAATCGATTCTTCTTCATCACGATTATTCCTCCTCAGTCGGCAATCTTCCTAAATCTCGCCAGCGATAACTACTTCCTCGTGATCGGACCATCCTCTTGCAGAGTAGAACTCGGCCCGCTGCCGTCGTGAACGACCGGCCATCCGTCTTTCCAGCTAATGCGATCGAGCATCAACACACGACCGGAGGTCGATACGTCTTGTAAATCGATCGCGTGATACAGCATCCAATCGCGGCCGGCATCGTCCTGGATGACGGCGTTATGGCCCGGAGCCAGAAACGCCTCGTCCTTCTCCAGGATGGGATTGTCGGGAAACGCTTCGAACGGGCCGATCGGGGATTCGGCACGCGCCGCCATCACCGCGTAATGGGCGGCATTGCCGCTATTGTCCAGGCAGCAATAATCTCCGGAGTAGAACATGTAGTAGTACCCGTTCCGCTTCACGACCCAGGGGGCTTCCACCAGAGCGTCGTAGGCTTCGCGGCTTTGCACGCCCGGATAGATGACGGCTTTTTCCTCCCCGACCACGCCAAATCCATCATCGGAGAGCTGCTGGGCATAGATGGGCTGCTTGTCGGAGCCCCAATACAAATATCGTTTGCCGTCATCATCGTCCAACACGAACGGATCGATCTTCTCGAATCCGGTTCCCCAGACGACAGGCGCGCCGTGATCCCGGTAAGGTCCAAGAGGATGATCCGCGACGGCGACGCCGATCCCCATCCCCTTTAGCGGATCGCCATCGTTCACTTTGGTCGCGTAATACACGTAGTACTTTCCTTTGTAAGAAGTCAGATGAGGCGCCCACATATAATTGCCCGTTGCCCAAGACGGAACCTGCTCGGCCGTGAATACGGACCCCTTCCTTTCCCAATGGACCAAGTCCTTGGAACGCAAGATGGGCAAGGGAACGAAGGTTCCGTCGTAATTGGTCTGCGTGGTGATCGCGTAGTAATACCCGTCTTCTGCCTTAAGCACGGTCGGGTCCGCCGCATCGTGGGCAAAGACCGGGTTGGAATAAGCAACGGGCACGCCAACCTGATCATGATGTAGAATACGCCAAGCTGCATAGAATCCGGCCAAGAGTACCAGAACGATACCCAAAGCGATGATCCCGCGCTTCATTCCAATGCCTGCCATTATTCCTCTCCGGAAGGAACGAGGCAGGCGGTGCCGGATGCAACCGGTTTTCCGAAATCAGGGAACCCTTCCGGCATCCATCCGAATTTTTGCATGCGGGGCTGCCGATTTTCCGCTCCTCCCTCAGATTCAGGAATGGCGTGATAGACGATCCAGTCCTCCCTGCCGTCCGGCGATACGGTAAAGCTGTTATGCCCTGGCGCATACACCTCATTTTCCGGGCACTTCGCGAATACCGGGCGCTCGGATTTCGTCCAGGATTCCGGGTTCAGCAGATCGCTCCCTTCATCCGCCGTGAGCATGCCTAATGCATAGTCGTCCGACCAAGTCGTGCTGGCCGAATAGATCATGAACACTCGACCATAGCGGACCAGGAAACAAGGCCCTTCATTGATCGCCATCCCGCCTTGCTTTTCCCAATCGTATTCCGGTTTCGTCAGCAGCGTTTCGGGGCCCTTCAGCGTCCATGGATTTTCCATCAAAGCCGCGTAAATCGCGGAACCGTATTCGGGGAAATGCCCATACCCCGCATACATGAAATAAAGCTTGCCGCCGTGCGCCAGAATCGTGCCGTCCAGACCCGGCAAAGCCGTGTTGACCGCGCCTATTTCCGTCCAAACGCCTGTCGTCGGATCGGCATTCCCGTTTTCCAAAACGTAAATTTGGCGCGAGGCATCCCCGCTCCCGTCGCTAGCCGTGTAATAGATGTACCATTTGCCGCCGACAAAGTGAATTTCCGGCGCCCACAATTCCCGGCTTCCCGGTCCTTCTTCGGGCGGCAGCCAAATCGTCGTCTTGGGCGCTTCAGCCACCTCGCTCATCGAGGGGGATCGATGCAATTCCAGACGATCGCCGCGTGTGACCATGAAGTAATAGAAGCCGTCGCTATGCCGATACATCCAGGGGTCTGCCCCGCTTGCCATAATCGGGTTGGTAAATGTCTTGTTCGTTTGCGTACTCATTTCGAGCTCCTCCTGACTATCCTTTCATTCCCGTCAAAGTGATGCCTTCGACGAAGTAGCGCTGCGCGAAAAAGAACAGCAGCACCGTCGGGATCAACGCCAGCACCGACCCCGCCATGATGTAAGTCCATTGCGCATTATAGAAACCCTGGAACGATGCCAACACGAGCTGAAGGGTGAATTTCTCGGGACTGTTGATATAAATGAGCGGGCCGAGAAAATCGTTGTAGCCCCCCAGAAAGCCGAAAATGCCTTGCGCAACCAATGCAGGCTTCGACAGCGGCAGCACAATGCGGATAAAGATCCAGAACGGATTCAGCCCGTCCATCATCGCGGCGTCCTCCAGCTCGGAGGGGATCGTCATGAAAAATTGCCTCATGAAGAACACCGCGGCGGCTGCCCCGAACATCCCCGGAACCATTAACGGCAGCCAACTGTCCACCCAACCGATCGATTTGTACACGATGAAGGCGGGAATCATCGTCACGACGCCCGGAATCATCATCGTGGCGAGCAGCATGACGAACAGCACGTTACGCGCGGGAAAAACCATGCGAGCGAAAGCATATGCCGCCAATGCGCTGGTAAACAAGCCGATCAAGGTCGTCGGAATGATGATGATCATCGTATTCATGAAGCCGTGCAGCAGGTTGGCCTCTCCTAATACGAACGAGTAGTTGCTCCACTCCCAATGCTCGGGAATCCACTTCGGCGGCATATCGAAAACGACGCCTTGTTCTTTCAAGGAGGTGGAGAGCATCCATAAAAAAGGCACGGCCATCACCAAAGATCCGCAGATCAGGAATACATAAGCTGCCGCTTTTCGTATCCGCTCGTTCGCGCGTCTTCCTGTTTGTCTCACTCCAATCGAGGCACCGGACATTCCATTTCCCCCTATTCGTAATGCACCCAACGACGGGATAACCAGAAATTGAGCAGCGTAATCGCCATGAGCAGAATGCCAAGCACCCATGCCATTGCCGATGCATACCCCATGTCCATATAACGGAAGGCATTCTGGAACAGGTAATAGACGATCGTGGTCGTCGAATAATTGGGCCCGCCCTCGGTCATGATTTGGAACCGCGGAAAATCTTGCATCGCGCCGATAATCGACGTGATCAAAATGTACAAGGTGGTAGGCGATATGCACGGAATCGTAATCTTCACGAATCGCTGCCAGCCGCCGGCCCCGTCGATTTCCGCAGCTTCGTACAGACTGCCCGGCACCCCTTGAAGCGCGGCCAGATACAGCACCATGTTAAAACCTAAGCCGCCCCATACGCCCTGCAGGATCATGGCCGGCATCGCCCAAGTCTCGCTGCTCAGCCATGCGGGACCCGTAATGCCAATTAGGCCAAGCAAATAATTCAGCAATCCGTAATCTCCGTTGAATATCCACTTCCACAGCAAGGTCATGGCTACGACAGAGCTGATCGTCGGCAGGAAGAAAGCGGTTCGAAAGAATCGGATGCCGACGATCTTTTGATTCAAGGCAACGGCGATCGCCAGCGCCAACGCCATTCCGATCGGAATGGAGAGTACGGAGTAGATCGTGTTGGTGAGCGTTTTCCAGAACAACGGGTCATGGCTGAGGAGTCGGACATAATTGTCCGCCCCCGTAAAGACAGGCTTCTGATAGCCGCTGTACTGGGTTGCGCTGACATACACGGAAAAACAGATCGGTATCAGAGCAAACAGCAGAAAACCCAGAATCGGAGCAGAGATAAAGGCATACGCCCACAAATACGACTTCCGTTTGTTGCCCAAGATTACCCTCCTCCAGATGCCGAGGAAGAAAGGAGGGTGACTCGCGTTCCTCCTTTTCCCCCCAACGTATGGACTATTTAAATATGGCCGGATTGCCTTCCTTGATCGCTTGGTCGATCTTGGGCTTCAGTTCGTTCAGCAGATCGGCTGCCGGACGTTTCCCTTCCCACATCGGCCCTAAATTTTGGCCCAGCATATCCCACCATTTGGCGTTCGGCAAGTTGGTCCACGGTCCCGGAATTTCGCTCTCCGCGGCTTTAATGAATACTTGCGCATGCTCCGGCTTTTGCCCGGGCTGCAGGAACACGTCCGTGTTCGCCATCGACTTGAAGCTCGGAATGGCGAAGCCCATAAGGGACTGCTCCTTCTGGCCTTCCGGTCCGCTCAGATATTCCAAGAGTTTGAAGGACGCATCCGCGTGCTTCGACTTGCTGGAGATGCCGAGTCCGACAGAGCCGCTCCATCCGGACCAATTGCCGTTCGCCGGCAGCGGAGCGACATCCCAATCGAATTTCAACTTCCGGTAGTTGGGGACCATCCAACGGCCCTGGATGATCATCGCGAGTTTGCCGGTCTCGAACATTTGCCCGTCGTTCATCGCCTGCAGCGCCCTGCTGTCCGGAATGACCTTGTATTTGTGAGCCAGGTCGACCGCGAATTGCAGCGCGTCCGTCGCTTCCTTGCCGTTCAGCAAAAATTCTTTCCGATCGTCGCTTAAGAACTTGCCGCCGTTCCCCAAGACGAAGCCTTCCCACCAAATCGGGCCCATGCCGTATTGCTCGACTTTGTCGCCGTTTCTTACCGTCAGCTTCTGAGCCGTATCCAGCAGCTGGTCGAACGTCATCGGCGTATCCGCGCTCGGAAAAGGAACGTTCATTTTTTGGAAAATATCTTTGTTATAGTAGAGCACCGTCGGACCGATATCCTTCGGCAATGCGTACAGCGAACCTTTGCCCGTGACGGATCCGTCGTAACGGTAACGAACCAGGGCGGAATCCCACATGTCCCCCGTATCGATCTGGCTTGATTCCATGTATTTGTCAATCGACTGCAGCAAGCCTTGGCTTACCCAACGTCCGAAGTCGCCGTCCGGCACGTAGAATACGTCGGGAGCGTCGCCGCCGGCCAGGATCGTGTTCATCTTGCCCACGTAATCGGCAGGGATGTGCAGATAGTTGACTTTGATGTTCGGATACTTCTCTTCGAAGTTTTTGATCAGCTTCGTAAACACTTCTTTCTCCGACGGATCGCCCCAGCCGGCGAATTTAATGGTCACCTGCTCTCCGGGAGGCGATTCGCTTGGGCTGGCCGAGCCGGTCTGACTTGCCGTGCCTGTAGGGCTTGCTGCCGGGGAGGAGGTACCGTCTTTGCTTCCGTTTCCGCATCCGATTACGCCGCCGGCCAATAGAATGAGTGAAGCCATAGCGAGCGAGCTTTTTTTCCATGGTTTCATTGCTTCTGACCCCTTTCCGGTAATTAATAATAAAATTGTTGTTATAAAGCTGAGATAATCCCGATATTCCATGAGATTATAGCGCCAGACCACCTCATTAAATACATATTTATTGGTACAAAACAGATTATAATTGGATAAACCTTCAAATGTCAACGGTTACAAACAATATATTTGTTTTATATAAACGAAAAAAATGGCGCTTCTGCGCCATTAGTAACAGACTTTTTGTTATTTATCGTTCAATCCTTCTCATTAGGCTCGTAATGAAGCTTCATGATAATGTCCTGATCGTAATCCCCGAATCCGCGGCCGAATAGATTCACGCCGCCTTTATTAACGGCATCCGGCTTGACGCCGATCTTAAAGCGGATATAGGGGAACGAATGAAGCTGCAAATCTTGCAAGGTAACGTCGGAAATTTTATGGTTGTCCACCGTGCTTCGATGATTGTCTACCCTGAACGTCTTCAATAGGCCGTACTGCGTGCTGGTGTCATGCCACCATTCCGGGTTGTTCTTGCCTCTATGATCGCCGAAGTCGCCCGGCGACGTCCAGGTACCGATCTCGACGTTATTGATCCATACCGTAATGTCCGACGGCCAATCGTTGTTAAAATTGGGCGCTTCCGAACACAATTCCAGAGAAAATTCGATCGATTTGATGTGAATGTTATGCGGAATAGACCGAGGAAAACGATATTCCATCCAGCCTTGTCGGAACCATATCATTTCGGCCGTTCTACACTCGGGAAAAAAGAAATTCGAAGGGTCGTCTTCGGGAATGATCATGGCTTGGGTATTGGCGATTCCGCATGTCGATTGGACGTCGACATCCACAAAATGGCCGATAGGCATTTCGATTTCGTAGATTTGGTCCGTATTTTTGTACCCTTTAATCGGGTTCAAAATCACTCTCACGTCGTCGAAATTCCTTCTGCATACCTTCATGGCGCCGCGGCTTGCAGGCAGGACCTCCGTCAAGATAAGCCCCGCTTCTTCCAGGACCTTCACGTTTACGCCTGCAGTAGATACCGGCATTTTGAGCTTTTCGCCGATTTCATTGACATTGATATTATTATGATTCAGCAACAGCTTGATAATTTTCAGCCTGGTATGGGAGGCTAGGGCATGAGCTACCTTCACCAGTTCATTCGGATCGTTGATAGATAGTTCCAGCAAATCAAGCCCTCCTTTTTATAAAATTTATAACATAATATTTAGATTAAATGAAGTCCGTTTTTTTCAGAAGATGGAGGCTTGAGCCTTCGGCAGCGGCAAACAAGCCCCCTATCTCAAAAGAGATTGGGGGCGCTACAATGATTTGAAGTTTGACCATCAAACGAGCGTCCTTCCGCCTCCCTTTAAGGATAACAACCCCATTACGGCAACCAGCACGGCCGTTTCCTTCCCGTCTACAGTTGCGGGAATGCCGGCAGCCCATGCGATCGCCAGGGACAATGCGGCGGCCACGAGGAAGAACAAGAAAACACGGAACATTCGCGTGCCTACGGGTATTTGCTCCATGTTCCACATTCTCGTGCCGATCAGACATAAGGGCAATCCGGCCGCAAGCCCCGCATAGGACAAATACGTCACGAGTGAGCCCGCCCGGTTTTGCAGCCATTCGTCCGGAGTGGAAACGGCGCCCGTTCGCGCCGCCTGATGTTGCCAATACGACAGAATCTGATCGCGATAAAACGACCAATCGATCAGTTGGCCCGGAATGGAGTCCGCCGGAAAATGAAACGGGAAGCGGACGAGCAGCCAAATCGCGGCGGCTCCAGCCACTCCCGCCGTGGCAACGGTTGCATGCCGGGCAAGCGCGAATCGGTTCCGTTTCACAACATCCGTCCATTCAAGCGACAACGTTTCCATCCGAATCAGCCGGTAAGCGGATCGGCAGCTCGCGATCAACAGCCGTATGCATCGCCATATGGCCGTCAAACCGCAAATCCACAACAGCAACGCCGGTTTTTGCGCAACCGACCGGTAGTATTGCGAGGCATCAGAGATCACGTAAACGGACGAATCTCCTCCCGCTTCCGCAATGGCCGCGCGGACTTCCGTATCTCCTTCGATATCCGATGTTGATTTGGCTTCAAATACGGCGGACTGCACCGAAATGTCCGGGCTCACATCCTCCAAAGCGGAATACGGAACGAGAATGTCCGGCAACCCGTCGTCCGTCATCCATTGAAGCAGCGAGTTCCGCTCCCGATACACGCCGACGACCCGAAATTTCGCGCCCAAAATATCGAGGCGGAGTCCGATCACGTCTTGCGAATGGAACAACCGATCCGCCAACCCGGATCCGATAACGGCCACCTTGGCGCGTTCGCGTCTCGCAGCCGGGGAGACGGAAACCCCGTTCGAAAGCCATATATGCGTGAATCGATCATATTGGCCGCCAACGCCTATGACATTCGCGTCCGATGTCCGGCTGCCGGCCGAGACGGTCGTACGCGTTCTCGCGGAATAGGCCGTCGACGCTCCCCATAAGCCGGATAACTTCTCCGCTTCCCTGCCCGTTAATCGGGCTCCATTAGACGGACTGACCGCCGCGTCGACGGATGCCGATAGCTTCGCCCGTTCTGCCGGCCCGCTCCACTGACGCCATTGGGCGAGCAAGGCGGAAGATAAGGCAAGACTCCCGAACAGCAGAAGGATGCCGCAAAACACCAGATAAGACGGAAGGCGGGCTTTCATCGCACGTTTCGATACCTCCCCGAGCCTCAATCGGCAAGCCGGACCCGGTCTCCGTCCGACACCGGCGCGCTGCTGGAAGCGATCACTTTGTCCCTGTCGCCGATTCCGCTTTTGATTTCCGTATTCGACTCGTCCGCATCGCCCTTCACGACCGAGACTTCCTGCACGTAAAACTCGTTGCCGAGCACGCCGCTCTTTTGTTTGAGCACCAGCACGTAATTCCCGTCCGCGTTTTCCCTTACGGCATCATTCGAAAGCAGCATCTGAACGGGTTTCGTTCGTTTGCCGATCCAATATTCGGCGTATTCGCCGCCTTTCAGCCGGTTGTCTACGACTTCGATCACGATTTCTTTGGCGTCGGGGGATGATGGCTGCGCCTGCTGGCCGATTTCTCCGGTCGTTACCGGGTTTCGGATTTCCGCGATTTTTCCTGGTATCGGCTCCGGAGCGACAGCACCGACGGTTATGTCGGCTTCATCGCCGGCCACCAAATATTTCGCCTGCTCTCTCGGCACCAACACGGTAAGCGTACGCGGCAAGGACAAATCGGCGATGCGGACCGCCGGAACCGAGCCTTGAACAGGCAATCCCGCCGTAACATTCACCTGCGTGACGATTCCGGAAACATCGGCTTGAATGGAATCGCCTTTCGCCAACTGCCGGCGAAGCTTGTCGATTTTCCGCTGCTGGATTTGCATGTCGAGATCCGCCCGCTCGATATCCCTGCGTAAAGTCTGTTTGTCAGTCGCTTCATGCTGCGCCGCGACATAATCTTCGCGAAGCCCATCAAGGCTAAGCTGCAGCTGGCGATATCGCGCCGTTTCATCCGCCAGCTCGATGTCGGCATTTGCAATATCGAACGTAACGAGCGTATCCCCGGCTTTCACCCGGTCGCCTACCTTCACTTTCACCTCGTCGACGGGCCAATGCAAGTCGGGATCCGCATACAGGTCGGACACTTCGGCCGCGGCAATCGTCCCGGAGCCGCTGACCGTATGGTTCAGCGTGCCGGGTCCCGGCTGTTCCAGGGAAACTTGCGGAAGCGTGAACTGCAGCAGCGTATTGGAAAACAGCGTCAGCACGATCATCAGCAGCACAAAGGCGAGCGACGCGTTTCGAACCTTTCGTTTGATCATGGCTCTACCCCTTGATTCCGGAAAGTTGAATGCCTTCGACCAAATGGTTTTCGGCATATAACATGAGGAGGATGACCGGCGCCATATAGACGGTGCTGGCCGCGAAGGCGATGCCGAGTTCCCCTTCCCCGATGATGGATAAGTAGACCGACAGCGGCTGCTTGTTCGCATCCTGCAAAAAGATCAGCGGCTGTTCTACCATGTTCCAGTTATCGATAAACAGCAGGATGGCCAGCGCGGCGATGCCGGGTTTACTAAGCGGCAATACGATGCGCAGGAAAGTCTGCAGCCGGCCGCACCCGTCCACTCGTGCCGCTTCCCCATAGGAGTAAGGGATGTACGTCATGAATTGGCGGAGCAGGAAAACGCCGAATGCGCCGAATACGCCGGGAAAAATGATCGCCGAATAGGAATCCAGCAGTCCCAGCCGGTCCGCGATGATGAAGTTGGGCACGAGCGTTACCTGGAACGGCATCAGCATCGTCACGACGTACAGGAAGAACAGCGGTTCACGCCATCGGAATCGCAGCTGGGAGAAGGCATAACCCGCCAGTGAAGATACAGCGATTTGGCCGACGATCACGGGCACGGTCAGGAATACGGAGTTCCAGAACATGAACAGGAACCGCGGCTGTTTGACGAGCACCTCGTAGTACTGGGACAACGTCGCCCGGTCCGGAACCCAGTTCAGGGCCATGTATTCCTTATCCGCGCGAGGATCGAGGGTACTTTCCGATGATTCGGCGCCGGATACGGGAGCGAGATTGACCGTAATTTCGTGTTCGCTTCTAAGCGACTGGGTCAACGTCAACGCGATCGGAAAAACGAACAGAACGGCGAGAACCGCCAAAACAGCCGAGAGCAGCGCTTTTCGCATCTTCTTCATCCTCCGATCGAACGGGCGAGACGCCGTTCCGCCCGGAACAGCGTCCATACGAGAACGGTGATCGCCAGCGCCATCAGGAAAGCGGCGCTTGTCAGCTTCTGATAGTCGAGCGACCGGAACATGTTGTTCATATAATGCTGCATCATGTAGATATCCTCGTGGGGATATTCGCCTGCGATCAAGTACGTTTCCCGGAACACTTTGAACGAATTGAGAATCGAGATGATGAATACGAAAAAGGTCGTCGGCATCAGATAGACGAGCGTGATCGAACGCCATTGCCGGAACTTCCCGGCGCCGTCGATCGCCGCGGCTTCGTAATATTCCGCCGGGATGTTCTGCAGGCCGGCCAGAAAAAGGACCATATTGTACCCGACGTTTTTCCATAAATAAACGACGACGACGACGGCCGGCGAATATCCGCTTTCCATCCAGTCCCGGGGGATCCATCCCCAAGCGTGAAGCAAGCCATTCAGCGTTCCGTTCGCGTCGAAGACAATCCGCCAGATCAGCACGACCGATGCAACCGGAATGACGAGCGGAAACAGGAAGGAAATGCGAAGCCAGCTTCGAAAATAGGCGTTCCGGTTCAGCAGCATCGCGAGTCCCAGAGACAGGAGCATGTTCAGCGGGACGCTGACCGCGGTGAACCGGAACGTGTTCCACGCGGCTCTATGAAATACCTCGTTGCGCAGCAGATCGCCGTAATTGCGCAGCCCGACGAAGGAGCCGTCCACAGGCGAATCCAACAAGGAATAATAGCAGCCGATCAGAAATGGGACGAAAAAGAATAACGCGAATCCGGCAACGCTTGGGGCCAAAAACAGCGCCGCGGCGACGCCTTCTTGATTATTCAGGCGCTTCAGCATCCGATTGTCCCCGCTCACTCGTTTAAATACGTTTCCACTTTGCTCTGGATCGATTTGGCGACTTCATCGACCGATTTCCGGCTGCTCAAGAAAGACGCGGACTCGGTTTCAATGAGGTTGAATATTTTGTCGTCCGTCTCCTGCATGGTACGGATTCCCGTCATATAGCTCTCGATTTCGTCCATTCGTTCCGGCGTAAGGGGGGGCACTGCGATCGGTTTTCCGTCGGGCCCTTTAAGATCGTCCGGCGGTTCTTTAAACAGCTCCAGAGCATGGCGGAATGTGGCTTTGCGGACCGGCATGCCTCTCATGCCGCCTTTTCCTTCGAAACCCTGGATTTCTTCGGAAAGCACGAATTTCACGAATTCCCACGCCATCTGCTTGTGTTTCGATTTCTCGTTGATCGCCAGCGTCAGGTTCGAGCGGTACGAATATCCCCCGTTCGGCGTGACGGAGGGTGCCCGAAAAATAGCTCCTTTGCCGCCCGCCATCATGAGCGGATCAAAGATGAGTTCATCCAGGTACCGGAATCCGACGTATTCGAACAGGCTCATTCCCTTGTCTTTGCCGCGCGTCACCAGCTCTTCGAACGATTCGGACACGATCCCTTCGTCGAGCAGCGTTTTGGCCTGCGTAAGTAAGTTCTTGAACCCCGGCGAATCAAAGGCGGCTTTTTTCTTTTCCGGATCGACGAATTGCTCCAGTCCGGGAGTAAGCATCGTGCTCAGCAGAAACTCCTTCGGAGTCCCCCCCAAGGCGGTACCGCCTTGCGGTATGCGCGGCTTCGCGATTTCGGCGAAATCCTGCCAGGTCCAGGCGTTGTCGTCGATGTGCGCATCGCCGAGCAAGGACGTGTCGCCAAGCCACAGGTTGGTGAATTGCACGGACGTCGGGATTGCGTACACCCCCCCCTTGTATTTCATCGTATCGAAGATGTTCGTGTAGTATTGGCTGGAATCAAACGAGGAATCGTCCGCCATGAGCTTGGAGATGTCGGCGAGCAAATGTTTGTCCGCGTACTTCTTGTACGGCAAAATGTTAACTACCAGCAGATCCGGCGCGTGCCCGCTCGCGAGCTCCGTCGTGATCGTGGACACGAACTTTTCCGTGTCCCGCTGGGCTTGCTTCATCGCGCCTGCGGCGCCTTTATCGAGTTTGGTCGCGATGTATTCCTTGAAATTCACGGTGACGCCCGGATGGGAAGCTTCGAATTTCTGCTTCAGCGTATCGAAGAACCCTTCGTTTCTCTCGACGGCGATCGTCAGCGTGATGCCGGATTCCGGGCTTGTGCCGCCCCCTTCCCCGGCCGTTGCCCCCGAACCGTTTTTCCCGCCGCCTCCGAAACAGGATGAGAGCATTGCCGCGGTCATCACCAAGGCTATGGAGCATGCGATTATTTTTTTCACTGGACTTTTCCTTTCTTTTTAGGATAAATTCAATTCAAATCCTATCCAATTGCCAGTTTAATCCTGTGGTGTGACAATCCTGTGTCATCCATGGTCATCCATTGGACGAGGAGTGACGGAGTTGGAACGTTTGAAAACGGTAATGATCGTCGAAGATGAAACGAAAATGCGCAAGCTTCTCGTCGATTTTTTCACGCACGAAGGTGGCTACCGGCTGCTGGAAGCGTCTAATGGACGAGTAGCGCTCGACCTGTTTGCCAAGAACGAAGTCGATTTGATTCTTCTGGACATCATGATGCCGTTTGTCGACGGCTTGACCGTCTGCCGTTCGGTTCGCGCGCGTTCGAACGCGATGATCGTCTTGTTGACGGCGAAATCGGAAGAAGAAGACAAACTCGTCGGATACGAACTGGGCGCGGACGATTATATAACCAAGCCATTCAGCCTCAAGGTGCTGTCGGCCAAGATGAAGGTGCTGTTCAAGAGGCAAGGAATTGGGGCGGCAAAGGATGAATCATCGGATGGTTGGGTCCGCACGGGCGGGCTGGAGCTCAATGAACTGTCCCGCGAAGTGCGGGCGGATGGCGGCCGGCTCGAACTTTCCCCGAAGGAGTTCGAACTGCTTCTGTATCTGTATAAACACCGGAATATCGCGCTCGCGAGGGAAAAAATGTTGGAGCAAATCTGGGGCTTCGATTACGAGGGGGATATCCGGACCGTGGATACGCATATCAAGAGGCTCAGGCACAAATTGGGGAAACAAGCCGGACAAATCGCCACCGTGATCGGTCACGGATACAAATTCCAGGTGAAGCCATGAGAGGAAGAAGCATTTCCACCAAGCTGTTCCTCATGACTTCCGCGTTTATGATCGGCCTAATCACGCTGATGATGTTTTTGCAGCTGCAATCTTTCGAGTCCTATTACAAATCGCAAAAGATCTCCATGCTCAAAAGCAAGGTCGACGGCCTCAAGATGGCCAACGGTTTCGATAATATGAAAAACGGTTCATTTTCCGTGCCGGAAAACAAAGATCTTCTCAACCGGCTCCTGAAGGAGATGTCTTTTCAGTTAGATCAAAACATAATGACCGCGATCGTCCAAACTGACGGAGAAGTCTTCCAGTCTTTCGCGCCGAACGAAAAATTGCATGTCTTGGCGGAAGATGTTTTGAAGTCGTTCTTGAAGGAAAATAAATGGAAGTCCGGCGGTTTGCCGAGTTTCGAAAAGACGATCGTCTATGAGCCGTCGACGATACGCATTAACGACAGCGGCATTATCTCGGTCATCAGTCCGCTTTCCTCCATGCCGGGTTCGCAAGATATTCTGATTGCCGTCACCTCCCTGCAGCCCGTCGGGGAAGCGGCAGGCGTCATCCGGGACTTATACCCGTATTTTCTGGCCTTGGCCGTCGTCGTCATCCTGCTGTTGACCTTCCTGTATTCGCGGATGATTTCGAAGCCGCTTGTCCGATTGAACGCCGTGGCCGCGCGTATGGCCGAACTGGATTTCAGCGCACGGAGTACGGTCAAATCGCGGGATGAAATCGGAAATCTCGGCAGGACGCTCAACTTCCTGGCGCAAAATTTGGATGAAACGCTGCATCAGCTTCATGCGGCTAATCGCAAGCTGACAGCGGATATCGAGAAAGAGCGGCAGATCGAACAGATGCGGAAAGAATTCGTAGTCGGGGTATCTCATGAGCTCAAGACGCCGATTAGCCTGATCAGCGGGTACGCGGAGGGCTTGAAGGAAAACATCGTGAGCGGGGAAAGACGGGGAGAATACGCGGATGTCATCATGGAGGAAGCCGGCAGGATGTCGGCGATCGTCTCCGACCTGCTCGATCTGTCCCAGCTCGAATCGGCGAAATACAAGCTCGATATCGTGCCTTTTCCGCTCGGCGAAACGCTGAAGTCAGTCGCAGGAAAGATGTCGATCGAGATGGAGAAGCGGGGGGTTCGCTGCGAATTGCAGCTGCCGGACGAGGACGCGGCCGTCGCGGGGGACCGCTTGAGGATCGAACAGGTGGCTGCCAATTTGCTCGGCAATGCCGTCAAACATACGCCCCCGGGCGGTAATATCCGCGTGTCGCTCACGCTGGCACCTAGTCAATCCGAAGTGCGGGTCGACATCTTCAACGAAGGGGATCAGATTCCGGAAGACGAGCTCGAATCGATCTGGGACGCCTTCTACAAGGTTGAGAAATCCCGTATCCGGGAAGCCGGCGGAACCGGCATCGGGCTGACCATCGTCAGCGGCATCCTGCTGCTTCACCGCAGCCGGTTCGGCGTCTCCAACCGCCCGAACGGCGTAAATTTTTATTTTACGCTTCCGTTGGCTGCGGCATAAAACGAAAAGCTTCGTGACGGCAGATGCCGTTGCGAAGCTTGTTTTCATCAGTGAATTAATCGATGAAACACTTCTCGAAAATTGGGGCCTCACTCACTTTAACTGTCCGTCAACGCCTACCGCTGAACCGTTTGATCGCTTCCTCGGTCACCGGCTCGAAGAGGTTAACGAGGTTGCCGTCGGGATCGCGGAAAAGCACAGAACGGTTCCCCCACGGCATCGTGGTCGGTTCCATTACCCAATCATCGACAAATAGCTTCAAGCGCGCGTATTCGGCTTCGACATCGTCGACGCGGAACTCGATGATGACAGTGCGATTGTTGGCCGCCACTACGGAACCGGCGCCGAATAGTTGCGCCGTCTGGGAGTGGGCGATTGCCAGAGTGCATGATGGCACAACGAGTTCGGCAAAAACGGGCGCGGGGCGCTCCGCAGAAGCACCCATGACTTTCTCATAGAACTCGACGAGACGATCCACGTCGTCGGTAATGATGCGCACAGAAGCGAAATTCACAAGATATCATCCTTCCTATAATAAATGATACAATACCGTATTATCGCAAAATAGCTGTAAAAAATAGATTGGCTAGGTCCCCCAACCGATGCAAGACGTACTTCGCATTTATTCTCACCACTCCTTTACGTTTACATACCCGATTATAAAACAACGCTACTGACAACGTTATGTCAGTAGCGTTTTAACATTTTTTGGGCTTCCTCACGAATCCAATTTCGGAATGATTCAGGTTCCAATACGATCACGCCCGCTCCCCAGCCAAGTACCCATTGCAGCAATTCATCCAGTTGACGAACGCGTAAGACCACATGCAATCCATCTTGATGCTCTTCCATATCCTCCATGTAATGATAGTTCGATTCCTTCACCTTATCTGCGATGTCATGGTTAAATCGAAGGCGAACTCGCAAGTGGCGATCATCCGAAGGGGTATACTCCTTTAAGTTAAAATGCGCCGGTAGTTCGAATCGTTCTTCCAGATCGACAAGTTCGGTCATTCGGGACAAACGGAAATGGCGAATGTCTTGGCGTAGATCGCAACGGGCCACGAGCATCCAAGATCCTTCAACGAGTACCAGGCCATAGGGAGCGACGGTACGATCACGATGGTGATTCCCCTTGGAATCCCCAATTCCTTTCGAATAATGAAATCTGATCTTTCGTTCAGCTAATATCGCTCGACGGATCTTTTCGAAATATTCCCTTTCTTTTGACAGCGCGACCCGTTTACCGGGAGTGAGCAAGCGCAGCGCCTTGCGCACACGAGTGGTCTCATTGCGAACGCTCTCCGATAGAATGGCCTCGATTTTCCTCCGAGCGGCTTGGGCCCTGACACGATACTCATCATCAAATCGTTGCTCGATAAAGTCCGTTCCTATAAGCAAGGTCACGGCTTCTTCTACCGTGAAACTGATCGGCGGCAGGAAATAGCCTTTCATCAAAGAATATCCTGTGCCTGGGGCACCTATAATCGGCACGCCCGCTTCACTAAGTGCCTGAATATCACGATAGATGGTCCGCACGCTGGTATCGAATAGGTCCGCCAAATCTTCGCCCCGTACCACTTCTCTGCTTTGCAGCTCCAGAACGATGGCTAATAAACGGTCTGTTTTGTTCATTGGCTGCCCCCTTGAAACTTAATGCTGTTCACCAAGCTAGACAAGCGGCTCGGTTAGTACCTTGTCAGCCCTTCGGTGTTGTCTTTGGGCACCACAAGGTCATAAAGAGCCGCGTCCGTGTTGCTTACATTATACAGCAAAGAATAAATCGGCTTTTAGTACGAGAGACAGCGACATTGATTTTGCATGGATCGTTAACACTGACTTCTGCGATTCAGCACAGCCTTCCCGACTGTGGTTACGAAGTCGCTTCGCGTACCCGCAGGCCTCCCCGGATAAGAACGTCATCTTTCCGACCGTACCTGCCCAAGTTTACGGCAGCAGCCTTTGGCAGCTTTAGATTTCGTCATGTCGTGGCGACTCGTTCGGCTGCAACCACCTCAAATTGGATTCGTGGGACGCCCATGCCGGGCGAACACGCAAAAAAAAGCCATGGCGCACATCCTATGCGCCACAGCTTATCTAGGAATAAGCTCTCACTGCCCCCTACTAACGCTTCAAATCACGATAAAAACGGGAGTCGCAGTCGCAGCTCCCGTTTCAATTCAATTATCGTTCTCCGTGAAAATTCCACAGCTGCTGTCTTGTTAAGCTATCGCACCAGTTAGAAACCAAAGCCATTCTGCCCATGGGTTATCGGCCGAATTCGCCTTGACGTCGACGCGCGGCTCTCCGAACCAGCGCTCGACCAGAAGGGATCGACGAGCTTCGTGCCCGACGATCCCTTCGATTACGCATTCGAAACTATATCACCACGGGAGTGGACCGTCCTCGTTCGAGAACGTGCCCGTCGGACCGTTCTCGTCGAGGAGAGCGAGGCGCACGGGCTCACGTGCGTCCTGTTGGACGGTGCGCGTGCCCGCGAAGCCATTGCACGCAACTTATGGTTGATCCAACCACGTTTTAGACTCGGAATCGTATATGATATAATTAATTAATCTTGATCCGAAAGGTCGTGATCCTGTGAGCGTAAATCGTGAAGAGTTAAAACGCATCATTGACCAGATACCCGAACAAGACGCTGTTGAAGTTGCTGACTTTATTGGATATTTAAATTCGAAAAGAGAACGCGAAGCACAGAATAATCTTGAACAAGCTAGTGTAACCAGTATGGAGTTCTGGAACAACCCTGTGGACGACGAGGTCTGGAACAATGTATAAACAAGGTGATATCGTGTTAATCCACTTTCCATTCAGCGATTTGTCCGCTACAAAGCAACGTCCCGTTCTCATCTTGTCCAACACGACTTATAACAAGTCCCAGTCGGATCTTGTCGTGGCCGCGATTACTTCCAATTTAACCAGTAAAACTTACACGATACAAATAACTGCCGATGACCTTGATGAAGGTCAACTGCGTGTTACATCTGCTGTTCGAGCGGATAAAATATATACGTTTTCAAATCAAATTGTCCTTAAAAAGTTCGGTCACTTAAAACCTTCGATTTTCACAAATGTCAAACTGCAATTAACGCATTTACTTAACGATTGAATAACAAGCAACAGCCCTCCACCGCTGAATAGAGCGGTAGAGGGCTGTTGCTGTGTATAGTGACAACGAAGGCTTAGGCATCCCCGTCAGTTAAAAACTCGATGCAATGACACTACTGCTTCCACATGTGTTGAGTATTCAGTGAGAACACCTAACGAAGTGCTCTCGCCAATTAATTAAAGCTTGATTTGATCCTTGAGTGCATCAGGTTTATAAATTCATGTTTGGTGCGCGGTCACAAATTTTGTTTTGTTAGTTCCCCGATTTTCTCCGGTTGTCTTCCTTACAGAGCATTTGACAATTTTCAGCGGTTGTTTTACCGCCATCATGCCTCGGGGTAATATGATCGGCTTCGATTTCATAAAGCTCAAAATGATTTCCGCACTAAGCGCAAGGAAGCCAATAAGGGCTTGAGAGAATTAGCGATATTCTATTTATCCCCAGCGCTCCCACGGATGGTATTTACACAGCCATAAATAAAATAGTGCTAGGTGCATTTTCCAGCCAGCATATTTACTTTGTAAACACCTTTTTCGTTCCATAAATTTTCCTCCACGTTTGTTTCGCAGATGAAGTCAATTAGTATACCGCTATTGAATCTTTTGATCAAAAATTGGAGAAAAGTAATACAGAAGGAGGAACTCAATCTGTTCCTATAAAAAAACGATATTGGAGGTAGTTTTCCATGCCAAAAAATTTGCAAGATACATCAACTTTGTACAATGGTGTGAAAATGCCCTGGTTTGGTTTGGGTGTTTTTAAAGTAGAAGATGGCCCCGAACTTGAGAATGCGGTCAAAATTGCCATCAAGCATGGATATCGCAGCATTGACACGGCTGCCATATATGGAAATGAAGAAGGAGTCGGGCGAGGCATCCGCGCGGGGCTCAAAGAGACTGGGATTTCTAGAGGCGAGCTTTTTGTAACATCAAAAGTATGGAATGCCGATTTAGGGTACGAAGCTTCTTTGGCGGCATATGAAACGAGCTTGAGAAAACTGGATTTGGATTATCTGGATCTATACCTTATTCACTGGCCGGTGAAAGGCAAGTATAAAGAAGCGTGGAGAGCCCTGGAGACACTTTATAAGGAAGGCCGCGTAAAAGCGATCGGGGTCAGCAATTTCCAAATTCATCATATTGAAGATTTGATGAAGGACGCAGAAATAAAGCCCATGGTCAACCAGGTTGAATACCATCCTCGTCTCGCGCAAAAGGAAGTGCATGATTATTGTAAACAACAAGGAATTCAATTGGAAGCTTGGTCTCCGTTAATGCAAGGACAGTTACTGGATCATCCGGTCATTAAAGAAATTGCAGATCGATACCAAAAATCGATTGCCCAAATCATTCTCCGCTGGGACTTGCAAAACGGTGTCGTGACGATTCCAAAATCGACAAAAGAACATCGAATCGTAGAAAACGCATCCATATTTGATTTTGAACTGAACAAAGATGATATGGAACATCTCAATAGTCTGAATCAAAATCTTCGGGTCGGTCCGGATCCAGATAACTTTGATTTTTAAGATAAATTAACTTAGGTTATTTATCCAAATTAAAATTTTTGGAGGAATGCTCGTGCAACTTCATTTACAAGGAAAAACAGCACTTGTTACGGGGTCTACGGCAGGAATCGGAAAAGCGATCGCCGCATCACTAGCGGTGGAAGGCGCCAACGTACTTATTAATGGACGCCGTGAAGAAAATGTGATTAACACGATCCAGGAAATTCGAGACCGGCATGCCGGCGCTAAACTCGAATCCGTAGTCGCGGATCTAGGAACAGAGCAAGGATGTCAACAGGTGATTGAGAAATACGCTGACGTTGACATTTTGATTAACAACATTGGCATATTCGAGGCTGCCGAATATTTCGATATTCCGGATGAAGTTTGGTTTAGATTCTTCGAGGTCAACATCATGAGCGGTGTTAGGCTCTCCCGCCACTACCTGAGCCGAATGATTCAGAAAAAAGAAGGTCGAGTCATATTTATTGCTAGCGAGGCAGCCATCATGCCTTCGCAAGAAATGGCCCATTATAGTGCAACCAAAACAATGCAGCTCTCGATTTCCCGGAGCTTAGCCGAGCTGGCCAAAGGAACGAATGTAACGGTCAATACCGTTATGCCTGGTTCCACTTTAACTGAAGGAGTGGAGGCTTGGCTAAATACTCTCTATCCTAATGAAAAAATGACAGTAGAAGAAGCTGAGAAGCGATTTATGAGAGAGAATCGGCCAACTTCCATCATTCAAAGGCTTATTCGGCCAGAAGAAATAGCCTATCTTGTTACCTTCCTAAGCAGCCCTCTTTCCTCGGCCATTAACGGTTCCGCTTTGCGGATTGACGGAGGATTAGTACGCAGCGTGTTTTAAGACTTTTCGATTAGAATAATGAAGCGATTTCAATGATAGCTTGTAGTAACAAGGAAGTAAATCATACACTACGTCCGCGCGGACTGAACCCCGGGGTACGCCCCCTGGGCATTCCGCCAAACAATAAAGAACCACTTCGTCAAGAAGTGGTTCTTTATTGGACCCTAGCGGGATCGAACCGCTGACCTCTTGCATGCCATGCAAGCGCTCTCCCAGCTGAGCTAACTCCCACGAACAATACATCTCCAAATATGGAGCCAACGTCATCATTTGCTCTTGCTGAACAGCGGGATGTGCTGCTATAAGATCTCAAATTCCTTTCTTTCGATCCGTTTGGCCTCCACAAACACAGAAGCCCGAATACTGAATACATTCGGGCTTCAATATGCAGGTAAATGCGGCCTGAAATCTCTACTTCCTTACGAGCGACACGCAGCACTCCACATGTGTCGTCGAGGGAATAGGAACACAATTCGCCCCCTTCATTTTTCAACGGCTTTTATACGGATTAGGTTTCTCTGGATCACAAAGACATCTGAGGTTCGAATCTGTTGCGCGGGTAGATGTTACCGGTGAAATGGTACATCGGGTTGCTTCAAGAAGGGCAATTAGGTTCCGTTGGCTGCGTTCTGCCGGGATTCCGGAAACCATTCGATGCCGTTTGCTAAGCGGCGACGGTTTACCGGAATCCGCTTTCTTCCCGATAAGAGGCTGGGGAATCGGAGACGATCCCGAGCATCATCTGTTTGGCAGCTGAAGTGCTGGTCCACTGATTGTTCGGTCACGAAGACAAAGTGTCCTTCTTCTGCCTTGTCGCGACAGCCTCTGAGCAGCATCACCCGCCCGGTTTGAGCACCCGCGCGACTTCCTCCGCAAATCGCCCCCGATTTTCTTCGGCGATACTGTGAAAACATCCGCGATCATTGACCATATCCACGTACCGGTTTTCCAACGGCAATTTCAAGGCATCGCCCTGACGCCAATCCACCTGAACCTCCGCCCTGTTTGCCCGTTCCCTTGCGATGTTCAAGGCAGCGGCACTCAGATCGACGCCGATTACGCGATATCCCCGCTTGGCAAGAAAAATGGCTTCGCTGCCTGCGCCGCAGCCTACATCCAAAACGGCAATGTTAGGGGGAAGGTCCATGGAAGCCACGAACGCGACCAATTCTTGAGACAGGTACGGGAGATCCCAGTAGTCTCGAAAGTTTCCGCTGGTATACACTTCTTCCCAATCTCTCATCGTCTTTGGCAGCTTTAGATTTCGTCATGTCGTGGCGACTCGTTCGGCTGCAACCACCTCAAATTGGATTCGTGGGACGCCCATGCCGGGCGAACACGCAAAAAAGCCATGGCGCACATCCTATGCGCCACAACTTATCTAGGAATAAGCTCTCACTGCCCCCTACTAACCGCTCACTCAGCGACACCTTCCCAATTCTCTCCCGCAATGAGCGCAAGCAAAACTTGGGCGTAGCAGCGGATCAGAAAATCGTTGGGATGGTTTACGTTGTTGCCCGTCAGGTCGGTATAAGATTTGCGCAGCAGCAGTTCCCGATGCACGGTCGTCATGTCGGCTACGGCGACCGAGCCGCCGCTTGCTTCGCGGAGCTTCAGCAATTCGTCGACATATTCGTCCTGATTGCCGCTGAACGCCGTCTCCGGATTCGCCAGCATCGGCGCGACCAGAATATACTCGGCCTCGCCATTGGCCTGCCGGATCCTTTCCATGATCGCCGCGATATTGGCGGCGTACTCCTCCTTCGGCACCCGACAAGTTCCGTCATTCATGCCGAAGGCGATTACGGCCAAGTCCGGGGCCGCTCCTTCCAGCACATCGTCTACGATCTTCAGTCCGCCTTCGCTTGTAATGCCGCCCACCGAGCCATTGCGATACTCGATCTCCGTGCCGTACGTCTCGCCGAGCAGGCGGACGACGATTTCGCCCCATGTCGGCAGATAAGGCGGAGCGCCGGTCATGCCGCTCGCGTTGGCGCCCTCCGCGATGCTGTCGCCGAAGACGAGCAGTTGCAGGGGATCGCCTGCCGCCAGCTTACGCGCGGTTCGCGGCGGGCAGTCGCGGGCGACGAAGACGGCAGGGCCGCTCCGTTCCTTGCGGCACGTATAGCTAACCGCAATCTGCTTGTCGTGGAAAAAGTGCCCTTCCGAGAAGAGGCTATATCCGCCTCCCTTCCTTTCCTGCACCCAGCCTTCGCGAGGCTCAGCCGGAAACAGCTCGTCCAGGCTTGTAATCGGGATGCGGGAATCGGTCGGAAACAGCAGCCGCTCTTCGCGCAGCACCCAATCCCGACCTTCTTCGTATACGACGTCCAGCCTCGCATTCCGCACCTCGATAATGTTGTCCGGCTCGTAGAGAAGCCGGCCTGCTCCCGCTTCCCCGGTCTTCGCGGACAGCGGAAGCACCGACTCGGCATAGACGCGGTCTCCCTTCCAGAACGGTTCCGCAAGTTCCCTGAGCGTATAACCTCCAACCAGTTGTCCGTTCATTCCGCGTTCCTCCGCTGCAGCCGCTCTGTGTCGGCATCCGTGGTTTTCGTTGCGAAGCGAATCTCGATAAGACGCGCCTGATAAGGCTTGGGCATTCGAACGGTCAGCTGTCCCGTGTTCGGGCTGTAATGGCAATCGACCGCATAACCTTCGCGAGGATACAGCTGCACGATCTCCGCCTGAAGATCGCCTATTCCGCCCCGGCCGTTCGAGCCGGCCAGCGGAATCGTCCGATATTCGTCGCCGTCCCCGAGTCTCCAAACGGACAGCAGCAGCCGCGAACGGTCGCGCGACGCCAGCCCGACGGCAGCCCAATTCAGCCCGTCGTTGATCCTCGTAAAACCGAGCGGCCAGAAGGGATAGGCTTGCGAGATAAACGAGCGCTCCCGCTTGTACAGTTCGACTGCCTCCGCGATCAACGCGCGGTTCGTCTCGTCGGCAAGATGAATGTGGCCGGACAGATATAGATTGCCGCACATGCCGTTCACCATATTAAAGATCGTCTGCTCCCCATCGGCCATCGCCGCCAGTCGGCCCGTTTCCTTGATGCCCTCCGGATTCGGCAGGTCCGTAAAGAGCATCGGGTACGGATAAGCCCAAATGCCGAGCTGCTCCGGCAGAACCGCCGCCAGACTGCCTCCGATGATAGAAGGATATTTGCGGTAATCCTCCTGGTCGCTGGAGCTTTGCAGATGAAAATGAGCCAGCGCCTCGTAGTCCGCCCTCATGCCGCCGGAGCCGCAATTTTCCATCATCACCTGCGGGTGGCGCGCCCTCGCCTCGTCGATGAAGCGGTAGAAATCCGCCATCGCCTGTCGCAGGCCCTCCGCGGCCGCCTTGCCTCCGGTGTCGTCGCCCGGCCCGATGCACAGATTGTAATCGTTCTTGAAGTAACGGACGCCCATTCCCACGAGGCGGTCGATTACGCCATGCATGTAAGCTCGCACGTCCGGATGACCGAAATGAAGAAAAGATCGCGGCCCCCCGCCTACGCGGATGCCGTAACGGCGGATGAACCAGTCGTCCGGCTTCGCGGCCAGCGCCGCGTCGTCTCCGCACGCTTCCATCTCCAGCCACAGGCCGGGCTTCATGCCTTTGCCGGCGATATATGCGAGGAAAGACTCCAGTCCTTCATCGCCGAATCGGTTGCGGCTCGGCTGCCAATCGCCGAGTCCGCTGCCCCATGACGAGCCGATCTCGCCGAACCATCCGGCGTCGATGCAGAAATATTCGCAGCCCCCAGCCGCGGCCGCATCGACGAGCGGCGTCAGCTTGTCTTTCGACGGATCGCCCCACAACGCGTTCATATAGTCGTTGTAGACGACGGGCGCCGCAGGCAAGTCCCCGTACAGTCCCTTCGTCAAGTGGCGGCGGTAAGCCGTCAGCTCCCGAATCGCGTCGGCGAAATCGCCGTCGCAGCAACCGAACGCCGCCGGAATCGTCTCGTAGCTTTCTCCCGGCAGCAGCTGCTTGCTCCAGCCGCCGAACCGTTCGTCGGCTCCGTCCGCATGAAGGAACAAGCCGCCGCTGTCGTCGCTCCAAGAGCCGCGGTGACCGATCTCGAGATGCCAGTTCGCGGACGTCTCCAGCTGACAATACCATGCTTTGCCCGTCTCCAAGTCTTCCAGCACGATCATCGGCAGCAGCTTGCCCGTGCTCCAGCTGCCGACGGATGAGAAGTGGACGGCCGACGTGCTCGGGTGGACCGATGTCGGGTACAAGCCCAGCTCCTCCAGATCTCCGAAGCGCCATTGGCCTTCCCCATTCCAAGTCTGACGGCAGTAATGAACGCGGATTTTGCGTTTGTCGTACCAGGGCAGAAGCCCGTCCGTAGCGACGCCCTGCACGCACATCGACGACAGATGGGTCAGCACGACCGGCGAATTCCCTTCATTGGTCGCGACCGTCGTCTGGCGGATCGCGGCCGCCCCCGGAACGAACCGCATCTCGACCTGTACCTTCAGCTGCAGCTGTTCGTGCCGGTACAGAAGCTGCAGCCCTTCGGCGTCGGCGGAATGGGACACCAGCCTCATTTCCGATGGAAGGCCGGTCAGTCCGCTGATCAACGCCGGATTATGTCCGTACGGATGGCCTGCGACGGCCAGCTCGAAATTCGGAAAAGGGACGCCGGGTACCCGCTCCCGCAGCTCCTTGGAAGAGTTGAACGTTACCTGCATCCATCCTTTTTCCGTATTCGCAAAGCCGATATGCATGCCTTCATGCTCGATCGTCATCCTTTTAGCGTTGTCCGTCATTCGTTCCCTCTCTCCTGTAAACCAGCTCAAGCTGGCCGATCGTCAGCGGCTTCAGCACATAGCGGTCGGTCCGGCGCGAACGGTCGAAAAAGTGGCTTGGCGTTAAAAAATGCACCGATTCGTCGTCCTCCAGATGATGCGGCCCGATCAAATTGCGCAGCGTGGAAGTCACGACCAAAGCGAACTTCGTCCCTTTGCCCCATTGCTCCGTAATCTCCCACTCCCACGGCGCCCATGCCCGCGCGCCGCAAAGCTTGCCGTCCGCACAGAGCCTTGCCGATCCGACCGACGGGCGCGGCAGCCGGAGCAGCCACCGGCCCGGAAGACGCGCTTCCGCCCGCAGCTGTTCGAAGGCGTCCAGCTCGAACTCCAATTCCATGCCGCCCGCATAGAAAGGGTATCCCTGCGCCGAAAGATCGCCTGCCGGATCCCCGATTCCGTCCGCCGCTTGACGAATGACCGGATCCTGTCCGTTCTCCAGCAGGACGGCGAAATCGCCCGTGACGTACAAATTTTCCATAGGGCCGACGGTCCGATCGCTCAATTCCGCCTCGACTTCGTTCGCGCCTGAACGGACAAGCTCGACGGGCACGTCGTAACAGAGCCAGTCGGGATCGATCCAGCTCTCCCCGGAAGCGGCGAGCGCCATGCCGTTCCAGCGGATGCTCGCCTCCAGCGCCCGCTCGGCAACGACCCGCAGACGCATGGGCTCGCCGTCTACGCGTACGGCCGCGCGATAGCGGCTGCCCGCGGAAGAAGCGGCTCTCTCCAGCACC
This sequence comes from Cohnella nanjingensis, assembly GCF_014212125.1. Classification (GTDB taxonomy): domain Bacteria; phylum Bacillota; class Bacilli; order Paenibacillales; family Paenibacillaceae; genus Cohnella; species Cohnella nanjingensis. Next base: position 34,441 of record NZ_JACJVP010000006.1, read on the forward strand.
CAGTCCGCCAGCGGCCGCACTTCCGACCATACCCCAGCGTCGTTCCGGCGCGCGAAGCGATCCAAGACAAGCGCGTTGGGATGGAGCGGCGCCGGGGACTTCCGCAGCGCGACGGCGAAAGCCTCCTCGCGCACTGCCGCGGCATCGCCTTTCGGCTCGGAAGCCGCCGCATCGGCCGGCTCCGCCCGGATGAGCAGCGAATCGCGCGGCCCGAACGTCCAGTCCAGTTCCGTTCCGCCGTTCACGTAACGGCAGGCCAGCGGGCGTACGCTCCCGGTCTCCGCATCCCATACGGACAGCCGCATCGCGTCTCCTAGCTTCATTTTAACTCGGATGCTTTTCGTATCGGACATGCTCGCCAAAAAAAACTGCCGGCAGTCCCCTTCCTCCCGCTCATGCAGCCAAATGAACCTTGCGTCTTTCCCTTCCAGGACGAGGACGGGGGAAATCCGCTCCCGCAGCAGCTCCGCCGAATACGGCAGCAGCGTAAGATGGCGGACTTCGGCGGGAACCGCCGCCAAGCCCGATCCGTCCGCCGCATCGCCGGCATAGAAAACCGGGAAGCCGAACGCCGCGAACTGCTCCAGCAGCCGTACCGTAGAGGACCGCAATCGGGTGCATGCCGGCAAGATCGCCGCAGAATAGACCGCTTCTTTGATCCGCAGTCCCTCCGCGTCGGCCGCGCCGAATTTGGCGAGCAGGTGCTCGTTCCCGTAGTCGAAGCCGAGTTGGGCGTCGAGCAGCGAGAGCGACAGCGTCTCCAGCGCTTCGTTCATCGCGTCCGTCTGGGACCGGTCCAGCGGAGAATACCGCTCGAATGCCGACTCCATCGGATGAAGGACGAGAATCGGAGCCGCTCTTCGCCCTCGCGTCAGCATATAGCTCATGCGCGTCTGATAATCGGTCAATTGCCGGTAATCGTCCCACCACGGCTGCTGCGGGCCGATCGTCGGCGGATAATCTCGCTTCCCCTCCCCCTCCAGCGAATACGGGAGCAGATGCGGGCTGAACAGATTGATGCCGTGAATGAAATGCCAATCCGTCATCTCTTTCTGCCGAGCCGGCTCGAAGCCTTGGCCGGCGCAAGCGAACAGCTCGGACAGCGCCCGCTCCCGGCCTAGCTGGCTGGCCACGCTCGACACCTGCTTCGCCGACAGCACCCGCGTATACGGCACGGCGTTGTCGGGCGTGCGGCCGACATGGCTATGACGGCCCAGATGATCCAAGCCGGGAATATGCATGTATTCATACTGCCGCATGATGTCGCCGACCCATTCCATCTGATAGGCGAGCCTGTCCTCGGCCATCAGATGTCCCGTGTACAGCAGACCGCGGCTGTCGCACCAGTCGTACACCTTCTTGCTGAACCGCTCGGCGAACAATTCTACGATCAGCGACCAGTAGTCGTAGCGGATGCGAGGATACTCGCCTTCAGGCAGGAACAGCTCGTGCAGACGGGGGAGCAGGGAATAGCCGTATCTGTCCGCGAAAATCCGTTCCAGCCCGGTCGTCCAAGGCAGCGCCGGAACGGCGGGATCGAGCCACAGCAGCGCGCATGCTTCGTCGCTGAAGACGCCGGGAACGACCGCGCCGAATTGCGCTCCGATCTCCCGCTCGTAACGTTCATGGGTGCTGGCGATAAAAGCTTCCGTCACCCGCTCGTCGAGCAGATCGACGTAAGACGCGGAATCGAAGCGGAGATCCCCCATCGGCTGCACCCATTCGTACAGATAACGCGGCGGCCCCTCCGAGGGTTCGTATGCCTCCAGCAGCCGCCGGCAATCGTCGTCCTCGCGCTTTTCCTCCAGCATGACGAGCGCCTTAGCCCGGTATTCCCGGCCCAGCGACGGAACGGCGCCGCCCGCGAATCCGCTCGGCCAGCCCTTCTCGTCATAGATCCAGGCCTTCATGCCGAGCCGCTCCGCTTCCTCCACGCATGCCCGGACGCAGGCGAACCACTCGTCCTCCAAGTAGGCGGTCTTCAGCCCGCTGCGGGCATGCATGAAAAATCCCCCGAAGCCGGCCTCGTGCATCCGTCGGATCTGGGAAACGAGACGATCCGGCGTCAGTCGGCCGTTCCACGACCAGAACGGGACGGGACGGTATTCGGCCGAAGGCACCCGAAATTCGGCTTCATTCGCGTAACGTTGCCGACTCATCGCACGACAATCCCTTCCGCCTCGGGCGCCCTGATGATCTCCACTCCGCGCGGCGCGTCGATCGAAGCCGCCAGCGTGCCGTCCTCGCGGCGCTCCCATTCGACGCGAATCGGTCCGTGCGGCGTGGCGACCTGTCCGCGGCAACGGTTCATGCCCGGCACCGCGTTCGGCCTGAAATAGACTTTAGCCGAGCCGGGCGCCGCGGGCTCGACGCCGAGCAGATGCCGGCTCATCCACTGCACCGGCGTGCTCGACCAGCTGTGGCACAGGCTGATCCGATACGAATCGTAAGCCGTGTATGTCGTCAGCGAGCGGTGGTAATCTTCCGCGGGAGCCAGCGTCACGCCTTCCCAGAAAGTCGTTGCTCCCTCTTCCAGCATTCTGCCCCATACCCGCTCGATCGCCTTCCAGCCTAGCTCCGGCCGGCCGAGAGCGACGAGCCGTTCGGCCAGCCAATACGCGGACAGCGGGGTCACGGGATCGCTTGCTTCATAGCCGATAAGCGCGGCTCTTGCCTGCTCTTCGCTTACATAGCCGCTTTCTGCCCCCAGCAGCAGCGCGATAATCGAAGGGCTATCCAGAAAAGCGGAAGCCGGAATCGACGGCAAGGGGACCGGGCTTTCCGGCAAATCGAGACCCGGTATCGCTGCGTTCAACCGGCGCACGCTGTCCAGCGCCATAGCGAGGACGGCATGCAGCGTATGCCAAGCGTCCTCCTCCGACATCGGCACCCACTCGATAAACGCTTGATGCCGTTTCGCGAAAAACCCGGTCGCCGGGTCGATGCTCGCCATCGTCCAGCGGAGATGACGGTTCAGATCGTCCTTGATCTCCCGTACGAACTCGCTGTCGCCGGTATGCCAGTAATAGTCCCAAATGTTGACGAACCACCAGCAGGTGTACGCCGGGAACGAATTCATCCAGTATCCGTCCGGCGTCTTCCCCAGCTCGCGGATCGTTCGCTTCAAGACGTCCATGTCGTTCCACAGCACGTAATCGGCTTTGGCCGCCATGAAGAAATCATAGGTCCAGTTCAGCCGGTCGCGCTTGACCCCGTCCCACAATCCCGTCTGATGACAGATCAGGTTCGTGTGAGCCGCCACCTCGTAGATCCGATTGGCCGCCGGACAATCCGAATCGAACTGCCCGATCCGCTCCAGCAGAACGCCAACCTCCTCGAAGACGACGCGCAGGCGGAACGGCTTTCCGGAAGGCCCGAGCGGGAAGAGCTGCACGTACCGCATGCCTTGGGGCAAAATGGTAAACGAGCCGCCCGCTTCGACCGTGAACGCCTCGGTGATGCAGCCGTCGTAGCGTTCCAGCTCGGCCGACGACTCGGCTCCGTTCCAAACAATCGTTGCCGGTTCTTCGCCGTCGTTGTCGATGCGGAACCGCATATTGTATTCCGCCGCCATCGCCGCGACGACACGAGGGCCTCCCTCGATCCCCGATCTCCGCTGGAAAGCGCGCAGCTCGGCCCATTCCTGCTGCTTGCGAAGATGGTAGAAAATATGGCGCTCGCCGCGGCCAAGCTCCGGCAATTCCAACGACTCCGGCTGCGACGCATAGCTGCCCGACAGCGACAGCAGGCCGTCCGGACCGATGTCCGCCTCCGCCCCGAATCGCTCCGCGATCTCGTAGCCCGTCAGTCTTCGGGTGCCGATATCTCCGTAGCCGCCGCGGACGAACCAATCCGGGCCGTTCTCCAGGTCTCCGTACGGCTCTTCGCCGAGCAGGCAAATCACGCGCGCAGGCGACTCGCCCGACCGCCAGCTATCGTCGGTCGGCAGCCACAGGCCGTCTCCCTCGAGAAATCCGATGCATCCGACCCGCCGCTCCAGCAGATGGACGTTCACCTCGACGATCGGCATCGGCTCGGAGCAGACGATCCTCAGCTCCAGTCGGTGGCTGCCCGCGGCAAGCCGGTCCGGGAACCCGACGAAACGCGTAAACGACGCGAGATGGCGCGGATGCTCCTGCAGCTCGCCGATAACCGCGCCGTTCAGCGCAACGGTGACGCGGCCCGTCACCGCAAGATACAGCCGCGCCTCCACCCCGTCCTTCTCCGTCTCGAAACTTCTGCTCAGCACGATTTCCCGCGCCGTTTCGCCTCCCCGGTCCCAGATCCACTTCGGAACCGCCCGCTCGTCTTGATGCCGTCGAGCCGCAATATCAGCCATTTCTTTTCATCCCTTCTGTCACCCTTTAATTCCCGTCGAAACGGCCGTTCCGGATATCAGCTTCTTCTGCGCGAAGAAAAAGACGAGCACGACAGGGATGACCGCAAGGCTGCAAGCCGCCATCAGCTGCGCGGTCGTGATCGAGTTGATCGTCGCGCCGCCCGCTTCTCCCGGCGACAGCGCGTACAGGCCGAGCGCCAGCGTGAAGCTTTTCTCCTTGCTCAAATAAAGAAGCGGTCCCATAAAATCGTTCCAGGTGTTCATGAACGATCCGATCGCGACCACCGTCAGCGCCGGCTTGCACAGAGGCATCGCGATGCGCCAGAAAATATCCCACAAATTCGCTCCGTCGATTTTGGCGGCCTCGTCCAAATCGTTCGGCAAACCGGCAAAAAACTGCCGCAGCAAAAAAATATTGAACGCCCCGCCGCCGAAAAAGGTCGGCACGATCAGCGGCATCAGCGTATTGGTCCAATGGAGTTTGCTAAACAGCACATACACCGGAATCATCGTCACGGCGCTCGGCAGCATCATGGTCGCCAGCACGACGCCGAAGATCAACCCTCGCAGCGGGAACTTGAGCCGCGCGAAGCCGTAGGCGCACAGAGCCGACGACACGGTGGCGCCGACGACGCTGCACGCCACGACGATGACGGTGTTGCGGATATAACTCAAAAAGGGCCGGATCGTCCATATATCGTCGTAAGCCGACGCCTCCCATTTGGTCGGGAAGACGATCGGCGGAACCTTGTACAGATCGTCCAGACCCATGAAACTTCTGGCGACCATCCATACGAGCGGAAAAAGAAAAACGACCGCGCCGACCAGCAACAGCGGATACGCCAGCCAAGCGGATTTGCCTGAATCATGCATTTATTTGGCTCCCCCTTCGTAATGGACCCAGGAACGGCTCGTTCTGAAGATGAACGCCGTCAGCAGCAGCACGATGACGAACAGCACCCATGCCAGCGCGGAAGCGTAGCCCATGTTCAGCGTACGGAACGCCTCCTTGTAGATCATGACCATCAAGAAATTGCTGGCATTGAGCGGACCGCCCGCCGTCGTCGCCATCACCTGGCCGAATACTTGGAAGGAACCGATGAAGCCCATAATCAGATTAAAGAAGATCACCGGCGTAATCATCGGAATCGTGATGCTCCAAAATCTTCTCATTCGGGAAGCCCCGTCGACGATCGCCGCTTCGTAGAGATGGACCGGAATGCCCTGGAACCCGGCCAGCCAGATGATCATCGAGCCGCCGGCCTGCCACAAACCCATTATGATAATCGAAGGCAGGACCGACTCCGGCTGCGAAAACCAGGTGTAGGGCGGCAGGCCGACCGCCTCGAGCAGCCGATTGGCGAAGCCGTAGGTCGGACTATAGAGCTGCTTCCACAGCATGCCTGACGCAACGACGGGAACGACGACCGGCAAATAAAAAATCGTCCGAAACAGCCCGATGCCCCGCAGGCTGCGGTTCAGCAGCAGCGCCATCAGGAAGCCGACGAGCAGCGAAGCGGGCACCGAGACGCCGGTGAATATCGCCGTTATTTTCAAGGAATGCCAGAACTCCGCGTCGCCGGTCAGCTTGGCGTAATTGTCTCCTCCGACCCACTGCGGCTTCTTGATGATATTGAACTTGGTAAAGCTGTAATATAGAGACTGCGCTACCGGCCAGGCGGTGAACAGCAGAATGCCGAGCGTTACCGGCGACGTGAACAGATAACCGGCTATCGCTTCCCGAACCGCTTTTCTTGATTTCATCCCGCAACTCCCTCTCTACGCCCGAGCGGAAGGGGACCGCCGGTCCCCTTCCGCCGCGGATTCTTCGGGCGCCGCCTCGGTTATTTCCAGGCTTTGTTGATTCGGTCTTCCCATTCCTGCAGCGCCTTTTCGAGCGGCAGTTTGTTCAGCAAATATTTGTTCATCGCTTCTTCGTAACCGGTATTCGACTCGTTGATCAGCGAAACCGGCAGCTTCGAGCTCAGAATCGGCAGGATATCGGCTTCCGGCGCGATCGTATAAGCTTCCACGTTCTTGCCTTCCACCGGACTGTTGCGCCACGTGTCGTCGTTCACCATCGATTTGAGCACGGGAACCGCGTTGCCGGCCGAATTGAACGCCTTCTGTCCTTCCGCCGTCAGGAACATCGATACGAACGCTCCGGCTTCCTCTTTATGCTTCGTCGTAGCGCTTACGGAGTAACCGCTCGTCCCGCCGCCGACCGCATGGACGGATGGCAGCTTCGGGAACGGAAGCACGTCCCATTCGAAGCCTTTCGCTTTGGCGACGTCGTTCACTTGGGAGGCGACGGCCTTGACCGCAAAGTAGAACGCTACTTTGCCGGCCATGAACATATCCTCGGGATATTGACCGTTCGGGTCTAGCGCATAGCCGTTCTTGGACAAGTCCCACAGATCCTTCAGCCCCTGGCCGACGAGCGGATCGGAAGCGACCGTCAGCTTGTGGTTGGCTTCGTCGATCAGCTTGCCGCCGCGGCCGAGCGCGAACGGCGTCCACACCGCCCACCAGTGAATGTTCGAGTTGACCGCCCATTGGATCGTGTTCCCGGAAGCGTCCTTCTTGGTCAGCTTTTGGGCGTAATCCATGAACGTGTTCCAGTCCCAGTCGTTGGACGGCATACTCAGACCGGCTTCCTTCAGCAGCGACGTATTGACCAGCGTCACGACATGCGCGTAATCGCGGGGAACCATATACGTCTTGCCGTCCACCTGGCCGAGGCCGAGCATGCTGGAGTATACGTCTCCGGTATCGATGCCGTTCGCCGCGATAGCATCGTCAAGCGGGGCAAGAATTCCCAGATCCTGAAACTCTCTTACCGACGTATCCGGCAACCAGAACACGTCCGGAAGCTCGTTAGCCGCAGATTGGGCCAATACCTTCGCGTGCGGATCGCCGACCATCTTCTCTACGTTCACGGTCACGTACGGATATTTCTCCTTGAACGCTTTGACGACGGCGTCGACGTTCTCGGCTTCGCCCGGCCATTCCGGCACGCCTACGCGGATTTCCACGGGGTCATGCTGCTTCGTCTCCTCCGTCCCTTGAGCCGCGCTAGGACTTGGGCTTGAATCCGCTTTATTGTCGTTATTTCCTTTGTTGCCGCCGCACGCGGCCAGCATGATCGTCGTACAGATGATGAGCGCGGCCAGAGCCGATTTTTTAATCTTCGCTTTCATGTAGTCGCCCTCCCTCAAATTTGTAAAGCGCTTACGAAACAGGTCCGACTTGTTTGGCCTTCTTTGTCTATCCTCCCCTTCGTCTTCTCGCGAACGAAATAAAACAAACAATAAAACGTTTTACTTTTTTCATTTTATTGCCGTTGCTTACGGTTGTCAATTCCCTTTTCCCCGATAACAGAAAAATAACCTCCGTACGGATTCCGGGAATTTCCCGTTCATTCCGTACAGAGGATACCTTCTACTTGCTGGGTACGAACGTATTGCGGACGATCAGCTTGGAGTCGATCACGATGCTTTCCGGCTCTGTCCGGCGGGTATTGGCGATCCGTTTGATCAGAAGGCGCGCCGACTCTCCCGCAATGACGTTCGTCGGGATATGGATGGCCGATATGCCGTAGCTTTCGGCGAGCGGACTGTCGTCGAACGTGATGACCGCCATGTCGCGATGATCCAGGCCATGCTCCTTGAGCGATTCGATCATGCCGATCGCCAGCAGATTGGAACCGGCGAGCAGCGCCGTAGGCGGCTCCTTCTGGCGAAGGAAGTGCTCCATCGCTTTCTTGCCGCTCTCGATGTCTCCGCTCCCGATCGACACGTAATTCTCGTCGTAAGCGATATTGTGGCTGAGCAGCGCCTGGCGGTAACCGGAATGCCGGTCGCTGCTGACGAGAAAATCGATCGGTCCCGGCGAGGAGAAGCCGATCCGCGTATGGCCGGACTTGATCAGCGACACGGTGGCCTGATAGGAGGCGTCGACGTTGTCGACGTCGACCCAGCTGCAGTACACCCCTTCGGGCGGACGACTCATCAACACATACGGAAAATTGAGATCGTTAAGCGTCCGGAACGTCTTGACGTCGTTCAGCGGAAGGAAGAAGAGCAGGCCGCGCACGATGCCGCTCTGCACGAGATCCAGCGCCTTCGAGCCTCCCAGGCTGTCTTCCCAGTCGAGCAGCATATTGTACTTCTTCTCGCTGGCCACCTCGCCGACTCCGCTCAGAATGTCCATTCCGACGAAAGGAAGAAATTCGGTTCCGGGCTTCGGAATGATAAGGCCGATCGTATTGATTTTATTGCTTGTAACCAATCCTTTGGCCAGGGCGTTCGGCGTATAGTTCAGCCGCTCGGCTGCTTCGATGACTTTGGCGCGCGTCTCATCGGACAGGCTGCCTTTGCCGTTCAGCGCCAAAGAAGCGGCCGCGACCGATACGCCGGCCTCCCTGGCGACATCTTTAATCGTAGCCAATTAAACAACTCCTAAATCGTTTAAGTACTAAAAACATAACATATTGACGTTGCTTATTCAATCGCTTGTCATAACCAAAGGCGGAAGCGACCGCCTCCGCCTTTGCGCTGCTACCGATTCGTCCGTCTGCCGCGATTACGGCAGTTGGTAGTGATAGATTTCGATCTCCGCCAATTGCAGCCGGTAGCTTCCTGGATCGTCCACCGTCGGCGTGCCGAGCTTGGTTACGAGCACCCGAACGTGACGGGCGGTAACCGGCGTAAAATTGTATTCCTGCGGGAATCCGACTGGGTTGCCCTGATTCGCGATCGTTGCGACGGTGCTGTAGCTTCCGCCGTCCGGCGCCGTCTGGATCGTGAAATCGACCGGGAAATTGGGCGTTCCCCCGCCCACGGCGTCGGTGAACAGCCGCGGGAACAGCTTCACTTTATCCACGGTTTGGTCCGAGCCGAGATCCACGTCGACCCAGACCGGCGTCGAGGAAATATCGTCGGAAGCGTAAGGATGGGTCGTATAACCCGCCGAACCGAATACGGGCGATTCGATGCCGTCCGTCAGCTTCGATACGTCCCAATCGGCGATCGCGAGCGAATCGTTGGCCGTCACCGTCTTGAATCGCGCCAAGTTGGGAATGTTGGACGAGCCGAGATTAGCCGTGCCGCCCGGCACCGTCTGGGTCGTCAGCCGGACATTGTCGAACGAGACGCTGCTTTTGACATTGACCAGGCTAAGATAGCCGCTGCCAAATGCGGTATGCGGTTCGTTCCAGTCGATTTGCGGGCTTGCGGCGTTGCCGACGAATACTTGAATATTGCCTTCGTGCTTCATGATTTTCAGATGCACGAATCCGGCGGTCGGATTCGCTTCCGTGGGGACCGGCTTAACGACGACTTTGTTTTCGGCTCCTCCCTTGTATAGGGAGAGATTTCCGTTTGATTCCATCAGCACCAAATAGCCGCTTTCGTAATAGGCATCGGCAGCGTTCGTCTTGGCGAAGTGGAGACCGACCCAATTGCCGGCGGAAGCGGAATTGATCTTCACGTCCATCTCCATGACCCCATTGCCGAAGACGACGCCGTTCATTGTACTGGCGCCCGGGTCGGCGGCCATGTTCGTCTGGTTGTACGTTCCTCCCGAGATCGACCAAGTCCCCGAATCCGCAGTCCAGCCGCCGGCGCCCGAGGAGAAATCGTCTCCGAAGTTGTTGGCCGCCGTCACATTGTCGAACACCGCGCTTGCCATTCGGGTGACGAGGCCGAAGCGGCCGCTATCGTAATAAAGACCGGGATCGGTCCAATTGATGACGGGCGAGGCGGCTCCGCCTGCATATACTTTTAGATTTCCGCCGCTTTTCACGACTTTAAGATGAACGGAACCGGCTGTAGGATCGACGCCGGAGGCGATTTCGCCCGTCACCTGACCCGTGCCGGCCTTGAAGATCGCCATATTGCCGTTGGCGCGAATGAAGACGAGGTACCCGCTTTCGGTAAAATTATCGTCGGCTTTGATTTTTCCGATATGCAGTCCCGCCCATTCTCCCGGATCGGCCGCCCCCGTAATATGCACATCGGTCTCATAGGCGGCGTCCCCGAAGACGGTTTTCTTCACGTCTGCGTATGCCGTGTCGGCCGTCAGACTGCTCTGCCGATAGGCGCCGCCGCTCGCCGACCATTTGCCGGCGTAGGCGGTCCAATTGCCGATGCCGGTAGAGAACGTGTCTCCGAAAGCGCCGCTCTTGACGGTGCTGAATGTAATGGGCGTCAGTCGCGTATTCCAATTCAACGCGGGGCCGAAGGAACCGTAAGCGTAGCTGATGAATGGCGAATCGTCGGCTTTGATATGTCCGTATGCGTCTCCGCTAAGACCGGCATTACTTGATTTGGCAAAATGATCTCCATCCATGTAATACTCCCTGGTGAACGAGTAGCCGTCGGTCGAGCTGAATACCTCGACGTAGGAGACATCGGATCCCCAGTTGTTCGTCTGAACGCCGATGAACTTATTCAGCGACTCGACGTATTTGACGTCGGTGGCGTCCTCGAACGTCGACTTATTGAGAGCGACGCCGTGGTATGTCAGGCTGCCCGGCCAGTTCGCATTGGACGTCGAAGCTGTCGCCACCCGCAGCTGATTCATGTTGTTGTCGACCCAGCTGTAATAGATATAAAGCGTGGAGTCCTTAACGACAAAACTAGGCTGTCCCGCGCCGTACACGAGCGGACTGCCGTCGTATACGATGAACGGCTGCGGGTAGCCGCCCCATCCCGAGCCGTCCCATTTCTCCCAAGGCCCCGTCGGACCGGTCGAACGGGCCACGTAAATCTGGTTGTCCGTGCCTCCCCGGTTAGTCGTCGACGTGTAAGCGATGTAGTAATAGCCGCCGAATTTAATGACGCCGGGATCGCAGGTCGAAAGCGCATCCATCGAGCCGGCCGTTGGCGGCAGCACGATCTGGTTGCTTCCCCAAGTCCGTCCGCCGTCCGTAGACCGCTGATAACGGATGTAGTCGTAAGGCAGCGGGCTGCCTCCTTCCGAACACGCCCACATATCGATGCTGCCGTCGCCGTTATCGATAAAGGATGGCCCGTAGCGGTAGCCGCCGATCGTTGCGCCTTCGTAAATATCCCATCCCGGCGATCCGGTGACGGCGATATGGGACGCGGAGGACGAAGAAGCGAATGCTAGCGATGGAAGGCATACAACAGCAATCAAAACTACGGAAAGCATCCATTTCAAAGATGAGCGAAACATAAATTCCCTCCTCATTTTTTAGTGAAACGTTTTATTTAGATTTTATTTTAATGTAAGCGCATTATTTTAGCAAGATGCTGGATGAAACCTCTTGATCTTCCTTCATTACGCCATAGAAAAAGCCTGTTGAAAGGCACTCATCGACAAGCTCATTCGTAATGGCTCTTTGAACATTTCCTTCCCGAGCAAGTAAGCATCTTCCATTTCCGTTCTTCGTCGGAGCCGGGCCTTATCGGCAAAAAGCCGGCCGACAAAGGAACGAACTCCCCTTGTCGGCCGGCTATGGTTGCTTGCGCCGCCTTACGCGTAAACGCGCACTTCGACGATCTCGGCGTACTCGCTGCCGTTGGTCGATTCGACGACGATCCGCAAGCGCTCCGCCTTGACGGCGGCGTCCAGCGCGTGCACGCGCTTGCGCTTGTAGTTGTCGCGGCCCTCCGCGACCGTCCTCCAGCTTCCTCCGACGTACGCTTCGATCCGATAATCCTTGACGAGCGTAGGCATCGCCTCGAACGGCGTGATGTGATGGTGCAGGTTGATCAGGTCCTCGTTCACGTCGTCGTTAAACGTGACATGGACTTGCCGAATGTCGACCGGCTCGCGCCAAGTGAGCTCGAGCCACTCGGGACGGCCGGCGGCGATCCGCTCGGACGACCACATGTGCGGCCCGCCGTAAGGACGGACGTAGCCGTCGATCGCTTTGGCCGCGGCGAAGGCGGCGGTCGGCCCCATCAGCCGGATGCAGGGCGTCTGGCGAGCGAATCTCCGCATCGACCATTGCACGACCGGCTGATCCGGCTGGTGCTCCTCGAGATCCGACGATACGCGAGGCTTATCGCCCTTCCAGTAGGCGAGCGCGCCCGTCGTCGGCCGATCGTCCAGATGCAGCGCCAGCGCATCGTTCGCCTTGACGATCAGGAACGCGTTGCATGCCTTGGCCGGCTGCCAGCGCAGATCGAGCTTCACCCACTGGAGACCGCCGGCCGCGACGGGCGCCGACGCCTGTTGCACCTTCCCGCTCGGCACGTAGTTCTCGGCCCGTCCGGTCTCCCATAGCTCGACGGTAAGCGTCGTATCGGCGCTGGCATCGACGAGCAGCTCGATGCCGTCCAGCGTCGGATCGACCGGCACGGTGAGACCGATGTCGGTCTCCAGCGCCGCCGTTCCCGCCGTACGCTCGACCGCGAAGCGGCGCCGCTCGCTCGAGGCGCCGACGGCTGCCTTGCGCGCCAGATCAGCCTCGTCCTCGTTGCGCAATCCCAGAATCGACGCGTCTTGGCGCAGCATCGTCTGCTGCAGCTCTCGCAGATGGTCCGCGTGCAGTTCGCGCGGCGTGACGCCTTTGGCGGCGCACAACGCGGCGCCGGCGCCGGCCGCTTCGCCGATGACGGCGCACGTCGCCATGACGCGCGTCGTGCCGAACGCCACGTGCGAGGCGCTGATGTCGCGGCCGGCCATCAGCATGTTGTTCACGTTCGCCGAGTAGAGCGAACGGAACGGAATATGGTAGTTGCCGTCCATGTGCAGATGCTTCGACCCCGCCTCGGTAGCGTATACGCCTTGCGGGGGATGCAGGTCGATCGACCAGCCGCCGAACGCCACGCGGTCCTCGAATTCCCGCTGCGCCAGAATGTCGTTCTGGTTCAGCACGTAATCGCCGACGAAGCGGCGGTATTCGCGCTTGCCGGGAATCGAACCGACCCATTCCAGCGTCATGTTCTCGGCGTCGAACTTGCCGGAGTTCTTGATATAATCCCAGATGCCGTAGATGACCGACCACAGCTCGTCGCGGATGCCCTCGTTGTCGTGAACGGCATCGCGTTCGCCGCCCCATTCGATCCACCAGTAGGCGCAGCCGTTGTCGCCGCTGCGAATGATGCGCCGTTCGGGAATCGTCGTCTTCGCGATGTCCTTGGCGATGCTAGGCGCCTTGAATTTGACCGGATGACCCGCGTCCTTCGTATAGAAGAGCAGCGTGCTGCCGAGCGTGATATCGTCGGCGACGAGCGGCGCCCAGTCTTCCTGGAACTCCTCGCGCGCTTCGCGGCCCAGCCGGTACTTCGCGCCTGCCAGGAAGCCGACCAAGCCGTCGCCGGTGCAATCCAGATAGACCTTGCTCTCGAAGCGGATGCGCCGCTCCGAGCCCATCATCCAGCCGGTCGCCGAGCGGATCGTCCGGTCGTTCTCCTCCCCGTCGGCTTCGACCTCGTGCACGTCGGTGTTCAGGAACAGCTCGATGTTCGGCTCCGCCCGGACCGCCTCATGCACGGCCATATCCCAGAGGTACGGGTTGCCGTCCTTGTTGCGGTACTGATTCTCGACGAAAAGTTCGCCCATAATCCCGGTCTCGCGCGCGTAGCGATGCGTCCCGTGCGCGGTGGCGCCGCATACCCATACCCGCACCTCGCTGCTCGAGTTGCCGCCGAGCACCGGCCGATTGTTGACGAGCGCCACACTCCGCCCGAGCCGGGCCGCCGCGATCGCCGCGCACACGCCGGCCAACCCGCCGCCGACAACGGTTACATCCGTTACGACCGTTTCATTTCGCATCGATTGATCCTCCTCTGATTCATACCATCTTATCCGTGATTTCATCTTAATCCAGCGTATTGCCAAATAACATGCACCGTATTACGATAGGCATATCCTTTATTTCATTTCTACCCATTTGCGGGAAAGAGGCGAAGGCATGCGCAGCCATTGGTCGGTACAGCCGATCGGGTACATGTATTGGCACAAGAAGGAGCAGTTCCTGTTGGAGCGCGATACGGATTCCTGCTGGACGATGTTCGCGGTCGAGAGCGGGCAATTCGCCTTCCGGATCGGCGACCGGGAAGGCGAAGCCGGATTCGGCGACGTTGTCGTCTGTCCGCCGGACATCGCCTTTCACCGAAGAACGATAACGCCGCTGACGTTCCATTTCGTCAAATTCGCCTGGGAGCAGGATCTTTCTCCGGAAGAGGCCGACGTACTGGCGGGACGTTGGACGGTCAAGGACGCGGAGCGGCTCCTGTCGACGTACCGCTACATGAGGGAGTTGGGGAGCAGCTTCCGGGAAGAGCCGGCGTTCGGCCGAATGAAGCATATGATCGAGGATCTGTGGCGGCTCCTCGAGATGGAGCGCGTCAGCGTCGAATCGCCCGCGGAGAGCGATAGGCCCGATCCGGACATGCAGCGGGCGCGGCAGTGGCTGCGCGAACGCGCCTACGGGCCGCTCGCGATGAGCGAGCTGGCGGCCGATCTCGGCATTAGTCCGGTGCAGCTGACGCGGCGATTCCGCGCGGCTTACCGGACGACGCCGTCCGGCTTTGTGACCGAGCTTCGGCTCGGCCGCGCTTGCCGGCTGCTGGAGGAGACGACGCGGCCGCTGGAGTGGATCGCGCAGCAGTGCGGCTACGAGAACAGCTTCTACTTGAGCCGGATATTCAGCGCGAAGCTCGGCATGACGCCATCGGCGCACCGCAAGCTGCACCGCGTGTAGCCGCGCGCGCAGTCGCCCGCGTCAGACATCTTTTTGGAAAGGAGCTTCCGGATGCCGGTCGATTCTACCCGGCGGCAGCGCCCAGGTGGCTCTTTACGATTTTCGCGGTTACCTGCATTCGACGCGGACGCATACGACCAAGACCGACTATGCCGCTCTCCGGCAGGAGCCGTGGTTCAAACGGACGATCGAGCGGCAAGGCTCGCCCAATTGGATGGTCCCGATCGAATCGCCCGAGACGCCCGGCGAGCCGCTGCTCGTCATGACCCGGCTGCTGAATGCCTATCGTCAGAACGGTAGGGAGGATGGGCTAGAACTCTACTGTTTGGTATGAATCCTATTAGCTTTGTCGATACTGTTCATATAGATCCTGGTAGACGAGGAGTGTCCCTCATGGCCACGAAAAGCATCACCAAGGAAGAAGCAGAGCGCTTCAGCCTGATTATGAAGAAGATCGCCAAGCTCCATGGTCCAGTGACCCAGACAAAACGTCCAAAAAAGTGAATAGTCACGCTAAATAGCCGCCCAGGAGCTTCTGGTCGGCTATTTAGCGTCTTCTGGGCTCTGAATGCCTCTCTTGGATAGTGTGAAGTCATTCGATCCTATCCAGAGATCCCTCGGAACTCCCAAAAGGCAAATGGAGCTCTTTTTTGGGATTGCCCTCGGCGGACATTGAACTATCGTTTTCGATAGTTTAGCGACGGTTCTTCTTTAGCCTGGAAAGCGCGTGACGAATACAAATTCTAGCCCGGGGCGATCTGGTGCATCCCGAATATCCTCAACATGTAAATTTGTACCTCTTATGGAGTCAATTATTTCGGACCGGTTCCGGAACTTCAGTGTCGAGTCCGAACTTATTACTGCACCGTCCTTTTGGAACACGAATGTTTGACGGAATGTAACTAAAGGGAGTTGTACATTCAGCAGATCTACCCATTTCTCTATCTTTCCTATTTCTGGCACATCAATTACCTGAAAGGATTGCTCGCGGTTCCAGTCCTTCCACGCTTCCTTTGAAGGGTCCCGAACCTCAAATACAAGCCGTCCACCAGGTCGAATAATATCACGACATTTGCGAAGCGTTGACATCCACTCTTCATCATCTATAAAGACTTGTGCGACGTTTCCAGTCATCGTGACTAGATCTGCTTTAAGTCCAGAGAGCATTGCAGCTGTACCATGAATCCATTTGACCCGATCTGCATATGCCTTCTGGCTTGCAACTTTGAGCGAAGCGGCCGCTGGATCGATCCCAATGACTTCTTTGCCGATTGCGGCTAATCGACAAGCAAGAATGCCGGTTCCGCAACCAAGATCAATTATGGACTTCGCACCGAATTCGTCTGCCATTGCAATGTATGGATCAAGATCTGGACGTTCCGCTGAGTCAAAAAAATCGTAAACATCTGCAAGACGTGGCTCTTCAAATATTCTGTCAGCCATTGAATTTAACCACCCTTACTTTATCAGGCTCCTTGTTATCTCAATGTAAATTGTATCGCATTTTCCCGTTCACAAAAGGGTAGAGATTAGATATAACGATACTACCTCTATAACGATCGCGTTTCTTCAACGCTTCTGCCAGTTAGTTTAGCGGCCGGGGTCGAAAAATTAAACAACTTTATATATTTAAACGACTTTATTATGAATTAAGCAATTTAATAATCAAAACAACAGCTCGCATAGAATACCCCCGATGAATACCTGCCACGCGTTAATCACAAGATTGGGCAGCTGTAGATTGGCTTTTTTGTAAACGAGACTTCCAACAGCCATGGAGATCATCGCCAATATAAGAAGCAAAATGCCGCTAAAAGTGGCATGACTGGTTGCCAATGACGGATAGATCGCAATGAATAGACCTATGACTGAAACGGCCATCCCCACCCATTCTTTCAGCCGAATGCGTTTTCCTAAGAAAGCCAGAGAAAAAAGCGTGAAAACAAATGGATTTATAGGGAGAAAGAGATTAAATATCCCGGCGGAAATGGTCCGAAGCGCCAAATTGCCAAGCCCAATAAACAACGCGGTATTTAGTAAACCGAGCAAGAGTAAAATCTTCCATTCTCTTTTGTTAGGTAAAGCGTATTTTCCTTTTTAAATACATAAATGTATATCAATAGCAGCAATCCGGCGGTAATAAAACGTAATGGCGCCAATGTCAATGGAGACGCTGAATGTAAGCCAATTTTCATGATAATAGCTCCAGATGAATATAAAACAGTAAAAAGGGCAATGCCCAGAATGCATTGATATTAGCTGTGGAGCGTACGCATGTTTCCGAAGCGATCGACGAGCTTAAAGGTGATCTTAAACACCTCTGTGTCCTTAACATGAAGTTCAAGTGCACGCCCGCTGCCGGCACAGAAATCTGCGACGGGAAAAGGGGAAGCGGGAAGATGAAGAAGACTGCGGATCGAAAGTATATCCTGATCCACCGTTTCATAATTTCCCATACTTGCTTGTTCCTGATAACGCGGTCGAACATGCCCTTCATTTGGTTTTCTGCCATTCCAATCTCCTCCTCGGTGGAAATAAAAAGAGAGCTTCCGCTTATGCGTCAGCTCATCTCATTTCGCATATTCTAATTACCGCCATTGTCTTTTCCCTTTGAGGAAAGATAGGGATTTGATTACTTCTCCGTTATCAAGGGTAACGAAATTACCTGACTGCATTCACGATAACGACAACGGAGTTATCTCCATCAAATTCAATGTAGCCAGGAGAAGAAGGCCCGCTTGACCTCGCGGTCCCCCACCAATAGTGCTTCCTTCAGATATCTCCCATTGAACTTGATAGTCGGAAAACCCTCATCAATCCTGGCATCCGGGAAGCTTTCACAGATTTCACCAGTTACAGACTGAGAATGCACCCGTGAGTTCACCAATCTCGTTTAATTCCAAGGTGACACGGTTGTTCTCCACATCTACGAGCGATAGCATCCGATGAAGCGAATCGTCCATCATGGCGCGGGAGACCGAAATTGCCGCCCCTTGATCGTTTTTAACAAAAATGTGATTGATGTCCGGGAAATTGCCGTCAAGAAGCCGTCCAAAGTAGATCGTATTTTTGTCTCGCAGCACGAGGTATCCATCTGAGATGGCTATGCCCACTTTTGGTGATTTGAGTCCATCGAAAATGTGGGTGCCCGTCCCGGCCGTCACGAGCGTAATTTCGAAAAATTCGTGCCAGTGAACCTGGATCAGACAATCGATCTGGTGACGGAACAAACGAAAAGGCGTACTCAGGGACATTTACCGCCTCATGCAGTAATCGTTCCGGCGTCTCGTGATCCACTTTCGTTCTCTCTTCCGCGCAAGGTTCTTATTTAAAATCATACCCCCGCGGCGGTTTTTTTTCCAGCCGGACGCTACTGAACATATAATCTTCCATTGCCTTGCCCCACGCCGCATGGAATTCCGGATCGGGGTGGTTGATGCCGTTGGACAAGCGGGCATGGATGTCGATGCCGTCTCGCTCCATTTGCTCCCACATCGCATACGGATCCAGCAAAGGAATGTCCCGCTCGGCCGCAAACTGCCGCACGGCGTCGACATACAACGGTAAAATGCCGTCCTTCGCCAGCTTGATGAAGTCCGCGACGAGCGGTTTATGCGCTTCCGCCACCCGGTCGTTGTCCTGCTTCATCATCATACACGGGGTCATGAGCAGAAGATCGGCTTCCGTTTCGGCACAGACCCGTCCCACCGAATCGGCGAGCGCACGAACAAACGGTGCAACCCCGGCCATGCGGCCGTGAGCGTCGTTGTGCCCGAAGCAAATCGTCACCAAGTCGGGTTTGTACATCAGCACATCCCGCTCCCAGCGGGAACGCGATTGCTCGGCCGTATCGCCGCCCACGCCCGAGTTGACGACATTGAGCACCGTACCCGGGTACCGCCGCTCAATGGCGCGTTTCAGCACCTGATGGTATACGCGTTCGTATTCGACGACCCCGTCCTGCATGCAACCTTGCGTCACACTGTCGCCCATCGCGACGTAGACGACCGCGCGTTCCCTGGCATCGGCCGCCTTTTCGCGCAACCGTTCGTGCAATCGTTGAAATCGGTTCATGCCATACACTCTCGTTTCGTTTTTTTTTGGCCCGAAATGGGCATCTCGAGAAGCTGGATGACTTACAACGGCTGGAATCCATCTTCTTCTGAACTCCCCGCCAACTACGCCAACAAATGCCTGAAAAACGCGTCAAACCCCTCGTCACCGGGATTAAGCTCGTGCCCCCCGGCAAATGTCACGCCGGAGAAGCGGCTGTCCATCTTGAGCTCCCGGTACCATGCGGCTACCTTGTCCATCTCCCGTCGCGCGTGCCCGACAAGGAACGTCTCGTCCTGTTCGCCGGCTTCCACATGCAGAAAGCGCGGGGCGATCAACGCGCACACTTCCGCGTCCAGATACGTGTTTCCCGCATTGAACCAAGTGAAATCGGACCAATCGACGACAAACCGGTTGTTGATGAAACACGAGGAGTAAACCGCTTTGATTCTGGTATCAAGCGCAGCCGTGAACAGCGTGTAAAATCCTCCGTAAGACAGGCCGACCATCCCGACGCGTGCGGCGTCGATGTCGTCCCGCGACGTCAAATAGTCGAGGCTCCTTCTGATCTTGTAGATTTCCACAGCCGCGATCGAGCTGCCGAGCTGCTTCAACTGCACGTCCAGCTCGCGCCGGTTGAACGCCGGCCCGTATTGCTTCTCATCCCACAGAAGCAGTTGCGGAGCGAATACGGCGACGCCTCTTGCCCATATTCTGCGTGTCATGCCGTTGTAGTTGCTTGGGCCGTAAAACCCCGAGCACAGTTCGGGCGTTCCCCATCCGCCATGCTGGGAGATGACCAACGGATATGGACCTTGCCGGCGCGGCAGAAACAGCAGACCGTAGGTGGTCAATCCATATCCTGCATCCAATTCGACCCGATGGATACTTCCGAGCGGATCCTCCGCAACGAAAGAAAGGGACGCCTGCAAGCTCGAACCCGTATTGGCGCCTAACCCGCCGGATGAAAACTCGGGCGGCCATTCCGGCCACCCGAGCATGCTTTGCAATTGCATGCGAAATCGCTGCGCATCCCTCTCAAATGCTGCCTGAGACGACGTGTCCGGGCGAAAGAACCGGTTTCTCCGGCCTTCCGCACCCTCACGCATCCGTTCGACGAGGCGGTCGAATTCCACCTTCTGCTTCTCGCGATACCGGTTGCCAATCGCTTCCGGTTCCTGGTACCCTTCCTTGCCCCATGTATCCATCTTATCCTCCCGTTAACCGGCCGGCAGCGCGCAGCGCATGCCTGCAACTTTTTATCGATCTCGGAATTCCTGCGGCGTAAGCCCAGTGTATTTCTTGAAAGATCGCGTGAAATGCGGTGCCGATTCGTACCCGACCGCAGCCGCAATCTCGTGAACTTTCATGGCGCCTTCCTTCAGCAGCGACTTGGCCCGCGTCATCCGCTGCTCGGTAATGTAGTCGAACAACGTTCTGCCAGTCAATCTTTTATACAATCGCGATAAATAAGTCGGACTATGGTGAACCATCTCCGACAGCTTCGTAAGCGACAAATCTTTGTCCAGGTTGCCGTTCACAAACAGATCGATGCTCTCCACAATGTGAGAAGAGGCGTCCTCCGCTTTCTCTTCTGATCGCTTCAGCATTTGCTCCGCAATCTCCGCGAAAAAACCGACCGTTGCCGCCCACCCGTCATGACTGTCGAAACGCAGCATTTTCGGAAAATGCTTGTTCAACGTCAGCCCGAAAAACATCCCTGTCCTGATGGAATAGGAAACGAGACACAAAGACACCGCGTAGAAACGTTCCAGCAATTCCGTCTGGCTCCCGGGATTTTCCGCTTCCATGATTTCGTGGTACAGCTTCATAAAAAGCTCTCGCTGACCATTCTCCAAGTATTGCTCCAACAAGACGAGCTTGCCGCGGAGCGGATTCGATCCCGAATATGCCTTGTCCGCCTGTCTGAGCGGCTCGAGCATTCCGTCGTTCTGGATCAGCAGTTGCTGCTCCTGCCCTCCTTTCTGTCCCAACAACAGTTTCAAATACGTATAGCGGAGACCGATTTCCGTCCAAGCATACGGCCCGCTGTCGATCGCGAAGGATACAGAAAGCTTCAGCCATTTCCGGCAAGATTCTTGAGCGGCCTCAACGATACTGCGGATTCTGTCGCTTAAATACGAATAACTCCTGTCGCCTTCCTCTTGTCGGTCCTCGGTTGCACCGCCCGGACTCGGCTGAATCGTCCACAGCATATATTGGTTGTCGAACACGACCGGGACTTGTACGGCCGCGGGGGAAAGATATTCGTCCATAATGTTCTGGCAGCCATAGATCAGCAGCGGCCGATCCGACTCGGCGACGTCGTCGTCCCATCGGTCGATTCGCCCTACGACCAAACATGCCGGTTTCTCCGCAGCAAGGGGAATCTCCGACTGGATGAATTGCTGACGCAACCGTTCCAGGGAAGGAGGCACTCCCTCCATGAGCTCCGCCAACACTTTTTTCTGCAGGGCCGGCATCGCAAGTTGCAGCTTCGAAGCCGCCTTCAGAACCCGGTCCTTGTCCTCCTCCCTCCTCTCGATTTCCGCGATGGCTTTCTCTACGGCCCGCACGATCAACGCTTGATCCTGATTTTTCAACAAGTAATCGACGGCGCCACCGCTGCGGATTGCTTCCTGCGCATATTCGAATTCATTGTAGCCTGTCAGGAAAATGATCTTGCAACGCGCCCATAGCCGCATGACCCGCTTCTGCAGGTCGATTCCGTCCATCCCAGGCATCCGGATATCCGATATGATGAGATCGATCCGGATACGCTGTAACCATTCCAGAGCCTCGTATGCGTTGTAGGCGCGGTATATTTCCAGCTCCAGATGAACGGCGCCCTGCAACAGTTGATAAATGCCATCCACAATAATCCGCTCGTCGTCAACGATCAGCAGTCGGTACATCGCTATTCTCCTCGCATGGAATATGAACCGATACCACAAACCCTCCGCCAGGGCCCGTTTGTACTTCGATTCCGCCCTTGTTGCCGAACTTGATTTTCAGACGCCTGTGTACGTTGATCAAACCCGTGCTCTCGCCTGTCACCTCTTCGGCGCTCAGCTTCTGCTGAAGATTTGCCCGTTCGTCCCCCGGCATCCCCGAGCCGTTATCCTCCACCACAATACAAAGCTCGTCTCCTCGATCTAGGAAGTCGATGACGAGCCGGCCGCCCGATAGGACATCCCTCAGTCCATGCTGATAGGCGTTCTCGATAATGGGTTGCAAAACGAGCCTTGGCACGAGGATGGTCCGAAATTTGTCGGGCAGCGAAGTAAACGAAGCCGATATCCGGTTGGAAAAACGAATGTTCTGAATCTCCAAATACGATCGTACATGATTCACTTCCGCTTCCAAAGCCACCTCATCCATGCTGTTGCGGGTAATATATTGGAAGTATTCACCCAAATTTTTCGATACCGATTCCGCTTTCTCGTTGTCATAAGAGACGATGAGCTGATGAAGGATGAAGAAGCTGTTATACAGAAAATGGGGAGCGATCTGCGCCTGCAGTTGCTTGAGTTCGGTCTGCTGCAGTCTAATCTTTTGTACGTACAGCTCGTCGATCGACTGCTTCAACTTCCTCACCGTTCTTTCGAACTGGCTGAACAAATAGCCGAATTCGTCCTTGCGGTTTTGCTTCTTCACGATATGGAAGTTGCCTTCTTCCACGTTCCGGAGAAGCCGGACCAGCATAGACAAGGGACGCTGGATCAACAAATGGATGCCATAGGAGAACAATAGGATAATCACCAGAGAACAGGCGACAAGCAGCCAGAACCAGATCCGGTAAGATTGCAACGTGCCAAGCAGCGCCTTTTCCGGAATATAAGTGAGCAGTTCCAGATCCATCGACTCCGATTTTTCCGAAAAAACGAAATATCGCTGTCCGCCGACCGCTACGCTCGAATCCGGGGTCCCCCTTATTTCTCTATCCCCCAGCTTCGTTCTGATTTCCGCCAAAAGAGATTGGTCTCGTTTGTTTCCGACGGCCCAGCTTTTGCCGTACAATGCCGCGCCGCCCTCTTGGGAAATGCGGCTCAGCATTTGCTGCAGCGCCTCCGTCGATAATTCGATGTTATTGATAAACAGCGGCGGCCGATTGGCGATATCCCGGGCGCTCTGCCGATTCGGAAAGGTCATGCTCAGATACATGCGGTTATTCCACTGCGTGATCGGGTATCCGCCCTTATAAATCGCCGCGGCTATTTGTTTCATTGCCACTTGATTAGCCGCCATGTCTGTCACGGTTCCCGTTGTGACGATCCGGTCGGATGAAGGGATGTATACGCTTACGTTTCGGATCAAAGGGCTGGCGTCTTTCCACAATTGCAGCTTATCGTGCAAATCATTGATTTTTTTCGTTCTCTGGTAATCTGAAAGCAAAAAAATCGAACTGCCCAGATCAAGCACTTCACCGTCGTTCACCAGTTGCTTCTGCGTATTGGCAATTCGCTGAAGTTCCTGTTCGAGTGACAAAAATTCATAGCTGATCTTATCTTTCATGGACGCGGAAATTCGCGATTGGACTTCCATCTTTCCCAATTCGTTCAATATGAGACTGAGGGCAAACAAAGGGATGATGACAATCGTAAAGGTAGCGACCAATTTAGGAAAAATGGAGCTTCTCTGAAAGATTGCTCGGAGCATCGCGTGGGCGCCTCTTTCCTCTGCCGGTTGATGAAGCCGCAAAGCCCCGAACCAATCGCGGGATTGGTTCAGGGCAAATGAACGATTCGCCTAGCCGTTATTGCCGGGGAACGGTGTACGTGCCGACATCCTTGACGGCAAAAGCGGGAACGTCGTTTAGAGACGTATTGATGCCGAGCTTGATTCCCTTTAATCGATCGAGGTCCAATTGGCCGTTGTCGTCCTGTCCGCCGAAATTCGCCCAGACGAGGGACCCGAAAGGAACGATCACCTGATTCCAGCCCGGCTTGATCGCGAATGCGTTAATCGTATAGTAGGTGCTGCCGTTCATCTCGTCAACCATGAGCCGCAACTCCGTGTCCGGCACGCCATTCTCCGAATAGACCATGAAGGCGATGCCGTCTTTGCCGGAGTAGTTCGTGCCTGCCGGGAATTCCAGGATCGGATACGTCCACTTGACGGCATCGACGAACTCGTATTTGAATTGCACCGATCCCGCCTCGGCTCCAGCCGAAATGTGCGATACGCCTCCCGGACTGATGTTCGGAATCCAGCGAGCCGGATCATCTGCGCCGGGAATCGGATCTACTTGCACGCCCGTCAATTCCGTGGTAATCCGGGCTACCGTGGGCGATGTCGGTTTCCCGCCGATCGTTCCCGTAAACGTTACGTCGGCTATCGCGTTGCGCTTCGTCTGCGGACCGGCGGTTACCTCGAATGAGAGCACTTTCCGCTCGAACGGATCCAGCGATACGAGCTGCTCGGCCGGGCTCATTTTCCATCCGCCCGTCGCCTCTCCCTTTACTTTACCTGTTACCGGGGAATCGTTCAAATTATAAACCTCAAGTTCGACCCGGTTCGGCGTCTCCGTCTCCAGTTTATAAGCTCCGAAAGCTTTCATGTTTTCGCGCGCGCTGTCGGCATACTTCTGATTAAGCACGATTCGCTCCGCTTGGGTCAGCTTCGTTTGCGCTTTGCCATTGTTTCCGCCGTTGTGCGGAACTCCGGCTTCGGCATCGGACGGATTGCCCGTGACCACATACATGGGATCCGGGCCCGCCTGAACCGTAAGGACATGCCGGTCTGCTTGGATCGTTTGCTTCCGTCCCATCATATCGACGAGGTCGACCTGGTCAGCATGCAGGTCGAGCCGGATCGATTGCGGCTGCTCCGACCACAGGACGAGTACGGAACGATTACCGTTGCGGAACCAATGCCCTTGGGCCCCGGACGGAAGATTCGCTTGAGCGCGGGCATATTTCGCTTCGCCAAGCACATCCGTCATGTTGGCTTCCGCCGCATATGCGGGATAGGGAGCATTCTCCGCATTAAACATGCCGTACTGGCTTGTGCCCTCCTTATAGTAAGGCATGACGAACCAAAAGTGTTTATCCACGCCGACGGATAGCGATTCGACCGCAGAGGTGACCAAATACCGCGCTTGGGCCCGCTGCTCCCGAAGCGTCATATCGGCCGCGCCGTTGGCGGAGATCGGGATGCCGGCTTCCGTCACCCACAATTGTTTTTTCGCGCCGCCATTAGCGAGAAGAAACCTGTAGTGATTCGCGGCATGATCGGGGAACGGTACGATGTCGGGGTCGTCCGGCGCGTATCCTTTCGGATAACTGTGAACGTTATAGATGTCAATATACTTTAACATTTGATTATCCATCAGGAGCTGCGCGTAGTCGCCGGGACGGAACGCCAGACCCCCGACGGCCGTCAACGGTTTCGCTACGCTGTCGCGGTAGCCGATGGCGGCAGCCTTCAAGAAAGCGGCAAATTGGTCGGCGGATTCGCTTTGCGAAGTGAACGCCGCCTCCTCCTCGTTCCAAATCTCCCATGCCTGCACCGTGCTGCCGAAGTGATCGGCCGAATCTTTGGCGTACCGGTACGTAGCCAGCAGATCGGTCGGCAGCTTATCGCCCGCCTTGCTCTGCGTCCAAGTCGGCGCATCGGCGTACACGTCCAAAATCTTAATTCCCTTGTTCGCAACGGCTTGGATGAGCGGATCGTAATGGGAATAATCGAATACCCCTGGAGCGGGATTGACGACGCTCCAAACGATGCGGTCCCGCACCCACTGCACGCCGATTCGTTTCATCGCCTCGGCGAAATCGGGAATATCCCCCGGCTTGACCAGATAGGAGAAAGCAGCGTCGATCGCAAAGGGCGACGATTGCGGCATTTTCCGCTGATCGTAAGGGACGACAACCGAAAAATAAGTCGTTATCGCGCTTGCGCTGTTTGCCAGGCGAACTTCAACCGTGTAATGCCCTCTCGCGAGCGTGCCAAGCGGGATTTCCGCTTCCCGCTGCTTCGCCGGAACTGTGGCCTGCCCGCTGTACAAGACCTGCCCCCTATAATCCTTCACTTCAACGGATACGCTCGCGGCCGCAGCTACGCTCTCCGTCAATTCGACGGTCAGCTTCACGTTGTCCTTATCCTCGTACACGTTCATTGGAGCATCAGTGCGTATCCGATGAATGCCGAGCGGCACCTTGCGGAAGCTGAAAGCGTCAAGGAATAATACATAGTGGTTGTCTCCAAGCTTCCTTCTCTCGTCGACCTTGAACGAGACCGTATTGACGCCTTCCCGAAGCTCTATTAGACCTGCGGTATACTTCCGGACCGTATCGTTTACCCGTCCGATCTCCCTGGCGCCTACGACCGATACGAAGTTTCCGTCATTAATGCGGACGGCGTACGGCGAAGTCCATATCTCATCGGCGGGAGTCGCGATGATGCCAAGCTCGTAAACTCCGGAGACGGGAGCGTTGACTTCGTAGGAAGCCACATAACCGCCGGCTGGCGCTGCATCGTCGGTCAACAATCGGAAATATGCCCCTCCGCTGTAGGCCGGATCCACGATGGTGCCCGATCCCCATCCCGTGAAATTGTGACTGACTGCTTGTTCTCCTTCCACCACGATCGTCTCGTCGACAGGCGTCTGCGCTTTGACGTCGGCGCCTCCTGCCGGAACGATCAGACCGAAAGCAAGGAACCCAGCGAGCGCAAAGGCAACGAATCGGTTCCACCGCCCGCCTCCGCCTTGCCTCGTTTGCAGATGCATGAATCATGCTCCTTTCATGTGGGCATGGCCTTGCCGTTCCTTTCGCTTTCCCTATGATTTGACGCTTCCGAGCACGATGCCTTTTACAAAATACTTTTGCAGAAAAGGGTAGACGAGCAAGATCGGCAGCGCGCCTAGAAAAATTTGCGCCGCCCGTGCGGTTCGTTGGGAAACGGCGATTAACTCGAACAAGCTTTGTCCGCTGAAATTGAGGCTGCTGCTATTGGCCACCATCAGCTGAAGATAGGTGGACAACGGATATTTTTCGGGAAAATTCATCAGCACCAACCCATCGAACCAAGCGTTCCAATGCCCGACCAGCGTAAACAACGACACGGTTGCGATAACGGGGAGAGAGAGCGGCACGTACATTCGCCATAACACGGTCCAGTGCCCCGCCCCGTCCAGAAACGCCGATTCTTCGATGTCCTTCGGAAGGCCACGGAAAAAGTTCAGCATCAGGATGACATTGAACACGGGAACGGCTCCGGGAATGATAAGCGCCCAGATCGTATTGAGCAATCCGGTTGTCTTCACGGTCATATACCAGGGAATTAACCCGCCGCTGAACAGAATCGTCAGGATGAAATACCAGGCGTACGTCGTGCGAAGACGGAATTCCCGCTGCTCCTTGGACAACGGATAGGCGCACAGAACCGTGAGCAGCATGTTGACGGCGAATCCCAAGGGCGTTCGTAACAAGGTTACTTCGAACGAACGGATGAACTCCTTCTTATGCAGGATGAATTCATACGACGCGAACGTGAAATCGACCGGCCACAGCTTCACCATCCCGGACGTGGCGGCGGTGCTTGAGCTGAATGAAATGGCGAGAACATGAATAAGCGGGAAAAGGCACGTGGCCGCCAGTCCGATCAGAAACGCGTAATTGATAACGATAAACAGCCTTCGGCTCCAGGACAATTGAATGTTCATCTCGGCTCGCCCTCCTTCAAAAAATCCGATAATTGGCCAAACGGTAGGCCAAATAGTAGGATGTCGAAATGAGGACAAGAGAAACGACCGACTTTAGAAGTCCGATCGCCGTCGCAACGCCGTACTGGGCGTCCAGGATGCCCATCCGATAAATCAAAGTGTCCAGAATATCTCCGCTTTTGTAGACGGAAGGACTGTACAAATTGAACACCTGCTCAAAGCCGCCGTTCAAGACGTTGCCAAGGCTGAGCGTCGCCAGCAGCACCACGATAGGAACGATTCCCGGTAAAGTGACATGCCACACCTGTCGCCAATGGTTCGCCCCGTCCATGACGGCCGCCTCATACAGCACCGGATTAATGCCGGTTATCGCCGCCAAATACACGATCGTGCCGAAGCCGAACTCCTTCCAAACATCCGAGACGACCAACACATAAGGGAACCAGCGATTGTCGCCGAGGAAGAACACGGAGTCGAAGCCGATCGCTTGCAAAATCCGGTTCACGATCCCTTCGGAGGGCGAAAGAATGTCGAGGAGGATGCCGCTCAATATGATCCACGACAAAAAGTGCGGCAAATAAATGAGCGTCTGAATTCCTTTTTTGACGAACGTTTTCCTTACTTCGTTCAGCAGGAGCGCGGCCGCGATCGGCATGGCCAGCCCGGCTACGATCTTCATCGAAGCGATGAAGATCGTGTTCCGGACGACTTCCGCGATGGTCGGCATATCCGCCACGTATCGGAAATTGCCAAGTCCGATCCATTTGGATCCGAATACGCCCTTGATCGGAACAAACTTCTCGAACGCGATGACGATTCCCGCCATCGGAACATACGCGTAAATGAAAACCAGTATAACGCCCGGCAAAAGCATCAAATGTAAGGGGAGCCCGCGGCCTCCGAATATTTTATTCAACTATCTCTCCCCCTCGTATCGCTTGTTGTCCAAGCTTATTTGCTGGCCTTCCAGTCAGCGACTTCCTTCGTCACTTCGTCCCCGCCGAGCTTTTTCCAATTGGCCACGAAATCGTCGAACGTATCGACTGAAGATTCGCCCATAATTATTTTCGTGAACGTCTCTAACTCCAGCTTCGACAGCGTCGCTTGCTTCTCCGCCATGATGGACGACGGGGCCGAGATGAATTCCGTCGGTTGATAACCATTGTTTTTGTTATAATCGTACAAAATCCCTTGAGCGCCGCGCTCCCCGAAAATCATCGCGTAGCCCCAGCCATTTACGTCGCCATCGTAATACGATTTCACGATTTTATAGGTGTTCGGCTCCGGCGTATGTTCGTCCAGCTTCGAAGTGTCGTTCGTCTTGAACGCTTCCGTTACTTTCGCGTATACGTCAAGATTTTGGGTCGGGTTGCTGCCTTTCACGAGCGCATACTGCCATTTCTCGATATCGCCTTTGATCGCGTATTTCTCGACCGGGAACGCTTCCCGCGACCTCGGCTCCAAATACGTATTCATCAGCTTGACGACCGCCTCGGGATGCGTCATTCCTTTGCGAACGACATAATATTCCGCCACGTTGAACTTTGTCTGCGGCTTGGCCGGCTGACCGTCGATAGAAGGTAGCCGGTACGCCTGCAGATCCAAATTGGGATCTTTCTTCTTGGCGTCCGGGAACAGCAGCGGCGAGTAATGCAGCCCGTAATACATGCCCACTTTCCCCGCGTTAAAGTCCTGGATCAGCGCGTCGTGATTTTTGACGCCGAACTCTCGGTCGATGACACCTTTTTTGTATAGCT
Organism: Cohnella nanjingensis; assembly: GCF_014212125.1. Lineage (GTDB taxonomy): Bacteria > Bacillota > Bacilli > Paenibacillales > Paenibacillaceae > Cohnella > Cohnella nanjingensis. Next base: position 63,939 of record NZ_JACJVP010000006.1, read on the forward strand.
CCTGCAGTTTGGCGAGCGCCTGCTTCATCTCCGGCTGAATGCTGCCATAGACGAGATTTCCGGAAGCGTCTTTGACCCAGATGGTAGGATAAGCATGGAAGCCGTTGAAAATTCCCGTCAAGTCGCCGTAATCGCTGTACAGCTCTTTGGCGACGGCGAGGCCGTACGTATCCTTCTTGTTATTGCCGTCCGGGTCTTGCGTGGCGAACGCCTCGGCGATCTTGAACACGTCCTCCATCGTTTGCGGCTCCGGCAAATTCAGCTTCTTGAGCCAGTCTTTGCGAACCCAGAGAAGCGGAGCCGAATCTGTGGAACCCGGGTTCAGCGGCAAGCCGACCAATTTCCCTTTGAATGTAGCGGAATTAAGCGCGGTGCCGCCGTCTTTCATCATAAATGCTTTCGTCGTTTCCGAACCGTATTTATCCAGGGCTTCAGTCAAATCCTCCAGTTGACCCGCATCGTTCATCTGCCTCATTTGTACGCCCGGAACCGGCATAATATCGGCCAACTCTCCTGAAGCCAGCATGAGGTTCAGCTTTTGCTCGAACTGCGTGTTGTCGACGACCCACAAATACTTCAGCTTGATGCCGAGATCATTGGCATAGTGCTGCGTCCATGCGTTATCCTGGATTGTCTCTCCGTTCTCGAATTTCAGCGCCGAATTGACTTGCCGGACGGCCGTCACTTCGATCGGCGGATCGTATTTACCCAGCGGGTCTGCCTTTCCCTCTGCCGGGGAATTCGACGGTTGCGCGCTGCTCTTGCTTGGCTGCGATGCGCCAGCGCTTGGACTTGGACTCGATCCTTCATTTTTGCCGGAACAGCCTGCAGTCACTGCGAGCAGGCATGCCGCGGCTGCGATCAGTGTGATCATCTTTTTCTTGAACATGCGAATCCTCCCTGAACTGGTGAAAGAGTATGAGTTTGCTCTTTCATTTTAATAGTCGTTAAGAAACCGAAACTACGAGCATCTCTTGCCTTTCTTGCTTTTCATTATCCTCATGAAGCAGCGCTGCCGGCGCGACTGTTAAGTCCTGATTCCTTCGTCCAGGCGATATCGAGGCTCATAGCCGAACGCCGCTTTGGCCTTCGCGGTCGAAATCAGCGAATCTCGGCCTTGCAACGGGGCAGACAAACGGCCGACAAGGTCCGGCTTCCATTGGCGCAGCAGCTCCATCGTCGGCTCCGGACAGCGCGTATCCGCCGCGTTTAACGTGTAGGCTCCGTAACCGGGCAATTGCTCCGCCTCCAGCGCTTGACGGATCGCCATCACGATGTCGCCGACGTGAACCCAGGTGAACAAATCGTCGGACCACGCCGCAGTGGGAGAAAGCCCCGCTTCGATCGTCCGGCGGTACATCTCGTCCGTCCACACCGCCCCGAAGCGCAAGGCGGCCGTTTTCACGCCGTAAGCCCGGTGAAAGGCGGCGCACGTCTCCTCGTTGACCCATTTGCTGAGGCTGTAGGGATCCTGCGGAACGGGACGGAAATCTTCGGTCAACGGCAATTCGTTATAGACGACGGGCTCCTGATTGATGCGCCAATAGAACGTGCCATAAGCATTGATGCTCGAAGCGGCGATGAACCGGCTTACTCCCTGCAGACGGCACGCATCGAGAAGATTAAATGTCCCAAGAGCGTTATACTTAAACGTATCCACGCCTTGTTCCGGCAATCCGGTAGGCGAAGCGGCCAAATGCACGACTGCGTCCACCCCCTCGACATGCCGGCGCATCTGTTCATGGTCCATGATGTCTCCCAGCAAGAACGGCCACTGCGTCACGAGCGGGGAAGCGGCCCGTTCGGCCAAACCGGGCACGAATACGGTAGCGTCCTCCAGACGCTGCCGATCTGTCAGCACCAGATCATGGCCGTGAGATTCCAACTCCGAAATCAGATTTCTGCCTATGAAGCCGCATGCTCCCGTAATCAATATTTTCATCGCTGCTCTTCCTTCCAATCCAATGTGATCCCCAGGAAAGGGGAATGTTTTTGCAAAATCATATCGTACATGTCCGGGGCCTGGCGGTAATTTACGCGATGCGTAATGAACGGAGATAAAGAGAGATTGCCGTTTTCCATTTGCCGTAGCGTTTCCTCCATTCGCCGTCTGTTCCATCCGGACACGAAATGGCAAGTCACTTCGTACCGCTGCAGAACCGACATGTCGGCCCAGACCTTGCCGGGTGTGAAGCCGGCGTATACGATCTGGCCGGGGCTGCTGCGGAAATGCCCGAATAAGGCGATGCAATCGTGCAGAACTTCTTCCGCCTGAAGGGTGTCGATCACGCCCGACAAATCGCCGTCCCCGATCGCCTCCCGAATTTGCTCGCTTACCCTGCCTTCACGGCTGTCCACGACCTTATCCGCCGAATGAGCGGAAGCGATAGCGAGCCTCGCCTCGTTCCGGCCGACCAAAATGGCTTTACTGCCACGAGCCCGAACCGACTGGGAAGCGCATTGGCCGACCAGTCCGTCTCCGAAAACGACCACCCACTCCCCTTCGGATAAGCGTAGACGGGAGGCGGCATTCCACCCGACCTGCGCCACAACGGCACCGGAAGCGTTCTCGTCCGCGATATTGGACGGCAGACGGAAAACTTCCTCCATCCGGCTGTTCGCCAACCGCAAATGGGAACCCCAAGCCGGCGCTACATCCCCCGGCCATATGCCCGTCGTAGCGGCCACGCGATCGCCGATGCGGAAATCGTTGACCCCTGGTCCTACCTGAACGACCTTGCCGATCCGTTGATAGCCCGGTACGCAGGGGTACGGGGTCGGCTGCCAATCAAACTCGTTTTTGAGAACCCAACGTTCCGTGCCAACGCTGATAAAGGACACGTCGGTTTGGATCTGAACCTCACCCGCTTGGGGAGCCGGCATCTCGATTTCCGCGATTTCCGCTTTGCCCATTTCCGTAAACACGACCGCCAGGGTATTCATCTTCGCTTCCTCCCGTTTTCTGCCTCATTGCGGGATCGCACCGTCGACAACCATATACGTTCCGCTCACTTTGACCGCCCGGATGCTGTGATAGCCGATCGGCAGGCCGCTATCCCCATGAACCCGAATAAAGAAAGTTGCCGTCCGTATCGTTCCAATAAGCGGGAACGGTGATCGCATCGACCGTCATGTAAGTTCCGCTCTTCTTGACCCCTTTGATCGTGTGGGTGCCGGCAGATAGCCCTCTTTTCACGTATACATGCGCTTGCGGAACCCGGGTCGCGGAATAGGTCGACACCGTCCGGTCGAATACACCGTCGATGTAGAGATCGATATCGCCTTGATCGCTGTTCGTCTCCGATACGAGATCGACCCCATCGCCGGTAAACGTAAACGTGAAAAAATCGTTATTCTGCGTAGCATAGTGCACATCGTCCTTGTAATCCCCGACATGGCGCAGCGAGGACACGCCCCAGGACGATCCCGTGTAAGACAGCTGCGAATCGTTCCGGACGGAAGCCATGCTTACCGCCTGCGTCATGCCCGCTCCATTGAAGGCTCCTCGGTTGGGCGGCGATGACGAGGAGACCGTCTGGCCCCAAAAATCTTTGCCGCCATTATAAGAGACGACGGTTCCTGTCTCGAGCGCGGGAGAGCCGGCACGGAGCCGATAGGCCGTCAGGACCGACGACCATCCGTCGGACCCGGCTCCTGGCGCGTAGAGAAGAGGATCGGCATTCGATTTATGGGCGTCGTACGGCCCTGTAATGCCGTAAAACGCATTGTAATCATAGCTGTAAACGCTGTCGAAATTTTGTTCGCTGCCGACGAACAAGTTGTTCCAGAAAAAAACGTTTTGATTCAGCGCGCTGCCGCAAGGGATGGCCGGATTGCCGAGTTGGCAGTAAGCCTGGATTTTCCCCGTCGTATAGATCGTGTTGTTGTAGGCCTGAACGCCCGCATGGTCGATCAGGAACCTTGCGCCCAAATCCGTTCCCGCCCCATCGTTCTGGCTGATGTTGTAGCGGAATACGAGCCAGGAGGTGCGGGTATTTTCCTGCTGCAAAATAATGCCACCCGCGTTGTCGTGGCTGTAATTGTATTGGTAAGTGACCGTTCCCGTGTTGCCCCAATCGTTGTCCCACGCCTCTCCGTCCTGCCCGGGACCGAGATCGGCGATCCGCCCCACCTCGTTGTATTGGAACAGCGCGTTCCGACTGACGAAAGGGAACATGCCCGCGATCAACCGCTGATCGGCAACGCCCGTCCGGTTGATATGTCCCAAATCCAGCGCCAAGTTGTATTCGATCACGGGCGCGTCCGCCCCGCCCACGATGATGGCGTCCCGGCCGATGTTGCGGATCATGTTTCCGACAATATGAACGTTGGTGCTGTAATGTAAATTAAGCTCTGGGTCCGCGGTGATCGGACCGAAATTGTTCATCAAAAGGATGCCGGCGCCGGTCGAGTCGTGGATGTAGTTGTTCTGAATGAGCAAGTCGTCGAAATTCGCCCCGATGACCGGGTTCGGGGAGCCGCGGAAGTTGTTGGGGTCCTCTTCGGTGTACACGTAGATGGCCGCGTTGTTGAACCCGCCCCGCGGGTTGCCCCGCGTCGTCCGTACACTCCCAGCACGAAATCGACTTGACGTCCGCGATCTCCAGGTTGCTCAGGTGAAGGCCGCGATAGGTGCCCGCCGCGCTCGCATGGATGTATACGCCGCTTCGCGGCAGGTTGTTGTTGTCGGCTGCGGGAAAAGTCAGTTTCAGATTTTGCACGTGCCAATAGCTCTGATTGTTCAAATATAAAGCCGCCTTGTTGCTGACGACCGACTTGTCCCCTGCGATGACCGGGGCGCTGCCCGTACCGTAGCGGTCGATGACGATCGGAGAGGCCGCGCTGCCCGAGCCTTTGGGCCATAACTGGCCGGACCAACTTCCCCCCGCTTTAAACAAAATGTTGTCGCCCGGTCCGAACGTCGTTCCGTTCACCTTGACCAGCGACTTCCAGGCGGTGCCGGGAGAGAGCCCGTCGTTGTCATCGCTGCCGGCAGGGTCCACGTAATAAGTCGTGTTGGCGGCCCGAACCGTCGTCGTAGGCCATCCCGGGACCGCGAACAGCAACAACGCCGCGAGCCATACGCCAAACCGCATTCTCGAACTTCCCGATACCCGTTTCCCGTGAGCCGAAATCTTCAACATCGCATCCACCTCTTCGGATCGGATTGAGGCCGGCTGCGTGCTCCTGCCCGAATGCCGGCGCGCCATCATTATACGGGATGGCGCGCCGGCGCCAATACGGGCACTTGTTGCCTTTCATTGCTTTTCGTTGTCTTCTTGGCCGCATGCCGGACGCGGGACGCGAGTCTGCCTCGGAGACGCGAAGAAGGAACCGTCTTGCGGTTCCCCCTGGCGTTTATCTCCTCCCGCCCCGCCCCATTTTCTACCTGCCGCCTTATCTCCAGTCCAGCACGATCCCGAGAAAAAATTCCGATTTGTCCATGATCATCCGCCAGGCTTTTTCTGCCTCGCGGGCAGGCAGCCGATGCGTGATGAGCGGCGTCGTCTGTAGCCAGCCGTCGCGGATGCCTGCGAGCGTCGCGTCCATCCGCGCCTTCTCCCAGCCGGCCGGACAATGCAGCGTAATCTCCTGCGCCCGCAAGTACTGGATATCGATCGTACCCGCCGTGCCGTAAAATCCGGCCGACACGAAATGGCCGTTCCGCTTCATCGCGGGCATCAACTCCCCGAACGTCTCGAGCGAGCCGACGGAGTCGACGACGACGGCGAAGTCGCCGCGTGTCCCGAGCCATTCCGCCAGCGGCCGCTCCCGCAGATTCCAGGTGCGGATGTGCGGCGGCAGCATGGCTAACCTCCGGTTGTGCCGGCCGAGCACGGTCACGTCCGCGCCGCGGTGCGCAAGCGTCTGCGCCGCCCATTGGCCGACCAAGCCGTCTCCGATGACGACTGCGACGTCGCCTTCCGCGACGGCCGGGCGAATGCCGCAATTGTAGCCGACCTGCGTCAGCACGAGCGCGCTGTAGGCGACCGGGTTCGCCCCTTCCGGCAGCTTCCACACTTCGCTTCGGTGCGTGATGGACGGATTCAAGTGACCTCCCGTCTCGAAAAACATCTCGTCCACTTTGCTGATGGACGCGAATACCCGGTCGCCCGGCTTCAAGTCCGTTACCCGCTCCCCCACGCTGCGGACGATGCCGACCTTCTGGTAGCCGGCCACCTGGGGGAACGGCAGCTTGTCGCCCGGCCTGGTGACCGTGTCCCCCAAGATCCGGTCTCCGTACAGAAAGGAAGATTCGGTGCCGTTGCTGATCCACGAATATTCCAGCTCCACGCATACGTCCTCGGGCCCGGGGGCAGGCACCTCCACTTCCATGAAGCGAACCTGCCTCACGTCCGTAAATACGACGGCTTCCGCCTTCATCCCCGGTCACCTCCGGCTGCCGACGGAACAAAGTCCGTTGCGGGATAAGCGAACACTTTGATCGCCTCCTGGCTGCGAAGCAGCGCAATCGTCTCGCGGTAACGGTAAAAGGGGACATGGTGCGTTTGCAGGCATTCCGTGTTCAAGCCTTTATTCACGACCAGATCGAGCAGCAGCGCCTGGTCTTGCTCGCCGAATTTCCGGTAACGGTAAGATTCCAGCCTCGTCCCTTTGAACCATAGATGGTCCCCGTACTTCACTTCGCCTTTCAGCACGCCGAAAATGACCAGATGCGAGTCGACGCGCTCCAGCACCTGCTGCACGGACGCCGCGGCGCCTACGCAGTCGTAGCCCAGATCGAAGCGCTCCTCCCCCAGCTCTTCCGTATGAACCGCGCGGCCGAGTCCGAGGCGGTTCACGAGCGCGATCCGGTCGCGGTTGATGTCCACGGCCGTCACGCGCGACGCTCCGAGCAGGCGGGCGGCTTGCAGCGCCAGCATGCCCGCCGGGCCAAGCCCGGACACGAGCATCGATTTGCCCGTCACGTCACCGAATTGCAGCAAGCCGATCAGCACGCATTTCAGCAGCTCGAACGACACCGCCTGCTTCCAGCCGACCGCATCCGGCAGCTTGATCAGCTCGTCCTCGCGGTAGTTCAAATACTCCGCGTAAGCGCCGTTGGCGGACAGATGATCCAGCGCCGCGACCCGGTCGCCCACCCGCAGCCCTTGGACGCCGGCTCCGACCGCCGTAACCGTCCCGGCCATTTCATGGCCCGGCCATCCGGGCGGCAGCGGATAATCCGGCTTGCGTGAGGCGTCGAACATGTCTTTGCCGCCCATCATGTTCATGTCCCAGCGCGGACAGGTGGAGACGATTTCGATGCGGACCGTCACTTGATCGTCGCGCGGCGCCGGCTGCGGAATATCGACGATTCCGAACGCGTCTTCCCCGGTAATTTGCAAAGCTTTCAAATGGATCGCCATCCTTCGTTCTCAAAATGGGTGTTCGCAATTCCTTTTGAGTGTACAATAGGAATGTGTCATCGTCTTTGCACCTGATCTACCCTTTGTTTCTTTGCAAATGCTGTTTTTTCAGTATCATAGCAACTTTTTTCACCATAGGTATGGAACGGTATTGACATTCGTTTTCCGAAAGGAGCTGCCAGGATGAGAATCCGTCTGTACGGTACCGGCGCCATCTCCGCGGCGGAAGAGTTTCCGGCCGGAGGCGTCCATTTGTCCAATTACGAAATTTTGCATATTACGGGCGGGAAAGTGCGCTTCCGATGGACAGGCAAGATGTGCGAGGCGGAGGCGCCGGCCGTCTTCCTCATTTCCCCTTCCACGCCGCACGAGCTGGAAAGCCTGGTCCCCGAGTCCAAGTTCCGGTTCCTGGAGCTCGCCGACATGGACGAATCTCCGCTGACCGGAGAAGAGATGGACGACTGGAACTTCCGGCAATCGCGCCCGGGCCTGTACGCGAAATCGTTGACGGCCTCCGCCGTGCTGCAATCCCTGGAGTTCGTACACCATCTTTATGCGACGGAAGCCGTGTCCGGCGACCCGAATCTCGAAGAGATTTGCCTGCTGGAAGTCCGGAAAATATACCGGCTGATCGCGCTTATGCTCCATACCGTCCCTTCCCGCAAGCCGGCGGGCGGCCTGACCCGGAAATGGGACGCCCGCGAAGCGGCCGACATGCTCATCGATTACATGGACTGGCGTTACAGAGAAACGATTACGCTCGAGACGATGGCCGATTGGGTCCGCCTGAACCCTTCCTATCTGGTCCGTTCGTTCAAAAAGCACAAAAAAATGACCCCGTTCGAATATTTGCGGGATCTGCGCCTGAAAGCCGCCGTCAGCTACTTGTCCGGAAGCGACCTGCCGATTGGCGCGATCGCGGAAAAAACGGGCTTCAACAGCATCCACTATTTCGGCAGGCTGTTCAAGCGGGTTTACGGACAAAGCCCAGGCGAGTGGCGGAAGCAACTGAAAAAGAAGTAACGGCGCCGAACAAGTAGAAACCGACTTCGTCGTCCTCGTGGACAGAAAAAAAGGAGTAAGTGAGTTGTATGGCGGCCACTAGAAGGAAGTTTACGCCGGAAGAAAAAGCACGAATTGTACTGGAAATTCTGAAGGAGGAAAAGTCGGATACACAGCTCGCTGCAGAGCATGGCATCCATAAGAATGTCCTCAACCGGTGGAAAACGGAAGCAGTTCAGAACCTCTCGCAACTATTCGTCGACGATCGAAAGGGCATCACGAAAATGAAAAACGAATACGAACATACGATCAATGAACTCTACGCCGAGATTGGAAAGCTGACCAGTCAATTGTCGTGGCTCAAAAAAAATCTGGCGGATAGCCTTACTCCCGACGAGCGTATCGATCTGTTGGAATAGGATTGCCCCGAACACCCGATCAGCGTTCAGGCCGACTACGCCCCGTCTGGTCTTCGAACTACCGATTCCATTACGCGCTCGCCTGCGCGTTTGCTGCGGACGAAGATGTTACAGTCGTCCGCAAAGCGCACAAATTTCAGCCCTCTTGCCGTTAATTCCTTGTCCAATTCGTCCAGCAGAATGTTCGCCAAGAGTGGGCTAAGAGGACCGCCTTACGGCGTTCCCTCTAGCGTTTCTTGCCTCGTTCCATCGACCATGACTCTAGCGTTGAGGTAGGCTCGGATTAGCTTCAGAACTCGCTTAATCCTTCGAATTCATGAGCTTGAGTGAGGATACTGAATGATTTCGAGGGAGCGTAATGAACTCTGTCAAATGCCCCGAAGCGTGAACGTGGTGTTATCTGAAGGATACGGCTTCTATGAAACACCAACACTTCTTTTATTTAACTTTTTAAAAGCAGAGTATTCACGATTTGATCTAATAAAATTTAATATCAAATTTGCGCATTCGTTTGGTCTCAAGGTTTCAGTATTTAGTTCAATGTCATACTCACCAAGGCAATAAACTTTATCATACTGTGAGATTGCTAATCCAATCTCTCTATCTCCCCTTAGTTTTTCTCTTCGAATAAGTTCTTCTTTCGAGCAAGTTACTCCTACAAATAGTACAGGATGATCGCTTAATAAACCTAGACATGCATTTAACCGCTCGTCATTATCATTTACTGTATCTACAACTATATTCATCCCCTTTGCCGACATAAATTTAATTGTTGAATAAAATAAAGTAATCATTGAATCAAGAAGTATTTGGGGCGAAACTTGCACAGTGAACCCTTTTTATTCGCCCTCCTCCTGCCGCTTCCGGTATTCTGCGGGAGTCAGGCCGGTTTCTTTTTTGAACACTTTGTAGAAATACTTGGCATTTTCGTAACCGATCATGGTCGCAATCCGATCGATCCGGTATTTGTTGGAGACAAGCAGTTCCTTCGCCCGTTCCATTCGCAACCGCTTCAGGTAGTCCTGGAACGTCTCTCCCGTATTCTCCTTAAATACCATGCTTAGATAGACGGGATGCAGGTAAAATCTCTCCGCCACCTCCTCCAGCCGGATTGGCTGGGCGTAACGCTGGTCGATATAATGCCTGATCTGCCCCATCTGCCCTGCGGCGGTCGACGTTACGGCAATGGCGTTTTCGGCCGCCGACCGCGCCAACCCCGTGAACCGGCGCACCAGCTCGGCGGGGTCTGGGGCTTCGCGAATCGTTTCGTTCCAGCCTAGAATATCCTTATCCGACTCATCCGCCGCCTCGCTGTCCCGATGTCTTTTCTCTGCGATGTCACGCGCAAGAAGAGCGCAATAATGCTTGGCCTGGGCCAGTGTCACTCCGCTTATAGCACGTATGTAGCCGAACAGATCCCCTGTCAAATTTACAGCTCGCTCAACGTGACCCTCCTCGATCTCAAACAACAGATCGTCGCGTCGCGGCCACTTCCAATCCGTCTTCTGCATCGCCGCGTCGTGTGCCTGCAGCACGCCTGCCCACGGGACAAAAGGCCGCTGCTCCAGCAAAGCCGCTGCCTCCCGATATGCGAGGCGAAGCTCCTCTGGCCTGCCGTGCGTTCCGCTCACCGCTCCGACAGCCGAGCCGCCACAGCGCCGGGCTTCCTCGACCGCTTGCCGCAGCTTGCCCCAAGCAAAGCGTGCCGCAGCCGGACGGCTTCCGACGACAAGCAGCGTCACATCCGGCCGGTCGGGATGGGAAAGCCGCAATACGCCCTCTCCTTCCGAACATTCGGAACCTCCTGCGGCGGCCCCATGCATTCCGTGCCCATCGGCGACGGACGACTCCGCGAGTCTCGCAGATATACCGCGGGCGCTGCCTTCGACGTCCTGGTTCGCGCACTCTGAATCGCGCACCGTCACGGAGAGCAAGCCGACGGCGAACGAATCGGACGCGAGCAGTTCCCTTATCGGTCCGGAGCGGTACTGCTCCGCTCGCAGCGGCGCCCGCTCGTCCGCTCCCGATCTGCACAGCCAGGCGGATAGCCGCTCGCTTTCCAACGCCAGCTCCCGCTCCCGGACGGCCCGCCGCCTGTTTTCCTTCTCCAGGCAGAAGGCGATCGCTTTTTCCAGTGAGGCGCGCAGCTCGTTGTTGTCAAAAGGCTTCAGCATATAGTCGATGACGTTCGTCGCGATCGCCTCTCGCGTATATTCGAAATCCGAAAAGCCGCTGATGACGATCAGCCCCGTCTCGGGTTGCCGCTCCGCCAACACCCGGAGGAGGGAGACGCCGTCCATCGTGGGCATCCGCATATCGGTCAGCACGATATCGGGATTTTCCCGCAGCGCGAGCGCAAGACCTTCCTCGCCGTCGCAAGCCTCGCCCACCCAAGCGAGGGGCAGATCGAGAGAGGCGATTTTTTTGACGATAGCTTTGCGAATAAGCGTCTCGTCGTCGATCACGATGTATCTGTACATATGTCCCTTCCACCCTTTCCAAAAGCGGACGCCCGTCTATTATCAGAGCCCGCCGTCGGCTCTTTTTCTAAAGATCTGGCCGTATCGGCCTATGCTTGTCCTGTCCCCTTCGCGGAGGCGGCCGGAAGGCGAATCCGGATCGTCGCTCCTTCGCCCTTTCCCGCGCTGAACGCCTCAATCCCGTACGGCTTGCCGTAAAACAGCGTAATACGGGCATGGACGTTGTATATGCCGATGGACCGACTGTCGCCCCCCTCCGCTCCAAGCTGTTCAAAAGCAGGCGGGCTGTCCAGCATCTCCCGCAGCCGGGCGAGCTTGGCTCCGTCTATTCCGAGGCCGTCGTCGGCTACCTCGATCCATACGCCGCGTTCATCCTCGCCGGCCGAGATCCGGACGGAGCCCTTGCCTTTTTTGGCTTCGAGGCCATGGAATACCGCATTCTCCACGAGAGGCTGCAGAAGCAGCTTGAGCATCGTCGCGTTCTCCAGCCCGGGAGGAATACCTAACTCCCAGCCAACTTTGTCCCCGTAGCGGTAAGACTGGATGCGTATGTAATTGCGGACATGCTCAAGTTCCTCGCGCAGCGTCACCTCGTCGCGGTTCAGCTTGATACTGTAACGAAACATGTCGCCGAGCGCCTTGGACATTTCAGCGATGCTGTCGACATCCTCCAGCACCGCAATGCTGTTGATCGTAGCTAGCGTGTTAAATAGAAAATGAGAGTTGATCTGCGCTTCAAGCGCCTTCATCTTGGCGGACATGGCGATAAACTGGCTATGATAGCGCTCGCGGATAAGCGTGTCGATCTGGGTCAGCATGTTGGCATATTGTCCGTACAAAATACCGATTTCGTCCGTGCGGGACTTGTAGCGCTGCAGGCTGGCCTGCGGATGCAAGCCTTTGTCGTAGTTTTTCATCAGCACGGCGATCCGGCTGACCGGCTTGGAGAACGCGTTGGCGATCCAGAGCGACAGCGCGACGGCGACGACGGCCCAGCAGGCGCCGAAACCGATCGCGAAGGTCTGCGTCGATCGGACCTGCTTGGTCACGGACGCTAGCGATACGGAGATGACCATGCGCCAGTCATATGTGGAAAAGGTATCGTACACATACAGTTCGTCGCCTCGCTTGTCGACGCGGCTGCCGCTCGCCTCTTCGGGAACAAACGGTTCGGCATCCTTAATCCCGCTGCCATAAAGCTTGCCGCCGGTCCTGCTCAGCACGGTAATTCGCTGATCGGCCAGCACTCCGTTTTTCAGCTCGTCGAACAGGTTCGCGCCGCAGTTCATAAGGAGCACGCCGATCCGCTGCTTGGTCTTCGGATCGTAGAGCGCCCGCGAGAAGGTGATTGACATTCTGTCCGGCAGCAAAAAATCGTGATGTGCCAATTCGTCGACATACATGCCGCCCTGACGCTCCAGCGTGCGCTTGTACCATTCCGATTCGAACGGCGCATAGCCGAGCTGAAGCTCCGAGCCTTTGGTGCTGGAAAACACGGTGCCGTCCTCCGCGAAGAGATACAGTCCCTCGATATAATCGTGGCTGAGCAGCAGACTCTCCGTAGCCGAGCGGAAGTCTCGTTCGTTGCGCAGCCTGTCGTAATCGCTCTCCGAGCCGGACGGGACATAACGCTTGAGAAACGACAAGGACGCATCCGCTCCCGCCATCTGCTGGTAGGCGATATATTCGGACACGCGGCCGATCTCCTCCAACTGGTTGGACATGCGGATCATGGATCGCTCCAGCACGTTGGCCGACACCTCCTGGACCTGTCGCTCGACCAGCGAAGCGTAGTTTCGGGAGGTGACGACAACGACGACGACGATCGGAATCAGCGAGATAAGCAGCAGTGCGACCAGCAGTCTGTTTTTAAGACCCCAGGCGAATTTCATATAAAGGCTTCTCCGTGAAAGCGTTTTTTCGTATAATTGTAGCATATTTTGAGAGGGTGGATGCGATTGTTGTCGATATATCGTTCCCTTCCGCTCCTCGCGTTGCTGCTGCTCCTGACGACAGGCTGCGACAGCGAGAAAACGGCGGAACCCGATAGCGGCGGCCAGGTAACCGTGCGTTATATGCACATGGGCGTGGCGGCGGATGACGGGGATAATAATCCGTACGTCACGCGGCAATTCCCCGATGCTGTCGCGGAGCATTTTCCCGACATTGCGCTGAAGTCCGAGATGCTTCCCGAGGACCCATATACGAAAACGCTGCTCGTCCAGTTGTCATCCGGCGAAGGGCCGGATTTTTTCGAATGGTGGCCAATGCGCCAGCTGGAGGAGCTTGTGGCGGCGGGGTATTTGCAGGATTTGACGGGCATGGACATTCTAAACAGGTTTACGCCCGACGCGCTGGAGGGCTATACGATCAACGGCAAGGTGTACGGGATGCCGAAGGGTCTCAGCATTATGGCAACCTGGTACAATAAGGAACTGTTCGAGCAGCACGATATCGACGCTTTCCCGTCGGACTGGCCCTCCTTCCTTGCCGCGTGCGAGAAGCTGAAGCAGGCGGGCGTCACGCCGATCGTCATGCCTGACGAGGACCGCTGGTTCATCCAGTTCGGCCTGTACCAACTCGCCGCGTCCATCGTCTACGCCGCGGACCCCGACTTCGACAAGAAGCTCTTGGCGGGCGAGCGCGCTTTCGCGAATTCCCCCTGGCGCGAGGTGTTGTTGATGTACAAATCGCTGTACGACAGAGGCTATATCGCACCCGGCTCCCTCGACATCGGCGCGGAGAAGGCGGCAGCGCTGTTCAACGACGGAAAAGCTGCAATGATGTTCAACGGCAACTGGGATTACGCCCGGTTGACGGCGAATCCCGCAAGCCGGGGCGCTGGTAGCGCGGGTGGCCTGAAATCGAACGGCGGCGCGAACGATTTTCAACGCGGCTTTATGCCCCTGCCGGGCAACGAGCCCGGCCAGCCGCTGCTCCTGTCCATCGGCCCGGCCGGCGGAACGGTCATCAACGCCAATACGCGGCATCTGTCCGAAGTGCTCGACATTCTGGCTTATCAGTTCGATCCGGATTCTCCGCTGTACGGGCTGTACAAGCAGAACTACGACGTATTCCCGATGTACAAGGGCGAGGATCTCGGCATCCCCGAATTCCAGGACTACACGGCGCTGTCAAAAACGCATGACTCCGTCTACTTCAGCAACCAGGCCTGGCCGGTCGGCGTGGCGGACGCCCTGTGTCGCGGCTTCCAGGACTGGATCGCCGGCCACGGGACGGTCGACGACATCCTAGCGGCGATGGACGAGCGATTGGAGGCGCTGCGAGACTAGCTGCATTTCCAGTCTTCTCGGCCTGCGAAGCCTGAAATAGCGGGCTCCGATCCCGTCAGCTTCAGCGCCTAAGCCGCAAGCCCATCTTAAGCAAGTAGACCGAAACGCCTTAAAATAGTAGACCGCCGACCTCCTATAATGATGGCTGTGAGCATGAAAGTGCTTACAGCCATCTTTTTTGGCATTAAAGAGAGGAGGGTTCAAGTTGGGCTATACCTTACGCAAGGCTGCGGGCCGGAAAACCGCCGCATGGCTGCTCGGCGCGGCGCTTGTCGCACAAGGCGGCACCGCCGTCTCGCCGGGCACGGCCGAAGCCGGAGCGGCCGCCGCTCAGGCGAAGCTCGTGCGGGTGACGCCGGATCTGACGAACGAGGTACTGCATAACCCCGGCATGGGCTGGGTGCTGATCGACAACGCGATCCCCGGCCATCTGGACGCAGGGCGCACGGGGGCCTATCCCGAGGTCGATAACGTCGCGGTTCTGACCCACTGGGGAGAGCTGGAGCCGACGGAGGGACAGTTCGAATGGTCGCTGCTCGACGAAGCGATCGACTATTGGTCGAACTTGGGCAAACGGATCCATTTCCGAATTTCCACGGATGCGATGATGATCTCGGGCTACGGCTACGCAAAAAGCGTGCCGGAATGGCTGTTCCAGCAATACGGCGTGCCTTACCAGGAGCGATTCGACCAGGGGTACACCTTTAAGCTGCCGGACTACACGCATCCTGTCTTTATGGAAAAGCTGGAAACCTTCCTGGAAGCATTCGCAGACCGGTACCGGAACGATCCACGGCTGGACATCGTCGACCTGCGGGGCTACGGCACATGGGGAGAATGGCATAGCGGCCACGACTTCGACAGCTATTCTGAGCGGACTGCGACACTGCGGACAATTATCGACAAGTGGTATGACGCATGGAACGGCGATAAAATACTCGCCCTCTCCAACTCCTACGAATGGCGCAGCGAGATGGAACCGTCGGTAAGCAATCCCGCCTCCTACGAGGACTATATGAGCTGGTCCGCGTTCGACTACGCGCTGACGAAGCCGAATCTGACGTTCCGCAGGGACGGCGCCGCCGGTGCGCTGCGAGAATACGACAGGCAGCTGCTAGAATCGTTTTTCCGCAGCAACCGTAGCTTGCCTATAATCGCGGAATTTTTCGGCGGATACGGCTACTACGTGGGCAACGGCTCCGGCTATTCCCCGGAGGCGGCGCTTGAGGAAGCGCTGCAGCTTCATCCCAACTACATCACGATTATGGGGCATGACGGCGATTTTGGCGCAGCCGCCTTCTACGCGGAGCGCCCCGATCTGATCGACGAGGGCAACAAAAGAATGGGCTACCGGCTCGTACTTAACCGCGCGGAATTCCCTTCCGCCGTCCAGGCTGGCAGTACGTTCGAGCTCAGGCAGCTCTGGTCCAATCTCGGCGTCGGCCGCAGCTACGCCAATTACCCGCTCAAGCTGTACCTTACGGATAGCGGCGGCAATACGGTATGGAGCGCGAAGGACGAGAGCTTCGATATAACAGGCTTCGTTGCGGGCGAGGTGTACGAAACCTTCTCCAGCTTCGAACTGCCGGCGTCGATTGCACCTGGAGAATACGACATCCGGATCGCGCTTGCAGACGAACAAGGCAATCCCGCCATCAAGCTCGGTATTGTGGGACGCGACGACGAGAACAGGTATACGCTTGGCAAGCTGAAGGTGGCAAGCGGCGCGGTAACCGCCCCGCAGGACCTATCCGTCCGCGAATCCTTCGAAAGCGGCTCGTTTGGCTCTTCGCTTTTCACAGGCGGCTTTCAGGGCCTCGGCGTTGTAACGAACCAGCCGGAGCAGGTGGCAAGCGGCAGCTATTCCGCCTATGGCAGCGCGCCGGCGACACAGGACTGGACCGAATTTCTGTACAGCGACACTTCCAAAATCGCGCTGGAGCCCGACACGACCTACACGGTCTCCTTCCGGTACAAGGCGACGGCGGCGCCGGGGCCGGGCGGCTTCTATTATTTCCTTGCCCGCACGGGCAGCGGCGGCTTCGCGCATGACAAAGGTTTTACGACCTGGCGCGACGACTCCGGGCAGACACGGACCAAGACGGTCACCTTTACGACCGACGGCGGTCTCCAGGACTATTATCTCATCTGGGGACTCCGCTCGGGCGGGGCGCTCGCCGTTGATGACATCGCCATCACAAAGCAGCCGGACGCGGCCTACGATTCGTTCGAGACCGGCGGACTCGCCGCCTCCCGCTACCAACTCGGCACGGGCCAGACTGCGGGAAGCCTGAGCGGCTCCGCAGGGCTGCATGGGAGCTGGGCGATCTCCTCGATATCGGATGAACGCAGCTTCCTGTACAGCCGCGACAACGCCCTCCGGCTCAAGAATAATTCTACCTACTTGGTTACCTTCAGTTGGAGGCCGCTTGCGACGCCGGGCGGCGGAGGTTCCTTCCGCTTTGCGGCACATTCCAAAAAATCGGGCTCCGCATCCGCCTTCGGCGTTGCCGGCCAGGAGAGCGAGTCCCGCAGCCTGATCGTCCGCACGGACGGCGCTAAGGATTACCAGCTTGTCTGGGGTCTCAAAGGCGGCGAGATGGCCGTCGACGACATCAGCGTCATGAAGTTGTGATGGCGGCAAGCCTGCGGCGCGATCCACGTCAGCCTTGTCTGCAAGCATTCAGCCGCACGACACCGTCAACTCACCCACCTATCCACTTGGAGGCGAATATATAAATGATAATTAATCGTACGCGCAGCATGGCCGGTCTCTTGGCCGCCAGCGCACTCATCCTGTCCAGCGCCTGCTCCGCCAACAACGGCGAGAACGGCGCCAGCAGCTCCGCGTCCCCCTCAGGGAGCGGCGCGCCGGTACAATCCTCCGCGCCCGCGGCCGACACGAATCCGCTCGGCAAATACGATCCGCCCATCGAAGTATCAGTTGTCGGCACAACGGGCACGAACGTCCTGTTCGCCGAAGGCGAAAACATCGATGACAACATAATGACGCAGAAATATAAGGAAATTCTCGGCATCCAGTTCAAAAACAAATGGGTGTCCGACGCCTCGCAATCGGTGGAGAAACTGAATCTGGCCATCAACACCAACAACCTTCCCGACATATCCAAGGTTGACCTGAACCAGCTCAGCCGCATGATCAATCAGGACCAACTGGCGGATCTGACCGAAGCTTATGAAACGTACGCCTCCCCGCTTCTGCGCAAGGCGCTGGAATACGGCGGCGGCGCCGGCTTCGCTCCAGCCAAGAAGGACGGTAAAATATACGGCATGCCGGTGCCAAACGACTATTACGAAAATGTCGCGATTATGTATATCCGCAAAGACTGGCTAGATAAGCTGGGCCTGCAGCCGCCGAAGACGATCGACGAGCTGTACGAGGTGGCCACCGCCTTCGCAGAGCGCGATCCCGACGGCAACGGCAAGGCGGATACCTACGGCATCGGGCTCGACAACGCGCTTGGGATGGCGTTCGACGGCGTCGCTTCTGCCTACAAAGCATACCGTGCGACCTGGGTCAAGGATGCCGACGGCCGGCTCGTCTACGGCAGCGTTCAGCCGCAGATGAAGGACGCGCTTGCCAAGCTTCGCGAGCTGTATGCGTCCAAAGCGATTGATCAGGAGTTCGGCGCCAAGGATTGGGGCAAAACAGCGGACGACATCGGCGCGGGCAAGGGCGGCATCTACTTCGGCGCATTCTGGCAGCCGCTCTATCCGCTGCAGACGACCATGACGCACACGCCGGACTCCGACTGGAACGCCTATCCGATTCCGGCGGCGGCGGACGGAAGCCTGGTGCCGAAGCGTCCGAACAACGTGTTCAGCTGGATGGTCGCAAGCAAAAGCATGAAGCATCCGGAGGCGCTCATCAAGTCGATGAACCTGTGGGCGGAGATGTGGATCGAGGGCGGACAGTACAATGACTTGTTCTACAAGGAAATTCAGGGCAGCGAAAAATACGCGGGCAAGGAGGTCCACCAGTATGCCAAGCCTTACTTTTTCGACGATCCCGGCAAAAATATGGTCATCGGCAAGCAGTTCAAGGAAGCCGTAGCCAAGGACGACGGCTCGCTCGTTACGCATCCCGACGGCATTTGGAAATGGAATGCCTACAAAAACAAGGAGTCGAACGGATGGGCGTACTACAAATATTTGCTCGAATCCGAGGGCGTGCTGGCCCAATACGGCGAGAGCTTCGTCCATGAGTCGTTCCTCGGCGCGCCTACCGAGACGATGGTCAAACGCCAGGCCAACCTGAACAAGCTCGAGGTTGAGACGTTCACCAAAATCATTATGGGCAAAGCAGATCTCGCCGCGTTCGACAAATTCGTAAGCGACTGGAAGTCACTCGGCGGCGACGACATTACGAAGGAAGTCAACGCCTGGGCGGCAGAACAATAACCCCTCTGCCCCGGCTCAAGGCTAGGCGCAGCCCGGCTTGAACTTGAAGCCGGCATCAATCGGGTGGGCAGGAGAGCCGTTCGCATGGACGGCTTGCTCCCCTCCCTTCTACCATCAAGCAATTGCGGAGGGACAGCCATGAAAATTACCAAAAGGGATGTCGCTTTTTTCCACCTGCTGCTCGCTCCCGGCGTACTCTTGCTTCTGCTGTTCGCGTACCTGCCCATGTTCGGCATCGTGATTGCCTTTCAAAATTTTAATCCGTCGAAAGGCTTCATCCATTCGGAATGGGTCGGTCTGGAGCATATCCGCTTCCTGTTCGAGCTTCCCGATACGATGGTAACGATTCGCAACACGGTCGAAATCTCGCTGATGAAAATCGTCGCGGGGCTCGTCGTACCGGTCGTGTTCGCGCTGTTTCTGAACGAGGCGCGTCTTATGTGGTTCAAGCGGACAGTGCAAAGTCTCGTCTACCTGCCCCACTTTTTGTCCTGGGTCATTCTGGGGGGCATTCTGGTGGATGTTCTGTCCATCAACGGCGGCGCATTCAACCAGGCGCTGGGGGCTGTGGGCATTCCGCCGATCTTCTTCTTCGGCGACGAGACCTGGTTTCGCGTCATGATCATCGTATCCGATGTTTGGAAGGAGTTCGGATTCTCCACCATCGTCTACCTGGCCGCGCTGACCGGCATCAATCCCGCGCTGTACGAGGCCGCGGCGATCGACGGCGCCACCCGCTGGCAGCGGACGCTGTACATTACCATTCCCGGCATTTTACCCGTCATCGTGCTGATGTCGACGCTCAGCCTCGGCAACGTGCTGAACGCCGGCTTCGACCAGATTTTTAATCTGTACAACCCGATGGTCATCAGCTCTACGGATATTATCGACACCTATATTTACCGGATGGGCCTGATCCAGGCGCAGTACGGCCTGTCGACCGCGATCGGCCTCATCAAGTCGGTCATCGGCTTCGTCCTGATCGTACTGTCCTACAGGCTCGCCAGCCGCTACGCGAATTATCGCATTTTCTAACCTTCTTAAGACGATCGGGGGTATTTCGATGCACGGACGGCTGAACAGAATGCAGCCCTTCGATATATTCAACTATGCAGGCCTGGCGATCATCTCGCTGTTGTGCCTTCTCCCCATCTGGCATATCGCCATGGTGTCGCTGAGCGGCGAAGGACCCGCCTCCAAGTTCGCGGTCGGCCTGTGGCCGGTCGAATTTACGGCGGACGCCTACGGGACGATCCTCCGGATGGGCAAGTTCTGGAGCGCGTTCGGTATGTCCACGCTGCGCGTGGCGGCGGGGGGTCTGCTGAATTTAATCCTGACGATCATGATGGCGTATCCGCTGTCGAAGGAGAGCGCCTACTTCCGGGGGCGTAACGTCTATATCTGGTTTCTCGTCTTTACGATGCTTTTCAGCGGCGGACTGATCCCGATGTACATGATGATCAACGAGCTGAACCTCATCAACACCATATGGGCGCTGGTGCTGCCCGGAGCCGTGCCCGTTTTCAACGTCATACTGATGGTTAACTTTATGCGCCAGCTCCCCAAAGAGCTGGAGGAAGCCGCGCTGGTCGACGGAGCTTCCCAGCTCCGGATTATGACGAGTATCTTCGTCCCGTTGTCGATGCCAGTGATCGCGACCGTCACGCTGTTCAGCGTCGTCGGCCATTGGAACGCCTGGTTCGACGGATTGATCTACATGAACGATACCTCCAAATATCCTTTGCAAACGTATTTGCACGTCGTGCTGGCTTCGCGCAACCTGATTAACGCGGATCAGCAGACAGTGATGGCGTCGCTCACGAACCGGACGTCGATATCGGCCCAAATTATTCTGGCTTCGCTGCCGATTCTTGTCGTTTATCCGTTCCTGCAGCGTTATTTTATTCACGGCATCGTGATGGGCTCGGTCAAAGAATAGGCTCCTACGCAGGTAGGAGCGTGACAGGAGAGAAACAAATGAAAGCCATTTGCGTCATCGGAAGCTTAAACATCGATATGGTAGCGGCGGTAGAGCGGTTCCCGCTTCCCGGCGAGACGTTGACGTCCGTCGGGTACTCGACCTATTTCGGCGGAAAAGGAGGCAACCAGGCTGTCGCGCTCGGCAGACTGGGCGCCAACGTTCGGATGGTCGGCAAGGTCGGCAGCGACATTCACGGCAGCGACTACATCCGCCACCTACGAATGAACGGCGTAGACACAAGCGGCATTCGCGCCGTGAAGAGCGCTACGACGGGCGTGGCGATGATTCTGGTCGACCCGCAGGGAGAGAACCAGATTATTATTTCTCCGGGAGCGAACGGGCTTCTAGCGCCTTCGGACATTGACGAGAATTGGGAACATCTGATGGAGGCGGACATTTTCATGTTTCAGCTGGAGGTGCCGATCGGCACGGTCGCCTACGCCATGAAACAACTCAAGGGAGCGGGCAAGACGGTTATCCTGGATCCCGCGCCGGCCTCCCAGCTGCCCGACGCCATCTTTAAACATATCGATTATATGACGCCTAACGAAACGGAGATCAAATATTACGCGGGCCGGCACCAGCAGTATGTGCTGCAGCTGAAGGAAGCGGCGAACATCCTTCTTCGCAAGGGCGTGAATACCGTGGTGGCGAAAGCCGGCGCGGAAGGCGCGTATCTGATTAGGGACATCGACCTGCAGCATATCGCCGCTTATCCGTCGAAGCCCGTCGATACGACCGGCGCCGGCGATAGCTTCAATGCGGGTTTCGCCTTTGCGCTGGCTACGGGGAGTAGCCCCGAGGAGGCCGTCGGCATCGGCAACGCCGTTGGCGCGCTCGCGATCCGTCAGGTCGGGGCCCAGTCCAGCATGCCGACCAAAAGCGAGCTTGACACGTTCCTTCGGCAGCAGGAAGCGTATCGGCGCGGCAGCTCTTCTATTCAGGGAGGTGCGTAATGCGAGACAACGACGCTATGAAGGCTGAGCGAACGGTGCAGACCATGCGAACGGAAAGCTTCTACGAGCCTGGCGACGGGCCTGTCCCCGTCATTCTGGATACCGACATCGGCCCGGATTGCGACGATGCCGGCGCCGTGGCCGTCCTTCACGCCTTGCAGTCGGAGGGGCGGCTGCGCGCCATTGGCATGATGAACTGCACCTCCAGTCCGTGGGGTGCCGGCTGCCTGGACGCTATCAACGCCTACTACGGACGGGGCGACATCCCGGTCGGGACACTTGAGGCGCGAGGCTTTCTAGTTGGCGATCTTTTCGAAAAGTACAACCGCATGATAGCGACCACCTGCGTCAACCGCTACACGGACGGGCGATCCGCGCCGGATGCCTCGCGGCTTTATCGCAAGCTGCTCGCTGACGCTGGCGACGGCAGCATCGTAATTATCGCAATCGGCCCGCTCATCAATCTGATGCGGCTCCTGCTTACCGGCGCGGACGATATCTCACCCCTCTCCGGAACCGAGCTCGCCGCCTGCAAGGTTCGGCATCTCGTCGTTATGGGTGGCTTATTCCCTGAGGGCAAGGAGTGGAACTTCGAGATGCACCCCGAATCTGCCGCCATCGTATGCGGCCAATGGCCGACGCCGATTACGTTTACGGGCTATGAGATTGGGGCTGCCATTCCGACCGGCAAGCGGTTGTTAGCGGAAGCGCCGGAGGATCATCCCGTGCGCCGCAGCTATACCGCCTATCTTGGCGACGAGCCCGCACGGCCGAGCTGGGACCTGACGGCAGTGCTGTATGCGGCCCACGGGGCGGCCCCGTATTGGGACATCGTGCGCGGCCGAATTACGGTCGACCCCGCAAGCGGCGCCAACGACTGGAACGCCGATCCTCTCGGGCCGCACGCCTATCTCTCGGCGAAGCTGCCCCCCGAGGCTATTGCCGACTTGCTCGACGAGCTGCTAACCCGTGGCCACAAGACTAAGAAAACCTTATGGACTTGATGAGTAACTCGTAGAACATGCGGTCTTGGAATGACGACGTAACATTCGTTCTCGATTATTTGGAATTTGCTCAACTTCCCGCATATCGGTATTGCGTCGTGTTATAATCGGATCTGCAAACTGACGTGGAAACCAACCGGTAATCCTATGAAGGCGGAGAAACGCGATGAACCATGATGAACTTTCTTCCATGCAACCTTCAGAAACGATCGAAAAGCAACCGGACTATTATTTCCTGCCGTATATTACGCTTGCCCACATGTTTCATGCGCCCAAGGGCTGGTCGATTCGCAACCGCGAGATGTCGCAGTTCGTCCTGCAGTACGTGGTAGACGGCTTCGCTTATTACCCGGTCGGCGATTTTCATTATGAGACGCGACGCGGAGACTTGCTGTTTCATCGTCCGCAAGAGCGCCACTCCATCCTTACCGTCGAAGATCAGCCGTACGTATGCATTTCGATCGTGTTCCATTTCGGCACACAGCCGTTTCCTTACGACGACCTGTTTCGGAATCGGCATCTGCTCGGGAACTTCGCCGATCATCCCGTCGATGACATGCTGTCGCAGCTCGTTGCACACTATCGCCAGCCGGGGCTGCCGCATCAAATCCGCTGCCAGGGCCTCCTGTTGCAAATTTTCGCGGAAGCCGCCCAATGGGGAGAAACGTATGCCGCCAGAACGAGGAGCGACAAGCCGCACATTCCCAAGCTGGTCCTGATCAAGAACTATCTGCATGATCACTATTACGAGGAAGTCCGGATGAAGGAGCTCGAACACGTATCCGGTCTCAGCAAAAACTACATTCTGGCCTTGTTCCGCAAACACGTCGGCATGTCGCCGATGCAGTATTTGACCTGGCTGCGCGTCAACAAAGCGAAGGAGCTGGCCGTTCAGAGCAATCTGTCGGTCAGCGAAATCGCCGAGCGGGTTGGATATGCGGACGTGCACACGTTCGGGCGCATGTTCAAGAAAAAAACCGGGCTCAGTTTATCCCGGTTTTGCTCGAATATGATTTATTCCTGATGGGCCGCCGTTTGGCGCCAATATTGCTCATGCGGGTATCGGAACGTCCGCGGCGGCTGCGGCTCGGCGATGGCAAAAGCGCCGGCCGGCCGGTATTTGAACGGCTTCTCGCCGGACGCGTAGGAAGCTCGCTTTCGGCGCTCGATGCAATCGAACAGCATGTGCTGCTTCAAAGCAAGATACTCCAGCGTATGCGGACCGAACTCGGCCTCGATCTCCCCGGGCCGAAACTCGTAATACACCGTGCGGCGCAGCGAGTTGCCGTCGCCTTCGGGAGACCCGTGAAGCAGTTGGATATTGTGGAAAATGACATCGCCCGCATTCATCGGCACCGGCACCGCATCGGCGAATTCGAAGCCGGGCAGCGAGCATCGCTCTTCCGACTTGGCGGCGTCCCAACGGTTGCTGCCCGGAATGACCCACAGGCACGACTTCTCATCCGCCGGGTCGAGATAGAAGTCGACATTGAAGATGGGCCGGGGATCCGCGCACCCCGCCGGGACGGCCGCATCCCTGTGCCACGGAACGCTTGCGGCGTTGTTCGGGACCTTGACGACCAAGGAGTCCCAGTTCGGAATGAAATTGCGTCCCTGAAGCTTCTCCACCGACCGCAGGATGAACGGATGCCCAAGCAGCGCTTTACCCGCCTCCGCTTTGCTGATGACATATTCAGTCCGCCAATAGATGCGATCGCCGTTTTTCCTGTTCCGGTACATGAAATCCTTGTCGCCGGATCCCCCTGCAAGGCCTCGCTCGACAAGCCTCATCGTTTGCTCCTGCAGCAGCCGAAGCTCTTCCCCCTCGACGACGTTGCGAATGACAAGAAACCCGTTTTCGATAAAAAATTGCGCCTGCTCGTCCGTTATGACATCCTGCAACTGCGCGTTGACTTCCGGAATCCGACTATGCGATACGTTCAATTCTCATAACCTCCTTTATCATGGATACAGCATTACTGTAACGAATTCCGGCGCAAAAAGATTTAGCCGAGATAGACAAAGGAGTTGCCGAAAGCACACTCGCGATTAACCCATTCATTCCTCCGACGCATGGGAGGAATCCTGTGTTTGCCAAGTCCCTGAGCTCTTGTGTTTGGGTCCGTAACAAGGTAGCAGCTACCGTACCGTACAGCATTGGTTTGATTATGTGATCATCGGGATTCGGACCTTATGGTTCCTGCTGGGGGTTCATTACCTCCTGATCCGCTCTGGCGGCGATCTAGGCGGCAACTCGGGGCTCGCAGTCTCAGGTGAATATTTCGATGAAATAGAGCCGCCATTCCGGTTCGGTTGCCTGCTTAACTATTACAACAACTAAAAAGATGACCCCTACAACACTGGAGTCATCCCCTTGCCTTGTAACTTAGGTCTTTTCATTGTGTCCTTGATAAAGATGAAGGCTCCCCTTTAAATTGTTGCCCAAACGCCAATCTAAAGGGGAATCCCTCCCTAAGCAACTTTGCTAAAACTTATTTGCTATTTGTTATAAATTCTGTAAATGATGACTGCCGTTTCAGCTCTCGTAGTATTACCTTGCGGATTCACCTTCTCATTGCTGCCGGTGATGATTCCGTTTTTGATCAAAGTGGCTACGCTTTGCTCCGCGTAAGCAGCCACACTCGTCTTATCCCGGAATTGATTCAGATCCGCGTTGCTTCCTTCCACCAGATGCTTTTGGACCGCATTCATCGCCCTATCCACAAGAACCATCATGTCCTGTCTGGAAATTTGCGCTTCAGGATTAAACTTGTTATCGCCCACCCCGGTTGCGACTCCAATTTGCTTGGCAATCCCGAGGGCTTCAGCATAGTATGCACCAGAGCTTACGTCCGCAAAGTTATCGTCTCCATTCGCAGTGAGACCAAGTGCCTTAACGAGCATAAGGATGAAGTCGGCTCTCTTGATTGCTGCCGCAGGGTTGAAGCTATTGGCCGAAGTGCCGTTAATGACTCCTTTAGATGCCATAATCTCTATTGCATGATTTGCCCAGGAGTAGCCATTAAGGTCGCTAAAGCTTTTATTTGCCAACGCTACTGCATATTGACCCGACTGAGTTGTTTTAAAAGTTACCATGCCTGTTGCAGGATCATATTTTCCTGTCGGTACGGGGACTGCTCCTCCATCGTTCCCGATGCGCAAGACGACAATATGCTCCGGATCGGCAAGCTCAGCCGCCGTAGGCGAATATGGAATTTCTACCGTGATTGGCGATTCATTGTTTTGCCAAGCTTTCCGGCTGTCGTTCACATACACATTGATATCTACTACAGGTCTGTTTCCTACAACCGCCTGTACCGATTTCTCAAGCTTGTTGGTATCTGCCTTGGCAATCGAGACATTTACTTGCTCAACTCCGCCGAGGTCTGTGCCGAGCGTATTTCCTGCTACAGTCACCGTGCCAAGCTCCGTTGTAACTTTAATCTTCTTCGAAGAATCGCCGGATGCAAATGTACCAGCCGGAAGTTTTACTACATAAGCGTTCGCACCGTCAGCCTTCGGAACGATAATTTCCGCCGTATTCGATGCTTGGATAGCTTTCGTAATTGTCTCTTGATCGATTGTCATTGTGGCTACCCCTGAGGAATCCACTACAGGTGCATGAGGATCCTTGGTAACCGGCGGATTAATTACAGGAGGCGTAGTTGTGCCGCCACCACTAACGCGATCTGTCGTCGCGGAAGCAACGGCCGACTGCTCGGATTCTCCTGCTCCATTGACCGCTGTCACCTTATAGTAGTAAGTGGTTGCAGGACTTAAGCCGGTATGGCTGTAGACCGTTCCCGTTACCGCGCTATCCGTCAGCTTCGTGTAGGTTCCGTTCTCTGAAGCCGAGCCATACACATTGTAGGCTTCCGCTCCGGTTGCCGCTGTCCAGGAGAGGTTGATCCCGTTTGTGCCTGCCGCCGTTGCCGATAAGCCAGTTGGAGCTTCAGGGGCTTCTACAGGCGTTGGCGCCGTAGTCACAGACGCAACTGCCGACTGCTCGGATTCTCCCACTCCATTGACCGCTGTCACCTTGTAGTAGTAAGTGGTTGCAGGACTTAAGCCCATATGGCTGTAGACCGTCCCCGTTACTGAAAAGTCCGTCAACTTCGTGTAGATTCCATCCTCCGAATCCGAACTGTATACATTGTAAGCTTCCGCTCCGGTTACTGCTGTCCAGGAGAGATTGACCACGCTTGCGCCTGCTGCTGCTGCCGACAAACCAGTTGGTGCTTCAGGGGCACCTGCAGGCGCTGGCGCCGTAGTCGCAGACGCAACTGCCGACTGCTCCGATTCTCCCGCTTCATTGACTGCTGTGACCTTATAATAGTAAGTGGTTTCAGGACTTAAGCCGGTATGACTGTAGTCCGTTCTCGTTACAGGACTGGTCGTCAGCTTCGTGTAAATTCCATTCTCTGAATCCGAAACATATACATTGTAGGCTTCCGCTCCGGTTACCGCTGTCCAGGAAAGGTTGACCACGCTTGCGCCAGCCGCCGATGCCGACAAGCCAGTTGGTGCTTCAGGAGTCGTTATTGGGGCTTCCAATGCCAATATAGCCGTGTTCAGGTTTGCAAGAGCCGTATCCACATCACCTTGCGATACGTTCTGATCGCCGTCGACATTAATCGCCGCAGTTAACGCTTCTTGCAATGCAGACCAGGTTGCTTGCGAATAATCCTGTTGCTCGAACGCCTGCGCGCTCGCAATCTTTTGTTCCAGGTCTGCTTTATTAGCTGAAATAACAATGTAGTCGACATTCGTGGCTACATCGTCTGCGTCAAATTGAAGCTTAAACGTGGCCCCGTCGGGAATACTCACATCAAACGTTTTTTGGGCATACGCGCCATTGCCCGTCCATTTACCGGTTTTGGTAAAGTACAAATCCTGAACGTACACCCCGTTGATGTACATACTAAGGTGTGGATTATTGGAATTCGATGCATATGAAACGACAAGCTTGTCCGTAGCTGCGCTATGCTTAATCTCAAATGCGGAACCGACATGATCGATACTTCCAACCAAAAATGCTCCAGATGCATACTGATCTGCTTGGCTATAGGCAGTTCCATAGGTTTTACCGATTTCAGCCTCGATTTTACCGGAGTAGCGTCCTGTAAACATCTGCAGATTAGCTACAACATTCTGCAAGCTTGTGAGTGCCGTATCTACTTGCTCCTGCGATGGAACGGCTTGAATAACATTAGTCGCCGCTATCAACCCTGCTTGCAAGGCTGTCCAAGATTCCGGCACGTAATCCAGTCGATCGTAATTTTTCACATTTGCAATGAGCGCGGCCAGTTCCGAATCGTCCGCACTGGTTAGACCAATATAATCGATATTGGCGGCAATGTCGCCTGTATCATACTGAATTTTAAGCGTTGCTCCGTCGGGGATATCGATGTCAAATGTTTTTTGAGCATATCTGCCTTGCCCCGTCCATCCCCCGGTATTCGTAAAGGTTAAATCCTGCACGTATTGTCCATTGATATACAAACTAAGATGCGGGTTATTAGAACCTGAAGCGTACGAAACAAGTAATTTTGAAGCGGCAGCGACGTTTTCAAATTCGATTGCAGAGCCGACATGATCAATACTTCCTGCGAGCAAGCCGCCGGATGCATAGCTATCCGACTGGCTATAGGCAGTTCCATACTTCTTGGCAAGCTCGGCTTCTACTTTTCCTGTGAATTTAAAGCGTACCAGTGCATGGACGACAGCATCCAGATTTCCCACTGCCGTATCTACATCACTTTGAGTCGCATTTGCGTTGTTATAAACTACGACCGCAGCATCAATTGCCGGCTGCAAGGTCGCCCATGTTTCCGCTGTATAAGCAGTTTGATCAAGATTCATGGCGTGATTGAGATCTTCTTCTAGTCCCGACTTATCTGGCTTCAGCGAAGACACTAACTTGATGTAGTCAACATTTGCGGCCACATCGCCGCTAGCTTGATCGAATTGCAGCTTGACAGAAGCGTCGTTGGGAATGTTGATATCCAGCGTAACTTCCTCATACGCGCCTACGCCCGACCAACCAGCCGTTTTCGGCAAATGGACATCCGCAATGCGGCCTCCATTAATGTACAGTCCTAGCTTCGAGTTATCCATACCGGAGGAGTATCCGATGACCAGATGCTGCGATTCGATACTGTGATCGAACTCAATTGCCGCGCCATCCGAATTCAAGTTAGCTACGTAGTATTGACCGGATGCAAACGGGTCTGCCCGTCTCTCAGCACTGCCAGTCTTGATGGCATTCTCGGCTTCCACTCTACCCGACAATTGTTGAGGTTGTTCGGATGTCATCAGGGAGTAAGCCATAAGCGTAAGACCTGTGGCATTCGCTGTCGACCTTACGTCTGAACCGTCGTATGGCGTGTCCCAATTGGGTGCCGTAAGATTTTCGACACTTCTATTATTGAATGCCGCCTGTGCGTTGTTGCTCAACCAATCGATGTACTGCGTTTGGTGACCCAACGTGATGAGCTTATATATTCCGCGCATCAGTATACCTCTGAACACAATCTCAGCATTGCCGGCAGGGTCCGGCTTGTAGAGACCCTGACCGCCCACATCGTCTTCATAAACAACGATTTGTTTAACTCCGTTTGTGAAATGTACTCTTGCAAAATCGGCAGCTTTGACCGCATCCTGCAGATAAGTTTCTTTGTGAGTCAGACTATACAAGTTAGACGCCAGTTCAATAAAAATTCCGGCATTATACGTATAAAGATTGTCGTCCCAAAAAAGATGCCCGTCAGAAAATGAGTTCTCTATTCCTCCATCCGGGCGCATAAAAGAGGTTTTCATCCAATCATAGATATCTTCCGCGATTTCCAGATAAGTTTTATCGGTGTTCATCAGGTTGTTGTGAACCTTAACGCTAGGATAGTACTTGGAAAGCTCGGTCGCCACAATGGCCCAGCCGTTCGTCGGCACATCCTTTTGGTTTCTTGCCGACCGTTCGCGCCACATGCCACCACCGTATTTATCGTCCACGTTGTTGCTGTAGAAGAAATCGAAGTGCCATTTAGCCTGGTCAAGCATATGCTGATCTTGGGTTGCTTCATACGCGGACATTGTAAACTGTGCCTGCCAAGAGTAATCGTCATTCCAGTCCCCATCGTTTTCGATCCAGGACAGTGGATTTCCGAAGCGATCTCTAGTATGGGTAGCTTCAAACCAGTTGTAGGTTTCTGTAATTTTATCCTTATTCAATCCTGTTGCATTATAGAATTGAACAAGCGCTTCACGCGAATAAGCAGCTTCCCAGAAGTGGGAGCCGACGATGTTGCCTTCATCATAATGCGCATCCAGAAAAGCATTCATACTATCTATAATGTCAGATTTCGTAAAAGTATATGAAGCCGACGACGGTTTAGGAAAACCGACACTAAGGAAACAAATGACCAAGACATATATCAGCAGCTTGGTGGATACTGTCTTCTTTCTAATCATTAGGATAAGCCTCCTGTATACGGAGCTTAATTATTCAAGCTCCCTGTTGAAAACTCTGCTATTGGAATGCGCTTACACTCATGAACGATTCATTCGGGGGTACGAGTTTCGTATCCCCCGAACAGAAACAGTTCAGTTATTTCGCTGCTCCTAGCTGAATCCATGCCTTTTGAATTTCCTCAATCGCTTGATCTCTTGTTTTGTTTTTACTGATATACCCTTGCATGATTTCGCCGAACTTCTGATGGAAGCTGTCGAGAGAATAGATAACGGACGATTCTCCCGCTTTCTCCGTTTTCAGCAGTTCTCCCATAGCGCTTGGCATTTGCAAGTTCGGCATTGTTCCGTCCTTGATCGGCGAAATGATTTTCGCGATGTCCGGGAACCAAGTCTTGCCATAGTCCGATGTGTAAAGCCAGTTAAAGAAGTCTTTCGTTTCCTGCAGTACTTCGGAATCTTTGTTGATGCGGAAGCCTGCATCGGCGCCGGTAATAATCATCGACTTGCTCGGATCGTCATTGATCGGATAACCCATGATACCCAATTGAATCTCTGGATTGATTTTGACAATGCCTTCCTCGGCCCATGCACCTTGACCGGTCATAATCGCCGTCTTTCCGCTGGCAAAATCGCTGGTTTCAGCCGCGAAGTCTTTTTCCAACTGCTTCGGCAAACCGTGCGCCACCGTCATATCGACAAAATCGAAATACTTCATCAAGATCGGATGGTCCTTAAATGTTGTTTTCCCAGCTATAAAGTCGTTTACCAGTTGTTGCGGGTTATCGCTCTCCGCATCAAGGAAGTGTTGGAAAATATGCTTCTGGACCCACCATTCCTTGTATCCGTTTGCAAATGGCGTAATCCCTTTCGCCTCCAGCTTTGCTATCGCGTCCTCCAATTGAGCCGTCGTCTTTGGAGCCTCGGTAATGCCTGCATCCGCAAACAGCTGCTTATTGTAGATCAGCGAAAACAAGTTGATCTTGAAAGGAATACCCAACAGCTTGCCATCCATAGTCATGTTCTTCTTAGCGCTATCGGACAGGACACCCGCAAGCGGCTCGTTCGTCAGATCCGCGCTATATTCCGCATACTGCTCCAACTCGCCGCCAGCCGTCGTTTGGAATACATCAGGAAGGTCCCCGGATGCGATCTTCGTCTTCAATAGCGTCGGATAATCCGCTTGTGTAACTTGAAGCTCGATTGTAACGTTAGGCTTTACTTCCTTGTACTCCTTGACGAAGGCGTTAAACGCGTCAGTATACTCGGGCGAAGCGATAAACATATGAATCGTTGCCGGTTTATCCGAAGCCGTACTAGCGCCACCTTCGGTCCCGGCTGTCGTACTGGCCGATGCGGACACGCTCGGGCTCGGCTCCGGGCTGCTGTTCTCTTCAGAATTGCCGCCGCACCCTGCCAGAAGACCGATTGCGACTGTCGCGCAGGTCGATACGGAAAGCATTTTTTTCACTAAAGCTGCCAAGATGACCCCTCCACTATGTTAGAAGATGCTTGCAAAACTAATTATGCATAATCATGGCATAGAGCTAAATGCAATTAAGTACAGTGTTTAGTGTAATAAAGTTAATAGCTCTTATGGACGATTATCCGACTGGCGAGCACGATATTCAGTGGGGGAGATCTGATAATAATTTTTAAAGGCTTTACTGAAATAGTGGTTGTTGCTGTAGCCGACCAATTCCGATATGACTTGAATTTGCAGCATCGGATCGTTAAGGAGTTCCTTCGCTTTCTCCATTCTGACCTTCTGGGCATACTCATAAATCCCGCATCCGAACTCCTCTTTGAAGAGCTTCATGAGATGTACCCGGCTTATAAAATACTTCTCTGTGAAAAGGGAAATTTTTATGTCTTGAAAATAAAATCGGTCAATATATGACTTGATCTCGTTGACGTCAAAGGCTTTTTTCCATATCAATACAGTGGCGATCAGTTCTCCATAACGATCGACAAGCAGCATTAAAGTCCGCTCGAACTCTGCCGCATCCTTAAATTCAAAATCTGCGCCGATCCAGCCTTTAACTTGCGCTAATTCCTCAGAGGAAACGCCCAGTTCCAGTGCAATATCGTAGAGCAACATGCTAAGTTCCTCTTGATTGCGGTAAGCATTGCCCAAACCCAAATAACCGGACAGCTCAACCGTTCTCATATACTCTTTTATAATCGAGTGGCGAATCCCACGGCCGTCATGCTCCAGGGCGTGCCGCATCAAAGGAGCCTTTGGCGTTAGAGAGTGCATTTTGAGCTTCGCTTGCTCATCCGGCTCATTAAAAACAAGTTCTTTCCGATCCAGAATATTGATCGTATTCATAATCTGTTCCGCAATCTTATATGATTCGTTAAGTGAAAACGGATCCGGATAAACAGGTCCGATAGCAGCAATCGAAATGATCCCTATCAGTTCCTCTAGCTTCTTAATGCGTTGCTTGATGAAAGAAGCAGCCTCGTACTTCGCAGCCTGCGACGGATTCCCCTTGTGGGTAAGAACAATAAATATATCGCTCTGCTTCTTGGGATGGACAAAACTATAGCACGCGATGCCTTCCTCGCCTGATTCGTTGATTACGTTTGTGACGGCAAAGTGGAGCAAGTCCAGCTCCTGATTAAACTTTGTCACGGCAATTTTCTCCAGATTGAGCAGGCGAAGAAGTATCACTTGCAAGCTTGTATTCGCATAGTCTGGTTGAAAGTAGGCTAAATTGGCTTTAATCGTTTGAATATTGAATTTTTTTTCAATCAAAGAGAAATAAGTGTGCTGTTTGAGCATGGGTAACGACATATTAATTGCCATGTTACGCTCGTTGTACTCTTTGATTTTCTTTCGTTTTCCTTCCAACCGCGCAATTGCCACCGACAGCGCCTTGTTGATTTCCGCCTTTTTTACGGGCTTGGGCAAATAATCAACCGTGTTTGATTTGATGGCTTGCCGCATATAATTGAAATCGTTATAGCCGCTGATTACGATGGCGACTAGATCAGGATACTCGCTTTCTACGATTTGTAGGAATTCCGGGCCCTCGAGCTTCGGCATTCTCATATCGACCAGTACAATATCCGGTCTTTGTACCCTGACGGCCTCCAGCCCTTCTTTTCCGTTCTCCGCTTCAAGCACTTCTGTGATTCCGTGAAGCTCCCAATCTCCCAAAATTTTAATCGCTTCTCTTAACGGTTCTTCATCATCAATGATCAGTACTTTATACAATCGTTCCGCCATCCTTTCTCGGCATCATCATGCGAGTTTCGGTCCCAGATTCGTCACTGTTGATTTCAATGCCGGCTTCATCGCCGTATAACAGTTCAAGGCGCGTATTAACATTCTTCAGCCCGATGCTATCACCGTGTCGATCCTCCCATCTTTCAAGCAGAGAGCTTCTCACTTGCTTTAACCTGTCTGCGTTCATCCCAGGACCGTTGTCAGTCACTCGAATGACCATATGTTGTCCCTCCATGCGTGCTGCAATGACGATCGTAACTGGAATATCTGCCTTCTCGACCGCGTGCTTCACCGAATTTTCCACCAGTGATTGAAGCGTAAGCCTCGGAATTTCAAATTCATGCCATTCATCTTCGAGATCATAGACAATAAGCAACCGTTTTCCAAAACGCGCTTTTTGAATTAACATGTAGTTCTCGATATGCTCGATCTCTTCCTTAAGCAGCACAAATTCCTTGCCGCCGATACAATATCGCAAAGTCAAAGCCAGCGCATCGACCATCTCGGTTATATCCTCCACGCCACTTTTTAAAGCTTTGGTAGAAATCGCTTGGAGCGCATTATACAGAAAATGCGGGTTGATCTCGGCCTCCAACGCCTTCAATATCGCGCTGTTTTGGACCAGTTTCATTTTATATTTCTCGTTAATCAAATTCCCGGTTCTCAAGACCATAAGGTTGAACTGGTCGGATAGATAAGCAACCTCATCCATTCCCTTTACCTTCATCTCTACATCGAAGTTCCCTTCGCTAAACCTTCTCATTTTTCGCGTAAGAATTTTGATGGGCTTTGTTATGGCATTAACCGTTAGCATAATTAACAAAATAGAGAAAAACAACAAGACAGCTCCAATTGAATAACTCAGGTTTCGGTTCGTTTGGGCTGCTTTATATATTTCAACGTAGGGAAGAAGCTTGATCATACGCCATCCTTCTTGCTTCTCTACGTCAACGATTGCCATATATTTTTTTATTCCGTCCGACCAGGTGAATTGGCCCCCCTGCGGCAAGTTTAGCAGGTGGCTTCGAAATTCGGCATCGTCCAAATATTTTAAGGTGGGCTGATCGCTGGCGTAGTACGGAACCATGTTCATATCGAGGAGCAGCAAGTCTTCCCCTTCTTTTAATGAACTGTCCTTCACCATTTCATCCCGATAGGAAGAATTCATTACCATCGACAAGATGGCTCTAGGCTTGCGATCCACTAGGTCGCGAAGCACCCGATGCGAGGCTATAAACACCTGATCGCTATTCACGCCATATCCTATATCTGTATTCTCAAGCAAAGATTGAGCATATCTATTTTTTTTGTCGGCTAGCGTCATCTTAAACCAGGGCTCGTTCGGAATGGTATCGTTGTAGGAGGTTTTGACCGTAATATCTTTGCTAGTTAAGGTGTAAACCTTATTTTCGTCTATTAAATAGAGAAAGATGCCCTCCACATCCGTCCTGGAATAGAAGAGTACCCGTAAATAGTCTTCCAAATACATTCTGGACGTCGTGTCATCGGACTCATTGCGAAGGGCATTCATGATCTGCTCGTAGCGGTACTGCGGGGAGGTGAACTGGGATACTTCTCCAATGTAGTTGCGAACATTTTTGTTGACCAATCTCAAATTGTTCGTACTTCCGGCCAGATTCGACTCCACAGACTGCTTTTCCAGCATTTTATACGAAATGAAAGTGAGCGTACTTACGGCAAGGATGATGATCGAAGTAAAAAGCAAGATCAGCTTGATGACGAGTTTGCGGGTGCATATCCTGATTAGGGACAGGAATAACGATGCCAGCGCTTTTTTCATGATTTAGGTTTATCTCCTCTGAGCGTACCTTATTACCCTTAGTTGAAAACTTTAATACATTCAATCCTCTTTGCCCAGTCCTTATAATAAAATTCGTAAAGCAACTATCCATCTGAGGTGAAACAATGCAAAGAATTGGCAAGAGAAAAAGAGAAACCGCGGAATTCGGAATATTTACGCTTCCGGCAATCGTTTGCGTACTATTCGCTTTTTTTATCCCGTTTTTTATGAGTATGAAATACTCCTTCACGGAGTGGAACGGGATCCAAAAAAGCCCGACTTACATCGGGTGGGATAACTTTAAAAATATTTTCAGCGGCGACAACAACTTTGTGAATTCTTCCTTGTTTACTTTAAAATACAGCATTCTGTACATCGTTTTAGTTAATGCTATTGCAATAATATTGGCCGTTATTCTTGATCAAAAGCTAAAATCCTCCACTTTCCTTCGCACGGTGTTCTTTATCCCATATATTATTAGCCTCATCATTGTTGGATTTATATGGAAATTTATTTTAGCTCAAGGATTTACCTCGCTCAGCGAACTAACCGGATTTTCCGTCTTCGATCTTAGTTGGCTCGGAGAGCCTCGCCTAGCCTTCTTTTCTATTCTCGCTGTATCCATTTGGCAGTCGATCGGATTCTACATCGTTATTTATATCGCGGGATTGCAATCCATTTCACCCGAATTGCTTGAAGCAGCAACTGTAGATGGGGCCGGACCTTTTCGCCGATTTTTCTCCATCACGTTTCCCTTGCTTGCACCAGCAATTACGGTATCCATCTTCATGTCCCTAACGAATGCCTTGAAAGTGTTTGATATTATCCTATCGCTAACAGGCGGCGGACCTGGCGGTTCCACCTACAGCGTCACCCTGGATATCTATCGTGATACTTTTCAAAACAATATGTACGGGTACGGCACGGCCAAAGCTCTGCTGCTGTTTGTTGCCATCATGCTAATTACTATCATTCAACTTAAATATTTCAAAAGCAAAGAGGTTGAAGCTTAATGCAACTCAAAAGAAGCAAGCTGATCCTGATCGAAGTTATAATGATTATTATTGGAATTTTGTTTCTGTTTCCGATTCTCCTCGTCCTTATGAATTCGTTCAAAACATTCGGAGAAGTCATGACGGACGTAATGGCGTTGCCACATAAAATCCAGTTTGCGAATTATTCGTATGTCTGGACCTACCTTCATTATCCGCGTCTGTTTCTGAACACCGCGATCATTACCGTGCTGGGCGTTGCGGGGATTATCCTGTTCGGTTCGATGGCGTCTTACAAACTCGCCCGAACAAAAAACAAATGGAGTGGAGCCGTCTACTTGTACTGCATCATCCCCATGTTAATCCCGTTCCAGACCATTATGATTACAGTGCTTAAGTTGGCCAAACAATTTCATCTTTCGGAAAGCACTTGGGGATTGGGAATGCAATATTGGGGATTCGGGATACCGCTCGCCGTCTTTATTTATCACGGCTTTACGAAAAGCATTCCGTTGGAAATCGATGAAAGCGCGAAGATTGACGGCGCATCTGGCCTTTACTTATTTTTCAAAATTATTTTCCCTCTGCTGCGCCCCGTTACCGCGACCGTCATCATTATTGATGTGATGTGGATATGGAATGACTTTTTGCTGCCTCTCATTATGGTTAATGGGACGAATTCAACCCGGACCTTGACCCTTGCCGCATACACGTTTGTCGGACAATATACAACGGATTGGCAATATACAATGACCGCCATGGTAATGGCCGTATTCCCTTCGATCCTGGTCTTTATCTTGCTGCAGAAGCACATCGTCAAAGGCGTAGCTGCTGGAGCGGTTAAAGGATAAGTTTAACATCTTCGCCTTTTTGAACTGAAGTGTGACCTCATTCGTGGACCGAAGAGCGATATCGCCTTCAGCCGCTTCGTGACAATGCCACCTAATGAATTTTTGTAATACGGTTACCAACGCTGCTTGTAACGACAGATTCAAGGCCATCCTGAGCGGAAGTGCAAGTACCTTCATTTCCCATCGTATTATGAGGTCACCAGAACTTACTGGTCGACCTCATTTTCTTTTCCTGGGGGACGCAATCGATCCTGTGAGCTATACTGTCTCCACGACCTCTATGGACTTACAGCTTTCGTCCATGAACACCTCTGCGAGGTCTAATGATCGGGGAGGATAGCTTGTGTAACTGATAGATCCTGGACCATAGCCGATCGAAACTGAATAATTACCTAAGATGTTGTTTGAGCCTCCACATATTTTGACACGGCCCTGTTGGTTGTAGAACCCTTGTTTTTCATAACCAGATGAGCAGTTCCTTTGAATTTTTGAATACCTGTTCCTCCATGTAGTTGCCAACTCAGGAATCCTAACTGGGATCGTTAGTTCAATAAAACAGCGACAGTCTAGGACTTTATTTTCAGGTTCTTGATTGCAGATCGGTCTATCTGTAAGCTCGCTCTCTAACGGCCAGGTGATTCCCAGCTCGTCTGCCCGTTGAATAATCTTGGAGACGGTGTTGCGCGAGCAGGCGCAACTGAGGGCGATGTTACGTTGGCTGATCCCTTGGCTATGCAGCCGCAGGATTTCGCGATATTGGGTCATAGTGACCTCCTATAAATGATTTGCGTTATCTTTCGACAACGCATAAAGTTCATTCTAACAGGAGGTCATTTGGGTTGGCTCACCCCGTCCGGAAGGGTGGCTCAAAAACGCCGGAGACGTGGCTCTCACTCACCGGAACGATGGCTCAATTTGCTCCGGATTATTCATCAAGTGAAGGTGGTTCATTTTTCTGTTTTACACCTTGGCTTTTGTTACGCCGATGGTACTCTTTATTATGCGCCGCAGCATTCCGCGGATGTTGCCTGTTCTGGCCGAATTATTGCTATCTGAGTTCCAAATGCAGCAAGACCGCACCGATCTTCCTGTATTATATGGAGTCATGTTGCTCGCAAACGAGCTGATCGGAAATGGGTATCCGGTAAGTGAGGCTAGTTCTAATTATGTTAACCAAATAAAAAAGGACCGGTTGATTCCGGTCCTTTTTCTAGTGTAGTTGCAGCAGACAGATACAGCAACTATAAGACTTACCGTTCGAAGCAATTCTTATTGGTGCTGTATCTGTCTCTAGTGCTTGGCTATGTAACTGACTGGTTCGTACCTGACTCCTCGCAAAGCGCCAAAGCAACTACTACTACACCGATCGAGCACATGAAGATCGCCTCCGTCTGGACTGCGTAAGCGTTGGAAAGATTAGAGATTGCTGTGGAGAGAATACCAGATAACAAGGTTCCGATAAACCACCACTCGGAGCCGGCTACTGGCGGGTCTTCTGGCAGATCTGCCTGCCGCTGACCAAGCCGGCGCTGGTGACGCTCATGATCATCACGTTCAACTGGCATTGGAACGACTACGAGAACCCGCTGATCTTCCTCCGAACCCACCGCCTGTTCACGATCCCGCTGGGCTTGACCACCTACGTGGATGAGATGGGCACGAACTACGTACTGTCGATGGCCGCGTCGGTATCCAGCTTCATTCCGTTGCTGATCGTCGTCATCATCGGCCAGAGATGGTTCGTCGAGGGCATCGCCAGCACGGGAGTCAAGGGATAGAACGGCAGAGGAGACCGCTTCGTCGAAGCGCCTCATCCCGCCGCAGTCGACGATCGCGTCGCCCGTGGCTTCCGTTTCGCATAGCGTGACGGCGCGCTGGCTAAGGATAAGTTTCTAGCAGAATGCCGAGATCTCACTGCGGAGCGTTTCTCTTTTGCGACTCAGACTAATTGTACGCCACCCCCTACCGGAGCCAGAAGCCTAACATAGACGCCATGATCAACACCGCTGCTTTCTTCGGGCTCAAACGTGGCCAATCTCGCCGCCAACACGACGCTGTTGGCGCTCGTCCGTAAAGTTGCTTAGTTCGTCAGTGTCGCCGTCTTGCTTATACGCCACTTGTGGTATTTGTCCATGTCGAATATGCGTATCCGTCCCCCAGTGGTTTTCTATTTCTATGAGGACTGATCTGAGAATCCGGGCTATTGGCGGCTTAGCAATACGGGAATCCTTAAGGGGAGGGACTAGGGAATGAAAGAACAATTCGTAGGTTGGTTGGGTGCTACTTGAAACGATAATAGTTTGTTTTGAAAATCAGCAAGATGCTACGCCTGGTATGCACACGATTTGTGCCGGCCGTGCGAAACGCTTCCGACAAGGCCATCACTCAGATCGTCATCGAGAACTCGCCGGCGGAGCAGGTTAGCGGCAATAAGGATACGGGGAAGGTGGTTCGGGATAACGGAATGCTTGCAGGTCAAAACTAAACGGCCTTTGCCTAATAGAGTTTAGGACAAAGGCCGTACCAGTGAGGGTCTATTTGCTATGTCTCTTCTTTCTGAATTTCGTATATTGATCCAAAATAACAATCAAAATCAATATAATGATGGAATGCAGTAGAGGTTTAACATAGCCGTCTTCGTAGATAAAGTAAGCTAATATAAAGTTTCCTGTGAAAGTAATAATGTAACCGATTTTATTTATTCATCTCACCTCAGAACCAAGGTTCAATAATAGTACCTTGTTGTACTTCTGTTTCAACGTTACCTCCAGTATAATCTGAATTTTTTGTAACTCGTATTTCTTTTTTGACATCATAATCTCCGTAAAAATTACCGTTTGAATCAAATCTTCCGGGGCCAAATTCTCTATAGTAGTATTTAATAGCGAAATATAAGTCTTCTTTTTCAGTGTTGAGGAAATAATAGACCGCAAATCCACCGGCAGCGGTAACACTAATTTTATATGGGTTGGGGAGAAAACCACCTTTTGCCCATTCAATTACGGCTGCTGCTAAAGCTGTTTTTGATGCTGCTTCGAACTTCTTTGATCTAAAAATGTCATATTGTTTCATATGCGTGTAGGGAGTTGGATAAGAAACAGCAGCTATGGCAGTTCGAGCGTTAGGATTGGCTGCATTGAACTCTGAAGCGATCAGTTTATTAACCTCAGCAATAGATTCAGGTGATGTTTCGACTAACTTTAGATTACCATCCTGAACTTTAAAGTCAACGTTATTTTTCTCTAAGATATTGACGACTCTTTCATTGAGTACAGGGGCAGCCACAACACCACTCGATGTGTTAGATCCAGCAAATGCTGGTATTACCGAAGAGAGCATAATCACAACTGCCAAGCTTGTTGTAGCGAGATACTTCCCGATTCTCATTCCATTTCCTCCTTAATGATGCAGGTTTTGGTATTTTGATACAATTCGAGTATATCTTTTGTTGACCAAAAATCCCATAATCTGTTTGAACTAAATAAATTATAGTTTTTTATACTCATGACTTCACTAATATTTTTTGTTAACTATTAATACAACCTCCCTATGGGCTATAAATATCCAAAGGTTTACTAAACCATCTTTCTCCCGGATAGTTTTTATCATTTAATCTCGCGAAAATTGTCATACGAAATTTTCATCTTCTTAGGCACGATCCTGGACAATATCCGCTACGGCAAGCTTGACGCCACCGAGGAGGAGATTATCGCCGCCGCCAAGACCGTTTGTGCCAACGAATTCATCCGCGAGTTCGAGAAGGGCTATTGACGGAGGTCAAACGCGGTTCGAAGCTGAAGGTCAACGGCAGCTCATCTCGTTTGCCCGCACGCTCCTCGTCAACCCGCGCATCCTCATCCTGGGCGAGGCGACTTCGTCTATCGACGCGCGGACCGAGCGCCTGCTCCAGAAGGGCTTGAACGAATTGCTCAAAGGACGCACCTCGTTCATCATCGCGCATCACCTCTCCACGGTGAATAACTGCGACTGCATCCTATACGTCTCCGACAATGGCATCTCCGAGTCCGGCTCGCACGATGAGCTGATGGCGCAGCGAGGCCGGTACTACAAGTTGTATTCCGCTCAGAAGATGGAGGCTCAAGCTTCAGGAGGTATAAGTAAGGCCCCCGATCTTTATTGAGATTAGGGGCTTGTTTGTGATTTGAGATTGCATGTAAGGTTTTCGCCAATGCTCAAGTTTGAACTATCTTTTTTTCAATCGATGTATTTATTTATTTTCTGGCAACGGATCAGCCAGGAGCGCCATGACCAGCTGCACGCCGTCTCTCATACCTTGCAGATACAAGCGTTCATTCTCCAACGCTCGTTTCAGATGATGCTGATCCTCCCATGCCATAAACCTTGCAAATTGCGCCTCGTCCATGCTACCGTATAACGACTCAAACGCCGTTTTCTCTTCGGCGCGTACTTGCAGTAACTCAGGGTCGCAATTGCTTCGGGCGGATACAGCATCCAGCCGCTGCTGAATCGCACTCTGGAACCACGACGGAAAGCCCATCCACCTCTCCCTTTCCTGGTATCCATTCTTTTTAGCGCAACTGCTGCTCGCGTCCGACCTTCTTCTGATGGAATTGGACAATCAGCTCGTCTACCTTTCGGCTCTGAGCCTGAACAGCCTCATTCTTGAACAAAGGGATCCCTTGCTCCAGAGATTTACTCCCCAGCTCGTTTAACTTTCGCTTTTCCTCCTCATACTTATGAAGTAGATGGTGCATGGTTGGCACTCCCTTTATGTTCATTGTTTGCTTCTATCATGGTTGGCTATCTGCTTCTAGAAGCCCCCTTACAAACCCTATAATACGCATTATAATTCGCCAATTATAATTTGTCATCAAAATTTCTCAAATTGTCTACGATGATAGAAATGCAGTAAGGAGTGTTTCTCTAACTATGAAGCTGATTGAAGCGAGAAATAAAAAAGGCTTCACGCAAGAACAAGTGAGCCGTGCGATCAACGTTTCGCTAAAGCATTATCAAAATATTGAACATGGTATCAGTGCGCCAACGATCAACATCGCTCTACATATTTGCGAAATTCTAGACGTTGACCCTCGTGAAATTGAAGAGTGGAGAGACAGAAGAAAAGTAGATGAGTTGTGATCGGATATATCATTAAATTGATTTCTCTTACTTCAAACCTAATATATTAATTTGTACAAATTCCCCAATAACAATATATTCTCATAGGTGAATATCTATCTATATAAGTGAGATGAAATTACATGAACAAAGAGATTTTCAATAAATATGAGAATGTAACTTATCAGAGACTAAACGATATTTGTAAGGCTATGAACGCTTCAGTTTTTCCGAAAGTTAGAATTGCAGATGTTTTTAATATTTCTCAAAGTGGTCTGACGAATACTGAATATAGTTTTGCTTTGAAATCTCACTTTGATTTTACGATATATAATAACGATAGATTGTTGCCTCTCTTCGCACTTGAATTTGATGGTGAAAGCCACAAAGGCGAAGTTCAAAAAGAAAGAGATGCTATCAAGAACAAACTTTGTTTACAATTCGATTTACCTTTGCTTCGGATTAATTCAAGGTATTTAGTAAAAAAATATCGGAATTACGATTTACTCAGTTGGTGTGTCGATGTTTGGTTTTCTGCAGAAGCATTCTTTAAATCTCAAGAAGACGGAATTGTTCCTTTAGATGAGATTTTCGACCCACAATCTATTTACTATGACTCAAGTAAAGAAGATATAAAATTCCCAATGTTCATGTCCTATGATATTAGACGATCCTTTAGAAATCTTAATGAACAAGGCAAATTAAAAAGTTCAAGTCCAAATATTTGGATTGGTACAGATTCCAACAAAAATTATTATGGACTCAGTTGGATATATTTAAATGATTCAGAAGGTCTCCTTACTACAAGCGGAATAAGAACACAACAATTCCCAATTTCAGAGTGTGATCTTTTGAATGAGATAATGACCTTCGATCTTTTTGACCAGTATAATGAACATCAACTTTTTAAAATACCAAAACATGAAATCCATAATAAAATTAAAAAGTACGAAGAAAAGTATAAAATAGCATTTTTAAGTGTTGGATAACTACCTTATTACTTTTATAAAAAGCCCAGAGTCTCCACTTGGGCTTTTTCGTGTATGCTTACCAAAAATGCTTATATTAGCAAAGCACACGCATTATTTAGTTTGAATACATATCAAGATAATCACCAATCAAAAGGCTGAATTTCATTCGAAGCTAATCGAATATTTATTACTTTCTAAATGATCTATTTTCCAACTACCATTTTCTTTAGTCATTATATATCTAGCGGTATCATCGTACTTATTCCACATTTCGTACACATACACTTCATATGAACCATCATAAAGCATTTCTGGTATAGAAAGTTCAACACCTATATATTCATTAAGTGGATGCCCATTATACTCATTGTTCACATTCCATCTTTTTGCAATCGAATCAAGCGAATGTATTTTATAATTTGATTGGTAAAAATCATCGGTTATTACACTAAGTAATTCGGATGA
Source organism: Cohnella nanjingensis (assembly GCF_014212125.1). Lineage (GTDB taxonomy): Bacteria > Bacillota > Bacilli > Paenibacillales > Paenibacillaceae > Cohnella > Cohnella nanjingensis. The sequence goes on from NZ_JACJVP010000006.1 coordinate 107,745, forward strand.
GTCTTTATCAATTATTCTGAGTTGATAATACTTTAAAATCGTATTAGCTATTTCATGTTGATCTGAATTTATATTTGCTGTTTTAATATCACCAAGTTTCTTTATGTCATTTTTTAGTTTTACACTATTAATATCAAGTCTCGATATTTTAGAAATTGGAACTATTGAAGCCTTGTTATTATAGTATCCAATTAATAAATCTTTTGAAACATCAAGTACATAAAATTGTTGATAATTATTCGAGTTATCATAATACACATTTGCTATTTTATATGCACCCACTCCTTCAGATAAACTTATTAATTTACCTTTTTGCAAACTAACACCGTATACACATATAAATAACGATGTAAAAAAAAGAAATATCATCAAGTAGTATGCATTTGTTCCATTCGAAATTCGTCTTCGAATCAATTTTAGTTCCAATACACTAAGAAGTGAATTGTTAAATTTACTCACTGGTTGAGTTTCTGGAACTCCATTAGTATCCAGGATTTCTGAGATTACGGCATTTTCTTTCTCGATTTCGCTTATTATGTATGCCTTAACACGAAAGTACCATATAAATAGATATATGAAAGTTAAAATAAACATTACGTGTATTACATAAATATTATAATGGGATAATTCAATTATTATACCAGGAACAATTGCAGGCGGTATCATTTCCAACGCACTTCTGACCGCCCCATTTGCAGATAATCTTAATTTTACTATCCTTTTCTTTTTCGTTTTTTTTCTCCCTTTGCTTATATTACTAATTGGTGTGTATAGGTAAAATGCGACAACGTAACTGATTAATAATGTGCAACATACAAACACACCATTTCTCAAATACAAATCTAAAGTTGTTGGAAGACTTGAGGAAATAATATCAAAGGGACTCAGATCATTAATAAACACAGAATACTTTGCAGTAACAAATAAGAAACCAGAAAAATATATCGAAAAAGTTAGTGCAATTGAAATATCCTTCACAACCTTCAATGTGTCCATCATTGAGCTATTTTTTGGTTCTGGCACTTTTCTCCCCCTCATTTTCATAATTCGACATGTTCGCAATGCATATCAATTAAACGTCAAAACAATTAAATCCTTCTTTAAATCTCTAGATTTTCTTTTACAGAAGAAAAAGACCGTATGCGCCGACGAATTCATCCGCGAGTTCGAGCAGGGCTATAGGACGGAGGTCAACGAACGCGGTTCGAAGCTATCTCAAGGACAGCGGCAGCTCATCTCGTTCGCCCGCACGCTCCTTGCCAACCCGCGCATCCTCATTCTGGACGGAGCGACTTCGTCCATCGACGTGCGGACCGAGCGCCTGCTCCAGAAGGGCTTGAACGAATTGCTCAAGGGGCGAACCTCGTTCATCATCCCGCATCGCCTCTCCACGATGAAGAACTGCGACCGCATCCTATACGTCGCCGACAAAGACACGCCGAATCCGGCTCGCACGATGAGTTGATGGCGCAGCGAGACCGGTACTACAAACTGTATTCCGCTCAGAAGATGGAGGCGTAAGCTTCAGGAGGCATAAACAAACCCCCGATCTCGATTGAGATTGGGGCTTGTATGTGATTTGGAGAATGCACGCATCCTATTCGACGATGCTCAAGTTTGCATTATCCCTTTTTCAATGGAAACCATTATTTAATTTCTGGCAACGGATCAGCCAGGAGCGCCATGACTAGCTGCACGCCGTCTCTCATACCTTGCAGATACAGGCGTTCATTCTCCAACGCTCGCTTCAGATGATGCTGATCCTCCCATGCCATAAACCTTGCAAATTGCGTCTCGTCCATGCCACCGTATAACGCCTCAAACGCTTTTTTCTCTTCTGCACGTACTTGTAGTAACTCAGGATCGCAATTAGTTCGGGCGGATACAACATCCAGCCGCTGCTGAATCGCACTCTGGAACCACGACGGAAAGTCCATCCACCTCTCCCTTTCCTGGTATCCATTCTTTTAGAGCAACTGCTGTCCGCGTCCAACCTTCTTCTGATGGAATTGGACAATCAACTCGTCTACCTTCCGGCTCTGAGCTTGAACAGCCTCATTCTTGAACAAAGGGATCCCCTGCTCCAGAGATTTACTCCCCAGCTCGTTTAACTTTCGTTTTTCCTCCTCATACTTATGAAGTAGATGGTGCATGGTTGGCCTCCTGCTTAATTTGGATGCAAACATATTTTTCGTAAATCCACGAAAATGTAAATTAATTACATTTTGTTGAATACATTATCTGTTGCAGTTAGTATACCAGATTGATAATGGACATAAAAGGAGTAATTTCCTTGAGCGAACAGCCCGTTATCATTAAGCAAATTATCGGGAAAACTTTGAAAGCAATACGAATTAAGCAAGGCTTGAGTCAAGAGGACTTGGCGCAGGAATGCGACGTTGATCGATCCTATATTTCCATGATCGAAGTTGGCAGGAACGAGCCTTCCGTCACAAAAATATTCGACCTCTGCAAAGGACTTAAGATTAAGCCGTCCGACTTTTTCAAGATGGTAGAAGGTGAGTACGAGAAGACTCTAGAGCAAGGATAAAAATCATATAAACATCTAATAGAGCCCGTTGTTTAGATACTTTAATTGTTCACCGATTCCTAATCCACGCAAGGGCACTTTGCACTTCAGCCCGCGGGCTTCGAGTAGCGGGATCAAAAACTGCCTATACTTTTCACCTGCGTAAATATCTACTGTAGAGAAATCCAAATCAATGACTTGACTTGCTGTTTCCTTAGCCCATTTTTTTCGGTCCGAGCTATTCATGTTGTTAAGAGTGACGTCGTATGGCTCTATCACTTGGTTTTTATGAAGCAAACCATATTGGGCAGAAAGCACATACCAATCTGAATATTGTTTGGACTCAATATAACGTACCATTTTCGAAAATAACTGCGACTTCGAATACATTTCCCGAACTTCGCAGGGAAATTCTTGTTTCACTTTTGTGCAGCTTATCAGAGCCACTTGTCTCATTCATATACCGTCCTTATTCAATAAGGCATTTCCAAAGTTAGCAGAGGCTATAGCGATAATTTCTTTCTCAACGGCAGGTAAAGAGCAGGCTAATCCGGATAAGCCCAGTTGACCTTCGTACCATGGCGCGAGATAGAAGTGGATTGGCTCCTTCAAAATAGGTGGATTATAAGAGGAGAACAGCGCCTCTGCCCATCTCTGGTACTTTGATTGGGGTTTCTGATAACCTTCAAAACCAAACAAAACATGACTCAAATCACCGATATGATAGGCAAGTCCATCTCCCCAGCGGGCAAATTTATGCTCGTTCTTTCGAATGTTCTTAATGTTAACGCTGATGTCGTGTCTTACGCCCTTCTTCTCTGCTTTCCCGATATATAGCGGAGTGAAATTTCCCGGGATGCCTTTACCCATAACATAGATAATGCCTTCCCACTGCGGGTTAGCCAGATTCGACTCAATAAGATTTATGACAGCCTCCTCCATCAATCTTGAACGTTTAAGAATCTGTCGTGGGTTATCTTTTACAAGCTTCATTTTTACTTGTACTTGTAAACGCTCATCGGTTTCGAATAGTGGAGTTAACGAATAACCGCCGATTGACAGCAACCAAGGTTCCAATTGGATCATCTTCGGTTCCCTTCATGATTTAATAAAGTAGCTGGGTACGCGTCAGAGGCAAGACTAACTAGTTGATACTCCACCGCTCCTATGGTGCATGGAAAGCCAGGGATCGGTGGTTTTTTAATCATCGAATCCAATACAATCATCAAGTCCACTCTCTGATTCATAAGACCATCCTCGGTCAATAATAGCCTTTGCCATCTGCTATATAGCTTTTTGCCCCCTATTAATCCGGTCAGATGTGATTTCCATCGGGTTACAGGTGCATTACTTCGACCAATGTAAATAGGGATGCAACCTTCATCCGTCCACATGCGCAAAATATAAATAGAATCCTCGAAACTCATCCCCGCAGTTTTCTCTGCGATCATTTGAATGATATTCAGCACATTTATCTTATAATCAATCGTTGAAAATGGTATCACGATTTGCTCATAAGCCGCCATCCATCTGATTAACAAATCCTTCTTCGTCATAAATCCTCCGGGAAATCATCCTACTTCTTGCAGCGAAAAAACAGAAAACCCGCTGATATTGGTACATAAGCGGGTTAGTATTGTCTAATATGCCTGAATACCGAATTTCAGCAATTTCTTTGGAAGAAGGTCATCCAGATTTTCGATATCACGATCGTCTAGCTCGATCAAGTTAAATCCATATTTCGCATATATGTTTAGCTTCTCTTTCTTGCGTTCTGCATAGCGTTCGTTGTTCACTAGGCCCCAGAACTCTATATACACTTTTCCTACAGGCAGGTAAAAATCACAGTAAACCTCTTCTTCCACCGGCAGTCTCCGCTCATAGGCATGTGCAATTTCCGACATGTAAAGCCAGTTGTCGATTAACATCTCTGCACGAGAGCGAACATAATGACCATCCGCCGCGCGATGCTTCGCCTCAAACCTCTCTCTAAATCCGCTCAGTCCCGGCTGTTGAGATTCCATGGGTTCCTCTGCTACATCTTCGTACGGACTCGCTATACCTTGTACGGCACTGATTGTTTCCAAGAGCCTTTGATTTGTGAGGATTCGTTCATCCCAACCGACATACGGGATTCCTGTTTGCTCATACTCAAACTGCTTCCCGCCAAGACTCTCGCCTAGCTTTGTGACGGTCCAACCCTTAAGATTTTTTTGAACCAAACCAAGCTCCGATAAGATCGGATTGATTCTGAATTTTGATATGCTGAAGTGCTTACTGAGTGTTACAGCGGTCACCATTTTCTCTAAGCTGCCCTTGTTCGAAAGAAAGTCCCTGATCGACTCAGTCCAAGCAATATATGCACCATGTTGAGGATGGTTTTTCCTCGTCCCGCCCAGTTCAATACCTTTATCCGTCAGTTCCCATGCTTCGCCTGCACGACAAATGCATCCTTCATCCATCAACCTCTGAAAAAGAATCTTTGCAGGAATGCCCATTTCCTTCGCTAAAGCAGATGTAGATATCATCTTATCGCTCATGTAGTCCTCCAGCGGAATCTAAAGTTACAGTGGTTGAAGCCAATTTCAAAAGCAATTAAATTTAATCGACCCGCATACGATCGAAGGATTTATTCCCCCTCTTCTTCCACATCCAACCGCTCCAGCTGTGTTGCACGATCTACCTCATAGCGATCCCATCGCACGCTCACCTTACCTCGACGACGCTTCTCGCGCCAATCCCGTAGCTGGTCCTCTGTCTCCAGTCGAAGCTCCGCCACTTCTCTCGCACGTTTGAACATATACTCGGATGTTAGCAGTACGCTCTTCACTCCATGCCCTCCTGGGACAATAGGCATTCTCTTGGGGAGCCACTCCTCCACAACCAGCTTAGCGTAAAGCTCAGTTGGGGCGCCCCGGCGCAAAGGAATCTCTTGTATCTGATCTCGCGGCATGACACTCCACGACTTGATCCGTCCATAGTAGTGGATTCCTGCTTGTTCGCGGCCAAATAATGTATTGGATTGATAAATAGCCACATATGCCAGATTAGCCAGATCACCATGCCGCACAAAATGCCGCAAAGGTACATGATAGAAGCCATACGCTAACAAGTCATTCAACTGCTCCGGGCGGCTGAGTGTGCCCACTAGCACCGTTTTCCCACTCAGCTTGTCCTCATAATAGGATTGCGTACCTCTGGGCCGCGTCGAACGCTCGTAGGCTTTCTCAGGGCTATCGAGGATAAGCTCATCCAAGAATTGCTCAACTAGCGACGTCGCGCTTGGCAAGAACGGAAGCGCCCCAACATTCACAAGCGCAATACTCCGGTAGAAACGATGCTCCCGATACTCCTCCTCATTCGAGTACGGAAACAGCACATACGCCCCAAACATCGTATGCTCTACTTCCCGCTGTCCCTGGTCACGAGACGTTGCATACACTATCGCGTCGCGATACCGATGCATCGTATTGATGTCATCCTCCTGTGGACCTGGCGTCTTGTAGGACTGACGATATGGCGTGCCTTCATAGGCTGGATTAATCCGATACTTCGCATCGAATACATATTTATACTCGATCGAAGCATCTTGCTTCTTAAGCGTTAAGACATTATCCGGCCGCTGCGAGACCGTTTCACTTCCATCTCCGGATGGCAGTGAATTATAGTAAAGAGTAAAAATTTCCCCGTTCTTCGGGTTCCGATACTCAATCCGAGAGGCCCGGGTCCGATCCAACGTAACAAATAACCCGCCACGGTTTAGCTTCACTACATCTTGCCTAATCAACTCGTGTTTCCGACTGAGAAGCTCATGGATCTTTAGGAAGCACCAGTACTCATAGAGCTGTGCCAAATCCTTCATCGATAACCGGAACAGATCGTCTTGAATGGCAAGGCCTTTCATCAGCATCAGGTAGTAACGGTATACATCCCGGTAACCAGGTGCCATCTGAAGCACAAGCGATACCGTCATCTGACGCATTTCCCCGACCCGAAGAAAATCTAGCTTCAACAGCCGCTGTAGATCGCTTTGCATCCGATTTAGCTTACTCATGAGTACGGGATCCGTCGCACGTTCCTTTTTACTCAATAGATGTTTTAAGCTACGAAGCCGCTGCTGTACCCGAAGGAGCACCTACCGGACAAACCGATTCTCCATCGTGTCATACTCGATATTTCGTTTGGTCTCGAGTACATGAGTTGGCGTGTATCGCTGTCCTTGTATGTGCAAAAAACCATGTCGATTATCTAATGCGAGGTAATGAGGACGTTTAGCGAGAAAAGCAATATTCTCGCGACCTGCTTTTTTCACCCGGGAGGCGTCCACCAGCCGATTCTCCATCCTCATCCGATGATGCGGGGCACTTTGCATTCGTTCAACCGTCTGCACGAGCTGCTGAAACACATGCTGGAGGATGACGAAGAACTCGGTTAAGCTCTGGTTGCGCGTCTCTTTGAGCCCGGTAAGCTGGTACGTCTTGCGTAGAAAATCAAACGATAAATTATAAATCTGCGCATTGACCTCGCGAAGGATCGCCTCATAATCCTTCTGGTAATCCATCTTCGATGGGAAAATCTCCAGTTGTAAGCGAAACACAGGCTTCCCTTCACGCCGCAACTCGAACTCCGTATAACCGACTTCGTTCTGAAAATTAAGCACGCCACTCAGTAACCGCCTCCCTTTCGGAAGGACTGCCTCACGTATATATTGATTGTCATGATAAAACGTTAGCGACAAATCCTCCACTAACTCGACCACTAGCTCGTATGCCTGAGTCTCATAGAAGAGTGGCTGACAAACGTCTCCGATCTGCCAAGCCTTCAGCTCCCGAAGTTCAGGATCAAATAGATCCATGGAACGGATTTCCAGATCGGAGGTAAGCGACTGCGGCTGCAGACGCGCCTCCACCCAATTAGCGTCGTCTTGACGATGAAGCTGCAACGTATCTACAGTAGGATGGAATGGCTTGCCTTGGAGATAGAGATGAAACCAATTCGTCTCGATACGCAGTAGCTCAACGGCACGGTTAGGAAAGCCAGTATGAGGTGAAACCATCTTCATCTAACCTCCGCAGCATAAAGACGATTTTCCGAGAGGATCGGGGATAGGTCGCCCCTTCTACCGTTTTATTGGCATTTCGCCAAAGCTCCGAAGCATCTTCGTCCAGTTTACTCATATCCAGCTTCTTCACGTTGCCGAGCGTGATCTGGAGAAGCTGTATAAGAACTTGCCGGAACGAGCTGTTGCTGCCTTGGATTCTGGGTAAGATTTTCTGCAGCAACTGAAAATCAAACGCTTCTTCACGCGTCATCAGCTCCGCTTGCTCATTGTAGATCAGATAGAAGCAGATCGTATCTCGAATCCGAAACCCGACATGGGAATGGATAGACTCTAGGATATTGTTGATCGAGACAAGCTGATTCGTCGTCTCTTCGATAAGAGACTTGTAAGTCGAATCGTAAGCATCAACGAGCTGGAGATAGGCGGATCGTAGAAAAGCATTCGGCGCAGGCTGGGCGCTTGCGATTCCTGTACTGCCAGCTGGATATTGATCCAATTGAATGTAATTGAATTCAATCGTGTTCGCGCGGTCAAGTACTTTTTTGCTGAAAGGATGGGTAGTCTCGTCCATATTCACCGTACCGATCAAATACACGTTGTCGGGAATCGGAAGATTGCCAAACTTCTGAAGATCAGGCTCGTGAATGAGGCTCGACTTCCTTATCATTGCATCAGTGACAATACGTTCGTCCTGTCGCGCTTGCGATTCTAGCAGACTAAGGACATCACTAAAATAATGCTCAACCCGGGCTAGGTTCATCTCATCCAAACAGATGAAATACGGCTTCTGCTGATTGGCCGGTTTAATCGCCTCGAGGATTACTTCCGTCAGTGGACCTGGTCGGAAATGCTGATTGAGATCCTTGTAGCCAATCAGATCAGAAGGATCACTCCAATCAGGGCGAACAGGAATAAGTGCGAATTGCCCGTTCTCGCTCGTTGCGCCTAACGCCTCGGCGAACAGCTTTACGAGCTTGGTTTTTCCGGTGCCGGACACGCCGGCCAGAATGACAAACGGCTTCGACTTCAAGGAGAGATAGAAATTCTCGATGATAAGATCGGGGTAGGCAAAACCTTTCTGCGTGATGTAGGTCTTGACTTCAATAAGACGTTCTTGTGTGGTGAGATTGAGCACGGGTTGTTGCTCCTGTTCAGGGATTGAATTTAGGGCCAGATCCACATATTGATTGTAATTGATCACGAGATTCTCAAGATCCTGAAGCAGTGTTTCCTCACTTGGGAGATTATCTCGTTCGTATTTGTAGTATGCGACCGTGGATACTTGATAATCACGGCCAAGTCCACCCGAAGTTAGGGAAATATCCTCATCTTTACGAAGACCATCTAGCGGGAGGAGATTCCTGATTTCTTGTACTTTTTGGCGTAGATAACGATGCCCTACGACGCGCCCATTCTTATTGGCATCCGTTACACCTTGGGCTAACGTTAAATAGACGGTACTCATATCCTCCGAGAACAGATAGACAATGTATTCTCCACTCTGTGTAGACTCTGTAATTCGACGGTCCATAATAGCGATCCATGGGATCGTAGCCCATACCCCCATCCCAACTGAAGCTAGAACTTTCAGGTTGGGATTTTCCTCAATGAAGGAGAAGCCGCGAACTCCTGTCGGGATCTGATTCCGTACATAGTTGCCTAACGAGTTGTTCTTAAGTGGCTCGCTTTTCGCAGTTAAGTACCGCGACATAAGGGAATGCAAAGCATTCCTCAACGAAAAATCAGTTGTCTGTCGCATATGATATCTTTCAAGCTCTTGCGAAGCGAGATCATATAATTTGGTAAGGACATTACTGTCCCAAGAATTATAGAGATTTTCTCTAAAACCAAGGGTCTGCTGTTCATCGTTAAGAGCCAGGATTTTATCCAAAGCTTGGATAGGTGTCGCAATAGTTGATGAAAGCTGATTCGTGGTTATATCGTTCCAACTCATTGCTTGATTTATTGGCGGGTCAACGGGTAATCCGCGTGATTCCCTGTCCCGAAGGAGAAATAAAAAACGTGACTTGATGTTTTGGAGCCCGATCTCTCGTTGTCCTGATTCGTTCATTTCATGCAATAACGCAAGAATGAGGATCATTTTGTAGGACCTTTGTTTATGATTGAAGATGTTGGTTAGAACAGCAGGTAAACTCATGAAGAACCACCTTATTTGTAAAAAATTTCACGCTATTAATCAAAACTTCGACGACAATAGAAGATTCTCCTGCGCTTCCACTATTACCGCAACAAAATGTCATTTCAAGTTGTTCTCGATCATATTTCCCTAATCTTCACAAAAAAAGCGACACCTCAATCGAATCGAGGAATCGCAAAGCTCTCTAAATATTTGACGTAGATAGTCTCGCTAGTCTTTCTTTAAAATACTCCTCTAAGCCTTTATCCGTACAATAGATGAAGCAACCCTTCTGGCCACGAGTCATAAGGGTACGGTAGGTGTTTCGAATGATTTCGTCTGCCAATCTCTCACCTTTCAGTTTATCTTCCTTTATTAGCTTGGAAATTCCTTTAAGTGATTGATCCGTTTTTGCTCTCTGTTTGAAATCCGTGATGAGTTGCCCATCATTAAACCTAAGATCATTGCCTATAATTACTCCTACATAATCAAACTCAAGACCTTGACAGGTATGGATACAACCAGCTTCATGGACGGAGTTGCCATCAATAGCCCAGGTCGCCGTGTTATTGAGATTCCAGCTCATTCCAAAGCCATATTCTTTTATATAAATATCATGATAAGAGGCATCATCTCGATAAGCGCTAGACCAATCCCAACAATATCCGGCCACGATTCTTGATTTATTTTTCCCAGTATTCAACTCCTCAATCTTAGCCTTCATCTCATGAGGGTCAGAAAACACTCGAAAATCATAGTCTATCCCCATGTCATTGGAGTTAGCCGTATCTCGAATACCCAGCACATCTTCCAGCCAACTAATATATCCATCCGAACCATCACAACGGAATTGTGAAGTAAGCTCAGTTCTCGTAACCGATGCTCCAAGCTCCGCTGCGAATTTCTCAATCAGGTCGATACTTCCGATATCCTTTAATGTCACACGTTGTCTCTCATCAATGAAGAATACTGCAAACTTGGATGCTTGAATGACTTCCTTTATTTGATTTTCTCCCAAGTTCTGAAACATACCGGACTTTTCATTTAATCGATGAGCCTCGTCCACTAGAAGAGCGTCAAACTCATTTGCTGGAGATTCATAGTAGCTGCCTGATCCTTTAAAGAGGTTATCGATTCGCGTTTTGCGGAAATCTCCAGACAACTTTGCCGCATAGATGTTCCTAGGGGCGGAATTGCGAGTCACATACTGTGCTACTAGCCCCTTTTGCGTTAATTGAACCAACAGATTAACAGCAAGAACTGATTTTCCCGTGCCCGGTCCTCCTTCTACAATGAGCACTTGTTTCAGTCCCGTGCGTTGAGCCTTGTTGGCGAGTACCAATGCCTCTTCATATACTACTTTTTGTTCGTCAATCATTCTGAACTCGCGATTACCTTTTAACATGCTGTTCAGTGAATCCTGCAACGATTTGGAGGGACGAATTCTTCCCCTTTCAATACGATAGAGATTTTCCTTATCGTCACCATATTTAATATGCGACTTGATAAAGTCTCTTAGTTTTTCCGCATCACCTTTTGCAAAGATGGGGGCCTGATCTATGTAATAGCTATAAATTGGATCTAGTATGGGGTCATCATTTTGTGAAATAGGATAGTTATGAAGATAGGCACAGGGATAAAGCTCTATTTTCTCGCTCTGAACATTTTCGTTGTAATCTTCAATTAAAGTTGAGTAGGACCACACCTGATACGATGGGTGCGGTGTTTCCCTTATTCCTTTATTTAAGAAAGTTTTGACGATAGCTTCCTTCCCGTCCACCTTCTCTATGGAATCCCACTGTTTAAGTTCAATTACCATGACCGAATCCGAGCGATCGTTTTTGCCTGAGATGAGAAAATCGATTCGCTTCGACGTATATGGAACTTTAAACTCGATGGCCACTCCTGCATTCTCCGGAATTTCCGGATCGACAAGTACCCGATACATGTACTGCAACGAATTGTCCCAAGCCCGCACTTCTCCTTCATTTACTTTACCAATTTTCTCTTTGAAATTTGTACTAATATGCTCAACCACATTATCCATAAATACATCCGTAATAAATTCAAGTTTTGTTGCTTCATATACGATCACTACGGTGCCCCACCTTGTTAAAAGTGTTATCAAGATTGCAACTCTCTGGTTCCTACCCTTTCTTCATTACTAACTGGAGAATTGAACCAGAGGAGCTTTATTAATTCCACAGGGAAAAGAAGAGAAGTAAAGCAAATTTGTCTTGTTTATGTCGCAATCGTAGATCGTCATCAACATTGAGCAACCCAATTCTTTAGAATATAGATATGATTAATTCACATTTTAAGGTAACGGCGATGTCGCACAATTAAAGGATTCTTATAGGTTCCAATTGAAATAGCATATTTATTTTTTGGAACTCTAATTTGTAGAGAGGAACATTAAGGTCGCGTGCTATGCCGCATAAACGTTCAATGTAAAATGGCGAACATTTTTCTCCAGCAAAAATTGCCGAGGGAATTGCTTTCATAAAAGGCATTCCTATGGATGTTCGGCCGGCAACACATCTAAATTCTTGTTCATATTGCCAGCTAGTTTGTTTAATATTCTGTAAAAACACTATTATATAAACTAACGTTAAGTCATTTAAAATTATCTTTTTTCTTCCTTCGCTGATTTGTTTACGTTTTTCTTTCAAAACCAGATCAACATAATTTACTAGGATATTAGTAATATCTATCCTTTGATCTGTATATTGAATCGGCAGGGTAGATCCAGCCAATTCAATATTGCCACTGTCTTGCAAATTGTATGATACGCAGAAACCCCGATGATTATTTGCGTAATGAGCCCACATCGGCATCGAGTTGAATCCTGTTTTTGTGAATGAAGCTGCTCTTGAGGAAAACATTATTTCATCACCAATTTGACCATCAAATGGACCCAGCTCTTCAAATTGACTTAAATCTTCGTTTCTATAATAAAATGCCTTATTATCAAATGGATCATTAAAATCTTTACTATCAGCAAGAAAGATTTTTTTCTCGGAAAGTGTGTTTAGTTTCAAGTTATTTAAATTTTCGTCATCGGTGAAGCTGAAGTATTTATATAAAACATCTGGGATATGCCATCTGGTAATCTGGTATATCCAGTGAAATACTTCATCTTTATTTGAAGAGATATTCAATAAATCGATAGCTTTGATATAATCCATTTGATGCTCCATCCGGTATTGTTCAATATCAAATTCATTATTTGTCATCTCATCACCCCGATCGGTCGGAGATATTGTCGTATCGAATTTGATTAGCACTTCTCATGCCAGTTCCTGTTTTCGAATGCCCAATTCATGGATTTAACTCCACCACGAGCTCTGATCACCAAGTTAATAAGTGAGTAGCTCTGTTAACGTCATAGTTACAAGCAAAAGGGCTGAACCTCTCCTACTCCTACAGATTGATTAGTCTCTGTCCAATTAGCCCTCAATCCATGGAAGTTATTAAGCTAAACCCATAGAAATTGAGGAAGCAACAGTCTCCATATGCATCGAATAAGGGAACATATTATCCTCTGTTATATTATTTTTGCCAAAGGGATTTTCGAGATTCATCGAATGCTACTTCGAATACCAACGCTGAATCAAGATAAATATTTGGAGTAGTTATTCTCGATTCTCCATCTTAATTCGTTCAACATGCAAAATCTATCCAAGTATATTTAGGACACTTACAAAAGGTTCTGTTTCTATATTGAACCGTTCAATTTTTCTCCGTAATAGATCAATTAGTGAAATATCCTGAGTTAGCACCATTCTGAAATCAAAACCATCCATTAGAAAAATTGATTTGTCCGGTTGTTGTTTCATCAAAGGAACTACATGTGGCGACCATCCACCAATTGATAAAAACAGTCCCATTGTTTGTTTGCCAGAACGCGAAACTTTCCCGTATAATGAATCTAATTGTTTCATATCTGTTATTTGACTTGTCCATTTCATTTCAACGAGGTAATGCCATCCATCCAGTTTGAATGCTCCATCGATTTGTTCTCCACCTTCATTGCGGCGAAAACTGTGCATAAGAGCAATATCATAGACATTAAAAAGCATATTCATTAGTTGTTCTAACATTAATCCTCTTTTCTGAGGATTATCCTTCATCATAACAAGTTCGTCATACATCATTAACAGAAGCTTCGATTGGTTTTGAATTTCACGTTCCAACTCTACCTTTGCTGCACGTTTTTCTTCCTCTAATCTCTTTCTTTCCTTCTCCTTTTCTTCTCTCAGAAGTTGTTTCTCCTTTTCTTCCATTATTTCCATAACATTTAGAACTTCCCTAGCTTTTTGGACGGTAGCTCTTGCAAGCATCTCATTTTCCGTTAAGTGAAATTGATTCCAGTTAGCGGCGATTTTTATCATCTCAATTATATTCATCTTGTACTGAGGATTCATATCTAATTCTTGAACGATTATAGCCCCTATGTCTCGTTTAGTAAGTGGCTTCCCTTCAACGTTACGTTTCTTCATTAAACTCGAGAAAAACTTATCACTTACCCCTGCTGGTCGAAGTATCAACTCATACATCTGTGTTTTCTTGTATACTAAAGATGCTATTATTTCTATAGCTAACTTTTTAATCTCAGGATTGTTATACATGATAATTCTCCTTGACTATGCTACTTTGAAACTTACCTCAATAATGTTATATAGTTACGCTCTCTTGTTCGATTCTACGCTAAAATAAAATATTATTAGTCTGAATACGTTCAAGTATAATTAATTCCAAATCTCACGAAAACAAGATATAGGTTATCGTAAACCTAAAAATCTAATATTACTTCTTGAGCTTTTTTGATATCATCTGTCCATCTACTACTTACATTTTTAGCTTTACATCGGAAGTATGCATCTCTCCCCAATAATAACCTGGTCTTTTCAAGATTTTTGGGAGTGACTTTGTTATCATTGGCTTTATTGTCTAGCCAACCCATAAAAAATATTTTGTCGGATTCTTCCACATCTTTTCGATAAACTGCTAGTTCATGTGGTCTGGGAATATTCTTCTTAATAACTTTTTGTGTTATGTTCTTATTAAATTCTAAGAAGAAATAAATTGGCTTAAACTTATTTATTGGATCGTATTGCAAACCGAGTATTCGGCATAATTCAGAATACTTTTCGCGTTCAAGAGTTGGGTCAATAACAAACCCTTTTTTAACATCCTTTTCAAAATAGAAGTTTTCCGCCTTTACACCGAACATTAATTTATAGGGACTTTCATCAAGAAAGAAAAACACATCGAAGGAAACGTTATTGTAAATGAAACCAAATCTGTACCTGTCTAGGTTTAATAGCCGCATATTATTATATAATGGTATAATCCCATCTAATTTCATGTTTCACCTACCGCATTTTCGATTCTTTTCATTGTTTTCGCGCATATTTCAACGTGAAATGACATAGGTCTATCATACCATGTATATGGACAGATTTGGAAACAAATAAAGGCTACCCTAAATGGCAGCCTATAGGCACTAAAAATGTTTGGCAAGTTGCTTCATCGCCCAATGGAAGCAAGAAAAAAACTGTCCAGCTTCAGAGGTATTCCTAGTGTAATATATGCTATGCGAACCCCTGTCGACTTTAGATTCTCAATAGAATTTCTTAGCCCAAATCAAACAGTAATTTTAGTCATTTAGGTTTTTGTTCTATTTGCAATCCCCCTAACGAAATTATCCAATGTACTTTCTTCATCCAACTTGCTGATTGCTTCACCGATGACTTTCGCACTATTATTTTTCCAGTTGAATATTACTTCTGGATCATCACTCTTCGGAGTAGGGTAAGCGTCAAATATTTTAATCACGTCGGAATATCCAAATGCTTCGCCAAGTACAATTGCGTATTGCTTCTCTAGTCCCGGAATAATACTCAAGAGATTTTGATTATTTGTACTTAGGATTTTATTAATAACATCGAAGTCTTTCTTATTAGTGATCCTATGTACTATAAAGGAATTACATTGTGATACTACTGTCGGCGACAATTCAGATGGTCTTTGACTTGAAATAATTAAACTTATACCAAATTTACGTCCTTCTCTTGCTAGTCGCTCTATGTAATAATTGCCCAGTTTATATTCTTCTGCGTCATCCTCATTTATATATCGATGGGCTTCTTCGAAAAGAATAAGAACATGATTTTTATGTTCATTATCTCTGTTCTTTGTTGACCACTCATAAATAAGCTTACTGAATAAAAACATAACAATATCTAATTCGTCTTTATTAAAATCGGCTTGAATTAATATAACCTCATCGTCACTCCGCAAGACTTCTTCAACTGTATTTTGATCAGTTTCAATCATAGAAATCAAATCTTCATCTTCAATTAGCCGCTCTATCCTGTTTATCATGGTTGCATTCCATCCATACCATTGCGAAAAGCTAAAGGTCTTGTTTCTCTCGTTATCCGCCCCTTTTTCCGCTTGAGTCATTAAGTATTTCCTTATTTCTGTGGGAACATCGGATAATTTAAACTTCTTTTCATCATTATTTTTGGCTCTTAACTGCTTTATTGATGCCTTGAGAACAGGAGCCTGTACGCCTTGACTTGCACCCAAAAACTTATAATATTCTGAAAAGTTTAGGTGGTAATGGGGTAATTTAAGTTCTTGCTTTGTGATAATCCTTACTTTGAATTCTTCGCTCGCAAAAGCTCGATCATATTCACTATTAGAGTCGAAAATAATAATTTTGGGATTTATCTCACTTTTAGAACCATCAGAGTTATTATAGATTCTGCGTTTAATCCCTTGAATTACCGAAGCAAGTGTACACGTCTTACCTGTACCGGTGTTACCAAATACCCCTAAATGTTTCCCAAATAAAATATCTGGGTTAGCTGAGATATAAATATTAGGGTCATTAAAACTATTACCCACTTCTATTCTCCACTTTGAACCAATATCCAGTACCGATTTTTGTATTCGTTCATTCACAGCATAAACTTCGCTACCGATAATAGGAAAATGGTTAATTCCAGAATCAAATTTTTTTAAATAATCATCATGAATACCAATCAAATCAGCTTCAATTAAAAACCGATCCGATGCATTAATGAAAATAGAGTTTTGGTCAAACATGTTTCTATCAAATATCTTTGTTATCCTTCCTACAACCTTTTTCCCACTGGGTAAAACTGAAAATAACAATTTATTTATAGATACAGCAAAATCTCCACTTCCCATAAATAACGAAATCTTATTTGCAATGTCTTTCTCTGTAATTTCAATTAGGACATGGATTCCTTCTATTTTGACAATTTTACCAATTACTTTGTCATTATTTAACATGAGAATGATCGCCCTTTAGATTCTTATATGTATTGAACAAGACGGCGTCGAAGTTTGTATCATCTGCATAAGGAATCAGAAACTTTACGATGTATTCAAAATTCCCAAGTATGTTTCCAGAAAAAATAATTATTCTTGAGTCTTCTCTACTTCTTTCAAATAAGCGCTTCTGGTACTCCGATATATATGGGCTATTTTCATCAAGATAAGAAAAGACTATCATATTAAAACTTGGATTTGTAAGTGCGTTCGTTAATATATCATTGACGTGTTCGTCTAAGAAACTATACCCCATAATTAGTAAGGTCGAGCTAGGCTTGTTGACAAATTCAATAAATTGCCTAAACATCTCACTATAGGGCAGATCCAACGAATGTTTCTTTTTACTCTGAACAGGATATATTATGCATTCAGGTAGAATGGTTTTCATATCTCCGTTTTCCGCAAAATCATACTGCTGTTCAGTAATCCCATATGGAGGTTTTGAATCATCAAACCTCCAAGATAACGATCCATGAAGCTTGAATAAATTCATGCTTTTTGTTTGAGATTTGTTCCCATCTGAATTATTAATGTGGAAGTCTTGATGGAAAATAGATGGCATGAATACTCTATAGTGGAAACCTGAAAATCCGTTATTTAAAGATATCCCCATCTCTTCAGCACTTTTCTCTATTAACAAGTCATAATTCAATGTAAATAGATTAACTCTTTTCAGCTTGATACTTCGAGCTAGTAATCTTTTCAAGAACAATTTATGTAAATGGTTCTTTCGATAATCAATCGTATTAACAAATTCTTCAATGAAACTATTTTTATATTGAATAATTAAATCATCTATCCAATGACTAGATTGTTCT
Source organism: Cohnella nanjingensis (assembly GCF_014212125.1). Classification (GTDB taxonomy): domain Bacteria; phylum Bacillota; class Bacilli; order Paenibacillales; family Paenibacillaceae; genus Cohnella; species Cohnella nanjingensis. The sequence goes on from NZ_JACJVP010000006.1 coordinate 125,663, forward strand.
TTTTTCAAGACATTAGCACAATACATCTTAATTTCGTATAATCTATCCAAAGCTACTTCAGGTTTTTCATCAACCAACTTCTGGATAATATCTGTGATTTGAGGCTCATCTTGAAACTGTGCATTGCGTAAAAGTGTTTTGCATTTTGACTCATCTGTTTGATTAATCGCCTTTGAGCCAGCATATATGGAACAACCGTTGCTCATTAATACATGTAAGTTTTCACTCAAAAGATACTTTGATAAAATTTCACTTCTAATAACTTCAGTTTTTTGGATAAGAAATTGTTCGAGCGCTTCTAATCCAATTTGTTTAACAGTCGGATAATTACGATGAAACCTCTCCCATGTATTATTAAGGAGTTCAGAAAAATTTTCTGTAAAATCCTTTACTAATTCATCACCGTTTATTGCCATTTCATCTGTTATTTCAAATAATTTATACACTTCTTCTTTTGGGAAAGATATATTATTTTCCATTTGATTATGAATATATTTCAAGATGACCCCTCCAAAGACTCATGCCTTCGTTGACATAACTTCGCAGCATCATTCATAATTTCCCATTATTTTATTCTATCATGGGTAAGGTCGGTTTTGGAAATAAATAAACTGCCGTGAGGGGCAGTTTATTTTTACTGTCGCTCAAAATAATTTTCTTTTTAACGATCAATGCAGAAGACATCCTTATCTTTCATGGCTCTAACTTTACGTGCTTCGCTCACGGTGCCCAGTAATTTGGTATTTGTTGTCGTGGTGAAGTGTCCCCGTTTACCTAGCATAATCGCAAATGTCTATGGCATCAAATGTTTAAATTGACGATGAATAGCATTTTGATTAAAAGCTTGATTAATGCAAAACGAATATTTTCAATATTAATATGTGCCACTGAATAGCCCGGTAGATATTCCGGTGCTTTTTGATTTACTCCGTTATTGAGGTCATAGTGTTTAATTTCAGTAGAAAGTTTGTATTTTGTTCAATGCGGTTCTATAGCCGTAAATATCAAATAATCTATAACGATAATGAAGTTGTATCTATATAACCATCTCCTAACGATTTAGGTATCGACTCACAGGGTCATTAATGATGCCAAAGGAGTTCATTTCGAGATGAAATGAAGCATACGTTCTCTTTAACGCTTATAGACAATTTGATATCTTAGAATAAGGGTCCTTATCTAATAGGAGATGAGGTGATTAAAGTGACTAGAATCTTTACATTATGTATTGTAAGAGATAATAATAAGATACTTGTTCAAAAAAGACATAAAAGTCCATTTAAAGGTTACTGGAACGCTCCTGGAGGTAAGGTAGAAATACAAGAATCCCCTAAGGAAGCCTGTATTCGTGAAGTAATGGAAGAAACAGGCCTTCATTTGGCCGAAATTAGGTTTCGAGGCGTTATGACCGTTTCGAACTCAATTAAAAAATTTGAAACTGGGGTCTTAATGCTGTTTGATTCTAGCAACTTTTATGGAGAATTGATTTCTTCTGACGAGGGAGAAGTTGATTGGATTGAGTTGGACAAAATATATGGCAGTAAACATGTTCCAGAGAGCATGATGTATCTGTTACCATACATAGTAGACTATGAGGGTATTATTACCGGAAAGTTAGTTTACAATAAACATATGCTAGAAGAGTGCGATATATCATTACAAGCTTAGAGGGTTGCTATCAGCAACACCTCTATTTTTTTGATATTTCAGGAAGGAATTTGTATTTATCTGTCTAATATTATGAGCATTAGTAATTAAGGGGGATATATATGGGAAGCTCAGGAATAGGTTCATTTGGTGATTTGAAGACGCCGAGTAACAATGAATTGTGTTTAAGAACCATGAAAGAAGTTCTGCTCGAAGAAGTGTCTCTATCCCAATATTTTGGTAATCATACAGATGTTCCACCAAAGAATCATCCTGTTGAAGTGAGCAGTTCTACTATCAATGGAAGAATTGTAGTAATTAGTTCGAATAATCTGGAGATAATCGGATATATGCCAAGCAGATTTAGTTATTTATTAGGGTGTATGAAAAAGGGGCACAATTATGTTGGAAATGTCATATTCAGCACGAATGTACCTATTCCGAAGGTGATGGTAAACTTGGATGCAAACTAATTTGAAATTTCTAGTAATAGGAGAAGTTTATACAGATGTTCACTTGCAGGCAAAAATTGAAGAAAAAAACATTGTACGATTAGGTGGTATATTTCATAGTGCAAGAGCATTACACGCCCATAAAATTGATTATTCCCTAGCGTATATATCTCCAAGTTACTTATCCAATAGCATCTCTTACTGGGCGGCACATTTATGCGCAACATCATATCATCAAGTAGGGGAAATACTTGACTGTCCAAATGTTATATTTATAGCTGATTCTGTAGAGGCAGGAGATCAAGGTTATAATGATATTTTAAAAGATCAACATAGAGTTGAGCTTTCGTTAGATGCATTAAGGAATGTAATCCAAACAGAATTACCAACAGATATTATTCTTTATCCAGGAAAATTCCCCTTGGACGTTGTTGTTCAGATAATCAGAGAATTTTCATGTAGATTCCATATTGACTGTCAATATGGAAAAGATCAGATATTAGAGTTACTGGATATTGAGTCAGGAATAGAAACGTTTATAATATCAACTTCATCTAGTTATTTTAACGAAGATTGTTTAGGTGAGATCCAAAGAGTGTCACCTCTTGTTGATTCCGGAAAGGTGAAATCAATCTTACTGAAGGAGAACAGAGGAGGGTCTCGGTATTATAAAGACTCTGTTTGGGTAGGAGCCCCTGCTTATCCAGTTGAAACAGCACATTCTGTAGGTGTTGGTGACTGTTTTAATGTAGTATTCCTTTCAAACTACTATAGAGGGAATGCTGTTAACTCCTCTTTAAGACTTGCTTCATACTCATCTGCTTGGTATGCAAGTACATGGAGACATGAAGAATTTTGTAGTCTAATAGATAATCTCCCTAGCGTTTCTGAAATTATGGAACTGAAAGGGAACCAGTTACATTGGGAAGAAAGAAAGTTACAACACATATATATAGCCGCTCCTGATTTCCCAGATATTGATGTTTCATGGATTGAAAAGCTTTATGATGCCCTTCAATATCACAATTTCACACCTCATAGGCCGGTGAGGGAAAACGGGTTAATCAGAGGAGATGAACCTGATTCTCAACAATTAGAATCTTATCATAATGATTTGCTGCTTCTTAATCAGTGTTCTATCTTAATAGCAGTATTATTAAATGATGATCCTGGTACATATGTTGAAATTGGTTGGATGGCGGCCAAAGGTAAGCCCGCTATACTTTTTGATCCAACAAAGTCAGCACGGAATCTGTTTTTAAGAAAAACAGCAAATAGAATTTGTTACACCTTAGGAGAAGTGATTGATGCAGTGTATGAATACACTTCCAGCAAGATAGAAGGTGCCATAACAAATGTATAATTATGACTCTTTATTAATGGCCTCAGGTGGTCTCGATTCTACTGTTATGGCTTATTGGTTGAAACAACAGGGGAAGCGAGTGCTTCCTTTATTTATCGACTATGGCCAACATTTCAAGAATGAAGAATTTAACACTCTAATTAAAGTTATTCCTCAAGAATACAAAGATTCAATTCGAGTTATACGAATAGGGGATGTCTACCGTTCCTCCACTTCACGAATGATTAAAGAACCAGATTTATGGAACGATGATGTAACTGCAGATGACCTGTACTTACCTTATAGAAACCTACTTTTCTTATCAGTGGCAGCTTCAGTTGCACAATCTGAGAACATTTCTGATGTCTATTCTGCTTTTATTAATTCGAATCATGCTAAAGAAATTGATTGCTCTAAAGATTTCTTTGATAGGTTAGGAACAATACTTGAGGACTTTGGAACAATTAAAATAAATATGCCGTTCCGAGATTATTCTAAAACAGAAGTTGCGGAATTGGGAGTTAAGTTAGGCGTCCCAATTGCAATGACATACTCTTGTCAGGCAAACAGTAAAATGCATTGTGGCGTATGCCCTAATTGCGTTGACAGATTAGCTGCACTTAATAGCTTATGATTATTTAAACCCTACGAGCTAATTAGGATAGACTTGACGCATGGATGGACGTATAGGGCTTTAGACGGAGATCCCTAGATGCATTTGATGTAAAGTAACATATTTCACTTCGGGAGTAATAGATTAGTAGCTGTTCAGCTCATTAAGGAAATCAAAAGGTAGAAAGTTAACAAAAAGCCTTTTCCGGATGAACTGCACCCCGTCAAGTAGACAGTACAAATAAGTAAAGTATTAGGCGGCCTTCGTCCTGTATTCCATGGGACTGAGGCCGTTTAATTTCGCCTGCAAACGCTCATTGTTGTAGAAGTGGATGTAGGCTTCAATGTCTTTCTTTAGTTCTTCAAACGTGCTGTATGTATTCAGGTAGTATCGTTCGCATTTCAGGGTCCCCCAGAAGGCTTCCATGGGGCCATTGTCAATGCACCGGCCAACGCGGGACATACTCTGGGTCATTTTCGCTCTTTTCAGCTTCCGCTTGAATTTCTTCGACGTGTACTGAAATCCCCGGTCGCTGTGAAGCAGGGGGGCAGCGCCCGGTTCAACCCTGCGTGCCTTGGCCAGTGTATTAAATACGAGTTTGTTGTTGTTTGAATGTCCCAGCACGGCGACAATAATCGTGTTGTCATGGAGGTCCAGGATCGTGCTGAGGTAGGCCTTCTTCCCGTTGCATACTTAAATTCGGTTACGTCCGTCAGCCACTTCTCATTTGGTACATCTGCCTGAAACTTGCGATTCAACAGGTTTTCGGCGACATGCTGGGGGATGGAGCGCTTGTAGGGCTTTCTCTTCCTGCGGATGACCGACTGAATCCCGGCGAGTTTCATGAGCCGCAAGATGCGTTTGTGGTTAATCGGCTTGTTCATCTTTCGGATGAGCTGGACGGTATGCCGCCGGTAGCCGTAAATGCCTTGTACCTGGGCATGAAGTGCCTGCATGTGCTGCGTCAACTGCTCGTTTTCTTGCTCCCGCAGACTCGGCTTGTGGCTAATCCATTTGTAATAGCTGGACCGCTCAATTCTGGCAATCTCTCTCAGAAAATTTTTTTGAAAATCGCTTAATCTTGCCGCTTCGACATAGAAATATCAAACCTTTGCCTCAATCTCTCAGGTGAGGGATAGTCTTTTTTATTTTTAGGAAAACGAATAGTAGTATTAAGCACTTTAATACTACCGCTATGATTTATAATCTCTCCAATCGGACTAATACAAATAATTCCTGATTCGTAAGCCGTATCGTGAGTAGAACACAAACAAATACCATTATTTACCGAATCATCTCCACAAAGATGTGCAGGGTATATATGAGCGGCTACTAAAGAGCTAAAATCATAAATTTCACACATTGCGCATTGATTTTCGTAGGCAGATAATACCTTTCTTCTAAAGTTTTTATCTCTAACCACCTTCCTGACTACCTCTTCTGTGTATTCTCTATCATCCGGATATGGCTTCCCATTCAAATATTCAAGTATCACTTGCCCTTCGTCGTTTTTTGTAGCAATCGGAAGGTAATCATATCTTTTTTTTGACATGTCTAAAAATCCAGTTGTACCTTTTGCATCAAAAATAATTTGCACCCTAATCTCGCCTTTATTATGCCAGTCTAGAGCCAAGCAAATCGGAAAATTAATATCCTCCGGAAGCCCTTCCAAAAAGTCTTCTCTTAATTGACGATTTCTTTTTTCACGTATTGCCGCATTATTTGCATGAATCAAATCTTTTTTCGTGAATACTTTACCAGTACAGTCGATTTGGTGCATATTACCCCTCACAATTTACTTAAAATATTTTCCGACCTATTTGATTAGTCTACTACAAAAATATAGTAGAGATAAAGTTACTCCCGCCCAGCCCATCGGCAGATGAAGTACTTGTCAAAATCCGCTATGCAACTGTCATTCCGCTTGACTGGAAAATTCGCAACGGATGGATGCAGAACGTATTTCCCAAGACGCTTCCCTACGTTCCAGGGTTTTACGCAACCGGAGTGATCGAATCGACAGGCCCAGGAGTGGCTGAAAGAGGTTGTCCAAGATGTGGATCTGGTCGTCGATACCGTTGGAGGGGATACCGAGACCAGGTCCATGGCCGTTCTGAAGCAGGGCGGAATTCTCGTCGCCTTAACGCAGCCTCCCTCTCAAGAGAACGCTCAGAAGCACGGCATCACTGCTAAATTCAACACCAAGTTTCCAACCTATGCGGACTTGCAGACCATCGCGCAATTGATGGCCGACGGTACGATCCAAGCAGAGATCGACTCCATCTTCCCGCTAAGTCAAACGAACAAGGCGCTGGAGAAAAGCGAATCCAAACATGGCCGCGGAAGAATTCTGCTGCGCATCGACTCCTGATTGCCATGCAATTACAAAGACCCCTTGATCGAGGTCTTTCCTTGCCTATCCGTACTCCCTATCCATCGTGCCGAACGATTAACACCACGTTGCCCTTTTTATGGCCCTGCTCCACATAACGGTGAGCCTCCGCAACCTGCTCCAGCGGATAACGGCGGTCGATGACCGCACGCAGCGCACCGGCCTCGATCAGTTCCTTCAAATAGGTCAAGTCTTCCGCATTTTCGTTTATGGTTCCGCCGACCACCTTCTTGCCGCTCGTCAGGTTGATCCATTTCCCTCGAATAATCGGCAAAGGGCTCACATGGAACGCTCGCAGATAGAAGCCGTCAGGTGTCAGGCGCTTGACGCAAACCTTGAACGGACTCTTCCCGACGGTATCGAAAATGATATCGTAGGCCGGACCGTCATCCGGTAACTGTTCTCTCGTATAATCGATGACTCGGTCGGCTCCGAGCGATCTCGCTAACGCCACATTCGACGTGCTGCACACTCCGGTCACTTCCGCGCCGTAATGCTTGGCCAGCTGTACCGCGTATGTCCCGACGCTGCCGGAAGCGCCATAGACAAGCACGCGGCTGCCGCGCCGGATGTGGCCCTTCCGGAGAAATTGCAAGGCCGTATAGGCACCGACCGGAACCGCGGCCGCCTCCTCGAACGTCATGTTCGCCGGCTTGAGCGCGACGCTGCCGGTCTCGGGCAGGCATTTGTATTCGGCATAAGCGCCGAAGCCCATTCCGCAGGCGGCATAGACGGCATCCCCCGGCTTGAATCGCGTAACGCTGCCGCCCGTCGATTCGACGACGCCCGCTAATTCGAATCCCAGAATCCGGACTCGTTTCGGCCTCCACAAACCGTTGAACAGCCGCGCCAGGAAAGGGTCCGCTTTGCGCATGCGCCAATCCCCCACCGCGGCAGTTGCAGCATGGATCTTAATCAAGATCTCATCATCCTTCGGAACCGGCTTGGCGACCTCCTGCAGCTGCAGCACATTCGGCGGTCCGTACCGCTCGTATACGATCGCTTTCATGCTTTCCTCCTCCATTCTCCCTTGCGGATGGCCCATTCGGCCACCGCGAGATTCATCACCCAGCCCGCTCCCATCAGCAGCGCATGGCTAAGCTCGCTCGGCGGGCCGACGATCAACTCCCCAGCCGACAGGGTCAGCACCTGTGATCCTGCGCCGAGTCCGATCGCGTAGCCGCGCATCATCCATGCGCGGTGCCGGATCACGTCACCCTGCCGGATCCTGGCAAAGCCGAGGAGGATGGACGCGACCATGGCTGACCCAAATAGAAGCCGCAATGCATACAGCAGCTCGCCGGTGCCATCCGGACGGGGATAGAACAGGGTCATCCACAGCCCTGAAAGCCCGACCAGCAGGCCGCATAGAACCAGTAGTTTACCCGCGATGCGGTGCCACCCCGGCCGGCGACGACGGAATCCGTGTACGAACTGGAACGCGCCCAATACGGCATAGGCGCTGGCGCTCAGGATATGCGCCACCACCGGCAAGGGAGACGCAAAGAACCGTGCGTTAGACGGCGTGATTTCCGCGCCGCCGGCCAGCGAGGTGAGGCGCGCGACACCGGCGACGAGCGGAATGACGCTCAGCAAGAGCAGCGCGGCGACAAGCCGTGTTGTCGAACCTTCCATTGCCGACGCTTTGATTTTCCGAGATGCATGTTTCCCTGACTCTGTGTGCTGCTTCATGAAGCTTTCTCTCGCCGCTCGGACCAGAGCGAATATCCGAGCCAAGCCAGACTTAATCCTACCGGCACAGCTAATATCCGATCGTACGGGTGCGGGACCAGCGAAGATAGAAGAAGAGGCAGAATGGTGCCGAAGGCAAGCAACCCGGACGCCCAGCGCGACAGGATGCCGGCACGGAACGTAGCGATGCCAAACAGCAGGCCGCCAAGCAAATACAGTACGCCTGTAGCCGAATAGACCGTTTCGAGGGCTCCGACATCGATCTCGCCGACCGTTCCGCCGGTGATCCCCAGAAAGCCCTCCGCGAACTTCGGCCCTTCAATCGCAAGCGGCGGCAACACAAAGGCTTCAACGAATTGATAAGCCATTGTGAGCGCATAGAAGAGGCTAAACGGGAGATAGCCGGCCAGACCCAGCCAACCGGTCTCTTCCACTTGCCTGGCGTAGATCCCCGCAACGCCGAGCAGGCTCAGCAAGCACATGGCGACGCCCAAGTAGTGGACGATTGCCCATCGAGCGGTGGATACCGACGATAGAACATCCGTTGGATGGATCGTCTGGATGACGATGAACAGGATCCCTGCCGCCATGGCTGCCAAACCTGCGCATCGGATGAGATTGGGGGCTGTTATCGCGGCACGCCGCTTGGCGTGCGGATGCTCGCTGCCTATAACGACTGCGGTTTGTCGATTCGCGTTCATGGGTTTGACTCCTTCTCCGACTTCGAATGATCGTGATCCGTATTCTCGCTGACCTCTGGACGATCCGCCTGCTTGGGGTCAACCTGCATGACCGAGACCAAGGGCAGGCCGAGATCGCGCAATTTCCTTAACAAGCCATGCAAGGCGGGCTGATCGGCCACCGGGCCGGAGAGAATGGTTGTTCCGTCGCATTCGTGGGTAAAGCTCATCCCCTCGAACCAGTAAGCCCACCGGGCTTCAAGGTGTCCCTTGAGGCGAATTTCGTACAGTCCAGGCGCGTGATCGTCCTCCGCTGATACGTGTGTTTCACTCATTCTGTGCCTCCCTCATGTTCTTCCTGCGGATGCATCTCCGCTTCGTTTCATGCGTTCCGTTCTTAATCAAAGGCTCTGTTAAACTGTGTTTTTGATTTTCTTATTGATAATTTAAAGGATCGAATCCAAGCGATTTGCACATTTGTTGATGTGGACAGACATTTAGACGGTTATAAGTAGCTCCCACTTACTTTCTCACATAATGTGATAGCGAGGAGGTGATGAGCATGGCTCAACCGATAACTATTGGGGCGAACAGCATAGCTAAGATCGGCACTCGTTTTTTTCTGATTGTCGAGGTAGAAGCGAAAACAACCGGAGTTGAAATTGATCCGGTTTTTGGCGTGCGAACAACTGCTCAACAAGCAGCGGCTCTTTTTCGCGCAGGGGTAAGACACACGAAATTCGCGGACTCCGATCCGAAACCGACTCGTACAACCAAGGTCGAGTTGAAAGGTGTACTGTTTGCAAGTGGGCGAATTTTCAAGGTTTTCGACGTGGAAAATGCGAAAATGGACATCTCCGTCCTAGTTCAGATTAACCGAGAACAAGCGCAAAGACTTATCCGAAACGGTACACGTATCATCAAGGTTTATAGAAAGCCATTCTAAAACAGTGAAAGAGACTTATACTCAAATCCATTGAAAACTGAAAATGTTGGCTGCGACTGTTAAATTAATCGCCTATCATGGCGGTTTTTTTTTTGATGAAATTCAACAACAAGATTTAACAAAGCCTAATCAAAAGATACACGTTCAAATGGTGAGAAGGCATCACCACATGTGGTGATGAATGTGGTGATTTTTCAATCGGGAGGTCTGGCGGGAAATAAGAGAGCCCCGGCAAAAATGCCAGGGCGGGGTGGTGGTTGCGTGAAATTTTAGAACAAATCGAGTTTCTCAGCCCGGCGGACTGCCGCCCGACGGCTGTTCACTTGAAGCTTATCGTAAATGTTCTTGGTGTGGGTCCGCAGGGTGTTCAGGGACACCTTAAGTTCACGGGCAATGTCTGGGCCGCTCAAGTCGGTTCCGAGCAGCCGAAGCACGTCACGTTCGCGTTCGCTTAACGGTTCGCTCAGCGGCTCGCTCGCATCCTGCTTGGCAGGCGTTCTCCCCTCGGAATGACCGAATGCCCCCAGGAGTCGGCGAGAATAGTTCGGGGTGATCCATCGTTTCACTGCCTCTTCCAGCAGGACTGCCATGGGTCGGCCTTCATCCACGAAGATCCGGACATAACCCTCCGGCTCGGCCAGGTTCAAGGCTCGTTCCAGCGGCACAAGCGCAGCAGGGGTGTCGCCTTGCATACAGCGAGCAAGCGCCTGTACGATCAGGATTTCAATCACGCTTCCCGTTCTTCCGCCTTCTTCCGCCGCTTGGAGGAGACGTTCCAGAAGTTCTGTAGCCTCTAGCAAGAAGTGGTTCGAACGGTCGCTCTTATGCCGGGTCAAGAGCACCCTGGCCAAGGTGATGTGCTCGAATTCGCGCAGGTAGCTAAGATCGTCCTTGGCGGACAGCCCCTGCTCCCGAGCCCAGTCAACGGCTTCGCCCAACCTCCCCTGCGCGACCCATACCCGTGTCTTCAACGCGGCAACAGGATGTACATTTAGGAAAAAGTCGCTCGCATACAGGTGTTCTGCCTCGTGGAGAAAGTCGAGCGCGCCGTTCAAATCTCCTTGGGCCTCCCGTATTCGAGCCATGGCGACGCACCAGCGATACCGGTATTGCGGGAACCCGGTGTGCTCGCCCTGCTCCTCGCTTCTCAGCAGATGCTGCGTGGCGGCATGCAGATCGTCATGCTCGCGGCAAAGTTCGCTCATTCCTACGTAAATATCTGCCGTTCCCCGCAGTGCAGGCTCGCCATGCTCCGCCGCAAGCTGCAATCCTCGCTCATAGGTACGCATTGCCTCGCGGAGTCGCCCCTGCGCAATCCGTATTTCAGCCAGAGCGATAGAGCCGTTGATCGCGTCGGAGATGGCCCCGGACAGCTGCACGCTAGCTATGCCATCGGCAAACATCCGGTGTGCTCCCTCGAGATCCCCGCTCCTCCAGGATGCGAGTCCCAGGAGCGCTGTTGCCGCTCCGCGCGGGAGATGGTCGTCCTCAGGCACCAGGTCGAGTGCCCGTCGGGCGTATGTCATGACGGCGGACACATCGCCCATAACCAGGGCTAGTCCCGCACGGTACACGGCGATCAGTCCCGGGAGACGGCGAAATTCCTCTTCGTCCACAACGACCATCTCAGTCGGCTGGGCTTGCTGTCGCTCACGCATGTCTGTCGTTGTCTCCAGCCACTGTTCGGCGTTGTGCAGTCGGTCCTCAACGGCCTCTAACTTGCCGCCGGCCAGTAACGCCCCGGCATACCAAACGCTGAGCACAGGCCTGCAGCGGACCAGCTCATCGGGGAGCGATATGAGCCACCTCAACATTGCAGCCTCCTGTCTGCTCCTGCGCAAGGCTGGTATGGCCAGTTCGACCAGATCCGCCGCTCGCGCGAAATCCTCGGCGGCCAGCGAATGGCGGATCGCGTCGTCCGCCGAGCCATGCTGCTCGTACCATATGCTCGCGCGCCGATGAAGCGCATCTACCTGATCGGGTTGATCCAACCTTAAATGCGCAGATAGAACCTCGGCAAAAAGATGATGATAACGATACCATTGGCGCCTGTCATCCAGCGGAACGACGAAGAAGTTGCCTCGCTCCAGGGACTGGAGCCGCGCGACGCCTTCTTCCTGGCCGGTGACGGCATCGCATAACGGGCCATGCAGCCGGTCGAGAATGGAGGTCTGAAGCAAGAAGTTCCGAATCGGGTCGGGCTGGCGCTGCAGAACCTCTTCGACCAGATAGTCCATAATGTACCGATTGTCTCCGGCGAATTCCCGAATGAACGCAGGGATGTTCTTGCGCCCCTGCATCGAGAGCGCCGCCAGCTGAAGCCCCGCAATCCAGCCTTCGGTTCGCGTCTCCAGAGCAGTCATTTCGTCTGCCGAGAGCCCCAATCCCATCACCTGATTGAGGAACGCGGCCGCTTCGCCGGGAGTAAAGCGTAGGTCGCTGTCCCGCAACTCGGTCAAGTGGCCCCGGGCCCGTAACCTACCCAAGGGAAGCTGCGGATTCTCGCGGGTGGCGATAACCAGGTGCATCTGTGGGGGGAGATGTTCGAGTAGGAAGTTGAAAGAATCGTCGATCCATTTGGCATCCATCACATGGAAGTCGTCCAGAACGAGGACGAATTTGTACGGGAGAGCCGAGATTTCATTGAGCAAGATCGTTAGAATCGATTCGGTTGACGGCGACTGCGGGGATTTGAGCGCACTAACCGTGCCTCCTCCAAAGTTGTCCTCAATCGTCTGCAGAGCAGCGACAAGGTGAGACAGGAAACGCGTTGAGTCGATATCCCCTTCGTCCAGCGACAGCCATGCGACACGTCGATCGCAACCGGCGACCCATTCGCTAGCCAGCGTAGTCTTGCCAAAGCCGGCGGAGGCGGAGATGAGGGTCAGCTTGCGGTCCAGTCCCTCGTTCAGCCGCTCGATCAGACGCGGTCGGAGAACAACCTTCGTACGCGGCTGGGGTACGTACAGTTTGGTTAATAAAATGGGCATATTCATGGATTTATACTCACATGCAAATGACTTCCGCCCGCATATTTCAACATAATGGATTGCCCCATCCAATGAGTTTATATCTATTATCATATCTTCACTTCAATCTTTTCACCACTGCAAGTTGCTTCAACTAAAGCAGCCGCTTCCACGTCATTGCGCGTAAGTAAATAATCGATGCAGCGCAGCGTTTCAAACACTCGGTATCCTGCCATCGTTTGACCCATGGCCAATAGAAAAGTAGATAGAATTCCGGCGCGACCGTGATATAACCTCTTTTAAATGAAGTGTAGTGTCTCTTCATATTTTCTTTAGTTTTTCTTTCACTAGATCTTAAGTTATATTACTTATGCTGAGAGCAGCTCCTAGATTTCCCTAGCAGTTCTGGACCGATCTTGTCGGCGTTTTTGGAGCTCCTTATGGGCCAAAGGGAAGAGGGATATCAAAATGCCCACAATACTGGTTGTGGACGACGACTTGAATATTCGCGAGCTCGTCTGTTTGTTTCTGCGAAACGACGGACTCTCGACGGTCGAAGCCGCTGACGGCCGGGAAGCGCTGTCTGTCTTTGCCGCGACGACCGTGGATCTTGTTGTGCTTGATGTGATGATGCCGGTAATGGATGGCTGGACGTTATGCCGGGAGCTTCGGCGCGCAAGTCCGGATCTCCCCTTATTGATGTTGACAGCCAAAGGCGAAACGTGGGAGAAAGTGAAAGGATTCCAGCTCGGCACGGATGATTATTTGACCAAGCCTTTTGACCCCATTGAGTTAACCGTTCGCGTCAAGGCTCTCCTGAAACGATACCGGATCGGCACCGCGCAAACCATACGAATCGGCGACGTCACGATCGACCGGCAGACGTATAAGGTGATGATAGGATCTCAGAGCATTTCATTGCCTCTTAAGGAGTTCGAACTGCTCTACAAGCTCGCCAGCACGCCCACTCAAATCTATACCCGCGAACAACTCATCGATCAAATATGGGGACTCGATTACACGGGCGATGAACGTACGGTGGACGTACATATTAAACGGCTGCGCGAACGTTTCTCGGAAATGCCGCATATTCGCATCGAGACGGTTCGCGGGCTCGGCTACCGAATCGAGGCGGATGCATGATCCGATCCTTGTATATACGGATCGTGCTGACCTTTCTGGCCACGGTGATCGTGAGCTTCATCATCGCTGCTTTAGCGGCAACCGCCGTATTTCATAAAAAATTAACCGAAGTTCTTTACAACGATGCCCTCTCGTTCAGCCAGGACGTTTCCCGCATTTACGAGATACTGCCAACCTCTGAAGCTGACTTGTACGTAAGCGGAATGGAGCAGCTTCATTCTTATTACATCCGAATTTTCGGAGAAACGGGCCAGATTGAGACTTACGGGGCGCTGAACGAAACCAATCTGAACGGATACGAAGGATCTTCCGTCACTCCGGAGCAAGTTAAGAGAGTGCTCGGCGGAGAAGTTTATCGCGATCTTCCGAAAAGCACGGCTCCGTTTTTCGTTGGCGTGCCGTTGCGGACGGAACACGGGACGAAAGCGATGTTCGTGCAACCTATCTATTCGACAGGCACCATCCTCATTCAATGGTCAATTACGATATTCGTGTTTTCATTGATAGCCGGGAGTGTATTCATTCTCATCGCCGCCATATTTCTGGTAAGCCCGCTCAAGAAGTTGACGAAAGCAACGAGACAGCTTGCCGAGGGCGACTTCAACGTCAAACTGAACATGAAACAAAAGGATGAGTTGGGCACACTGGCACGCAGCTTCGAGGAAATGACGCACGATCTGCAGCAGCTTGAGCAGATGCGGCGGGATTTTGTCTCCAACGTTTCACACGAAGTGCAGTCGCCGCTCACCTCGATATCCGGTTATGCCAAAGCGCTAAAGTTCGTCGACATCGCAGAGAACGAGAGGAGCCGTTATCTCGATATCATCATTGCCGAATCCGAACGGGTTTCCAAAATGAGCGACAACCTGCTCAAGCTGGCGATGCTGGAAGCGCGGCAGCATCCGTTGAGTACGGTCACATACAGGCTTGACGAGCAGATTCGCAAAGTAATCATCGTCAGCCAGCCCTTATGGTCGGCCCGCAGCATCCATTTGGAGCCCGATTTGCCGAATGCGATCATCACGGCCGATCAAGACCAATTGAATCAGGTATGGACCAATCTGCTTGGCAATAGCATCAAGTTCTCGCCGGATGTCGGCACGATTTCCGTAAGCATCCAACCAGGTATCCAAGAAGTTTCCGTCCGTTTTGTCGACAACGGAATCGGCATTTCAACCGAGGATCAGAGAAGAATATTCGAACGTTTTTTTAAAGCCGACCGCTCGCACAATCGTAAGATCCAAGGCAGCGGCCTGGGACTCGCCATCGTCAAGCAGATCGTATCGCTGCATCAAGGTGATATCCGGGTCGAGAGCGAGCTCGGCCGGGGTACGACCATTGTCGTCACGTTGCCGGTTGTTCCGCCGACCGTATAGCATTTGAAGTATTGACCAAATGAACTCCATCCCTCCATGCTGCGGCGCCGCAGCATTTTTTTGCGTGTTCATATTCCGTTCATGTCAGGGCAACGGGGAGTACATCTTTGAAGTTTATGCTTTCCCTAGCAGCCGGTTCAAGGCAGCCATTAACGAATCTAGCAAAGAGAGGTAATCAAAATGAGAAGAAAACGATTTTCGATACCGGCTTTGGCGCTCGTGCTAACAATGCTCGCTCCGGCCAATGCGTTAGCGAACAACAACGGCAATACGCTCGACTTTGCAGCTACTAGCAAAATGGCTTCGGAGAAGGCAGCACTATTAACAGAGACTTACGGCAACGCAAGCGTGCAGTATGCGCTCATCGATCATGGAAGTATCGTCATTTCGGGACATTCCGGCATCAACGGCATAAAGGAGAATAAATCGCTGACTTCCGATACGATATACGGAATAGGATCAACGAGCAAAATGGCTGTTGCCGCGGCTGTTATGAAACTGGTAGATGAGGGCAAGGTGGATTTAGATCTGCCCATTACGCGGTATATTCCTGATTTTAAAATGAAAGACAACCGTTACCATCAAATTACGTCGCGCATGCTGCTGAACCATTCTTCCGGTCTTGACGGATCTACATATGGCAATATGTTGTTGTTTAACGACAACGATACGTATGCACACGATGCGTTGTTAGAGCAATTGGCGACTCAGAGCTTGAAGGCGGATCCCGGGGCGTTCTCGGTATATTGCAACGACGGTTTCACGCTAGCCGAGATTCTCGTTGAGCGAGTTAGCGGCATGAGTTTTACGGCATTTCTTCACAAATATTTTACGGAGCCTTTAGGAATGAAACATACGAAGACGCCGTTGGATGTGGACCGGACGGAAGTGGCAGGGACCTATTCTCCCGCTTACCAAGGACAACTCCCCACAGAGATGCATAATGCCATCGGGGCTGGAGGCATCTACTCCACAGCTGAAGATCTGGTTACATTCTCGCAGATTTTCACGGGGCAAGTCGATGGCATTCTTTCCAGCAAATCGATCGCGGCCATGGCGCAAGAAGAGTATAAGAAGGGCATCTGGCCGGAGGATGCCGATGCTTCTTTTGCATATGGACTAGGCTGGGATAGCGTGAACTTGTTCCCCTTCAGCGAATACGGCATCCAAGCACTGACGAAGGGGGGAGATACGATATTGTATCATTCCTCGCTCGTCGTGCTCCCGGAATACAACATGGCTGCAGCCGTCCTCTCTTCAGGCGGCGACAGCAAGACGGATCAATTGTTGGCGAATGAACTGCTGCTTAGCGCGCTGCAAGAAAAAGGGGTTATTCAAGAACGGAAACCTGCGAAGTCGTATGGCGTGCCTGTGAGGGCGCAGATGCCGCGGGAAGTATCCCGGTATGCGGGCATATATGGTGCTATAAATTCGTTAATGAAGGTTGATATTAATGCTGCGGGCGAAATGTCCATATCTGCGATTCCCGCTTCGAACAATCCTGTCCAAAAGTATATATATACGTCGGATGGCTCTTTCGTGAATGAGGAAGGCACGTCAAAATTCAAATTTGTTGTTGAGAAAAATGGGCGCACCTATTTGTGGTCCCGAATGTATGGGACAATGCCGGGGCTTGGCCAGCTGGCATTCTCCGAATATTACGCCGAGAAGCTCGAAGCCAATCCATTATCCAAAGACGTAGCTGCCGCATGGAAGAAGCGCGAAGGCAAGAAATATTATGTAGTGAGTGAGAAATATACATCTTTGTCGTATTTTATCTCTATGCCCACCCTTCAAATTCATACGAATGAAGCTTCAGGGTATATGGTAACCAACAAGATTAAAGGGGCAAACAAAGCAGTGAATGAACTGCAAATCCCCACTCTATCCGGCCGAGACACGAAGGAACTCAACTTCTTCACGAAGAATGGAGTTGAGTATATGGAGGTGTCAGGTATCTTATACGCTGGCGAGGAGCTTGTAAAGCCGCTATATTCAAGCAAACAATCTGTGACAACCATCCAAGCGGACGGCCATGCCAAGTGGTTTGCAGTGCCTGCGGCTGCCAAAGGAAAGGTCATGACGGTTAAGATGCCTTCGAACGGTGCCTTTGCCGTATATGATCAAGCAGGGATATGCGTAAACGACTCGGTGGTTAGCGGTAAAAATGAAGTTGTTTTGTCGGAAAACGGCAGAATCGTATTTGCAGGCGAAGCTGGCTCCAAGTTCGCGATTTTATTGAAGTAGTGCAAAATGGTCTGACCCATGCATATTACGAACAATTAGACGGGTATGCAAACTTGACTCGACATAAGTAAAAGCCTAATCCTCTTATGTGAGGTTAGGCTTTTACTGATATCAACGGTTTAAGTGTTCCTTTATTTGTCAATACGATGTATTGATAGATAAAGGGACACTTAAGATTGTAGCTCGCTATCTGAACGCAATCACCGAGCTCCAGGCTTCAGCAGGCGTGCTAATTATTTTTCCCGTTTGGGAATGCGGCTTACTGACCATCTTAATACCATTCAGCAACAATTTGCTATTGTTTGGACTCCATGCCATGTCATAAACATCAATCCCTTTGTAAATCTGCTCCTGCCTCAGCAGCGTGTTGCCGTAGAGGCTTGCTGCAAATACAGCGTCCCCCTGGGTATAAGCGATATATTTTCGGTCGCTCGAAAAGCGGAATCTGCCAACATCGTGAAGCAGTTCTGAGCGCAGCTGATTGCGTTGATCATAAGCATACAAAGTGCCGTCCGCCCCGACAAACGCGATTTGATCCTGGTGAATCCACTCAACCTGCAATTCATGGCTGAGCGTATGCTGATCGTGTGCAACAAATGAATCACCACTCAGCTTGCCCCATTCCAATACCGGCTGTTTTTTTGCCCCTTGCTTGACGATAAGCGCTTCTTCGCCGTTATCTGAGATGCTAACAAACAATATCATTTCGTCTGCCTGCAAACTTGGAATCATAAATCGTTTTTTTTCCTTCTCTACCCTATCATATACAAATAAAACAGGTTCCTGTGTTTCATCGATATCGACATAACCGAAGAAGCGGCTATTAGCTGACCACGTCATTTGTGTGAGGGACACATCTTTGCTTTGTGAGACGGCAATTTTCGTATCCTGCCCTTCAACCAACGAATGCAGCGTCATTTCCCATTCGTTATCGTTTGTTTCCACATAGGAAACATAATGTCCATCCGGGGACAATGATACGCTGTTGTACATGCCCTCCCCTTTGAGTGGACGGAGTCCGGTCAGCTTCTGCTGGACGGCGAACGGCTCGTTCACCCGGGCGAGATAGCCTTCGGACTCATCCACGCTAATACCCAGCAGCGAGCTGTCATTGATCCAGCCGACTGGAATGGATGATTCCCTTACGCCATCAAGTACCGTATAGATGGTTTGGACTGCAAACTTTGAAGTCCCTTCATTAGAGCCCATCTGTGGCGTATCGTCCATAACAATCGTTTCCACCCTGGGGGCACCGAGGCATCCTGTCAGCAACAGACAGAAAATCCCAAATACCGCTACATATAAGCCTGCTTGCTTCCTCATTGTTGTCCCCTTTCTTCAACGATTGTCAACGGCAGATAGATCTCCACATCTGTTTGTTCGTTGTCGCTTGTTATCTCAATTTTGCCTTGATGCTCGTCCACTATGGATTTGCATATGTGAAGCCCAAGCCCCACACTGGCCGCTTCGGCAAGATCATGTCCCGCACGATAATAAGGTTCAAATATCCGCTTCAAGTGGTCAGCATCAATCGTTTCTCCTTGATTGCTTACGATCAGCCTGCCTTGACCTTGCACCAGTTCAGCCGCCACGTCAATCTCGGTATGCGCATACGCATATTTAATGGCATTGTCCACCAAATTGATCACCAGTTGCCGCAGCCGATCCGGCTTGCCATACAGAAGCATTTCGTTGGGCGTTCGGCAGGAAATCGTTTTTTTGTAACGCTTGGCCTTCATTGTCATCGCTTCACATACATCCTGCACAATCCGGGCCATATCGACAATCGCTGTTGCGTCATAGGTATCCGCTGCCCCTGATTTTTCAAGCAGCTCCAATACCATTTCATGCAGACGTTTGCTTTCATTCAGGATGTGATTTATCCCTTTATCCAATAGAACAGGATCCCTAGCTCCCTTCATCCGAATCATATCCGCATATCCGATTATCGTTGTCAGCGGTGTTTTCAATTCATGGGTGACCTGATCAAAAAACCGCTTGCGATGTTGATTAAGCGCATCAAGCCTGTCACGCTCCTGTTCTATAATCGCAAACTGCTCCCGAAGCTTCTCAATCATGCGGCTGAAGTTGGCAGCCAGCCTGCCTACCTCATCCTGCTGCTTCACCCCAATGCGAACTTTAAGATTACCGTTGGCCACTTCTGTTGATGCCTTGGTCAGCTTGCTGAGAGGTATAGTAATATGGCGCGAGAGAAGGGTCGAAAACAGAAATGCCGCAGCAAATACAGCCAGTGCGGTCCAACCGATCGTACGCTGCATCTGAGCGCTGTCACTGTACAGAGGGGTGAAATCTTTGGCGAAACGCACAATGCCGATCTTATCACCCTGAACGACCACCGGATATGCAAACAGCGCAGCTGCTTTCCCATCCGATCGGGTCAGCGTAAAGGCCGTCTTTCCTGTCAGCGCCAAACCCAAATCCTCGCTGTCGGATTCAAAAAGTGCCGGCTTGGAAGCATAAATCAATTCCCCCGATAGCGAATACAAGGCTACTTCACTGGATGTAGCATGGTGCAGCTCCGATCCGAGCTCTTCGGCAATCTGTGTTAAATAAATAGCATCGTTGGTAAAATGGTGTGTCAGAAACGATTGCTGAATGTAGCTGTTGCTATTGTTTTTCAAATCATGCAACTGGCTCTTCACAGTGTTGCGGTTGCTGGATTCAATATTGGCTGTCATCCAGAGATACAGGATGAGGAAAAACACGCCGAAAATAATGAGAAAGCCGACCAGAAACTTGCTTTGAATCGAGCGCTTCAAGTTAGCCACCCGTCTGCTTGATGAATTTGTAGCCGATACTGAAGACCGTTACAATCAAATCGCCGAGATCCAGCTTTTTCCGCAAGCGTTGAATATGTGTATCTACTGTGCGCGTATCGCCGACGTAATCATATCCCCAGATATTGTCCAGCAGCTCCGCGCGGCTGAAAATCTGACCCTGGTGGGTATATAGTTTAAGCAGAATATCAAATTCTTTTGGGGTTAATTCGACCTCCTTGCCACCTTTGGTAACTAGCCGCTCAGCGTTCACGATTTCAATGTCTTTGAATCTTAGTCTTGCTTTGACTGGTTTTTCCATACTTCGGTTAGCCTGATCCACACGCCGCAGGATTGTGCGAATACGAGCGCTGACCTCCCGAATATCAAACGGTTTGGTTATATAATCATCCGCACCAAATTCCAGACCCAGCACCTTGTCGGTAATATCGGACTTGGCAGTAATCATGACAATCGGAATATTGTAAGAAGCGGTTACCTTCTTGCATATATCCAGCCCGCTCATATCAGGCAGCATCCAGTCCAGCAATAGCAGATCAGGCTGAAATTCCGGCAGCATCAACAAACCTTCAATCCCGGTCAGGGCGCTTTGTGTCTGATACCCTTCCTCCTGCAGCCCATATTTCAGCAATTCCGCAATGGCGGCTTCATCTTCAATAATCAAGATCTTGGATAGTTTCATTGCAATCCCTCATTAACGGCTCCATTCGCCTTTCGTTATCTTCTTCATTATACATTATCGAACAAACCACCTTTCATTTAGAATCGAATGCGCTGACCATCCATGAGCGGTTCGCTGCTTTCTACAATAATTTCGGCATCCTCATTCCAAAGCTCCTGGGCAATGGCCGTACGTTGATCATCCTCGCCGATGACGGTCACATAGTTTTTGGAGGCATAGAACTGATTGCCAAGCGGGCCGGGCCTACTCTGAGCCGTAAAAACATAGAAGCCATTCCGATCTTGATGCACCGCTTTGCGCGATAGTACAAACGTATCACCGCCTGCCGATTGGGTCAGCTCGACTTGCACCCGATTCCCTGCGCGCAGCGACTTGTCGTGCATGCTTACCTGAACCTGCACCATTTCTTTGGTCGTCTGTCGTTCCTCTGAAGCCGGATTTTTCGTAGCATCGCTCCCCTCCGGCATGTTGCTTTCCTTCCTGCTGTCTGCCTCCATTTTCGTAATTCGCCCTTCCACCAGACGGCTATCCTTTCCAAGAATGCGTACCTTGATCGCGTCGCCCTCCGTCCATTCAGCAGCCATACCGGCCGGGATCTGAATGTCGAATTGCATGCCGCGCTCCGTATTCAGGAGCCGAATATCCGCCCCATTGGAAGGTATATTTTCGATTGCAAGTATAGCAGTGACCCTACCAGTGAAAGGCGCTCTAAGCTCTGTGCGATCCGTCAGCTCCGTTTGCAGCATCTGAATCCGCTTCTCCTGTGCGGAAAGATCCAGCTTCAAGCTTTCCATAGCATTCCGAGCCGCTTCGATTGCCGCAGCATCATCTCCACGCGCTGCCAGCTTGAAGTCATCCTGAAGCTGCTTAGAGCCTAGTTTCATCTTTTTCAGCGCATTCTGCTCCAGTTCTAACTGCTGCTCCTTTGCGGTACGATCATACCTCACCAACAATTGCCCTTTTTGCACAACATCGCCTTCGCGTGCCAGAATTTCTGTCGGCTTTTCTCCCGAAGGGTTAAACAATTCCACCTCCAATACAGGCTGCAGGCTGGATGTGCCTTGAAAGTTGAAATCCAGCGAGCCTGGTGCTGGCGTCTCCGTAACAACTCTCGGCAATGTCAGTCCAATCATCATGTTGCTAAATAATGTCCAGACAAGAAGTATGCCAATAAACAAGCTTGCGATGACAACCACAATACGCTTTCGAGCATTTCGCTTTCCCGAGCTCAACAGAGCCTCCATTCTACACCCCCTTTTCTATAAAATCCTACCCCTTGATGCCGGAATGCTCGATTCCTTCAACCAGATCCGATTCGGCGTACAGAAACAGCAGCACCATTGGAGTCATATACAGTACAGAAGCGGCAAAAATGACCCCCCGCTCCGATTCCTGAATATAAGCCAAATATAGCGATAACGGGTAATCGAACTCTTCTTTCAAAAAAATCAGCGGCTGCTCAACCATATTCCAGTAATCAACGAACAGCAAAATGACCAGTGCCGCCAAACCGGGTTTTGTCAACGGCAAGATAATCTCCCAAAAAATCCGGCCATGTCCCGCACCATCCATTCTCGCTGCCTCTGTATAAACATAAGGCAGGTTTGCCATAAACTGACGGATCATAAATATACCGAACACGCCGAATACCCCCGGCAAAATAACCGCTCCTGACGTGTTCATTAGGCCCAGTCGCTCAATCATCAGGTAATTAGGAACCAGCGTAACCTGAAAGGGCAGCACCATGGTAATCAAATAAACCATGAATAATACATTACGCCCCTTAAAGCGAAGTCTGGCAAAGGCGTAAGCCGCAAGCGTGGCGACCGCAGTTTGTCCGACTACTATCGGGACAACAAGCTTTATCGAGTTCCAGAACATCTGCAGGAATCTGGGCGTTGAATCCAGCAACTTCGCATATTGGCTCAGTGTGACCCAGTCCGGGATCAGCTTCAAATTAACAAATTTCGCTTGAGCCGAAGCATCCGTCACAACACCCAACAAGCCGTAATTAAAGCTCATCTCTCTCTCTGTCATCAGCGAGTTGGTTACCGTGAGCAGTATCGGAAGTATCATGGCAGCAGCTACAAGCCCCGTGAACAATGAGAGCAAAAGACGGGAGAGATTGCGTGAGATTGTCATGATATATTTTCCAGAAATCGATGTTCAATTTTTAATAATCCGGACATCAATATGACGATAAATCCAGCCATAAATATAGCTGCAGCCGACAGCTTCTGAATATCCAGAGAAAAAAACATGTTGTTCATATAATGCTGAATCATATAGAGACGGTCATATGGATAAGCCCCCGCCAGCATATACGTCTCTCGAAAAACTTTAAACGAATTTACAAGCGAAATCAGAATGACGAAAAATAGAGTAGGCGTCAAATAAACAACCGTAATCCCCCAAAATTGACGGAGGCTGCCTGCTCCCTCAATTCGTGCCGTTTCGTAATAGCTATGCGGAATCGTCTGCAGTCCGGCCAGAAACAAGATCATGTTATAGCCTATATTTTTCCACACGTAAATCAGAAGGATGATCATCAATGCTCCATCCGAGTTGAGCCAGTCAACACGCGGCAAATCCAGCCGATGCAGCCAGGCGTTCAGAACACCGTTCCAATCAATGAAGATCTGCGTGATCATGACGATCGAAGCAATCGGCACGACCAAAGGCAGTACAACCGCTGTTTTCATCGCGTTTTTCAGCCATAGCTGACGATTGAACAGGAGGGCAAGCCCAAGGGACAACAAAATCAACAATGGAACGCCAACCCCTGTAAAGAGCAAGGTATTGCCTGCCGCCTTGCGGAAGGAGCTGCTCTCCAGCAGCTCTCTATAGTTGTCCAGTCCAACGAATGTGCCGTCCGTTACCTGGTCAAAAAAAGAATAATAAACGCTCATCACAAGCGGGACGGCAAAAAACAGGCAAAAGCCGGCAAGGCTTGGCGCAAGGAACGGGATGGCCGCTATCCCGTCCTTGCGCAGCCAGCGCCGAACCCAGGATCTATTCATTCAGATAAGTAGTGACTTTGTTCTGAATAATCTTTGCGACCTCTTGGGCAGATTTCTGTCCGTGGAAGTATGCGGGTGATTCCTTCGCCATAATCTGCAAAATCTCTCCATCAAATATCGGTTTGTTGGCGCTTGTGACTAACGAATCCAGCTTCTTTAGATCCTGCTCTGTGATCTTCACAGGACCGCCCTCTAGCATTTGAAGGGGGCCGGCCTGCACCATGTTATCGGTCTTGGCTGTATACAGGGACTTGGATATCGGAAAGGTTCCATTGAATCCCTGCCCCTCATAGGTCAGATCATTGGCTCCCCATGCTGCAGCTGCGCTCGCTTGTCCGGACATCAGAAATTTTAGAAAATCCCATGCCTCAGGCTGCAGCGAAGACTTTGCATGGATTGCAATCTTTAGATACGGCTCAAAATAACCTCCCGGCTGCTGCCCTTCAGCTTTGGGCTTTTCATAAAAAACAAGCGAGTGCTCTTTTGAGTTTTGCATATTAGCAGCATATTGAAAATATTGATACGGTGTAAGAAGCTCATCTTCCCCAAAATAGATTGGGAAACCCTTTGAACCTTCTGTTTGCTTTAATTCTTTCCCGTAGTATAGGACCGTTTGGCCTTTCATCTGTTTAATCTGCTCCAGCATACCCAGGAAGAGGTCCGAGTCAAAGTGAGCGGTACGGTTCACGGCATCTACAAGTCGGTTGTAGTCTGTTCTGGCCATGTTCAGCAATAAATTATTCTCATCAAATGCCATAAATCCGTAACGATCGTCCCGCTTGGCAGTCAACTGCTGAATCGTATCCAGAAATTCCGTCCAGGTCCACGACTGGTCATTAAAGTGGACACCCGACTGCTCTAATAACTGCTGATCCCCCGTCAACGTATGCAAGGAAAACGACAACGGCAGCATGTACAATCCACCTTCACTTGTCTGCAAGCTGTCCAATATGTTCATATAATAATTCTCTTTTTTGAAGGAAGGGTCGCCCTTCAACATATCCCCTACATTCGCGAGCAAACCTTTGGCGACATATTTATCGGCAGGCAATGCATCCATTACCACCAGGTCCGGGCCTTTGCCATTTAGAAAGTCCGCGATCATTGTGGACTTGAATTTCTCCTGCTTGGCTCTTGATATATCTTCACTTGTATTTTTAACGATGTATTTCACGTTGATTTTGGTATTGGGATGCTCTTTCTCATAGGCTTTAGCCGCTGTCTCAAAATACGAATCCCGCTTATACATACTGAAAACAAGCGTGCTCTGTTTGTTCGGATCGGGCGAAGGCATCGCGGCAGGCTGCGTGGCTTGCGTTGAAGCACCTGGCTGTTCAGTGTGGCTATTTGTGATTTGGTTGTCCGTTCCCCCTTCGCCGCTCGCGCTCGTGCAGCCTGTAAATACGACAATAAGCAAGCAGCTTACAACAAACATTGATATTTTTTTCATTCAATTACCGCCTCCATATCATTAGTTACTGATCCCTATTAAGCATAGAAGATACATGTCATCAACTTCCGGAAAACTTGTAAACAAGTTGTTACAAAGCGGCAACGAACAAAAAAACAAGCCGTAGGTCGACGGACCTTTCGGCTTGTTTTGTATGACCTGAATTATCCCGTTCTCATGAATTGAATCGCTATGATCGGTCCTAGACTCGTTCCCGCAAACAGGATAAACGTATAAACCGATACCGCGATGCTGCGCGATGATCCGCTAAACTGACCCACAAGCGAGAGAACAAGCGCCACCAAATGTGAGCAGGAGGTCTTGCGGGCAAGACGGTTCGGAGGAACGATCGAGCAGGATCTGACCTGTCGGTTGGGAACAAAGGCCGCCCTGCCTACTATTATTGTTGATCTTGCGCTTCCAACACTCTAAGCAGCATGACGACCGCTTCTGCCCTCGTCGCCGGACCGTTCGGGACGAACTTGCTGCCGCCGCGACCGCTAACAATGTCTTGCTTGCGGATCGCTTCTACCGCGCCCCTCGCCCATTTCGGGATGTCTTCGTTATCGGCAAAACTGGTTGTTGCATTCGCATCAAGAGTCACTCTCAGCGCTCTGGCAATCATCGAAGCCATCTCCGCGCGAGTGATTTGCGTACTTGGTCGGAAGCTGTCGTCCTCATACCCGCTGACGATTCCCGCTTGCACAGCGAGCGCAACCGCTCGTTTCGCCCAAGCACCGATCTTATCCCGATCTGTGAAGTTAAGCGCCGCGCCTGTTCCGTCCAGTTTCAGCGCTCCTGCCAGCATAACCGTAAATTCGGCGCGAGTAACCGGATGGTTTGGCTTGAACATTCCATCTGGATAACCTGTAACGATTCCATCGTACACGGCTTGCTTGATGCTGTTTTCCGCCCAATGTCCGGCAATATC
Source organism: Cohnella nanjingensis (assembly GCF_014212125.1). GTDB lineage: Bacteria > Bacillota > Bacilli > Paenibacillales > Paenibacillaceae > Cohnella > Cohnella nanjingensis. Next base: position 152,043 of record NZ_JACJVP010000006.1, read on the forward strand.
ACGGAAGGAAATCTCAGGCTTCGCTGGGTCTTGGGCAGGTTCTGTTACTTCCTTATCCTCCGCGAAAACTGCAAATTTCGTAAAGTGATTAACCTCTACGGAGATGCGATTGCCTTCAATTTTGCCCCCGGAGATTTTCGCCCATTCCTTCTTCGCTTCGTCATAGTAGAATACGACGGGAACTTGAGTATCCTTCAACCTAGACGGATCAAATGCGAAGATCAGCGTGACCGGTTTCTTGAAGTTCTCCGGGAAGTTTTTTAGAATCTCGTAAATGGGGCTCGCAAGTTTATCCCTTTCCGTCGGAAGCTCCTGCGTGTCCAATACTTTCTCTATGGTCAGTGTCAGTTCTCTGTCGGAAGCGCCTGTCGGAATGATGACGGTAACGTCTTTCCCCAAACTGACCTCACCCCCTCCACATGTGGGAAGGGTTAACTTACCATCCGTGGAGATGACTTTGGCATCACATGATGGTGAAGAAACTCCTCCATTGCTGCTGCCTCCGCTGTTCGCCGTCCACTGCGCATAAACGGTTATATCTGCGGTGACTGCTGTTGTGGCATTGAACGGATCGCCTTGTCCGGTTGTTTTCGGGTTCCATCCTGCAAACGTATAACCGGTTCGAATCGGCGGCGTCGGCAGCGTTCCAACGTTCCCTCCGTATACGGCTGTAATAACCGCCGGATTGGCGTCCGCATCTCCGCCGTTCTTATCGAAGGTCACGGTGACAGGGTCTGCCGTCCATTGCGCATAAACGGTTATATCTGCGGTGACTGCTGTTGTGGCATTGAACGGATCGCCTTGTCCATTTGCTTTCGTGTTCCATCCTGCAAACGAATAACCGGTTCGAGTCGGCGGCGTCGGCAGCGTTCCAACGTTCCCTCCGTATACGGCTGTTATAACCGCCGGATTGGCGTCCGCATCTCCGCCGTTCTTATCGAAGGTCACGGCGTAATTCATGGCATCCCACTTGGCATACAACATCATAGTCCCTGTTACCGTATCGGTCGCAAAGTCCCATTGATTGTTTAGCGTTTCCTCTTTGTACCAGCCGACGAATGCATAGCCTTCCTTCTTTGGATCAGATGGTTTCATCACCTTTCTGCCGTAATTGACGGTTTGCGCATTGATCTCATCGTCCCCGCCTCCGCCAATATCAAACGCCACTTCGTATGTAACATTATCCCATTTGCCATAAATCGTCATCGGCTCTGGAGCAGTGCCATCCCATTGCCCGATGTAGTCTTCATCCTTATACCACCCGTTAAAAGAAACATTATTTATGGCTTGGTTGGAAAATGAAGATGAGGTTAATGCCGGTTTTCCTTCAAATATAACCTGATATAGCTGATTATAAGCAAATGCATAACTCCCAATGCTTGTAATGCTAGCTGGAATCGCTACACTGGTTAGTTGATTATAAGCAAATACAGCATTCCCAATACTCGTGACGCTAGCCAGAATCGCTATACTGGTTAGCTTATTATAAACAAATACATTATTCCCGATACTCGTAACGCTAGCTGGAATCTCCACACTGGTTAGCTGATTGTTCTGAAATGCAGAATTCCCGATACTCGTAACGCTAGCTGGAATCGCTATATTGGTTAGCAGATTATAAGCAAATGCAAAACTCCCAATACTCGTAACGCCAGCTGAAATCGTTACACTGGTTAGCTGATTGCTAAGGAATGCACGCGTCCCGATACTCGTAACGCTAGCTGGAATCGCTACACTGGTTAGCTGATTATAAGCAAATGCAGAATCCCCAATACTCGTGACGCTATCGGGAATCTTCACACTGGTTAGATTTTTTCTCTGAAATGCCGAACTTTCTACTGCTGTAACGGGTTTGTTATCAATCTCTGGCGGGATCTCTACAGCCTTCACTGAGTCATTGTGATAGCCAGTGATCGTGATATTCGTGCCATCATCTTGCCATTCAAAATCCGATACCGCATTTTCCGCATGGACCGTTAGATTTCCCCATGGCAAACCAAGTAGGAATAGAATAACCAGTATACTGCTGATTTTCTTCACATTGAAACGCCTCCTTTTTCTCCGTTGTTCTTCATCTGTCGATTAGTCGGTACTGTTCCCCATTCCCAACTCGGAGTCCTAAAACAGCGTCTCCGTCAAATCTTCAGGCCGCTATTCCCCTGTCGCAATCAGTTGAAGTTGTCATTAAGCTGCAAGCCTCCTCCCCTACTCTATTCCAATTTACGGCGAAAAAAAATCTCCCGATAGGGAGAGATAAGGGGGGTAGACATAGAGGAAATAAAATCCAAATTTATAACAAATTCAACATTTTCCCTCGCTGAATCGCCTGCAATCGGTTATTCACCTCTAGCTTGCGATAGAGGTTCTTGATATGCGTCTTGACGGTTCCGACCGATACGCTCGTTCGGGCGGCGATTTCTTTGTTCGACAAGCCTTGTTCGATCAGACGCAAAATTTTCGTTTCCTGCTCCGTTAGCGGGAAGATCGCAGCCGGTTCTTCCGTTCCCGCTTGCATCAGTTGCAGCAGCTTCTTGACGTAAGGCAAGGAAATCGGGGCAGAGTTGCGAATGAAACTGCGCTGTCTCAAACCCAAATATAGAGAAAGCAGCTTGGCGAGGCCCGCCCCCTCGTCGGCAAAGCTGCGCGCATAGCCGTGCGGTTCCCCCAATTGAAGAGCCGTCTCCAGCTTGATGATCGCGGCCGGCGTGTCTCCCTGATCTTGCAGCAATATGCTTTGCAGGATCAACGCCTTGATTTGGAAATAAAGCCGGTCTTCCTGGACTGCGAGACGGTAGATCCGCGTGAGCAGCTGCGAAGCCTCGGGGGTGCGCCCGCATGCCGCAAGCGCTCTGGCCACATCCAGATATTCCTCTGCACGCTGCGGCGGAATGCTGTCGGAAGGCTTCAAGCCGCACGATCGCAGCCAGGCGGAAGCTTCCGCAGCGGCGCCCTGAAGCATGGACAAGCGTATTTTCTCCGCATCCAGCTTTCGGAGAAAGGAAAGCTTATCCGGACTGCCGAGCTGCCGCTTGGCCTGCTCCAAAAGCTCGAAAGCCCCCTCCAGATCGTCCCTGGCCCGACTGATCCGGGCAGCGCCGATCGAAGCGTCCGTCATCATCCGCTCATAAGCCGGCAGCGGCTTTTGCCGCAGCGCACGATCGAAGCATCGCTGCGCTTCTTCCAGGCGATTCCATTCGTATAACAGCTTGCCGTATGCGACATAGAAATAACCGACGAACGGATAATTCGCATTGCGCTCCCACACCGCAATTAATTTCTGAATCACGCGTCCCGCCGCGCGCAAATCGTTGACGGACGCCAGCAGTCGATCGAACCCCCCGCCATTCGCGGCATTTCTCATCATCGTCTGCAACACGCTGCCCTCCGGCATATGCCGTTCGAAAAAATCCAAATACGCTTCCGCCTGGTTCAAGTCTTTCTGGTAAAAGGACAGCTCGGCCCGCATCAAATACAACGCGCTTAGCCACGGTTCCCAGCCTGGACCGGTCAGCACGGTTTCGATACTTTGCAGCTTTAATTCCGCCAACGCCCATTCTTCGGTTTCGATCAATGCTTTCACGTGCAAAAATTGCAGCATCGGCTTCTCTGACAGGCTGGCCTCGGGAAGTACGCTCAGCCAACGGAGGAGCGTCGCATACGGCAGCCGGATATCGGAAATCCGCCTCTCGATGAAGGAAGCGGCAGCGGCGTGGAGATTCCCCGCCAGCAGTTGCTCCGCCGCTTCCATGAGCAAGCCGTGTTGCTCCAGCCAACGGGCCGCGTCGGCATGCGACTGCGTCCAACGTTCGGCATGCCGTTGCCGTAGCTGCCGACGCAAAAAATCCGCGAATAAATCGTGATAGCGATACCATTCCCGCTGCTCGTCCAACGGGACAATAAACAAATTCAATTGCTCCAGCAGTTCCAGCCGGGCTTGGCCATCCGTCAAGCCGGTCACCGCGTCGCACAGAGACCCGTTCATCCGGTTTAAAATCGACGTTGCTAGCAGGAAGCCGCGCACTTCGTCGGACTGCTGCTGAAACACCTCTTCCAGCAAGTAATGGGAGATCTCGCGCTGCCGGCCGCTGAACTGGCGGATGAAGCCGGACCGGTCGCCGTTGTTTCTCAAGGACAATGCGGCCAAATGCATGCCGCCGATCCAGCCCTCGGTCTGCCGAACGAGCAGGGCCGCGTCATGTTTCGGCAAAGACAACCTCATACAATCGCGAAAGTAGAGGATGCCTTCTTCCGGCTGAAAGCGAAGCTCCTGCGCTTGAATGGTATGAAGCTGCCCTTTCGCCCGAAGCCGCGCCAACGGCAGGGGCCTGGCGGTTCGACTTGTCAAATAAAGATGAATATGAGGCGGTAAATGCTCCAGCATATCATTTATCATTGCAAGCAGCGAAGAAAGTTCAATCAGATGGAAATCGTCGAGCACAATAACCAGTTCGTCAGAAAATCCAATCAGCTCATTGAGCAAAGCCGTAACCGCCGACTCCAAGGATGCAGCGGAATGGGAGGCGAATCGATCAGGCCATAAGCAAGTTCCGAAGCCGGGCTTCCATTTTTCGATGGCGGCGATTACATGGCTCCAGAACCGTATGACGTCATTATCCAGCTTGTCCAACGAAATCCAGGCGCAGGGCACCTCGTTTCGTCTCACCCATTCGCTTATGGCCGTCGTCTTGCCATATCCTGCCGGCGCGGAGACGACCGTAAGCTTGTACTTCAAACCCTCATCCAAATTCCGCATCAACGCAGGACGCCGGAGCAGTGCGGAATGGGTATGGGGAACATGCAACTTCGTACTTAGAATCATCCTCCGCACCTCGAACACCAGATTGAAATCGATACAATTGACTCATAAAATAAACTTTTTAACGCGTTATCGCTATTTTAACTTACATCGTCAGGCAATAGAGCAATAAAATACACGTCAGAACGCAAAAAGCCCAAGCATGAATTACGCCTGAGCTTCAACAGATAGGTAAATGTGGCCTCATTACATGATTTCTTGATAAGCAACTATGTTTCGGGAATGCAGCAATATTTTGCGAATCTGTTACATAAAACAAATTTGGACACCTGCTACAAATGAATCGCCTAATCCTATCGTATACTGGGGCTTATCGATATACTTGGTAGGAACGATTATTGTCTCTCCAGCATATATACTCTTATCTATTATTTCCTTATTAAACACTCCCTTTTCGCTCAGAGGAAGCTCTATCACTTTTGATATCTCTTCCTTAGAACCATACCAACCAACTTGTGCCCGTCCCCGAGCGATCCCGGTAATAGCAGAATTTTCTGATTTTTAGTGTTCTTCAACGGTAATCACCTCTCTAACATAGAAAACATATAAACGCCTGCCATGGAGAACAGTCCCCCGATGAGAACCATCAGCCATCTTCTCCTGTCCATCGCGTTCATCATCCTGGAGTCGCTGCGGTTTGCGAATTTGGAATACAAGAGACAGACTCCGATCAACCCGGCTACGTACAACATCGTTTCCTTGCCGTATTGGGACGTAAGGATATGAATTTGTTCCCATTTCGATCCGAGGAGCCGCCCGCCCACGAGAAACGTCACGACCCAGAATAAAGCTCCTGAGTAAGTATAGATGGCGAACTTCCGGTAAGGAACGTTCAGCGCTCCCGCCAAGTAACCCGTAAAATGCCTAACGCCGGGAATGAAGAAGGAAAAGAATAACAACTTGCTGCCATATCGTTCGAAGGCATCCGTCGTTTTTGACAGCTTCTTGGCGTCAAGAAAAAACTTCGGGCCGAATTTGCTCAGGAAAGGGTAACCCAGTTTGCGGCCGATCCCGTATGTGACGGTCATGCCGATCGACGTGCCTCCCCAGCTTAAGAGAAGGGCGGGCAGCAAGTGAAGCTTTCCTTGGAAAACCAAGTATCCCGAGTACCCCATCACCAGCTCTCCGGGAAACGGCAATGCGATATACTCCAGCAGGAGACCGATAAACAGAGTCAGATACCCGTACTGTTCCAACCACCACTCAATAATGTGCATGGACTTTTTCCTGTTCTAGGGGAATCGCCTTAGCAACGGGAACGATCTCGAAGGAATCGGTCATCCCGCTAACAACGGAATCGTTTCTCTCATGCGACAGCAAGAAGCGTTTCCTTAACGAATCCCGGGTATGGACGAGCATGATCGGCACCAATTTCTCTTTGCGTCTGTCGATCCGTTTGGATCCTTCCGGATGCATGACGGACAACAGCAACCGGAGGTAGGACGTCGACAAACGCTCGAAAACACCCGATTTCACCTTGTGTTGTTCAAAGCCGAGTCCGTGCGTGATCCCGCGGTGCAGCAGCGTAATGCCGACCAAAGCTTTGATCTGCGACATTTCCGGACATTCTTCCGTGGAGCGTGCGATTTGCTTCATCGAATCGGATGCCATGCGGGCTACCCGGAGAGCCGCGCGGTCTGATCCCCGAGTCTGGAGTAAGTCCAGCACTTTCCCGTTGTCCAAGTGCAGCTCGCCGATCCAATCGCCGTCCTGAACGCGCGTGCCGTCCTGGCACAAGATGCTTTCTCCCCGATGTTTTCTTACCATGACCTTGCAAATTCCGAAATCCGATGTATATACGCTGCGTAGACGCGACAGCAGTCCAAAGCCCCTTTCCCACATCATCCAGAGGGGCCGTATGATCGATTGGCGTATGAAATCATTCAATGTACGTCATCTCCTCGTCTACCCTATCCACTTCCTTCATTCTAACCGGTCGAACCCTACGGACGCCCCAACCCGGGGATGAGGATGTTCGATGGCCTTAGGTCGAGGTTATCCGGCAAGCAAGTCTATTAATAGAAGCTTCTTTTTCTCGTGAACAACCAACCGCCCGCCAGAAAAGCGAGGCTTAAGACCAGTTCCAGCCCGAATCCCTTCCACAGCGAATCGTTGTGCCCGCTCCCCTCGATGAAATATACAAAAAATTTCTGCAAGGGTAGCCCGTCAACCGAAATGCCCATTCTGCCTGCCTGCAGCCGCTCGTCTTCTCCGATCCTGTCGTATACGGCCGCCAAGCTGCCTTTCCCGTAAGACTCCTTGTAGATCACGCATTTGCCTCTCGTGAATTGCTCGAGCGCTTCATTGCTGCCTGTCAGCATGAAAGACCGGGTCCGGATGTTGTCCACGTCATCGTGCAGGAGGATGTTGCCGGCTTCCAGAATATAGACGCGTTCGACCACTTTGGAGATCTCGTCGATCAGATGCGTGGACAGCAGGATCGTCCGCGGATTCAACGCGTAATCTTCCATCAGGACGCTATAGAACTTCTCCCGCATCAGCACGTCAAGCCCAAGTACCGGTTCATCATAGATCGTAAGCGGCGCTCGGCTCGCCAGTCCGACGATATTGCCGACGAGCGACTCATCCCCCTGGAGAGCTGCCGCATTTTTTTGTTCGGGTTCAGTTTGAACGTACGGACCAGTTCATTCGCGAAATCCCAATCCCAGTTCGGATGGAACGCGGAAGCGATCTGCAAGATCTCGATCACCTTGGCTCCGCCGAAATGAAAGTTCTTTTCCCGGATGTAACACGTGTCTTTCGGCGTTTCCCCCGGGCCCAGAGGCGCTCAACCGACTTTGATCGTCCCGGAGCCGGGGAAGATGCCTTTGTTTTCGTACTTCTAAAGTCGATTGCGCTGCCAAGCGCACCAAAAGCCCAAGCTATTTTTAGCTTGAGCCTCTTACCCGATTTTTGATCCGACTTTTTCTGTCACGACTTTAGTGAACACCAATCTCGTCCAATCCCAGGATTAACGGTTGTCAATTCACCAACATACGTCCAAACCGACTCAGAGAATTAACGAGGTAGATTAGACAAGTTGAATTTCTACATCTATACTTTACCCAGTAACGATCAATGAATTACATGAACCATTTCCTTTAACGAGTAGAAAGTTCCGTATTTTCATTATGGAAAGGTGTGTTCAACATGGATAAGAAAGTGTACAAAGGTGAAGAAATCGAAATCTATTTTGATTCGGAGAAATGCATTCATTCCGGCGTTTGTGTAAAAGGGATGCCCGAGGTATTTGATCTGAGCAAGCGGCCATGGGTTAATGCTACAGAATCACCTGCGGACAAGATCGCTGCCCATATCGACACTTGTCCAAGTGGAGCACTGACCTATAAGCTGACAAACAAGACTGATAAGGAGTGAAATATATGAATAAGGTTCAACATCATGCGGATGGACATCAATTTTATATTCAAAAAGACGGAAAGCTGGTGGCCGAAATGACATATAGTGTTACCAGTGAAACTCTCTTTATTATCGACCACACCTATGTGGATGAGAATTATCGCGGACAAGGATTGGCTGAGGAGTTAATGTCTGAAGTCGTTGATTATGCGCGGCAGAATAAGGTCAGGCTACTCGGGCTTTGTCCTTTTGCTAAGAGACAATTGGAGACAAGACCGGAATACGCGGATGTGAAATATTAATCCATATAGGCAGAAGAAAGGGCGGGTTCAGTTGCTTTGGACTTGCCTTTTTTGATATGACAGATTGAAAAAAAGAGTCCCCTGTGACACATCCAACTCCCGATCCCTTGAAAAGACAAAAATACCCTCTCATTGAAGGCTTACCTTAGACATAAAAATTCCATTATCGGTCGCATAAGTGACAAGTTGAGTACGATTCGTTAATTTCAACTTAAAAAGAATATCATTCAGTATAAGTTTCACTTTATTTTCCGGTATTACTAACCGATCGGCGATTTCTTCGATCTTGAATCCTCTGCACAGATTTCTTAATACTGCCGTTTCCATTACGCTAAGAATGGGTTGTTCTCCATGTGGGATACTCTCAGTAACAAACTGCTTTAAAATTTGATATCCAAGCTCTCTCGGCAGAGTCGCATCCTCGATCAAGAGCGATCTCAGATACTCGTGAAAAGAAGCAGGATGCAACGACTTGAGCAAGTAACCTTGCGCCGCGGCCCGTCGAACGGTCATAGGCGGAGTACCCAAGCGAGCGGGCGATCGCTTTGACGTCGCGGACGGTGTCCTCGTTCTCTTGCTGCTGGATGAGGCAGGCCTCCATGTCGACGATGTCGTGGCTGCCCTGCTCGTAGAAGCCGCCAACCAGTCCGCCCTCGCCCGTGCCGATCGGCACCTGGGCTTTGTTGCGGTAGCGCCAAGGCTCGTCCATTCCGATGATCGGATGGACGACGACGGGTGGCAGCCCGTCCGGCGCACTATCGCCACCACCCACCACAGCAGCGCCGCATAGTCCCAATGCTGCAGCTGGCAGCCGCCGCACGCATCGAAGATCGAGCACGGCGCGGCATAAAATATGCGAGACATATTATGTACTAACGTCGAGGGGAGCTCAATAGACAAGAAACTTTGTTAGACGATGTTTACGTACCTATTTCATCAATTAAGCTTTCTATTAGAATCCCATTCCTTTTTAATAATGCTAAAAAGGAAATGACATATGATAAAAATGATTTGCGCAGTTCCAATATAGATAGGCACACTCCATTCCCACAATAAAAAATCCCAATGACGGATAATATTCCAACCATCTAAATCTTCTGGATTAAATTCATCAAACAATTTTTTCACTTGTGAAATTCCATATACAGTAGATGATAAATACCATGCAACAAAAAAAAGGAATCCAAGTATTCCTTTGTATCTATTGATTATTCTTGAAGATAGATATAGAAGTAATGCAAGGGCTAAATGGGTAACAATAAAAAATGCTGGCACACTACCTTCAATACCGTGATTAAAGGGCCATGTGTTAAACATGAATACACCGACACTAATATAAGTCAAATAGATAAGAATCGCTCCCAGTATTCCTTTCATTACACCTCTCCTATCTTCACCTATTCTTTCCGCCCCAAAGAGTAGAATCACATTATTTTTCCAGATTAACACAATTAGATAAACATCGATTGTGTATCCGCTTCCATTTATTTGTGCGAGTTTGCGCAACTCAGTAAAATCTATTCGACAGCAAAAGATATACCCCTCCAAAATCCGATAAATTTCATCAAGGACTGATCCAATCTGGACATGATTGTTGCTCCAAAATAAAATCCCCTCCCACGGTAAAAGTTCGTTGAACTTACCGTAGAAGGGGATGGTTTTCAATAACAAGTTTCGGTTCGTCATAGGATCTGGATCTGAGCTCCGTGCAGGCATCGCATCATGACCAGACTCGTCTAAACCAATCGTAGGCTACTTTTCCCGATATCTCATGATCGCCCTCGAAGAGATCTAATTCCAGCTTTTCTTCTTTTCCCAACAGCCGGTAAACGTCCCGAATGTTCTCGAATGCTTCCAAGGTGGCTTGAACAGGGAAAATCGGGTCTCTTGTCCCGGCTTCGACTAGAAGAGGTTTTGGAGCAATCAATCCGAGTAAATCCGGCATTTCCGCAACTAGCGAAAGACCTGGAACATAATTGTCGATACAGTGGCGAATGGATAAAATGCTATCTTGAAAGGTATTAGTAAATCCGCTGACGACAGCTGCGGATATTCGATCATCTATTGCCGCGGCAAACGAGCAGACAAGCCCTCCGCCTGAAATCCCCATACATCCGATTCGATCCGCATCCACGTCATTGCGCGTAAGTAAATAATCGACGCAGCGCAGCGTTTCAAACACTCGGTATCCTGCCATCGTTTGACCCATGGCCAATAGAAAAGTAGATAGACGATGACAGGAATTGTGTTCCTGCGCTTCCTCGTCCTCGACCAGCTTTCGATCGCCAAAACCCAGTAATTCCGGCGCGACCGTGATATATCCTCTTTTAACCAGTTCGACGGCAAAGTTTTTTTGGTAGCCGATGTCCCCGGTCTTCTCCTCTCCGCTCGCGGTTAATCCGACGATATCCCTGCTTCCATAACCGTGGCCGTGACAGGCGATTACGGCTCCCGATCGCTCTTTGCTTTCTTTTGGAACGAGGACATAGACCGGCATATGGAGCCCGGGATACGTCTCGATTTGAATCCTTTGGCGGATATAATCACCGCAGTCTTCGGACTCAAGAAGAACCGGAGCAAGTTCTGAACTCTCCGGTGCAGATCCGCCTAACAATTCCACAAACCGTTGCCGCAGACGCTCTCTCCACTCGCTCCATTCCTGTTGTGAAGATGCCTGAAATTTCTCGGAGGGATTCACGCTCCCGTATAACCGCTTAAAATAATGATCCGGATGCCACATCTAGGACTCCTCCTCGATATTAATTTACATTCAATAACGATTCCCCTTTATGAAGGCAGCGGATTTGATCTTCTTCGCCGTAGTTATCAAGCCTTCTCTTGGAGATCGGATCAACGGTGAACATGCCAGATCGACCGAACCAACCGAATGATTTCCATGCTTCCCTTCAGTGCCAAAAGCGCAGTCATTATCTTCAGCCAAAGGATGACGTCCGGCTGATAGATTGTTGCAATATGCCATACCGGCACAACTTGCGTCATACTCAAAATCAGGATGATAATCAGCCCCGCAAAATGAATAACAATATTTGATATCGCTTTGATCGATATTTCGGAACGGCCCGAATGGTCAGGATTCAGCGGCCCAAGGCAGCGCTTCGCCGTTCGAACGATCGCGTATAATAACCATGCGCTGAGAAGGAGAATCAACCCGTTTACAAGCCAGTATTTCTGCGAAATGCTGAGACCGGATCCTCCTGTCGGTTGATCATTCAGCAAGTTGATGACCCCGGTAGCGATGTGGGTCGTCGTGATGATGTGCGATTTGAATAAAGTGGAATCGATCGCGTCAAGTACATTGGCGAACACGATGACTCCCAGTTGTTGTTCCGGCACGATATAAGTTTGAGCTTGAAAGCCGATCGAGCCGCCCGGCTGGCCGATAACCGGTAAACCGTTAATGCGGGCTGTCATCCAACCCATGGCGTACGTTCCCGGAACAGGTTCGGTCTGCATAAGTCGAATGCCATCCGAAGAGAGCACGGAATGGTCTTCGAATCGGCCGCCGTTCATTTGGGCGATCAAGTAATGGCTCATGTCCTCCGCACTGGTATAGAGATAGCCCGCCGGCGCATCCCCCGCAATATAAACATAGGGGCCATTGTAGGCAACGTTGTCTCCGAATATCCGACGGTAGGGCGTAGCGAGTCCGTGTCCAGCCGCTTCATCGAGCGTAACGAAGCTGTTTTGCATAGACAGAGGGCTGAAAATATGCTCCTTCACATAGTCGCCATAGGACTGGCCGGATACTTGTTGCACGATATAGCCGAGCAGTACATAATTCGCGTTCGAATACCTGTAGGGATGTTCGGATTGCGTGGGTTGCGTTAAAAACTTATCCGCATATGACATGGCGTTTTTCTCCAGCGCATCTCGATATTTATCGTTGACGCTTGACAGCGTATTGCTAAAAGTCGAGATTTGGGTGAACCCGCTTGTTTGGTTAAGCAACTGACGTACAGTAATGGACGCTGCACCGTTATACTTGGTGGGGATATAGCGTTGTATAGGCGCATCCAAGTCGATTTTTCCTGCTTCGGCAAGTTGCAGAACGGCCATAGCCGTAATCGACTTGCCGATCGAACCTAATCCGAAAGGGGTTTCAGGTGTCACAGATCGGCCCGATGAATCGGCTTGGCCATATCCCTTCAGGTAAAGAATGCGATCCCCCTGTACAATCCCGAGAGCAAGCCCCGGAAGATGTTGTCGTTTCATTTCGCGAGCAATATACGCATCCACTTCGGAGAAGACTGAAGTTCCAGATTGCTCAACTTGTATGCTACCATCACTTCCCGCTGAACTGAATAGGGGGAAGATAAACAAACCACACAAGACTATTGCTATCATACTCATTCTCGTTCTCATTCCATCCCACCCCTAGTTTATTTTTCTGTAAACTATCTGATCTGTTCGATCCAACATGTGGTGGGCATGTGCCGCCATATACCGATCAACCGGCCTCGAATTGCTTTTCGATCGATGTTAAATCAGTGCCTAAAACGGAGTTGCGGCGCCCGGGCCAGAAAGCCCATCTGCCCAGAAGCAGCGTAATGGCCGGTACGAGGAATGGACGCACAACGAACGTATCGAGCAGAATCCCGAGCGCGACAATGACTCCCATTTGCAACATCAACTGAACCGGCATCGTGATCAAAACGGCGAACGTACCCGCAAGAATGAGGCCTGCCGATGTAATGACGGATCCCGTCTCCCCCACGCCTTCCAAGACCGCTTGTTTCAACGGCATGCGCTTGCTTTTTTGCCATATGGAAGATATCACGAAAATGTTGTAATCCTCGCCCAGCGCGATTAAAAATACAAACGAATATAGCGGTATCGTGCCTTGAATCACGTCCATGCCCATGATGTGGTGTAAGACGAGCCACCCTAACCCCAAAGCCGACAAATACGAGAGCAATACGGTTAAAATAAGGTAAGTCGCGGCGATCAAAGAGCGTAGATACACGATCAGGAGCGTTGCGATCATGATAATGATCATAGGCAAAATGATGCGCATATCCCGTATGTTCGTTTCTTTCGTGTCATACTGCTCCGCCGTCTCTCCGGAAATCCATACATGTTCCGCAGCGTCCGTGTCGCCAGACTGACGCAACGCGACTTCGATCGTTTGGCGAAGTTCCGGAATGAGATTCATCGCATCCATCGAATAAGGGTTCAAGTTAAGGGATACGTCATATGCCAATAGTTCCGGATTCGTCTGCCCGGCCAGCGGCGCGGATACTTGCGCCACGTAAGGAAGCAAAGCCAAAGTCTGTGCAAAGTCCCGATCCTTGCCGTCGGAATCCACGATCACTTTAACGGGAGCGAGTTCGCCGGGCGAGAACTGCTCGCCGATGACGGAGAATCCTTCGATGGATGCCATCGTTTTTGGGAACATGGCCAACTTATCAAACGTGAACTTAACCTGAGTCGAGAATACGGCAAATCCGCCAAGCACCAAGCAAGTCAGGACCATAATGAGCCAAGGCCGACGTACGACAAGAGAACCGATCAAATTGCGCGAGGGCTTGTTTGAAGTCGGGGCCGGATGTCCATTGCGCTTGGCTCGTTCTGCCAGCATGCCCGGCGTCCTCGGAATGAACGGCCAGAAGGAAGCGCGCCCCATAATAGCAAGCAAAGCAGGTACAAGCGTCAAGCTGGCTATTCCTATAATGAAGATGGAAATCCCAAACGGTGCGGCGAGTAGTCGGAACGAACCGTACTCCGCTGCGATCATCGTAAGGAGCGAGAGAATGACGGTTAAACCGCTCATCGCGATAGCGCCTGACGATTCGGTAATAGCGCCGCGAAGTGCCTTGCCCTTGTCCGGTTCGGTCTTGAGCAGTTGACGGAACCGGTAAATGAGGAACAAGCAATAATCCGTGCCGGCGCCGAACAATAATACCGTCATGATATTGGTTCCTTGCTTTTCCACCGTTATTATGCCGCTGTGCACCATCCAGCCCAAAATCGGACTGATGACGAAGTAAGCGATGCCTACGGCAACCAGCGGGAGCATAGCCAGAATCGGCGAGCGGTAAATGAGCAGCAGCAGCACGAGCACAAGAAGTACGGTACCGAAGAGCAACGTTTTGTCGGCCTGTCCGAATACTCCGGTTGCGTCGATCTGTATGCCGACCGGACCGGTAACTCTTGCGTTCAAGTCAGCCGGAGAATCGATGGCGACGGCGAACGGATCTGAACCGAATAGGACGGTTGCTTCTTCTTTCGCTTGATCTACGCCTTCCTTCCACTCATTCGATTGCGCGCTTTTACTGAAGAATACGGGCGAGACGATGGTGCTGCCGTCCTCCGACAGCCTCGTTTTCAAATCCTGAAGCGGCATTTGATGCAAAGGCGGTACGGATGTCTGATACGGGACGGGATGCGTCGACAATCTTTCGGTAAATTGTTGGATGCGCTGCAGATCGGTATCGGTCAGTCCTCCTTGGCGGTGCCATACGAACAGAGCAGAAGCATCTTCGGCATTCGGATATTCTCTCGTAACCAATTCGCGTGCTTGCACGGATGGCTTGGTGTCAGGCAATGGGGGAGCATTATTTACGACTTCATTGCTAATGGGCGGCGCTAGCGTGTTTAACAGCCATGCAGCGACTAACCAAATCAGCAAAGTAACCCATCTGGTTTTTGGGCCTGCCACCCATTTACCGATTCCAATTCGATCCTTCATGACTTTTCTCCTTTTTTAACAACATCACGGTATTCTGATTACCGCTAATGCTGTTCAAATCCGATACCCTAACCATTTCGCAAGTTTTGCCAATCCCCCTAAAAATACCTTTTGTATAAATTTTGGAGGCCCTACTATATAGCCATCAATACACTCCCAAGCAACTCCTAGCCACAACGGATTTCGTGGAACTCCCTTTGCCGACATCTTCCCTTCACATTCCAGTTTATGAACGAGAGCAAACATTTTCCAATGCCGCCCAGGTGGACGAATCTCATGGGTCACCACCGTATGCTGTTCGCTGATACTCCAAAATTGATGCACCTGGTTCGGGTAGACGGTGATCTCTTCACCCGGCTCAAGAATGATTTCCTTTTTGTCCACAAGGAAGCGCATCCGTCCTTCTATCACTAGAAAAGATTCCGTCAGTTCCGGATGCCAGTGCGGACCATTAAGGGCCCCCCGCTGCGACATGCGATGCTCGACGATCAAAAAATCCCCTTTTTCGTCCGTTTCGCATTTCATAAAGGTGACGGTTCGGCCATCAGGATGAACGAGTTTTTCTCCAATCTTGATTTCATTTTCGTTTCTTTGAGGTTTAGTGACCTCCAATTCGTTCACCTCATTACCGATTCTTTGTTCATTCGACCGGGACGTAGCTCTAGCCGGCCCCTGCGCGGGTCAGCTGGCGCGGCGGGACCGGGCCAGAGTTAGCCCAGCGAGGATTATGCCGATCAGCCCTATCACCGCGGCCACGATGGCCCCGGCTCGCCCGTTGCCGGTGCCGAAACCACCGGTGGAGTTGGCTAGATGCAGCACAGCGAGGATTATGCCGATCAGCCCTACCACCGCGGCCACGATGGCCCCGGCTCGCCCGTTGCCGGTGCGGCGGGAGCGGGTCAGAGACAGCCCGCCGATGACCACGCTGATAAGCCCCACCACCGCGGCCACGATGGCCCTGAGTCGCATTGGGGTTATATATCCGTATTCGATATTACCGTTGGTCACTTCAGCAGAGGCAATAGCTGGCACAAGTAGAAGTGTACAAAGTATTACGAATGAAACTAGCATCATTTTCATTTGTTAATTACACCTCTTTGTTGTTTTTGCAAAACTGAATAAATATCAGTGCTGGTTAAATGCAAATGAGGTCATGTTCTTTCCATCATTTGCTTGGAGGCTCGAAGAGTTCGATAGGATTACCTGCTGGGTCATCTAGTAAGATCTGCTTACCACCAAAGCCTGTGACAATATCATTGCGGAAGCGTAGGCCTGCTTTACGCAGGGTTTCGACTAAGCCGCCCAGGTCATCGACCTCGATTTGAATCCGATTCCAGCCGCCCGGTTCCGGTTTTCGCCCATCCGACATGGCTTGAGCGGCTCCACCTGGACCATTTTTCGCATTCACAAGAAGATTCAAGTCACCTCGCTGCAAAACGGCAAAACCGGGTGCAGGATGTGCTTTGACAATGAAGTCAAGATGCTGTGTGTAGAATGCGATTGTCGCATCTACATCGTCGACAATGTAACGTACCCTGATAGGGGCCATTCTTTCCCCTCCTTCATTCGCTTTTCTGGCGTAGGCGTTCCAACTCAAAAAGTTCTTGGCTGTCTTTAATCATTGTCTTGGAAAAATAATAAAGAGAACAAGAATACCGGACGTTCCATATAGAACAATTACAATGATTCGAAACCAATGGGTTCTATTCTCATATTCATGCGCAACCAGATGCAGCGATACTCCGGACGCGATAAGGAATAGAAAGACCAATAGATAATCGGATAAATTAGGGTGGCATCGTTCCTCTCCATCCATGTTGAAGATTGTGATCAAAACTTAATTCAACCGCTTTGCTCCGCAGATTCTTGCTTTTTTTCTTTTTTGAGGTCATCGGTCTTCCGTACGAGGGACACCGTTCCAAAAAACAGCATCAGAGCGAGTACCGGATGAAGAGCAGATAAATATCCAATTCCAGATGGTAATTTGGCGCTGACCGCTATCAAAATGATGATGCCGAACAAACCCGCACTACGCAGTCGAAGAGAAAGCGGCAGCCGAGCGATGAAAGATATTACGAGTACCAGAATCGAAACAATGATCACCGCTATGGCAAAGCCCGTATGGCTCGCCCACTGGGCCGAATTCCAAAACAGTGCGAGACCGGCAAGAAACACCTGGATCATAATGCAAAGCGCAAATATCCTTACCATTGCCTTAAACACCAAACGCGCTCTAACCACGAGCGGTGAAAGATTGGTCATTTCCACCGCGCGATCCCCGACTTCAGGTTCACTGCGGTTTACGGATAGGTTGCTCATCTTTGAATCCTCGCTTTCGTTAAAATAAGTCCATCTCTCCCGTTCACTTTCCCGTTTACTTATCCTTTCTTGTTCTTCGCGGCTATTTCTCTCGTTTCACAGTCAGTTTAAACAATAAATGTCGAGAACTTATGCAGATCTTCCTCTTTTTGCTTGGATTCCTTCAAGAGCCTGTTCAATCACGGTATAATTTTCGGTAAGTGGTGTATTCTCGCAATGGAAGCAGACTAAATTGGAAGGATGTGATTGGAATGGAACCGAAATTGTTGCTTGTGGAGGACGAACCGGGCATGCTTGAGGAGATGCACGCCTATCTGCAACGTGAAGGGTTTCGGGTATTGACCGCCTGTACCGGCAAGGAAGCGCTCGCGATTGCCCGGACTGAACGGCCTGAACTCGTCGTGCTTGATTGGATGCTCCCCGAGAAAAGCGGCATCGACGTATGCCGCGAAATAAGGCAAACCTCGCATTGCGGTATTATTATGGTCACGGCCCGATCGGATGAATCGGATAAAATCGTCGGCCTGGAAATCGGTGCGGACGATTATTTGACAAAGCCGTTCAGCTTGCGCGAGCTCGCTTCGCGCATCCGAGCTTTACTTCGCCGCTTGCGCGGTCCTGAAGACAGGTCGATGTTGTTGGAAAGAGACAACCTGGTCATTTCCGAGGCCAAATGTCAGGTATTCAAGGACGGCCAGGAGATCCAACTGACACCGACGGAATTCAAAATTTTGTACACGTTGGCTGCGCGTCCCGGAATCGTTTTCAGCCGCCTTCAATTAATAAAAGCCGCACTCGAGGACGAATATATGGGATACGAAAGAACGATGGATTCCCATATCCGGAATCTTCGCCGAAAACTGGGAGACGATCCGGCCAACCCTCGATATATTCTGACGGTATACGGCTTCGGTTACCGATTCGGTGAACAATCATGAAGTTGACGGTACGCCAAAAAATATTTATTTGCATGGGACTGGCAGTTCTTATTATCGGCGGCGCTCATGCCGTAACCAAACAGGTTTACATGGAGTCTCTATTCGATCAATTTCGTAAGGAAGAAATCAGTGCATCTTATTTGAACGCACCGCCCGGGGAACAAATCGAGATCTTGAAAACTTACGTTTCAGGTAAGATGCAGAAATTTGGGTTTGAAAATTGGATCATTTTCATAGCAATCGGGCTGCTCATCAGTTTATGGATTTCGGGGATGCTGACGATCCCGCTTCGAAAGCTCGTTGCGGCTATCGAACGCGTTGCGAAGGGGGATCTGGACGTGAATGTTCCTGTACAATCTAGAGACGAATACGGTAAAGTCATCCAGACATTCAACGATATGACGCTTCGCCTCCGGGAAGCTGAGGACGCCCGCAAGCGGTTGGTAGCGGATGTCGCTCATGAGCTTCGAACTCCGCTGTCTATCATGCAGCTAAAATTAGAAAATGCTCAACAGACCGGTCAATACGTCCCTCCGGAAATGCTGCTTAGACTCCATGACGAAGTGATCCGCTTAGGCCTGTTTGTGGAAGATCTTCATGTCTTGTCGTTAGCTGAGGCGGGCCGGTTGGCATTGGATTGCAAACCGCTCGATCTGTCGGCAAGACTTGAACAAGTCGTTGATGATGTGAAAATGGAGGCTGAGGAGAACGGACTGGAAATGCGCTTCTATTCGAATACGCGGCCGGTAACGGTGATGGCCGACGCGAGACGGATCACGCAGGTGTTCATCAATTTGTTGACTAATGCAATCCGCTACACGCCGGAAGGCGGAAAGATTTCGGTTGTAATTGAAGACAAGGTCCTGGATCGGAATGCAGTCTATACATGTGTCTCAGTGATAGACACCGGCATCGGTATTCCAGCCGAAGAGTTGGCCCACTTATTCGATCGTTTTTATCGCGTGGAAAAGGCCCGTTCGCGGCATACAGGCGGAACGGGGCTCGGATTATCGATCGCTCATCATCTTGTCAGAGCCCACGGCGGGTTCATCCGCGTCGTGAGCGAGCCTGATCAAGGTACGACATTTACCGTTTATTTGCCTTCGCTTCTGATCGTCATCGCCGACAATAATTAGTTTGGCTCCGCCCATGCTCCAGCGCTTGTTCGAAAGCCTGCTTGGGATGCGCAGACGTTCGGATCAACAACCCCTACTTGAATCTCATATCGTGCTCGCCTGGCCCGAGCTTCACGACGGCTGTCGTTTGGGAAAGGCGGACTTCCACCCTCGCTTCGATTTCCGGAGGAATGGACGCCGTTACTCGAATCGCTCCGTCGGAAAGCCTCTCCCAGCCGGCGCTCAAGCTGCCCTGAACGGTCCATACCTTCGCCTCCGCAAAGGTTAAAGACTCGGGGAAGTAGGGGCGGATGACCGCTTTGCGGAAGCCCGGCGCTTCGGACCGAATGCCGACTACGTACTCCTGCAGAAGCCGCGCCGGGTAGCCGTTCCATGCATGGGAATGGCTCTCGATGTCCTCCCAGCCTTCCCACATCGTCTTTGCGCCTTGTGCGATCATATAGCCCCATCCCGGATACGCTCTGCGGCTCAATATAGCGAAGGCCTCCGCTTCTCTGCCGTTGTCGAACAGCATGCGGAGCAGGGGCAGCGACAGCACGGTGCGGCATTCCCATGGCTTATCCGCTACATAACCAATCGCCCTTTCCCGGTCCTTCTCCGGAACCGCATCTGCATACAGAGCGATTGCCGTAACGCCTTGATGGGCCTGGGCAGCGTCCGAGCTGTCCTTGAACCGCCCCGACTGCTCGTCATAGAGCTGCTTAACAATATTATCCAGAAGCCGTTCAGCCCACTCCAGGTAGCAAGCACGATCCTTCTGCTCGCCGATCAAGGCCGCTGCCTGGCTTGCGATTCTGAGCGCCTGAAGCAGCTTGATCTGCTGCACGGTCAGAAATTCGCCCGCATGCTCTACGGACGGATAAGGCCAGTCGCTAATATGCCAGCCTTTGTCGAGCGGGACGAGCCCGGTTGCCGGGTCCAGCTTATCGATGAAGTAGCCGATCATCCGTCGCAGCGGCTCGTAATACGTCTCCAATAGCGCCTTCCGGCCAGTTGACTCATATAGCTTCCATAGCAAGGTCGCATAATGCAAATCCCATTCCGGGATCTGAATATGAAAATCGGGATTGGCGTAATTGGTAGGCGCAACGAAAGGAAAAGTGCCGTCTTCCAGCTGCGCATCCGCGAAATCGCTCAGCGTTTTTTCGAGAATCGCAGCCGCATCGAAATTGTACAGCAGCGTCTCCGCCTGCAAGTCCGTGTCCGCGAGATATTGCGCTTGTTCGCGGTGAGGGCAATCGACGATCTGCCCCAGCATATTGTTTTTCTGTGTCCGGATACACGCTTCATATAAGGCGTTCAGATGCTCATCGGAACAACGGAAGGCTCCGGCGTCTTCCATCCCCGTGTGCGCCGCGCATACCGTTAGGTGTCCCGATTCGATCGGGAAGGGGTACCCGGTAACTTCGACATATCGGAATGCCTTGTACGCAAAACTCGGCTGCCACTCTTCCATGGGCGATCCGCGCATCGTGTACTGGTCGTAATAAAATGCCGAGTTCTCGTTGCACACGTTATGCTTGACCCTTCCGTCAACGTCCAGATCCTCGGAGTAACGGAGCCGAATGGTCGCCCCCGCGATCCCTTTCAGTTTGAACTTCGGCCAGCCGGATACGATTCGCCCCGCATCGAACACTTGCGGCATTTCCTCATCCTCATGTGTGCCGGCAGGCAGGCGAAGCTTCTGCAGCGGAAGCTCCTCCTCGATCGCCCCTTCCGGGATCGCCTGCCGGAACATCGGCCATTCGTCGCGGCCGATCTTCGCTTTCTTGACTTTGACGGTTCCTAAGGCGTGTCCGCTTCCCGCATAACGCCAGGTCTCCTGCCATTTTCTCGCATCGTAATCCTCGACGGCCGATATTTTGCGGTTCTGCTGATAAGGCGTCCCCGTCCGGTGAGGCATCTCCGCAAGCGCAAGCCAGCTCGTATCGGTTTTCACGACTGCTTTTTTCCCGTTCGCATAGGTCAAATGCAGTTCGAGACGGAAGCCGGGACGCCCGTCGACGGCATTCTGTCCGCCGCCGCCCAAATAGTGCGCATCAGCCGTTATGCAATTCGCGCCTTTCAGCAGCAAGCCGGCAATTTCGTGCTCCGTGTACAGCTTTCTTTTCCAGGGGTCCGTCGGCGCGGGAGTGCCGAATCCGCCTACTCTGTCGCCGTTCACGTACACCTGGACGTAGTGATGCGCCGACACGCACAGCCGCGCGGACTCCAATTCCCCGACTACGGTAAATTCCTTGCGGAAATAAGAAAAATCGTTGACGCGAATGCGGCGCGAACGCCAAATCCAATCCGATACTCCGTTCACGTGAGCCAGTCCCTCCGTTTGTTCCAAATCGCGCAACGTGTTGGTAACCGAAAGCCTTATTCCGAGTATACTTCTATCTCGTTCACCCGGATATATTCCGGTTGAATATCAGGCCCGCTCGTGCCGAGAACTCTCAGCTTCGAGCCGGTGACCATCGGGAACGTGTGCGTCCGTTGGTCGAACGTGTTGCCTGTGATCGCAGGCAAGCAGTCGATCCAATTCGAGCCGTCCCAGTATTGAATCCGGTAATCCTTAATGGCATACCCCGATGTCGTGTACAACTCCACCCGGCTGAACGTTCTGGAAGCGCCGAAGTCCAGTTGTACCCACTGCGGCAGAGAGGTGCCGTCGGTAGCCCAGCCGCTCCAATCCGTCGTAGCCGCCCCATCGTTAACCTTCTCGGCGGCATAGCCGCCGGCCGTATCGGCGTTCGACGCCGAAGCCGTTGCGCCCTTCGCGAAGTTGACCATGGACGCCGTATTCAGCTTGATCTGGCTGAGCTGCGGGCTATATACCAATGATCCTCCCGTCGGAAACTCCGCCTTGATAAACTGGGTGCCTGCCGGAAGCTTGCCGAGCGTATAGACGCGTTTGGTCCAAGCGCCGTCATTGATCAGGGAATCTGCGTAATCCCAGCCTTGCTGTTCCGTCCACGTCACGCCGTCCGGAGCGGTATAAAACTTGAAGTTGCGGATGCCCGGTTCATTATCGGTCGCATACAGAGCCGTCAACTGAAGATCCGTCGCTTCGCTGCGATAAATCAGATGCTCGGGTGTCAGGCCTGTCTGCGTCCGCATGACTCGGCTTGAATCGCCCAGTGCCGCTCCGTGCGCCGTATCGAACATTAGACCCGAGCTGTGCGAGCTTACCTTTGACCAATCGTCCAGTTCGTCAATGATCGGCGCTGAGTTCCACGGCACATCGGAGATTTGCGCCTGCCCGATTTGCGGGCTGTACGATAGCGTTCCCCCGGTAGGGAACGCAATCTTGACATAATTCGTATGGTCCGGAAGCCTCGTCATCGTATAGACTCGCTTCGTCCAATAACCATCGTTGACAGGGGAGTCCGAATAACTCCATCCTCCATGCTCCGTCCAATTCGCGCCATCCGGAGACACATCAAATTTGAAGTTGCGGATGACCGGCTCCTGATCGGTCGCGAACAATCCGGTTAGCCGGAAGCGGGTTGCATTGTCCAAGCGATAGACGATGAATTGCGGCGTATCCCCGTTGCTCTGCCGCGTCGCGCGGCTCTGATCTCCCAACGCAGAGGCATTCGTCTTATCGAGTATGAGCCCCGCAGTGTGCGACAGAACCCCGCTCCAATCGTTCAGTTCGTCGGTAATCGTCGTCCCCGCGCTCATGGCATTCATAATCTCGTAGAAGACAACGCCGTGATGGTCAAGCTCGGGGGCCAGCGTCAAGCGGTTGCCGACGATGGTCTCCGTCGTCGTCACAGGCGTCAATGTTGCCAGCGTCTTGTAGGCGGCTTCACGCGAATACCAGTAATTTTGGTCCGCGGCATTTTTCAAGCTTCTCGGCACTTCCATCGTATACTTCGACCAGGAATACGCGGAATCCGGAATCCCGCGATTCGCCTTGTCACTCCACCAGGCCGGCCAGAAATTGCCGTGCGAATCGTCCACAATCCATTTCTTCACCGTGACCGTATTGCCGGAAACGGGGACAATGTTGTTGATCGTGACAGCGGGCGTCTCTCCTGTCGTACGATTCATGTCGTTATTATGATTGTAGACCATGAGGTGAACCGTTTTCGCCGCTTCGTTGTATCCGCCGATCCCGTTCACTTCGTTGCTCGAATCGACCGTCGCACCCGAAAATTCGCCTTCCACACGCTTATCGCCCACCATCCGGTAGCCGAGATTGGCAATATGCGTAGAGACCGCGGGAACGCCGCCCCAGATCCCTTCCGTGCTTAATCCCCATGCGGAAAACCAGTCGATGTCCCAATCGAGCATCGTCTTGAACTGCTTGGCATCCGAGGATGACTGGAAGCTACTGGCGACAATCCGCGAATATAGCGGCTTGGCATCCGGACCGGAGTTGATGCGCCCTTCGTCAATCCCGTATTTCAAATTCGCCAGCCCATCGGCGACAGCCCGTTTGCGGAGCGTCTCGATCGTGTCGACCAGGCTTTTGCCGCCGGGCATCTTGACTCCGGGCGTCAAGTCATAGAACGAAGCGCTCAAGAAATCGATCTTGGTGCCTCTCAAGCCCGTCTTGTAATTGACGCCGTCCGGTCCTACGCCGGCAGCATGATCGATAAAAGCCAGCTCGTCCCACAGTCCTTCGGTTACTGACATACTGTGAGCGCCCACCGTCAAGTTGCTTGCTCCGATCGCATCTTCGAGCGCCGCTACCGTATAATCGTAAATCTTGAAAAAGGCGGTCTGGGTGGAAGCGGAACTGACGCCATCGTCGAACCATTCCGGGTTCTCGTATTCGGTGAAGACGCCCCACGTCCAGGTTTTTACTTCAGCTAGCCCAAACTCGACGACAAGCGCCTGAGCCAACGCTTTGATGTAATTATAATATTGATTGTAATCACCGGGCGGTTTGAGGTTCGCTTCCATGACGCCTACCGTCGGATTGTCGGACAGCTTCATCGGGATATTGCCGGTTTTGATATGCGGCTTCAATCCTTGATCCACGACGTGATGAAGCGCGCTGATCAACCGGGAAAAATCATAGTCCGTTACCTTCGTTCTGTCGGAGGGATCGGCGAAAAGATCGCGGTTCGTACTGCAACCGGGAAAGCCGACATAGCAGCCTCCGGTCGCCGTCATAAACTGAACGTTCTTCACGAACGGATACTGGGTGGCGAACGTATTGGAAGGTTGACCCGCCGCTTTCGTTGTCCAATCAATCTCATAATCCCAGGCATTGATATCGGAGAATGTATTGTGTATCGTCTTGCCCTGAGCCGACAGATCGAACGACAGCGTCGGGCCGGAGGCGGCGAACGTCTTGCCGGACGGAGACAACGTCAATGAACCGAATAGGGCGAGCGAGCAACACAATAATGATATTCCTCTTTTCATTTCCTACTCCCCGCTTTCTGCGATTAGATCGTTTATACTCGTTCCCGAACGCCGACGCTTCATCCCTTGACGCTCCCCATGACGATCCCGCTCATGAAATACCTTTGCAGGAAAGGGTACACGAGCAGGATCGGCAATGCCCCAATAAAGATCTGTGCGGCCTTGTTCGTCCTATCGGAGACTGCGAGAAGCGTTTGCGTATCCTGAATGGTAATCATCTTGAGCAAGCCTTGTTGTACCACAACGGTTTGAAGATAACTCTGCAGTGGATAATGCTCCGTCCTGTTCATCAGGATAATGCCGTCAAACCAGCTATTCCAGTGGCCTACGGAAGAAAACAAGATCAAAGTGGCAATGGCAGGCATGGAAAGCGGCACGTATATTTTCCACAACGTATACCAGTGTCCGGCACCGTCAATAAACGCCGCCTCTTCGATCTCCTTGGGCAAATTTCTGAAGAAATTAAGCAGAATGATTACACTGAATATGGAAACGGCGCCTGGCAAAATCAGAGCAAAAATGGAATCGATCAACCCGGTCATTTTAATGACCATATACCAAGGAATTAATCCGCCTCCAAAGAGGATCGTAATCATATAAAATACGACATAGCCCTTGCGGAATGAAAGCATTCTTTCGTCTTTAGAAAGAGGATAGGCAATCGTGATGATCAGAAGCATATCGATCGGCACGCCAAGGAGCACTCTCTCGAAAGAAACCATCATGGATCGGATAAATTCCGGTTTGTTGGCAACGAACTCATAGGCTTTAAATGTGAAGTGAACAGGCCACAAAGTGACTTGACCCGATGACGCTGCCGTACCGCTGCTGAATGAAATAGCCAGCACGTGGACCAGAGGCAATAGACACAGCAAGGCGAAAGCAGAAAGAAACAAATAATTAAAAATAGGAAAAGCCAATCTTCCAATTGAAGTGTTACCCTTCATATCTGTCCTCCAACGGATTATAAAACTTTATATCCCGCAAATTTATCTGCCAGCTTGTACGAAACCGATATGAGAATAACAGAAACGACAGATTTGAATAAGCCGACGGCCGTAGCGATGCTGAATTGGTTATCGATCAGCCCCATCCTGTACACCATCGTATCTATGATATCTCCGGTGCTGTACACGAGCGGATTATATAAATTGAACACCTGATCAAACCCTGCATTCAATATGCCGCCAAGGCTCAATACGGTCATCAGAATGATGATCGGGGCCAATCCCGGCAAGGTGACATGCCAAGTCTGCCTCCATCGGCTGGCTCCATCTACGATAGCCGCTTCGTATAGCGTCGGATCGATCCCCGTCAATGCCGCCAGATAGATGATCGTTCCAAATCCTGCTTCCTTCCACACATGCGTAACGACAAGCAAATACGGAAATATCTTTTCATTCCCTAAAAAAAAGATGGGCTTGATGCCGAATATCCCCAAAAATTGATTGACGATACCGCTGGAGGGGGATAGGATATCGATTAAAATACCTGCAAGGAGGACCCAGGATAAAAAGTACGGTAGATAGATAATCGTTTGAATCCCTCTTTTGACATACTTCGCTCGCACTTCATTTAACAGAAGCGCTAATCCGACGGGCACGATCAAACTGGCAACAATCTTCATGAAGGCGATAAAGATCGTATTCCAGAACACTTGGCGTACATCGGGTATTTGCAAAATGAACTTAAAATTATCGAGTCCGACCCATTCCGACCTGAAAAATCCTTTGGAAATATTGAATCTCTCGAATGCCATTAAAATTCCCAGCATCGGTCCATAGCTGAATATCAGCAGCAGAATGATCCCGGGTACCATCATCAGATGCAACGGCGATTCCCGAACCCATTTTTTACCTCTCGCTCTTAGAGCCTCCATGCCTATTCCTCCGTCGTATTGCTTTCGATTTCAGTAAAAAGGAAGCTGGCGGAACCAACTTCCTTTTTACGCGTTATTCCCGACTATTGCGACTTAGATTTGTACCATTCGTTGACTTCCTTAGTCAGTTGGTCTCCGCCCAGCTTTTTCCACTGGTCGACGAATTTGTCGAATTCATCGATCGACTCTTTGCCCATGATAATCTTAAGGAAAGTTTCGTTCTGTATTTTGCTAAGCGTAGCTCCCCTATCAATCTCGGTTTGGGTAGGGGCGCCGTAGTACTCGTTGAAGACCCATTCTTTATTTTTGTCGATCTGCTCCAATATGGATTGCGAGCCGCCCGGCCCGAATATGGCTGCAGTCCCCCAGCTCTTGATATCCCCGCCCTGATAAGCGACAATTTTGTCATAGGTGGTTTTGTCGGAGGCATTCAGCTTTGAAGTATCCTTGGTTTGCAAGACCGTTTGCATCGTCTGGTAAATTTCGAGATTTTGCTTAGGCCCCCATACGCGGAACATGGACATCTTGAATATTTCTTTACCTTCAGGCGTAGTCCCGTATTTGTTGTTGTTCGCATTGGGACCCATCGTATTCTCTACCCATTCGTTTACCATTTTGATAAGCGCTTCGGGATGCTTGAAGTTTTTGTTTACGACATGGTAATTCGTAGCGGGAGACGAGACCAAAGACAGCGCAGGCTTATCGTCCGAAGAAACCAACGGAATCGCGATCCAGTCGCCGGAATCCTTTTCGTTTTCTTTACTTCCGTTCAGCGGCCAAATGGAGTTCCACATCGCTCCGAATTCGATTCCGATTTTGCCTGCGGTCGTGGATTCAGCCACTTTCGTGCCGTCTTTAACGCCGAATTCCGGATCGATCAGCTTTTTGCTGTACATGTCCTGCAATGCCGCCAAGGCTGTCTTGACTTCGGGTTGTACGGTGCCATAGACCAGATTGCCGGAGGCATCCTTGATCCATCCGCCCGGATACGCATGATGGCCATAGAATATCGGAGCAATATCGGCCCACCCGGTTAATGCGCCGCTTATCGCATCCTTATTGATCGCAAAGCCAAACGTATCGGCCTTTCCGTTTCCGTCAGGGTCCTGCGTGACAAACGCTTCCGCAGTTTTGATCAATTCATCCATCGTCTTGGGTACCGGCAAATTCAGCTTTTTGAGCCAATCGTTCCGGATCCAGATCATTTCAATGTTGTCCAACATCGATTGAGTCTCCGGAATCGCCATCAGCTTTCCGTTAAATTTGGCCGTTCCAAGCACCAAGCCGCCGTCGGCTTCAATAACGCTTTTGGTTAGCGGCGTGGCGTATTGTTCATAAAAGCTTGTCAAATCGGCAATCGCATCGTTGTCGATCAACTGCTTGAAGTCCTTCATATTGACATCGAATACATCGGGCAAATCGTTCGAGGCAATGGAAACGCCGAATTTTTGCGCATATTGTTCGGTCGGAACAACCCAATTATATTTGATATTGATTCCCAGATCGTCTTGATACGCTTTGGTCCAGACGTTGTTGTCGATCGTTTCGCCTGCATCATATTTATAGTTGGTGCCAAGATCCGGTCTTATGCTTGTTACCGTAATTGGGGGATCGTATTTGCCCATAGGATCGATTTTTTCGAGACTTCCCGATCCTTCAGGGGATGCCGAGCCGCTGGCTTGCGGGGATGGCGCTTCGTTCTTTGTAAGGTTCGACGAACCGCAAGCGGCCAATGACGATACTACTGAAGCCGCAAGCGCAAAGGAAATGAGCTTTACGATTCTTTGATGTTTCATGTACACCCTCCGATTTTTTATGTAAGTGAGATCTCTGAATTTATTATAATCGGCGAATGAAAGCGGTTAACATATGACATTCTTTACATTTGCGCTTTTCATTTACTTCATGATTGTAGAATCGCGGTACTCCTGGGGCGTCATTCCGGTGGATTTTTTGAAAAACTTGGCAAAGTAAGCGGGAGAATCAAAGCCGATCGCCAAGGAGACCTCGTGTATTTTCATTCCGGTTCCTCCGAGAAGCTCCTTTGCCTTGTTTATCCGCGCAAGCTGAATATGGTCTGAAATATTGGTGCCGGTTATCTGTTTGAACAACCGCGATAGGTACGAAGGGTTGAAATAGGTCAGCTCGCCTAGCTTTACCAGGGAGATATCCTCCGATAAATGCTCGAAAATATACTGTTGCACGAGCATGATGATATCCTCTTCCCGTTTTTCTTGATCGCGTTCCTGCAGCTTAAAGATGTCTTTGGCAATCAAGTGCAAATAGTCGACGGCATCCGTCCAGCAATCGAATTCATCGATCCGGGTAAGCTTGCTTAAGCTTGAATGGAATACCTGTTCTGCAACAAGCCCCCTCCGGTTGATGTAAGATAACAGCTTTAATGACAATGAAAAATAAATTTCCAACGCGGGAATGTCATGCATGCTATGAATCTTGGAAAGAAACTCCCCGATCTCCGAATAGATATCGAAGAAGTCCCGCTTCTGGCCTCGCTCCAAACAGCTCTCCAGTTTACTGATCTTATTCAGATACGCGTATATTTTTCCTTCATACCGGTTTGTACCTTGAGATTGATCTTGTACGACAGTTACGGGTTCATTCTCTCTAAGGATAATGCCGCTTTTAGAACCGATACGGTAGTTTAGCAACTGTCTTAAACCGTAGTACCTTTCGGAAACCGTATCCCAACTGCTTAAATCCTTGGCAAGAGCGAAAGACATACTTACTTGAAGGGATTCCATACAAGCCTTCTGAGCGGTTTCCAGCGTTTCCTTAATGAACAGGCTGGTTCTTTCCCAAGTGATCCGGGGATCGGCAGATTGGATTAACCATACGGAGTACGACTCTTCGTAAAAAATGTAGGATGAGCGGATGTTCTCGGACAAATACGCTTCCACAATGTTCTTTGCGGTATAGATCAGGCGGTTCTTCTCGGCCAGGGCCAGCTTTTTGGACAGATTATCCATTGTTCCTAGCAGCATAATTACAGGGAGATCGGCGTTCAGAGAGATCTCCATTTCATCCAGTTGCTGTTGCGTAACCGGAAGTACGGACTTCTCCCCCCGAAGGAGCGTGGTTAGATATTCCTTTTGAAGCAGCGGCATTGCCTTGCTTACTTGCTGTCTCGCCCTGCTGATCAGCTCTGTATTTCTGTAACTATTCTCAATCTCGCCGATGGCTTTTTCTACCGTCTTTATGATCTCGGAGTCGTCTTCCGTTTTCAACAAATAACTGACGCCGTCATGCTTTATTGCCGCATATACATAATCGAATTGGTCGTATCCGGTTAAAAATATGACCTTGCAGCCCGGCCACCTGATCTTGATGTGATCAAGGAGCTGTATTCCGTTCATCTCGGGCATATGGATGTCCGTCAGGACGATATCGATCTTCGTCCTATTCAGCCAGCTCAAGGCTTGCTCTCCCGTGTAGGCTTTGTATATATCCAGCTCAAGCTGCGTTAGACCGCCAAAAAGCCTGCAAAGCCAATCCACGATCATCTGTTCATCATCCACAATCAACAGTTTGTACATGGTCTCGCTCCCTCATTTCTCATTTCAAGAGGCTATAATGCAATTTGGACAGTCACCTTTAATCCACCCAGATCGCTTCTGGAAAATAGCAATCCGCTGTCGTTCCCCATGCTGTATTGGAGTCTCCTATGTATATTTTTAATTCCGGTCGTTTCTACCTCATCCATATGATCCTTTTCGATAAGAGACTTCTGCAGAGCCTCTAATTCTTGATCGTTCAGACCGTTTCCATTATCTTCGACGACAACATTCAACGCTTTTTCCGACTTTAGGAACGAGATGCTCAGTATTCCGCCGCTGGCCTTATTCTCCAGACTGTGCTCAAGCGCATTCTCGATAATGGGCTGTATAATGAGACGCGGCACTCTAATAGAGCTGTATTCTTCCGGCGTCGGTTCGAATTCGATTTTCATTCTGCTGGCAAACCGCATGCTCAATATTTCCGCATATATCCTTGCATGCTCGATTTCGCTAACTAACGTAACCTCGTCCGATCCGCTTCGCGTTATGAATTTCAGATAGGTTCCAAGCTGCTGCGAGAACCGCGCCGCATTGTCGTTATCTTCATCGATCACCATCCTGTGCAGGATGAAATAGCTGTTGTAAAGAAAGTGCGGGACGATTTGCGTCTGAAGCTGCTTCAACTGCGCGTTCTGCGCAAGTATTTTCTGTTTATAGACTTGTTCGATTAAAGTGCCGAACTTATCGACCATTTTGTTGAAAGCGTCGTACAGGTATCTGAATTCGTTGTCGGATTTATGCGTAATGGATATATTCAAATCGCCCTTCTCCATCTTGCGGAAAGCTTTGACTAGCAGCGACAAGGGTTTGTATATTATCCGGTAAGTAGAAAAGGAATAAATCAGAATAAGCAGAATCGCCGTCGCGGTAAAAATCCAAAACCAGTTGGAATACTTCTCGAAGGCTTTAAGAACTTCGCTCTCCGGTACGAACTTGGACAACGTAATGCCTAGATAGTCGGAGCTCGTATAGATCATCCAATACGACTTGTCCATGATCTTTATATTCTTAGAGCCGCTTTTTGCGGTTTTTACGGCCGTCTTCACGTATTCCGAAACCGTTGAATTTTCTTCGGCGTTGTTCGTGCTCGTCAATACGAAATTGTTGCGATGATCGACTAACAAAGCCCCTCCGTCATTGTAATTATTGAACTGCTTTAATGCGTCTTCCAACACGCGCAGATTCAATTCCAGGGCAATGATGTAAGCAGGTTTCTTTTTATCTTTGCTTTGGGTGTCGATCGGCGTGTTGGATAAATTGGAAATGCTTAAAAAGAGACGCTTATTCCAATAAATCGTTTGCGCGCTTTTAGAATTGTAAGCGTTCACATCAAGGGCGTTAAACTCCTCGTAAGGGATGGAGCTTTCAAAGGCCGATGACGAGATCACCCTATCTATAGACGGGATGTAGGCGCTTGCACTAATGATATAAGAACTGCTGCTGGCTATCGATTTCAAATGCTGTTGAACCTGTAAAATCGATTGTGCTTTGCCGTAGTCGTCGAGAGATTCCGGCAGAAAAGCAAGCTGCTGCAAATTCACGTCGTCCATGAAGTAGTACTGAAGAAGTTTTACTCTTTGTATTTCTTTTTCAAGATTCTCCTTGTAAAAATCGACCTGGGAAAGCATCGTATTGGAGATATCCTGCCTCTGGGTTTGTACGGTCCATTGATAGATCTCGATACTAAGCGCATAAATGGGTAAAATGATAAGCAGAAACGTGATGACCAATCTGCTGAAGAGAGACATTTTCCATACGGATTTAATAGACATTTTAATGGGTACCATCGGTCTATAAGCTCCCTTCCTAGAAAAACGAGCGACTGTATCTCAGCATACACCCGAATTCTGTATTTGAGTAGACAAGGGAAGGTCGGGGTCCGGTTAGCTATTTATTATGTTAGAGACGGAAAGACAAAAGGACGAATTGGTGAGCAGCTCTTCGATGGCGACAGAGTACTTCGAGAAGGTGAGCCGCTCCGTCATCCCATCTGTTGCGAGGCTATATGTTACCGGTGAAATGGTACATCGGGTTACTTCAAGAAGGGCACTTAGGTTCCGTTGGCTGCGTTCTGCCGGCATTCCGAAAACCATTCGATGACATTGAACACACCCCGTTCTGTTTCGGTTTCGGAATCCTATTGTCTGTTCATTGTTTCATTCCTCTAGCAATGTATCCATGTGTTCATTTCGGAATTTCTATTGTCGTTTTTATCGAATTGAATTCGCCGCACGCAGTTCGCAAACTCGGAAGGCTAGATGGTTTTACAGTAAAAATGGTTATAGACCCTAATCCAAGGGCCTATAACCATTTTTAATAACGTTTAACTTGCCGCATGACTTATGCACTTCGTTCTAATAACTGAATATTATCGCTAGAAGACACCGAAACCCTCTGCTTCGTCCTTTCTGCATCGTCCATTTTTTGCGTTCACGTCGATCGTCACCGATCCGAGGAAGACACCGTCGGACGTTACGGGCAGCGAAATGGAACTGCTATTCCTGGCTGGAGTAGTCGAGCCGCCGCCGGCCCCGTCTGTACTGCCGTTACCGTCGCCTCCTCCATCACCACCGTTGCCTCCGGAGCCGCTGCCGGCAGCAGCATCCGCGTTCCAGGCGCTGACGCTATCGATCGACGTCGTATTCACCGGTACGGTTTTGCTTTCCCCGGGCTCCAGCCAGAAGAAGTCGTCGTCCGCCATGAATTCGTCCGAAATATCCTCCACGTCAAAGCTCACGGCAACGGCCGGTTTATTCCCCGTATTCGTCACCGTAATGACGCCGTTGCCGGACTGCCAAGACAGCGTCGTTTTCGGTAGGTCGAACATTGCGCCCTGCACTTGCTCAAAATTCAACCAATAGAACGTGCGGTCGGCGAGCTGCCCGTCCTTCACAACCTCGGTCACGATCAATAACGGCGAGGATTCGGTCTGGTTCGCGCTCAGTTGGAAGGTGCCCGCCTGGCTGACTCTCCCGGCCGATCCCGTGCCCGAGTAGGTTTCACCCTTGACCAAATCCAGATTGTGATCGTACGCTTTGACCTTCACTTGCCAATTCGAATTCGCCGTCGCGTCATTGTCGTCCAGCAAATAGATCGGCGCACTGAGGCCGGTTCCGTAGTTGTCGAAGCTGCTCAAGCGCGCGACGGCATGAAGCGGCGCGTAACTATCCTGCACGAAGTAATAGCTCATTTTCGGAACGCCGTAATAGTCGATGGTCGACCAGAAAATAATCGGGTATTCCCCGTCGTAGAGCCGGTAATAGGACAGTCCGGCGGATTCCGGATAACTCGATCTGGCCAGATCGATCGTATGTCTTAAAGAGGTTGCTTGCGCAAGCTGCGTAGCTCTGGCGTAGTTGCGGTAATTCAGGAAATCGTCCGCCGTACTGCCCGCCTCCGCGAACAACAAAGCGTGCGCGGTCATCGTCGCTTCCTTGCCCGTGACGTTCTTCTGCGCCTGGATCATCTCCATGGCCGACTCCAGATCGGAGTCCGGGTCCGGCAGGCTGGGCGGCATGAACTTCTTGACCGACTCGATGTTGGGGCTGGACGGCTCGCCGAATTCCCCGAGAAACCGCGCCTTTTTGGACAAATAAACGTCGATATCGGCCGGGGGTTCGTTCAGGATGGCATCATAGAAATGCTCGCTTCCGCCCCACGGACTCGTCTTGAAAAAGGGGCGCGTTCCATCCAGCTCATATGCGGATTTGCCCATCATGGTCATATTCGTTCCGGTCGATGACGCCAGCTCGTTTCCTCCCCCGTACGCGACAAGCGAAGGGTGATTGCGAAGACGGAGCGTATTGGACCGGACTTGCCCTTCCAGAATGGAATAGGGCATCACTTCCGTCGCGCTCCATGCGGGCGTCCACTCTTGATAAACCATGATGCCTAGCTTGTCGCACAACGCGTAGAAATCGTCCGACCCGGGCACGCCGCCCCCCATGTTGCGAATATAGTTGATGCCTTGCTTCGCCCCGAGCGTCAGCATCCGCTCCAGCTTGCCGTAGTCTCCGCGCAGCAGCGCGTCCTCTACGCCCATGTCGGCTCCTTTAATAAACGTCGGCTTGCCGTTGACGACGTAGTTGAAATTATACTCATCCTCATTGGAACCTTGCGGTCCGGGCGTCAATTCGACGGTGCGAATGCCGAACGTCGACTCCGCGTAATCGGCCTTGCCCGAGGCCGGCGCGAACGAGACGCCCAGCTTGTAAAGATTTTGCTCCCCTCCTCCGTTCGGCCACCAGAGCCGCGGATTCGGAATATGAAACTCCAGATTCAGGGATTTCTCGCCCGTAAAAGCGCTGACCGGATATTCGTAATAATAGCTTGATCCCGTAAAGTTGGAAGGCGCGATCGTAATCAACAACGTACCGCTTGCGCTCGTGTGCGCCGACAAATCTACGGCCAACCCCATTTTACCGGAAGTGAAATCCCGGGTGGCGATGAAAGGCGAATGAATGTCCACCGCAGGGGATTCCTCCAGCGAGGCGCCCTTCCAAATGCCCTGAGGCGGCAAGTAGTCGTTGCATTCGGTGACGTAAGGAATTCCCGTGCATTCCGCTTCATTCTTGCGGGCATCCGATTTGACGACAAGGGTATTGGTCCCCTCGGTTACAATTCCGTCTACGTCGAACGAGAAGTCATCGTGCATCCCGGCATGCGTCCCAAGCAGTTGGCCGTTCAGCCATATTTTGCTCTTGTAGGCGACGCCTTGAAAAGACAGCTTCGAGAACGTCTTTCCGGCCGGTACATCGAAGGTCTTCAGAAAATACCAATCTTTATGGGCTTCTGCAGCCGGATACGTTACAGACGGCGTATCTTTGATCGTGAAGGGATCTTCCAGCACGTTCAAACCGATCAACGCCGCCGTTACCGGCGTAGGCACCGTAATCTCGTAAGCCTGATTCATATCCGTCCAGTTGCCGTCGCTTCGCTCGTTTTCATCTCCTTCGGCGATCATTTTCCACGGTCCGTTTAAGCTCATCGCGTCTTTCGCTTGCGGATGGGCAGCCGTCCCTTGCTGCAGTACGATAGAATCCGCGGCTCCGTCTAGCGGCGAAGGCCCGGGATTGAACTGTTCCTTCTCCATGTCGAACAGCGTATTCTTGAGCGGATGCTCCGTTGCCTGGGAGGGTTTATTGATCGCCTTGGAGAAAATTTTGACTTCCGCCATAAGCCCGCCCATGGAATCGTCACCGCCCGGAACACTTCCGATGGCGAGCGTATCCGTCGAGCTCGCGATGCTTCCCGTTACCGGGCTCGTTCGGACCCATATGCCATCGATATAAAATTTCATTGCGGTTCCGTTATAGGTGACCAAGAGATGATGCCAGGCGTTATCGTCGATCGTCACTCCGCTGGAGGTATCCCCGAGCAGATCCGGCGCTTCGAAATAAAGATCGCCCGTGCCCTGTGCCAGCGCCAGCTCGAAATGCCCCGTCGCGCTCCCGTCTCCTTTGGCCAGCAGCACCTGGTTATGACTGCGATTTTGCGGCGCCTTCACCCATGCGGACAGAGAGAAGACATCGGCCGGGTCGATATTCGCGGAGCCGATCTCGACGCGAGAGCCCGCGGCGCTGAAATCCAGCACGCTCCCGAACGTCGGATCGCTTGCCCAACTCGCCCCGGTAATGGTTCCGTCCCGGCCAAAGTAGGAACTGTCGGCCGCTACGGTCCCCGTTCCTTCGTTCAGATTCCATTGCCCCAAGATGGAGTCCGTGGGATCATACAGCTTCATCACTTGGGTAGCCGACAATGCTTCGCCGAATACTTGCACATCGGCCATGCTGCCTCCGATCGAGAACGCCCCTTCCGTCAGCGCGCCTATGGCCATGGCCGATGTCGTATCCGCAATGGCGCCCGTCACGGTATTGCTGGTGACGCGCTCGCCGTCCTTGTAGAACGTCAGCTTCTCGTCGCCCAGCGTGATCGCTACGTGATGCCATGCGCCATCGTCTATTTTCATGCCGCTGATCGTATTGCCCGACAAATCCGGAGCGGACATATACAGGATGCCCGTGTCCGGGAAGAGGGTGACGTCGAAATGGCCCACCGCTCCGTTCAGGCCTCTGGCGAGCAGCACCCTAAGCCGATTCTCTTGTGGCGTCTTCACCCAGAAGGATAAAGTAAACGTGTTACCAAAATGGATATCGTTGCTCGGAATATCAACCTTCGAGCCGTTAGTGGCAAAATCGGCGGCATGGCCGAACTTGGCGTCCGTCACCCATCCCGCTCCTCCCGCCAAAGTCCCGTCATAACCGCCGCCCGCGGAGTCGGCAGCGGTCGTTCCCGTTCCTTCATCCAGGCTCCACGCGGCAAGAGGGGCCGGCAGGATGACTTCGGCGTATAACGCCTGCGGGGGATAAGAAACGAAAAGCAATGAACCGACAAGCCACACGATCAACGTTCGCCAAAGCCCTTTCCTAGTGATCACATTCATCATACTCTCTCCTTCATCGCGAAATTGATAACGCTTGCACAATCGATTTCACGCTGTCGAAACGAAACGCTTATCCTGACTATTCTGAGCCCGCATCCCCCCTCTCTCGGCCCTGATCGTCAACCCTTTTCAGCAATTCGCGCCGCGATATTCAAGTAACGGTCATAAGCCTCGTTCCAGCGAAGCGTATCGGACGGCTCGTAGACTTCGGGCAAGAATGATCGGGCCACGACCTCGCGGGCCTCTGCTGCATTGGCGATTTCGCCGTGGCTGATAGCCTGCACAAGCAAATTGCCCGCGACCGTCGCTTCGACCGGCCCCGCTATGACGGGTTTGCCCGTAACGTCGGCTGTCAGCTGGCAAAGCAAGCGGTTGTTTACGCCGCCGCCGACCATATGAATCGCGCCGATCTTCTTGGCGAGCAGTTGCTCCAACTCCTCCACCGTTTGCCTGTATTTCAGAGCCAGGCTATCGAGGATGCAGCGCACGATTTGCCCTTTGGATTGCGGAACGGGCTGCGACGTGCGCCGGCAGTAGGCAAGAACCGCATGAGGCATATGTTCCGGTGCCATAAAGGACAAATCGTCGGGGTCGATGAAGGAGATTCCGCCGCTTTCGGCACTAGCCCATTCCTGCATGTCGGCGAAATCGGCCGTCTCCCCCTCCGCCGCCCACTGACGGCGGCATTCCTGCAGCAGCCAGAGTCCCATGATGTTTTTTACGATTCGGGTTTTCCCCTCCAGACCGCCTTCATTCGTAAAAGACAGCTGCAAGCCTTGCGGTCCCAAAACCGGCACAGCGCTCTCCACGCCCATAATGGACCATGTTCCGCAGCTGATGAACGCCGAAGACTCGTCCATCAAGGGGACGGAGACGACCGCTGCCGCCGAATCGTGAGACGCAGTGGCGATGAAGGGAACGGCGGGAACCCCCAACTCCGAGCAAACCGAAGGCAGCAGATTCCCCACACGGGTCCCCGGCTGAACGAGCTCCGCCAGCAGGCGTGTCGGCAACCCCAAACGCGAGAACAGCGTCTCGGACCAACAGCGCTTCACCGGATCCAGCAAACCGCCGGTGCTGACTACCGTGTATTCCGAAGCCTTCACACCGGTCAAGAAATATTGAAACAGATCCGGCATCCAGAGCATCGTTTCCGCTTTTTCCCACAGGACGGGGTCGTTCCGTTCCGTTGACAGAAGCTGAAAAAGCGTGTTGTACTGCCAAGGGTAAGCGCCGGTTAACGAATACATTTCCTCTCTGGGGATAATGTCATTGGCGAGCTCCGGCATGCCTTCGTTTCTGGCGTCCCGATAATGGTAGGGATTGGCCAGCAATCGGCCCCTTCCGTCCAGAAAGCCGATATCGACTCCCCAAGTATCGACGGCGATCGAGGCCAACTGTCCCCCATGACTATTCCAATACTTCGAGATTCCCCGCTTTAACTCAAGAAATAAACGCAGAAAGTCCCAGTACCAATGATCGCCAAGGCGCACGGGCGCATTCTCGAACCGATAAATCTCCTCTACCTTCAACGTTGAACCGTCGAAGGAACCAAGCATCGTCCGCCCCCCGCTCGCGCCATAATCCATTCCAAGCATTTTCAGCGATTGATCCACGATGCAGCACCTCCATCCGATTCGGATTTGTCGTTATCCGAGACTCGCGCCTTTCCCGTCGACTTCCGGCAAATTCCGCAACGCATCGCTTAAAGCAATTCCGTCATGAGGAATAAACTTGCGCCAGTAACGGACGGATTCGCGGATTTTGTACAAAATGTCCGAATTGATTTCACTTGTTCCGGAAAATACCTCCAACGTCAGATACAGCTCCCGGCATTTTGGCGGCATGCCGTCCGTCTCGGCGCGATGATAGGAGTCGGCGATTGCGCGAAGCAATGGCTCTCCGAAAATGATGCCCTTGGCATTCTCCTCCTCCGTGAAAGGAAGGTGCGAAGAGGAAGCCCCGTTCGTCTGCTGCAAATGCACAATCGGAGAGTAGCAGCCCAGCTCCTTCAGCCATAGATACGTATCCCCGTCCGTCGGCCGGGCGAACAAATGCGGATAGCGGTCCATTTCTTCTTCGATGAGATTCAAATACCGCTCCCGCTCGCTTTTCGGTTGGGCCGACATTTCCTGGAACAACAGGTCCGCCGATTTGGGACCGAGCCAGATGCCGTGAGCTCCGCCCGTCCGTGTCTTCCTTGAAGCCGCAAGCCTCATCTGCTCCCGGCCGGGCCTTATGAATTTGCGTTGCCCGCTTTGATGACCGGTGTCCAACGTCAAGTAGAACGGCGCTTGCGACCTCCGGTAAACTTCGCGCAGCAGCTTCTTCGAGCCTTCGATCGTCCAGGGAATCTGATGGGGCGTATACATTTGTTCGACGCCCGACGCCTCGATGCCGAGCTCCCGGCAATGGATTGCGAGCTCCGCCAGCCTTGCATATAGGTCAAGCTCCGCTTCGGCATAATCCTGCGGCGACTGCAGAATGGAATCGGGGAAGGCATGGCAGTAAAATCCCAAGCCCGCCCCCGCCTGAGCCGCGAAAGCCGACATCGGCTTCAGCCACTCGTTCAAAAACCGATCCCGGTTACGCTTATCCGTATGGGCTAGCCCAAGCGTCGTATAAGTGCCATGGCCGGAGAAGATATTGCCGATACGCACGCCCGTTCTCTCGCCCTCCCGCTTCGCCTCGATCAGCCAATCGGCCATATAGGAAACGTCCATATAGAGCGGATCGAATTCGTTGTCGGCACTCGCTTCCGCCACGTACACGCCAAACTCCCGCAATAGGTCCATCCATTCCGCCGGCCGCGTCCATCGTTTCGTGGCGAAGCAATTGTCTACGGCTAAATATAACTTGGGATCGGTTCTCATGCTTTCACTCCATATCCATTCGTTCTATTTGAATTTGAAATCTATCTGAAAGACAGGTTCATCGCGTCAATGCTGATCCAACCCTTAACGGTAGAGATAACGAGGAGATTCTCGCCCTCTTGGAAGGCTTCGGGAGGAAAAGCGATTGGCGTCGTCTGCGGCATGGCCAGCTGCCACGGCTCCGTTTTTTGAAATCCGTAGCCGGCCGGTATTTCACCTGATCGCTCCGTATCGTTGAGACGCGCCGTGATGCCGGCGCCGCCTTCCGCCTGGTCCGCCGAGTAAATCCACAGCGTTCCCGCTTTGCCGGTTTGTTCCTTGCCGACGGTGAAGCGGAACTCCAGCTTCTGCTCCCATAAATACGGCACTTCTTCTGCCGGTACGCGTCCGCTTGAAGGTTCCGCGGCAAAGCTGATCGCCCCCGTCGCCGAAGACCCGTCGCCGTCAAACCCGGCAAAGCCTTCGCAGGTCCGGTCCTGCCGCCCCGTCCACAGCGCAACGTCCTGCGGATGCACTTCGGCTGTCTCCGCGTTGAACGCGGTCACGTACCACCCCGTTTGCAGCAAGGTCAGATCCTCTCCGCGCGGAGCGGTGATCGTGACGTCTCTATGCTCGCCCGGAGGGATAAACCCGAACTGCTCATGGACGGTAATATCTGTCCGATAGAGCAGCAGCGGATGCGTCTCGACATACAAGGCCGTCATTTCGCCGGTATTCGTCACCCGCAGGCGAAGCGTTTCCCCTTCAGCGTCGGATTCATGGCTTAACGCCTCGGCGTTAATCGCCGCTCTTTTCACCGAGCCTCCCAGCATCCCCGTATAGGTCGGCGGCGAACCGAATTCCGGATCCGGCAGCCCTTCCTTATACATGCCGGCCAGCGGCGCGCGGGCGCCCTGCGCTCCGAAGACATAAAGCCGCTCGTTAACGCGCTTGCCGTCCGCGTCGTTCAGATACAGCTCCAGAATGACCGGGCCGGTTCTGACGGGAAGCGGAGGTTCGATCGTGATACGTCCGAGGGATTTGGCTTCCAGCATGCCGATGCTTGCCACGCCTTCATCGCTGCGGTACACGTCGCCATGGCGATCCCTCAGCACATAACGCCAGCGCAAATCTTTGACGTCCTCCGGCTCGTCGCTGCATAGAATCAGCTCCGCCTCCAGCCCGTCGAACAGATCGAACAGGACGGAATCGTATTTCAGGCACAGATTGATCGGCTCCATCGCCTGAGCCACTCCGTAATACATGTGAACCGGACGGCCGTCGTGATCGACCAGGAACGAACCCGCCCCGTTCGGCCACGGCTCGTTGAAGCACCAGCTCGTAAATCCGCCCATGCCCGTTCTCCAGCGCAGCGAATCGAAAGCGTAACGAAGCCCTTCGGCGCCCATCCACTGTGCCGATTTTATCAGCTCTTCGAAGGATTCCGCCTTCCCGAACAGCCGCTCGATATTGTCCGGCATCAGCCACACTTCATCGTTAAACGCCGCTTTAATCATATTTTTGCGAATCAGGACCGGGTCGTTCTTGTCGATCGGAAACCGGGAACGCGGCGGGATCGTGCGCTTGAGCAATTCGAGATTGTTCGGCGTCTGCGTGCCGAATTCTCCGTTCCTCATCATGGGATAGGTGCCGGTCTGGTCGCGCATATTCTCGTCGTTATAAAGCTTGTAATGGATCGCCGCATTGTAATCCCACGGCGCATGGCGCACGCCCTGGGCAGGACAGGTCGCGCGGAAATACCGTCCGTCCTCCTCCGCAATGATCGCCCTTGTCGCCTCAAGCGCCGGATGAACCGTATCCTGCTGCCATCCCATTTCGTTGCCGCCGGACCACTCCATAATGCTGGGATGGTTTCGGAGCAGCTTCACCATGTCGGTGACGACGCCGCACCAATGGCGAACGATGTCTTCGTCCTCTTCGATGATGCAATTCCCTGCCGGAAATTCGATGGACAGCAGCAGCCCCATTTCGTCGCAAGCATCGTAGAAGTCTTCGGTAAAAACGATCTGTCCCGCGTGCATGCGCAACGTATTGAAGCCGGCTTCCTTGGCGCGCTGCGCATAGAGACGTCCTCTGCCATGCGCTCTTCCGTGCAGCAGATCCGGGGAAGACATGTTGCTGCCCATCGTGCGAATCCGTCTTCCATTGACCGTGAGCTTAAGCGGATTGATAAAGTCCTCCGGCACGCCGTCCAGCTGCCCCCATTCCAGCCGGCGAATGCCGAATCGCACGGTCCGGCCGTCCGATGGCGTCGGGCTCTCTGCCATGTACAACTTGCTTTCCAGCGTATACAGCGGCTGCTCTCCATGTCCGGCGGGCCACCACAGTTCCGGGTCGTCAACGGTTTGTTCCCAGAGAATCCGGTTGTCTCCGGCTTTGAGCCGGACGGTTTGCTGGAAACGATACTGACTGTTGGGAGACGTCAGTAGGATATCCAGCTCGCCCTCGGCATCCTCCGTGCTGTTGATCTCCCACGTGCCGCGGACAATTGCTTGCTTATAGCTATCGTCCGGTTCGCTCCAGACGCGCAAATCTTCAATTCGCGCCACGTCGGAGGCGTACAGCGTAACGTCCTTCCACAAGCCCATCGTCCAAATGTTGGTTCCCCAGTCATAGCTGAAATTCGTGATGCTCTTCAGGCCTCTGAGCACCTGCCGGGTTTTGTTCATCCCCCAGACGAAGAAGAACGGGGTGCCCTCTCCGCTCCCGGCGCCGTCGGACTTCTGAAGGTACTCCTCCAGCTCGGGAGGCATCTTATGAAACAGAACGGACAGCTTATGACTTCCCTCAAGGCGGATATCTTCCGTAATGTCAACGGAAAACCGTTCAAACTGGCCCTCGTGCGCCGCAATTTTCCGACCGTCCAGGTAGACGTCGCAGGCATAATCCGCCCCGTCAAAGCTCAGCTTGATCCGCTTTCCCTTCCAAGCGGGCGGCACCGTAAATTCCTTGTCATACCGCCAATCGTGACGGGCCACCTCCCAGATGCGCTCATCGCCCATGCCGTACCATAGCGGCTTCAAGCAGCGCGCATTCTCCAGATCCGCTTGAATATTACCGGGCACCGTCGCCGGGATGGTCGGGAACGCTCCTCCGACGCATTCCAGCGTCCAGTCTGTTCCGTTCAGTGAATAGGCATATTCCGCTTTGTTCATTGTTGTCCTCCTTGGGCAATTAAGCCTCAATGGCACTGCCGGATGTACTCCATCGTTCTCCGCAGTCCCAGCCGATAATTGTGCATCGTGGTCACGAAATGCTCTCTTTCTGCAGAACGCCTTCGGCAACGAAGCGCCAACGGCCGCCCGGCTTGCCTGCCACTTCGTACGTTCCGTTACCCCTGTCGCTGAAGCCGTCGGGCAACGCGGCAATGATGTATCCTTCCGGCACGATGAGCGAGAAGGCGCCGGCGGCCGTCGTCGACAGCTCGACGTCTAACGTTCGCTTGACTTGATCCCACTCCAACGCCAGGGAAGCCCCGTTCCTGCAGCCGACGCGCCCGATGCGTCCGTTTGCCCAACGTTCCGGCAGAGCGGGCAGCAGCTTCACGACATGCGGCGTGGAAAACACGAGCGCTTCCAGCACCGCCGCAGTGATGCCCATATTGGCGTCCACCTGATAAGGCGCCCCCTTGCCCAGCGAAATGCGGAGCGTAACGCCCATGTTGCGCCAATCGTTGTGATAGGTGAACAGATTCGGGCCGAGACAGGTCCGGCTGAGCAGATCGAAGCATTCCTGTACCTTCGACGCGAAGCCCATGCGCGCGTAGATTCCGGCTTGATGGGCGAGAGACCAACCCGTCTGTGCTTCAAGCCCGATAGACATCCGCTTTTCCATCGCAATCCGGGTCGCTTCGAACAGCTCGGGCTGCTCCTCCTTGGTGATCTGGAAGCCGGGAAACAAAGGATAAATATGGGACAGATGCCGATGAGCGTAGTTATCGCGGTGGTCAGGGTGTATCCATTCCGCCAGCGCGCCGTCCTCATTGATTCGGTAAGGACGCAAATGGGCCAAAATATCCTGCCAAGCGGCCGTTTCTTCCTTGTCCAGACCGAGCGTCTCGTAGGCTTGACACAGATTTCCGAGCAGCTCGCGGATCAAAGCCGTATCGACGGTAGAATTGATCGTGAGCGGCACGCCGGGATTCATCGTCACGCTCAAATCGACTTCGCCCGAGCTTTCTTCCAACGGCGCATTTTCGGGAGAATTGGACGGCACGACAAGCACATACCCCTCCTCGTCCCTTAACAGATAATCCTCGTAAAAGCGGGCGACCTCGATCATAAACGGCAAAGCGCGTTCCTTCAGAAACTCGGCGTCCCGCGTATAGAGGTAGTAATCGTAAAAATGCTGCGCGATCCAGGGCGCGACGCCGATAAAGTGCAGCACGTGCGCCTGTCCGTCGCGAATCAGACCGGTGTCCGCTGCGGCGGTAAGCGGGATAAAGACCCCCCGGCAGCCGAACA
The DNA here is from genome assembly GCF_014212125.1 of Cohnella nanjingensis. GTDB lineage: Bacteria > Bacillota > Bacilli > Paenibacillales > Paenibacillaceae > Cohnella > Cohnella nanjingensis. The sequence goes on from NZ_JACJVP010000006.1 coordinate 196,225, forward strand.
GCTTGCGCGCGTTGGTCCGATAATCCTCTATCCGATCCTCGAAATAACGCAGCATCGCCTCCATCGTCTCCGGCAGACAACCGGCCAGCGCCTGCCAGTAGTACATCTGGGTATTCTCGTTGTGGACGTAAAAGCTGTTCCACGGCGGGTAATAATCGCCGTTCCACGTCCCCTGAAGCGTAGGCGGAAGGCATTCGCCGGAGGAGCAGGCAATCAGCAGATAGCGGCCCATGTCGAACATCTTCTCGATCAGATGAAGCGGAGCCTCGCCTTGATAAGCCTCCAGCAGAAGCGATTCGTTGAGGTCGTCCGTCCCGGCGGTTTGTTCGGTCAAGGCAAGCTCGCATCGCAGAAACTTCTCGCGATGGACTTCGGCGTGCCTGGAGAAGAGTGTCTCGTAATCGCCCGGCAGATCGTCCAGTCGACGGCAGAGCGCTTCAATCTCTCGTTCGGGATTGTCGGTATTGACATAGACGCCCACCATCGCCACGATTTCCGACGCTCCGGTTATCTTGGCCGTTTCATGGGACTCCATCGGCAAATTCCACAGCAGGTTCAGCGAAGAAAGCTGCTCCGTCCAAGTCAGCTCCTTGGCGAAACGGCGTTCCCCGCTGCCGCAGCTCATGCGCAGCACGGCGCCGTATTCCCCGCCCATGGAGCCGGTCGCTCTCAATACGAGCTTGTCGCCTCGCACCTCGGACTTGAAGGTGAGCGGCGGCGTCTGCGGGACGCCGCTCATCTGCACCGAATCGCTCAAGTTATGCTCGCACAGCTGAAAAGCCGCATCCACAATGCCGTCGCCGGACGAGATCCGCAATACGGCGACATTGTCGGTATGGGAAATAAAGAAGTTCCTGCTCTTGGCGACCTTGCCGTCTTTCCAGGTCACGGAAGCCTCCCCGGTCGTGAAATCGAGCGTTCTTCTGTAGGAGGTAAACCCTTCCTTCTGATGCATGGCGATCTTCAAGTCAAACGCCGGATGCAAAATCGGCAGCCCGGAAACAAATCCCCGTTCGTTCAGGGCGCGGGACATATACGTATTCGCCTCGGCAAACTGGCCGGCGAGGGCCAGCCTCCGGCACTCGGCCAACGTATCGGAAATATCGGGAAACGGCGATTCCGTCTTCTCATACCATAGGGAATCGTGATTAAACTGAATGGTTTCCGGAGAAATGTTGCCGTACACCGTGGCGCAAAGCGCGCCGTTACCGCAGGGCAGTCCGTCCCGCCAGCTTACGGCAGGCGTAAGCATCGTCATCTGATGGTTCTTTTTCATAGCGGAATATCCTCTCCGAATTAATAGACGGGATCGCCGAATCTCTCAACGTTCTTCTTGTGACGATCGGTCATATAAGCTTCAAGCTTGCTGTAATTTTTCACGTTCCGCATGTCCGCAATCATCTTCTCGACGATCTGTGCGGATTTCTCCGGTGTGGACGCCGTAATGGCTTTGACCACGTTGTCGGCAAGCTTGCCGACCGTCGTAAGAGCAATGCCCTCGTCGGATGTGCCGCTCGGCGTCATTCTGTACGATTCATTCGTGGAATCGTGCGCATAAGGCACGGAATTCGGAATGTCGTAAGCGACATTGTCGGCGGAGTCGCTGCGCTGGCCGGGCATCGGCTGATACCACAACGAATAGTAATCCCAAATCCCGGTTTTGTTCAGATACGCCGTCACGTCCTTCTCGACTTGCTCCGCTTCCGCCTGAGGCCGGAAATAGACGCCGTCCTTGACTTGATAATGCTTGCCGGGATTGCCCTGGCTGATTTGCATCGTACCGGTCGTGCTGAATCCGTAACGGAGCAGCTTGATGGCCGCCTCGGGATCTTTATTTTTCTTCGTTATGAACGTTTGCGTCGCGCCGCCCATGCGGGATTGGCCGGGGAAGCTGAACGCCTTGCCCGTAGCGGACATCGGCGGTATGGCGATAAAGTGGCTATCCGCCTTCTTGGAGTCCAATATGGCGTTGGCGGGGCCGGCTGCATGATAGACGTAAGGCAGCATAAAGGCGCTTGTGGCCAGATCCTCGTTCACTTGCTGTTCGTCCTTAATGAAAATTTCCGGATCCAGCAGCTTTTCGCGGAAAAGCTTGTTCATGAAAGCAATAAACTCCGGGTACTTCGGATTCATGTACTTGACGGAGCATACTCCCGTTGCATCGTCGCAATAATTATCATTGATTCCGAAAGAGTACCCGATCGTCTGGACGGCGCCATCGCCTTTGTTCCATCCGCTGATGCCGATTGACGTTTTGCCGTCGATGGTCGGATATTTCTCCTTGAAGAGCTTCAAGGTATTGTACAAGTCGTCCGGCGTGGCAATGGAGGGCTGACCCAATTCCGTCCAGATATCCTTGCGGACGCTGTAGGAGAAGTTGCCGACGATCGGATCTTTATGCTCCTTTAACAGCCAGTCCGGATTGGTGACGCCGGATATGCTCCACATCTGGTTATCGATGTCTTCGTACGTACCGATATCGCGCAGAATTTGAGGAATCTCATTCTTGAATTCGGGAGCGTACTTGTCGATCAGCTCATCAAGAGAATATACGTAGCCGCCGGTAATCAGCTCTTCGCCGGCCGGGTCGCCGAACCCGAGCGTAATGAGATCCGGCATGTCGTTGGTCGCCATCATCAAATGGATTTTCTCGTTAGGGTCGCCGTTCGGAATGGTGCCCGTCACGTTGATCCCCGTAATTTCCGCCGCCGTTTTTAACGCTTCATATTCCGTCCAAGGCTTTGTGGCCACATGGTTGTTGTAATTGAAATACCAGGTAAAATCGACCTTGCGTCCGACGTTCCACTTGGCTTTCTCGTCCTGAACGTATTGTTCGAACGGGAAGTTCTCGTCCACGTTTTTCGTGATGTCCCAAGAAACCTTATTTCCCGTCGCGCTGGCGGAAGAGGACGGCTGAACGGTTGCGGATGGGGAGGAGCTTGCGCTCGGCTGATTCCCCTTATCTTGGCATGCGGACAGCAGTACCATCATCCCCGCCATGATCATCATTAAGCTTTTTTTCTGTTTCATGAGATGACCTCCTAATTTATTTGAAGAGTCAAAAGTATGAAATACTGATGACTTTACTTCCGGCAGAGCGCTATTCCTTGACGGCGCCAATCAAAAAGCCTTTAACGAAAAATCGTTGGAAAAACGGGTAGATGAGAATAATCGGTCCGATCGCCACGACAAGCGTTGCAAGCTGCAGGGAATAAGGCGTTACCCTCCTGGAAAGAATCTCGTCGTTCGGCACGATTTTGACGATTTCCGACGCTGCATTCGAGCTTTGGATGACCCTCTGAAGAAGGAGTTGGACGGGCATCAGCGATTCCTTCGAGATGAAAATATAGGCGTCGATCCAGGCGTTCCACTGTCCTACCGCGCTCATCAGCGCAATGGTGGCGATCACCGGCATGGAGCTGGGAAAAACGATTTTGAAGAAGATCACGAAATCGTTGGCCCCGTCAATCATGGCGGATTCCTCCAGCGACGCGGGCAGGGAGTTAAAGAAGGATTTCATGATGATCATGGCCATGACGCCGTACATGGCGGGAACGATATAAACGAGAAAATTGTTGGCCAGTCCCAGGTCGCGCATGTTGATTACGCTGGGAATAAGTCCTCCGCTGAAAAACAAGGTGATGAAGCATAGCGTCAAATAAAAATTGCGGAACATCAGCTTTTTCTTGGAAAGGCCGTATGCGAACAAGGCCGTTGCAATCACGGTAGTAGCCGTCCCGAGCACCGTTCGCGATATCGTAATCAGATAGGAGCTATAAATTTGGTGATTCTGAAGAACGACCTTGAAATTCTGCAACGTAAACTTCCTCGGCCACAACAGCGCTCCGCCCAGAGAAGTATCGTTCGCCTCATTGAAGGCCATGACAAGCACCTTCCAGAACGGATACAGGAACGCAAGCGACAGAAGAATCAGAAACGTATAGAGAAAAGTGTCAAAAATTTTGTCGCCCGTGCTTCTCTTGAACATGGTCAGCCTCCTTTCCTAGAACAGTCCTTTCTCGCCTTTGGTCATCAGGCGAGCAATCCGATCCGCCGAGATCAATAAGAAAAACGAGACGATGGAGCATGCCAATCCGATTGCGGTGGCGTAAGAGTAACGTCCCGCCTGGATGCCCGTCCGGAACACGTATGTATCGATGGTTTCCGCCGTCTCCGACACCATTTTGTTCCCCAGCAAGAAATGCTGTTCGAAGTTCGAGCCCAAGATGCCGCTGACCGACAGGATGAGCAGGATGACAATCGTAGGCATAATAGAAGGAATCGTAATGTGAATGATGCGTTGGAAGCGGTTGGCGCCATCCATGTATGCGGATTCATACATATCCTGCGGAATGCTGGAGATGGCGGCGAGATAGATGATGGATCCCCATCCTATCCCCTTCCAGAGATCGGAAAGCACGGCGATCGCCCGGAAAAGCTCCGGTTGCGCCAGGAAGCTGATCCTCTGGTGAATCAAGCCCAATTGCATAAGCAGGGAATTCAGCGGCCCATCCAACGACAATATCGTTTGCATGAGCGAAACCATGACCACCCACGAGATGAAGAAAGGAAGGTAAGAGACGGTTTGCGCAACCCTCTTGAACATCAGCGATCTGACTTCATTCAAGAGCAGCGCGAAGATAATGGGTGCGGGAAACCCGAAGACAAGCTTTAAGGCGCTAATAATAAGCGTGTTTGTAATCGCTTTCAAAGCGAACGGATCGCTAAAGAACGCATCGAAATGCTTGAGCCCCACCCATGGACCCGCGAAAAATCCTTCCGTAATTCTGAAGTCCTTGAAGGCAATAATGATTCCGTACATCGGAACGTAGCAAAAGATGATCAGCCAAACGATTCCGGGAAGCACCATGCCCTGCAAAGGAAGTTGGGCCTTGAACCTCCGGCAGCCTTCCTTGAACCTGCTCAACAGGCTTTCCCGATGCACGGGACGATGAGCAGCTTCAGCTTGCTGTAATCTCTCCAACCCGCTCATCCCTTTCGTCATTTATGGACAATCCGAGCGCCTTCAGCAGCTCCCTGTCTAGCAAAGACTCTTCATCATGACCGAAAGGCTCCCTCTTCTCCGGCATAAACAAGGTGAAGGTTTCGTTGTACGACCAATAACTCCATCCCACGTCATGCGCCTCCATCGTTTCCCTGATATCCCGAATGAATTGGATTCTTTCCTCCGGCACGCAGCCCGGTCCTCCGTATTTCTGCCCCCTGACGTGATCCATCACCCCGAATTCGTTGCACAACACCGGAAGCTTCCGCCGATGCATGGCCCGCCAATCCTCAATCCGGCGCAGCCTCGTCTCATGCCATTCCCGGTTGAACCATCCGTGATTTCCCTGCTGAAAGTTCCCCTCCCCATAACCTCTTGCGTATAAGGCGGCCTCTTCACGATGCCCGGACGGCACGGATAAGATCATTTCCTCCAACCTGTCTTCCACGATATCCGGACTTGCGGGATAGGGGAGGCGGCCTATGGCGTTTAGTTCGGCCGGCGTTCCGCAGAAAAACGCGTTCCAGCTTTGCAAAGTAAAGGCGAAGGGATCGTAACTCGTATACCCGTAGTAAAGATTGCAGTCCTCCACAGGGTCGATGGCCAGCATGCCGGCCAGGCTTCCTACCTTGTCTCCTGATTGGACCAGCGTATGATGGGGCATGACCGACCGGACCGTGCGCCACAGCTCGCGATACATTTCGTTCCAGTCGGTATAATTCGCAAAGGGCTCCGTCATCGTCTGAAAGGCAATCTGATGCTGGTTCCATCGCCCGGCAAGCCATCCCGCAAACTCGCGGTAAAATTCCAGCACAACCCCGAACCGTTCCGGAGAGGCCAGATAGTCTCTTTTAAACGGCTCTTCCGGATGGATGCAAACCAGACAAGGAAGGCGCTCCCCGACTGCCATTCCCACGACTTCCTCGACGTACCAAAGCTTGCTCCGATCCAGGCCATCCTTCTCCATGATTGCCGATGGCGTAATCAAAACCTTCACATGGTCCGCTCCGATTTTCTTGATCGTCCGGATATCCTCGACTTTAATTCTTGCGGAATCCTGGGGCGGTATTCCCGCCGGTTGACACTTATCTATGACGATTCCTCTTGCAAGCCGCATCGTTGGCAGCGTCATGATTGATCCTCCGTTTTCTCCTCCGGAATGAACGTTCTCCGAATCCGATGATGAGATCGTAATAGCGCTTTCAATCGCTTGGCGATGATTGGTTTACGCCAAAATCATATCACCATAAAATCAATATTGTAAATATCACATATCACATTTTATTATATATTTATGAAATAAAACATTTCATTTATGAGGGGTTTTGATGATCGAAAATACCGTTAAACCCAGTTTATTTGTATTTATAGCCACTTTCAGATATTAATTTTGCTTTTCAATCATAATTTTTTATGATACTATTACATCGTATAATGACTATATTTTATGATATAAATTATATCGTGAACGATTGCTATATTGGAGGCCAATTATGAAATCGATGATATCTGCCAAAGGCAGTTGCATCCTGCGGATCCAAAGCATTATCGCGAATTTGAAATCGGCGGAGCGCCGGGTCGCGAATTACATTCTCCAGAATGCGGAGCTTGTAACGACCATAACGATGGATGAGCTTGCGGCGGCAAGCGAATCAAGCTATTCAACCGTAGACCGGCTGTGCAGAAAATTGGGCTATTCCGGTTTCCGGGAGTTGAAATCGAGTTTGATGTACGATGTATTTAATAACAACAACGTCGGAACGATTATTCAGAATATATCCGTGGGGCAGGAAACTTCAACGCAGGGGATTTGCGAGAACGTATACGGCTTGGCTTTCAAAGTGTTGGAGGACAGCCTTGCGATTATGGATATTTCCGTGATTGAAGTGGTTGTGCAACAAATCGTCAAGGCCAATAAACTGTGCTTTATCGGCGCCGGCTCATCCGGTTTGTCCGCCCGATACGCATACAGCCGCTTTTTCAGAATCGGCCTCAACTGCACCTCCGATATCGATTCGACCTTGTACACCATGCAAGCGGCCTTGTTAACCCAAGGCGACCTGTTGTTTGTCATTTCCTCCTCCGGGCGTACGGAGAATGCCGTCGAAGCGGCCCGTCTGGCCAAGAAAAACGGCGCTACCGTCGTCGGACTTAGCGACTATGCAATCACGCCGCTCTCTAAAACTTGCGATTACAATCTGTTCACGACTTCCCGTAATGCGAATATGTTTCTGAACATCGACATGCCGCTCATCACCGGACAAATTACCATTATTGATCTTCTGTATATGTGCACCTGCGTATCCTTGGGCGAAAGTGCTTCTATCAACTATGAAAAAACCATTAATACCGCAAATCAGGAAAAAACGAAGAATAGCTAAATTGGAGGCCAGAAGCATGGCGGTCAACGGCCGCAGTCCCGTATTGCAGCAGAGTCGCATGCTGTTCCTGCTCATTACGGATATTACGAACCCTTTCTATACGGCACTCGCCAGAGGAGCAGAGGACGCTGCGCGAAAATCCGGCTACAGCATGATAATGGGGAACTCCGACGAAAATCAAGAGATGGAGAAGGCCTATGTGGACACGATTCTCGCCATCCGTGTCGACGGGGTGCTGATGGTGCCCGCAGGCGACGCTTCCCTGCCCCATCTGGATGCGCTGCGCCGGCACAACGTTCCGTTCGTGTTACTGGACCGCGAAGTACCGGGCGTAGACAGCGACATTGTACTCGGTGACAGCAAGGAATCCGGACGGACGCTAGTCGAGCACCTCGCTTCCCTCGGACACCGCCGGATTGCCATGATCAACGGATCAAACGACGTCTCCAGCGCGCGATTGCGGCTGGAAGGTTACAGAGAGGCGCTCACGCTGAACGATTTGCTGATTGAGAAACAATACATACTGGAGACAACTCTAGAACCGCGCAGCAATTTGGCGGAGATCGAATATTGGCTCTGCGCGATGTCCTCGCCTCCGACCGCCATCGTCGCCGGAAACAACGCGCTTGCCTTACAAGTGATCCGCGCGCTCGCCAAGAGGGGCAAGTCCGTGCCGGACGACGTATCGCTAGTTTGCTTCGACGACCTCGGCCCATATCCGGAAATCGATACTTTTATGACCGTCATCTCCCGGCAGGCTTATCAGTTCGGCTATATTGGCACGCAACTGCTCATCGAGCGGATACAAGACAGGAGCAGTCCGCCGCAGCCATTGCGCAAAGTCGTGCTGCCCGGCGAAATGATCGTCCGGCGTTCGGTGGCGGATTTAACCTGCAGCCGTTCACTTGGCAAATCCAGTTGACTCAAGGAGCGAATGGGTACACAGAGGATGAATGGGCAGGCGAACAGCATGCAGGCAACATAAATGGAAAAGCACCCGTTATTCTTGGCGAGAATCATTTCACGTTGAAATAACGGGGAAATTCCATTTAGTCAAGCATTCAGGACCTTTGTAGCTGAAATAACTGTACGAAATAATGAATATACAGAAAAACCCGCAAGACCTACGCCCCGCGAGTTGTTCTTATGCTTACTCCGTTATTCCTTCAATTTATGTACCACCCCATGCCTTAAGGGATTCCCTTATGTAGTGCTTGACTACTCAGTACCCAGAAACGTAATGACGGCCTCGTTGAATGCCGCAGCCGAATCGGCATTGGAAATATGCGCGGCGCCCTGGATCTCAACATAGCGCGCATCCAGAACACGATCCGCCATGCGCCGAGAAACAGCTGGGGGTGACATTTTGTCCTGCTCGCCTGCGATGAACAGGACAGGCATGGAAAGGGATTCCAGGCGTGCGGTCGCATCGAAGCCGACAATCCCCTCCGCCACATAGGCGAGCGATCGTCCGTCGGCCGTCGCCGCAAGGCCGTGCCAAACCTGATAGGTCTTCATCCCTTCCGCGGTGGCCCGGAAGCCTTCGTTAACATTCATGGGCCAGACGCCTTCAAGCCGCTTGACCGGACCGTTTTCACTGCGGAACGTTCTAGCCCATCCTTCAGCCATAGTCCGAAACTCCTCGGTCGCTGACGTTTCAAAGCTATTAGCGACGATAAGTTTCCTGACACGCCGAGACTGTGTAAGAGCAATTTCAAGCGCCGCCATCCCTCCCAACGATAGACCGATGATGTCAGTGACCTCGATAGAAAGATGATCTAAGAGTGCAATCACATCGCCGGCAATGTCTGACACTCCGAACGGTCGATCAAGCTTTGCAGAGGCACCATGTCCAGCATGATCCGGAACAACTACGCGAAATCCTGCATCGACAAGCGGCGCTATCTGGGGTGACCAAGCGCGACCGGAATTACTGATGCCATGCAGCAGAATGACAGGACGGCCATTCCCAAATTCAATGAAATAATTCCGGCGGTTGCCGTTCATGTAAAATGCCATAATAAATTTGCTCCTTTTTTATTGCGGAGTGTTTACCAGTTAGCTCTATAATTCCCCTCGCCATCTCATATTAATCTTGGGTACCAGAATGCACAATAAATGAAATGTACATCTGTGCCGGAACAGATACCGGACGTGTTTGCATTGCACTTCATGTAATTCAGGGAGATCTAGAAAAGCTTGCTGCCATAAGCTGCCGTATTTCATCGATGAGTATGTGAACGCCATCCTCGATCCCATTCAACCGGACACGTGACACATTCAGCTTTAACAAGTTGTCTTTCGGAAACGAAGGAAGATAATGCTTATCAATCGTTTCAATCCTTAGTGATTTCTTCTTCAGTCTTCTGATCACTTCATTTGCGGGTACGTCTTCAATCAGTCTAATGTAGGTATGAAGCGAAGATTTTACGCCAGCATCGAAACTAAAAAGATTCCCATTCTGAATCAACTGTTGTTCTAAAGCTGCATGAAGAAGCCGTGATCTTTGCTCATAATAGGATTTAATTTTTTGTTTATGTCGATCAAACATGCTGCTTTTTAAGTAAATTTCCAATGCTCCTTGCGAAAGCATTGAACTATCGATATCTTGAATTCTTTTGTACTGCGTAAAAGCGGAAAGAAGGCTGTCGGGAATAACAGCGATGCCGATTCTTAGGCCCGGAAAAATGATTTTGGAATAGCTTTTTAAGTAAATAACATGTGTCTTGTCATCGTACGCGTATAACGGATCAGCTTTAGTATCCTGCTCCATATCAGCCAAGTAATCATCTTCAACAATATAAACATCATACTTATGCGCAAGTGCAACGATTTTCTTTTTCTCCTCAGCGCTATAAGAACAGCCTAATGGGTTATGGAATCTCGGCATCGTGTAAAAGAATTTGATATCCTCTGTTTTGAAAATTTCCTCTAGCTCTCCGAAGTCGATACCCTGGGATGTTCTCTTTATCCCTACAACCGGAACGCCATAAGTCATGACATGTTCAATGAGTAAATGATAGCTTGGCTGTTCGATTAATATCCTTCTTTTTCCGTTTGGAAACGGGAGAGCAGTCAAAATGGAAAGAGCCTGCTGTATCCCGGAGACAACAAAAAGGTTGCGGACGTTCGTGAATACCTGATAATTGGCTAATTGCTTTTGCATAATGAGGAGAAGAGATGGCAGCCCTTGCGGTGTTCCATAAGTAAACAAGTCTTGCTTATATGTATCAATGGCTTTATTGACGCAATGCTGAAAATCCAAATACGGGAAAATGTCCGGGTCCGGCGAAGAAGTCGCAAAATCAATCATTCCCTGCTCTTCCTCATTGGCAGTGATTACCGATTTGACCAGGTAATAACCGCTCTTGTCTACAGAATAAACGATGTGGCGTTGTTCAAGATCATGAAGAGCCCTTATCACAGTGCTTTTACTAACGTGATATTGGTTTGCAAGAACCCGAATGGAGGGTAATTTATCTCCCTCTTTTAAGTTATGGTTAACAATTTGTTCTTCTAATTCCTTAACGATAAGAAAATATTTATGCACATCATTCGCTCCCGCGTGTATCTGTATCGGTACAGATGTACTGTTTATTTATTGTAGCATCAAGTTCCTCATGTTTAAATTGGCTAGCGGGAAGTCATTCTAAACATGAGGAGGCAAACCATGAAAAACGTGAAACGAACAAACCTTGCCGCTTACATGGCTGCGATTGCCTATGCGGTCATTATCGGGTTTTCATTTTTGTTTGTTAAACTAACCGTTACGGCAGCTCATCCTCTGGATGTGCTGGCGCATCGTTTTTTTATCGGGTTGATTGCTGTGGCTATACCTGTTCTATTCGGTTGGGTTCATCTTCGGTTTTCATTAAGCGACTTATGGAGAATCATTCCATTAGGCCTATTTTCGCCCGTATTGTTTTTCGCTTTTCAGACTTATGGATTGATCAACACTTCTTCATCGGAGGCAGGCATAATCCAAGCAACCGTTCCTATTTTTACCTTGATCCTCGCTTCTTATTTCTTAAAAGAACGAACAAGCCTAATACAGAAGCTGTCTTTGATCCTGTCTGTGGCAGGCGTCGTATTGATTTTCGTCATGAAAGGTGGGAGTGGTCTGAATACAACGAATCTGGGCGGCATCTCCTTACTGGTGTTATCTGCACTTTCATTTGCTGGCTATAGCGTCTTGGCCCGTCCTCTTGCCAAAAAATACGCGCCGATGGAGATCACCTTCATAACAATGGGGATGGGATTTATTGTATTCATGGCCGCTTCGCTCGTTCGGCATACAGCGGCAGGAACAATATATACATTTTTTCAGCCGTTTACTCAACCCGCTTATGTGATCGCACTCCTATACTTGGGTGTACTATCCTCTGTAGGAACCACACTTTTATCAAGCTTTGCATTATCACGGCTCGAAGCTTCTAAAGTCAGCGTATTCAGTAATTTATCGACGCTAATTTCCATCATGGCTGGTGCTTTAATTTTAAAGGAGCATATTACGATTTACCATTTGATCGGTACCATGATGATCATTGCAGGAGTGTTGGGTACGAATAAAAAACAATTGCATTCTAAAACGAGCCGAATGTAAATAGTCGAGGAGGTCGTTCGCATGAAAATAAAAGGAGTTATATTTCTAATAGGAATTAGCTTCATCTGGGGTTCACAATTTTTCTTTACGGATATAATTATTTCCAGTGTGTCACCAGTTACACTTGCTGCAGCAAAAGCATTTGTTGGCGCAATAACACTAACGTTAATCTATATTTTATTTTCCAAGAAAGAGCAAAGTCCGATTTTTCTAAGATATCCTAGGAAAAGATTAATGCTGCTTTATGCTGCCATAGCATTTTTTGAAGCGATTATTCCCTTTTTCTTAATTGGGTGGGGACAGCAAAGAGTATCCAGCAGCATGGCTTCTATTATTATGGGAACAATTCCTATTTTCACGCTGCTTATCTTATTTCTCTTTAAAGTCAGTCGATTGCGTTTGATGCACTTTATTAGTATTGGCGTTGGTTTTGTTGGTATTCTCCTTATTATTCTTCCCTCTTTAACGATCGATATTACGAATCAAAGTTTATGGGGAATGGCCGCTTTGATTTTTGCTTCATTAAGCTTTGCGATTTCTTTGGTCCTGATTGAAAAACTGCCTCCTATGTCTTCAGTGCTGGCAATGAGAAATATACTTTTTATCGCATCTGTTGTCCTGATTCCAGCTAGCTTTATATTGGAGAGCCCGCTAAGCATCAGGCTTACTTCAATTGAAATACTGTGCCTTACAATTCTTGGGATTTTCCATGCAGGAATCGTATATATGATGTTTAATCTGCTCATTCAACAATCCGGAGCAGCTTTTGCATCCTTGACCAATTATTTTGTTCCCGTGATTGGCGTTATTCTCGGTACAGTTTTATTAGGAGATCAGATTGATTCAAAGACGTGGTTGGCATTATTGGTCATATTAATTTCCTTGTTGCTAGGGAGTATAGCATCTAAAAGTAAATAACTCAGACGATAATGCGATTTGATTCAGGCCTTTCACCGGATGCGGCAAAGGGTACAGCTACCTAAAACCTCATCAACATTACATTTGAGCGCGATACTGTCACATCTCATTTTCGAATCATCAATATGACCGACTCAGCGTTGCGAAAGAGTCGCCATATTTCAGTTACGAGGATGGCGTCAAATCTCTCGCGGCGCATGTCCGCAAGGAGCATACTCAGCCCGGGACGATCACGGTTGAACATTGAAACAGGACTGGTATCAACGTAAATCTCAGCGACAGTACCCCAGCGCCTTACCTTTGTCGTCAATATCTGAAGCTGCGATAGAAGCGAATCGGGGCAGTGTAACTGACCACGCCGTGCTCCCACCGTGGTCGGTTTCAAAGCCCCATAAATAACTTCTTCCTTGTTAATGACCGTACTAAACATCATCTTGTTCGAATACATTGCACCAGTTCGGAATGTTCATCGAGCTTAAATCTTCAAACATGGAGTTCCATGACTTCATAATCTGAACTTTTCTTCAGTAGTTGTATAAGCAAAGTCATAGTTAGCCCGTGCCTCTACAACTTGAGTATAATTCACTCTTCCCCACTGCCTTAGCTCTTTCATCGGCTGAAGCAATGTTTCCCCTAATGGCGTTAACGAATACTCGACACTTGGAGGCACTGTAGGAATTATATGTCGTTGGACCAATCCATCGCGCTCAAGCTTGCGTACCGTCTGGGTAAGCATTTTTTTGGATATCCCCTCGACCCTCCGGAGCATTTCTCCATATCGGATTTTACCGTTTTCCATGGCATAAATTACAAGTACAGTCCACTTGTTAGAGATAATGTCAAGAACTTTGCTATAACCGCAATTGGATAACGAAATATCCGATTGTTTTGTTTTAGATGAATATGTCAAATGATTTCCCTCCTACGCATTACGAAGTTCCCTGGATACTTTAAAGTGCCTACTTATATCATTCTAATTTTTGTATTACTGTATGTCTATACCAGTGCTGTAGCAGCTTTGTGCAAGATCTGCTGTAACAAGGCATCGCTTAAGGGCGATCCGGATGTTCCAAGAGCAGGAAGATCTACTCCCGAAAGGGGTATCTTGTACTGGATTACTTCGAAGGGTAGGTATAAACATGACAAATATTATTAAAACGCGTCCCAAGCTATTTGTATTGGATAACGGTCGAATGAGCATGGATAAAAATTGGATAATCGCCATGCATAATCCGGCTACAATAAATAATCCAAACGCCCCGACACAATTTGTGGAGTTTCCAATCTATACGGTATTGATTGATCATCCTGAGGGAAAAATCTTGTTTGATACAGCCTGCAACCCAAACTCCATGGGCATTGGAGGGCGTTGGGCACAATCGACCCAACTGTCGTCTCCATGGGTGGCAAGCGAGGAATGTTACCTGCATAACCGACTGGAGCAACTTCATGTTAGACCCGAGGAAATCAAGTACGTCGTTGCCTCCCACTTGCATCTAGACCATGCAGGATGCCTCGAAATGTTCACGAACGCGACCATTATCGTTCATGAGGATGAGTTTAATGGAGCACTGCAAACTTACGCCCGTAATGAAAAAGAAGGAGCCTATGTTTGGGCTGATATCGATGCATGGATCAAAAACCAACTACAGTGGAAAACGGTCAAACCGGGCGAAGACAACTTGGCTCTGGTGGATGGCATCAAAATCTTGAATTTTGGAAGCGGTCATGCATGGGGTATGTTGGGTCTCCAGATCGAAATGCCAGAAACAGGCGGAATCATTCTAGCTTCCGATGCCATTTATACCGCGGAAAGTTTCGGTCCTCCGGTCAAGCCGCCTGGTATTATTTATGATTTGATCGGCTACAGAAATGTGGTGGAGAAAATCCGTACATTGGCTACCCGCACGAATTCCCAAGTGTGGTTCGGGCATGATGCGGATCAATTCAGTCACTTGAGAAAATCTACTGAAGGATATTATGAATAATAATTCCCTATCATGTTTAGTGGATGCTTTAATTTGAAAGGAAAAGAAAATCACCAAAATTACTGGCGATTTTCTTTTCCTTTTTTTGACTGGACAATTCATTACCATTCTCAAAACTACTTCCTTGGTTTCATTATCGATTAATCCTGGATGATTTTTAGTGGTAGATTCAGACGCCGTGCTCGCTTCGCTCCGCGCGGACGAACCGCTGACCTCTTCGCTGCCAGCGAAGCGCTCTCCCAGCTGAGCTAATTCCCCATACTCCGCATGTCAACACCTCAATCACGTTGAGTGTTTGAAGTCACTTTGTTTATACAAATTCGCGTAAAAAAAGAGTTCAAACGCAAACTACGCCTGAACTCCATCAGTATAGGTAAATGTGGCTTCAATAAACTATTTCCTTATAAGCGACACACAGCACTCCACATGTGTCGTATGCGGAAACATATCCACCGGCTGCACCTCGATTGTCCGGTATCCTCCGTCCTCGAGTATACGTAGGTCACGAGCTAGGGTGGAGGGATTGCAGGAGACGTAGACGATGCGTTCCGGCTTGAGCTGGAGCATCGTCTCGAGCAGGGCCGGGTCGCAGCCCTTTCGCGGCGGGTCGACGACGATAACGTCGGGTGTCACGCCTTCGGCTTGCCAGCGCGGGAGGACGACTTCGGCTGCGCCGACGGCGAATTCGGCGTTGTGGATGTCGTTCAACAATGCGTTACGCTTCGCATCTTCGATGGCTTCTGGGACGATCTCGACGCCGTAGACGCGTCGGGAGTGCCGGGCGAGGAACAGCGTGATCGTGCCGATGCCGCAATAGGCGTCGACGACGGTCTCTTCGCCGGTGAGGGTGGCGTATTGGACGGCTGAACTGTACAGTCGCTCGGTCTGGATCGGATTCACTTGGAAAAAGGAGCGAGCCGAGATCGCGAACCGAATGTCGCCGATCTCGTCGTAGATAACATCGCTGCCCCACAGGACGCGGGTCTCCTCGCCGAAGACGAGGGACGAAGCGGCCGTGTTGACGTTCTGGCAGATGCTCTCGACGCCCGGTACCTGCTCGCGGATCAGGCCGACGAGTTCATCCCGATGTGGCAGATCCCGGCCGTTTGTGATGAGGACGACCATCCGCTGGCCGGTCGCTTCGGCATGGCGGACGATGACATGGCGCAGCAGGCCGCGTCCCGTGGCACGGTCATAAGCGGAGTAGCCTAGCGACCGAGCGATCGCCTTGACGATGCGTACGGTGTCTTCGTTCTCCTGCTGCTGGATGAGGCAGGCTTCCATATCGACGATGTCGTGGCTGCCCTGCTCGTAGAAGCCGCCGACCAGCCCTCCCTCGCCCGTGCCGATCGGCACCTGGGCTTTGTTGCGGTAGCGCCACGGCTCGTCCATCCCGATGATCGGATGGACGACGACGGGCGGCCGCCCGTCCGGCGCGCTATCGCCGCCGCCCGCCGCAGCGCCGCCGTCCAGCGGCGCCACCGGCAGCTTGCCGATGCGCGCCAGATTGTCGGCGACGTGCTGCCGTTTCCACCGCAGCTGCGCCGCATAGTCCCAATGCTGCAGCTGGCAGCCGCCGCATGCATCGAAGATCGGGCACGGCGCGCCGCGGCGGTCGGGACTCGCCTCGACCAGCGCCGTCATCCGCGCCCGGCCGAACGACTTGCCGACGCTGGCCACGTCGGCGCGCACCTTGTCGCCGGGCAGCGCCTGCGATACAAAAAGGGTATAGCCGTCTACCCGGCCTACCCCTTCGCCCTCATGCGTCAACCCGACGATGTCGGTGACGATCGATTGTCCCACGTCCACCGGCAGCCCGGTCGGACGAGATGGCGCCCTGCCGGCGCCGCCGCGCTTGTTGTGGCGCATATCTTTACAACTCCGTTCATTCACTCGATGCACGCTGGATGCCGTCTCGGTTTTGTCGCGCTTTTTCCTCTACGTTGGATGCCGTCTCGGTTTTGTCACGCTTTTTCCTCAACGTTGGATGCCGTCTCGGTTTTGTCGCGCTTTTCCTCTACGTTGGATGCCGTCTCGGTTTTGTCGCGCTTCTTCCTCAACGCTGGATACCGTCTCGGTTTTGTCGCGCTTCTTCCTCTCGCGAGCCTTCCCCGTTCCACAAAAAGTTGCATTTGTACATCTAATTTCCTTATCTAGCTCTCAAAATATCCAATAAGTTGCATTCGTACATCTAATTCCGCGTTAATTCATGCCAATGGTGGAAATCGGTCAAATTAGTTGTACGTTTACAACTAATTCACGTAAATCGCCGATTTCATCCCTAAATAGATGTACTTTTGCAACTAATTACGTTCTGCCGACGAGGAGGAACGTGGTTCGGGTACCCTGATCATGTATAAACTACCATCCTACCGACGGCAACTCGCCCCCCGAACACGTCCATACTCTTGTTCACGCCCTCGTCAGCATCATCGACGCTCCTACCCGATGGTAGCTCGACCCCCCGAACTCGTCCAAACTCATGTTCACGTCCTCGTTCGCATCATAGATGCTCCTACCGATGGTAGCTCGACTCTCCGAACTCGCCCACGATCATGCTGGTTGGCTTCGTTAGCATTATCCACGACCTTACCGATGATAGCTCGACTCCCCGAACTCGTCCACGATGATGTTGATGTGCCCTTGCAGAATCGAGAACGAGCCCGCCATATCGCCGCCGTACTCGCCGTCCAGATTGAGCTGGACGCCGTCGTCGGTGAGCACCTCCAGCTTGCTCGTCTGGAACAGCGTGATATGCGAGTCGTTCACGTGCTCCCCGCGCATCGCGAGCGTCGCGATCCGGATGAACTCGGCCAGATTGCACTTGCGCATGAGCAGCACGTCGAACAGGCCGTCGCCCGTCGAGGCGTTCGGCGCCAGCTTCTCGAAGCCGGCGACCGAGTTGCTGTTCGCCACGAGGAACAGCATGTATTCGTCGTTGAATTCGCCTACCCCTTCGGCGACGATGCGCATGTTGAAGGAGCGCAGGCTGACGATCTTCTCGAAACCTCTAATATAATAGGCCAGATGTCCGATCATCGTCTTCAGCTTGCTCGGCACCTCGTACGAGAGCTGGGTGAGCGAGCCGCCGCCGGCGATGTTGATGAAGTACTTGCCGTCCGCCCGGCCGATATCCACCGGCCGCGTGTACCGCTTCACGATCAGGTCGCACGCCTGATCCCAGCGCTTCGGGATGCCATGCGCGCGGGCAAAGTCGTTGGTCGTCCCGAGCGGCAGGATGCCGAGCGCGGGCCGCCGGTCGTGCCTCGCGATGCCGTTCACCACTTCGTTCAGCGTGCCGTCGCCGCCGGCTGCGATGACGAGATCGAACCCGCGCTCCACCGCCTCGGATGCCGCTTGGACCGCGTCGCCCTCCCGCTCCGTAGCATGGCAGGACGTCTCGATGCCGCCCCGCTCCAGCTTCTGCAGGATGGCCGGCAGCCGCCTGCGCACTTCCTCCCGTCCGGATGTCGGATTATATATTAATCTCGCTCGAATCAGATTGTCCAACTTGATCCCCTCTTATCTACTATCTCCTGCTGCCCTCTTGATGTCGGCCAGTCCTTCGGACGCGCGGCGCACGATCCAGTCGCCGATCCTCGCATGCGGGAGCAGCGCTCCCTCCGCATAGACGCAGTCCAGCCCGGCCAGCCGCCTCGGGATGGCCTCGGACGTGAAGTACCCTTCGCTCAGAAAAACAGGCACCGCGATCACCCGCGCCCCCGGCCGTCGCGCACGAAGCAGGCCGACGCGCGCCGCCACCTCGTCCGGGCGCAGCATCGCCGTCTCTGCATCCCCATAGCCGCCGCGCGACATCAGCTCCGACACGAGGCTCTCCAGCTCCGCGCGCCAAGCCTCGTGGAACCACGGCTCGTCGCTGCCATGACCGATCAGCAGCAGCGCATCCGCGATCCCCGGATCGCCAGCTCCCCCGCCGCCCTCAGCCTCCGAGGCATCCGCTCTCTCTACCCCCGCGAGCTTGTCGAGCAGCGCGTCCGCGATCTCCGGATCGCCGCCGATCGGCCTGCCGTACGAGAGGCGCGCGCGTACCGCGATCCGCTCCAGATCGGTCTCGCGGCGCGGCGTCTCGTAGGCGCCCAGCGCCCAGCCGATCTCGTCGACGTGCGTGCTGCCGCTGGAGACGAACAGCGGCACGGCGACGATATCCGTCACGCCTAGCGCCTCCAGCGCGTTCACGCCGTCCTGGATGAGACGTCCTTCTACCAGTTCCAGATAGGCGGCCACGACCGGCACCGGCTCCGTCAGCCCGAGACCCGCTAGACTCGCAGGTTCGTTTAAGCGCTCTCGCGTGGCATCCACCGTCCGGTCGACCCGCGCGACCCAATCCGGCTCCCGCGAACCGTGGCCGATGACCATTATGCCGGGCTTCATGATGGGCGCCTCCTTGCTTCTTGCCTTGCCATAGCACGAGATGAATGTATGTACCGTACGCCTACTGCTTCACTATCCATGCTAGCGAATCGTCATCGCAATGTCAACGAGACCGCCCCGCGCCGCCGCTCCCCGAAGCCCCTTGTTCGCAGCTTTGTCAAGACTTCTCGCGACAGGGGGCAAGCGCCCGATTTCCGGCCCTCCCCTCCTCCCCGATCACGTCAGAAACCGCCAAGCGCATCTCGCTTGGCGGTCTCTCATCTTCTCTATTTCTCATGCATTCCCGGATTTATTTGCCCAAGAACGCGTTCAACTGCTTCTGCTTCTCGGCGATGACGTCGTCGAGACCGTTGGCCTTCAGCTTCTTGTAGTATTCGTCCGCCTTGGACGGATCGATGGAGCCCGTGTCGAGACCCGGATCGTACTGCTTGCGGATGTTGTTCTCGACGGACACTTGCGATTTAACCGGCTCCGTGTTGAACGTGAAGCCCAGCGCCGGGGAGTTGTGCGCGTCCGTGTTGAACGCCTTGAACTGCTCCCATTTGTCCGGCGCTTCCGTGTTCCAGACGTAGTTCAAGAACTGGCTGCCGAGCATCCAAGCCGCGCCGATGCTGTAGTTGCCGGTGTTGGCGGTCGGGGTGATGATCTCGCCTTCGCGGGTATAGTGATCGCCTTCGATCCCGAAGTTGATCAGGTTGTTCAGCTGCTTGTCGGAGTGCAGCAGGTTGATGAACATCATCGCGCGCTCCGGATCGCCGGACGTCGAGGAGATGCCCAGCATCGAGCCGGCCGTGTCGCTCGTCGCGACCGTACGGGCGGTCATGGCGACTTGGCCCAGCTTGCCGGCCAGACCCGTCGCGTTCGCGAGCTCGGCGTCTTTACCCGGCTTCAGCGGAGACGGCACCATGAAGACATTGCCTTTCTTCAGCGCGTCGTTCACGCCCAGCTGCGTCGTAGCGGCATCCTTATTAATGTAGCCTTTTTTGAAAAAGTCGCGGGTGATATTCAGCGTTTCCTTGTAGCGCGGTTGGTCGTAACGGGCTTTGACCGTCGAGTCTTCGCCGTCCTTCATGATGACGCCGTCGATCGTGCTGTCGCCCAGGTAGTCGTACTTGGCGAAGTAGTGCGCGTTGAAGTTCTCGCCGTCACGCATGAAGATCGGGATCATGTCCGGCTTCTTCGCCTTGACTTCGGCCAGGATCGGCTCGAGGTCGGCGATCGACTTCACGGCTTTGATCCGGTCGGTCAGACCGAGCTCGTCGGCGATGTCCGTACGGTAGATGATACCGCCTTGCTCGGCCAGCTCTTTGTTCGCGGGTACGCCGTAGTTGAAGCCGTCGATCTTGGCGCCCTTCAGGAACGCTTCGGGCAGCGTGGACAGAATATCCTGGCCGTATTTCTCCAGCAGGTTGCCGTATTTGCCGCTCGGATCGTTCAGCTTCAGGAAGGCGCCCTTGGCGACGTTCGCCGAGTGGCCGTTCCATGACGCCGTGAAGATGATATCCATCGGATCGCGGGAAGCGATCGCGAGGTTCATCTTGTTGTCCCATTGGCCCCAGTCGATGAAGTTGATGTCGAGCGTGGCGTTGATCTTCTCCTTCAGGAGCTTATTGATCTCCGTCTCGACCTTCACTTCGTCCTTCGGCGGCGTGCCCGGCAGGAAAAGCGTAAGCTTGTAGTCCTTGAGATCCGACGCGGAGGAAGAGGGCGATGCCGATTCGGATGCGCTGCTGGATGGCGACGCGGATGCCGACTCGCTGGCAGAGGGCGAAGCGGATGCCGACGGCGATGCGTTGCCGCCGTTGTTGTTGTTGCCGCCGCAGCCGGCGAGTACGGTGGCCAGCGCCGCCAGGGCTAGCGCGGACTTGCCGAATTTGCTCTTGCTGAGCATGGGTGTTGCCTCCCTTTTCTGAGGTAAAAGTCATATATGCTCGAACCGGCCGGTAACCGGTAGAAGCCTAGCTCATCGCGGGCGGCTGAAGCCGGATGCCCCGCATTCGGTCCGATCAGCCCTTGACGGCGCCGACGGTCAAGCCTTGGATGAAGTACCGCTGGAAGAACGGGTAGATGAAGATGATCGGCCCGATCCCGACGACGGCCATCGCCATCCGCGCGGTCTCGCTCGGCATCTGGAAGTTCGGATTCGCCTGCATGATCGCCGAGTAGGCCTGCGAGTTGGAACTGAGATACGCGATGTCGAGCAGCGTCTTGTACATCCGGAACTGGATGCTCATCGGACCGTCCGGCGAGATGAACAGCAGGCTCAGGAACCAGTCGTTCCAGTAGTTCAGCGTGCTGAGCAGGCCGACGGAGGCGAGCACCGGGAGCGACAGCGGCAGCACGATCTGGAAGAACGTCCGCAGCTCGCCGGCGCCGTCGATCTTGGCCGACTCCATCAGGGCCGGCGGGATCGAGTTCGAGAAGAACGTGCGGATCAGGATGACGAAGAAGCCTTGGACGAACAGCGGCAGCATCAGGACGAGCAGCGTATTCTGCAGGTGAAGCCCTTGCTTGTAGACCAAGTAGAACGGAACGAGTCCGCTGTTGAACAGGATCGTGAAGAAGATAATGAACGAGAACACGTTGCGGTGCTTGAAGTCTCTGCGCGAGATCGGGTAGGCGTACAGCGTCATGATCGTCAGCGACACGATGGTGCCGATGACGGTGACGAAGATCGAGACGCCGTAGGACTCGACGATCGGCTTCCAGTCGGAGAGCAGGAAGTCGTAGGCGCCGAGGCTGAACTTCTCCGGCCAGAGCTTGTAGCCGTTGAGCGAGACGGCTCGCTCGTCGGAGAACGAGACGGCCACGACCAAGATCAGCGGCAGGACGCACAGAATGCTATACACCCAGAAGAAAACGTTGATCGCCGTATTGGCGCCGCTCGAGATCTCGTTGGCGGCGAAGCGTTTCTTTTTGACGGCTGGTGCGGTTGCGGTAGTCATGGGAGATCCTCCTTCGGGATGTCGGTTTAGAACAGGGCGTCGTCTCGGCTGATGCGGCGGACGATGAGGTTCGCGGTGAGCACCAGGATGAATCCGATGACGGCTTGGTACAGCCCTGCTGCCGAGGACATTCCGATATCGCCCGTGACCATGAAGCCTTGGTAGACATACGTATCAATGACTAGCGTCGTATCGTACAGCGCGCCCGCGTTGCGGGTCACCTGGAAGAACAAGCCGAAGTCCGCGTAGAAAATCCGGCCGATCTGCAGCAGCGTCATGATGATGAGGACGGGACGGATGAGCGGGATCGTGATGCTCCACACTTGCTTCCACTTGGTGGCGCCGTCCATATGCGCCGCTTCGTAATATTCGTTGTCGATGCCGATGATCGCCGCGAGATAGATGACGGCGTAGTAGCCGATGCCCTTCCACGTGTTCACGAGCGGCAGGATGATCGGCCACCACTTCGGATCCGAGAACCAGTCGATCGGCTGCGCGCCGAACCAGGGTAGGATGAACTTGTTCAAGATCCCGATGTCCGGATTTAGGAACGCGTACACGAGGTACGAGAGGATGATCATCGACAGGAAGTACGGCAGGAACATGAGCGTCTGATGCAGCTTGGCGAGCCGGCGGTTGCGCATGGCGTTGAACATGAGCGCGAAGGCGACGCCGACGATCAGGTTCAGGACGATGAATACGGCGTTGTACAAGATGGTGTTGCGCGTGATGTTCCAAGCGTCGCTGCTGGTGAACATGTACTTGAAGTTGTCCCAGCCCACCCAGGGGCTGTCCATGAAGTTCTGGAAGAAGCTCGGCGAGGCATACGTCATGTTCTTGAACGCGATGAGGCTGCCCACCATCGGGATGTAGTTATTGACGATCAGTACGACGAGCGCCGGCGCCATCATGAGGTAGAAGATCCCGTACTTCTGCCAGTAGCTCTGATTCAGCGTTTTCGTCTTCTTGCGCGAGTTCGGTCGTTCCACCGCCGCTTGCGTGGCTTGTTCCATCTCCATCACAATCCTTTGTCTTTATCTCTAAGATCCGGGTGTGATGTCATTGTACAGGGAGACGACGAGGCCCATCTATCTACTGGGGTGACTCACATAGCACAATTGTGACATTGCGGCGCTTCGGTTCCGACCGCGCGGTCGAGATCGGGAATAGGCGCTCGCTTCGACGGCCAGCCGCGGCTTTCAAACGTTTTCTCTTTCCGGCAAAAAAAGGACGGCCAAGCCGTCCCCCACTTCATCTTCATCGCGCGCGTATAGCCGTCCGCAACCTCTATGCGATCGATACTTCTCTTTTAACCACTTCATCGTCATCGTGCGCGCGTATAGCCTTCTTCGGTTGCTCTCTGGCTCTCCGGCTATCCGATACTTAGGTTCACCGGCACTCAGGTTCTTCGACACTTTGTATCTCCAACACTCAGTTTCTCCGACACTCAGTTTCTCCGGTTCTCCGACTATCCGGCTTTGCGGCTCTCTAGCTTTCCGGCACTCTAACTCTCCAGCTCTCCGGCACTCAGGTTCTTCGGCTATCCGGTTTTGCAGCTTTGCGGCACTCCAGCTCTCCGACTCCCTGCCTCTCCGGCTTGATTAGTTGTATTTGTGCAACTTATTTCGACGTTTTAGCCCCAATACGAGGAATAAGTTGCATTTGTACATCTTATTTGGGGCGATTCCTCCGAATTGCGGCTTTTCCTCCGAATAAGTTGTACGTTTGCAACTTATCTGCGCATTGACCGGCTTTTGCCCCGAATATGTTGTACTTTTACAACTTATCGGAGTTGGCGAGCGACGAAGACTCCGCCAATCAGCCGCATGACCGCCGTCTCCAACACTTTCTCTTCTTCCACGTCACTCTGCCGCTAGCTATCCCACCGCCAGCCGCACTCGCGTGCACTCCCGCCGACCGCCGCCAGGAGCCTGCCGCACTCGCGCACACTCCCGCCGCCCGCCGCCAGGAGCCTGCCGCACTCTCACGGTCCCGCCGCACTCGCATACTACTCATCTTGCCTATGCCATCCCCCGCTTCACGTGCGCCTACACCGCTTGATGCTTTTTGCGGTACTCCTGCGGCGTCAGGCCGGTGACCTTCTTGAACAGCTTCGCAAAATAGGAGAAATGAAGATAGCCGAGCCCTTCGGCGATGTTGCTGATCTTGTCGTTCGTGTCCGTGAGGAGCCTCTTCGCGCGCTCGATCTTCGCCTGCGCGATGTAGTCGGTGAGCGACAGTCCCGTCTCCTTGCGGAACAGCCGCGACAGGTAAGCCGGATTCCGGTAGACGGAGTGTGCGATATCGTCGCGGCTGAGGTCCTTGTGCAGGTTGTCCTGGATGAACGCCTGAATCTTCCCGATGACGGCGGATGCATCCCGTTGGCGGTCCTGCAGGGCGAGGGCGGATTTGTGCACCAGCTTCGACGCCCACGCCTGCATGAGCTGCGGCGAACGGATGCCTTGCCCTTCCCCCAGCTCCTGGGGGGTGAGCATATCGCCCACCGGCACGCCCTGGCGGAATGCCGTCTGGTAGAGCATATGTACGAACCCATGGTAGAACAGCTCGAGATTCTCCCGGCTCGCCCCTTCGCGCTGGAACCGCAGCAGCGTCGCTTCGACCGCCTGCAGCAGCTCGTCCGTGCTCGCGCTGTCCAGCAGGATGCCCCACTCGACGAACGGCGGCAGCAGCTGCCCTCCGCTCCCCGCGCTTCCCGATATGACGTCCGGCGCCTCGTTCGCGTCGATGACCGTCTGCGTCGACGAGACGTTGGCCCGCTCCAACTGCGCGAGCCCCTCCAAGCCGTCGGCCAATTGGACGATAGGGAGCGCATCGCCGACATAGCAGGAGACCCGACAGTGGAAATAGTCGTTGCAGGCCTGCACGTACGCCCGGCACCGCGCAAGCAGCGCCGAACGGTCGGAGAACGGACCGCCGGCGCCGTTCGTACGTCCCCTGGGACTCAGACCCGTTTCGACACCTTCGCCTGCAGCCTCGCTAGCTCCGCGGCCTTTGTCTGCCCCCAGGCTCTCGCTCGTTCCGCGCACATAGTATTCGCTTGCAACCTCGCTAGTTCCGCTCACGCCGCCTCCGTCTACATACAGCAGCACGACGCTCTGCTCGTTGCGGTCCTGCAGCACCGCGCCTGCGCCCTGCTCGCCCACGATGATCTCCTCCGCCGCTTTGCGCAGCGCATACTCCATGATGCTCTCGTCCCGCGCGTCCATCTCCACGTCCCACTGCTCGACGCTGAGCAGCACCGGCAGCACGCGCCCTTCCGCCGACAGCGGCATGTCGTACATCGCGAACTCGCGGTTCAGCCGCTCCGCCGACATCGGGAGCCGCCCGGCCAGCGCTTCCTGCCAGAACTTCTCGACCAGGACAGGCAGTTGGTTCGTCCATTGGCGCCGGTACTTGCCCAGCGTCTCTTCGAACGCTTGCTGCTCCTGGCGCCGCTCGAGCTCTTGAACCGCGCGGCGGACGATCTCCTTGAGTACGTCGTGATCGACGGGCTTCAGCACGTAGTCGAAGCAGCCGTAGTGCAGCGCTTCCTGCGCGTATTCGAATCTAGCGTGCCCGGTCAGGAAGATCGTGAGCGTCCCCGGCGACCGCTCCCGGATATATCGCAGCAGCTCGATCCCGTTCGCGCCCGGCATCTCGATGTCGGAGATGACCAGATCCACCTTGCCCTCCTCCAGCAGCTTCTGCGCCTCGGGCACGTTCTCCGCCTCGAGGATCGTTCCGATGGGCAGGTCGTTCCACTCGATTCCTTGGGTGATGCCCTTCAACGCGTAGATCTCATCGTCCACGACCAGCATCGTCAGCATGCGTATCTCCTCCTTGGCCCCGGTCCAACCGCCGCGCCATTTCTCTTTGCGTCCGCACTGCCCTCGCAGCCACTCGTCCCCCCGCACCTCGCTCATCTGCCATCGCCTCACGCCGACCGATCCGCTCCCTCGCCGCACCTCGCTCATCTGCCATCGCCTCACGCCGACCGATCCGCTCCCGCGCCGCCTCGCCGCGCCTCGCTCATCCGCCATCGCCTCACGCCGACCGCCCCGTTCCCTCGCCCGGCTCGCCTGACGCCTCCGCCTCCTCGGCCTCGATCGCGCGCAGCCGCGCGAACGGCAGGCGGATCGTCACCACGGCGCCGCCCGCCGGCGCGTTGCCGAACGAGATGCCGCCGTCGTCGCCGTACAGCATCTTGAACCGCCGGAGGATGTTCCAGATGCCCAGATGCTGCTCCCCGGTGCCCGCCGCATGCCTCCCGTTCTCGAGGTTCGCCAGCAGCTCCGGCTCGAAGCCCGGACCGTCGTCCGCCACGGTCAGCAGCAAGTAGCGGTCCGGCGCCTCCGGATCCTCCTCCGTCGCGATGACGATCGTGAACATCATGCCGTTCGGCACGCGCTTGTTGAAGCCGTGGATGACCGCGTTCTCGACGAAGGGCTGCACCATGAGCGGGGACAATCCCCACCCCGCATGCTGCGGCAGCACGCGGATCTCGTAATCGAGCTTCGAGACGTATCGAACCTTCTGAATCTCGAGATAATGCTCGATATGCTTGATCTCGTCCTCCAGCCGCACCGTCGCGCGGTGGCTCTGCATCAGGAAGCGGAAGTAGTCGGCCAGATGCAGAGACAGCTTCTGCACGGACTTGAAGTCCTTGAGCGCCGCCAGGTTGTAGATGATGTTCAGGCTGTTCATGTAGAAGTGCGGGTTGATCTGCACCTGCAGATGCTTGTACTCCGCCCGCTGCACCCGCAGCTGTTCCTCGTAGACGTCGATCTTGAGCTTCTCGATCTGCTCGGCCATGTTGTTGAACGTGCCCGACATGAAGGCGAACTCGCTGCTCTGGTCCGTCGGCAGCCGGATGTCGAAGCGCCCCTGTCCCAGCTTGCGCATGCCCCGGATGAGATCGACGAGCGGCTTGAACATGATGCGCTGCAGGAACACGAGGTAGAGCGACAGCAGGATCGCGACCAGGAGCGGTATCCAGTAATAGAGCACCTTTTGGAAGAAAGGCAGGTTCTGCAGGATATAATCCTCCCGCATGACGATCGCGTAGATGACATTCGCCTTCTCGGCCTGACGAACGAGGACGAGGTAGGAGCGCCCTCCCTGCTTCACGATGCCGTAGGAGCCGGACTGCTTCACGATGGCCTGCCGGAAAAGGGGATCCGTCATCAGCGGCGAAGCCGTATCCGTCAGCACCTCCCCGGACGAATCGAGCAGGAACGAACCGCCCTCGTCGCCGACGTCGAAGCCTTCCAATCCGCGCAGCAGGCTACCGGTCCGCACCAGTACGCCCGCGAAGGCGCCGAGGCCCAGATCGTGCGTGCGCAGCAGATAGTTGCCGCCCGTGCCTCCGCTGTTCACGGTCATCGAGATCCAGTGGGTATCGTCTTCGTCGAGCAGGCCGTTGCTCTGCAGATGCTGCCTGGACCATTGGAGCAGCACGTCCCGTTTGTCCGAGTAAGTGGAGTTATCCTGGGTGACGAAGTACATGTCGTCTTCCTTGCGGTCGTAGATGAACAAGGTGTCCTTGCGGTTGTAGATGCCGCTCGAGTCGAGCATGAATTGGTTCATGAGGCGAATCTTCGCCAGCGTATAGTCGCTGTCGCCGCTGCGCAGCGCCTGAATGATCGGAATGTCGGGATTGTGATCCAGCCGGATCAGATAGGAAGTGTATTCCTCCAGCACCTTGTCGTTCTCGCTGACGTTCAAGGACAAGAGGTTGTTGTAGTGCGAAGAGATCTGCTGCCGGACGACGTTCATGGCGTACAGATTGTTGTAGATGAGGAACAAGACCATCGGCGCGATAATCAGGAAAAAACCGAATACGATCTTGAAGCGTACGGACTGCCATACACGCATGCGAGTCTCTCCTCGGTCCCTGGTACGAACGGATCATTTTCTATTAGCATACTTGCAGCCGCAGGTTCAGGCAACCATATTTGAGCGTTGAAGCGTATGCTATATGCCCCCTCTCTGCAAATTAAAAAGCAGCCTACCGCGGACGGTTAGACTGCTGGGTTCATGCCAAGCTTCGTGCGGAACGGCGGCGAGAAGTCAGTCCGCTTCCGGTTCCTTGCCGAACCGGCCGAGCCGGTCGAGCGTCATCTTGTAGCCGTCGTTGCCGTAATTCAGGCACCGCTTCACTCGGGAGATCGTCGCCGTACTGGCGCCCGTCTCTGCTTCGATCTGGTTGTAGGTTTGTCCTTTGCCCAGCATCCGCGCCACTTCTAGCCGCTGCGACAGCGATTGAATCTCGTTGACCGTACACAGATCGTCGAAGAAAATGTAACATTCCTCCACCGACTTCAGTGTCAGAATCGCTTCGAACAATTGGTCGATCGACTTGTCATTCAGCTTCTTCAGCTGCATCTAATAGGCACCTCGGTTCATAACTTGTAAAGCCATCTCTTCCATTGTACTGCGTTTCATATAGCACTTCAAGCATTAGCGTATTCACGCTTCACAGAGGTAAAATCGAAAAATGGGCGGGCAGGCGTCCATTCGGATCGGACCCGTGATACATACCCTATAGCATCGAACGCCGGCTTAGGCACGCCATGCCCGAAGGGATGGGCAGGCGCCGGCGATTCTCAAGCCGAAGGGTGTGACAACATGAACGAACCGCATTCTCCGTATACGCGCAACTTCAATGCCGGCTTCGGAGGTCCGGCCGGCGGCGGAGGTCCGGCCGGCTTTGGAGGCCCGGCCGGCTTCGGGGGTCCGGCCGGCGGCGGTTTCCCCGGAATCTCCGAGCCCATCTCAGGTCCGCCCGCCTTGTTCGGGCCCGCGCAGGGCGTTACCCAGGTCTTGCCCGCGCAGGCCGCGGCGCCGGCGAAGGGCGGCCTGTCCAGCCTGCTCAACTTCAAGAATCTGAACGAAGTGAAGGGCTTGATCGACCGGATGGGCGGACTGGACGGCATCCTCTCGAATATCGGCAAGATCCAGAAGGTGATGTCCTCCGTCCAGCAGGTAGCGCCACTCATCAAGCTCTTCTTGAAAAAGGGCAAAAAAGATGACGACGAAGAGGAAGCCGTCTACCGCCCGAGGCGCCGCAGACGCCGCCGCACCGCACCCCGTCGGCGGTCGGCTTACTCGAATCGCCCCCGGCGTTCGGGCTCCCGCCGTGCGGGCCCCCGCCGCGCCAAACGCTAAGCGCCGCCGCTTCTAACCGCGCCGACATCACAGGGCTTGCCCAGCCGGGCGGCCTTGTGGGGCCGGGCCGCTCATGCAGGGCAGCCCCGCAGGCTCCGAGCCTGAAGGCGCTGCCTTTTTTGACGGCCTGCTGCGCTCCTGCGATCCTTCGCCGTGGTTCTCTATCCCCCGGCGCACCATGCTCCTCCGTTCGCCCCTTGCCGTCGGCTCTCCTTCGCCTCGGCGCTCTCTGCAGCGCCCGGCATTTCTTCGCCGCGGCAAGGCGCTCCATCGTCCGCCGAAGCGGCGGCGCACGCGGCGGATGCGCATCGCCGGACGCGCAAAAGGCGCCGAAGCTTCCCGCCTCGGCGCGCTAACCTTATGCCTCGTATTCCATGAACGGATCGTCGATGACGATCCGGTGGGCCTCCGCGTCGCTAACGCCGGTGTACAGCGTCGCCTTGCCGTCGCCCGGCCGTTGAAGGCCCCCGCTGAACAGGACGTCCTCGAGGTCCGGCCGCTTCGCCGGTCCTTCGGGGAACAAGCTCCTCATCGCGATCAGCTTGATGGGCGTATGGGCCCGCGTAGCCGGGTCCAGCATGAAGGTCATCGGATAATAATGCCTAATGTTCCCGTCGTCCATCCAGGCGATATGCCCCAGCACGCCGATCTTGCCGTTGCGCAGCAGATGCGCTTCGTTGGCGCCGCCCCATTCGACCTTCAGGAACTGGTTGTGCAGCACTTCGGCTCGCGCCATGACCTCCTCGGTCAGCTCGCTCAGCTCGCCGACCTCGGTATAGCCGATCATCGCCCTCGCGTCGCCGACCGGCATCGGCCGGGTGAAGACGCCGATCCGGCCGTTCGCCAGATCCACGAGGCGGATGTCCTTCATGGTCAGCGGCCCCTTCGCGAACGGTTCCAAATCGCGGATGCGGTAACCCCGATAGAACACGGTGCGCCAAGACGTCACGTAGTGCGGATCTTCGCCGTCAAAGTACACTTCCACGCCGCCGAAGACGAGCTCCCCGCGGATAAACGTCACGAACGGATCCTGCAGATCGAAGACGGGCGCGCCCTCCCGGGGTACCCACTTGCCTTGCCGCTCGACGAAGAACATGACGGCGGACCTTTCGCTGGTCCGGTCTTCGACCCGTCCCGCGAGGGTCCATTCTCCCTCGTCGAGGAAGGGGGCCGTCACGTTGTACACATCCCGTTTGCCGACGCCGGAGAAGATGAGCTTCTCGCCGCGGCAATCGACGCATTTGAGCCGGAACGCCTTAAGCAGTTCCACGCATGACTTGGCTTGTTGTGCGGATGCTTGCATGAGCGTGAATTCCTCCAAACTCCGTCCCGTCAAGAGCAAACGTTTCGCTTCTATTCGCTTCTATATTGTAATGTGGAAACGGCGATGATGACCAATGAGCAAGGGCCCATTTTTTTAAACGGATCAGAAAATATAAGTTTCGCCAATCCTTTTCGGATTCGTCTACGATAAAAACGTGTCGCCCTCTTCCAAGAAGACGGTGATGCCGTTTTTACTTGGATCCCGGGCAACGATGAAGCGGCATGCCTGTCCATTCCTGTACGATCTCCATGAAGTACGCGCCGCCGCCCGCCGAGGACGGCGAATCCGAGCTAGATCAATGGAATAGGCTCAGCACCGCATACACGGCGGCCGCGAGCACCGCAGCGATCGGGATCGTGACGATCCAGGCCATGATGATCCGCCCCGCCGTATCCCAGCGCACGCTGGAGAACCGCTTGGCCGCGCCGACGCCGAGGATCGACGAGGTGATCGCGTGCGTCGTGCTGACGGGCAAGTGCGTCAGCGTCGCGGAGAAGATGACGGCAGCGGAGCTTAGATCCGCGGAGAAGCCGTTGATCGGCTCGATCTTGAAGATCTTCGTGCCCATCGTCTTGATGATCTTCCAGCCCCCGACCGACGTGCCGAGCGCCATCGCGAGCGCGGCGGAGATCTTCACCCACAGCGGCACTTCGAGGTGGTCCTGGAGGCCGGCCGAGACGAGCGCGAGCG
The DNA here is from genome assembly GCF_014212125.1 of Cohnella nanjingensis. GTDB lineage: Bacteria > Bacillota > Bacilli > Paenibacillales > Paenibacillaceae > Cohnella > Cohnella nanjingensis. The sequence continues at coordinate 227,638 of NZ_JACJVP010000006.1, forward strand.
TGATGATGCCCATCGCCTTCTGCGCGTCGTTCGTCCCATGGGTGAACGATTGGAGCGCCGCCGTCAGGATCTGCCCGGTGCGGAAGCCCTTGTTCACGAAGCGCGGACTCGCGTTCGCGAACACATGCTTCAGCACGAACATAATTATGTACCCCAAAATGAACGCGATGATCGGCGACGCGACAAGCCCGATGACGATTGTCGAGAAACCGCCGTAATTGATGCCGCTCCAGCCCTCGGAAGCGACCGCCGCGCCGGCCAGCGCGCCGATGAGCGCGTGCGAGGAGGAGGAAGGGATCCCTCTCCACCAGGTCACCAGGTTCCAGATGATGGCGGCGATGAGCGTGGCGATGACGACGGTCAGGCCGTGTTCGAGCTTGAACGGATCGGTCACCTTGCCGCCGATCGTCTTGGCGACTCCCGTATACAGCAGCGCGCCTACGAGGTTCATGACCGCGGCGAGGATGATCGCGATGCGCGGCGTCAGCGCCCGGGTCGAGACCGAAGTCGCGATCGAATTCGCCGTGTCGTGAAAGCCGTTAATGAAGTCGAAACCGAGCGCTAGGATTACGATAAAGACTACGATCCATGTCATTTGATCCATGCTTGATTTGTCAGTCCCCGTCTTACGCGCAATTACGAGTTGCGCATGATAATCGACTGAAGGGTATTGGCCACGTCTTCGCAGGCGTCGGTCGTCTCTTCCAGCCGTTCGTAAATTTCTTTATGCTTAATCAGCTCGATCGGGTCCTTCACGTTCTGGAACAGCGACTTCACGCTTTGCCGCAGCAGTTCGTCCCCTTCGTTCTCAAGCTCGTTCAATTTGACGCAGTGCGTTTGGATGGCCAGCAGCTTCTTCTGGCTGAGCAGGTAGATCGCCGATTTGATCTCCACCGCGGAACGGTGCAGAACGTCGACGAATTTACGGATGTAGGTGTCGGGCTTGGAGATTTGGTACATATCGAAGCGGGATGCGCTTGCTTCAATGCCGTCCAGGACGTCGTCCAGCAGCTTGGTCAATTCCATGATGTCTTCCCGGTCGATCGGAGTGATGAACGTCTTGTTGAGCTCGGTGATGATCAGATGCGCGAACTGATCTCCGCGGTGCTCGAACTCCTTCATTTCCTTGGAGAATGCGGCGACATCGGTCAGCTCCCCGTTCATGGCGGAAGCGAACCGCTCGACCGTCTCCAAGATCAGGTCGGACATGTCCTCCAGCGTCTTAAAAAAGATATCCTTTTTCCGAAACACGCATAGCCCTCTTTCCCGCAAAGTAAATTTTACGCTGCCATAACGCAGGGTTGACGAACTTTACAAAAGTTAGCCTTTCATATCTTATCACAGCATGGACAGGCATGGTATAGGGGCCCGCGACATAAGCTGTGGCATTTTATTAAAGTTTGCGCCCGAACCCGTCGGATTATTGCACGAAGTTGCCGGAAAATTGAATTCCTCCCCGGCGGACGTCCCCTTATACTTGAAAGGATAGCTTACCCCAAAGGAGGTCCATTCCATGTCCGATGCCGCATGGCGGTTCGACTTCGGCAGCGCCGAGACCGCGCCGGGCTATACCAAGGCGGACGCCGCCCTCGCCTACGACCCGCAGCGCGGGTTCGGGTTCATCGCCCCCGCCAGGGTGACCGACCGGGATCGGGGAGAGCCGGAGCCGCTGAAGCGCGACTTCTGCATCCCCGCGGACGCGGTCTTCCGCGTAGACGTCCCTAACGGGACGTATGTCGTCTCGCTGCTCATGGGCGATTGGATCGCCCCGGTCAGCACTACGCTCAAGACCGGCACCGGCCGTCTCGCCTTCCGCCGCCGCCCCGTCCCCGCCGGCCAGTTCGCCCGCGAGACGTTCGCCGTCCGCGTTCGGGACGGGCAGCTGCGGCTCTCCTTCTCCGGACCGGCCCCGCGCGTCAACGCGCTCGAGATCGACGCGGCGCCGCACACCCTGACGCTGCACTTGGCCGGAGATTCGACGGTGACGGATCAGCCGGATGAAGGCTTCCCCTATGCGGGATGGGGTCAGATGCTCTCTTCCTTCTTTAAACACAATGTAGCGATAACCAACCATGCCGTGTCGGGACGCAGCGCCAGGAGCTTCGTCGAAGAAGGCCGTCTCGACGCGATCCTGCGCGAGATCAAGCCGGATGATTGGCTGTTCGTCCAGTTCGGCCACAACGACCAAAAGCCCGACGAAGCGAGGCGCACCGATCCTGCGACCAGCTACAAGGCGTACTTGAAGCATTACGCGGACGGCGCCCGCGAGCTGGGCGCGCACCCGGTGCTGGTCACTTCGGTGCACCGCCGCTACTTCGAACCCGACGGGTCGCTGCGCGATACGCACGGGCCTTATCTGGAGGCGGTGCGCGAGTTGGCGAAGGCCGAGGACATCCCGCTCGTCGACCTGGCCGAGATGAGCCGGATCTGGTTCGAAGCCCTCGGTCCGGAGGGGACGAAGGAAGCGTTCATGTGGGGCGCGCCCGGCGAATTCCTGCATTTTCCCGACGGGATCGAGGACAACACGCACTTCCAGGAGCGCGGCGCGCTGGCCCTAGCCGGGATGGTGGCGGGGCGGATTCGCGAGCTGGGCATCTGGCCGCTGACGATGTATTTGAAATAATTGGGGCGAGCCGACCGGCGGCCGAACAATTGACAGCGCTTGCAGAACGATGCCATAATCCCAAGTAAAAACGGCTTTGCCGTCTACTCGGAAGAGGGCGACACCTTTTTATCGGCTTAGAAATCGATCCGACGGGGAGCGGCAGCCTATGCAGCGATGGTTCTCGGCCTTTCGGCACATGAAGATCCGCAACAAGCTCACCATCTTCACCGCGCTTATCATTCTCGCCGCCTTCCTCTTTACTTTTATCGTCCAGCAGTATGCGTTCTCCATCTACGACGGGCAGCTCTACGACAAGTCGTCCAAGGTGCTCAACATGTCCTCCTCCGCCATCGAGACGGAGCTGAAGCGGATCGAACAAGCGTCCTACAATATGATCGCCGACGCGCAGATTCAGAAGCTGCTCAAGGCGGTGAAGGCCAGTACGTCCGAGTACGACCGCCACTTGCTCAAGGAAGACATCGTAGGCCGGCTCGTCAGCTATGCGGGAACGGATTCCTCGATCTACTCCATTCAGCTGATCGACACGTACGACGTCAAGCACGAAGCCGGCGCCGTGTACCCGATCGGCATGAACAAGATGGCACGGATTCGGGACATCACGGAAGCGAGCAAGGGCGGCAACAGCTGGATCTACCCGGACCTGGAGGATCCCGCCCTCATCTCCGCCCGCGAAGTCCGGTCGTTCAGCAATCTGAATCTCGATCTCCAGTATCTGGGGCTGCTCATCATCCGCGTCAACATCGACAAGATCGTCCGCAAGTACGCCGGCGAGGGCGAGGACCTCATCATGATCGCGGGCGACGAGGTTATCTATCCGGAGCATCCGCTGTTCGAGCCGAGCCGATATACCGGGCTGATCCGGTCGGAGAACGGATACTTCAAGCACGACTTCGACGGCAAGACGTACTTCGTCTCGCATATCCGCTCCGCGAACACCGGCTGGACGTACCTCAACATCACGCCGTTCAATCAGGTGTTCAAGCAGGTCATCTTCATCAAGGAGCTGGTCATTCTCGTCTTCGTCTTCCTCTTCGTCGTCGTCGTCCTGCTGGGCATTCGGTTCTCGCGCAGCCTGACGCGTCCGATCGAGGATCTGATCGGCCGGATGAAGCTGGCCGAGCGGGGCAACTTCGCCGAAGCGAATCTGTTGCCGGAAGGCGACCAGCCCGTCGCGATGGACGAGATCGGCCTGCTGCACCGGACGTTCCGGCTCATGATCGAACGCATCCAGGCCTTGATCACGGAGAACTATTCGAACCGCCTGCTGCTGAAGGAGACGGAGTTCCGGGCGCTGCAAGCCCAGATCAACCCGCACTTCCTCTACAACACGCTGGAATCGATCAACTGGCTCGCCAAGGTGAACCGGCAGTCCCAGATCTCCCAGATGGTCGAAGCGCTCGGCTTCCTCCTGCGCAACTCCATCAACCTGAAGCAGCCGATCCTGACGCTCGCCGAAGAGATCGACATCGTGAACAGCTACGTCGTCATTCAGAAGTACCGGTTCGAGGAGCGGCTCGACTTCACGCTGGACGTGCCGGATCGCTACCTGCAGCGCCGCATCCCGAAGCTGACGCTGCAGCCGCTGTTAGAGAACGCCGTTCAGTACGCCTTGGAGCCGTCTATCGGCACCTGCAAGATCTCGATCCGCGCCTGCGAGGCGGACGAAGGCGACGATTGGCTGGTCGCCATCAAAGACGACGGCCCCGGCATGGCGCCGGATACGCTGACGCGCCTTCGCAGCGGCGAGCTCGCCGCCAAGGGCAGGGGCATCGGCCTCGGCAATATCGACGAACGGATCAAGCTCGCCTTCGGCGAGCGCTACGGCATCCGCATCGACAGCGAACCCGGCCGGGGGGCGCGCGTTCTCATCCTGCTGCCGGGAGAAACGGAGGGAACCTGATGTACAAAGTGCTGCTGGTCGACGACGAACGCATCATCTTAGACGGCATCTCTCAGCTCGTAGACTGGTCTGCCTTAGGCACGACGCTCGCCGGGACGGCCGCGAACGGAATCGAAGCCTACGAGCGCATCCTGCGGGAAGCGCCCGACATCGTCGTGAGCGACATCCGCATGCCGGGCATGGACGGATTGGGGCTCGTGCAGCGGGTCAGCGAATCGCATCCAGACATCAAGTTCGTCATCCTGTCCGGATTCGGCGAGTTCGAATACGCCAGCAAGGCGATGCAGTACGGCGTAAAGCACTATCTCCTGAAGCCGACGAACGAGCGCAAGATCGGCGAGGCGCTGACCGAGCTCGTGGCCGAGCTCGACCATGCGCGCCGCAAGGACGCGTTCGTCCGGGACATGAAGGACGGCTTGGCCAAGCTCATGCCCCACGTGAAGGAGCAGGTGCTGAAAGAGTTCGTCACGAACAAGACGTACGGCAGCCGGGAGTGGGACTACTACCGCGACCTGTTCCGCTTCGAGATCGACGCGCCGGTACGGCTCCTGCTCTTCCGGCTGGAGGGGAACGACTTCGAGTTCGAGCATCTGTTCGCGCTCAAGAACATCGCCGAAGACCTGCTCGAGTCGACGCTGCTCGGCACGACGATCGGCGACCATGTGCTCATCCTCATCGAGGATACGCCGGACCTGGCTAGCCTGTACCGCCGCATCCAGGAGATCCGCTGCACGTTCAGGGACTACTACAAGCGGGACACGACGATCGCGCTCAGCGAGCCGAACCGGATCACGCACGCGCGCAGCCTGTACCGGGAGACGCTCCAATGCCTCGGCTACCGGTTCTATCTGGGCGAAGGGAGCCTGATCACGCTCAAGGACACGGCCGAGGGCGCGCAGGGCGGCGCTGGCGCGGACGCGTTCTCCTTTCCGGAGGAGCGGCTGACGATGCCCGTCCGGTCCGGCCATCGCGAGGAGGCCGAGCAAGCGCTCGCCGACTTCATCGAGGCGCTGCGGCGGGCGGGCCTGGCGATCGAGCAGACGAAGTCCTACGCGATCCAGCAGTACGTCTCGCTCATCCGGCATGCGGATCCCGCGCGATTGAACGAATATTACGCCCGCATCCCCGCCCTCGTGGAGCTCGGGACCCTTCAAGCGATCCACGCCTTCCTCGGCGAGACCGTCCGCGAGCTGACCGAGCGCCATTACGAGCAGAACGTCGTCAAGCACACCGCCATCGTGCGCAAGGTGATCGCCATCGTCGACGACCATCTCGGCGATTCGCAGCTGTCCCTGAACAGCGTCGCGAGCGAGATGCTCTATATGAACGCGGACTACCTCGGCAAGCTGTTCAAGAAAGAGACGGGCGAGAAGTTCTCCAACTACGTCATGAAGGCGCGCATCAAACAAGCGACCGAGCGGATGACCGACCGGCCGGATATCAAGGTCTTCGAGCTGGCTGAGCAGCTTGGCTTCGGCGACAACCCGCAATACTTCAGCCAGGTGTTCAAAAAGTACGCCGGATGCACGCCCTCGGAGTTTATGAAGACGGCCCACTCCTCTGCTTTTTGAACAAGATGATCTGTTTTTTGGATTAACCTTTCTCCCCTCCCGCTTGATAATAGGAAATGTAAGCATTATCAATCCGCTACAGACGACCATAAGGGGAGGAAATAAGCTATGAAAAAAGCAGCTACAGCGCTTCTGACGCTGTCCCTGGCAGCAGGTCTGACGGCAGCCTGCGGCGGAGGCGGCAAGGATGACGCCGCATCGCCAAGCGGCAGCGCGTCAGCCTCTGCGGGCGCATCCGCATCCAAGGGCGGCGACGGCGAGAAAGTGACGCTCCGCGTCGCCTGGTGGGGCGGCCAGTCCCGCCACGATTACACGCTGAAGGTCATCGACCTCTATCAGCAGAAGCATCCGAACGTCAAGATCGAGACCGAGTACGCCGCGTTCGACGACTACTGGAAGAAGCTCGCGCCTCAAGCGGCCGCGAACCAGCTGCCGGACGTCATCCAGATGGATATCTCCTACCTGTCCCAGTACGGCAGCAAAGGCCAGCTCGAAGATCTGAAGCCCTACATCGACAAAGGGCTGATCGATACGAGCAACGTCAGCGACAGCGTGCTGTCCGGCGGCAAAGTCAAGGATACGCTCTATGCGTTTAACCTGGGCTCCAACGCGCTCGCCTCGATCGTCGATTTACAGCTGCTGAAGGACAACGGCATCGACGTGCCGACGAACGAGTGGACGTGGGACGACTACACCGACATCGGCGCCAAGCTGAAGGAGAAGGGCAAGATCTTCGGCGGCTTCCGGTTCGACGTCTTCTTCCCCTTCTATCTGAGAGGACAGGGCAAGCACATGTACGCCGCGGACGGCACCGGCCTCGGCTACGAAGACCAGCAATTCATCGACTACTTCACGATGTACAAGGGCTGGTACGACAACGGCTACCTGCTGTCCCTGGACAAAGAGTCGCAGAAGAAAGGGACCCCGGAGGAAGACGAAATGGTGCCGGGCCACTCCTTCTCCTCGAACGGCTGGTCCAACCAGTACATCCTGCTCGCGAACGCGGTCAAGCGTCCGATCGATCTGCTGCCGGTCCCGGGTTGGAACCAAAACAAGGCGCTGTTCCTGAAGCCTTCGATGTACTTCTCCATTCCGCAGAGCTCCAAGGCCAAGGAAGAAGCCGCCAAGTTCATCGACTTCTGGGTGAACGACGTCGAAGCCAACAAGATCATCATGGGCGAGCGCGGCGTGCCGATCTCCTCCAAGATCAAGGAAGAGCTGAAACCGCTCCTGACGCCGGAGCAGACCAAAGTGTTCGACTACGTCGCCTGGGCCGAGCAGAACGCCAGCGAGATGGATCCGCCGAACCCGGTCGGCGCGACCGAGGTCGACGCGCTGCTCAAATCGTACGGCGAGTCGATCCTGTACAAGAAGATCACCATCGAAGACGCCGCCGCCAAGTTCCGCAAGGAAGCCGAAGAGATTCTGGCGAAGAACAAGTAAGGCTGGGGCTAACCTGACGGAGTTCATTAAGGCGGGGAGATCCTAGCGGAGAGCAAGGAAGATGAGGGCATAGGCTCTACTGGGAACGCCGCACATCACAGAAATCCGGACTCGCAATTGCCGCGGGTCCGGTTATTTTGAGTACGAGCGCCGCTCCCGCTCCGCAAGCCCGAGATTGACGGTTCTCCGGCTATTTCCTTCTTTCAGTAACTATATAGCCGATCATCCGTTCCTTGGATCGCAATACGAATACCATCCTGTGATTCAATGAATTTGCAAACCGGAACGAATAGGTGCGGCTTCCCCGTAATAAATCGAGTATCGGGGGCTCCATGGTCTTTCATTAGAAGTTCGCAAATGACCATTGCACTCCGAACGCCATTTGCCAAATACTTCAAGACAGGATCCTTCAATCGGTTAGGGAGTAGAAAATGATCCGGAAGCGGAGAGTTCGATGTCGGCTTCTCCTGAATCTCGACCCAGTGGAACAAGTCATTCGGGATCTCCTCCGGTTGAGGTCGTTTTTCGAAATAGAGCGGTATACCTGCTGCACGATTTGCATTACGTTTCTGCCGAAGCCGCTGGATTTGCCGATCCAGCAGCGGAAGACCTTGCTCGAGCTGAAGTTGGATGTCTTTGGGGATGTCGTCTATCTGCAGCAGCTCCGGATCAGGCTGCCACCCATTAACCACCTTGGTTAGAATATCGTCCAGTTCGAAGTCGATCGCGTCGAACCCTTTCTTGATAGCTGCAACAGCTGCGGCATCAATGCCGAGATGTTCCTTTAAATGCTCAATGCCAAATTTCTTTACCTCGCCGGAGGACTTGTGTTCTACATGATGCTGATATCTTAAGGGACGGCCGCATTCGCATCGAAGTTCGGGAGAAACCTGTCCAGTATCATAATAGCCGGTATACACCCATTCCGTTAGCAGAGCCTCGATATCCTCTGGCGATGCGTCATCCGGAATATGATGGCCTTTTTGCGCAGCCAGCGCATTCGCGAAGGCCGTTCTTCTTCCTCGGATCATCTGTTCATTCAGAAAGAGCCGCTGCTCTGGCGTGAGTTGGGCAAGTATGGGGTCCCGATCCTCGATGGATAGCCTCAATTATCATCCCCCCCTTGATCTTGTGTAGCTATAAACATAGCGACGACTACCCATACCTGACATAATCATTCTTGCAGAGAATCCCGCAGCCAGAAATAACAAGCCCACTCCACTGCGTTTATCGGGCTCCGACTCATATTTCTATCTCATACTCCTTGTTTTGTATTTCTTCACGTTGGCAGCCCATTCCTTCTATCAAGCCGAGTTACCTCTCCCGCCTCCCTACCTCCGCCTCCAGCATGTCGGCTTATTAAACAAACTAATCGGATTTTTGCCTTCATCTCCCTCCCCCCGTCCGCCATAATGAGAGACAGATTGAGAGCGCTTAAGCGCGCGTCTCGCCGCCATTCCACGCCATTCGAAAGGGGAGATCCGCCTTGAAGAAGCTCCGCGAGAACGACCATCTGGTCGGCTACGTATTCTCCGCCCCTTTTATCCTGGGCTTCCTCGTCTTCACGCTGTACCCGATTCTCAGCTCGCTCTACTACTCGTTCACCGACTACACGATGCTGGGCGCGCCCAACTGGGTCGGCCTCGACAACTACCAGAAGATGCTGTTCCACGACGACAAGTACGCCAAGTCCGTCAGCGTCACGCTCACCTACGTCCTCTCCAGCGTGCCGTTGCGTCTCGCGTTCGCGCTGCTCGTCGCGATGATCCTGAACCGGGCGGTCACCGGCATCGGCCTCTACCGTTCCGCCTACTACCTGCCTTCGCTTATCGGCGGCAGCGTCGCGGTCTCGATCATGTGGTCCCAAGTGTTCGGCAGCGACGGCCTCGTCAACTCCGTCCTGCGCACGTTCGGCGTCGACGCCAGCACGAACTACGTCGGCTCTCCAGGATACGCTATCTGGACGCTCATCGCCCTCTCGGTCTGGCAGTTCGGATCGTCCATGCTCATCTTCCTCGCCGGCCTCAAGAGCATTCCCGCTTCCTACTATGAAGCGGCGAGCGTCGACGGCGCGAACGGTCTCCATCGCTTCTTCAAGATCACGCTGCCGCTGCTCAGTCCGATCATCCTGTTCAACTTGATCATGCAGACGATCTCGGCGTTCATGACGTTCACGCCCGCCTACATCATCTCCCGGGGCGACGGCCGGCCGGTGGACGAGACGCTCGTCTACTCGCTGTACCTGTACCGCAAAGCGTTCGAATTCTCCAGCATGGGCTTCGCCTCCGCCATGGCCTGGATCATGCTGATCGTGATCGGGCTGCTGACGCTGCTTATTTTCCAATCGTCCAAGTATTGGGTCCACTACGAAACGAAAGGAGAGGGTTAAGATGGCGCACACGAACCGACGCCTCAAGGCGTTCGCCTACCACCTCCTGGTCGGGGGCCTTGCGCTGATCATGCTCTATCCGATCATCTGGCTGGCCATGAGCTCGCTCAAGCCGAACGACGAGATCTTCACGACCGCGTACAGCCTCCTTCCGAGCAGCTTCGAATGGTCGAACTACAGCAAGGGCTGGGCGGGCTTCGGCGGCAACACGTTCGCGAACTTCTACAAGAACTCGTTCATCATCGTCATCGCCTCCACCTTCGGGGCGGTGGCCAGCTCCGCGCTCGTCGCCTACGGCTTCGCCCGGGTGTCCTACTTCGGCAAAGCCTTCTGGTTCACGTGCATGATGATCACGATGATGCTGCCGCGCGACGTCACGATGATCCCGCAGTACATCCTGTTCTCCAAGCTCGGGTGGCTCGCTTCGTTCAAGCCGATCATCATCCCGCAGTTTTTCGCGACGCCGTTCTTCATCTTCCTGATCATGCAGTTCATCCGCACCATCCCGGGCGAACTGGACGAGGCGGCCAAGATCGACGGATGCAGCCGGTACGGCATCTTCTTCCGGATCATCCTGCCGCTCATCGCGCCGGCTCTCGTCACCTCCACCATCTTCGCGTTCTATTGGAACTGGGAGGACTTCATTCACCCGCTGCTGTACCTGAACAACCCGGATCTGTTCCCGGTCTCGCTCGCGCTGAAGCTGTTCCTCGACACCGACGCCGTCAACAACTGGGGCGGACTGTTCGCGATGTCGACGCTGTCGCTCGTTCCGATCTTCGTCGTCTTCTTCCTCTTCCAGAAGTACATCGTCGAGGGGATCAGCACGACCGGTCTGAAGGGATAACCGCACTATGAACTTGGAAGGAGCCGATAATCATATGCCAGCACTCGTCATTGACGACAATCGGATTCGCGAGGTCATCGACCAAGTCGTGAACCGCACGTTCCGCATGGATTTCAGTTGGGATTGGCCGGGGGGCGTCGCTTTTTATGGGGTTTGCGAGGCTTACCGGGCGACAGGCAACGAGACGTATCTGGAGAAAGTAAAAGCGTGGGTCGACGAGAATATGGCGGAAGGGCTGCCTAAGCTGTCGGTCAACGGCGTATCGATCGGTCACTCGCTGCTCACCCTGTACGAGGCGACGCGCGAGGAAGCCTACATGGAGACGGCCAAGGAGATGGCCGAATTCCTGACCCGTCAGGCGCCGCGCTTCGGCGATGGCATCTTCCAGCACACCGTGAACTCCGAGTCGTACAACTTCCCAGAGCAGGCGTGGGTCGATACGATGTTCATGGCCGGCTACTTCCTCCTGCGGATCGGGGCGCTGCTCGGCCGCAGCGACTATTTCGGGGACGGCTTGCGGCAGTATCATGGGCATGAGAACGTGCTGCAGGACGCGGTCTCCAACCTCTACTATCACGGTTGGGACAACATCGCCGGCAACCATATGTCCGGCATCAACTGGTGCCGGGGCAACGCCTGGGCGGCGCTCACGATGGCCCGCGCGCTCGAGATCGTGCCGGTCACGCATCCGTCGTTCATGATCATCGAAGGCTCGCTGCGCGACCAGCTCAGCGCGCTCGTCCGGCTGCAGGACGAGAAGTCGGGGCTGTGGCACACGATCCTGCAGGACCCGTCGTCGCCGCTCGAGACGTCCGGCTCCGCCGGCATCGCGGCCGCGGTGCTGACCAAAGGCCGCCTGTACAACAAGTACACGCAGCGCGCCATCGACGGCATCCTCGCCCAGATCGCGGACGACGGCACCGTCACCGGCGTCTCCGCCGGCACCGCGGTCATGGTCGACGCCGACGGCTACCGCGGCGTGCCGGACAAGCGCATCCAAGGCTGGGGCCAAGGCCTCGCCCTCGCGTTCCTGGCGGAGGTGCTGCGGGTCAAGGAGAATCCTTATTGAGCGCCGAATGATGGCACATTCAGATGCCGTTTTGCTCCTTCGTCCAAGGGACGGAGGAGCTTTTATTGGTGCTCGCTTTCGCGCCTCACGCCCACCAACCGCGAATGTAGGTAGTCTACATACGCACTTTCGCGCCTCACGCCCACCAACCGTCAATGTAGGTAGTCTACATACGCACTATTCGCTGCTTCAACCCACTACTCATCTCTTGAGGTCTCGAATATCCGGAACAGCCGTCACATAGCCCATCACCCTTCCTGTCGGCGAGATGATGGCGTTGAAATATCCCTTCTCCGTTAGGGATTTAAGATGTACAATCGCAGTTCTACTATTGATTTGCAGAGCTTCCGCTACGATCGAAGGCTTCAAGATCTCTCCCTCAAAGGTCGTATTGAACTGTATTATTGCCCGTTCATGGACGCAAAGTTTCTCTTTCCTGCCAAGCGACTGCCCCCACTTCGCCATCGCCAGCAGCAGCGTCCGCTGACAGCGGTGGGACTTCTCCTTGATCCCGTCGCTCGTGAATCGCAGCAGCTTCCAGCCATCGATCAGCAAGTGGTTCTGCCGCTCGCGCTCATCATCCAACTGCCAGCGGGTCATGTCCCGGCCATGCGATCCGAATCCATCTGCCTCGATCGCCAGTTGAAACGCTCGGGAAGGCATATAGCTATAGTCGCAGAACCGCACCCTCCCATTGAGATCGCGATATTCGTACTCCGGATGAAGATAATCCAAGCTGCCGATCACCGGCCACCATACGGAGGCAAGGAACAATTTCTCCAAGTGACCATGCTTCTCCAGCAGTCGTCTCTTGCGCTCGCCCCTGCTTTCTGTGGCCGCGCGCTCCATCAACCGGCCATATGCCGCTTCAAATGCCATATCCTGCTTCTCCAAAACTCCATCTCCTCCTTCAAAATAAAAGGCCGCCCGTCCGGAATCTCTCCGGTACGAGCGGCCTGTGCTTCAGGACGCATCCATATGCGGTGTAAATGTCGGTTTAACGGGCAACGCAGGCGGGCTTAGGCCGCTACTGATACTTCACATGCTCCGAGAACGCGGGCGTCGTCGGCACTACGTGATAATAGGTGATGCCCGGCACGAACTTCAGCTCGGCGCCATCCTTCATGAGCCGGACGATATCGCCCTTCTTGCGCTCCCAGGTGCAGGAGATCGCATGTCCCTCCTGGAACAAGACTGCTTCTCCGCCGCTGGTGAGATCGATCTCGAGCCGGCCGTAGCTGTCATAAGTCTTATGCTTGGCCGACAGGACAACCAGATTCGCCGCGGTGAGCTGTTCTTTGTTGTTCAGGTCGATGTGCGGCTGTCCGTTGATCGATCGCTCATAGAGTCCTGTCGAAGCATCGAAATGGTACGATACCTTGTAGTCCGACATCTGGAACATGATCTCGATGTCGGTCGCCGCGGGCTCGGCCGCAACGTTAGGCTTCGAATCGAAGGAGACGAACGGCACCGGCGCCGTCTCGGCGTACTTGTGCTTGGCCGCGCCTTCTCTCAGCTTGGCTATCGTCGAGTACAGGTTGTGCGGGGCTTTGCGCGATTTGTCGCGGTGGAAATAGGCGCCCGCGTTGTTGATCTCGTCGAGGTCCGCCTTCCCCGAGTGCTGCAGCAGCGCCAGCGCGTCGTTGCTGGCCCCGGCATGCACCAACACGCCGCCGTACCACTCGCCGATATCGATGAGATAGGGACGGATGCTGCGGATCGGTCCGACGGGCTCATCGAACGATTTGCTCTGGAAGATACCCACGAGCCTCGTAATGCCGCCTTCGGCCAGAATCTCCCACACGGTGTCCGCTTGGGTCAAGCCGGACTGGGGACGGGCGGCCTTGAAGTTGTTGATCATAATCGCGAGCGGGCGCTTCGAGACTTCCTCCTCGACGGGCAATCCCGTGAGCGGCGCGAGGAAAGCCGCGTCAGGCGCCTCGGATGCGGAGTCCGTCGCGGTCGGTTCAGTCGACGCGGACGTCGTCGGCTCAGGCGCGACAGTCGGTTTGGCGCCGCCGCATCCGGACAGCACCGCGAGACCGGCAGCGACCGTCAGCGCCAGCGCGACGCGCCGGGTGTAGCGAGAATGTAGCACGTTCATCCCGTTTCCTCCGTCTAATCGATGTATGGGGGCGTAGTAGGTACTTAATCCCATTAAACCATAATGCGGCGGGCTTGTCTTGGTCTCGTCGGCACATCTTGCCGGATTCGGGCAGCGAGAAGGCGCGTTCCAGCCCCTAGCGCATCCCGGCGCCATCCGGTATAATGAAGCTACAACTAAAAGGCAATGTTACCGGAAGGTACAACCTCGGCAAGCAAGCGGGGTTGTGCCTTTTTTTGCGCTTGTTTGCGGCATTCTATACCTAACAAGGAGTGTATCGAACCGATGATGCTAAGAGAAGCGATCTACCACCGCCCGAAGCTGAACTGGGCCTATGCCGCCGACAAGCGGACGCTGCATATCCGCGTGCGCGCGAAGCGCGGCGACGCCGAGCAGGTCCATGCGATCGTTGGCGACAAGTATGCTTGGGAGGATACCCGTTGGACCGAGCCGATGCGCAAGTTCGCCTCCGACGCGCTGTTCGACTATTGGGAGACGGCTGTCGTGCCGCCATACCGCCGCCTGCGGTACGCGTTTCATTTCCAGAGCAAGGACGAAGAGCTGTTCCTGACGGAAAAAGGGTTTGAAGACGCGCTTCCCGAACACAGCCTGGAATTCTTCGACTTCCCGTATATCAACCCGGCCGACGTCTTCGCGCCGCCGGCTTGGGTGAAGGAAGCCGTGTTCTATCAGATCTTCCCGGAACGGTATGCGAACGGCGATCCCTCGCTCGACCCGGCGGGCGTCGAGCCGTGGGGCGGCAAGCCGACGCCGGGCAACTTTTTCGGGGGCGACTTGAAGGGCGTACTCGAACACCTCGACCATATCGAGCGGCTTGGCGTCAACGCGATCTACTTCACGCCGCTGTTCGAAGCGACGACCAACCACAAGTACGATACGCGCGACTATATGAAGGTGGACCCGCAATTCGGCACGAACGAACAGCTGACAGCATTCGTAGCCGCCTGCCACGCGCGCGGCATCCGCGTCCTGCTCGACGCCGTCTTCAACCATGCCGGCAAGACGTTCGCCCCGTTCGTCGACGTGCTGGAGAAGGGGGCGGATTCCAAGTATGCAGACTGGTTCCACGTGCGGGAATTCCCCCTGCGCGTCGTGGACGGCATCCCCACGTACGAGACGTTCGCGTTCGAGCCGATCATGCCGAAGCTGAATACGGAGCATCCCGAAGTGAAGGCTTACCTGCTCGAAGTCGCGCGCTACTGGGTCGAGGAGATCGGCATCGACGGCTGGCGTCTCGACGTGGCCAACGAAGTCGACCATGCCTTCTGGCGCGAGTTCCGTGAGACGGTTAAGGCAGCCAACCCGGAAGCCTACATCCTCGGCGAGATCTGGCACGACTCCATGATGTGGCTGCAGGGCGATCAGTTCGACGCGGTCATGAACTACCCGTTCACCAACGCGGTGCTGGACTTCTTCGCCGCGGGCAAGATCGACGCGGCCGGCTTTGCGAACGCCATCGGCGCACAGCTGGCGGCCTATCCGCAGACGGTCACCGAGACCGCGTTCAACCTGCTCGACAGCCACGATACGCCGCGCCTGCTAACGCTCTGCGGCGACGACGAGCGTCGGATGCGGCTGGCCGCGCTGCTTCAGTTAACCTTCCCCGGCGTCCCGTGCATCTACTACGGCGACGAAGTCGGCATGAACGGCGCGGGCGATCCCGACTGCCGCAAGTGCATGGTGTGGGAGCGGGAGGCGCAGAACGCGGACCTGCTGCGCTTCTACACGGAGACGATCGCGCTGCGCAAAGCGCATGAAGCGCTGCGGGGAGCGGACCTCCGCTTCCTGCAGGCGGAGAGCGGCAGCGACTTGCTCGTCTACGCGCGCGGCGCGGCGGGCGGCGAGCGCTTCGTCATCGCCATGAACGCGGGCGATGCGGCGGCATCCGTCGCCGTCGACGTCGGCGATGCCGCCGCGGCGGGATGGACGGAAGCGTACACAGGCGCTGCTGCGAACGCGTCCGGCGGTCGGTTGCGCGCCGCGCTGCCGGCTTACGGCTACGCGGTTTGGCGTCACGCGGGCACGTAAGGCACAACAAAGGAGACCCCAGCGGGTCTCCTTTGTTGACTGCGACTGGGGACGGATCGTCACGAAGGCGCGGAACATTCATTTTCAGGAGGCGGCGATGTTTGGCTGGCAGTGGGCAGCCTTCCTATCGCGAGTCCAAACTGACAGCATAGATGCTAACCCTACTCCAAGCTTTGTCGGAAAATTAAACCGCATTCTGCGGGTCATTTCTCAAAAAAACTAGCTCCAAAGCAAAATAAGACGCAAAATGCGTCTTATTTGCTGATCGCAATCGGACAAGCCAGTTGCCTGGTCACGTTGTCATCGCCCCGCCATTAACTACCATCATACTGTCATTGGCTGCCTCATGCAGCAAGCCTCCGCTTCATACTGTCATTGGCTGCCTCATGCAGCACAAGCCCCCGCCTCACGCTGCCGTCGGCAACCTTGCACAGCGAGCGCCACTCGCTCAGCCACAGCCCTAGGCGCACCGCTCAGCTCGCCGATCCGAGCCGGCGGCCCAGCGCCTTCTCCGCCGGCACGTAGGCGAGGCCGAGGTCGCGCGCGACCGCCTCGTACGTGATGGCGCCGCCGGCCACGTTCAGGCCGAGCAGCAGCGCGCGGTTGTCGGCCAGCGCCTGCGCCGCCCCTTTGCCCGCGATCTGCAGCGCGTAAGGCACCGTCACGTTCGTCAGCGCGAGCGTGGACGTGCGCGGCACCGCGCCCGGCATGTTCGCGACCGCGTAGTGCACGACGCCGTGCTTGACGTAGGTCGGCTCGGCATGCGTGGTGACGCGGTCGACCGTCTCGAAGATCCCGCCTTGGTCAACGGCCACGTCGATGACCACGGAGCCCGGACGCATCGTCCGCACCATGTCCTCGGTCACGAGCTTCGGCGCTTTGGCGCCGGGGATCAGCACCGCGCCGATGACGAGATCCGAGTCCGCCACCGCTTCGGCGATGTTGAACGGGTTCGAGATCAGCGTCTGCAGATCCGAACGGAAGATGTCGTCCAGCTGGCGCAGCCGCTCCGGACTCAGGTCCATCACCGTGACGTCCGCGCCGAGGCCGACCGCCACCTTCGCCGCGTTCGTCCCGACGACCCCGCCGCCGATGATCGTCACCTTGCCCCGCTTCACGCCGGGGACGCCGCCGAGCAGGATGCCGGCCCCGCCGTACGGCTTTTCGAGGAATTGCGCGCCGATCTGCGCCGACATTCTCCCCGCGACTTCGCTCATCGGCGTGAGCAGCGGCAGCGTCCGGTTCGCTTCGACCGTCTCGTAAGCGATCGCCGTGACGCCCTTGTCCGCCAAGGCGCGCGCCAGCGCCGGCTCCGCGGCCAGATGCAGGTAGGTGAACAGAATGAGCCCTTCCCGGAAATAAGCGTACTCCGAAGCCAGCGGCTCCTTGACCTTCATGATCATGTCCGCCGCCGCCCAGACCTCGGCCGCTTCGCTCAGCACGGCGGCTCCGGCCGCCGTATATTCGGCGTCGACGAAGCCGCTGCCGAGACCCGCGCCTTGTTCCACATAGACCGTATGTCCGGCCCGCGTCAGCGCCGCCGCGCCCGCCGGCGTGATCGCTACCCGGTTCTCGTTGTTCTTGATCTCCTTGGGGATGCCTACCTTCATGTCGCCCAGCTCCTCGCGAATCGATTCGTCTGCTATATCTTCAGTATAGGAGAACGAGCCGTCCGCATCTTCGTCCCAAAACGACAAAAAAGAAAGGGCGCTTTGTGAAATCGCACAAAGTCACCCAATCAAGTAAAAACGGCTTTGCCGTCTTCGCGGAAGAGGGCAAAACGTTTTATCGGCGGTCATACAGAAATGGATAGGCGTGAAACTTATAAATTCTGTATGCCCAAGTAAAAACGGCTTCCCCGACCTCCTTTGAGGCGATACGTTTTTATCGGAGACCTCCTTTGAGGCGATACGTTTTTATCGGAGACAGATCCGTGAGGGATAGGCGAACCTTATCCTTTCTGATCTGTAGCCAAACGCTCCGCCTTCAAAGCCAAGTACAGCGAGACCTTCTGGTCCATGTCGGTCAAGTCGATGCCGCCGATCTCCGCGATCCGCTTCAAACGGTAGCTCAGCGTATTCGAATGCACGTGGAGCGCCTCGGCCGCCGTCTTGGCGTTGCTGTCATGGGCGAGGAACGTTGCAAGCGTGCTCAGCAGATTGGCGTCATGCTCCCGGTCGTACGCCCGGAGCCGGACGAGCGATTCGTTCCGGAAGACTTCGGCGCGGCTCTGGGCCGCGATGGCGGGCAGGAAGCGATAGTAGCCCAGATCCGGGTAGTAGAACGCGCGCTCCGTCTCCCGGGGAAAAAGCCGCTTGGTCTGCAGCACCGCCAATGCCTCCCGGTGCCGTGCCGGCGTCTCCGCGTACGACTGTCCGAAGGCGCTGCTCCCGACCGCCGCCGGGACGCCGTCTTCTTCCCCCCTAGCGAGCCGGGCGAAGAACGCCTGCGCCTCGCGCGCATAGGCGCGCCTGTCCGCCCCGGCCAGTTGCGGGGCGCAGAGCAGGATTGCTTGCGCGCGATCCACCGCGTGCAGCACCGGCCTTACCGACCGGCTCGCCGAGACGCGGTCCAGCAGCCGCTGCTCCGCCCGCTCGTCGATCGCGCCCGCCGCCTGCACGACGACCACGTGCCATTCTGCCGGCAGGGCGAGGCCGAGCTGCTCCGCCTTGTCCCGGATCGGCGCCTCCGAGCCGAACTGCCCGTGCAGCAGCATCCACATGAAGTCGCGCAGGCCCTCCCTGGACTTGCGCCGCGCGCTCTGCAGGCGCACCATCTTGTCCGCCGCCGCCCGCGCCGCCTGCTTGAACAGCGCGAGCTCCCGGCCGCCGAGCGTCTTGCCCGACTCAAGCAGCCACAGGTAGCCGAGCACGGCATCCTTGTGACGGATGGCGATGGCGAGACGGCCGCTGAACCCGACCTCGTCGATGGCCGGCACCCGGATCGGCTCCAGGCTGTCCGCGAGCCGCTGGATGACGCCGTCCCGCCGCAGGCTGGCGATGACGTTCTCGGGCACGCGCCGGCCTACGATCGTGGCCAGCCTGGCCGAGTCCGTATGGGGATCGTGCGCGCTGTACGCCAAGAGCCGGTGCCCCGCGTCCTCGATCGTCACCGGGCAGCCGAGCACTTCGTTGATCGTCTCCGCCAGCGTCTCCAGACTATCGAACGACTGCGCGAATGGATTGTTCTCCGTGGGCTCCGTCAATGCTCTCTCTCCCGTTCGTGTTCCGTATCGAGATTTATTTTACCGCATTCGTCTCCCCCTGTCTCACCCAAAAAAGATGCGTTGATGCGGCGAAGCGCCAAAAACGATCCAGCCACGCATCTTCAAGTTCCGCCTCACGCCCCTTTTCTCCCGCCTCACATCGCCCAGCTCCACCCCGAGACCTACCAGCAATCCCAGGCTGACCTGATCATACGAAAGACCGCCGACCCCAGGCCGGCGGCAATCCTCATCCTATCAAGGCTTCAAGACAACAGTCGTATAAGGCGGGAGCGTCAGCTTCCCTTGGCGAAGGGAGGCCGCGGCGTCCGTCGATCGCGCGATCTTAGCGAACGCGTCGCCCGTCCCCTTCGGCGGGACGATCGTCACTTCCTGCTCCTTGCCGGAAAGGTTGTGCAGCACGAGGCGCTTGACTTCTCCGGCAGCGCGCGTATACGCCATCACCGCGTCATTGCCGATCTCGTAGGAGCCGACCGTCCCTTTGCGGAGCGCCTCATCCTGCTTCCGCCACGAGATGAGCGTCCGGTAGCGGCTGAGCAGCGAGTCCTTGTCGCTCTCTTCCTGCTCGACCGAGACGGTGCCGTCGCCGCGATATTGCGATGCCTCCCAAGTCGTCTCGCCCGCCTTGCCGGGCTCGCGATTCCAGGGGAACGGCTCCCGGATGCGCTCGTCCGGCTTCAGCCCGCTCATGCCCAGCTCCTCGCCGTAGTAGACGAAGGCGTTGCCCGGCAGCGTCAGCAGCATCGCGGCCGCCGTCTTGGCATGGTTGACGTTGCCGCCGACGGCGGACATGACCCGGTTCTGGTCATGGTTCGACAAGAAGAGCGCGTCGACGAACTTGCCGTCCGAAGACTTGGCGTAGTAGTCGTAGATCCGCGAGAGCGTGAAGCCGATATCCGCCGACCGCTCGGTATCGGCCGCCCCGATCAGCTTGCCGGCCAGGTCGAAGTTGAACGCGGAATCGAAAGCATCCTTCAGATAAGGTCCGATCACCGCCGGTCCATCCCACACTTCGCCGACGAGATACGCCTTCGGGTTGACCTCGTTCAGTCCGCTGCGGAACTCCTGCCACCAGGCTTGGTTCTTCTGCTTCACGCCCGGGGTGTTGATCGTGGAGTTGAAGTCGCCGTAGATATGCTTGGCCGCATCCAGCCGGAACCCGTCAAAGCCTTGCTTCAGCCAGTATTGGCCGACGGCCGTCATCTCTTGGCGCACGGCGGGGTTGTCGAAGTTCAGGTCCGGCATGCCCTCCCAGAAAATGCCGAGATAGTCGTCTCCGTTCAGCGCATGCCACGGCGGCGCGCCGGCGGCGCCGTCGGCCGGGCTGCGTCCGCCGCGTTCGCTGGACCAGATGTACCAATCGCGGTAGGCGCTCGTCGGCCCTTTAGACGCATCTGCGAACCAGGGATGCTCGCTGCTCGTATGGTTGACGACCAGATCCATGATGACGCGGATTCCCCGCTTGTGCGCTTCCGCGAGGAGCCGCTTCAGATCGTCCGGCGTGCCGTAATCCTTGTTGATGCCGTAGTAGTCCGTCACGTCGTACCCGTGATAGCTCGGCGAGGGTTGAATCGGCATCAGCCAGATGCCGTCCGCGCCCAGCGATTTCACGTAATCCAGCTTCTGCGTGACGCCGTTCAGATCGCCGATCCCGTCGCCGTTGGAGTCCGCGAAGGAACGGACGAAGATCTCATAGTACACGTCGGAAGGTCCGGCAGCGTTCTTCTCGTCCTTCGCGCCGCCCGGCGTGCAGCCGGACAGCAGGACCGCTAGCGCCGATAGGACGGCCAAGCCCGTTCCGGCGCGCCTGCCGAGAGGCCGTCGCCTCATCCCTTGCTGGCTCCCGAAGTGAGCCCTTCGACGATGAAGCGCTGCAGCAGCAGGTAGACGATCGTGATCGGCAACGCGACCAGCACGCACCCCGCGGCGAACATCGTGAAGTTCGCGGTGCGGAAGTTCGTCGCCAGATCCCACAGGCCGACGGCCACCGTCCACTGCTCGCGCGAGCGGAGCACGAGGCGCGCCAGGATGAAGTCGACCCACGGGCCTACGAATGTCGTAACCGCCATGTAGGTGAGGATCGGCTTGGCCAGCGGAATCATGATCTTGCCGAATACCGTCAGATGGCTGGCGCCGTCGATCCGGGCCGACTCCTCCAGGCTGCGGGGGATCGTATCGAAATACCCTTTGACGATAAACGTCGATAAGACCGGAGCTCCGCAGGAATAGACGATGATAAGCGCCAGATGCGTATTCAGCAGATCGAACTGGTACAGCAGCAAGAAGATCGAGATGAGGGCCATGAAGTTGGGGAACATTCCCAGGATGAGCAGCGTGGAAAGCCCTGCCTTGCGCCCCTTGAAGCGGAATCTGGAGAGCACGTACGCGACCATAGTCGTGGCCAACGTGCCGAACAGCATCGTGAAGATGCCGATCTTAAGCGTATTCCAATACCAACGGCCGAACACAAAGCTCTTGTCGGTGAACAAGGCCGAATAGTGCTCTCCCGTCCAGTTGGAAGGGAAGAAGGTCGGGCTGTAGATCGCGCCTCCCGGCCGGAACGAAGATACGAGAATCCACACGGTCGGATAGAGGACGGAGAGGCCTAGAATCGCGAGCAATACGTAGCTGAAAAAGAGACGGATGCCCGTACCCGTTTTTCTCATTGCACCATATCCTCCTCTTTGAACGACTTCGTCCGCAAATAGCTGGCGATCGAGATGGACGCGATGATCAGGAACACGATAATGCCGATCGCGGAAGCGAAGTTGTATTTGTTATTGTCCAGGGTCAATTTGTAAAGCCAGGTGACGAGCAAGTCGGTCTGGCCCGCGAATTGATAGTCCCCTGTCTTCGGATCGCCGCCCGTCAGCAAGTAAATGGCGTTGAAATTGTTGATATTGCCGGCGAACTGCGTAATTAATACGGGCGCCGTCACGAAAAGCACGCGGGGGAGCGTGATGGTCCGGAATTTCTGGAAGGCGGTGGCGCCGTCAACCTCCGCGGCCTCGTACAGGTCCTTAGGGATCGTCGTCAGTACGCCGAACATGAGCATCATCGTCACCGGAATCCCGAACCAGGCGTTAACGAGCACGACGGTGAACTTCGCCCATTGGGGATCCGTCAGCCAGCCGATCTTCTCGATGCCGAGCATCCCGAGATACTGGTTGATCGGACCGAACTCGCCGTTGAAGAGGTTGTTCATGATCAAGGCGGAGCACAGCTGCGGGATGGCGAAAGGAACGATGAACAGCGTGCGCCAGAACTTCTTGAACCGGATGCCCGGCTGCTGCACCAGCATCGCCACCAGCATGCCGCCCAGATAGGTCGTCACCGTCGCCAGCAACGCCCACTCCACCGTCCAGAGCAGGACGTGCCAGAAGGTGTAGCTCCAGGTTTTCAGCGTCAGAAGATCCGTGAACGTTCGGAAGCCGACCCAGTCGACCAGGGCATTCGGAGGCACGAAGTTCGGCCCCGAGAAGTTCGTGAAGGCGATCAGAATCCCGAAGATGATCGGCATGATCGTTAAGAACAGAATGCCGACGATCGGCACCGCCAGCATCGTAAACGGGAACGATCTGTCAAACAGGGCGCCGGCCGAACGGTAGAAGTTCACCGTCTGGCCTCCGTTCTCTCTCACCAGGCCGTTGCGGCGGGCGTCGATCACGGCTTGCACGTAGAACCACGCGAAGATCATGAACAAAATAAGAATGATCAACCCCTGCACCAGCAAATGAATCGAGTGGTCGCCGGGCACCATTTTCGTGATCTTGCCCACTTTCTCCATGTGCTGCTTTTGCGTGCCCAGCGTCACGATGCCCCATACGGCACGAGGCAAATGGTTGATGAAGTACCACAGGCCCAGCGCGTCGATCGCTAGGAACAGGACACCCTTGATGAATTGTCGATTGTATAATTGCCCCAGTCCGGGAGCGATAAGCGACAGAACGGAAGCCGTCAGGCTCATACGGCGCATCCCGCCTCCCCCTTTCACGGTCCTTGCAAAGCATCATCCGCCGTCGGGACGGCGGATGACGTTATATAGGAACCCAGTAATTTTACTTGACTGCTTTGTTCGCTTCCTGGATTTGCTTCACAGCGTTATCCAGCGCCGCTTTCGGATCCGTTCCCTTATCCCAGATGTCGGCCATCGCCGCTTGGCCGGGACCCCATACGTTGCCCATCTCCGGAATGGCCGGCATCGGATAGGAGTTTTTGAACTGTTCGAGGATGCCGACGATCAGCGGGTCGGACGTGACGGTCGAATCCGATGCCGCTTCGTTGTTGGAAGGCAGGAAGCCCAATTCCTTGAAGTCGGCCAGTTGATTCTCTTTCGTCGACGCGAAGTGCGCGAACAAGCGGCCTGCGTTCGGGTATTTCGAGAAGGCGTTGACCGCGTAGCCTTTGACGCCGGAGAACGAGACGTTCGGCTTCCCGTCGATCGTCGGCAGCGGCGCGATCCCGAAGTTGACGCCGGCTTTCTTCAGATCCGCGATCGCCCATGGCCCGTTGATATCCAGCGCCAGCTTATTGCTTGTGAACAAGCCTTTCTTGACGTCGAACGTCGCGTCGCCGGACTTCATCGGCAGGATGGACTTCAGTTGTTTATAGACCGTTGCGCCTTTGACCGCGCCTTCGTTGTTCAGGCCGATGTCGGCCGCGTCGGAGCCGTTTTGGCCGAATACATAACCGCCTGGAGTCGCCAGGAAGGAGTATGCATAGTAGAAGTTGCTAATTTCCCACATCAAGGCGTATTTCTGATTTTTCGTATCGTTGAACGTTTTCGCGAATTCGATGATCTCGTCATACGACTTCGGAGGATTCGGAATCAGGTCTTTGTTGTAGAACAGCGCGTACGTCTCGACGGAGCGAGGATAGCCGTAGAGCTCATCTTTGAACGTAAACGCCTTGACGGACGCTTCGGAGTTCTCCGTCTTCGTATCGTCGGCGAAGTAGTCGTTCGGCAGCAGTAAGCCTGCGGCCACCGCTTTGCCGAGATTGTCGTGCGGGAAGATGACGACGTCCGCGCCGACGCCGGCAGGTCCGTCGTTCATCAGCTTGTTGATTTGGTCCGGTTCGTTGACCTCTTCGACCTTGACCGGTATGCCGTATTTGTCGGTGAATGCCTTCGCGATCGTTTCCATGCGGGGACGGAACTCCTTGGACTCCCATACGATGAGGGAAGCGCCGTCTTCCGGTTTCAGTTCGTCATCGGCGGATGCCGAGGCGGTCGCCGAAGCCGAAGCGGACGGGCTCGCTGCGCTGGCGGAGGGAGACGCGTTGTCTCCGCCGCTATTGCTGCCGTTGCCGCCGCAAGCGGCCAGGGCTGCGGCCATCAGCGACAGCGCGCTAATCATGGACAATGTTTTCTTGGTATTCACTTTCATGTCCCCTCTCTAATCGTGTACATGCGTGATCATCGCTTACATGCTTCAAGCATTCGTTCGACGATTTGCGCAAACGTTTGAACAAGCGCGAGCTCCCAGGGTAGGTTTTGACGTTCAAACGTTGATTTCGAAAATGGAAGCGCTTCACGTCTCGCTCCTATACTATACACCATTTATTTCGTTTGTTAAAACGTTTGCACAAACGGAATATGGAAAAGAAGACTTACATAGCTTTGAATTACGCCGATTTTCGATCGATTGCTCACGTTTTCGCTCATACAGCGTTTTCGCTTCTACTATTAGAATTAGGGGATCCCTCATGCAAAATGTCGCGAACGAGATGCAACGCATGCACAAAGCGCCGGTTTACAATCCCTTTTGGTTCATGTAACATGAAGGCATACCAGGGTAGTTCAAACGGTTGCACAAGCTGTGGAGGTCTATATGGCAGTCACGATCAAAGACGTCGCCAAAAAGGCGGGCGTCTCTCCTTCTACCGTATCCCGCGTCTTGTCGAACCATCCCCGGATCAGCCGGGAGACGACGCGCAAAGTCAAAGCCATCATGGAAGAGATGGGCTATCATTCGAATATGATGGCTCGCAGTCTCGTCTCCAACAAGACGTATACGCTCGGTATGATTCTGCCCCGACCGGCGGAAGAATTATTCCAAAACCACTTTTTCGCGGAAAATATACGAGGGATTACGACCCAGGCCTCGCGCAACGGATACGACATTCTGATGACGACCGGCCATTCCGAGCAAGAAGAATTGGCAGCGGTTACCCGGCTCGTCAAGGGCAAACGGGTCGACGGCGTCATCCTGCTGCAGTCCCGGCGCAACGACCCGATCATCGCATTCCTGAAAAACGAAGATTTCCCGTTCATCCTCATCGGACACTACGCCCAGGACGAAGACATCCTGTGCGTCGACAACGACAACGTCCAAGCCGCCTACGACGCGACGCAGCATCTGATCGCCCAAGGTCACGATCGCATCGGCTTCGTGAGCGGGCCGCCGAACCTGACGGTCTCCGTGGACCGCTTGGACGGATACCGGCGCGCGCTGGCCGATCACGGCCTGCCGATGCAGCCCGAATGGATCGTGGAAGGCGAGTTCCTGCAGGAGAGCGGCTACCGGGCGATGTCCTTCTTCATGAATCTGCCGGAGCGGCCGACCGCGCTCGTCGTCATCGACGACCTGGTCACCTTCGGCATCCTGCGGGGCCTGACGGAGCTCGGATTCCGCGTGCCGGACGACCTGAGCCTCGTCAGCTTCAACAACATCTCGCTGACCGAGCTGTCTACGCCTCCGCTGAGCAGCATCGACATCGGCATTTATCAGCTCGGGTATATGGCTTCGCAGCTGTTGATCCGGCAAATTCAAGGCGACAAGCCGCAGCAGAGCCGCACCATCGTGCCGCATCGCTTGATCGTGCGGGAGTCGTCCTTGAACCTTCATCGAAACGGAGCTGAACGCAAGTGACTTCCTATCTGGAGAACAAGCCTTACCTCGTCGACGCCGTCATCGGCAACGGCCGCTTCCTCGCTTCGGCGCTGGACACGGGCCGTATCGTGCGCATCTGGTGGCCGCACGTCGACATCCCGCAGCATGCGGATACGCTGCGCGCCGGCCTGCGCCTCGCGGGCGAAGGCAACCGCACCTCTTGGTTCGACGGCAAGGAAGACGGCTGGCAGCATCGTTCCGGCTATCGGCCGCAGTCGAACGTCTTCGCCGTCGAGGCGTCTTCCGACCGGCTGCCGCTCCAGGTCTCGTCGGCCTATTATGCCGTACCGGGCGAAGACGTTCTGGTGTTCGACCATGTCATCACGAACGCCGGCGCGACGCCGGCTTCCTTCTCGTTCGTCTTCTATTCCGCGATGCGGACGGCCGAGAGCCCGTATTACCATACGACGCAGTTCAACGAAGGCGCGGACGCGATCGTCCACTTCCGCCACCGCTATTATTTTTCGGCCTCTAGTGCAAACGTATGCACAAAATTCCAGTCCGGTTTTGCGTGGGAGAACGCCCAGACGGGCGAACTGAACGGCGACGGGATCCAGATGGCGACCGACGGCGCGATGGAGTGGACGTTCGCGGACGTCGCGCCTGGCGCGAGCGTTCGCGTTCCCGTTTATCTGACGGCAGGACATCGTCTGGAGGAGGCGCTCGGCGCGCTGGCCAAAGCCAAGGCGACGAGTCCCGACGTCTGGCTGGCGCAGACCGACCGCTACTGGGCGGACCATGTGGCCGCCGCGAACGCTTGCCCGATCGACCAGCCTGATCTGAAGGACCTGTACGAGCGCTCGGTGCTTATGATGAAGCTCATGTCGGACGAGGCGACGGGCAGCATCATCGCCGCGCCGGAGTTCGACGAGCGCTTCTCCCGATGCGGCGGCTATGCATACTGCTGGGGACGGGACGCGGCGTTCATCACGACCGCGCTCGACAAGGCGGGGCTCACGGACATGTCCACCCGCTTCTATGAATGGACGCTGACCGCGCAGGACCCGGACGGCTCCTGGCAGCAGCGCCATTACCACGACGGCTCGCTCGCGCCTTCGTGGGGTCTGCAGATCGACGAAGGCGCTTCGATCCTCTGGGGGATGTACCAGCATTACCTGGCATTGTCCCAAGACGCGCAAGCGCCCTTCCTGGGCTCCGTCTGGGAAGCCGTCCGAAAGGGCGCCGAGTATCTGCTGAGCTATAGGGACCCGGACAACGGATTGCCGCTCGCGAGCCGCGATCTGTGGGAAGAACGGGAAGGCCAGCACACCTATTCGTCCGCGGCCGTCTATGCCGGCATGACTGCGGCGGCGAGCTTCTCCGTCCTGGCCGGAGAGCCTGCGCTGGCCGAGCGGCTGCGCCAAGCGGCGGACCGCATCGCCGAAGCGATCAAGACGCTGTGCTGGAACGAACAAGGCGGCGTCTTCTACCGGGGCGTGAACCTGACGGTGACGCCCGAAGCCTATGCCCGTGCCGCCGAGCAAGGTCTGGCGGTCTCTCAGCTCGCTCGATCCAAAGGCTATGTCCGCCATCGTCTCGCGCACGATCCGATCGTCGACGTCAGCCTGCTCGGCTGCGCGGTCCCGTTCGCGGTCGTGCCGCCTGATCACGATCAGGCGCTGCGCACGGCCGAAGCCGTCGAGCGCGCGCTGACCGTGCCCGGCGTGGGCGGCATCAAGCGCTACGAGAACGACGCCTACATCGGCGGCAACCCGTGGATCTTGACGACGCTCTGGCTCGCGCAGTACCGCGCCGCCAACCGCCAGCTCGACGAGGCGCGCCGTCTGCTCGACTGGGCCGTCCGGCACCGCACGCCGTCCGGCCTGCTGCCGGAGCAGGTGGACCGTGAGACGGGCGCCGCCGCCTGGGTCGTGCCGCTCACCTGGTCGCACGCGATGTTCATTCTAACGGTGCATATGGTCGCTGAACTCGAAGCATCGGCGGGCACGTCCGCGGAAGCCTCCGCGACGCGCTAAGCAGTGGGCTCAGCTACGGCAAAAATGCTCAATGAGACGTACTGAGTACGTCACTTGGGCACGGCTGAGGCGAAAATGCTCAAAGAGACGTGCTGAATACGTCACATGGGCTCAGTTGCGGCGAAGATGCTCAATGAGACGTACTGAGTACGTCACTTGGGCACGGCTGAGGCGAAGATGCTCAAAGAGACGTACTGAGTACGTCACTTGGGCTCAGCTGCGGCGAAGATGCTCAAAGAGACGTACTGAGTACGTCACTTGGGCACGGCTGAGGTGAAACGCTCAAAGAGACGTACTGAGTACGTCACATGGGCACGGCTGAGGCGAAAATGCTCAAAGAGACGTGCTGAATACGTCACATGGGCTCAACTGCGGCGAAGATGCTCAAAGAGACGTACTGAGTACGTCACATGGGCTCAGCTGCGGCGAAGATGCTTAATGAGACGTACTGAGTTCGTCACTTGGGCTCAGCTGTGGCGAAGATGCTCAAAGAGACGTGCTGAGTACGTCACTTGGGCTCGGACGAGGCGAAGATCAGCTCAAGTTCAGCCTTCCGGGACTTCTTCTGCGCATCCCGTGTCCGCAGAGACTTGCATCTCCCTCCTGCGCTTGCGGGCGATTCAGATGCTCCAGTGCTGCCAATCTCTCTGACGCTGTTCGAAGCCGCCCAGCCAGTCTGCGGTCGCTTTGAACAGCTCTTTTTTATGCTCGCCTTGGGAGTAGGTGTGGTCCGCCTGGAAGACGATCGCCTTCTCGCAGCGGCCCTCCCCGCGCAGCCAGAACGTCTTCTCCAGCAGGAACGTGTAGTCCACCGGAATCGTCTCGTCGCCCGTGCCGTGTACGAGGAAGACGTCGCCGGGGAACTTCTGCGTCTCCTGGAACGGCTGATGCTTCATGAGCGCGTCGAAGAATGCCGGCGTGATCGCATACCCCAAGTAATCCGAGGAGCCGCGCGTCACCGCTTCGTCGTACGTCTTCCTGCCCACGATCCGCAGAATGTCGTTGAACGGATAGCCGACCGGCGACCACAGCGCCAGCGACTTCACGCGGCGATCCCGCACGCCGGTCAGGAGGGCTACCGCCCCGCCCAGGCTATGGCCGAGCAGCGTCACGCGCATCGGATCGACGATATCGAGGCCCAGCGCGTAATCCAGCACGGCCCGCGTCTGCTCGATCATCGAGTCCAGCCCATGTTCGCCGTAGACGCCTTCGCTCTCCCCGCATCCGGCGAAGTCGAAGCGGATGACCAGGTTGCCCTGGTTCGCGAATTCGCGGGCGGCCAGCACGAACAGCCGGTCGACGCCGATCCGGTTGCCGACGAAGCCGTGATTGATGATGACGAGCGGCAGCTTGCGGTCTCCGCGGCACTCCTCCTTCGGGGGGTAGTGAATCGTGGCGGCCAGAGCCAGGCCTTCGTATTTGATCGTCAGCGAGCGTTCCATGACGCAGCCTCCTTCGCATTATTCCTCTAATTCCGATTAATTTACTATGTTTTAAATCCTATCACCGACGGATGGCGCTGTCAAGGGCTCCGGGGAAAATGGAAGCATTCGGGACACACTAGGAACATCCCATTCCAACGGAAGAAGGTGTAAGGATGGAAGCGTTCGTCTCCTGGCTGTCCCACCACGTCTTGACGACGATCCTAATTATCGGCACCATTTTCGCCGTCGCCTACGTCATCAAGAACCGCAAGAGCTTGTTCTACAAACAGTAACGGAGGGCATGCAGCGTGGCGTCGGATAACGGAGGGCGGTGTCTGATACCGGCAGCTTGCCTCCGGAAGCGTGCGCAGCGCCCGAACCGGCAGCTTGCCTCCGTGAAGCAGCCGGGAATATAGCGCCTTGCTTGCCTTGCTTGCTTGCTTGCTTGCTTGCCTGCCTTGCTTGCCATTGCTCGCCGTAGCGTAGTATAAGATGCAATGCCAGGGTTCATACGGCGCAGAGGACAGATGCATGACGGGAGCATTCCGCATTGTCCTTCCGGAGGCTGTGAGCAAGAAGATTCTCCTACGCCGAAACGAGCAAAGCCGCCGGACGCTCCCCCGCCAGGGTCGCGTCTCGACGGCTGTACATTCGTGTCTATTCGCTTCTCTCACTAGCTTTGCTTCGTTCGGCGTTCGGTTTTATACAAGCGCCTTCGCCGCGATATCGCTGCGGTTTTGCTTACCCTCGAACGTAATGCGTTCCGCGGCTTCATAGGCTTTCGCGCGCGCCTCGGCGATCCCCTCGCCGAGCCCGACGATCCCGAGCACGCGTCCGCCTGCGGTGACGATCTCGCCGTCCTTCTCCGCCGTGCCGGCGTGGAAGACCAGCGCGTCACCCGCTTGGTCCAAGCCCCGGATCGGCAGCCCCTTCGGATACGATCCGGGGTAGCCGCCGGAGGCCAGGATGACGCAGACCGCCGCTTCGTCGCTCCAGCCGATGTCGATCTCGTTCAGGCGGCCGTTCAACGAAGCCAGGAAAATGTCTACGAGATCCGTCTTCAGCCGCGGCAGGACGACCTGTGTCTCCGGATCGCCGAAACGCGCGTTGAACTCGATCGTCTTCGGGCCGTCGGCCGTAATCATGAGCCCGCCGAACAGGACGCCCCGGAACGGACGTCCTTCGGCGACCATCGCGCGGGCCGTCGGCTTCACGATGTTCTCCACCGCGTCCGCGATGATCGCGGGGTCGACGTGCGGCAGCGGCGAATAGGTGCCCATGCCGCCCGTATTCGGGCCCTTGTCGCCGTCGAAGGCCGGCTTGTGGTCTTGGGCGGCCGGCATCGCGCGGACCGTCTCGCCGTCCACGAACGCCAGGATGGACATCTCCTGTCCGGCGAGGAATTCCTCGATGACGACTTTGTCGCCGGCCGCGCCGAACGACTTGTCGACCATCGTCTCGCGGAGCGCCTGCTCCGCCTCTTCGCGCGTGAAGCAGACGGTCACTCCTTTGCCCGCCGCCAGCCCGTCCGCCTTGATGACGATCGGGAGCGGCTGCTCGGCGAGGTAGTCCCGCGCGGAAGCGTAGTCCGTGAACGTCTCGTACTTGGCCGTCGGGATGTTGTACTTCTTCAGCAGATTCTTCATGAAGATCTTGCTGCCCTCGATCTCGGCGGCGTTCTTCCGCGGTCCGTACACCGGCAACTTCGCCGCTTCGAATGCGTCGACCGCTCCGGCTGCCAGCGGATCGTCCGGCCCGACGACGACCAGGTTCACCGCGTTGTCCTGCGCGAACTGAACGAGCTTGTCGAACTCCATCTCTCCGATCGGCACGTTCTCGGCCAGCTGTCCGATCCCCGCGTTGCCCGGCGCGCAGAAGATGTGCTTCACCTTCTCGCTCTTCTTCAGCGCCCAGATGATCGCGTGCTCGCGCCCGCCCCGTCCGATTACCAGAATCCGCATGTTCCTTGTCCCCCTAATCGCATAAGTTCCCGTTCCTTGCTTCGAATGATGGCAGCGAGGTTGAATAACCCGATTATTTCGGGTTGCAGCCCACTTACCAACGCTCCGGCGGCACGCAACCCGATTATTTCGGGTTACAGCCCGCTAACCCGCGCTCCGGCGGCACGCAACCCGATTATTTCGGGTTACAGCCCACTTACCAACGCTCCGGCGACACGTAACCCGATTATTTCGGGTTACAGCCCGCTAACCCGCGCTCCGGCGACACGTAACCCGATTATTTCGGGTTACAGCCCGCTAACCCGCGCTCCGGCGGCACGCAACCCGATTATTTCGGGTTACAGCCCGCTAACCCGCGCTCCGGCGGCATGCAACCCGATTATTTCGGGTTACAGCCCGTCATGCTCCAAACCCTGCGCCGCTCCAAACGCGCCCGTGCAGAGAAAATAGCGTTACGCCGTAACGCTACCCCTCTCCCCGCAGCGTGTCATGCCCGCCGCGAGATCTACTATGATCAGTGCTTGAAGTGGCGCACGCCAGTGACGATCATCGCGATGCCGTACTTGTTGGCGACGGCAATCGACTCTTCGTCCTTAATCGAGCCGCCCGGCTGGATGACGGCCGTGATGCCGGCTTGCGCAGCCAGCTCCAGCGTATCGCCCATCGGGAAGAACGCGTCCGAAGCCAGCACCGCGCCCTTCGCCTTGCCGTCCGCTTGCTCGATCGCGATGCGCGCCGCGCCGACGCGGTTCATCTGCCCGGCGCCTACGCCGACCGTCTGATTGTCCGCGGCCAGCAGGATCGCGTTGGACTTCACGTGCTTCACGACTTTCCACGCGAATAGCAGCTGCTTCAGCTCTTCCGGCGTCGGCTGGCGCTCCGTGACGACCTTCGGGTCGGCCTCGCCGAGCGAGTGCACGTCGCTCTGTTGGACGAGCATGCCGCCCTCGACGCTCGTGACGAGCCATTCGGATTGGCGTTCCGCCGCCGAGGCGGTCTTGCCGGTCGCGAGCAGGCGGATATTCTTCTTGCGCTGCAGAATCTCCAGCGCTTCCGGCGTGAAGTCCGGCGCGAGGACGATCTCGAGGAAGATCTCGCTGAGCCGCTGCGCGGTCGGGGCTTCGATCGTCCGGTTGGCCGCGACGATGCCGCCGAAGATCGACGTCGGGTCGGATTCGTACGCCTTGACGTAAGCTTGGTCAATGTCGCTGCCGATGCCCACGCCGCACGGATTCATATGCTTCACCGCAACGACGGCCGGCTCGTCGAACTCTCCGACGATCGCGAGCGCCGCGTTCGCGTCGTTGATATTGTTGTAGGACAGCTCCTTGCCGTGCAGCTGCTTCGCCGTCGTGACGTTGGCGCCGGAAGCGATCGGCTTGCGGTAGAAGGCGGCCTGCTGGTGCGGATTCTCGCCGTAGCGCAGGTCCTGCACCTTCTCGTACGTGACGGTCAGGCTCTCCGGCAGCGGCTCGCCGAGCTGCTTCGCGAAGTATTCGGAGATCAGCGCGTCGTAGGCGGACGTGTGGCGGAACACTTTGGCCGCGAGGCGCTTGCGCGTCTCGAGCGTCGTGTCGCCGCCGGAGCGGACTTCCTCCAGTACCTGCGCATAGTCGCCCGCGTCGACGACGACAGTGACGAACGCATGGTTCTTCGCCGCGGAGCGCAGCATAGTCGGCCCGCCGATGTCGATGTTCTCGATGGCGTCCTCGTAGCTGACGTTCGGCTTCGACACCGTCTCCTTGAACGGATACAGGTTGACGACGACCAGGTCGATATAGTCGAGGCCCAGCTTCTCCATCGCTTCGCGGTGCTCCGCGCTGTCGCGGATGGCCAGCAGGCCGCTGTGAACGGCCGGATGCAGCGTCTTCACGCGTCCGTCCAGAATTTCCGGGAAGCCCGTTACGTCCGAGATGCCGATGACCGGCACGCCTTCCTTCTCCAGCAGCGCATGCGTTCCGCCCGTCGAGATGATCTGCACGCCTTGCTGCGCGAGCTCGCGGCAGAATGCCGTGATGCCCGTCTTGTCGGATACGCTGACCAGCGCTCTTCTGATCGCCATGATTCCCCAACACTCCTCTTCGCTATTGCTTGTTATCGTCTAACCGTTACGATCCGTCCGTCCAAAGCGACCCGTCCTTCGGCGATCCAGCGGACCGCCCGCGGCAGCAGCTCATGCTCGACCGCGTGCACCCGCGCCGCCAGCGTCTCCTCCGTATCGTCGTCCCGGATCTCCACCGCCCGCTGCGCGAGGATCGGTCCCGAATCCATACCGCCGTCCACATAGTGCACCGTCGCGCCTGTCAGCTTCACGCCGTATTCCAACGCCTGCCGAATCGCCCGGATTCCCGGAAACGCGGGCAGCAGCGCCGGGTGGATGTTGATCATCCGTCCGTAATACGGCTGAACCAGCACGTCCGTAATGAGCCGCATGTAGCCGGCCAGGACGATCAGCTCGATGCCTTCGTCCCGCAGCCGCGATACGATCTCCGCTTCGTAAGCTTCGCGGGACGCGTAGTCCCTCGGTTGGAACACGAAGGCGTCGATCCCGAAGGCGCGCGCCCGGCTAACCACAGGGGCAGAGGGCTTGTCGCATACGAGCAGCGCGATCTCCGCCCCGAGACGGCCGCCTTGGGCCGCCTCCGCCAGCGCTTGAAAGTTGCTCCCGCTGCCCGAAGCGAAGACCGCGATCCGCAAGGGTGTAGATGACATTAGAGCTCAACGCCCCCGAACGTGACGATGCGGCTGCCCGCGGTCACTCGACCGATGAGGTACGCCGCTTCGCCGTTCTCCTTCGCGAGGGCGATGGCTTGTTCGGCTTGCTCGGCCGGGACGACCAGCACCATGCCGATGCCCATATTGAACGTCGTATACATGTCGCGGTCGGAGATGTGGCCGTCCCGCTGCATGAGGCCGAATACCGGCTGCACCGGCCATGCGCCGCGCGCGATGTCGACGTTCACGCCTTCCGGCAACACGCGCGGAATGTTCTCGATGAAGCCGCCGCCGGTGATGTGGGCCATCCCCTTGATCTTGACGCTCTCCAGCAGCTTCAGGATCGACTTCACGTAGATACGGGTAGGCTCGATGAGCGCCTCGCCCAGCGTTTGTCCTTGCAGCTCCGGCAGCTTGTCGTCCAATCCGTAGCCTTGCTGTTCCAGCAGCAGACGGCGCACGAGGGAGAAGCCGTTGGAGTGGATGCCGCTCGAACCGAGGCCGATGACGGCGTCGCCCGCCGCGATCGTAGAGCCGTCGATCGCCTTCGGCTTGTCGACGATGCCTACGGTGAAGCCGGCGATATCATACTCGCCGTCCTGGTACATACCCGGCATCTCCGCCGTCTCGCCGCCGATCAGCGCGCAGCCGGCTTGCTCGCAGCCGTCGGCCACGCCTTTGACGATCGCTTCGATCTTCTCCGGCACCAGTTGGCCGCAGGCGAGGTAGTCCAGGAAAAAGAGCGGCTCCGCGCCCGTCACGACCACGTCGTTGACGCACATGGCGACCGCGTCGATGCCGATCGTGTCGTGCTTGTCCATCTGGAAAGCCAGCTTCAGCTTCGTGCCGACGCCGTCCGTGCCGGACACGAGCACCGGCTCCTCGTACTTGTCCTTGTTCAGGCCGAATAGCCCGCCGAATCCGCCGAGCCCGGTCAGCACCTCGGGACGGAACGTTCTCTTGACGTGCTTCTTCATCCGTTCGACCGCTTCGTTGCCTGCGGCAATGTCGACGCCTGCCTGTTTGTACGCTTCGGACACTGTGTAAGCCTCCCTGGAATATTCATTAGTCGGAGCGACTCTGCAAAAGTGCAGGTAAATCCCGCCTCGGACCGGTGGGAATCCGGCGGGAGTTAGCTGCATCTTTGCAGACGGTAATGCTGGATGCTTCGGATCAAGGCAGGCGCCCGGTTGGACGCCTTTCCGCTTCTCCGCGCAATACGTTGCAAACGTACTGCTTAAATCCCGCTAGATCGCGCTTCTACCGTATCTCTTCTTTGACGCCAGAACCTTACATACATCTTCTTTCTCGCTTGGGCGCGCATTCGTCACTCTGCATCGCTCACTCAAGCAGACAGATGTATCTTCATTCTCGCTAGGTCGCTCTCTCGCCGCGTTCATCTGACACATTACCGTTCATCCGCGCAATAAGTTGCATTCGTACATCTTATTTCTCGCAAAACGGCTCTTTCGCGGCTATAAGTTGCATTTGTACATCTTATTTTGCGAAAAACCGGCATTTCGGCTGAATTCCGCGAAATAAGTTGTACGTTTACAACAAAATCACGTTTCCCGTCGCAATGCGGTCCAATAAGATGTACTTTTGCAACTTTTGAGCGTGCTGTAACGCAAAATGGGCGATAGTCGGGGGCTTAACGCCCTCGCAAGCCGCGACTCAGTCGCAGCTGCACGACGTCGCTTTGGCGTGCTCGAACTCTACCCGCGTCGGGTAGTCGTTCGTGAAGCAGCCGAGGCACAACCCGCGGTCCTGCTCGCCGGCGTGGCCGCCGACCGCTTCGAGCAGCCCTTCCTTGCTCAGGAAGTAGAGCGAGTCCGCGTTGATCGCCTGGCGGATCTCCTCGACCGTCTTGCTCGAAGCGATGAGGTCGCGGCGGTCCGGCGTATCGATGCCGTAGTAGCAAGGGTTCGCGAAAGGCGGCGACGTGATCCGGACGTGCACCTCGAGCGCGCCAGCCTCCCGCAGCAGGTTGACGATGCGGAGCGAAGTCGTGCCGCGCACGATCGAGTCGTCGATCATGACGACGCGCTTGCCCTGCACCACCTTGCGGACGGCGGAGAGCTTCATCTTGACGCCCTTCTCGCGCAGCTCCTGCGACGGCTGAATGAACGTCCGGCCCGTGTATTTATTCTTGATGAGTCCAAGCTCGTAAGGAATGCCGGTCTGTTCGGCGTAGCCGATCGCGGCGGAGATGCTGGAATCGGGCACGCCCGTGACGATATCCGCGTCGACGAACGCTTCCTGCGCCAGCTGTTGACCCATCCGCTTGCGGGACATGTGCAGGTTCACGGCGTTAATGTCGCTGTCCGGCCGCGCGAAGTAGATATACTCCATCGCGCACACGGCACGGCGCTCCAGCTTGGCGTAGCGGTCCTCGCGCAGGCCGTTCTTGTCGAGCACGAGCAGCTCGCCCGGCTGGACGTCCCGCACGTACTCGGCGCCGATCGTCTCGAAGGCGCACGACTCGGAGGCGAAGATATACGCGTCGCCGAGGCGGCCGATGACCATCGGACGCAGGCCGTTCGGGTCGCACGCCGCGATGAGGCGGTCCTTGGTCATGATGAGGAACGCGAAGCCCCCGATGAGCCTGGAGAACGCGTCCTTGACCGCTTCGACGAGATCCTTCGGCGAGCGCGCGATCATGTGTGCGATGACCTCGGTGTCGCTCGTCGTCTGGAAGATCGAGCCTTGCTCCTCGAGCTCGCGCCGGATGATCGGCTCGTTGACGAGGTTGCCGTTCGTGCAGACGGCCAGATCGCCGTCGCGGTACTTGAACACGAGCGGCTGCGCGTTCGCCAGCTGGCTCGCGCCAGCCGTGGAGTAGCGGACGTGGCCGATCGCGTTCGTGCCCGTCAGCGACGCCAGCCTGTCGCGGTCGAATACTTCCTTCACGAGGCCCATCCCGCGGTGATAGTGGAACGCGCCCTCGTCGGACGTGCAGATGCCGCAGCTCTCCTCGCCCCGGTGCTGCAGCGCGTGCAGGCCGTAGTAGGCGAGCGAAGCGGCGTCGGGATGACCGAACACCCCGAAGACGCCGCATTCTTCCTTCAGCTTGTCAAAGATCTCTTCATGACCGTTGCCCTGATTATAGTAGTCTCCGGTCCAGAAACGCGCCTCGGCGGGCGCGAGGCCCTCCGTCTGCGTGCCGGGCAGCGCGGGGGCCGCGCCGGCGATGCTTCCGGATTTTACTGCATCCGGCATGGGATCGCTTCCTTCCATTCTTGGCGGAATTCGTTCACAGATGCTTCGATAGCCGTATGTCCGTTCACCGCGATCGCCAGTCGGTCGCCGCCGACCGTGCCGAGCTGCTGCGCGGGCACGCCTTGCTCCGACAGCCAAGCCGCGAGTTCTTCCGCATGCCGCGGTTTCGCCGACAGCAGAATCCGCGACTGCGATTCGCTGAACAGCGCAAGGTCCGGACGCAGGTTCGTCGCGAAGTCGATCTTGGCGCCCAGGCCGCGGCCGAAGGTCGCTTCGGCGACGGCGGCCGCGAGGCCGCCTTCCGACAGGTCGTGCGCGGAAGCGACGAGTCCTTGGCGGATCGCGCCGAGGACGGCGCCGTGCAGCGCCTTCTCCGTCGCCAGATCGATCTCCGGCGGGCGGCCTTCCGTCAAGCCGTGCACCGCGTATTGGAACTCGCTGCCGCCGATCTCCGCCTTCGTCTCGCCCAGCAGGAAGATGACGTCGCCTTCGGCTTTGAATTCTTGCGTCGTGATGTGATCGATATCGGCGATGAGGCCGACCATGCCGACGACCGGCGTCGGGTAGATGGCGCCCTTCGCGTTCTCATTGTACAGCGACACGTTGCCGCCGATGACCGGCGTCTCGAGGAAGCGGCAGGCTTCGGCCATGCCGTCGACGGATTTCTCCATCTGCCAGAATACTTCCGGCTTCTCCGGCGAACCGAAGTTCAGGTTGTCCGTGATCGCGAGCGGCTCGCCGCCGGAGCAGACGATGTTGCGCGCCGCTTCCGCGACCGCGATGCGTCCGCCGACTTCCGGATCCAGGTAGACGTACCGGCCGTTGCAGTCGGTCGTCATCGCCAGCGCTTTGCGCGTGCCGCGGATCGTGACGACGGCCGCGTCCGAACCCGGCACGACGGCCGTGGACGTGCGGACTTGGTAGTCGTATTGGCTGTACACCCACTCTTTGCTGGCGAGCGACGGAGAACCGAGCACTTTCTTCAAGGCGTCGTTCAGGTCGAGCGCTTGCTCGTAGCGGTTCGTATCGATGGAGCCGTTCTTCAGGTAATAGTCCGGCACCTTCGAAGGCTTGTCGTAGATCGGGCAGTCGTCGACGAGCGCCTTGACCGGCATGTCGGCGACTTCCTCGCCCTTGTGGAACAGGCGCAGGCGGCCGTCGTCGGTCACCTTGCCCACCTTCGCGCAGTGCAGGCCCCAACGCTCGAAGATCGCCTTCGCCTGGGCTTCGTGCTGCGGTTCGGTGACGAACAGCATGCGCTCCTGCGATTCGGACAGCATCATCTCGTACGCCGTCATGCCTTCCTCGCGCTGCGGCACCTCGTCGAGGTACAGCTCCATGCCGTTGCCGGCTTTGCTCGCCATCTCGGCGCTCGAGCACGTGAGACCCGCGGCGCCCATGTCCTGGATGCCCAGCACGATGCCGGAATCGATCAGCTCGAGCGTCGCTTCCATGACCAGCTTCTCCATGAACGGATCGCCGACTTGGACGGCGGAGCGCTTGGCTTCGGACTCGGCGGTCAAGTCCTCGGACGCGAACGTCGCGCCGTGGATGCCGTCGCGGCCGGTAGCCGGACCGACGTAGAAGACCGGGTTGCCGACGCCTTTGGCGACGCCGCGCTGGATCTTGTCGTGATCGATGAGGCCGACGCACATGGCGTTGACGAGCGGATTGCCTTCATACGCTTCGTCGAACATCACTTCGCCCGCGACGGTCGGGATGCCGATGCAGTTGCCGTAGCCGGCGATGCCGCTGACGACGTGCTCGAACAGGTAGCGCACGCGGTCGTTCTCGAGCCGGCCGAAGCGCAGCGAGTTCAGCAGCGCGATCGGACGGGAACCCATGGAGAAGATGTCGCGGATGATGCCGCCCACGCCCGTAGCCGCGCCTTGGTAAGGCTCGACGGCGGAGGGGTGGTTGTGCGACTCGATCTTGAACACGACGGCTTGCTTGTCGCCGATGTCCACGATTCCGGCGCCTTCGCCGGGGCCCATCAGGACGCGCGGGCCGGTCGTCGGGAAGCGGCGAAGCAGCGGCTTGGAGTTCTTGTACGCGCAATGCTCCGACCACATGACGCTGAACACGCCGATCTCGGTGTAGTTCGGCTGGCGGCCTAGGAAGTCGCAGATGAGCGCGTACTCGGAGTCGGACACGCCGAATTGCTTGTATATTTTCTGCTCGGCGATCTGTAGGGTTGTCGGTTCTTTAGCGGACACTTGCTGCGCCATTGCGTTCCCTCCAAGCGTTGAGTACTGACTTGAACATGCCGGCGCCGTCCGCCGAGCCGAGCAGCTCGCTGACCGCGCGCTCCGGATGCGGCATCATGCCGACGACGTTGCCTTCTTCGTTGCAGATGCCCGCGATGTCGTCTACGGAGCCGTTCGGATTGTCGCCCGCGTAGCGGAAGACGATCTGCTCGTTGGCCTGGAGCTTCGCCAGCGTCTCGTCGTCGCAGTAGAAGTTGCCTTCGCCGTGCGCGATCGGGATGCGGATGAGGTCGCCGTGCTCATAGCCGTTCGTGAACGCCGTCTTCGTGTTCTCGACCCGCAGGTCGACCGGATGGCAGCGGAACTTCAGGCTCTTGTTGCGGATGAGCGCCCCCGGGAGGAGACCCGCTTCGGTGAGGATCTGGAACCCGTTGCAGACGCCGAGGACGAACTTGCCCTGCTCCGCCGCCTTGCGGATCTCGCTCATGACCGGCGCGAATTGCGCGATCGCGCCGCAGCGGAGATAGTCCCCGTAGGAGAAGCCGCCCGGCACGAGAATCGCGTCATAGGCCGACAGGTCGGTAGCCGTATGCCACACATAATCGACGGGTTGTCCGACCGTGTCTTCGACCGCTTTCAGCATATCGATGTCGCAGTTGGAGCCCGGAAATACGATGACCGCGAATTTCATGAGGTCTCAGCCCTCCAGTTCGAAGCGATAGTCTTCGATGACGGTGTTCGCGAGCAGCTTCTCGCACATCGCCTTGATGCGCTCTTCCGCATGCGCGCGGTCGTTCGTGTCGAGGTCGAGCTCCATGTACTTGCCGATGCGCACCTTGCCGACTTCGTCGAAGCCCATCGTGTGCAGGGAGCCTTGGACGGCGTTTCCTTGCGGGTCGAGCACGTTCTCTTTGATCGTCACGTATACCGTTGCTTTCATGGGTGGGTTCTCCTCCTGATTGGGGAAAAGTTAAAGTGCTTCATCGTTAGCGGTCTAAAAGATCTAGGCTTCGCCGCCTTCGGTCAACCGGCGGTAGATGTCCCGGTAACGCTCGGTCGTCGCTTGGACGACGGCGTCCGGCAAGCGGGGCGGCGGGCTGTTCTTGTCCCAATCCGAACCCGACAGATAGCTGCGCACGGGCTCCTTGTCCATGCTGTCGATCTCGACGTCCAGCGCGTAGTTCTCCCGCGCCCAGAACCGCGAGGAATCCGGGGTGAACAGTTCGTCGATCAGGATGATCTCGTCATCGATAAGTCCGAACTCGAACTTGCAATCCGCGAGGATGATGCCTTTGCGCTCGCACGCCCGGCGGCCGTATTCGTATAAATGAAGGCTCTTGTCACGCAGCGCCTCGGCCAGCGGCAGGCCGACCCGGCGGGCCATCTCCCCGAACGGGATGTCCTCGTCGTGGCCGATGTCGTTCTTGCCGGCCGGCGTGAAGATCGGCTGTTCGAGCTTGCCGTTCTTGCGCAGGCCGTCCGGCAGCCGGATGCCGTTCACTTCGCCGCCTTGTTGGTACTGCCGCCAGCCGCCGCCCGTGATATACCCGCGGACGACGCATTCGATGTCGATGCGCTTCGCTTTCTTGGCGACCATGATCCGGCCGGCCAGCTTGCCCGGCTCGGCGACCAGATCGCCCAGCTTCTCCGCGTCCGTATGGACGACATGGTTCGGCTGGATCTCCCCGGTGAGCGAGAACCAGAAGGAGCTGAGGCCGTTCAGCACGCGCCCCTTGTCCGGCACGGCCGGATCGAGCACGTAGTCGAAGGCGGAGATGCGGTCGGTGACGACGATGAGCAAGTGTTCGCCGAGGTCGTAGAGCTCGCGCACTTTGCCTTTGTGGAGGAGCGGCGCTCGGACGAGCCCTTCGGCGGTGGATAACGCTTCGGTCGGCATGACAGCCTCCTATTAGGTAGGAATGAGAATCTCTTATTTGAAGTTAAACCGGCTTCGCCTTCCGCTTGAGGAAGGCGAACGCGCCTTTAACGGGGTTTACTCCGCGATCAAGCCGAGACGCTCGAAGATGGTATCGACGTGCTTGAGATGCCACGACGGATCGAACGCGTCGGCAATCTCTTCGGCCGTGAGCACTTCCGTAATCGCAGGCGTCGCGGCGACGATGTCGCGGAAGTCGCGCTGCTCCTCCCAGGCCTGCATCGCGCGCGGCTGCACGGTGTCGTAGGCCTGTTCGCGGCTGAAGCCCTTGTCGATCAGCTTCGTCATGATGCGGCCGGAGAACGGCACGTTGTACGTGCTGCGCATGTTGCGCTTCATGTTCTCCGGGAACACCGTCAAATTCTTCACGATGTTGCCGAACCGGTTCAGCATGTAGTTCAGCAGCATCGTCGCGTCCGGCAGGATGATGCGCTCGACCGACGAGTGGGAGATGTCGCGCTCGTGCCACAGCGATACGTTCTCGTACGCGGTGATCATGTGGCCGCGGATGACGCGGGACAGGCCGCTGATGTTCTCGCACCCGATCGGGTTGCGCTTGTGCGGCATCGCGGACGAGCCCTTCTGGCCCTTCGCGAACGGCTCTTCGACCTCGCGGAATTCGCTCTTCTGCAGCGCGCGGATCTCGGTGGCGAACTTGTCGAGCGACGAAGCGATCAAGGCCAGCGTCGCCATGTACTCGGCATGGCGGTCGCGCTGCAGCGTCTGCGTCGAGATCGGCGCCGCGGTGATGCCGAGCTTCCGGCAGACGAACTGCTCGACGAACGGATCGAGGTTGGCGTAGGTGCCGACGGCGCCGGACATCTTGCCGAACTGCACGTTGTCGGCGGCCCGCTTGAACCGCTCCAGGTTCCGCTTCATCTCTTCGTGCCACAGCGCCAGCTTCAGGCCGAACGTCGTCGGCTCCGCGTGCACGCCATGCGTACGGCCCATCATCGGAGTCGATCGATATTGAATCGCTTGCTTGCGAAGGATGTCGATGAAGTTCGCGATATCGCGCTCGAGAATCTCGTTGGCCTGCTTCAGCAGGTAGCCGAGCGCCGTATCGACGACGTCGGTGGAAGTCATGCCGTAGTGCACCCATTTGCGCTCCGCGCCCAGGCTCTCGGATACGGCGCGGGTGAAGGCGATGACGTCGTGGCGCGTCTCCTGCTCGATCTCGTAGATCCGGTCGATGTCGAACTTGGCGTTCTTGCGCAGTTCCACCGTATCTTCCTTCGGGATATGCCCGAGCTCGGCCCAAGCCTCGCATGCGCACAGTTCCACTTCCAGCCAGGCTTTGAATTTATTCTCCTCGGTCCAGATGGCCCGCATCTCGGGGCGGCTGTAACGTTCGATCATGACTCTTTAGACCCTCCAGATATTTGATTGGGCGATCCACGCCAGCGCCGCCTCTACGTTCGGGGCGAGCACGTTGACGTGACCCATCTTGCGCTTATGTTTGGCTTCCGCCTTGCCGTACAGATGCACCTTCGGCTCGACGCCCAGCCGCGCGGCCTCGGGGTCGGCCGTCCGCATCCAATCCAGCAGCGGAAGGACGTGCTCGCCGAGGACGTTGGCCATGACGACCGGCGTCAGCAGCCCCGGATCGCCGAGCGGCAGGTCGCAGATCGCGCGGATATGCTGCTCGAACTGCGACGTCTTGCTGGCCTCCATCGTATAGTGGCCGGAGTTGTGCGGCCGCGGCGCCAGCTCGTTCACGTACAGCGTCCCGTCCGTCGCGACGAACATCTCGACGGCGATCAGGCCGACGGCGCCGAGCGTCTCGGCGATCGACACCGCGAGCCGCTCCGCCTCCGCGCGAATCGTGTCGTCCACGCGCGCGGGCACGATCGATAAATGTAAAATATTGCGAACGTGCACGTTCTCCGCGGGCGGGAACGTTCGGATCTCGCCCGACGGCCGGCGTGCCGCGATGACCGAGATCTCCCGGTCGAAGACGATGAACTTCTCCAGGACGAGCGCGGTGCCCGCCTGCTCCGCTTCCGCCCACGCGGGCGCAAGATCGGCCTCCTCGCGGAGCACCCATTGGCCTTTGCCGTCGTAGCCGCCGGTCGCCGTCTTCAGGACGGCCGGCAGGCCGAGACGGGCCGCCGCTTCGCGAAGCCCCTCGAGGCTCGCGATCTCGGCGTAAGGCGCCACGCGCGCGCCCGCCGCCTCGATGGCGCGCTTCTCGCGCAGCCGGTGCTGCGTCGTGTGCAGCAAGTCGCTGCCTTGCGGCACGTAGGATTCGCTCGCCAACATCGCGGCGACGTCCGCGTCCACGTTCTCGAACTCGTACGTGATGACGTCCGACCGGCGCGCCAGCTCGCGCGCCGCCTTGCGGTCCGAGTAGCCGGCGACGATCTGGTCCGCCGTCTGGCCGCAAGGCGCGTCCGGCGTCGGGTCGAGCGTCACGAACTTGTACCCCATCCGGCCGCCCGCGTGCGCCAGCATCCGGCCGAGCTGTCCGCCCCCCAGGATGCCGATCGTCGCGCCGGGCAGG
The DNA here is from genome assembly GCF_014212125.1 of Cohnella nanjingensis. Classification (GTDB taxonomy): domain Bacteria; phylum Bacillota; class Bacilli; order Paenibacillales; family Paenibacillaceae; genus Cohnella; species Cohnella nanjingensis. The sequence continues at coordinate 271,693 of NZ_JACJVP010000006.1, forward strand.
ATCGTGCGCGCCGCCGCGCTGCCGCCGTCCTCCGCTTTAGGGGCAGCCGCTTGCCGCTCCCCCGGACCGCCGAAGCCCGCGCCGATCGGCCCGCAGACATCCCCTTCGCACGAGATGCCTTCGCCGTTCAAGAGCTGCTCCAGATCCCGATTCAGGCTCATGGCAGCTCACCGTTGTCGAGCACCTGCTGGGTCGTCCGCTCGCGGCGTTCCGCGACCCGCGCTTGCACCTCGGGATCGAACGCCCCGATGATCTGCGCGGCCAGCAGCCCCGCGTTGGTCGCGCCGGCCGGGCCGATCGCCACCGTGCCGACCGGGATGCCGCCCGGCATCTGCACGATCGAGAGCAGCGAATCCAGCCCGTTCAAGGTAGAGGACTTGACGGGCACGCCGATGACGGGCAGGACGGTCTTCGCCGCCACCATGCCCGGCAGATGGGCGGCCCCGCCCGCGCCGGCGATGATGACCTTCAGTCCCCGCCCGGCTGCGGATGCCGCATATTCGAACATGAGATCCGGCGTCCGATGCGCCGAGACGACCTTTTTCTCATACGGTACGTTCAATTCGTCCAGCACGTCGCACGCTTTCTTCATCGTTTCCCAATCCGACGTGCTCCCCATGATGACGCCGACCAATGCCGACATGATTCCACCCTTCCCGTTTTAACGAATGTAGTCCTTGAATTCGCCGGTCCGGCCTCGCCGTCTCCTCTGCGCGCGTCGCCATCCTATAGGGCGAGCCCGAGAGAACGGACGGACGGGCGAAACTCCTATTCTCTGAATGGCGTACAAAAAAAGGGCGACGGGTATATGTTGTCAGCATTCCCCATCTCGCCCGTCTTCTCTCGCGAGTCCCTATTCGCTTCAGCCTGCGGCCCGCCGGACGCCACATAGGCGCAATGCGCGGTCCGGTCCCGATTCGATCGGTCGCAGGCGGCATTCCACCTTGGGTCCCAGGAGCTCGTAGTCCGAAAATTTAGGGTTTTCGGGTAGAGACGATCGGGCCTTATTCCCGATGATATACGAGCGATTATCGTTTTTTTTCACGGTCTTAAGTTTACCGCAAACCTTACATGAATGTCAAACGAAAGGCGAACGCTTTTTCCTGATGAAAATACGAATGTTCGGATTCTGACACAATCGCTTCTGAATTCGGATTTCCCTCCCTCGTCTGCCTCCCATTCCGCCTAAGGCGGATTCCGAGGAGCAGCGGATAGTCCCGCCCCTATACATCGATCTTTTCCAAATAGATGAGAATGATAGATAAAACCCCGCCCTACCTCCCTCGGTCGGGAAGCAAAACGGGGTTGGATACACGGGGTTGAAGGTTCGCTCCGTTAACGGTCCGAGCTCGGCCTCAGATTAACCTGCGGAGCCGACGAAGATATAACGGGCGATGACGAGCACGAACAGAATCCACATGAGCCAGTGAATCTGATACTTCTTGCCGCCGAACAGGTTGGCTACCAGAGCCAGTACGACATAGGCGATGATGCCGAAGGAAATGCCGTTCGCGATGTTGTAGGTGAAAGGCATCATGGCGACCGTCAGGAACGCCGGAATGCCGATGACGAGATCGGAGAAGTCGATCTCCTTAACCGACTGCATCATCAATACGCCGACGATGATCAGCGCCGCGCTCGTGGCCGGGGTCGGCACGAGCAGCGCGATCGGCGCCAGGAACAGCGAGAGCAGGAACAGCACGCCCGTCGTCGAGGAGGTGAGGCCCGAACGGCCGCCTTCCGCGATGCCGGCGGAGCTCTCGACGTAAGCCGTCATCGTGCTGGTGCCGAGCATGGCGCCGCCGCTGACCGCGACCGCGTCGACGAACATCGCCTTGCCTACGCGTTTGTTGCCTTCTTCCTTGTTCTTGAAGAAGCCGGCGCGGTTGGCCGTACCGACCAGCGTGCCGAACGTATCGAACAGCTCGACGAACGTGAAGGTCGCGATCGCCGAGAGGAGACCGGTCGTCATCAGGTCCGCGAAGTCGAAGTCCCAGAAGTTCAGCTTGCCGAACTCCGGCACCCAACTGGCGGACTTGAGCGAGTCGAAGCTGACGACGTCGACGCCCGGAATCGCGCCGATGAGCGTGGTGATCAGAATCCCGAACAGGATGGCGCCCTTGACGCGCAGCACCATCAGGATGCCGATGATCAAGAGGCCGGCGATCGTGAGCCATACGGAAGGCTCCGCCAGGTCGCCCAGGTGCAGGATCGTCTCGTTGCTGTTCAAGTTGACATAGTTGCCGGCGGCATAGTCGTTGAACGGGCTCAGGGAGATCGTCAGCAGTCCGCTGTTCTTCAAGCCGATAATCGCGATGAACAAGCCGATGCCGACGGTGATCGCATGCTTCAGGCCGTCCGGAATCGCGACGAGCAGCATCTGGCGAACGCGGGTAACCGTCAAGATAATGAAGATGATACCGGAGATAAAGACAGCCGCGAGCGCCATCGAAGGCGTGATCGCATGGCCGGTCGCTTTGGAAGTGATAACGGTCGTGGCGAAGTAGGCGTTGAGGCCCATGCCCGGCGCGAGCGCGACGGGGAAGTTCACGAAGATCCCCATGGCCAGCGTGAAAATACCTGCGGCAAGCGCGGTCGCGAGGAAGATGCCGTACGTGTCCAGCCCGGATCCGCCAAGCACCAGCGGGTTGACCGCCAGTATGTACGCCATCGTCATAAACGTCGTGATCCCCGCCATGATCTCTGTGCGTACGTTTGTTCCCAGTTCTTTCAGCTTAAAGAAACGTTCCATCGTTTCAATAGCTCCTCCCTCATCTGGTGAGATTGATTGGATAAACCGTAACAAACCCGTAAAAACGAACGCGCTGTCCTCTATGAGGGCGAGACGTTTTTATCGGAGACGATTCGGATAAGGCTAACCGAAACTTAAACCTTCCGAACCGCTCAAAAAGCCTAGAAGAATTCTCTTCTAGGCTCCGCACAACCGCGAAAATCCATACGCCGGGAATCGCGAATCCCCTTGCGCATGCTTTTTCGCTTTCCGTAGATAGATCATTTGCGGTGACCTCGTAGAGACTTCCGGGCCGATCCCCGGAATTATACGAAAAGGAATATGCAGTTGTATATTATCCACAACTCATTCTAGGTATTTTGTAGGGATGTGTCAACGAAATTTTCGAATATTGTCGATCCAGACGATCCGAATGTTCGGGAAATTCCCGATAATAACGCTTACAATGATATACAGTCGCCCGACAGAGCATCATTATGCCCATTTTCAGGGGAAATGGGAGCGTTCGAATCGCAAGCGAAGGCATCGATAGGAAATTTGATGCATACAGCCAATGCCAAGCGCGGGCGGCTTCCCTCGTATGAACTGCAAAACGCCAAAAAACACGCATGACCTTACCAGGTCACAGGCTATAATGAAAATTGCGATAGGCTATAAAAGGATCGCACAGCGGCGAATCCGGCCTTTACGAGCTGCAACGATAAAATCTACATGGCCTATTTGATTTTTATTTGGTGGTTAGCGGACATTCTGACATTCTAAGCACCTATTGTTCCATCATCATAGATTTGTCGGACCTCCGGGCCTCCGGACCTCCGGACCTCCAAATCTCCAGACCTCCGGACCTCCGGATCCCCAGATCTCCGGATCACCAGACCACCAGACCTCCGGATCCCCAGATCTCCGGACCTCCGGACCTCCAACGC